>JANAVG010000010.1 GCA_024213275.1 Rossellomorea sp. BNER
TATATGGTAATAACTTAGGAAGAAGTGGCTCACTTTTGAAGTGATCGCTCTGGCTCAAATCAATGTTGACAAATACATTTTAGTACAAATATATCTGAAATTGTTTGTGAAAGAATTGATGTATATGAAAAATCGATAATAGAGTTCAGACATTCTTTTTTAGGCCTTTTCTTAAACTTTGTTGCTTTTGGTCAATTATAAACATCTTAAATATTTCAATATTAGTAAAACATTTATTGCTTTGACGAAAAGATGTCCCGAAATCTAAATATTTATAGGCTTCTAACCTTCTTCGAAAGCAATAATCCATGCGAAAACAGCCTTTCTTTTAAGAGACTAATTAACGAACACAAACACCATTTGACATTACAAGTAGAATTTTATACAATTATCTTGAAATCAAAATAAACAAATTCGAGATATTAAGGAGGAATTATTATGGAACTAAAAGGAATACATCATGTATCAGCACTTACCGCTAAAGCTCCGGAAAACTTCCGGTTTTATACTGAAACTTTAGGATTGAGATTAATTAAGAAAACTGTGAACCAGGACGATATTTCTGTTTATCATTTATTTTACGGTGATGAAAAAGGAAATCCAGGTACTGAATTAACATTCTTTGAGATTCCAATGGCTGGTAGAAACCATGAAGGGGTTAATAGTATTTCTGAAATTGCCCTTAGAGTTAAGGATGATTCTGCTCTAGCATACTGGAAATCAAGATTTGAAGAACTTGGAGTAGACCATGAAGAAATAACAGAACGCTTTAATCGAAAAGTCTTAAGCTTTAAAGATTTTGAAGGCCAGCGATTATCTTTAGTCTCTGACGAACATAATCAGGGGGTAAAAGCGGGTACTCCATGGGATAAGAGTCCAGTCCCAAAAGAGTATGCGATATTAGGATTAGGACCTATTAAATTAACAGTGGCTTATGCTGAATCAACTAAGAAAATATTGACGAATCTAATGGGCTACCGAAAAATTGGGGAATACTCATCTGCCATTAAAGGTCAACCTGATATATTAGTTTTTGAAACTGGGGAGGGTGGAACTGGTACAGAAGTTCATCTTGAAGAGCGACAAGATTTACCACCTGAAAGACTAGGAAGAGGAGGCGTTCATCATGTAGCATTCCGTGTAGAAAATAAAGAAGAAATGATGAAATGGATCGAAAGAGTACAAGAAGCAAAGATTCCAAATTCAGGATTTGTCGATCGCTTCTATTTTCGCTCTCTCTATTTTAGAGAAGCAAACGGAATACTGTTTGAACTAGCTACTGATGGACCAGGTTTCGATACAGATGAGGAACTAGAACATCTTGGTGAATCACTGGCACTGCCACCGTTTTTAGAATCTAGAAGAGCAGAAATTGAAGCAAAACTTAAACCTCTAAATACTAAGAGATTATAAATAAAAGGAGTGAATCACTTTGCAACATATCTTCAAAAAAGGGCAAAACCCTAATGAGTCAACATTGCTATTACTCCATGGTACTGGAGGAACAGAAGAAGATTTACTTCCGCTGGCTGGACTAGTTTCTCAACAATCGTCTGTATTAAGTGTTCGTGGTAATGTGTCTGAAAACGGCATGCCCCGTTTCTTTCGGCGTCTAGCTGAAGGTGTATTTGATGAAGAGGATCTTATTTTCCGTACAAAGGAACTACATGAATTTTTGGATGATGCTTCGAAGGAGTACGATTTCGATCGGAACAATATTGTTGCAATAGGCTACTCGAATGGAGCCAACATTGCTGGAAGTCTACTTTTTCATTATAAAGATTCTTTAAAAGGAGCGATTCTTCACCATCCGATGGTGCCAAGAAGAGGAATTGAACTACCTTCGCTAAATCAAGTACCTGTCTTTATTGGTGCAGGGAAAAATGATCCCATTTGTCCAGCAAAGGAATCTGAGGATTTAAGGAGTTTATTAAGTAATGCTGGTGCGAATGTTACATTGCATTGGGAAAATCATGGTCACCAATTAACTCGTTCTGAAGTAGACATGGCAGCTGCATGGTATCAGCGACAATTCAAATAATTTGAACTAAATAGGGAGTGGGCTATCCCAAATGGGGGCCGGAACCACTATGATCGTCCATATAAAGAAGATGCCTCTGAAGATTTCTTCTTTATAAGGAGTTGTGGTGCCGACACCTATGTTAGGACAGCCCTTTTCTTAATTGTAGGCTCTTTTCTAAAAGCAAACCATCGCTTAAGAAGTTGATTGGAGCGGAAGTGACGAAACTAAAGCGGGAGCAGTGGGACAGGTGAGGCTTAAGCAGGGCTCAGCGCCCGCACCACGGAAATCGAGCAACCTTTCGCTGCAATCAACCACTACTCTTTTTTGAAAAATAGCAACAAATTTTACCGCATTATTTCGAATGATGTCAATTTTATTAAAATTATCCAAAGAATTATTGACAAACATAGACATGATAACGATTTACGGGTAGAGTAAAATTTAAAGGAGGGCTATTATGTTTATGCTATGCAAATGCGGAAAAGGGATGACCAATCTAGAACCAAGAGAAATAGAAGGTAAAGTGATTCAAGGTCATTTATGTGAAAATTGCGGTAGTTTGTATGAAATCACAAGAGATTCCTCCGAAACATTAGTTAGAACCGAGTGGGTTAAAAGCTAATTTATCTACCTATAAATTTAAATGTGAAAATTTATTAAAGAAAGTATTTATAAAAGGTTAGCCCACTGAGTGTGGTGCTAACCTTTTATATTAATAGAAAAGAAAGTATAAAATATGCTGCTTTTATATTACCCTGTTAAAATATCCTCTTTAGGATAAGAAATTTTCTCTTTAGTTGGTTTTGCTAATGAAAATGCGAGAGTAAGAGGGCCCAACTTCCCAATAAACATAATCAAAACGATGATCCATTTTCCTGTATATGATAATTCTCCAGTTAAGCCCATAGATAGGCCAACAGTTCCAAACGCTGAGACCACTTCAAACAAAATGCTTATAAATTCTACACCTTTCTCAGTAATGGTTAGGATAAATAATCCTGCGAATACTAGAAGAACACTGATCATTGAAATGGCCAATGATTTAAAGACAATAGTATGATCAATTTGACGGTTAAAGGCACGAACCTCTTTTTTCTCCTTAATAAAAGCAAGCATTGAAAAAAGAATGACAATAAATGTTGTTATTTTTATTCCACCACCAGTTGACGCACTACCGGCTCCAATAAACATTAACAGAGTCATAAATAATATTGATGAATCTTCCATACTACCAATATCAACTGAATTGAAACCCGCTGTCCGAGTTGTTACCGCTTGAAAATATGAACCTAAAACCTTGCCAGTCAAAGTAAGATCGCCCATCGTTTTTACATTATTAAATTCAATAAGAAAAATAACAAGCATAGCGATGATATTGAGCAGGAATGTTCCTAAAATCATAAGCTTTGTATGAAGGGATAATTTTTTCCAGCTTTTTGAATACCATAAATCTGTAAGTACAGTAAACCCAATTCCGCCAATAATGAATAAGCAGGAAATGACAATTGTAACAAGTGGGCTATCTACATATTGCATCAAGCTATCTGACCAAATTGAAAATCCTGCATTATTAAATGCTGAGATAGAATGAAATAAACTATAGTATAAACCTTTTCCAAAACCATACTCAGGAACCCACTTGATGGAAAGAAGGACCAGGGCAATCGATTCAACTATTAAAGAAAAGATAAATAAATGCTTTACTAAGCGTATGACTCCCCCCATAGAAGTTTGATTTAATGCCTGTTGTACGATTAACCTTTCTTTAAAACCAATTTTCTTCCCAATTAATAAAAAGATGAGCATAGCAAAGGACATAATTCCTAGCCCGCCTACTTGGATTAAACACATAATCACTACTTCACCGAAAACAGTAAAAGCTGTACCAGTATCAACAACAGCCAAGCCAGTTACTGTCATAGCTGAAGTTGCTGTAAATAAAGCATTGATCCAAGTAATTGATTCAGTAGTGGACACTGGTAATTTTAGTAAACATGTACCTAAAAGAATAAATCCAATAAAAACTGAAACAAGTAATTGTGGTGGACTTAAATTTATATTTTTCCTAATCATCAACTAGACACCTACTTTTTCAAAACGCTGAATATCTCGATTATGTCCAATTACGATAAGAATATCATCCCTTTCAATTTTCTCATCTGCAGAAGGTGAAACAATAATCCCTTCATCTCGTTGAATGGCAATTATATTGCACCCATATTTTGCTCTGACATCCAACTGAATGAGTGTTTTTCCGGCTACTTTATTTGAAGCTGATACTTCAACAATACTGTGATCACTTGAAAGTTCAATATAATCAATAATTTTTTCAGATGTAATATGGTGGGCAATACGCCTCGCCATATCTCTTTCTGGATGAATGATTTTATCTGCTCCAATTTTCTCTAATACTTTTTGATGGTAACTATTTGAAGCCTTTACCCATACATCATTTATGCCTAAATCTTTAAGGAGTAAGGTCGTTAAAATACTGGCCTCAATATTTTCACCAAATGAAACCACTACCGTATCAAAATTCCTTATTCCAAGTTGTTTTAATACTGTTTCATCCATTGCATTAGCTTGAACAGCGTGGGTAGCGATATCACTAAATTTATCTACGATTTCATGATTTATATCTATGGCTAAAACCTCAACACCTAAATTGCTTAATTCTGATACAAGATTTCCTCCGAAACGTCCAAGCCCAATCACGGCAAATTGATCCTTCATGATGAGTATTCCTCCAATTAATGGTTATTCATTTCGTATCCTAATTATTTAAAATTTGAAACACAAAAAAGACCGCAGGGGACTAGCCCTGTGGTCTTAGAAATTTTAGATCACAAGTATCATCCTCTCCCAATACGCTTACGAGGTTAGCTGTCGGATTCGGGTTATGGAAGTAACCCTACCTTATTAAAGGATTCACCCCGAGAGACTGACAAAAAACAAAGTGTCCGGAACCAAAAAAATATATAGATACTTTCTATATAGATATGGTCTTAACACTTTTGAACAGTCCCAAAAGTGGTTCCCCCGCTCCTAAAGGATTAAGCGAAAAAGAATATAACGTTTTGATGAAAGTTATATTACTCCTCAATCAAAGGAATGTAAAGAGATAGGAAGGTTCAAATTCATTCAAAATGAATCAAATTCTTCTAAATTAGTTGATTTTCATAATGAAATAATGAATATAATCCTTTTTAAACAGAATTACTTAGTGTTTCGATAAATTAAACTAAAATTTAAATAAGATCAGTTATCAATATTGGAGGTAAGACTAAAAAAGAAAATAGCCTATCTAATTTATAGCCAAGCGCTTTTAATCTATCAAATAAATAAATCAAAGTTGGTTATGAAATTAATTAGTAATAAAGTCCTAGTCACAAAGCAAATAACATTATTGACAATATAGGTCATTTAATCTAAAATGAGTCACAAATAGTTTAACTGTTTAACTATTAAATTGTAGAACAATAATTTGTGAGGTGAATGAGTAAATGTCCAATAATAACATACAGCAGTTAGTAGATAGATATATCTCGGTTTCTTTTTCCGTGAACAAAAAGGCAGAGTCACTTGTTAAAGATCAAATTAGCAGTGACCTCACCAACGATCAGTATTACACGTTAAGGCATATACATCTTGTTGGTTCTTGTACATCAACAGAGTTAGCCACAGCATTTGAAGTGAAAAAAAGTGCCATAACGGCTATTATTAATCGAACATGGGAAAAAGGACTTATTCAAAGGACTCGGGATGAAAATGATCGTCGTGTCGTGTATTTGACATTAACCGATAAAGGAACTGAACTATTTCTTAGAACGGAGAATCGTATTCATAAGTTAGTTGAATCATTTATAACAAAATTTGATGAATATGAAATTAAACAATTTATCGAGACATATGAAAAACTTAATCAAGTACTTATAGTAAGTAAAGATTACAAGTTGGAGGAATAAACGTGAATGCTATTATAAAGGGAAAATGGTTTGTCATCATTGCATGGATCGCAATTGTGGCAGGTCTATTTATGACTGCACCGAATATGGCAGACCTTGTTCGAGAAAAAGGGCAAGTGGATGTTCCAGAAGAATATTCTTCTGCACTGGCAACAAAAATCATGAATGATGTCCAGAAACAAGAAGGTAACGGTGATGAAACGCAAGTTGCACTTGTCTTCCATGAGAATAAAAAGCTAACAAAAGAAGAGATATCTGAAGCTGAAAAGGCAGTCAACATTCTAGAGAAACAAAAGCAAAAGCTAGGAATTACTCAAATTTTGACACATTTTAAGGAAGAGAGTTTAAAGAAACAGCTCGTTTCAGATGATGATAAGTCAATATTGGTATCACTGAGTGTTAGTTGGGGCAACAGAGGTTAGTGAGTTCTATACGAAATCATTGATAATATAGACGTCGACCACTTCTACACAAGTAACTGGATGATTAATGAAGACTTGACGAAAAGCTCAGAAGAAGGATTGAAGAAAACAGAAGGGATCACAGTCATCCTTATGCTAGTAGGTATTTCTATTATCCTAGTATTCTTATTCCGATCTATTATTACAATCTATATAATTGGTTCATTAATTCTTACTTATTATACGTCTATGGCGATTAATGAGGTCATTTATGTAGATATTTTCAATTACACAGGGATTAGCTGGGCCGTTCCATTCTTTAGGTTTGTTATCCTTGTTGCCCTTGGGGTAGACTATAGTATTTTCTTAATGGATCGATTTAATGAATACAAGGAATTATCTGTAGCAGACGCTATGCTCCTTGCGATGAAAAAAATAGGTACAGTCATTATTTCGGCTGTAATCATTCTAGGGGGGACATTTGCTGCAATGATGCCATCAGGAATGTTATCGTTACTCCAAATTGCATCGATCATTTTAATCGGTTTACTTTTATATGCTTTTATCATTTTACCGTTATTCATTCCAGTCATGGTTAAAAACTTTGGTCAAGCGAATTGGTGGCCATTTAAAAGGATATCAAACTAATTGATCATAAGAAAGAGGCTGCCCCTTTGGACAGCCTCTTTCTTTTTGGTTTACAAAACTTACAAATGGAAGGGATGATGAATACCTTCTTCATACTCTAGATAGATAGTGGTATTTCCTTTACCCCACGTACAATCATACCTGGTCTCCATTCAAGTTCGTTAGGGTGAATACTCAATTCTATATGTGGAAAACGCTTTAATAGACTGCTAATGGCAATCTCACCTTCAAGCCGTGCAAGTGGCGCACCAAGACACAGATGTATTCCGGTTCCAAACGCAAGATGCCTACTCTTTTCTCTAGTAATATTAAGAATCTCCGGATCTTCCATTTGGTTTGGATCATGGTTAGCTGAATTAAGGGCTACAACTACTAACTCACCCTTACTCATTTCTATTCCCTTAAATACGAGGTCTTCACTTACCCAGCGAGAAGTACTAAATTCTACAGGACCATTATATCTGAGTAATTCCTCAAGAGCAGAATGAATTAATTCAGGCTTTTCTATAAGCAATTGTAGTTGTTCAGGATTTTCCAATAATGCAAGAATACTGTTACCTATTAAATTTACTGTTGTTTCATGTCCCGCAATAATAAGTAATGATACAACTCCATATAATTCTTGCTCTGTTAACTGGTCATCGCTCCCTTCAGTATGAATAAGGCGGCTAATAAGCCCTGGCACAGGAGTTTTTCTGACTTTACCAAACCATTCTCCAAGATAATGAATAAACTCATTCATATGTTGATAAATCAAATCATCGTTGTCACCATTTGAGCCCTCAATTAAAGAATTAGACCAGATTCGAAACTTGTCACGATCTTCCGTAGGAACTCCAAGCATTTCAGAGATAACGATGATCGGTAATGGAAAAGCGAAATCATCAATTAAATTTAAAGATCCTTTGTCAGAGACCTCACTAAGTAACTGATCTGTAATCGCTTGAATCCTTTGTCTCATACCTTCAATCATTTTGGGGGTAAACTCTTTTTGCACGAGACCACGCAGTCGCTTATGGTCAGGTGGATCCGCAAATAGCATATTATGAGTGAATATACTTTCATGTTCCATATTTCCGCCAGCAAGCTTAGAATTGTCCTTGATAAATCGATTATCCTTTAGTGCATCCACTGCATCCTCATATCTTGTAATAATCCATCCATGTTCACCACTAGGAAAAAGGGTAGGATAAATAGAATGTGATTCTCTTAATTTCTTATAAGCAGGATAAGGGTTTTTTATGAACTCTTTAGTAAAAAGGGTTTGGGCTGTTGTACTTAAGGAATTTTTCAGATTCAATCGAAACGCTCCTTTACAATCTGTATTTAGGAAATCTTCCTACATTTAAAGAATAACACAGGAAAGTTAATTCACATAATAATTTCATAATTTAATAGTTAACTAGTTGAATTAATAATCAAAATCAGTAAGATTTATTAGGTGAGGATGTTGGTGATACTAGTAATTCTAACCCTTGCTTTACTCAATACATCTTTTAGAGTGATTACCAAACATCTAAATATTCTGAATTATTATTTACAAAGTGGACTAAAACCATTTATAATAAACTTGTTAGGAAAAAATAGGAAGGGAGTGATGTGGTTTTGAATTTAAATATAAATAGTTTGATTCAACGTGATCCCATGTCTATTCCCATATTAGAAAGTAATAATGATAGATTAACTTGAGATCATCGTGTAGATGATCTTTTATATTTTGGGAAAGACCGATCCTAACATCCGTTGAGCGTATAAGGAGCGGTTTACAATGATGAAGTTGTCTATTATGAAAAAAGTACTTAACTCTAAGGAACATCAAAATATTGTGCGGACCATTTTGAAAGATTGGAATCTTGAAAAAAGTGAAATACATTTTATTAGAGCAAGTCAAAACTTTATTTATCTTATAATTTTTGAGGATGAAAAATACATCTTAAGATTGACGCCAATGGGAAATAAAGAAAGAATACAACTCGAAATTGATTTTGTAAATTATCTACATCAAAATGGGCTAAGTGTAAATGTTCCTATAAGAAGTGCGGATTCAAGCTTTATTAATAGACATACCATGTTTAACTACAGTATACAAGCAGTACTATTCCACTATATAGAAGGTACACATTACGAAAGCGATAAATTATCAGATGAACAATTGATGGAGTGGGGGAAAGAACTTGCAATTCTTCATAACCATGCTAGACAGTTTAAAGGAGGATTTAAAAACCCGTGGTCATTTATCAAAAATGTTGAAAATAAGCTTCCTAGGGATGATATGCATTTGAAGAATAAATGGGAACAAATGAAAATTTGTTTAATGAGTATTACTTCAGAGTTAGAAACGTGTTTCATTCATTTTGACTTTGAACTTGATAATTTACTCTGGCAAGACGGATGTATTCACATTATAGATTTTGAAAGCTATCAATATTCATGGTTAGTTGGAGATATTGCATATGCTGCAAGGGATATAGCAGATCAACCTGCTGCTTTTGATCAATTTTTGAAAGGATATTCGAAAGAAAGACTACTTTCTGATTTAGAATTGAAAGCTATTCCAATCTTTCAACATTTACACTTCTTTTATCTTTACGGAGTAATTAGAAACAGTGTAGATTTGGACCCCACACTCAATCACTGTGAATGGATCAATAACTTAATTAAGAAACTTCAGTTAATGGAAAATGATATAAAAGAAATAATTTTAAAATATGATTGATAATAAACAGTAGTGTAAATTACAGGAAGAAGCGTGCTAGCAAAATGGGATTGGAATTACATTGTTATCCTGATTTAGAAGATGCTTTTAGGTTTTCTTCTAGATCAGGAAATTATTTTTCCTTCTTGATTTGGGAACATCCGCTTCTTACTTTCATTTATGATTTCTTATTATTTACATCCAAAAGTTATTTCATATTTTATATAGATTTATTTCCATATTTTAATGATGATAAGTATAGCTTTGGGTATTTAAATCATAACATTGATTATATTATTCGCTAATTGATATGTTAGCAGGTTCTGCCATTCAGCCTTTACAGTAATTTTTGTTTTAAGAAGCGGAGTTCTTGCATCTATAAAAACATACCTAATTCTGGTATATGGTGTTAAAGCTTTTGACGAAGGAATCATCGTTCGTCAGGTACTAAGTTGGGTAATAACAGGGATTTCTGTTTTAGAATTTATTTACATTGGAAAAATTATAAATGATTCACCTCAATTGGTTGAAAAAATAAAGAATGAAATAGAGGCAGAGAATAAGCATTCGAAAGTGTAGGAGGTAATCTTGTGAAAAAAGGAGTTATCGCACCAATTATTGAAACCATTCACTACAGTTTAAGGGAATTATTATTAGAGGATGCTAATGCATTATTCCCAATCATGAGTGATGAAAACACAATGAAGTTTATCACGCCACATCCTGTAAAAACGTTGAAGGAAATGGAGTCAACCGTAAATACAATGAGAGAAAGAAGAAAATCAAATCAAGAAGTGGCTTGGGTAATCGAAGATAAATCCATTGGTAATGTAATTGGTATATTTAGATACCATAAGTGGAGCCAATGGCATAAAAAAGCAGAAATAGGGGTCGTTATTCGTAAAGAGTATCAAAACAAAGGGGTCATGGGAGAGATCCTACCAAAAATGTTATACCATGGATATATAAACATGAATCTAAATAGAATTGTAGGGGATATTTTTGAGGGAAATAAGGCATCTGAGAAACTATTAATTAATCATGGCTTTCATAAAGATGGTCAATTACGCGAAACAGATTTTGATGGAGTCAACTATCATGATACAATTGTTTATTCATTATTAAAGAGAGAGTATAAAGAGATTAATAAAGAAATATAAATTTTTTTACATACTTTACGAAGATATGCTATAATAAGATAAACCATTAACTGTATTGCATATTTTGATCCCCACTCAATTGGAGTGGGGATTTTCCATTTCTTATACTATTATAAATCACTACGAAAAAAGAGGCTCTCGAGTGAGAGCCTCTTATAGCATTATTATGCTTTAGTTACGTTAGCAGCTTGGTCGCCACGGTTTCCTTGAACGATTTCGAAAGAAACTGTTTGACCTTCTTCTAAAGTTTTGAAACCTTCGCCTTGAATTGCTGAGAAGTGTACGAATACGTCGTCGCCATCTTCACGCTCGATGAATCCGAATCCTTTTTCTGCATTAAACCATTTTACTGTACCTTGTAACATTTTGTTACCTCCTAGTGTTCTAACACGAAATTTAATACTATTCTTGCTCTTCAAAAATCAAGGCGAAAAGTTAAAAACTTGTTCTGTCCTTACATTGCCGAACAAAAATAATTCTATTACATCATAGCAGGATTTAGGAGATTTATCAAGGGAAGTTGAATATTCCTTTATGAATGTTTTAAATTCATGCACCATTTAAAACTATTCAATTTTCTAAAGAAATAAGCTTAATTCTCAATAAAAATTTTGATTTATTTTGTTCTTTTAACTATAGTAATATAAAATCGAACCACATTTAATATTCAAGAAAGTTATTATAAATAGTTATGAGCTTTTTCTCAATCAAATTAGGATAAGGGTACCTTCTAGATGGTTTAAAATATCCTTGGTTATTATCTAAAAATTGCGCACCAAGAGATTCTAATCCTAATAAACCTGCTCCTAACGGGGAAATCCTTCCATATCCTCCTTGAAAACCACCGTAACCAAAACCTCCCCCTTGGTACCCATAACTGCAAAAAAATGGTGACCAATTAATCGTAAACACATTATTTAGAAAATAATCATTTTTTGATAGGAGAAATCTAGATGATAAACATAAAGGGATATACATTATTAAATGAAACAGTTGATTTTTGGATGGAAGTTTTTATTCCTGACTATGAATTATTCTTTTTTAAAAAAGAGAACCCGATTAACAATCGTCAACTATTTAGATATGTAAGTAAACGTTCAATAAACCTCAATTCACGTACTTCTTTTACTACATGGAAACCAAATCAATTTTCACAAAAAATTATTAAAGTAACTAATCATGATTTTTCTAAGCTAGATTGTAATTTGAAAGAAAAGATTATTACAGAACAATACAGTCTAGGAAGAGGTCTTATCTTTAATGAAAACGATTTAGAAGTATTAATAAAAGGATTAACACCTTACCATAAAAGGAAATGCTTAGAGATCCTATCAGAAAATCGATACCAGTATAATAAAAATACAAATATTCTACATATACGAAGGCCACAATGGGATCAATTTACTCATGAAATGAAGATAACCTTTCTATCAAATTATGCAACTTGGTGGATAGACGAAGCTTCAAGTTGGGAAGAGATTGATATTAAAATAAAGCAAAGGTTTACAATAAATCACCCCGTAACGGCGAATGTTTTGAATAAATTCCCTGAACAGAGTGGTCCTAATTGCTTGGCAGCTACTGCAAGTGTTGTTTCTAATGATTTATCTAAACTGTATCAATGGATGGAGCCGAATGAGTTCAAAGAAACCCTTAATTTATTCGATTATAAACAATCTAATAGGTTGAAATGGAATCAAGAGGATGTCTTAGTATGGTTTAATGAATCAGATGAAATAGTGCATTCAGCATTTGCAGTAGATGAGAAATGGGCATTCAATAAGCAAGGACAAACAATGTTTCATCCGTGGCAGCTTATTGAAATTGATAGAGTGGTTCAAGCATGGAACAACACATCTTTAAAGGTTTACTCAAATAAATAAGTCGAAGTATTTAATATTATAAAATACCCCTCCCACATCTAAAGTTATAAAAGATGAAGTTCCATCGTAGAGAACAAATCAGAATAATGACAAGTTAGATACCAACATATTATTCTATTAATGCTTATACACAAAAACACCCTTTCCCCTTTTTGTACTTAAAATGCGACAAGGATAGTGAAAGGGTGTGAATGATGTTTCAAAAAAAGTCTCTTATGATGTTGCTCGTTCCACTCTTGGTTATATTGTCTTTAATTTCTGGTTTTCTTATCTATAAGGGAGGTTTCGAAGATTGTCAAAACCTTTTTATTGAAAGAAACCTCAGCCACAACAGTCTCATAGCCGTACAATTCCAAAGGGTACGAACAATATCCAAAATAATATTAATAATCAAGGCGCTAGCTCTGTTGAAAATAAAATAGATAATTCCATCGATCAAAAAACTGGTGCAGATGTATCAAATAATGTTACTAATAACATAATCAATAATATAGAAGTGAATGTAAATGGTAATGGCAATGTTAAGAACCCCATTTCAAATAATATTAGCAATTCAGAAGAGGGAAATACTATAAATTCGAATGAATCGAATATGAACCAGGCATATATGGTATCTTTGAAAAGGATAACCCCCTTTACAATGCATTTTCTAATGCTGTAAATTCTAACCAAAGTTTTTATTTAATATGTAATTCAAGATTTACTCTGGTAAAATAGCAGCATGGAGAATTTTTTTATACATTCAAGAAAAATAGTCCAACTCATTATGAAGAAGGACTATTTTTCTTGATATTCAGTTTGTTTGTCACAAAACTTATCCACACTTTTACGCTATTATTCTTATCTTTCACCGATTTTGAAAAGCTTTTATTAAGAAGATAATAGACTCCCTCTTCAAAAATAACCAATAGCACTAGGGGTAAAAGAATGATTACAATCCATATCCACATATAATACACCTCTCAGATAATATTTAACTATTTAATATCTATTCCTTTATTCCCCTAATAATTCCCTATTGTAAACCTTCTTCTGTAAACTCTTTTCATTACCTGCAGGATTTTAACATCATTAACAGAATTAAAAAGGTGGGGCTATTAATATTATTATTTATAATCTCTATTAAAAATCAACCTAAGATTTCCCATCAGGTCGATGAATTCCACATTATATTGCCAAATCGTTTAACCAAAAGAAAAATTCGTATTACTGAATAGAGAACACTTGCAAAATGTAAACGGGTATGCAAAAGAAATTGTTCAGAAAAAAATTAATGATAAGGGAGGTAAATCATTTTAATGCCCTTTATATTGTCAAATAGTATTGTTTAACATACTATTCTTTTGGGAATAAAAAGATATAAATAGAAAACTAGTTTTTTGGGAGAGGAGAGTGAGGTTTCTTGAAATATAGAATAACTCAGCATCATTCCAGTGAATGTCCCCATCCCCTAATATTAAAGCAAGGGACGATTGTTAAAGCTGGCGATTTATATAATGGTGAAAATGAAGAGAGGGTAAATTGGAGATTCTGTACTTCTATCGAGAGTAACCTTTCTGGATGGGTACCAGATCAAATTATTGCAATTACCGATCAACATGGAATGATTCTTCAAGATTACGATGCAACTGAGTTAGATTGTTATAAAGAGAGTATTATTGAAGGTATTCAAGAAATTAACGGATGGGTATGGTGCCGAGATTTAACGAACAACAAAAAAGGTTGGGTTCCTAAAAATAAATTAGAAAAGATAGATTTAAAGCGATTAGAGATTATATAAAATCAATATAGATGATCCAATAGATTTCGTAACAACAAATATTTAAATATAGAAGAACTTTTTAAGAGGATTTTTTTATATTTAAAGAGATGTTTTACGAAATCATTATGGGATCATCTTTTTTAAATGATAAAATCTTGAAAACGTTTTCTCAAGAGCGTAATTTATAATGCTTTATTTTGTCGATTGGTGTATAATCAATTTTGTGGAAAATTTAATAGAATTAAGCATAGGTGGGGATGATCCCATAAATATCATCCCCTTAAAAGGGAAGTTGGTGAAATGCCAACGCGGTCCCGCCACTGTAAATGGTAGTAATGTTGCATTAAAACCACTGTACAAAAATAACGTATGGGAAGGCGCAACATACTATGACCATGAGCCAGGAGACCTGCCTATTCAAGAACACCAGATTTGCCTACGAGGATAGGGGAGGTGTGTGACGGATCAGGAACGCTTAGTTATGCTTCATTGTTTCAAGTCTAGTCATACATACAGCATCTCCAATCATGTGGGGATGCTTTTATTTTTGGACAACAGGAGGAAATTATTGTGAAAAAGTTTTATTCGTTCTTATTGGTATTATTATTATCATTTGGAGTTTTAGCTGGATGCGGGCAAAGCGACTCCAATGAGAAAGCGAAAAAGGAAGAAAATCCACAATCAGAGGAAACAGAAAAAACCGAATTTCCCGTTACTATTAAAGACGCCTCTGACAAAGAAGTAGTTATAGAGAAAAAACCGGAGCGTATTGTTTCACTAATACCCAGCAATACAGAAATTGCTTTTAGTTTAGGGCTAGGTGACGAAGTAGTTGGTGTTTCAGACTACGATACATATCCTAAAGAAGTAGCGAACAAAGAAAAAATTGGCGGAATGGATTTTAATTTAGAAAAAATCATTTCTCTAAACCCTGATTTAGTGCTTGCACATGGTTCAAGTGCTCATAATTCAACTGAAGGCTTACAACAGCTAAGAGATTCAGGTATTCAAGTAATCATCGTAAATGATGCTAAGAGCTTTGAAGAAGTCTACAACTCTATTGAAATGGTAGGCAAAGCTACTGGTGAAGTTAAAAAAGCAAAGGAAATAATATCTGATATGAAGGGGAAAATAGCTAATATTAAAGAAAAAGCTGCAGAAATATCTGAAGATGAGATGAAAACTGTTTATGTTGAAGTTTCTCCAGCACCTGATATGTATACAACAGGAAAGAATACTTTCATGAGTGAAATGCTAGAAATCATCAATGCTAACAATGTGGCAGGTGATTTAGACGGCTGGGTAAAAATAGACCAGGAAGCTATTATTAAAAAGAATCCAGATGTCATCATTACTACTTACGGTTATTATACAGAAGACCCTGCTGGACAAGTTCTAAGTCGCGACGGTTGGAAAGATATCAATGCTGTGAAAAACAAACAAGTGATTGATGTTCATTCTGAAATTGTTACCCGTTCTGGCCCAAGACTTGCAGAAGGAGTAGAGGAACTTGCTAATGCCATCTATCCGGACGTCTTTAAGTAACAATAAATTCATCGCTTATATTCTTTGTTCTATTTTTTTCATTATATCGATATTGTTAGCTGTATCGATTGGAACCGTTTCGATTCAAGTCTCTACGATTTTATCTATTATCGGTTCAGAAATTTTCCACCTTCCTCTCCAAGGGAGCGAGGAATCCATGTTTACAAACATCGTTATGAAAGTTCGTTTGCCACGAGTACTATTGGCAGGGTTAGTAGGGGCGTCTCTTGCAATTGCAGGAGCCGCCTTTCAAGGTTTATTACGAAATCCTCTAGCAGACCCATATACCCTTGGCGTTTCATCAGGTGCATCTTTAGGTGCGGTATTGGTGTTGTTTTTTAACATCTCTTTACCTGTCATTGGAATTTTCACTTTACCTGTCATGAGTATTTTATTTTCTATTCTAACCATTTTTATCGTTTTACTATTTGCCAAGAAAGTGGAAAGAACTCTAAAGGTAGAAACGATCATATTAACTGGTATTATTTTTTCATCATTCCTTGGTTCAATAATTTCATTATTAATTGCTTTAACTGGAGATGAGCTGCGTCAAATCATCGGGTGGCTATTAGGTAGCGTTTCGATGAGGGGATGGGATTATATAAAGATTATTATTCCATTTTTTGTGATCGGTTCACTCATCCTTATTTTTTGTGCGAAGGAATTAAATGCAATGTCTTTTGGAGAAGAACGTGCACAGCATCTAGGTGTAAATGTTGCACGTAAAAAAATGATTGTTCTTACAGCCGGATCTATTCTAACTGGAGCTGCTGTTGCTGTTTCTGGGACCATTGGTTTTGTTGGATTAGTAATCCCTCATCTTATACGATTATTGTGGGGACCTGATCATCGACATTTACTACCGTTAGCTATGATTACAGGAGCAGGATTTCTTATTCTCGCTGATTTAGTTTCAAGAACGGTTATTTCACCTACCGAACTACCGATTGGAGTCATAACAAGCATTATCGGAGCTCCAATTTTCGCGATATTATTATTAAACCGAAAAAGAGAAAGAAGAGGGTAACAATGATCGGAGTCACAAATGTTTCAGGTGGATATTCATCCGTATCAGTACTTAAAAATATTTCATTTTCAGTAGAAAAAGGGCAGCTATTTGGGATCTTAGGTCCGAATGGTAGTGGTAAAACAACACTTTTGAAGATGTTAAGTGGTGTTTTGCCAGCTTATAATGGAGAAATCCTTATAAAAGGCAACCCTATAAATCATTACTCTTTTAAAGATCTTGCTAAAGTGATGGCAGTTCTACCTCAAAATACATCAGAGTTTTTTTCTTATACAGTAAAAGAGACAGTTTCTTTAGGAAGGTACGCCCATCAAAACGGCTGGTTTAATACATGGTCTGAGGAAGATGAAATAACGGTTCAACAAGTTATGAAGCAAACAGGAATATTTGAATTTCAACACCACTCCATACAACAGTTGTCCGGCGGAGAAAGACAAAGGGTATTTTTAGCCCAGGCTCTCGCACAGGAACCTGAAATTTTATTATTAGATGAACCAACAAATCATTTGGATTTATCCTACCAAAAGGAATTATTAGATCTCTTAAAGAAGTGGACAATAGAACAGGAATTAACGGTATTATCTATTTTTCATGACTTAAACCTTGCAGGTCTATATTGTGATCAATTACTTCTACTAAAGGATGGACAAATTAACATTGATTCTAAACCTAATGAAGTATTGAAGGAAGAAAGAATAAAAAACGTATATCAAACGGAAATAAGAAAACAGCCGCACCCATATGTTCCAGCTCCTCAAATGTTGCTCCTTCCTGATTTTGAGCATCAAGAAGTGCAATTACTCGAAATAAATGAAACTTTATTGTCAACTACAGAGCAGTGTCTAGTATTGAAAACTCCAGAACCTTTAAAAACAATGTCATCTGGTGTGATTGGTTCTGGAGTAGGGTGGTATCAAAATTTTATTAACCGACATGTGGCTAAAACCTATAACTGTACGGATCACCGGCCAGAAATGAAGAAATACATTCAAGATTTAGGTTTTGGTCCAAGTGACACGGTTGGAATGATGACAGCCGTGAATCTTGGTGATGTTTCCTATAAACTTTATCAAGGTGATGAATTTTCCATCTTTGTAGTAGTTACAGCTGGGGTAGGGAACGCAATAGACGCTAGTAAAAGTGAACAACATTCCTTTGAACTGACACCTGGAACCATCAATACATGGGTCTTTATTAATGGAAAAATTACAGAAGAAGCATTTATTCAAAGTATCATGACAGCAACGGAGTCGAAAGTAAAGGTTTTACATAATCAGAAAGTAAAGGATTCGGTAACAGGTACACTTGCTACAGGTACTTCAACCGATAGTATATTAATTGCCGCTACACAGCAGGGAAAGGAACTAGAATACGCAGGAACGATTACTCCGCTTGGGAAACTGATTAGTAAAGGAATATATGAATGTACCACAAATGCAATAGAACTATATAGGAAAAGGGTTAAGACATGATTACCTATCACTTAATCGCCATTACTATTGCATATATTTTAGATTTAATCATTGGTGATCCCCCAAACTGGCCACACCCGGTAAAATGGATGGGAAGCTATATATCGATATTAGAAAAATGGTTGAATTGTGGTAAATTCAAAGTAATAAAAGGATGGATCATGATATTTATTATCATCCTGTCCATTTTATTAATTACTCTTCCGATTGTGTGGATGGGTTACACTCTTCATCCAATCATCGGCATTTTTATTGAGAGTATATTGATCATGACAACGATTTCTCAGAAGAGCCTTAGGGTCGCAGCTCTAGACGTGTTGGAACCTTTAATCAATAATGATTTAAAAGAAGCAAGGATGAAACTTTCGTATATTGTTGGTAGGGATACGGATTCATTAGGTGAGGAAGAAATTATACGGGGTACAGTAGAAACGGTGGCTGAAAATACTAGTGATGGAATAACAGCACCACTATTTTGGGGCATCATTGGTGGCGCTCCACTAGCGTTAATCTATCGGTGTATTAATACTTGTGATTCAATGGTAGGTTATAAGAATGACAGGTATGCAGAATTTGGTTACGCCTCTGCTAAGCTTGACGATTGTGTTAATTGGATCCCCAGTCGAATCACAGGCATTATATTACTACTTAGTCAGAAACCAGAACATTTATCATATAAAGCTGCTTTCAATGTTCTTATTCGTGATGCAAAAAAACATCCAAGCCCAAATAGTGGTTGGGGAGAGGCATCTGTAGCCGCAAGCTTAGGGATTCAACTTGGAGGAATTAACTATTACAAAGGGATAAAATCCAATCGTGCAAGAATGGGAGAGCCATTGGTTAATCTAAACCAAAACCATATATCAAAAACCATATACTTAATGCATATAGCTTGTTTCCTCTATTTACTTTTATTATGGATCGGGGGAGTGATTTTTGAATTTACCAAAGCATGGATCTAATCCACAATACGTTTACAATGCTATGAATATCAACAAACCAGATGGTATCATCGATCTAAGTGCAAATATTAACCCCTTCGGACCTCCTAAAGAATTGTTAGATAATTGGAGCCAATTATTAAAAGAAGTTGTTGAGTATCCAGACCCTTATGCACAAAATCTACGCAAAAAGATATCCGAAACTGTTCATGTAGATAGCGAAAAGATTCTCGTTGGTAATGGGGGAGCAGAACTCATACATCTAATTGCTCGAATGTTAACTAAAAAAAGGGTTCTTATTGTGCAGCCTACGTTTTCCGAATATGAAAAAGCCTGTCGCTCATTTCGTTGTGAAGTTTATCATCATCAAGTAACAGATCCACATTGGGATTTGGAACTTGAGAAACTGAAATTATCTTTATCGGAAATGGACGCTCTTTTTCTTTGCAATCCAACAAATCCTACTGGAATCGTATACTCTTATGAAATCCTTAAAGAAATTGTAGAAGAAGCATATAGACAGCAATGTACCGTCATTATCGATGAAGCCTTTTATGATTTTGTCATAGATTTTCAAACATTAGTGCCACTATTGCAAGAATATAAAAACTTAATCATCATACGTTCCATGACAAAAATGTTTAGCATCCCAGGGATACGTTTAGGATATCTTTTGGCAGATAAAGAGATTATTCAACATTTACAAAGCAATCAGGTTCATTGGAGTGTCAATGCAATTGCTTTAAAAGCTGGAGAGTTTCTCTTAGAACAAGAAGACTTTATTCGAGAAACACAATATCGTATCAAAGAAGAAAGGGAATCACTTTTTTCGTTTTTTGATCGTCAGCATTTTCAGGTTTCACCTAGTCAGACAAACTTTTACTTATTAAGGGATCCATCCATAGAGGACCAATTTTTCCTTTTCTCTTTTCTCTTGAAAAAAGGAATTGTATGCCGGCATACCCTTAATTTTCAGGGGTTAGAAGGTCGCTGGTTAAGGTTTGCAATTAAGGGAAAAAAAGAACATACAAGATTAATGGAAGTGATGAGAGAGTGGAGACAATGAACACCTTATTTTTCATAACAGGTGGAGTGAGAAGCGGGAAAAGCTATTTCGCTGAACAACTTGCGAAAAAACTTGCTATTTCCACTACTACAAAACTCCATTACCTTGCTACCGCACAATCTACAGATTATGAAATGAAAAAAAGAATTCTTCGTCACAAGCTAGACCGGCAACATAGCGATGTAAAATGGACAACATGGGAATGCCCTAATAACATTCAAACCTTAACCTGTCATTTTAGTAAAAAGGATACGGTTTTATTGGATTGTCTTACTACATTGTTAACGAATGAAATGTTCTCAGAGGAACGAAATTGGACTGATCCTAATGTTCAAGATAAAATTATCAAGAAAATAATCGATCCTCTTTACGAATTGAAAAAAAACGTACATACACTCTTATTAGTTAGTAACGAAGTTTTAAATGAACCCGACCATAATAATGAGCTAATTACTGTATATCAAAGAATGATTGGAATCCTTCACCAAAGGTTTGTATTAGAATCTACTCAAGCTTATTTAATTGAAGCAGGAATTCCTGTACTAATGAAAGGAGAATCATTATGAGAGGAATAATGATTCAAGGAACAGCTTCAGATGTAGGAAAGAGCCTAATCGCAACAGCTATCTGTCGAATTCTTGCCAATGAAGGTGAATCTGTCACTCCTTTTAAATCGCAGAATATGTCTAATAACTCTTATATTACCGTTGATGGAAACGAAATTGGAAGAGCCCAAGGTATACAAGCAGAAGCGGCAAAAATTGAAGCAAATGTTTATATGAATCCAATTTTGTTAAAACCAAAATCAGACCAACAATCTGAGATCGTTCTTTTTGGGAAAGCTCAAACAAGTCTTACTGGTAAAAGCTATCGCGATAATTTCTATGAAAATGGTCTTCAAGCAATTGAAGAGTCGTTAAAATGGCTCCAATCTCACTACGATTGGATTATCATGGAGGGTGCAGGCAGTCCCGTTGAAATGAATTTAAAAAGCAAAGAACTTGTAAATATGAAGGTGGCTGAAATGGCCGATGTCCCTGTTTTACTCGTAGCAGATATAGACCGTGGTGGAGTTTTTGCAAGTATTATCGGAACTATTGAGTTACTAGAACCTCATGAAAAAAAACGAGTAAAAGGGATTTTAATTAATAAATTTCGTGGAGATCGAACCTTATTTGAAGATGGGATTCGCTGGATAGAGAATCGAACAGGTATCCCTGTTATCGGTGTCGTTCCCTATATCACACATAGAATTGAAGGAGAAGATTCACTCTCTCTCACTAATAGGTTTATACCCAAGTGTCATTCAACCATTGATATCGCAATTATTCATTTCCCTTATATATCTAACTATAGTGACTTCGAACCCTTCACTTATGAACTAGATGTTTCAATAAGATGGGTCAAATCTTCAGACGATTTTGGAAATCCAGATGTAGTTATTTTACCTGGAACGAAGAGTACAATCCGTGATCTTCAATTTTTGAAAACGAGCGGCCTAGAAGAAGAAGTATTGAAATTTATTAATGAAGACGGGTTTTTAGTAGGGATTTGTGGTGGATTTCAAATGTTAGGTCAAACATTAATCGATGAAGCTGGAGTTGATACTGGGGAATCGATGGTACAGGAAAAAGGATTAGGTATATTACCAATTAGAACAAGATTTCAAATAAATAAAATGACTGAAAGAGTTAAAGGAATACTTCATCCTGAGAATAAATTTCTTACCTCTTCAAAATTTGATGGCTTTGAAATCCATTTGGGTCAATCAGAATGGCTAAAAGAAGTTGAACCTCTCCTTCTTTTAGAAGATGGCAGGGTAGAAGGATGTATAGTTAATAATGGAACAATAATAGGCAGCTATATGCATCATCTATTTCATAACGATGAATGGCGAAACGAATGGTTAAATACAGTTCGAAACAGTAAAGGGCTTGAATTAAAACCAGTGGTTCCTATACATGCCGGGCGTGATGTTAGCTTGGATCAACTTGCTGAAGAGGTAAAATCATATCTTGATTGGGCACTACTTAAGAAAGTCATGATGTCTTCATGAGCTATATAAAAGCGTTACTTATCATAATACAATTTTTCACTGTTCTTCCGATCCGTAAAGAACTCCCAATGGACCAGAAGCATTTATCACTCTCTGTCAGTTTCTTCCCAATCCTAGGGCTACTGCTAGGATTGATTTATGCAGGCTTTGCATCTGTTCTAATCAACACTACACCTTTGTCCAATCTTAGTATTACCTTTTTCATTTGGTTATCTATGATTATCTTAACAGGTGGAATTCATTTGGATGGCTGGATGGATACGAGTGATGCCTATTTCTCTTATCAAGATAAGGAAAAACGACTTGATATTATGAAAGATCCAAGGACAGGTGCATTTGGAGTGATCAGTCTTTTTGTACTATTAAGTGCAAAATTCCTGTTTATTTATGAATCTGTAGTAAATCAAAATGAAATGGTCGTTTCGATGCTAATATTAATTCCTATTTATAGCAGACTATTAATGGGAGTTGTACTAATAAATATTAAATCTTCAAAAAAAGAAGGACTTGCCTTCTTTTTTCAGAAAAATTGCAGTCCGCACACCATGCGATACTATTATTTATTTATAATAATTCTATTAACGACAATATACTTCGAGAAGCCTGAAGTCTTTTTCAACTCTTTCATTCTTCTTATTGTTACACTATTATTTTTTCTAATTCTATATAAAAAAATAAAGCAATGGTTTGGTGGAATTACGGGTGACGTCCTTGGTGCAACCGTTGAGGGGGGAGAAGTACTTTTATGGATGATCGTGTGGTTGTTGCAGTATACCGTCATGGTTTAACAGAAGCAAATAAAAACCATCAATATCTTGGATGGACAGATTCCCCACTTTGTAAGGAGGAGCAAAAGCGAATATTTCAGGAAAGAAATGCTCATTCGTCCTATCAACAATATTTTTGTAGTGATTTATCTCGTTGCACCTCTTCTTTGAATCTATTACACCCTAAAGTCACCCCAGTAATAATGAAGGACTTTAGAGAAATGAACTTTGGAGATTGGGAAGGCAAAACATATGAAGAATTGAAGAATGAGATATCCTATCAAGATTGGATATCATCACCCTTTACAGTAAAACCACCCAATGGGGAATCCTATCTCCAGTTTACCAATCGTGTTAAAAAAGGGTGGAAAAAGATCATCACTATGACGGTTAAGCAAGGAGGTTCTAAAATCATGTTAATGAGCCACGGTGGAGTTCTCCGATACTTAATTTCAAGATATTCCCCAACTAAAAAAGACTTTTGGGATATTCAAGTCCCTCATTGTGGGGGGTTTGAGCTTGTTTGGACAAAAAATGGATTTTGGAGGGAAGAGAAATGCATTTTGTTACGGGAGGTGCCTATAACGGCAAAGCAAAATGGGTGAGGGATTTCTATCATTTTGAAGGAACATATCAATGGCACTCAGCCTATAAAGGGGACGTTTTGCCAGAGAAATTATCACCCCAGAATGCCAATATTGTGGTATTCGAAGGAATAGAATATTGGTTAAAGCAAAGAATTAACAATTTAGAATTAGATCAGATACGCAAAGAATGGAAACGATTCATAAATGAATGGAAAACAATTGATGACTCCACACACAATGCAACCATCATCTTGATTGGAACAGATATAACTAAAGGGATCGTTCCCCTTAATGAAACTGACCGCAAATGGAGAGATCTAACAGGGTGGGTGTACCAAGATATTGTAAGAAATGCGAACCGGGTTGATACAATTTGGTATGGATTAAATCAAAGACTAAAATAATGGGGGATGACAAAATGAGAATTTACACAAGAACAGGTGATAAAGGTCAAACAAGTATTATTGGTGGAAGGGTAGAGAAGGATGATATCCGTGTTGAAGCTTATGGTACTGTAGATGAAGTAAATTGTTTTGTAGGTCAAGCTATGTCTGAGTTAGATACAACTCTATTCAAAGATATACTTGAAGATTTAGAGAAGGTACAACATGAATTATTTGATTGTGGTGGAGACCTTGCAAATGTCACAAAATCAAGACCTATGAAGCTAACGAAAGAAGCTATAACCTATCTAGAAGAGCGTATTGATGAATTTATACAACAGGCTCCAAAACTTGAACGATTTATTTTGCCTGGAGGATCGAAAGCCGCTGCTTCTATTCATATTGCACGTACGGTTACGAGAAGAGCAGAACGTTTAGTTGTTAGTCTAATTAAGATGGATCCTAGCGTATCAGAGGTATCACTACAATATCTAAATCGTCTTTCTGATTATTTCTTTGCCCTAGGAAGGATCATTAATTATCGCATGAATGTTAAAGATGTAGAATATGTAAGAAGCGCTAAAGTTTTCCGAGAAGGGAAGCGTAAGGAGGATAAATAATGTCACGTGAAAAAAAATTAAGCTATTTAACCCTGTTTATAGCGATGTCAGCACTTGGTGCAATGGTGAAAATACCTGCAATTATCGGGACTGTTGCATTAGATTCCCTTCCGGCATTAATTGCTTCAGTTTTATTAGGACCAATAGGGGGAGCGATTGTAGCATCACTAGGACATATTATTTCTGCACTTCTTTCAGGCTTACCTTTAGGCCCATTTCATTTGCTCATAGCGATCGAAATGGCTATTCTCGTATTCCTTTTTGGAGTACTCTATAAAATAGGAAAGAAACGATTTTCATATTTTCTATTCATTGTAGGGAATGCATTCGTGGCACCACTCCCATTTCTATTTATCATTCATGCAAACTTCTATATTTCTATATTACCATCATTATTTATAGGAACGATCATGAACATCCTTTTAGCCATTATTGTTCTTCCAAGATTACAGGGGTTAAACCGTTCTAAGCATAAGGAAGTTCATGTTAGATGAGAGATGTTCAAATAATTCCCATTATGAATGATGAATATTTACTATTTGCTTCTGATAATAGTGGGGGAATAGGAATGAAAGAGCTTGATGAAATCAAAGTTCCCTATAAGCTATTAGCCTATTATTCTTTTAGAGTTGCATTTATGGAATGCATAGCAGCAGGTGGTGACCCAGTGACAGTCGTTGTCTCAAACTTCTGTGGTGAAGGAGTCTGGGATCAGCTAGTGGAAGGTATAGAGCTAGGTTTAGATGAAGTAGGAATGAAAACTATAGAGATTACGGGTAGTAGTGAAAGTAATATGAATATGATTCAATCTGCACTTGGTGTATTAGTAATAGGCAAGTCTAATAAAGTTCAAAATAACCCCTTAACTTATACAAAAGATTTAGAAATTGCACTGATAGGATCACCACTTGTTGGCAAAGAAGTAATCGATCAGCCGAAAGAAATTGCTCCATTATCAATGGCTAACTATTTTTGTACGCTTGAAGGTTTTGTAGTTATGCCAGTTGGTTCAAAAGGGATATTACATGAGTTAAAGCTTTTATTCCCTGAAGAGCATCTAAGAAATGAGAGTTTGGAATGTGCTATTGATTTAAATAAATCATCTGGTCCATCTACTTGTTTTATCATTGTTTATTCGAGTAAAGAAATAGAAAAGGTTAGGGAATTTGCGGGAAATTTATATACCTCGATTCAATATAATAAAGAATAAATTATCTTTTTGTCCCTTTTATTTAATGGTCATATTTATTTTGTCCCCTTAATACAATATTGGTGTTGATGTTTAGAACCATATTAAAGGGGATAAAGAATGAGTAAAATAGTAGTCAAATTAAGCGTACTCATAGTCTTGCTTTTGATATTTAGCCTTCTAGTTGCTTATAAAGCAATGGAGTTACCTAGCAAAGAAAAAGTAAGTATTGAAGAGAAGTATTACCAAGTAGATGGAAGGGATCAACTGAGAGGCGTTAAGAACAAAAAAGGATTAAAATTGGAAAGCGGGACAAAGAAGTGCGCAATGGAATTCAGCAATAGCCAGATTTTTTTCATTCAATGTGATAAGTATTTAGACTATAAAATTGGTGAAGAAGTGTTTATTGAAGTTAAAGGAAATCAATTAATGAAAATTCGTCGTAAATAAATTTCCCATCTTGTTGATAGAGAAGGAATTTATCCGAAATGTTCAACAACCTTTTCTGAAAATAAGATAATATATGATAAAATGAGACTCTTGAGTTGGTGAATAAATGTCAGCAATTATTTTATTCGATGGTGTTTGTCACTTTTGCAATCACTCCGTGCAATTTATATTGAAGAGAGATTCAAAAGAATATTTTAAATTTGCCTCATTACAGAGTAATATCGGTAAAAAATTAATAGAAAATAATAGGATTCCACAAGATCTTAATAGTATGATTTTTATTGAAAATGACAAAGTTTACAAGAAATCTACGGCCGCCTTAAAGATATGTTCACATTTAGATGGGCTTTGGAAAATGGGTAGGATATTTTTGTTTGTTCCAGTACCTATTCGTGACTATTTTTACAATATTATTTCTAGAAATCGCTATAAGTGGTTTGGAAAAAGCGAAAGTTGCCGAATTCCTTCTGCTAATGAAAGGAATCGTTTTTTAGAATAAGCTTAATCTTTGAAGCAGTCCAGTCGGGCTGTTTTTTTACGTTAAAATGAGAGAGTTCCAATCAAATGGAAATGACTAACTATACACGAAAACTTGATGAAAGTTTTCCTATAGAGGCTGCCATTTGTTGAAAATACTTTTGGTATGATACACTTGGAAAAACTTAAAGTCATTATTAAAAACATAAAAAAACTTTTCAATTTATTAGATTAGGAGAGATTTAGTGAAACTTATTTCCTATCATTCTTACCATAAAACGATAAGAAAATTCCTCGATAATCAGCTAGTTTATCAAAAATTTGAATACAAACTCGAACTATACAAGAGTGGGATTATTACCTATTCAGATTCCTTTCCATTGCATACCGTTTTAGATATTTCTTTTAAATCCTTTACTAATGGGGAGGGACTTGTTTACCTTCATACCAATCGAGGGTTATATTCTTATTATGTAAAAGCCGAACCGAAAGAATTCATACGGGAATTTAAAAAGCTTAAGTCAATAAACAAACGTAAACGATAACTTTATTATGTAAACTTAAATGCATATTTGAAACCTATCAAAGTAGATAGGTTCATTGGATTAATAATTAGGAACCATTGGATTTAGGATCTAATGATTTAGTCAAGGAATTAGTATTATTTAGAGACTCGATTGCTTGTAATAAACGTTTATCATTTTCTGTTTTATTTTTCATAAAGGTCATTACTTTAAAAATAAATACAATCGATAAAATGGCGATAAATAATAAAATTGCCATATAAATAATTCCGAATAGACCAAATAATAATCCGAAGATAGCCTCTGCACCTGTCCCTGTTTCGGTCATGAAAACCCCTCCTTTTTCCATTTATTTTTACAATATATGAAGAAATATACACTACATTCCAATACATTAAAAAGCATCCCGAAAAGGAATGCTTTTAATGATTTATTCTTAAGCAAACTTCGCTTTTTTTAACTTGTTATCAAGTACGATGTTCCCGAATGGGATAAAGGCTACCAATACAGAACTAAAAACCCATAAAAAGGACCAACGAATTTTGAAAGTAGTGTAAGCAATGAAAATTAAATATAGAATAAAGAAAAAACCATGAAGTGATCCTACAAGTTTTACTGCTTCAGGGTAGTCGAAAATATATTTAAGGGGCATTGCGATAAATAAAAGAATTAATAATGAAGCTCCTTCTATGAAACCCATCAATCTAAACTTACCAATTGTTGTATTAAACATTCTAAACCTCCAAATATCGTAAAAGACTACCATTATTATATAACCTATAGACAAAAACAGAAAGAAAAAAAACCTTGTTCATAATAATGTCATGAAATAATCGATTCAGGTTGGGCAACACCCGAAACAGTTAATATTTATCGAAATTATAGTTTTTTGTACATTAGTTTATGGGGTCCAATGTGTTCAATAGTAAAGGTTTCACCTTTTTCTTGTAACTGTAGTTTTTTATAGTACTCACTAACGGTTATTCTTGCGTTACACCACCATAACCCTACTAATTGTTTCTTCATCAACTTTTCAGCAAAAAGGATCAGTTCACTACCAGCATTTTGTCCTCTAAATTCTGTTAATGTGGCCATCCCCCTTAAACGAAACTGTTTTTCCTCATTAAAGTCAGCATGTTTTTCCTTATAAAATGATGCAATACTGACTAACTTCCCTTTATAGTAAGCACCTAAATGAAAATTTTTTTCCTCATGATCACCAGGATATTGGCATTCTTCGATTGTTTGATTAGGGCGTAATATCGCTTGTCTCATTTCATATGTATCCTCTGGCCTGATTATTTTAATATCCATCAAAAACTCCTCCTCATAATTAATATGTACCTATCATATTAGGTTTGATAAAAAATAAAAATAAACGTTTTCCAAAGAGGGACGATAACTAAATCTTATAAACAACTGCTTATAAGAAAATTGTAAAGTTTTTGTACCATTATTATCCCTTTATGATAATCTTTATAATAAAAAGAGAATATTTAACATTGGATGTGTTCTTATTGGAAAAAGGATTTACAAATGTAATGGAAGAGATTGTCACAACACTTGTAAAAGTTGCGATGTTAAGTCCAGATTATCAAACATTTTGTCGGTGTAAAAAGTGCAGAAATGATATTATCTCCTTAAGTTTAAATGGGTTACCTAATCATTATGTCACCACAAAAGAAGGAAGAGATATGGTGTTTGAAAGTCTTAACACTCATGATAACCGGATGTGGATTAATAAGCGCATAATTAGCGCCATTCACCTTGTAGGAAAATATCCAAAACATGGTGAACGAAATTGCCTCTTGAACGAACTGTAAATGTTAATACTTTACATATATTGTTTATATAAACTTTTCTTATAAATGTAAACATATTGATATACCCTTATCTAAAAAACAGAAGGAGTGTATGTATGAATATTTCATTAAATGGGAAAAAAGCATTAATCACCGGTTCAACTAGCGGGATAGGGTTTGTCATTGCTAAAACATTAGCAAGGGCAGGTGCCTCTGTTATGATTAATGGCAAATCCAAACAGAAGGTCCTTTCAAGTCTGGAGATTCTCAGAAAAGAATTCCCATCAACCGAAATATCGGGTGTAACTGCTGACCTCAGTAAAAAAATTGAGGTATCAAATCTTATTTCTGCCTGCCCAGAAGCCGATATCTTGGTTAATAATCTTGGCATTTTTGAACCTCGACCATTTTTTGAAATATCAGATGATGACTGGGATTTATATATTGAAACGAATCTAATGTCCGCTATTCGCCTATCCAGACATTTTGCAAAAGGGATGATTGAAAAAAATTGGGGGCGTATTCTGAATAATACAAGCATCACTCCAGGTTTTTTTCAAGGTGAAATGGTGCATTATGGGACAACCAAGGCTGCACTACTAGCATTCTCGAGAGGTCTTGCGGAATCACTTACAAATACTAATATTACGGTAAATGCATTTATACCAGGTCCAACTAAAACTCAAAAAGTTGAGAAGTCCATTACTGAAATGGCTGAAGAGGCTGGGGAGTCTTTTAAACAATTTGAAAAAAAACTATTTACTGAAAGTCTACCTTCATCAGTACTGAAGAGATTTGTGTCAACAGAAGAAGTCGCAAATCTAGTTGTCTTTCTTGCTTCGCATCAGGCTTCCGGTATCACAGGCTCAGCGTTTAAAGTAGATGGAGGCATCACTCGTTCGATTGTTTAAGGTCTATATTAATTTAAGGGAGGCAGGAAGATGAAGAAAAAATCCTCAATTACTGGGCCGATTTCTGCTCAAGTAAATACTGTTTTTATTCATGTAACGGATTTAAAAAAAGCTGCTCAATGGTACTCTGATTTGTTTGGGCTAGAAATAAATCTAGAAGATGTTCATTCACCTGTTTACAATATCCCTGTAAAAGGGGATACAGGCATAACACTAGATGACCATGCATTCGATGCATCATTTCAACATTCCCCTTCAAAAAACCCATGTTTCAACTTCTTCACCTTAAACATCGAAGAGGCTTATACATTTGTTAAAAACAAGGGAATAAAGATTACTAGGGAAATTGAAAAGGTAAATGACAACACCATTTGGTTTAATATTGAAGATATAGATGGAAATCAAATTATGATTTGTAATTGCTAAGAAGCCTAAACTCCTAATGTAAACAGTTGCTATGAGAAACATTAATACTTTTGAGTCTCTGAAGTTTTATATATATTTAGCTTTTTAGTATTCATTGTAATTATATACCTAAATCAGTATAGTAAAATAAGGTACAGAACGATTAATTACTGATTACTTAAGGAATAGGCACAGTAATCCCTATTTAGTTTAATACTATATTGTATTTAAGTATTCACAATTAAGAAGGAAACCATTTAAAAATAGACGAAAAGTAGCATTATTAAATATTTTGAAGCAAAGGGGTATTGTTATGAATCACTCTCATGTTTATTTTAATCTGAAAGATTCTTCTTTATTTACAAGTTTAGATGATTACCGTTTTGTGTTAACTAAAAATCCAATGCTACAAAACTATAAAGTATCCCTTCAACTAAGACCATTAACGGCTACTCAAGATCTAATTTGTCTTTTTACTAGAGACTTTACATCGAAAAAAAGTTTATACGATTTTCTAATTGCCATCTTACCCGAGTATATTCTAGATTCTATTCGGGTTAGACAAGTATTCTTAAAAATGATGAATTTTGTTGAACATGGATTTTAACTATCTTATTCATTACTACAATTTAAAGATTTTTATAAGATCATCTCTAAGACATTGGCTTTTTAATTAGTAACTCAAAAGGTGTGTCAAAAAAGTAGATTTTCTGTGATTATAACCCTTTAATACAATTATAAGGGTTATAAATCTTTGTTTTAGACATTAAGCATATTTGACACTATAATTTTGGGATCTCCCCCTTCAGTTACATTATTTTGATCAATTAAGGTAGGGTTTTTTATATCGTTAAAAGAAAAAAAGCTTGATTAGGGGTTGTGTCACTTTGAAAGTATTTTTGTTTCTTAAAGCCTATCGAATACCTATGGCTATTGCATGGTTTTTAATGTTAGTAGAGCTTACTGTAGAACTTCTACATCCTTTATTTATGGCAAGAATTATTGATGAAGGAATTCTTAAAGGAGATTTAGATTCCGTTTTGTTTTGGGGTGGAATAATGGTAGGGATGTCATTCATCGCATTTTTCTCCGGAATAACAAATTCCTTTTTTGCCGCTCATGTTAGTCAAGGTTTTGGATATGATGTGCGTTCCAGATTATTCAATAAAATACAAACCTTTTCATTCGCCAATTTAAATAAAATTCCAACTTCTTCCCTCATAACGAGAATGACCAATGATGTAACTCAAATTCAAAATACAGTTTTCATGAGTCTTAGAATTATGCTTCGAGCTCCATTACTTGTAATTGGTGCCACGGTAATGGCTTTATTTGTAAACGTTCATCTTGCTCTAATGCTTATATTAGTCATTCCTTTTCTGTGGATTTTTCTAATCATTATTTTCAAGAAAGGTTGGGGAAAATTCAAGACTGTTCAGCAAAAATTAGATTCAGTCAATGAAGTGATCAGAGAAAATCTAACTGGAATAAGACTCATTAGAGTTTTTCTAAGAAAAAATTTTGAAATTGACCGTTTTAAACAATCCAATCAAAAGTTGAAAAATAACACGACAAAAGCACTTCGTTTAATGGAAGTAACTCTTCCGATTTTGCTTTTTGTTATGAATTTATCCATCATATTTGTTCTCTGGTTTGGAAGTATTGAAGTGAATAGCGGTGGTGCAAAAGTAGGAGAAGTTGTTGCCATTATCAACTATGCAACAAGAATTACCTCTGTATTTTCGATTTTCTCATTTATCATTTTAAATTTCTCTCGTGCAAAAGCCTCCTCCCATAGAATTATTGAAGTATTAGAAACGGATGTCGATTTACAGGATTCGGAAGATGCTCAAAACTCATTACGGATTCAAAAAGGAGAAATCGAGTTTAAAAATGTTTCTTTTACATATCCAAATCATGATGAACACATATTAAAAGACGTAAATTTCAAATTAAATCAAGGTGAAACAATGGCTATCATGGGAGCTACCGGATCAGGGAAATCATCACTTTTTCAATTAATCCCAAGACTATATGATACTTCAATTGGAGATCTTTTGATCGATGATGTAAATGTCAAATCTTATAAAATGAAGAACCTTAGGGATGATATCGGTTATGTACCACAAGAAGCGCTGCTTTTCACAGGCACAATTAAAGAAAATATTGCATGGGGAAAGGAAAAAGCTACTTCAGAAGAAATTATACAAGCAGCAAAAGATGCACAGATTCATAGGACTATTTCTGAATTACCTAACGGGTATGACACAAAAATTGGACAACGTGGAATCAATTTATCTGGAGGACAAAAACAACGAATCTCTATCGCAAGAGCTCTAGTTAGAAAGCCAAAAATATTATTACTTGATGATTGCACTAGTGCACTTGATCTTCAAACGGAAGCAAAGCTATTAAAATGTTTAAAAAATTATTCATGCACAACAATATTGATCACACAAAAGATAAGCACTGCTATTGAATCAAATTCTATCTTACTATTAGATAATGGGAAAATCATTGGTCAAGGAGACCATAATCGTTTATTGAACTCTTCTATCCTTTATCAAAAGATCTTTCAATCACAGTTTGGGAAGGAGACTGTTAATCATGAGAAAGCATACGAATAAATCCTCTCAAACAAATCAAAAAGGTAGTATAAAAAACTGGTTGGGTACAATCTTGAGGCTTTGGCGTTATTTATCAAGTAATAAAAGGTACCTATTACTAGTTTTAGTAATGGTTATGTTAAGCTCCTTATTTAACTTGCTAGGACCTTTCTTAGTGGGGATGGCAATTGATGACTTTATCGTAACAAGTGATCCGACTGGTTTTATCTCACTTCTCATTGGGTTAGGGGTTATATATTTTCTGAATTCGGTGGCTATCTGGTTTCAGAACTATTGGATGATTGGCATTGCTCAAACAACTGTCTATAAGATGAGAAATGAGTTATTCCAACACTTCCATAAAGTTCCCATTCCTTTTTTTGATCGAAAGCAAAGTGGGGAACTTATGAGCAGAGTAACAAATGATATCGAGAATGTAAGCACTACTCTCAATAGTTCTCTCATTCAAATTTTTTCTAGTTTTCTGATCCTTTCAGGGACAGTCTGCGTTATGTTATGGCTAAGTCCCCTCCTGACAATAATAACGATGCTTATTATTCCTATCATGTTCTTTGGGATGAAGTGGATTACAAATAGAACAAGTAAACTATTTAAGCAGACCCAAGATAATTTAGGAAAACTTAATGGATATATTGAGGAAACGGTATTTGGGCAAAAAATCATCAAAACTTTTTCACAAGAAAATCGGGTTATCTCAGAATTCACTGAAAAAAATAACAACTTAAAAGGAACAGCATATTGGGCACAAACCTATTCAGGATTTATTCCAAAATTAATGAACGTTTTAAATAATCTAAGTTTCGCGGTTATTGCTTTAGTTGGAGGAATTTTTGTATTAAATGGAGAAATCACTGTTGGTATTATCGTCATTTTCACAGAATATGCGAGACAATTTACAAGACCTCTAAATGATTTGGCTAATCAATTCAACACACTGTTATCCGCAATAGCAGGTGCAGAAAGGGTGTTTGAAATACTCGATGAGGGTGTTGAAACAGATAGTATCGGTGCAATCGAAATTCGAGATATAAAGGGAGATTTCGAATTTCGAAATGTGTCTTTTTCCTATGATGAGAAGACACCCACACTTGAGAATATCTCGTTTCAAGTGAAAAGTGGAGATACAATCGCTTTGGTAGGTCCTACTGGGGCTGGAAAAACAACAATCTTAAATATTATAGCAAGATTTTATCCTTATCATAGTGGTGAAGTGTTTATTGACGATAAGGAATTAACATGTATTAAGAGAGAAAGCTTAAGACGACAAATGGGATTTGTATTGCAAGACCCATTTTTATTTCAAGGTACTATTCTTGAAAACATCCGTTACGGTCGACTAGATGCTAGTGATCAAGAAGTAGAAGAAGCAGCTAAAATGGCCAATGCTTATTCTTTTATAAAAAGTCTTCCAAATGGATTTAATACTGTCTTAAATCATGACGGCTCAGGGATTAGTCAAGGTCAAAAGCAGCTATTATCTATTGCTAGAGCAGTTCTTTCTAAACCATCTATTCTTTTATTAGATGAGGCTACAAGCAGCATAGATACTGTTACGGAAATAAAGATTCAACAAGCATTAGAGAGGTTGATGAAAGGAAGAACAAGCTTTGTCATTGCTCATCGTCTCAATACGATACAAAATGCTGACCAGATACTTGTATTAAGTCAAGGTGAAATTATTGAGCAGGGTTCTCATGATTCACTTCTAGTGGAACAAGGCTTTTACTTCGATCTATACCATTCACGGCTTCGGAATAAAGCAACCTCTTAATGGCCGGCTCTTAAACAGAGCTGAGCCTATTTTTTTTCGTTAGGAAAATAAAGCAAGTTGTAACAGTTTCCAATCCCCTTTTTGGCTGCTACTATACATTTTCCCCTAGAACATTTTTAAAAAAGTTGAAATTACAAGATACATGTCCATACAAAAAAATAAATCCAAAATATATTAATAATAGTAAGGAGGAAGGGAGGGGATTTTATGTCAGACAATAGAAATAGTCCGATATATATTAACTCAGATGTAGTAAATATTCGCTCCAATAAAGTAAAAGTAGAGGAAAATAGGCTCCGCCGTGATCATGACGATGTAGCGGGGGATTCCCGGAGACGTTGCTGTTTCGGAGATTTATTCGGAGGGATGGATAATAGACGTTATCACGATGATTATAACTGTCATAACCGTCGAAAAAAAGATTGCGGCTGTTTTTAACCATACCCGTCAGTTGGAGGAGGACACCAAGGTTCTCCTTTTTTTAAAATTATGAATATTATAATGGGAATAATATGGTATCATAAGGTTATAGTGGAGTGATAATTGTGAGATTACATAAGTTATAAAAATGGATTGTCAACCTTTGTGCAAGACCACCTCCAACATTCTAGTAATTAATGAATAAAAACTAGGAGAAATGAAAAGATGATGAAATTCGATGAAAATTTTAATAAATGGATAGAACAAGTTAAGCAACCATTTACAGGCTGGGACTTTTCCTTTATTACAGAAACAGGTAGAGTGAAAAGCGAACCCTTACATTGGTCTTACGGTTCACTTGCATTACAATTGATGAATAAGGCAAGCTCAATGTTAGATATGGGGACTGGTGGAGGAGAGTTTTTATCCAATCTATATCCATTCCCGCCTCAAATATGTGCTACAGAAGGATATAAGCCCAACTTTCCAATTGCAAAGAAAAGGTTAGAGCCATTAGGTGTGTCAGTACTTGCTATTGAAGAAGACAATAAACTTCCTTTTATACATGAGGAATTTGATCTCGTTATCAACCAACATGAATCATATGACCCAAAGGAAGTATTAAGAATTTTAAAAAGTGATGGTTTCTTTCTAACACAACAAGTAGGCGGAAAGGACTGTTTAGAAATTAATAACTCCTTGGGTGCACCAATACCGAATGATTTTCTTCATTGGAATCTAGAATATGCGGTAAACGAATTAAAGAATTCAGGTTTTCAGATTTTAAAAGCTGAGGAAGCATTTCCATTTCAAAGATTCTATGATGTAGGTGCCCTCATTTATTATTTAAAAGCAATACCTTGGCAGATAACTGATTTTTCCTTTGAATCTTATGAAGAAAACTTTTACAAGATTCATCAAACTATTGAAGAAAAGGGTTACTTTGATGTGAAGCAGCATCGATTTATGATATTGGCAGGAAAAAGATGATATTACTATAAATAAAACGGGCTGAACCAATACGGATCAGCCCGTTTCAAATTATTAACCAACACTATTCTTATGGAAGTAAAAAAGTGTTAGTTTCTGTTGTCTTGCATTATCTCTTTCTTTAAGTAGCTCAGGATCCCAAGCTTTATAATGCTCTCATTGAAGCATTTCAGATCTCATGAGCTTTTCCTTCATAAAAAATGGGGGAATATTAATAGACAATTTCTACACAAGCCTGGTATTATATGGTTCTATTTAAATAAATGGGGGAATATTCATGCATGTCCGAAATTCACTTAAAGCGGTCATTATTCAAAATAATAGAATCCTATTGACGAAAAATCAGGATGAAGATGGAGTGTTTTATTTATTTCCAGGTGGTGGTCAACATCATGGAGAAACCTTTCATGAAGCTCTTACAAGGGAATGCCATGAAGAAATTGGAGCTGAAATTATCATTAATGATTTAATTTTTGTGAGAGAGTATATTGGAAAAAATCATGAACATAGTGAGCATGACTACAGTGTACATCAAGTTGAATATTTATTTTCTTGTGAACTAAAAGATCCTGAACAAAAAGAATTTATTGGTTTCAATCCTGACGAACATCAATCAGGGGTGGAATGGGTAGCAATTTCATCAATAGATAAAGTGAGAATGTACCCTGATAGCATAAGAAAACATCTAAGAAATAAAGTGAATAACCATCACACACCTATTTACTTAGGTGATATAAATTAAACGGCACAAACTAGTCTATGGTATATAGAAAAAATGATTCATAACTATTGGGTAAAAGGGGACGGTTCTCGATTACGTTACCGCGGTAACGTAATCGAGAACCGTCCCCTAGTGCTTTAAAGTGAAAAGTTTTCCATTTTGTGTAGGGTTTATTTTATTTCTTTCGTTTAATTTTATGTAGTTTATTTTAGGGGGCCGTTATTGATGTTAAAAATTGATGAGTTAAGTCATGAGTTTATTATTGGTAAAAGAGGAAATAAGCAACATGTTCCGGTTTTAAAGGATATCAATTTTATTGTTAATGAAGGAGAGATTATTTCGATTGTTGGACGCAGTGGATCAGGAAAATCTACATTATTAAATTTAATAAGCGGATATATTAAACCAACTGCAGGTTCAATCATGATTAAAGGTATCGATGTTACATCTTTAAATGAAGGGAAGTGGGCAGATTTCCGTTTAGAAAACCTGGGATTTATCTTTCAAAGCTTTCAATTGATTCCTAGCATGACAGCTTACGAGAATATTGAACTACCACTTGTTATGAAAGGAATAGATGAAAAGGAAAGAAAAAGTAAAACGAAGGATATGATTGTTAAAGTTGGATTGGAGAAATTTGCACATCATTATCCATCTGAATTATCTGGTGGTCAACAACAAAGGGTTTCTATCGCTCGTGCATTGGTGTTAAATCCACCAATTATATTAGCGGATGAGCCTACAGGTAGCTTGGATAATGAAACTGAAGAAGAATTACTTCAATTTATTAAAGAATTGAATAAAGATTTAGGAATTACCTTCCTTATTATCACACATGATGAAAAAGTCGCCGCGACCGCAGATCGAGTGATTACGCTAGAAAATGGAGAATTAAAAGAAGGGAGGATGGTTTCATGAAATTAAAAGATCAGTTTCGTTTTATTCGAAAAAACATGAAAAAAAATCGTTCGAGAGTATTTATGACGATACTAGCAACAAGTATAGGATGCGCATTCTTAATTGTTTTAGCTTCTGTTGGTTTTGGTTTACATAAGCATATAATAAGTGAAATTACGCAGGACAGAAGTGTGACACAAATAGAAATTCACGGTAAGGAACAAGGGAGTGGTGATTCCAGTATTACAGATAAAGATATTAAAAGGTTTGAAGAAATCCCTAATGTAAAAGCTGTGACAAGAAGAAAAAATGTAGATGCACTAACGCAAGTAGAATTAGGGAATTATCTCGCCCAAACGTCCCTGTCAGTTGTTCATTACCCTTCTGAAAAAAAGGCTGGATTCGAGCTTAAAGAAGGAAGAATGCCAGAAAAACCAAATGAGGTCATTGTTGGATACCATTTTAAAGAAGGACTCTACAAGAGTATTGATGAAGAGCCATCCCCAGAAGAAATTTATAATGAAAAGGGGCAAATAAAAAAGGAGCTTCGTTATAGTAATAAAGAGAGCCTCCTTAATCAAACGCTTTTACTAAAAACATTTAAATCCGAAGGGAATATGGAAGTTCCAGAAGAAACATCCCTAAAAATCGTCGGAATTGCTAAAGCCCCTAAGAAGGATTGGCTAATGGACGGTGGAATATTTATTTCAGATACTGTTTTGCAAAAAATCAATAAATTTGCTAGTGGGGAAAAGAATCCAACAACAAATCAAGAATATCAACAAGTAACGATTTACGCTAATTCTATGGAAGAGGTAAAGGACATCTCTCAATCTTTGAAAGATGAAGGATATTATGTATATTCTGTAGTAGATGAGATCGAGGAAGTAAATCTTGTCTTTTCGATTTTAAAGTTTGGATTGGTTTTTATTGGGACGATTGCTCTTTTAATCGCTTCTATTGGAATATACAATACCATGTCGATGGCTGTGACTGAGAGAACTCAAGATATCGGCATCATGAAAGCGATTGGCGGACATCCAAAAATCATCAAGAAGATATTCTTACTTGAGAGTAGTTACATTGGGTTGATAGGGGCTATTCTTGGAGCACTTGTTGCTTATCTTATCAGCTTCTCTGTTAATGCTGCCTTACCGTTTGCGATAAAACAATTTTTTGAACAAGAGATGACAAGGCCAATTTCTCTTTCATACATCCCACCTTACTTAACGATTACATGTATTATATTAAGTATATTGGTAGCTGTTTTATCTGGATTAAAACCTGCAAGTAAAGCGACCAAAATTGACGTACTTAGTGCGTTAAGACGTGACATTTAAATAAATATAGTATTTCTGATGTAAGAGCAAGAGATTGGCCAGATGGGTTAAGATGCTGTCCAAAGCAAGTGTCAGGAACCACTATTTCAGTAAATAGAAGAGAAACCCTCAAAACATCTTCTATTTACGGACGAACATGGTGGTTCCGGCGCCAATTTGGGACAGCCTCCTGACCATTTATTTTGGTTCAGTCTCTTTCTATCATTGGAGATATTTAATAATATTAAAAAGAGTAAGTAATATTTATTTCTCTATGAAGATTGTTATCACGAAAAAGAGAGGGTTTAAATGGAACAGAAAATCGCCGTTATTACCGGATCATCCAGCGGATTTGGATTATTAACATCATTAGAATTTGCTAGAAGAGGATTTAAAGTCATTGCCACCATGAGAAATTTAGAGAAATCAGATGAGCTAGAGGTTCTAGCAAGAAAGGAAAATTTACATAATGCTATAATAATTCAAGAATTAGATGTAACAAACGATGATTCAGTATTGGTATTTAAGGAATACATTCATTCGATTGGTAAAGTGGATGTACTTGTAAATAACGCGGGATTTGCTATGGGAGGCTTCTGTGAGGAAATTACAATCCATGAATATCAGCAGCAGTTTGAAACTAATTTTTTCGGTGTAATTCGAATGACAAACACAATCATTCCATTAATGCGGAATAGAGGGGATGGATTGATTGTAAATATTAGTAGTATCAGCGGACTTGTAGGTTTTCCTGGAATTTCTCCTTATGTTGCATCAAAACATGCTTTAGAGGGATATAGTGAGAGTCTTAGGCTGGAATTAAAGCCCTTTGGAATTACTGTTGCATTGGTTGAACCTGGTTCCTTCAATACGAATATTTGGACAACAGGAAAGAAAGTAAGTCTACTTTCTCAAGATAAATCTTCCCCTTATTATAACTACATGGAGAAGATTGAAGCTCAAATGAAAAAGGGGAAATTGAGCTATGGTAACCCGAAACAAGTAGCTAGTCTGATTGCATCACTAGTAGACAATCGCAGATATATCCCTTTAAGACATCCTATAGGAAAAGGGGTAAAATGGATGAATACCATACAGCTAATGCTTCCATGGAGACTTTGGGAAAAAATAATTCTACACAAGATTTTTAATAAATGAGAGAATCCTTCCGATAAATGTCGAATTTTGCGATTGATTTTTGTTGAATTATTGAAACCTTTTCATGCATAATTCGTATAGTAAAGTGGTACATATTCAAATATAGATATTTGCAGAGGAGGAATTTTCATGAAACGTACCGGGGAAATTGTATTAGCAGTTATTGGAGTGATTTTAAGTGGATTGTTTGCAATAGCTGGAATATTCGTTAATGCTTTGATTGACAACCCTGATTTTCAACAAGGGATGAACCAAGAAATTAATGGTGATCCTACATTAACACAAAGCGATATTGATGCGGTAATCTCAATTATTGAATCAGTAGGTCCATTTTTATTAGTAGTAGGACTAATATCAGTCATTCTTGGAATTATTGGTGCTATTGCCATTAAAGGCAATAAAAAGCCAGTTTTAGCTGGGATTATGTTTATTCTGGCTGCTCTTGTAATTGGTTTAGGAACAATTGGCTTTGGATTTTTACCAGGCATCCTATTCCTAATTGCAGGAATCATGAGCTTTGTTCGAAAACTAAAAGTAACAACTAACGATGCTTTTTAAGAAATTATTCTAATTCATTCAAAAATGAGGATGACCCATTGGTTATCCTCATTTTATATTGATGGCAGTTGAATCATTACTTTACATCCTTCTCCTATATCACTTTGAATCACTATCGACCCTCCATGTTTTCGGACAATTTCATTCGTGATCGACATGCCTAATCCAAATCCTCCAGTGCCCCTAGAACGAGATAGATCTGTTCTATAAAATCTTTCACCGATTCTTTTAAGTTTTTCTTGAGGGATACCTATACCATGATCTTCAATAGTGATAAATGCATTAGATTGATCCTCAAAAGTTTCAATAACAATTTCACTGTTCTCATGGGAGTATTTAATCGCATTGTCTAATACATTTATAAGCACTTGTTGCAGACGGTTTTGATCCCCTTCTATAATAATCTCATCATTTAAATTCTTTACAGGCAAAATACTTTTTTGTTCTAACGGATAGGTTAACAGGTCAAGTGTCTCTATAATTAACTGCGAAAGAGGTAAAAGCTGTTTTTCAAAAACAAAGCTTTTGTCCTGGATTCGTGTTAAATCAAGCAAATCTTGAACCAATAATTTCATACGATTGGATTCCTTGATTACTAACGCCAGCTTTTTGTCTTTTTCATCCTTAGATGTATAAACACCATCAAGTATTGCTTGTGCATATCCAGTAATATATGTGAGGGGCGTACGGATTTCATGCGCTACATTTGACAGAAATTCTTTTTTCTCTATATCTTGTTTCTCCAAGGAATCCACCATTTTATTAAACATGGTGGCTAATTCACCAATTTCATCATTTTTCCTCACAGTAACTCTTTTGCTGAAATCTCCTTTAGCCACTTCCTTGGAAAAAGATTGAACTTCCTTCATTGGAAGAAAAAGAGAGTTTAGAAGAGAATTCAAAATAAGAAAAATCACTAAAAAGAAAATGACACCTACAATAACCAAAATGGGAATTCCGGTTTGAAAAACCTCTGACATTTCAGCTAATGGTACATAGATATAAACAAATCCTGTGAGTCTGTCATCTTTCATTAACGGAAATATGGCTCCCACAATATTTCGTTTAAACTCTTCTACATAGCCTTCTTTCTCTACAAGCTCACCTTGATTTAATCGATTTAGTTCTTTCTTGCTTAATAAAACTTGATTATCGATTTTATAAGGGAAATTCTCTTTAAGATCTTTTACTTGATCGACATATATGACCTCATAAGGTGATATCACATTGTACCATTGGATTTTTTCTTTAAACCCATCACTTTGTGATCCATGTGGATATAGAGCGGCCGTTTGTTTTCCTTGATAAACTAAGGTTTCTTTCACATTATTAATGTACAAGCTCTTATATATATAGGTGATAAAAAAATAAGAAAACAAAATGGTAAAAAGAAGGGAAGATATAATAAGAACTACGATCTTTTGATTTAATGTGACATTGGTAAATTTCAACTTCTCACCTCAAACTTATATCCATATCCCCAAACTGTTTGAATGAAATTGGAATCATTCCCCACTTTTAAGCGCAACGTTTTGATATGTGTGTCAACAGTTCGATCACTTCCATCGTAATCACGTCCCCAAATTTGATCTAATAGCTGTCCTCGGGTATACACTTTTCCAGATTGTGAAGCTAGGAAATATAGTAGATCATATTCCTTAATCGTCAATTTTAATGGAATTCCATGCAATTGGACACTTCGAGAAGTTAAATTAAAGGAAAAGGGACCCATTTTCATCGTCTCATTTTTAAATTTAATTGTTCTTCTTAATACAGCTTCAACTCTAGCCATAAATTCTTCGGGATGAAAAGGCTTAACTAGATAATCGTCACTTCCTAATTTTAACCCTCTTATCTTATCTTCATCATCCCCTTTGGCAGAAACAAAAATAGATGGAACATCATACATTTTTTTTGCTTCTTTAATAAAAGAAAAGCCATCCATATAAGGCATCATAATATCAATAATTAATAGATCTGGTTTCTGCTTATCTAATAAAGAAAGTGCTTCAATTCCATCGTTTGCTTCTATTACATCGTAACCTTCTTTTATAAGATAAATTTTCATGATTTCTCTAATATTTATATCATCATCAATGATAAGCACGCTAATATTATTCACTAATTTTACTTCCTTTCCTTATTACAATGTTTAAAGACTATTATAGTAAAAAATTATGAAGAATTTATGTGTTTTTATTTTTTTGTGTATCACACTAATAATTTTCTGTAAATTTGTCTAGAATGTCCAATAGTGCTTACTTAAAAGAAGGCTGTTTTTAAAAGATTGTTGCTTTTAAGCAAAATGGAAAACGCAGAGTGGATTGGAGCGGAAGGCACTTGACTCCTGCGGGAAGTAGAGGAAAAGTCGAGACCCCACAGGCGGAACGCCGAGGAGGCTCGACTTCCTCCCCGCGGAAAGCAAGTGCCTGCAGAGGAAAGGAACGGTCACCGACCAGTTGCTATCCCCGAAAAACAACAATCACTACGAAAAGAGCCTAAAAGAAAGGCACATAATAAATTTAGCATTAGAAAAGGAGATCACAATGAAACATGTAAAACATTTCGTATTATTAGCAATCGTCGTTGTTCTTACAGCTTGTACGGCAAATGCAAAAGAAGGTCAAGATGGAAATCGTTCACTCGAACCCTTAAAAGCGGAAATCCAGGTTCCAGAAAATATTAAGTTAATGAATGAAATAAATCTTAAAGTGAAAGTGACCCAAGGGAGCGATATCGTTCAAGATGCTTCAGAAGTAATGTTTGAAATATGGCATGAAAAGGGTAAAGAAGAAAGTATTATGTTAGAAGCGAAGCATGATCAAAATGGAATATACTCAGCCTCAACAACCTTTGAGAAAAGTGGAACATATTATGTACAGCCACATGTAACAGCAAGAAATATGCACGTTATGCCAAAAGTAAAAGTAATTGTGAATGAAAAAGAATCTAATTAGGAAAAGTAATACAATCCGCAAAAAAGTCATGATTCCTTTTTTTCAGGATAGAATGGTATAATAATGTTACCAAATAAATAAGGACATTGGCGGCAACCAATGTCCTTATACACAGCTTCTGCAGTAAGTGCAGCGGCCCATGAGAGAAGAAATATAACTCTACCCTACAGTTTGAGCGCTAGCAGGGTGGGGTTATTTCTTTTTATCTGAAGAAATAACGACAGCTATCACTGAAACAATCAATGAGCTAAACGTGATCATTAACGTTAAGGCCTCATAAAATGTGATTATACGCCACCACCTCCTTCAGAAGGAAAGTGGCCACTGCCCACCCTGATTCACTGTGTACATATAGTTTACCATAGCAAGCCAGAGGCACTAATAGGTAGGAGGGACGAAATAGCGAACCTTCACAAATAATGATTAGACATACTATTTAAAACAGAACAAAAGAAAAGATAATCTCTTTATAGTTGTCAACCCTTTAAAATTAATCTGTTTTTATGTATGAAATAAGAAATGATGGAAATCAATAATGAAGTAAAAGGAAAAAAACATTTTTATAACGATTATTAATTGATAATAATTATAAATAAGTATATAATTAGTTTGTACAAAGTTAAAAGGAGAGATAAAAATGAATCAACAATTAGTAGTAGCACTCAACAAACAACTTGCAAATTGGAATGTTCTTTACACAAAGCTTCACAATTATCATTGGTATGTGACAGGCCCAGAATTTTTCACTTTACATGAAAAATTTGAAGAGTATTATAATGAGGCAGGAAAATATATTGATGAAATTGCTGAAAGGATTCTCACAATTAAAGGAAAACCGATAGCTTCATTAAAGGAATATCTTGAAACAACTACAATTGAAGAATCGAACGGGAAAGAATCAGCTAAAGAAATGGTTGATCATTTGATAAAAGATTTTCAACACGTTGTTAATGATTCCAAGAAAATTATTGAAGCAGCGGAAGATTCACAGGATCAGCCTACAGCTGATCTATTTATCGGCATTAAAACATCACTAGAACAGCATATCTGGATGTTAAATGCATTTAATTCTTAACTAAAAAGCGTTGGCCTGTTTCGGGCGACGCTTTTTTCGTGCCAGTAGGAAAGAACTGAATCAGGGATAACCATTGAATTTTTCCTGAAATAAATCCAGAGGAAATAATATATTTCCTCTGGTAATTTATTTTTACATAGAGATCAGAAAGATCCTCTTTCACCTTTATTTTATATCGTTGATTCGTTTTTGGAGAATTTGCTTCTGTCTATCTAAATGATTGATTGCATGGTTAATATTTTTTTCATATATTCCTAAAATAAGTTGTCCATATTTGTCACCAGGTACAGCCCACTTTCCATTTAATGACTTCCAAGTTGGAGCAGAACCTCGTGTGACAAGTGAAAATCTAGGATCGACTAATTCCTCATTGGCAGGGAGTGGTTTTGTTGTAGCATAAGCGTATAAATGTTGAATATGTGCTGTAACTCCTTCACGAGGAGTTTTAAAACTTGCCCCTGGGTTTCCAGGACCAGTTGCACCTATGCCTGCATAGTTATTTTGTTCAGGTTTTACAATCCCGGTAAAGCGAAAAAAGTTTGTTTCGTGAACTGCTTGTGCATAAGCAATATCGCCATTTATACCATATTTAGAACCAATTTCAATGTATAACTGTCCAAGTTGAAGAGCATTTTGATTGACTGTTTTTACATACTGATCTAACTGTCCACCATTTAAAACACTTGAACCTTCGATTGGATAACCTTCCGGTGCTGGCGGAGGGGTATCACCTTCTCCATTTACTACAATGACGAACGCTCCCTCAATTCCTAATTTTTTGAGTTTTACTACTTGCTGGTCAGCATGTTCTTTTTCCTCGAATGCACCAGCTTGTACACGGTAAAAACGTTCATTATTTATGGTCACTGGATCAATGAAGGAATCAATGTTTTTATTCTTCAAAAATGCAACACGGTTTTCAGCATTTTCCCTTTCTTTAAAGGATCCTGCAATGACCTTATATAGTGCTTTAGTAGGAGGTGCTTCATTATCCTCATTATCAGTTATAATGAACGCTCCTTCAATACCAATGCTACTCAATTTTGCAACTTGCTGTTCAGCATTTTCTATTTCATTGAACGCTCCTGCTTGGACACGGTAAAAACGTTCATTATTTATGATTACTGGATCAATAAAAGCATCAATATTTTTACTCTTCAGAAATGCTACGCGATTTTCAGCGTTTTCTCTTTCTTTAAAGGATCCTGCTATGACCTTATAAAGTGTACCATCAGCAGGAGGACTTTCCTTTTTTGGTAATCTTAATGCTTTCGCTACACCTTCACCAGCGGAAACCACGACGTCATTAACAAATTGTGAGTTCCGCATTAATCGTAAATCATTATCATTATCAATAAATAATATCTCTAGTAGTAACGCTGGCATTGTTGATTCTCTTAGAACATGAAAGTTAGCTCGTTTTTTACCACGATTCGCCACCCCGTATTTGGTCGCAATCCTTGATTTAATATTTTCATGAATCGTATTCTGATATTGAACAGTCTGGTTACTGACATTTCCATTGTATATATAGCTTTCGAATCCTGTACCTCCACCTGCATTATGGTGGATAGAAAGAAAGAAATCGACATTCCTAGAATTGGCTAAGTTTGTTCTAGCTTCAAGACTTACCGTTTCATTTGTAGTTCTCGTCATAACAATATTCACTTGATAGTTTTGTAGAAGGTAATTTCGTAATTTTAATGAAACGTCTAAATTAAAATCTTTTTCACTAAAACCTTTATATTGAGCACCAGGATCGCTACCTCCATGACCTGGGTCTATTAATATAGTCGTCATTATAATCATCACCTCTATTGTATTTATATGTAAAAAAGCAGGAAAAGGCTTGGACTGGTAAAGATCTTCGATAGGGAAAATTACTGATAATGATTAATTCTAATGAATAGGGTATTGAAGCCAGATAAAAAAGAATAAAATAGATATGATCACACTAAAAGGGGATGGAGGGAGACAACATGAATTTAAGAGTGGTGCAAATAAGTTATTTGTTTGGAGTCAGTATGATGTTAGCGAGTGTTTTATACTTTTTTGCCTCAAACTGGCAGGGCTTAGAACGATTATCGAAAGTCGGACTTAGTACCGTTATTATTCTATTATTTTATGGACTGAGTTACTTATTAGCAAAAGCAATAAATAATCAGACATTCCTATCCCGCTGGATGTTTGTTGCAGCAGGAATATCATTCGGTCTATCAGTAGCTCTCATTGGCCAGCTATATAATTCACATGCAGACAGCTATTTGTTATTCCTTATTTGGCTTATCCCAATGATTTTTTTAAGTTTTTATACCCAATACCAGCCGTTCCATATTCTAAGCTATATCTTAGCGCACTTATGCATTTATTTTTATCTTTTTCCATCGAGTTATTTTATTGATTGGTCAGAAAATCAATTATTTATAGTCCTACTTGGGGTAATTGTTATCAATTCACTATTATTTTTTATGATAAATAAAAGGGTTTTCTTGTCTAAAATTCTCTATTTTGCATCCTTTTCATTGATACAAATGATCATGATATTTTTAAGTGTTTCACATGATTTCCCTACATATGGGAGATTCATGAATATATTCTATATCCTATTGATCGCTATTGGTTTTTATTATTTCATTAAAAAGAAAGAAGACAGGGTCTTAATTACTTTACTTAGTATTTCTGCCTCAATTTATTTGATTTCAAAGGCATTTGAGTATATGGGCTTGTATTTTGGTGAGCTTTTCTTTTTCATTTTAATAGCAATCGCCTTTTCATTAATATTTGGAAGTATTGTTTTGTTAAAATTTTTAAATAACTCAAAAACAAATATGGCTTTTAAAAACATTGTGATTTCAACTGTGACATTTGTTGCTTCCACCCTTTTGATTATTTCAATATTCGGTTTAGTTAGTTTAATAACCCAGGATTTATCATTGATATTCTTGTATTTCTTAGCACTTATCGTTCTTATCATCCCGAGCTTATTCTTCAAATGGCCAATAACCATTAAATATACATTATTATCGACTGGATATATCATCGCTCTTATTTCTAGCGTTTTTCATGATGATTTTTATTTAAAAATCATTCTTTTCTTTATTCTACTCGGTGGCCTTTTCAAATTACAATCAAATGGGATAAATGTATTTCAGTATCTACTTTTAAATGTTGTCAGTTATTTTTTATTGACCGAATGGATTACAGAAAGTCACTATGTTGTTTTAGTCTTACTAATGATGAATTTGCTGAGCTATTGGGAATTTAAAAAGATGCTCTCACCATTAAGATTCACAGCCTACATCATGACACTAAGTTATTTTATTACATTAACTGTCATACCTGATCTAACTACATTTTTCTTTTTTGTTTACAATGCCGGTTTTTTCATACTTACTACGGCACTTTGCTTTTGGCTTAAAACGAAACGAGTTATGTTTGAATGGTATGTCTCTACTTGCTTTTGGTTTATATTTATTGCCTATAAGTACTATGACCTTGCGTGGGAACTCGTTCACAAGTCTGTTTTATTTTTCATCCTAGGTCTCTTGTTTTTGATTGTAGCGATATATTTCGAGAAAAAATATCGAGTAGGTCACAATGGGACCAATTTTTTGTTTGCAAAATGGAAGGGAATCGTTTTGATCATCCTTCTTCAAATTGGATTTATCGGTTATCAAGTATATGGTAATGAAACTCTCTTAAGAGAAGGAGAATTAGTTAAATTAGAATTAGCACCTGTCGATCCACGCTCACTCCTTCAAGGGGATTATGTCATGCTTAACTATAAAATTTCAACACTTGCAAAGATCGTGAACGAAGAATATAGAAAACAAAAAATCCAGGTGGTGTTAAGGGAAAATAATGAAGGAATCCATGAATATGGAGGATATTACAGGCTAAAAGGAGAATGGAATCAACAATATAAATCAGCACCAGGGGATATTATCATCAATGGAGTATTGAATGGCTCGGGTTCGATCATTTATGGAATAGAGAGTTATTTTGTCCCAGAAGGTACAGGAATTGATGTTCAAAACAATATCAAATATGCCGATATAAAAGTAGGTAGTAATGGGAACGCCATTTTAATGAGTGTAGAGTAAATAGAAGGAGCCATCACTTCCGAATAAAGATAAAATTTCTTTACTCTAAAGGGTGGTCCCTAATCTTTTTGGCTAACAATTTTAAACGAGGCTCTCTAGATCAATTTCTAATAAAGGAAACATTTAACTTAATGAATTTCCTTCTGTAACTTAAAAAAAGAAAATAAATCTTTGTTAGATTTCCCCGCCAGATATCCTATAATTCCAGCAAAAATGGTACAATAAGGGATTAACTGATTTTTCTAACGTAAAGAAAAGTTAATGTGAATTCATTTATGGTTTCCCTTCTTGATTTCTGAAATAAACCCACTCCATTAAGACTTGGCAGTTATTCCCCAAAACTTATACTTTATTTCTTTTAACTTCTCTTCAAAAAGCCGATTTAAATCTAGATTGTGAAAATTCACTATAACTCCTTTTACATTTTCACCTTTAGACATTAGAATTTGATTATATGAAAATATTGATTAGGAGATTACTAGATGAAAGTTATTATAGCTGAAAAACCTGATCAAGGTGCCGCTCTTGCGAAGCCTTTTTCATCCGTAAAAAGACAAGGTTACATAGAAATTCATCCCAATGAATTTTTCCCCAACGGTGCTTTGATAACTTGGGCAGTAGGTCATTTACTACAGCTTCAAGCACCTGAAAAATATGAATCACATTGGAAAAAATGGTCATTAGATTATTTGCCTATTATTCCTGAGAAATTCCAATATGAAATAACCGCAAGTAAAAGAAAACAATATCAAATAGTTGCTCAACTACTAAAGAAAGCTGATGTAGATGAGATTATACATGCAGGAGATGCAGGTAGGGAAGGCGAGCTCATTGTTCGCAACATTATTCAGATGTCTTCAGTCCGTAAACCGATGAAACGTCTTTGGATATCTTCATTGACTCCGAATGCCATTAAAGATGGGTTCAGTAATCTATTAGAAGATAATCAAACAAAAAGCTTATATTATGAAGCTTATTCACGTGCATGTGCTGATTGGATTGTCGGGATGAATGCATCAAGAGTCTATACATTGTTACTCAACACACATGGGATGTCTGATATTTTCTCCGCAGGTAGAGTACAAACTCCCACACTAGCACTCATTGTAAGAAGAGATAAGGAAATTGATGCCTTTAAAAGTGAACCCTTTTGGGAAGTTGTCGCCACCTTTAACCATGAAGGACAAACATTTCAAGGAAAGTGGGAAGGTGATAAAGGTAGCCGGATAAAAGAAGAAGATTTAGCTAAGAAAATTGCCATATTCTGTGAGGGGAAACCATCAATAATTGAATCCATTGATTCCGAGAGAAAAGAATATCAACCACCAATGCTATTTAATTTATCAAGCATTCAATCAACAGCTAATAAAATGTATAAGTTTCCACCTAAGAAAACATTAGACACATTACAAAAGCTTTATCAGAAAGGGATTGTTTCATATCCAAGATCAGATTCACAACATGTCACAACGGAAGAGGCGCGAGCATTTCCTGATATACTATCTAAAATTGAAAAATTATCACAATATAAAGAGTTATTTCCACTTCCAAAAGATACGATCATTCACAATAAACGATTTGTGAATGAAAAGAAAGTGACTGATTTATCTAGAGTATAATATAGTTATGTAGTTAAAGTATCTTAAGAAATTGGATGCTTATTTTTATTTCTTAAAATATTAAATATCTATATAAGACTTTTAAAGTCCTTATAGTTTTTAAAGAAAAGAGGATGTAGTATGGCTAAAGTTATTAAAATAAAAAATGAAGAAGAAAATGTAATTTACCTTTTAACCTCAAACGAAGGTATTCCTTTTTTATATGTAAACAAATATCTAAAGTTTTTAGGAACTATAAATAAATCGCCAAATACTATTAAATCATATGTCTATAGATTGAAATTATATTGGGATTTTATTGAATTAAATCAGTTAGACTTTAAAAAGATTTCAATGGATGTTTTGGTAAAATATATAGGTTGGCTACAAGGTGGATCTAGTATTAGTTCAAGAAAGAGGGAACCTAACACTATAAATTACAATGTGATGGCGGTATTTGGATTTTATAATTATCTAGCAGGGTTTCATTCAGAGATACTTGATACTGAATTAGACTTCTATTCAAATTCGACTAAAAAGAATTACTCATATAAATCTTTTTTAGAGCATACAAAATCCAATGTAAAATACAGGCTAAATGACCTAAAACTTAGAGAAACGAAGAAACCTTATAGTAAGCTAAATGAGGAGCAATTAAAAAAAATATTTCAAACTAAACTAAACATAAGAAATAAGTTGCTGGTAAGCATATTATATGAAACTGGTGTAAGGATTTCTGAAGCGTTAGACATAAAGCTTGAGAACATTGATCTTTCAGATAAAAAAATACTAATCACTAAATCTAAAACGCCTTCGGGAGAAAATAGACTAGTATATATATCGGCCGAAACTACAAACTTATTACAAGATTATATATATGAAGTACATGAAAAAAATAACTTTGACAGTGATTATCTATTTTTAAAGTTAACAGGTTCTTCAAGAGGAGAAGTTTGTGAATATGGTAGTATAAGTGCATTTTTTAGGGGACTATCAGAAAGATTAGAGTTTAATATTACCCCTCATATGTTCCGGCATACACTGGCTACAGAACTTCATGAAAATGGGCTGGAAATATCTATAATAAAAGCTTTGTTAGGTCATAAAGATGTTCAAACTACTATGAATATGTATATCCATCCTTCAGAGAAATCCATTAGGGAAGAATATAATAAAGTAGCCTTAAATAGAGAAAGGAATAAAAAATGAATTTTGAAAGTGTTAATAAAGAAGATACTATTATAGATTTTCTTAACCAATATCCTTGCTACAAATCCGATATTTGGTATGGTAATGAAATGGAAATATCGAAAGAATCTAGTAGGCCATTAAGTCGTTCTAGAAATAAAATAGACTTTTCCTTTTGTAAAAATTGTTATACAAAGAATGAAATAAAATATTATTTTGGGAAAAATCTAAATGATAGTTTGTACTCTGTTATAACGGTATTTGAGGGGAAAGCCCATCATTTAAGAAGGATGTTAAAGTTTCTAGATAAAAACTACCCCAATATAAAAACCATTTTAGAAATTCCTAAAGAAGAATTGATGCTTAAATATACTAATTATTTGGTTGAATGTGGTATTAAGGTTAAATCGGTTAATAAATATAGCCGTACTGCTGTTACTCCGGCAGTTTCGTTAATGAGTACATTTTATAATTATATTTATGATGTATTTGATCAAATACCTGAATGGGAAAAGGATATTTGGGATGGCAATAAATTACCTATTGAACTAAATTACACGAACACATCCACTAAAAAATTGAAATTCACTAAAGTAAATCAAAGATATAGAAGGTTAGTAAAAAAATATCTATATACAAGAGTAGTAGAACTGAAAAATTTAACTTTTTCTATAGGGTTTAGATATCTTCATGAACTTTCTATTTTCTTGAACTTTTTAAACAATAATTACCCTGGATTATCGATAAAAGATATCGAACGTAGACATATTGTTGCTTATTTAGCATTCATAAAAAATAAAATGATACTCGATAAAAAAACTCGTCAGAAAATAAAAGCTACGAATGTTTATGTAAGTAGTAATCTTACCATAGTGAGAAAATTTCTTACCGATATAAAAATTCTAGATTGGGAAGAAGCATCAGCTCAACATATTGAAGCCCTGTTTCTTCCGAACGATAATCCACACCGGACCAAGAGTCAGAGTTTTGATAATCCTAAATATATTCCAGATTATATATGGGACCAAGTCCTTGAAAATATTCATCTTATTGGAGATAAATATGTACCAATTATTTTGATAATGGAAGGTTCGGGGTTTAGAGGTTCAGATGTTTTAGGATTAAAAATTTATTGCTTAGAAAGAGATAATAAAGGTGACTATTGGTTAGTTGGAGACCAAAGAAAGGTTAAGTATAAAAATCATAAAGTACCGATATCTGGGGAATTAGCTAAAGTCATCATGTCTCAACAAGAAATATGCAAACAATTCTCAACTCCGGAAAATAATCCAGAAGGTTACTTATTTGTATCCTATCGCGGGCCTCGAAAAGGGAAGCCACAGACCACTGCAACCCTTTCCAAAGTCCTAAATGATTTCGCTAAAAAAGCAAATATTAGAGATGTTAATGGAGAAATTTACAGATTTAAAAATCATGGATTTAGACATAGATATGGTGTCACTCTTATTAATAATGGTATGAATATTGTTCATGTTCAAAGATTAATGGCTCACGCTTCTCCTGAGATGACTTTGGCGTATGCAAAAATTCATGATCAGACTTTGAAAGAAGCTTATTTTAAAGCTAAAAGCAAAGGTGGCGTCAAATTTGATATGGAGGGTGCTCTGGTCAAGACAAATATAGATGAACAGGCTATAGAAAACGATTTAGAGTTAGAATGGATTAGGCATAATTATGATTCAATTCGAATGGATCATGGAATGTGTATTAAAAGCACTAAAATGAAATGTGAATATGCTGAAAAGGTCATAGAACCACCTTGTATTGTAAATAATTGTAGAAGTTTTCATGTTGATAGTTCTTTTATTGATTATTACAAATCTCAAATTGCTGCATTAGAAAAGGATATTCAAATTTATGACAGAAATGGCCATGTGAGGTCATTAGAATTTGCTAACAAAAAGATACAAAACTATAGAAAAATTTTAAATGAAATCAATGATAACGGACATATAAGTGGAATTCCCAAAAATAGACGTGAGTATGTGGGAGAGGAAAGAGAAAAAAGTGTCCAATAAGAATCCTAATACATCAAAAATAATTGAAATAGCTAAACAAAAGTCTTTAGATACTGAGAAGAAAGTTTTCTCAACTATAAAAAGCATGATTAAAAATAAAAAAGTAATTAATTATAATACCGTGTCACAGGAGAGTATGGTTTCAAAGTCATTCTTATACAATAATGAAGGAATTCGAAAGAAAATTGATATGCTTAGAAATGAACAAGACAATTTAAAAAATGTAATAAACCATAAGCCGAATACATCTGATAAATCTAAAGATGTAATAATCGAATCCTTAAAATTTAAGATTGAACGTTTGGAGAAAGATAATAAAGACTTAAAGGCTGCTTTAGCAGCGAAGTATAGTGAGTTCTATAAAGATTTATAGCTTTAATGAAGAACATTTATATATCTATGTTTTATTTGAACAATTGTATCCGTGAAGTATTCTGGTGTTTTAAAAAATTGTTAATATACATAGCTTGTAGGAATTTCATCCAACTTTTAAGGGTGTATTTTAATTACTGGGTTTGGAGTTTGGAATTTTATTCCCAGAGAAGGTAGATGGAGGTAGGAGCATGCTAAGTGTAATTATTTCAGAAAAACCATCTGTTGCAAAAAACATTGCGGATGCGTTAAATATTAGAAATAAAAAGGATGGTTACTTTGAAGGTAAAGACTTTATTGTTACATGGGCTTTTGGACATTTATTACAACTTTATGATGTGAAGGATTACGATGAGGGAATGGCAAAGTGGAAAATGGAAAACTTCCCTTTTATCCCTGCCAATTTTCGCTATAAGGTAAAAAGTGATCCACGTAACAAAGAAAAAGAAGATCTTGGTGCCAAAAAGCAGTTAAAAATTATATACAACCTAATCAAAAGAAATGATGTAGATACTGTTATATCAGCTTGTGATTTTGATCGTGAAGGACAAGTCATTGGGGATACGATTATTTATAATCTCAAGACAAAAAAACAAGTTTATCGCTTATTACTGAATGAATGGACTCCAGATGAAGTGCTAAAAGGTCTACGAAACATAAAACCAAATACAGAAATGAAGCCACTTCAGGATGCGGGTATTAGCCGTCAGTGGGCTGATTGGGTAATAGGCATTAATTTAACATCGGTGGCAACGTTAAAGTATCAGAAAGGCGCAGGGAAGGCCTTAAATATAGGAAGAGTATTATTACCTACATTAAAAATCATTTATGATCGAGATAAGGCAATAGGGAACTTTGTTCCAGAAGACTACTTTAAATTATCAGCCACATTTAAGACAAATGATGAAAAAGAGTACGAAGGAAAGTATGTTGAAAACAATGAGGATAAATTTAAAAACATAGAAACGCTAGAATTAATTCAACAAACCCTAGCCAATCAAACGGCAACCATAACCGACAAACAAGTTGAACGGAAAAGAGAGTATCCTCCCTTTTTATTTAATCTTTCAAATTTACAAGGCTATATCACAAATAAATACAAGGGATGGACTTCAGATAAAGTATTAAAGGTGGCCCAATCACTATACGAGAAAAAATACATTACTTACCCCCGTACAGCAAGTGTTGTGTTGGAAGAAAGTCTAGTAGATAAGACAGTAAAGGTACTAGAAAATGTAAAAAAAGGATTACCATATGAGAATGAAATCCATTTTACAAAAGCGAAGCGTGTTTTTGATAATTCAAAAGTGGAAAGCCACAGTGCCATCATACCGACATATTTAATACCCAAGTCCTTAACCCGAGACGAAGAGATAGTTTATATGGCTATTAAAAATCGTTTTATCATGCAGTTCATGCATGTCGCTGAGCATGAAGAAACAAAGATTATGACTAAAATTAATAACAGTGAAATAAAGGGAGTATTTATTTCTAAGGGAAAAGTACAACTTGTTGAAGGGTGGAAAAGGGTGGAGAAAATTGAATCAAAGGATACAATTTTACCTCTTGTAAATATAAATGATATGGTTAGCATTATAGATCATAAACTGACTTCTCATATTACGAAGCCACCTAAACATCATACAGAAAAAACATTACTAAGACTCATGGAAACATGTGGTAAAGCGCATGATGATCAGGAAAGTGAAGAAATGATGGCTACGATTCTAAGTGGCTTTAGTATCGGAACTCCGGCTACGAGAGCTGAAACAATAAAAAAATTAAAAGATATCGGCTATATTACAGTTCAGAATAAAAATTTACTTTGCACTGAACTAGGTATTAAATTAGTAGAAACCTTCCCGATAAAGGAATTATTTGATTTAGAATTTACAGGTCGCTTAGAAAAAACATTATCTGATATTGATAAACAAAAATTTACCAAGCAAGATTTTCTAAATGCAATTTTTAGTTTTACAACTGATGCTGTTGAAAAAATTAAAAATGAACAACAAGTAATTCTCAATGAGGTAACGAGGGGAAAAAAGCAAATTGAAGTATTGGGAAAATGCCCTGTTTGCGGAAGTGGTGTAATCGAAGGACAAAAAGGATTTGGCTGTAGTAATTGGAAAAATGGGTGTAAATTTGTTATTTGGAAGAATGATAAATTTCTAGCTTCGATGAAGAAAAAAACTTCTAAAACAATGGTGAAAACTCTCTTGAAAAATGGAGTTGTAACAGTGAAAGGATTAACAAGCAAAAAAGGTAATAAGTTTGATGCTAACATGAGATATGAAAAAAATGCCGATAACGAATTCTTTAATTGGAAGATGGAGTTTACTAAATGATATTGATATTAAGTGACAATAAAGTAATTTAACGTCAGTCATGTTATTCCGTTAAAGGGCCATTTTCTGGAGTAAAGTATTGTGAAAAATATGGAAATTTGAAATAATTGTTATTAAGCTTAAGGGCAGGATTATGGAATAATCCTTTGAAATAGTATTTGCCGAGAAAATTTAGGAATATTAGGAGGATAGATTATGAAGTTTGTATTAATATTTGGACCACAAGCAGTTGGTAAAATGACAGTTGGAAATGAGCTAGCAAAACTTACTTATTTAAAGCTATTTCATAATCATATGACAATTGATTTACTTGAGCCATTTTTCGGATTTAGTCCTGAAATGTGGAAATTATCCAGCTTATTTCGTGAAGAAATTTTTAATTCCTTTGCTTCAAGTGATAAGTATGGAATGATTTTTACTTTTGTATGGGCTTTCAACCAAAAAGAGGACTGGGAAAATGTTGAAAAAATGTGCAGCATCTTCAGCTCTAAAGGGGCTGAAATATATTTTGTTGAGTTGGAAGCTGGGGCCGAAGAAAGACTAAAACGGAATAGAACACCATATAGACTTGAACAAAAGCCAACAAAAAGAAATATTGAACAGTCTGAACAAAATTTATTAAGCACCATGGATAGCCTTAGATTGAACTCTGAAAGAGGAGAAATCGATAAGGAAAATTATATGAGAATTAATAATGAAAATTTGGAAGCTGAAGTGGTAGCCAAAATGATTAAAGAACGATTTGAATTATAAATTACTCTTATTCCAGAATAGGGCACATTTCAGGAGTAAGAATTGCGCTCTTTCTTTGTGAAAAGGGCCAAGTTATTGAAGGTAAAGTGTGAATTTTAGGAGGTAATTTTATGTTTGTAGTAAATGTAGAAGGGGCTATCCGTCGTAATGATAAATGGCTTTTAATCCGTAGAAGTGAAAAAGAGGAACATGCTGGTGGGGGTCCTTTCGTTAGTTGGCGGAAAGTGTGAAATTGAAGGTGTTTCATCTGATATTCTGGAAAGAACGTTAAAACGAGAAATTCTTGAAGAAGTAGGTAGCGAAATTACAGGTCTTAAATATGTAAATAGCTCCTCCTTTGTTACTGAATCAGGGATAAATGTAATTGATATAGTTTTCCAGTGTCATCATAAATCTGGAGAACCTTACGCTAAAAGCACTGAAGAAGTGGATGATGTTATTTGGATGACCACTTCAGAGATTCTTGCTCATACGGAAATACCTATATATCTAAAGGAAAACATTAAACTTGCAGAGAAAATACTACAAGATAATTTGCATGTGAAATATTAGTTATACATATTCCGTTATAGGGCGCAATTCTGGAGTAAGAATTGTGCTCTTTATTTATGGATAGGGCAGATAATTGGATAACTTCTTGTTAAAATTAGAAGAATTTGAAATAATTGTTACTAAGTTAAGGGGCAGCAGTTTAATTGAACAGAGGGGGAAATACATATGTATCAATATTTTAATGGCTTAGTAATTAGGGAAGGCACTGAAGGAGTACCTTCTGACTATGTGGAAGCCCTTTTTGAGGATGCTGGATGGTCAAGAAATACTCCATCTTGGCAGAAGGAAAAGTTTTCTTTAATATTTAATAACTCTACTTGGGCATTTACTGTTTGGGATAATGACAAAATGATTGGTATGGTTAGAGTTATCTCAGACAAAATAATGGCTGCTAACATAATGGATTTGGTTGTTTTATCGGATTATCGAGGAAAAGGAATAGGTAAAAAACTTGTTGAACTATGTGTTCAAAAGCTTCCACACGGTGATTGGTTCGCATACACTTCGGCTAACAATTTTAAATTCTACGAAACGTGTGGTTTCGATGTAAAAGACGTATCAAAAAATGGTACTTGTGCTTATTACGGTTATATTCAAGCACGTAAAGATGGGCATAGGTGAAAAATTGTTTTGTTAGATAAACGGTGAGGAGAACTGAAGAGTGATTTAACAGTCTTCAATTCATCAATTTATTTAAAACTACAGTCATTTTCGTAGAATACACAGAAAGTATGATATTAAAACCTTGGGGTGAAATATTATGAGCAGTGATTATCTTTATAAGGAATTCATAAATGTCTGTAGGAAGTTAAACCAGAGATTAAATATTTCTCCTGTTTTATATGGGTCATTGGGGCTTGAAAGAGTGACAGGGATAGAGTTTTCACCTCAGGACATAGATATCCTTGTCCCTTTAAGACTTTTGAAAAATGAGTGGCACACATTAAAAGAGACAATGGAAAAACTAGACTACTCCTTGGTGGACTTACACGAACATAAATTTATAAGTGGGGATATTGAAATTGGCTTTTCATTTGAAGAAGACTTACGGCAGTTTGCTAGTGTAAATTATGATACATTAAAAGTGATGAATGATGACGGGGTAACATACCGATTACTAACAGTAGAAGATTACCTATCTGTTTATAAAAGATCATCAAAAGACGGTTATAGAAGAACTAAGAATAATAATAAAGATATAAAGAAAATTGAAGTTTTAGAAAACCTCTAATTAAGGTAGTTACTCCAGAATAGGGCGCGATTGCTGCATAAAGGTAATACTCATCATTGCTTAGGAAAGGTTAGGAAATTTGAAGATGACGTGTATTAAAAAAGGGCAATACTGAAACAATCAGTTTGCCCATTACTGTATGTTTAATTTAATTATACCATTCCTATCTAATGAATATTAGTCTATATTTTTTTGAATAAATTGGTAGGCTTAATGTAGACTTGATGGGAGGTAGGAAAATGATTGATTATAGGATAAAAACTGATGGGGACTTCTCTGAGAAGATTGGAGAACTTGTTTCTATGTTAGAACACACAAGGGCTGTTACCCTAGAGGAAATCAAGAGTTTAAGTCAAAAAGATTTAGATTACTTAGTAGATGAAGGTTCGAATACTATTGGCTCTCTTTTACTACATATTGCATCTATTGAATTTGTCCATCAGGTTATCTCATTCGAGGAACGTGACATTAACGAGGCTGAACTTCAGAAGTGGAAAGCCGGATTAGAACTTGGTCAACAAGCTAGAAATACGATAAGAAAAAATTCTCTTGAGTTTTATTTGAATGAACTATCTCAAGTTAGAGAACAAACATTAATTCAACTTAAAAGGTTTAGCGATGAATGGTTATTCGAAGAAAAACAATGGGGAAATGGAGTTCCTTATAATAACTATTATCTCTGGTTTCACGTATTTGAAGATGAAATTAATCACCGTGGTCAAATTAGAACAATTAAACGTAACCTCTCTAAAAATTAATTATTATTTATTCCGTTATAGGGCGCGTTTATTGAGGAACGCGTCTTTTCGTGTATCGGGACATGTAGTTGAACAAGGATTTTAGAATAAAAGAAAGAAATAATATGTTATATGTTTGTACATAACTTAAGGAGGAATGATTACCATTAGTCAAAGGTATAGGTCTTCTTCACTTTGTATTATCTGGAAAGCTGATTCAATATTGTTAGAACAGTTGCCAGAAGAGGACGGAATTATTACCTTCCGCCCAGTTGGAGGAACCATTGAATATGGTGAGGACAGCAAATCTACTGTGATTCGTGAAGTAAAGGAAGAAATAAATCAAGATATTATTGAATCAAGATTATTGGGTATCATCGAAAATATATTCCCTTTTTATGGTGAAGTGGGACACGAGTTTGATTTTATATATGAATCCAAGTTCCTCTATACCGATGCTTATGAACAAGAAGTTATTCATGGTGTTGAAGGGGATAACAAATATCTAGCAGTTTGGAAAAAATTATCCAATTTTAAGGGTAACCCTAAAATTAAACTTGTACCAGACGGATTATATGAGATGTTAACAAACGAAGGAAAATCAGAATGTATAAACAATATTAAACATATAAATACCAAGGATTTATTACAGTTTTAGATGGTAAAATACCAAAATGTAAAACGCTTTTGTTGTTAAAACAACAAGTTTTGGATCGTCAAAAGGCGGTCTATATTTTTTTCTAACAAAGCAGTTTAGTCGCATTAGAATTATTGTTAAATGGAGGAATTATAATGAATATAAGACTTGCTGAAGCAAAGGATATTAAGCAATTAACAAGAATGAGATGGGATTTTACAATTGAATACGATGAAAGTAAAAAAATCGAACAGACTCCATTCAATGATTTTGAAAAGGAATGCCAATCTTTTTTAGAGAATGCACTTATTAGTGGTCAATGGTTTATCTGGGTTGCGGAGGAAAATGGAAAAATTGTATCACATATATACATAGAACTAATACATAAAGTACCACGCCCTGGTAGAGTAACATATCCATTTGCTTATATGACTAACGTATATACTATTAAAGAATTTAGAAATAAGGGTATTGGGAGTATGTTACTTACCACAATAAATGAGTGGACTAAAGAAAAGAGATATGAATTTATCATCGTATGGCCAAGTGATGACAGCATTAATTATTATAAGAAAAATAGTTATAATCATTGTACAGAGCCTATGGAATATTTTCCTTCTTGAAGTAAAGGGTACGTTCAACAAGAAAAAGGCAGCAATCATAATCATAATCTTGATCTTCCGCAATCAAGCGCTTTTCCAGAGCAAGGGAAGTGCCCTTTTCTGTGAAATAAAGCATTGAGTTAAAGAACGAATTTTGAAATAATTGGTATTAAGCAATCGGGCAGGTTAATTGAATTATTAGTAAATGAATTATTGACAAATGAAATGGGAATATATAGAATGTTTAAAAATAAATAAACCAAACGCTTTGATTAGGAGTATTAAGGATAAGTTATTGTTTAGAGAGCTGTCGGAAGATGCAAGACAGTCAATAACCTCCCCAACTAGCCTAGGAGTGGATAGATTGATATGTAAATCTATACGGTTAACTTCCGTAAAAGAGTCCTGAGATGTTTCGCTTTCAAAAGAATTGAAACCAAAAGAGTGGTACCACGATAATAATCCTATCGTCTCTTTATGAGACAATAGGATTTTTTATTTTTAATAATAATAATATTCATTAAGGGGGAATTAGTATGAGTGAAAGTTGTTTTATCTGTAATAAGCACGCTGGTAATATTTCAACTTCGGGAGTAATGATTTATGAAGACGATTATGTATATGTTGGTCATATCGATAAAAACGGTAAGCCAAACTATTTAGGCCATATTATGATTGATTTAAAAAGACATACTCCCTCACTTGCCGATATGACGGTAGAAGAAGCAAGAGCATTTGGTGTAATTATGGCAAGAGTAAGTAAGGCTCTAAAAAAATCAGAAAACGCCGATCATATCTATTCACTTGTTTCAGGAAACTCTGTTCCGCATCTTCATATGCACATTGTGGCTCGTTACCCAAATACACCAAAAGAACACTGGGGTCCAATGGAAGTTTATGATTGGCCAGATGCTCCAATGGGAGACAACAATGAAGTTGTGAAACTATGCAATCGGATAAAAATACACTTGGAGAATAACTGATAGATGGCAGGTCATATTAGTGAGTTCAGTTGGGTTGGGAGTAAAACCAATCTTGTAGACCAAATTAACATCAATAATATAAAGCACATATCATTAGGACGATTTGGTGGGAATTCTGTTGCAGGACAGTATAAGAACGAAGATGGTTGCTTAATATGGACTGATGATAAACAAGATTGGGAGTTTGTTGTTCTGTTAGATGCTCATAATTCAGCCAAAAGTGCTGAATTAGTACTAAAGCAATTCTCAATGAGTAAAGATGAAATACAAAATATATTATCCCTGCCATATGAGCAAACTTTAAAAAGGCTTGAAGGAACAGTACTAAGGATGTTCCAAGATGAAAAATTTATTGAGGATTGTCGAAAAGTTAAAGGCGAAACAGCTTGTTTAATCGTTTTAAGAAAAGATAAGTATCTGTGGTGGTTCTCAATAGGGGATTGTATTTCATACCTATTTCATCCAGAGCTCGCCAAACTTGGTCAATATCAAATAAACCAAAGACAATTTTATGAATGGGTTGGACAAGTCAACACGTTTGAGCAAATAGTTCCTTGTTATAGTAGAGGAATAAGAGAACTAAGAAAAGGAATGAATCGTATTTTGTTAACAACTGATGGATTAGTTGAATGTCCAAATGAACCTTATTCTAATCCTAAAGATATTTTTAACGATATGAAAGACCACCAACTTAACGAGGGAATAATGGCTTTACTAATAACCATTAAGGAAAATAATGTAAGAGATAGTACAACGATCATCTCTTGGGACGTGAATATATCAATAGATGTGACAAATCCAAGTGATAAATAAAGAATACTTTTTATTCATTAAATGGGGCAATAGTGGAAGATCCTTATTAAAGTCTTTTAAGATTATCTTGAATTCGAGTCTTCCACATAAGGGCGCAATTGCTGAACAATGATCAGTTGCTTTTTACTAAAAGGATCAGAATGATTCTATAAATAAAATTAAGAAACCCAGCTAATCTTCTCATAGAAGGTAGCTGGGTATTTAAAGTTGAATGTGCAAAATAACACTTAAAAATAGGTGCAAATTATCGGTCAAAGTAACATTATAAGTCCTCTTGTTCAATGGTAGGGGGCGATTGCTTAAAATGGCATTCTCCTTTAGTTCTTTTAGTAAGAAAATGGTAACGGCAGATTTGAATAGGAACAAAAGGACGTGCATATACCTCTTTATAAATAAGAGGTGATATTGTGAATTTAAAGTTATCTAAAATCTGGTATATAATGTTTTGGATATACTTTGTTTTTTTAATGGCTGTTAGTTTCTTAGAGATAAGTTTTTATGCACCTATATTTATTTTCAACTTCAGTGATGTTCATCATAATTATATTCCTTTTTATACAATTCGAACTTACTTGTTCAATTTTAATCATTATAACTTTGATACTTGGCTGTACAATACTTTTGGAGTTGTTTTTTTATTTATTCCTATAGGTTTTTTACTTCCATCTGCTTTTATTAATGTAAAAAGTAATAAAACTGTCGTTTTAATATCACTATCAGTCAGTATGTTTATTGAGGTTCTACAAAGAGTAACGAACCTAGGAGTATTTGATATAGATGATATGATATTAAATACTATTGGAGCTGCTGTTGGATACTGGATTTATAAAAGTATCTCTAAAAAAGGCTCATATACCGTAATCTAGGGTAATAGCGGAAGATCATGATTAATGTCTTTTAAGATTATCTTGAAATCGAGTCTTCTGTTATAAGGCGCTATAATTGAACAGTTCAGCGATCGGTTTCCCGGGGGCACATAAGTTTTGTTCAAGAATTGGGGAGTTAAAGAAGACCACATAAACTACTTGTTGTGGTCTTTTTTGAACTTTATTCATAGGGGTTTTCATAGTTGTGATAACTATTTCCACCTTCTAGTTGACGTTTTGTTTCTGCATCAACAATTGTATACTTCCAATACTCTTTATCCCTGGTTTGAACAAAAGAAGCAAAGAAATATACTTGTCTATCTGGATGTATAAAAGGAGAAAGCTCTTTCTTTGGTTGTCCAAAGTATCTCCCTGTCTTCTGTTCAAAAGTCATTAAAGCATCCGGGATTTCTTTATAAGATAGTTTTCGTCTCACACTATAAGTGGCATCTTTAAACTCCTTATATATTTCTTTATTCAATTGTTGATAAAACTCGTCTTCGTTTTTAAAGGATTTATCTTGGTTGGCTTGATATTCAAACTGTTGAGCTGATGTTGGGAGTGCTAAGATTACTAATAAACTTAATGAAATAATAAAGGTAATAATCCTTATCACGGTTTCACCTCCAATCTTTTCGTTAGCTTTCCAATTATTTGAATTAAAAATTCCCAAATTTATTTCTTAAACAACAATCTGGGGGCAAAATACGAGAGATTGTTTGAAACATTATCTTGAAGTCGAGTCTTCATGAAAAGGGCGCTTTAATTGAGCAAGGATCACAAAAATTATCAAATTTTTATAAAAGGATGTTTCAATTGAATATAGAAAAAGCGTGTTTTGATCAATCTTTTTTCAAAACACGCTTTTTCTATTTGCTCTTTTATCAAGGTTTATTAAGTAAATTTAATCAAACTTTAAGGCTACACTTAACCCTTAACTGGATTTTCATTGAACATATTTTCAAATAAATATTGTACAATATAAAGTAAAATTAAAAGATATCTTTAAAAACATGTATTTTAAGATTATTTTACTTATATTTTAAATCTTTTATAGTAATACTCTTGATTTCAGGAGCACTATGCCATCATTCCAACTGAACAGGTAAAAGACCCCGATAAATTATCTGATGATGAAAAAAAATTATATGATTTGATTCTAAAAAGATTAATTTCTGCTCATTATGACGCTTCCATAATAAATACAACAACCATCACCACTCTAGTCGATGAAAGGGCTAAATTCCTATCTAGGGGATCTCAGGTGATTCAAGAAGGCTGGAGAAAAGTCATTCCGCTAAAACAAAAGGATCATGAAGTTAAATTACCCATTTTAGCAAAAGGGAGTACAGGAAAAGTCACAAAAATTGATTTGAAAGATGGTAAAACTCAGCCACCTAAACGTTATACGGAGGGCCAGCTCATTACGCTGATGAAAACCGCAGGAAAATACATCGAGAACGAACAACTAGAGCAAGTTCTTATGAGGACAGAGGGATTAGGTACAGAAGCAACACGTGCTGGAATTATTACAATGCTAAAAGATCGAAAATATATCGAAGTAAAGAAAAATATTGTATATCCAACAGATAAAGGGAAGGTTCTCATTGATGCGATTGGGGAAAAAGTATTAGCTTCACCTGAAATGACTGCAAAATGGGAACAACGATTAAAAGAAATTGGGGAAGAAAAAGCATCTGCACCTGAATTTATGGCACAAGTAAAAAAATTGTGTGCGAAGATCATTGAAGATGCCGTTAATACTTCACATTCATGGAATTTTAGTGAATATGATATCTCTTCAATCCAGAAGAAATCAAAATCAAAAAGAAAGCCAAGTTCAATGGGAACCTGCCCATTATGTAATGGTCAGGTAGTGGACAAAGGAAAATTTTATGGATGCCTACAATACACTAAAACAAAATGCCCTTTCACCATTTCTAAAAAAATTTTATCAAAGAGTATCACCCAGAAAAATATTAAGCTCTTATTAAAAGAAGGTAAAACAGAGATGATTGATGGTTTTTCAAAAGGGGAGAAAACATTTAGTGCTGCCCTTGCATGGAACAAACTTGAAAGAAGAGTAAACTTTGTTTTTGAAAATTAAGAGTAATTGAATGGGCTATCCCAAAAGGGGGCGGCACCACCATATTTAATACAAAAGGGGATTTTGAGTGTTTCTTCTAAATATGGAAGTTGTGGCTTCTGACACCTCTGTTTTGGGACAGTCCCCTTTATCATGAAAAGTTGTCGGTAATTGAGTTTTAGAGAGGAACAAGGGTTTTATAACCCTAGCCTAATAAGCTAGGAACAATTAAAATTAATTTATATAATCAAAAGAGAATGGCCAATATTTAAGCTCTATTCGTGAGGAAGGGATTAAAATGGAGTTAAATACCCTTTGGAATAAAAGATTTCAATCCTATTTAAAAATGCGAGCACATTATTTTTCTTATATGATAAATGGCGGCCTTCTGATAGGACTATTAATTCTTGTTGTAACAGGAATTTACTATTATATAAGCTGGTTAAAGACTGTACCGGAAAATTTCCCAACTGATTTACTGTCTTCAATTGTTTTAAGTGGATTTATCGCAAGTGTTCAGATAAGGTTATTCATTAAAAAAGCAGACCTTTTATACTTATTGCCAATAGAAAGATTGTTAGAAAATTCTTATTTTAAAAGAGGGCGCATCTTTTCCTTCATTCGCTCTTTTCCATTGTTATTAATTGGAGTTATTATAGTATTTCCGTTATATAGTCAAAACCATAAAATTACTATTCTATCTATTATTCTCTTGATCATTGGATTATCCATTGTTTTAGGTTTAAATGTATTTTATTCGTATGTTCTTAGAAGAAAACATTCCGGATGTATCTCTTGGTTGTTTATGTTTGTTCATAGTTCTGTTTACAGCTTTATTTTTATATCAAATGAAATTAAATATTTCATCATTGGTTTGTTATTTTCTATTTTACTGCAGCTCTATTCCATGCGGATTTATAAAGCTACCACTTTTCCATGGGAAGCTTATCTTAAGGTGCAATCTAGGTCAGATACAATTTTTTATTCCATAGCTAACCAATTTCTTGATGTTAAAGAGTACAATGTGAGAGTGAAAAGAAGATCGTATTTAAATGGAGTTCTTTCTTTATTTAGAGACGATGCCTCTGTTTATTATCTAATTAGAACATTTCTTCGTAAAGGAGACTCATTCGGACTTTTCCTGAGACTAACAATAATAGGGGTAATCATTATTAGTTTTTCCTCCTTTAGTGGGTCATGGTTATTTTTGTTAGTAGTTTTCATACAATTATTAACTGGGGTTCAATTAATAAAAATATTAAATCACGCTATTTGCCGACTCCCTTTTCATAATCTTCCTATTCCAAGTAAGAAAAAACATAAAGCGGTTAGAAAACTATTTAGCTTATTACTGTTCATTCAAAATGGGTGTATGTCTATAGCCTTGATACTATTTGGGGAAAGTACCATTGCACTATCTGTTATCATGTTTATATTTATTTACATAATTATCACAATTGGAATCCTTTACAATCAAAGAAAAACCAAATAATCGGTTCAAAAGCACACGGGGAAACTTGCAACTATGTGCTTTTTTCTATCGACAATTTCCGTGCAGTACCTGTCACCGACAGAAGTTTGTCATAATTTGTTATTACTTTTAAAGGACTAGAAGTTTAGTTGAAGCCGTATTCGGATATACAGTTACGAGATCTAGATTTGGAGGTAGTTATGAATGAAGAAAGTTCTTATGGTTTTAACGAATACGGATAATATTGATGATGATCGAGACACTGGTTTATGGTTGCCGGAATTTGTTGAACCGTATGTCGAATTAAAAAATAATGGTTTTATTGTCGATGTCGCTAGCATTAATGGAGGAAGTATTCCAATCGATCCATTCAGTGTGGGGGAGGAAGAACAGCCTGATACATGGAAGGAAGCTACCCTTGAGCTGAATACAACTCTAGTACTCTCTCAACTTAATGTCCAAGAATATAGTGGAATCTTCCTTCCTGGAGGACATGGAACAATGTTTGATTTTCCTTACAATAACACACTAAAAAATACTTTAGCCCATTTTGCAGAAAATAATAAAGTGATAGGCGCTGTTTGTCATGGTTCTGCTGGGTTAGTGGGTGCAAAACTTTCAACCGGAAAATGGATCGTAGACGGGAAGAGGTTAACAGGGTTTACAAATGAAGAAGAACAACAGACAGGCCTAGATTCTCTCATGCCATTCTTGCTTGAGTCTAAGCTTCGAGAGCAGGGTGCAAATTTTGAAAAGTTAGCAGCATTTTCAAACCATGTAGTTGTAGATGAGAATTTTGTTACCGGTCAAAATCCTCAATCAAGTCAATCAACAGCAGAAGCCTTCGTGAAAGAATTAAACAGGTAAAAACCGACTCCCCTTCACCTGAATTACCGGAAGAGGGGAGTTTTATTCGACAAAATTCAGGTCATGCCAGGCACCAGATGTGGTATGCTTTATGTTATGAGATATTTATATTGGTTTTTTCAGTTGTTGTTGTTGTGTTTGTTGTATGAGGTGGGAAATGGGTTAGTGGCGCTTTTTCATTTACCTATTCCTGGTAATATTATTGGGATGCTAATTTTATTTATCTTCTTAGTAACCGGTATTGTAAAGTTAGAGTGGATTTTCGATGTGTCTAATTTTCTTTTAAAACATTTAGCCTTTTTCTTTGTCCCGTTTGCAGTTGGGGTAATGGCGTTTGGTGATTTATTTTTACAAAATGGTTGGACGATTGTTTTACTTTTACTAATTAGTATATTTATAGGAATGATATTTACAGGTCTTACGGCCCAACTTGTCATGAAGGGAAGAGAAGATAAAGATGACCGCGAGTCATATCCTCACACTAATTAGCTTAATGATAACCATCACCTGTTATATGTTTTCAAGAAAAATATCACTACGTTTTCCACACCCATTAACAACCCCAATATTCACATCGACCATATTTATTATTTTAATTTTTTTGCCATTTAATATATCTTACCAAGATTATTCGGTAGCTCATCAACTAATTACATATTGGCTTGGTCCAGCAACGGTTGCATTAGCGCTACCGCTTTATCAGCATCGAAAAACACTACAAAAACATTTCATCCCTGTTCTCTTTGGGGGGGCTGTGGGAAGTATGGCTTCCATTTTATCTGCCGTCTATTTGGCTAAAGTCTTTCATATAAGTGAAGCAATAGTAAGTGCCTTAACAGTGAAGTCTGTTACCACACCAGTAGCTGTTGAAGTAGGGAAATTTATTCATGCTGATGCTACCATTGTAGCTATTATCGTTATCTTAACGGGAATCTTGGGAGCAATGTTTGGGGGGGTAATTCTCTCGATAGTCAAGGTCCAAAACCCTGTCGCAAAAGGCTTAGCATTTGGTGTAATCGCTCATGGTATTGGTACTGCCCAAGCTATTAAGGAAGGGCAAATAGAGGGGGCTGTAAGTGGTGTTGCAATGGCTTTAAGCGCCATTATAACAGCCATCATAATACCTCTTTTTTATTAAAACTTGAGTTGAATTACAATATGATTACTGTTCATTTGAATAACAAAACACATCCAAATAAACCAAAAGATTTGAAACTTTTATTTTTCCGTTCATATCTTATAGAAAACCTATATTTCTTTAAATAGGGAAACATATCTTGTATAGTATAGAAAGAATCTGAATAGAGAAGGAAGATAAGATGATTGTAAAAACAAAACAAGAATTAACAGCATTAAAAGAAATTGGAGAAATTGTTGCACGTATCCGTGACGAACTAAAAGAGATGACCAAACCAGGAATTACGACTAAAGAGCTTGATGAGCACGCAGGAAAGTTATTTGAAGAAAAAGGGGCTTTATCTGCACCTAAAGGTGAATATGACTTTCCAGGTTTCACATGTATTAGTGTGAATGAGGAGGTGGCTCATGGAATTCCTGGAGACCGTGTGATTCAAGAGGGAGATCTAGTGAATATTGATGTTTCTGGATCAAAAAATGGATATTACTCAGATACTGGAATTTCATTTGTTGTAGGCAAAGGTGATGAGACTCTTTATACACTTTGTGAAGCAGCACAAAAAGCTTTTGATGCAGGACTCAAAAAAGCAAAAGCCGGTTCAAAGAAAAATGGGATTAGTAAAGCTGTACAAAGAGAAGCACAAAAAAATGGCTTTACTGTTATTAAGAACTTAACTGGACACGGAGTTGGAACCTCACTGCACGAGGCTCCTGATCATATTCTTAACTACTTTGATCCATGGGATAATTCGCTACTCAAAGATGGTATGGTCATTGCATTTGAACCCTTTGTCTCAACAAAGGCCGAACAAATCGTACAAAAAGATGATGGATGGACATATATTACTGAAGATAATAGCTTTGTCGCTCAAGTCGAACACACCATCGTCATTACCAAAGGAGAACCTATCATCTTAACACTTTAACGCATCGCGGGACGGTCCTCGAGTGCGGTAATACGTTAAAGCGCCAGGGGACAGTTTCCCATCTTAAAAAGAGATGCTGCTTCATTAGTGCATCTCTTTTTTAATTTGTAAATGTTCTATCCTATTATAAATGAGTAGAGTAAATTAAGGGTAAAATAAATTACATCCAAATTTTCTTGTGAAATATAAATGTATTCTCTTCATTACTTTCTCGTAATTGTAATGATATACTCCTGTGTTAGCATGTACCATGTTAGCAAAAATAAAGCTGACAAAAAGGAGGATGAATAATGAAGAAATCATTCATTACACTAGCAACAGCAACAACTTTAACTATCACAATGGGGGCTAGTGCATCAGCTCAACAGTATGAGGTACTAAAAGGAGATACGCTCTCCGGTATTTCTCAAGAATACGGAACTAGCGTCGAAAATCTCATGAAGTGGAATAACCTATCAAACCATACAATTTATCCAGAACAAGAATTAACCGTATCTTCTAAAGAATTTTATACTGTTAAAAAAGGAGATACACTTTGGGGCATTTCTTCACAATACGGAATAACAGTAGATTCATTAATGTCATGGAATGCACTACATACAGATCTTATTCATCCAGGCGATGAGCTTGTCATCAACTTGGATCACAAGAAAGCACAACCGGTGAATGTTGAAGAGCAATCTGCTCCTTCTGAAACTACAGAGGAAGCTGCACCAGTTACAACAACTACTGATACAAAGGAAACACCAAAAGAAGAAACAACTGTAGCCAAAGAAATTACTGTTGAAGCTACAGCATATACAGCAAATTGTGATGGATGTTCAGGTACTACAGCAACAGGGGTAAATCTAAAAGAAAACCCTGATCAAAAAGTTATTGCAGTTGATCCAAATGTCATTCCATTAGGTTCAAAAGTTTACGTGGAAGGCTATGGGTATGCAACTGCTGAAGATACAGGTGGAGCAATTCAAGGGAATAAAATCGATGTTTTTATTCCATCAGAAGATGAAGCAATGGATTGGGGAAGACGTACTGTAAATGTACAGATCATAGAATAGATAATTCATAGATAAAAAGAGTTCGCTTTTTTCGCGAACTCTTTTATCTATTTTATGGATGACCTTTCATAATCCAAATCAACAAACAATTATAAACATTTACGCATTTTGAATAAATTTCGAAACACTATCAAATAGACTATCTTTTCCTCATTTTTCCTTCTAACGACCAAACTCAAATTCAAGGGATATCTTTCCTTCACACATTATCGATAGATCAAGCAACATAAACAGTCACAATACATTCCCCATAAATCTATTATATTTTCCTTATACTGAATAAAGACTTTTTCGAATATTTTATATACTAGTTTTATTGGAGCAATTTCATCATGTGTGAATAGTCCCCCATATTACATAGCTGTAATATAATTGTTACCTTCTGTACAAGTATTTGTTATTGAATTGATATGCGACTATGTTACTATCAACTCTGTTGGTTTTAGTACAAGCCAATAAGGGAGGACTTTAAAAGTGAAAAAAGTATTATTTTCCATATTAACTTTCATATTTTTTATTGCCACTTTTAATAGTGAAATTCTTGCAAAGTCAGATAAAGAACAAAGCAAAAACAAACTCGATAAATTTCATAATGTAGAAAAAGGGGATATATTATGGGAAATCGCAAATAGATATCATGTTTCAATCGAAAGTGTTGCGGAAAGACAAGAACTAATCGAAGACGACACTTTTGTAAATGTGGATGATACTAATGATTCATCGTCCAATAAACAGCAAAAAGCAAAAGAGGATCAAGTAATAAAAGAAGTAAATGTTACTGCAACAGCCTACACAGCTTATTGCGAAGGATGTATTGGAATTACAAAAACGGGGGTGGACTTACGTGCTAATCCTGATGCTAAGGTCATTGCCGTTGACCCAGATGTCATACCACTTGGCGCTAAAGTATATGTGGAAGGCTTTGGCTATGCTCGAGCAGAAGACACTGGGGGAGCGATTAAAGGAAATCGGATTGATATCTTTATTCCTACCGAAGAAAAAGCTCTAGAGTATGGTGTACGTGATATTAAAGTTCAAATTTTAGAAGAGTAATGATGAAGGATGGCCAAAAAGGTCATCCTTTTTTTAAAATAAGATAAAATAAGGACTGTGAGATAAAGAAATCAGAATATCTTTCTTGCCCCTGACTTATTTAAAGAATCAATTAAAGGCTTCTTACAGCATACAGAAAGCTGTTAAGGAAACGATTCCACAAGCATTGAGAAAGAAATCCCAATAGCTGACGGGGGAGAGTGTACAGGGGCTATCCAAAAGAGAACCACAACTTTAATATGGGGAAGAGACCATCAAAATATCTTCTATATATGGACAATCATTGGTTAGTACAGAAAGCCTTATGCAAATGCACTAAAGTTTTTAAAAGAATATTATTAAATCGACAAAAACCTTATCTAATTGAAGTTAAATGAAGGAGAAAAATTTCAAGTTAGAACTTTTTCTAATAATAGTTCATCTCTAATAGGGATTCCATGATCAGAAACGAATGGGATTTCTGGCTTAATTTCCCTGGCCTTATCAACTGCAAAAGGTATAATATTCACAATACGAAATCCCCGTTTCTGATAGAAAGTCAAGGCACGAATATTATCGTTAGTCGTTATTAATTTGATCCATTTAATATTATGAGATTTCGCTTCATTTTCTAAGCAGTTTAAAAGTTTTGTTCCAATACCATTATTTTCAACGATAGCATCTAGTGAAATAATCTCCCAATAATCATTATTTTTAAAATATGTAATGAGCCCTTTAATTTCGTTTTCTTCTATTATTAAAAAACCGGGTAAATCGATACAATTATATACACCTGTTGAGAGTACCATTTCAACGCTTCCCCAATTTTCTTCAAAGAATTTCCTTATTTTCCTCTTATCAAAATTTGATAAATCCGTGATAACCATTTTATTTCCTCCTATTTTTTAACGCTTCCTTCTAGGTCTATAGAATCATTTTATACGTTTCATCAATGGAACTCAACGATTTTATAGAGGTATGAATTAATGCTTACAAACAAACAATAATCTGGAAAGTATAGCGAAAATGCATAAACAAAATCCTTGCATCATAAAGAATACTTCTGTTAGGGTTAAGAATGTTGGTTTAATAATGGAAAATTACGGGTACATTACATAAGTATTTCATCTCGTAATAATAACCCCAACATACTCCACTTCCCATGTGCATTAACCCAAAATCAAAGAAATAGAAAGGAGAATTTCATGAAGAGGATTTCCAACGTTTTTTGGATTACAATTGCAATTGTATTAGTCGCAGTTGTTTTTGGAGTAGCTGCTCCAAATAGCTTCCAAGAAGTAACTGCAAACATCCAAACCTTTATTACGTCGACGTTCGGTTGGTATTATCTTATTTTAGTTACAGCAATTGTGATTTTCTGTTTATTTTTAATTATTAGCCCGATAGGAACAATTAGATTGGGAAAACCTGATGAAAAACCAGAGTATTCAACAATTACTTGGTTTGCCATGTTATTTAGTGCAGGGATGGGAATTGGATTAGTATTCTGGGGAGCTGCTGAGCCATTGTCACATTTTAATACTCCACCGTTGGCAGAGGGAGAAACAAATGCAGCATTTAAGGAAGCCATGCGCTATACATTCTTCCACTGGGGATTACACGCCTGGGGAATTTATGCCATTGTTGCCTTAGCATTAGCTTACTTTAAGTTCCGTAAAGATGAGCCTGGTTTAATATCCTCAACGTTACGACCATTATTTGGAGATAAAGTGAACGGACCCCTAGGTACAATTGTTGATGTTTTAGCGGTTTTTGCCACAGTAGTAGGAGTCGCCACTACATTAGGATTTGGAGCCAAACAAATTAATGGAGGATTAACCTATTTATTTGGAATCCCGAATAATTTTACCGTGTGGGTTATCATCGTTGCCATAGTGACTGTTTTATTTTTGGCTTCTGCATGGTCTGGATTGAGCAAAGGAATTAAGTACCTTAGCAATGCAAATATGGTGCTTGCAATAGCACTTCTTGTATTAATGTTTATTGTAGGACCAACATTACTAATTTTGAATATCTTCACAGATACTCTTGGTTCATACATTCAAAATATCATTCAAATGAGTTTCCGAATTGCACCATTAAATGATGAACATCAAGACTGGATTAATGGATGGACGATTTTCTATTGGGCATGGTGGATTTCCTGGTCACCATTTGTTGGGATTTTCATTGCACGTGTTTCTCGTGGGCGAACGATTAGAGAATTTTTATTCGGTGTCTTATTGATGCCATCACTAGTAAGCTTTATTTGGTTTGCTACATTTGGGACTGCTGCCATCGATATTCAACAATCTGGAATTTTCGATTTGTCCCAAATAGAACTTACTGAAGAGGTATTGTTTGCTGTATTCAATCAACTACCATGGTCAGCTTTACTTTCTATCGTGGCGGTTATTCTTGTGGGTACATTCTTTATCACCTCAGCAGATTCAGCAACATTCGTACTTGGTATGCAAACAACCCATGGATCATTAAATCCACCGAATTCTGTAAAATTAACATGGGGGATCGCTCAATCCTCCGTAGCTCTAATCTTACTCTATAGCGGTGGACTACAGGCTTTACAAAATGCATTGATTGCCGCAGCCTTCCCATTTTCATTTATAATGATCTTAATGATGATATCGTTGTATCGATCATTAATCAAAGAGAAAAAAGAATTAGGTCTGTATATTAAGCCAAAACCGCGTAAGAAAACCGAAAAAATTAAATCTTAATTTCAATTTTAAAAAAACGTCTAGTCAGTTTCTAGGCGTTTTTTATTTTTTTCAGGATTTGATTTAGTCATTTAACTTGTACCAAACATACAGTATAACAGTCTGTAAGATATGGAGGTGACATTATGGGCTACTATGGTTACGGATACGGAAGTGGTTATGGTGGAGGTTATGGCGGCAGTTTTGTGTTAATTGTCGTTTTATTCATTCTTTTAATAATTGTTGGGGCTGCTTATTTATAGGATACACCAAATAAATTAAACCGCGGGTCGTCAACGATTTTGGAGGTCTTCTGTTTTTAGGGAAACCTCTCTTTTTTTCATTATTCTTGTCATGTTATGCTTATTTTTACTAAAATAGATTTGACACTAGTGAAGATAGGGGATAGGCATGCCGACAAAACAGAAAAAGAAAAGTTATCGAAAGAAAGGTTCACCTATTAAAATATTATTAATACCGATAGTCATCTTGGGTCTATATATGTTGTTATATAATGGCTTCACCTCCTATCAACAGATTTCAGATGAAGGAAAAGAAGAGATTCCACCAGAATACATTCCTATCTATAAAGCAGCAGAGAAAGAGTATGGTGTTCCTTGGAACCTATTAGCTGCACATCACCGGGTTGAGACAAGATTTTCACAAATGGACACTATGATATCCCCAGTTGGAGCAGAAGGTCACCTTCAGTTCATGCCATGTACATTTGTAGGCTGGTCACACCCAACCTGTAGTGGTCTTGGCAAAGGGAATATATCAGATGAAGAAAAAACAAATCCGGAAACCATTAAAAAATATGGCGGTTATGGAGTAGATGCCAATGGCGATGGAGTAGCAGATCCATGGGACATTGAAGATGCAATATTTAGCGCAGCTTATTATTTATCATTAAATGGAGCTGCAGAAGGTGATATTGAACGTGCTGTTTTTGCTTATAACCATAGTGATGAATATGTTGAGGATGTATTATATTTTGCTGAAAAGTATCTGGAACAAACAGAAAAATCCTCTTCTATGTAAAAAGAAACCGTCTCAACACTAAGGTGTCAGGACCCTAACTCCAATATATCGAAGAAACCCACAAAATTTTCGATATATATGGAAGTACAATATGGTTCCGGACATCTTGTGTACAGACAGCTTTTTTAATCTCGCGTAATGTCTCCTTTAATAGGAATCTGTTATATCAATGTCTATTTTTTCTCAAATTTCTTAAAATGAAACTCAAGATAAATACAAAAATGATGGCACCGATTAACGCTGGAATAGCAGCCATACCAGCTATATTAGGTCCAAAATCACCAAAAATTATACCACCCAGCCATGCACCAATAATTCCCGCAATGATATTCCCAATCACTCCACCTGGTATGTCTCTTCCTAATATAAGTCCCGCTAACCAACCAATTACTCCACCGACTATTAAATATAAAATAAACCCCATTGTATTACCTCCTAAATTATTTTTAAATATAATATTCACTATAATCATAGATTATAAACATGCATTGAACTTGTCGTGGCTCATTTGGAATTCTTCCCCTTTTACAGAGTCATTTATTCTTGATATGATAGGATTTTGTTAATAAGAGGGGAGGTTTCTAGAGTGGCTCAGAATCATTTCACGGATTGGAAAAAAGCTTTAAGTCAAGAAATAGCTGAAATGAAGCGTAAACAAAATAGTGGTATTCCAGTTGTTTCTGGATTTTGTTTGTCTAAACGTGAGAATTTCTCAACCTATTGGTTACAGCTCTATTATTCTGTATCCTTCCCAGAAGGTGTATCCATTTTATTAGAAATAAATAATCGCAGATTTGAGGGTACCGTTTTATCATCTGAGGGAAAAGATCTAATTGTTGAATTACAAAGTAATATCGGGACAAATATAGAGAAATGTATGATCTTTAATGAACCTTGGGAGCTTCTTGAACAACTCATTCACCGACTAGAGGAAATTGAAAAAAGTGACCGAAAAAAAAACATCGTTAATACGCTTCTAAATCCATCCCGGGAAACCATTCATCCAATACATAAAATAAAAAATACATTGCACGAAGCATATCTACGTTCAAAATATAATGAAGTTACTTATATTTGGGGTCCTCCTGGTACGGGAAAAACATACACTCTTGCCAGAACAGCCGCTTATCATTACGGGGAAGGGAAGAAGGTCTTGATCCTTTCACATAGTAATGCGGCCGTTGATGTACTGCTACTAGAAATGAGTTCATTTTTGAAAGAGAAGGAGAAATGGAAAAGCGGGGAAATCGTCCGTTATGGGGCGTCAATGAAAGAAGAAATAAGGGATGAACCTGACCTATTGCTACAGTTTATAATTGAAAAAGAACATCCACAATATCAAGAGAAAAGAAAAAAATTAGAAAGAAACCGGAGAATATTAAAAAAAAGAATACATAAAAGTGTCAATCAAACCGATTCTAAACGTTTAACGAAAGTGGAGCTTGAACTTCAGAAAATACGTGAAAAACTAAAGAGAAAGGAAGCCGAATTTATCCAAGATGCAAAAGTGATTGCAACCACCCTTTCAAAGGCTGCGATTGATCCTATTCTTTACGAAAATGAATTTGATATCGTGATAATCGACGAAGCAAGTATGGCATATGTACCTCAAATCGGATTCGCCTCGACTTTGGCAAAGAATGCAATTGTGTGTGGGGATTTTATGCAATTACCACCCATCGCCATTTCGAGACATCCTTTAGTTCAATATTGGTTAAGGGAAGACATCTTTCATCGATCTGATGTAACCCAAAATATAAATCAAGGAGCACTTCATCCTCAATTAATGGTTCTTCCTTTACAAAGAAGAATGCATCCTGATATTTCTAAGTTCACTAACCAATACATCTATCATAACCAAGTAGGCGATCATCCAAATGTTTTTTCCTGGAGAGAAAATATTACAATCTCCGCTCCTTTTGAAGGAGAGGCTGCCGTTCTTTTTTCAACAGGAACTGCCAATTGGCGATGTCACAAGGAAAAAGGATCTCGGTTTAACATTCTTTCTAGTTTAATTTCTCTGCAGTTAATATTAATTAGTCATGCTCACGGAAATACTTCAATTGGTTATGCAACTCCATATCGTGCACAATCACAATGGATGAAGGAGTTATTGCAAGTATTTCTAAAGGAAAAAGAGAGGGATAACGAGGCACATGTATACTGTTCAACTGTTCATAAGTTTCAAGGATCAGAGAGAGATGTCATTCTTTTTGATACTGTGGATAGTTTTCCTCAGGAAAGACCTGGAGCCCTCTTTGTAAATCAAGCAAGCGAGCGATTAATTAATGTGGCGATGACAAGAGCTAAAGGAAAATTCATTTGTGTTTCGGATCCTAGTTACTTATCGAGAAAATTATCTTCACAAAAACCAATCATGAAGCTAGTTCATTATTTAAAAGATGAAGCAATTTATGAAGATACTCTCAATAGGATGAATGTTTTTAGAACATCTTATTCTCGTAGACTTCGTTGGTTCGAAAATAGTGATTTAGTTAAGCTTAAGAAAGATTTACTAGCAAGTAAAAATAAAATCATTTTGTCCTTGAAAAGTATGGAGGATCTTCCAAGCGGTATATGGGAGATATTAAGTAAGCGGGAAGGAGAAGTACAAATTAATATTTATGGAATGCAAGAAACTAGAATACCGTTAAAAAACTATATCTATCACGAAAAATATCGAATACCTTTTATAGCATTAGACGACAAAGTGATGTGGTTTGGAGATGGGTTAAATAGAAATTCAAATTCAGCATTTCCTTTTTTAGCAAGGGTTTTTTCAACTAAGATCTTCCACCATTTTATTAATCTATTACAAAATGCTGATTAATAGCTATATTGAGAATGACCCGTAGGTATCTGGAACCGCATTCATTATCAAGCGATATAATAATTATCTTTATATTGAATTGCTGGTTCCTGATCCCTGTTTTTGGGTCAAACTCATTTTATGCATGAACAATAAGTGGGGCTAGCATTTTTTCGGATACCTTTCCTATTATAGCTGCTCTAATAGGACTATTTTGGTTATATAGTTCGATAAACTCTTCTGCTTCTTTTTCAGATAAACTAATAAGAAGTCCACCTGAAGTTATGGAATCACAAAGTATCCATTGATGTTGAATAGAAATGGTCGAATCGTATTCTACTTTTTCCTTTAGCCAGTCGTGGTTTGCTTTCGTGCCACCTGGTACAACCCCCTGTACGGCAAGTTCGTATGTGCCTTCTAACAGTGGAATAGACGAATAGTTTAACTCTAGACTCACATTACTTCCGTTTGCTATTTCACTTGCATGACCAAGCAATCCAAAACCAGTAACGTCTGTTACTGCCCCAGGAATGAAATTAGAAAGAATCTCGGCAGCATTTTTATTTAAAGTAGACATTAAGTTCGTAACAGCTTGTTCCTGTTCCTCTGTCACAACTCTACGCTTAATTCCTGTCGTTAATATCCCCACGCCTAGGGGTTTAGTTAGAATAAGGACTTCTCCTGGTTTTGCCCCTGTATTTCTCCAAATTTTCTTTGGATTCACAATTCCGGTAACCGATAGACCGAATTTCGGCTCTTGATCGTCAATTGAATGACCACCCACTGTTGTGGCTCCAGATTCCCGAACTTTATCCGCAGCACCTGTTAAAATTTGCGCAAGGATTTTACTACCTAATTTTTTTACGGGATATCCAACAATATTTAAAGCGGTTTTTGGAGTCCCACCCATTGCATAGATATCGCTTAAAGCATTAGCTGCTGCAATTTGTCCAAACATGTAAGGGTCATCTACAACTGGTGTGAAATAATCAACGGACTGTACTAATGCAATTTCATCAGTTAGTTGAAAAACTCCCGCATCATCCGATGTTTCATTTCCAACAAGTAATTCTTGTGATGGAGGTTCAGTTGGTAATTGTCGCAGAACCTGCGACAAGTCACTAGGACTTAATTTGCATCCTCAACCAGCTTTGGTCGATAGAGTAGTTAAACGGATTTTCTCGTGTTCAGTCATCCAATCACCTCCTTTTTTATTTTAGCTTTTTCGTGAGGTCACATGCAATTCATAACTTATCTGAATTTGCGGAAAGCTATAGTTTGTACTATAATAGTACACTAATATTGTTAAAAAATTCTTTTCGAGGGGGATAATGTAATGAAGAAATTTGCAGTATCCGTAGAATTCTGTATGCAGTGAAACTATGCACCAAAAGCCGCGAGGTTCGCGGAAGAATTATTTAATCATTTTCGATCAGATGTAAATGAACTATTATTGATTCCATCTTCTGGTGGAGCCTTTGAAGTGAAAGTCAATGGGAAGTTAATCTACTCGAAATTAGAAACAGGAGTTTTTCCTGATACCCAAAAGATTTTCATATTAATGGAAAGTACAAAATAAAAGAGGGTAGACCCATTATTTCATTCCACAATGTTGTGGTAGTGACTAAAGATTGGGTCGCCCTCTATTATTTTTTGGTTAATAAATTGAATTATTCTTCATCGTGAATTCCTTGTATCCGTATATTATCAGTTGTAGGTGTAGAACGTTTTGTTTTTTCTATATAAATCTCAGCCTTTTGGAGTTGGAATTTTGCAAAAACTTGATGATTTTTTAAAGAGAATGGAAAATCTATTTCCCTTATTTTTTGTTCATTTATAGAGAATGAACTAAGTTCAATTAGAAGAGTTGAACCTTCTTTTTTTATAATTAATTCGTCAGCATCCAATGAACCCATTGGCACTTCGATAATAAAATGATTCGTTGTATCGAATAGATCTATTCTGAATTGAGTTTCGTCAAGCTTTGCCGTTTTTGGATCTAGGAGCCATTTTTTCATCCAACACTCCCAATCCTCTAATATGAAATCGTTTTCTTCAGCCCTTGCCATAAGATCCCCCAACATTTCTTTTTCGTTAGTTTATTCTCTTAAAAGGATAAATGTGAGAGATGTTATAATAAAAGTAGAAAAATAGGAGGTTGTCCTATGAAAGAATGGTTACGATATATACCACCTGTCCATGAGCTTCAAAATTCAGAGGTATTTAAGAGAATTCTTCTAAAAGAGAACGCTTCTTCTGACACATTAACGAAAATACTACAATCTTTATTAAATCAATATAGAGAAGAATTTAAACAAATGAGCTGGGATGGACCACACCCATCATCTCAGGAATTTACAAACCAGCTTTTTAATGCAGCTGAGAGTCTATTGACTAATAAATACTCTTACAGTCTTAAAAAAGTAATTAATGCAACGGGTACGATTTTACATACTAATTTGGGAAGAGCGCGTTTAAGTAACAAAGCCATTGATCACGTCATTCAAGTTGCTTCCAACTATAATAATTTGGAATATGATAGTGACAGTGGTACAAGAGGCTCCCGTCACATGCATGCCGAGAAAATTTTAGTAGAAGTAACAGGGGCCGAGGCAGCTATGGTCGTGAATAATAATGCTGCGGCGGTTTATCTAGTATTAACCGCTCTTGCAAAAAACAAGAAAGTGATTGTTTCAAGAGGGGAACTGATAGAGATAGGGGGTTCATTTCGAGTATCCTCCATAATGGAAGAGAGCGGGGCACATTTAGTTGAGGTTGGCACTACCAATAAGACACATCTCTATGATTATCAAAATGCTCTCACGGAAGAAACTCGGATGATCATGAAGGTACATAGGAGTAACTTTATCATTAAAGGGTTTTCATTATCGGTTAATACGGAAGAATTAGTAAAGCTAACAAAGGAAAACCCACCTGTGATCTATTATGAAGATCTCGGCAGTGGTGTGCTATTCGACCTTAAAAAGCATGGAATTGGCAATGAACCCGTCGTACAAGAAGTGGTTAAAAACGGGGCAGACCTCATTTCCTTCAGTGGAGACAAATTATTGGGAGGACCCCAAGCTGGGATCATTGTTGGAAGGAAATCGTTGATTGATCAATTGAAACAACATCAACTTGCGAGAGTTTTAAGGGTCGATAAAATGACTCTTGCAGCTTTGGAAGTCACTCTTATGCAATATCTAAAAGGCGGGGAGGAATTGAAAGATAATCCGACAATTGCGGCTATATTGATGGGAAAAGAAGATTTAAAAGAAAGAGCTAGCCGATTTTTACAACAACTGGAGGAGAAGACTAGCTTTACAGGTCTGATTCGAAAAAGCTTTAGTCAGGTTGGGGGCGGAACTATGCCAGAAGTTGAATTGGAAACTTATGTAATCTCCTTGAACCATTCAGATTTATCTGCAAATGAAATTGAAGTAGGATTGAGAAATAATAATCCGGTAATTGTCACTCGTATTCACCAAAAAGAAGTGGTCATTGACCTAAGAACAGTAGATGAAGGGGAACAAGATCTAATAATAGACGCCCTAAAAACCATAATGTGATGCGGAAGTACGGTGATGCGTTAATCCAGTGCGGGACGGTCCTCGAATGCAATACCGTGTTAATACGATAAAGCATTCGCATTCCGTCTCCTGATTTACATGTCGTGATGAGAATTGTGCTTTTGGCGAGTATGATTGCGGTTTTTAACTTTGTGTGAACCGCTTAATGGTGCTGGTTGACCAGGATTATCTCCCTTAGGTGCATTTTTGTGCATATCTTTACTATCGTTTTTGTTCATCAAATATCCCTCCTACAATTAGGTTGTAGCAAGAATGCTTTCATTATTCATAATGAATATTGTTATTATGATTGGGCTATCCTAAGAATGCATTTTTTGATTTTAAAGGAGATGATAACATCATGCCATATCATAAAAATAAACAACAAGCTTTCCAAGCTGCACAGCAGGGATACGAAGATGTTCAAGATGCTGTTCATGAATTAGTGTTAGATGGTGCTAGCTATGGCTCACAGCTCTCACATCTTAAGAACGAAGTAAATGAGGCATACCAACAAATTGAAAATGCTTTAGAAACAGCTTCTGAGCATCAAAAAACACAACTAGAGCGATTTAAAAACGATCTTTCTTCTATTGTTAACGAGATAAACCAACAACAATAGTTCGATAAAAAATCCCCCGCTCACATGTATGAGCAGGGGATTTTTTAAAATGAATTTTATTTTATTTGCTAAACCGATAGGAACTATAGTGCTCTATGGTCCTTTACCGCATTACCTCATTCTAGAACCGTCCCCAAGCGCTTTAAAGGGTTAAAGCATTGTTATTGATTAGGTTATTGGTTCTTTTTACGTTTTTTGTTGTTTTGACGCTGTGCTGCTGATAGCGGTTCATTTGAGAATTCTTCGTTATATCCCGCTCCAAGACCTTGTGCTTTTGCTGCGTTCATACCGTTACGAACGTGATTTGCTTTTCTTTTAGCCATTATCAACACCTCCGTAGTAATAGAATTCACTAATTTATGCTACACTATGATAGGAAAACATCTCCGTTAGGAACAAAAATTATTTTTTCGCAATAATAAAAAAAAGAAAACGACAAGATTTGACAGCTTTTGAATCGTTGCAGGATCAACTTTTTCGAAAAATTCACACGAATATCAATATTTTTCATAAGAAAAACTTATCAAAAACAATAACTTTATTGTTATTTACTTATGTAATCGCTTGTATTAAGATGGAAATGTGAGAAAAGTTAACCTTGCAGATAATTTGGACTTTTCGACAATATTATTGCGCATTCTCAAGACTAGAGGGGGAATCGAAAATGGCAAAAAACGACGTATTTAACGCTCGTTCATCATTCGAACTTGAGGGCAAACGTTATCATTACTATCGATTAAAGGCATTGGAAGAAGCAGGCGTAGCAAACGTATCACGTTTACCTTATTCAGTTAAGGTATTACTTGAGTCTGTTTTACGTCAATTTGATGGTCGTGTTATTAACAAAGACCATGTTGAAAATTTGGCAAAATGGGGATCTAAAGAAGTTAAAGATGCAGAAGTACCATTCAAACCATCACGTGTTATCCTTCAAGACTTTACAGGAGTTCCAGCTGTTGTTGACTTAGCTTCTCTTCGTAAAGCCATGGCTGACATGGGAGGAGATCCTGACAAGATTAATCCTGAAATTCCAGTAGATCTTGTTATTGATCACTCAGTACAGGTTGATAAGTACGGTACTCAAGATTCACTTCAAAAGAACATGGATTTAGAATTTGAACGGAATGCAGAACGTTACCAATTCCTTAGCTGGGCTCAAAAGGCATTTGAAAATTATCGTGCTGTTCCACCCGCAACAGGAATCGTTCACCAAGTTAACTTAGAATTTTTAGCTAATGTTGTTCATGCAATTGAAACAACAGAAGGTGATTATGAAGCTTTCCCAGACACACTTGTGGGTACTGACTCGCATACAACGATGATCAATGGTATTGGGGTTCTTGGTTGGGGTGTAGGTGGTATTGAAGCAGAAGCAGGAATGCTTGGTCAACCTTCATACTTCCCGATTCCAGAAGTAATTGGTGTAAAACTTACTGGAGAACTTCCTAATGGAGCAACAGCTACCGACTTAGCGCTTAAAGTAACACAAGTTCTACGTCAAAAAGGTGTAGTAGGGAAATTCGTTGAGTACTTCGGTGCTGGAGTGGCAACACTTCCTTTAGCAGACCGTGCAACGATTGCGAACATGGCTCCAGAATACGGTGCAACTTGTGGATTCTTCCCAGTTGACACGGAATCATTAGACTACATGCGTTTAACAGGACGTTCTGAAGAACAAATTAAAATGGTTGAACAATATTTAACACATAACGATATGTTCTTTACTCCTGATAAAGAAGAACCTGTTTACACAGATGTTGTTGAAATCGACCTTTCAGCAATTGAACCAAACCTTTCTGGACCTAAGCGACCACAGGATTTAATTTCTTTATCTAAAATGCAACCTGCATTCTTAGATTCAATCACGAATCCAGAGGGAAACCAAGGTTTTGGTCTTGACGCTTCTGAAATCAATAAAACGGCAACTTATAAAAACGAAAATGGCGACGAAGTAACAATGAAAACAGGTGCAATTGGAATCGCTGCGATTACTAGTTGTACTAATACTTCAAACCCATACGTGATGTTAGGTGCAGGACTTGTGGCAAAAAAAGCAGTTGAACTTGGAATGGAAGTCCCTGACTATGTTAAAACTTCACTAGCTCCTGGTTCAAAAGTTGTTACAGGTTACTTAAGAGATTCTGGTCTGCTTGGATATCTTGAGTCAATCGGATTCAACCTTGTTGGATACGGCTGTACAACATGTATTGGAAACTCTGGACCATTACGTGATGAAATAGAGAAAGCAGTTTCAGATTCAGACTTACTGCTAACTTCTGTACTTTCTGGTAATCGTAACTTTGAAGGACGTATCCATCCACTAGTAAAAGCAAACTATCTTGCTTCGCCACCTTTAGTTGTGGCTTATGCATTGGCTGGAACGGTTGATATAGATCTTCAAAATGATCCTATCGGAAAAGACAAAGATGGAAATGATGTATTCTTTAAAGATATTTGGCCATCCCAAGAGGAAGTCAAAGACGCTGTTAAACAAACAGTAACACCAGAGCTATTCCGTAGAGAATATGAGCATGTTTTTGATGATAATAAACGCTGGAATGAAATCAAAACAAGTAATGAACCACTTTACAGTTTTGATGACAAATCAACGTATATTCAAAACCCTCCATTCTTTGTTGGCTTAGCAGCGACTCCAGAAGACATTAAGCCACTTAGTGATCTTAAAGTGGTTGGTAAATTTGGAGATTCTGTTACAACGGATCATATTTCACCAGCCGGAGCGATTGGAAAAGATACTCCAGCAGGAAAATATCTACGTGCAAACGGTGTAGAGCCACGTGAGTTTAACTCTTATGGTTCTCGTCGAGGTAACCACGAGGTGATGATGCGTGGTACGTTTGCCAACATCCGTATCCGTAACCGGATTGCTCCTGGTACAGAAGGTGGATATACAACTTACTGGCCAGAAGATGAAGTAATGGCTATGTACGATGCTTGTATGAAATATCAAGAACAAGGTATTGGCTTAGCTGTATTAGCTGGAAAAGATTACGGTATGGGCTCTTCACGTGACTGGGCAGCTAAAGGAACTAACCTTTTAGGAATTAAAACAGTCATTGCTGAAAGCTACGAGCGTATCCACCGTTCGAACCTAGTAATGATGGGTGTACTTCCACTTCAATTTGCAAAAGGTGAAAGTGCTGAGACCCTAGGATTAACTGGAAAAGAATCCATTAGTGTTGATCTAAACGAAGGTGTTAAACCACGTGACATTGTGAATGTAACGGCTACAGACGAAAACGGAAAAGTGACTAAATTCAAGGCACTTGCACGTTTTGATTCAGAAGTTGAAGTAGATTACTACCGTCATGGTGGTATCCTCCCAATGGTTCTACGCGGTAAGCTACAATCATAATAAACGTATAAATAACCCCATGATAGGCATTAGCTATCATGGGGTTTTCATTTAAGTAAAACAAATTAGACTAAAGTTAAACAAGCTCTCATAAAATACTTATAAAGTTTAATTAATTTTATGAGGAGGACTATAATTGAAGTCTTTTTTTGGAATTGTACTCGTTCTTGGATTCATATTTGTCATTTACACAGAGAATACCTCAAAATTTACGTCCTTTAATGAATATACAGATGCTGAATTAGCGGCAGATGCAAAAGCATATAGTCAGCAACAAAAGAAAGATGAGGAAAAAACAGAAAACAAAAAGAATAGTGGATCTAATAACGGAATAAACCATCCTACTTCTGAAGTGATGGATCGACTGCCTGGACCTGAAATCGGCAGCGTTGCACCAGCATTTTCTTTAGAGTCAGTAGAAGGAGAAGAAGTGAAATTAACCGATTTAGTTGGAAAAAAAGTCATACTTAACTTCTGGGCAACATGGTGCCCGCCATGTAAAGAAGAAATGCCTGAACTACAATCATTTTATGAAAAAAATAAAGATGAAGTCGAAGTATTAGCTATTAACATGGATCCTGATGCAGAAATAAAGTCATTTTTGAAAGATTATGGAGTTACCTTCCCAGTACTACTTGATGATAACGACATTGTTAATCAATTGTACGAAGTCATGTCAATGCCCACTACTATTGTCATCGACAAAAACGGAAAAATCACAGCAAAACACATCGGTGCACTTGATGAGGAAGGCTTTCACTCACTACTTCAATAACAAGTAGTTCTTCAATCGTATCACCGCATTAAATCAATGAGGGACGGTTCTCGAATGCGTTAGTGTATTAACGCATTCGAGAACCGTCCCTTAGTCCTTTAAAGCTTTACTCCAATCGAGAACCGTCCCGCGGTGCTTTAAAGTACAAAAAGTTTGAAAATTAATTATAATTTGTAAAAGGTTTGTCCATAATACATGTACTAGTTATTTTTACAGAAAGTGAGGCATGGTTATGAGAAAACCTAGAAAAAAGTCGTTTGCTGATTTAGTACAGGAGAATAAGAGAGCGCTGATGCTTGATAAAGAGGCAATGGATGCAATTGAAGAACGAATTGAGACGCGGCTAGAAATTAAAAGAATGGAAAAAGCAGAATAAATGCATTTCAAATCCAAAATTATTAATTCCATTAATGCTCATTCATAACTCCTAATCTTAAGGAAAAAATAGCAACAAGGGAGGGATATGAATGAGCAATCCAAAAGGAAGTCGGAAACACTTTGTACCTAACCATATTGGAACACAGCCGCGATCCGCTGGCGGAAATAAAGGGAAGCAAATGCAGGATCAATCAAATCAACACGCTCAAGTGATTCAGACTAAAGGTGAATAAGAGAAAATATACAAGTAATAAATTCTCCAAATTCAGTCAAGTATGAATCATAAGTTGATCACAGATACTAACATCGTACCTTATTTTCAAAGGAGGAATCTCATAATGGCAGAAAACCGTCCAAAACCAGATGATCGCAGTGATAACGTTGAAAAACTACAAAGCATGGTGTTTCACACGATTGAAAATATGGAAAGGGCAGAAGAATCAATGGCGTATACCGATAGTGAAGAACAACTTCAGTCTATTCAAGCTAAAAACGAACGTCGCCGTGAGAGTATTGATGCCTTCCGAAGTGAAATTAAGGACGAAGCTAAGCAGAATAACCAAAATGAAAATCGTTAATTACCTTCAAGGGGTAGCACAAAACCACGTATAATTTTGGAAAGCCCCATTAAGACGGCATGGATTTCTCACGCCGTCTTTTTTTCATGGATGTGTTAAAATTAATAAGTAAATACATAGTTGAGGTGAATAGGTGTGCATATTTCGGAAAAAGAAATCGAGGTACGATATGCTGAAACCGATCAAATGGGTGTTGTTTACCATGCAAATTATTTAATTTGGATGGAGCTTGGTAGAACAAAGCTTATTGAAGACTTAGGTTTTAGATATGCGGATATGGAGAAACAAGGAATTATTTCTCCCGTAATGGATCTAGAAATCAATTACAAAAGCCCAGTACGATATGGTGAAAAAGTAAAGATAAAAACGTGGATTGAAAACTATGATGGACTCCGGGTTATATATGGATATGAAATTCATAATGAATCCAATCAATTATCCGTTACGGGCTTCTCTAAACATGTTTGTGTAAAAAAAGAAAATTTCCGTCCAATTTCAATAAAAAAACGATTTCCAGATTGGCATAAAGCATACGAAGAAATGAAAAAATAGCATTCCAAAGGAGCATAGTAATGGCTTTTGGTCTTAAACGTTATGAAATCAACCAATGGAAACAAGACATTGACAATGGAAAAATTGCTTTTCTTACTCATTATTGGTTTGATGAACGCTTTCCAGATTATCGTACAGTAACTAAAGTAGGATGCAGGGATATAGATAAACTAGCACTATGGGGAAAAAAATATGGTCTTCAAATTCAGTGGATTCATTATCGAAAAGGCGGCTACCCACATTTTGACCTTTTAGGAGAGAGACAAAAAGAAATTCTACTTAAAGAAGGTTTAACAAATCATATTGAACGATTTAGCATTTGAAAAGTAAAGCATCAATAAAGGAAAGCTACTACAATAACTGTAATGTATTTTTGCAGTAGCCTTCCTAGTGGAGCTGTTACTTTTTATATTCATATTTTGGTTCATCTAAGGTATCGTCGTATAATACATGTAAATCATGTCCATCAAAGAACCATATATCATTTGCTTCTACAAAATAGGTAACATTCTTTATCGTTTCTTTAACAGCCACTTCAATAGGATCTTCTTTATTGACTCCAAGAGAAAAACTATCATGAAGCGGACTTGAACCTCCATATCTTACATAGAAGCGTATAAAGTCATTTTTTTCAACATCCATTTCTCGTTCAAACCATTCTTGTGCTTTTTCTGAAATGATAATATTCATCGAAAGCTCCTTTCTATTGTTGTACCCAATCTTATTATAATAAACATACTCAGGTAACTACTAATAAAACAACTTTTTATATATTGGTCCAAGAAAGATTAAACACAATATAAAGCAATCCATACTGTACTTTGTCGGAGCTGTAATAACGGTGAAAATCGGTCCTCTTATTTTCCATAAAGCATCCGGAAAGAACAATTATATTAGTTATATCCCTTTTCTCATGTCATATATTAAAAATATCACTATGGATTACATGAAATTACATACTTATATTTTCCTTATTGTTCTTTAAAATAGGCTCTTTTGTAAATTCAATATATACTGGATAAAAAATGATAGTAAAATTAGTAAAGCGTTTCTCAAATATCAATAGCAAAAGAAAACCCCACTTTCTATTGAAGTGGGGCTTTCATATGGGAAACCATTTCAGCTTTAGAATACGTAACGAGTCCTTGTTCATGAGCATTCTCTAAAGGATAGATTTTATAATCTTGATAGCTATTTTCTGATACATAAGTAGGATGAAAATCAATTGAAGGGAAGCTTATTTTTACTCCTTCAGAATCAATTTTCTTTTGAACGGTAACGGAAGCAATTCCACCAATGTCCTTAAAATCATCCTTTTGACCAGATAAAAAATTCCCTAACGAATAGATGACCACAGCTTCTCTTCCATCTGATGTCTTGTATTTTTCAATCGGCTGTAAGACATGTGGATGATGTCCAAAAATAAGATCGGCACCAGCTTCAGTTAATTGTTTAGCAATAGATTTCTGATGTTCAGTAGGGTAGCGCTCGTACTCATTCCCCCAATGTAAACCCATTACCACCATATCAACAGGTAGTTTCCTAGCTTTTTTTATATCAGCAATCATTTGATCGACCTCGAGTAAATTCACCAGATACTCTTTCCCTTGGGGTACTGGAATTCCGTTAGTCCCATAAGTGTAGGACAATAAAGCGAACGAAATACCATTTACATTAAAAGTCCTAATATTTTGTTGGTCCTGTTTAGATTTAAAGGCACCCGTATAAGGCATATTTATTTTTTCATAGTATTCAATTGCGCTTAGAACACCTTTTTCTCCTTGATCAAGAGAATGGTTATTAGCTGTTGTAACAGCGTCAACTCCTACCTCTTGTAAAGATGAAACAATTTCATGAGGGCTGTTAAAGAGAGGGTAACTCGATAACCCTAGCTCTTTTCCTCCTGGGACGGATTCTTGGTTCGCTATTAGAAAATCAGGTTCTTCTAAAAGCTGTCTAACTTCATCAAACATCCCCACAAATTCATATCCATTTTTACTGGCAGCATCTTCGTAAACAGTATTATGGAGAAGGATATCACCAATACCTGCAATTACAGCATCTGTCGAATATTCTTTTGCCTTCAGCTCAACCTCATTATTTACATGTGTTCCTTTAGATAAAGGGATAGTGGAACCTTGAACTGAATTCCATTCATTGTATTGCGAAAAGAGTAGAAGTCCTGCCACAGTCAATAACAGAATCGAAAGGGCACTTCCCCAAAACAATGATTTTTTCTTCATTTATATCGACCAACTTTACATTAGAGTATAACTATATTTTACAATAAAAGCCCTTTTAAATGTCAGATAATTATAGAAAAAGGAGAAAATTATCGATAAATGTCAAGTGAATTTTTACTATTATACCCACAAAAGTACAATTCCTATAAATGAAAAAGAGGCTATCCCTAAGTCAGGAGTCTATAACCACAACCACTATATACAGAAAAGTCTTTTTACATTTTCTGTATATGGATGAATTTTGGTTCCAGACACCTTTTGGGACAGCCCTTTTTCCTATAACCATTTAATTTTTGGTTCTGTTTTGTTCCTAATCCTCGTAATATTTGCTCGATGACGGTAAAATACGAACGTTGAGAGAGCAAACAATACAATGATTAATGGAAGGTCACCTGTAAATAGTGTATAAATAAAGGCAATTAAAGCAGTAAGCATAGAAGATAGGGATACATATTTAGTCAAATATAAACAAAGGAAAAACACAGTCAATGCGAGGATGAATAATAGTGGTGCATAACCTAGAATTATTCCTCCAGAAGTAGCAACTGCTTTTCCTCCACGAAAATTAGCAAAAATCGGGTACATATGACCAACAACTGCTATGACACCAGCAAGTAACATATGTATCTCAGAATCGAATAGGTTTGGAAGCTGGGTAGCTATAGTGCCTTTAATAATATCCATAATGGTGACAATAAGGCCAGCTTTAATACCTAATGTCCGAAACGTGTTTGTACCACCTAAATTCCCGCTTCCATGCTCTCTAATATCTGTTTTGTAAAAAACTTTTCCTATTATTAATCCTGAAGGAATAGAGCCTAGTAAATAGGCTGACATAATGATGATAGCAGTAATCATGGGCATAGCTCCTTTAATCAATAAACCAGTTAGTGATTTTATTTTATCACGAAAAAAACGGATATGGGAGGGGGCTAATAAATTTTATGTGACCAGCTATTAAAAGTTGATAGTAATACGAGATTCTGGTGTAAAAAGAACCCGTCTTAAAGGAAATTCATAATAAAAAGGGAAAGCTTCATCCAGATGATTACCCTTTTGAGTTTTAACTTAGAAGGGAACGAACTGTGGTGGATTTATAAAAGGAGTAGCATTAGATACATTTGCTTGAGGGATAGAAATGATTTTCTGTATTATTTAAATAGAAGACGCACCCATTCTATGCTGAAAATCAAAACGCAATGATAAAGTGTACGGTAAACCTTCTATTTAAAAGGTAAAATAAACAAAACCTAGCTTTGGGTTGATCCATAACAGACGCATTAGTTTATTCGACAAATTTTGGATTGTGACTGGCACCAATTATGTTAGAATGAAGCTGGAAGAATTTTAGGTTAGAAACGCAGGTGTTTTGGATGAGAAATTATTTAGCCGCTTTTCAATGGATGGCGTTTATGATAGCTGGATCAATTGCAGCACCGATTGCGATTGCAGATTTGTTTCAGTTATCACCCGATCAAACCGCAGGATTTATTCAAAGAACCATTTTTGTTTTGGGGATCGCAGCCATTATTCAAGGAGTTGTCGGACATCGATTGCCTATTAACGAAGGACCAGCTGGACTTTGGTGGGGAGTCTTTGCTATTTATGCAGGTTTTTCAGGGACATTATATGATTCAAGTGGAAATATCTTAACGATTCTTCAGGGTGGAATGATTTTCAGCGGACTTTTCTTTTTCTTATTTGCACTCACAGGTTGGCTTACGAAGTTAACAAAACTATTTACACCAACCATTACATTTGTATATTTACTCCTACTGATACTTCAACTCAGTGGTTCATTTATTAAAGGGATGTTTGGTATTACCGAAGAACAGTCAACCATTGATCCATTAGTATTACTAGGTAGTTTATTTACTTTTTTCATCGCTCTATATTTTTCAAATCATAAAATTCAGTGGATAAAAAGGTATTCCATCATTATTGCTCTTATTATCGGATGGCTAACTTTTATCTTTATTGGAAAAACGGTATCAATTCAACTTTATGATACTCATATTATTTCACTACCAGAAGTGTTTGCTTTTGGAAAACCCAATTTTGATATCGGTATGATTGTAACCTCCTTTTTTATTACATTATTACTCATCACAAACATGATTGCATCAATACGAGTTATGGAAGAAGTAAAAATACAAAATAACGAATATCCCAAGAAAAGATATTCAATGGCTGGGATCGCATCTGGAATTAACCAGTTATTAGGGGGATTCTTTTCTGCCATAGGATCAGTTCCGATTTCAGGTGCAGCTGGATTTGTTTCTGCAACAAAAATTTATGCTCTTTTCCCGTTTATATTAGGAAGTGTTTTCGTCCTTGTTATTAGTCTTTTTCCTAGTTTAATGAGTATTATGGCTACTCTCCCAGCTCCTGTTGGATATGCAGTCACGTATGTCATTTTCATTAATATGGTTGGTATCGCACTCGGTGAATTCAAAAAAGAACGCAATCAAGAAAGATCCATGTTTGTTTCTGGCGTCTCACTCATTGCAGGGGTTGGAGCCATGTTTGTACCATCTAATGCTTTCATTGATGCCCCAGTAGTAGTTGCGTCTATTCTAAACAATGGCCTTATTTTAGGAACAATTGTAGCAATAGTAACAGAGCAATTTCTTTTATGGAAAAATAATAGAGAAATAACTGAAGAGAACTCTAAAGTATAAACCAAAAAGAACAATACTACTGAACGATAAAGAAATACTTTAAAGAAGTCAGGAACTAGATAATTTTTCATTATAGAGATAGAAACAGTGAAGGTTTCTTATATTTAATGAAAGTAAAGTTCCTGACTTTTTATGTTCTTAAGACTCGCTTATAATTCCTTTTTAAAAGAATTGTTAAAGTTCACAATTGTATAAAAGTAACTAAAGTGGAAATTTTAATTTAAAGGGGATCCACCCAAAAAATCGCTTGAAACAACTGAAAAAGTAAAATTGTTTTAATATTATTCCAGCTTATGTTTAACTTGAGAAATGCAGGGAAATTATTTATACGTATTTTATAATTCGAAGCAGGTGGTCAGATGATTAAATTTGTAAATGTTAGCAAGAAGTTTAGTGATGGTACTGAAGCCATTAAAGGAATCGATATAGAGATTCCTGAAGGAAAGTTGGTTGCCTTAATAGGACCCAGCGGATGCGGTAAAACGACGACAATGAAAATGATTAATAAACTGATCACACCTACAGCAGGGAAAATCTTTATAAACGGAGAAGATATTACTGCTAAAAATGAAGTAGAACTCAGAAGAAATATTGGTTATGTGATCCAACGTATTGGTTTATTGCCTCACATGACCATAGAGGAAAATATCTCACTTGTACCTCGTTTAAAAGGATGGAAAAAAGAAAAGTATCAATCTAGAGTAAATGAATTATTGGAATTAGTTGGTTTAGAGCCTGATGTTTTCAAAACGAGATACCCTCTTGAGCTAAGTGGTGGTCAACAGCAACGTGTAGGGGTTGTAAGAGCGTTAGCCGCTGAACCTCCGATTATACTAATGGATGAGCCCTTTAGTGCACTTGACCCTATAAGCAGAGAGCAGCTTCAAGATGAATTGAAAGATTTACAGAAAAAAATACATAAAACCATCGTCTTTGTCACACACGATATGGATGAAGCCTTAAAAATCGCGGATGAAATAGTGGTCATGAGAGACGGTAAAATCGAACAAATCGCAACACCCGATGAACTCCTAAGAAACCCAGCTAATGAGTTTGTTCATACATTCATTGGTGAGGATAGGATCAATCAAGGAATTTCAAATAGAAGAGTGATGGATATAATGATCTCACTTCATCAAACAGACAAGTTGGAAAGAGACCTCGCTATCATTTCATTTGACTCGACCATAACGGAGGCTGCTAAACAACTTATTCGGCAAAATGTTGACAAACTTGCTGTTGTTAGAAATGAGGAAACCATTGGAATTATTACAAAAGAAGAAGTTCTCTACTTTGTAGCAGGAATGAGAAGGGAGGAGGGGTCATCATGCTAGGAAGTGTAATCACTACGTTTTTTAACACAATGACAGACCGGTCTAGCGACATAATACAAGGATTATGGGAGCACTTATTCTTATCTTTTGTAGCTATTTTTATTGCAATCCTTATTTCACTGCCATTAGGAATCTACATTACTAGAAAACAAAAATCTGCGGAATTCTTCATTGGTATAACAGCCGTGTTTCAAACAATCCCAAGTTTGGCCCTATTCGGATTCCTAATACCTCTACTAGGTACAGGTGGTGCTACAGCCATTGTGGCCTTAACGGTTTATGCATTACTCCCCATATTAAGAAATACCTATACAGGAATCGTTGGGGTTGATCAAGCGGTTATTGAGGCAGGTAAAGGAATGGGAATGACGAATCGTCAATTGCTGTTTAAAATTGAATTACCATTATCCCTTCCATTCATAATGGCCGGCGTTCGTACAGCAACCGTTTTGACTGTTGGAGTGGCCACCTTAGCAACTTTCGTAGGTGCGGGAGGATTAGGTGATTTAATTTATAGAGGTTTATCTTCTTGGAACAATTATCTAGTATTGGCTGGTGCAATTCCCGCAGCTTTACTTGCCTTATTTTTTGATTATCTATTAAAAATTTTAGAAAAAATAACTACTCCAAAAGGGTTAAAAGCTAAATAATAGAAGGGAAGATTTATGAATGAAGAAAATGATTCTTTTACTTATCCTTTCATTCTCAATCATTATTTCTGGTTGTGGAAATGGCAATGAAGAGGATACGATTGTCGTTTCAGGTAAGATGTGGACCGAACAATACATACTTACACATATGGTTGCCCAACTAATCGATGCAAATAGTGATTTAAATGTGGAAATTAAAGAAGGCTTAGGGGAAGTTTCTATTTTAACACCTGCGATGGAAAAAGGCGAAATAGATGTTTATGTTGAATATACAGGAACCGGTTTAGAAGCGGTATTAAAAAAAGCTGCAAAAGAAGGAGAGTCTGGTGACGAGATCTATAAACGCGTGAAAAAAGGCTATGAAGAAAAGTTTGGCATTACTTGGCTAAAGCCATTAGGGTTTGAGAACACTTACACTCTTGCCTATACAGAAGATCAGGATCTTGATGCAAAATCCTTTTCAGATTTAGTTCCAGTGTCACAAAACTTATCATTTGGCGCTCCACATCAATTTTATGAGCGTGAGGGTGATGGGTATGATGCTATGATAGAGACATATGGATTTAAATTTGCTGAAAAAGAAAGCTTTGATCCGAATATTATGTATGAAGCAGTCAAAAATGGTGATGTTGATATTATACCAGCTTTCACAACTGATGGGCGAATCGAAAGATATAACCTAATTTCAACTAAAGATGATAAAGGGTTCTTCCCTCCATATGATGCTGCACCTATTATTCGCCAGGAGGTTCTTAAAGCTCACCCTAAATTAGAAAAGATTATTAATAGACTCGCTGGCCAAATATCAGTTGAAGAGATGAGTGAAATGAACGCAAAAGTGGATATGGACAAAGAACAACCAAAAGATGTAGCTCGAGAATTTCTAATTTCTAAGGGGCTCATTAAAGAGTAAACATCTCGTAGGACTATCGTTCCTCTTGAGCAGCTTTTTGCCCCCACTTGCAGGGAATATCGTCATAAATAGCGAATTAAAAGTATAAGGAGTGAAATATATGGAAAACCCTACACGAGAAGAGATTAAATCAATTTTAAAGAAATCAAAGAGAATTGCTGTAGTTGGTTTAAGTGACAATCCTGATAGAACCTCTTATATGGTTTCAAAGGCTATGCAAGATAACGGCTATGAAATTATTCCGGTAAACCCCAAAATCGAATCCTCACTTGGAATGAAAGCTGTCTCATCATTAACTGAGATTGATGGTCCAATTGATATTGTCAATGTATTTAGAAGGTCAGAGTACCTACCCGAGATTGCGAAGAGGTTTCATGAAATTGAGGCAAAAGTCTTTTGGGCTCAGCTTGGAGTAGCAAATGAAGAAGCATATCGCTATCTGAAAGAACATGGACATACCGTCATTATGGACCGTTGTATTAAGGTAGAACACGCCTTAACAAAATAGTTCTAAAACAAGCGAATGTCGATCTATTTCGCTTGTTTTTTTATGTAAACATAATAGCTAAAAACATCAAATTTATGGCACGACACTTAAAATTCAATTTGCGAAATTAAAAAATAACGCTACAATAAAGCATAGACGTTTGCCATAACTATGGTAAAATAGGGTATACGAACAAACGTTCTATACATTTTAATTAAACTGGTTACAAAGCTTTGAAAGGGGAATACTCGTGACCAATAAAAAACAAACTATGGACTACAACGATGATGCCATCCAGGTTTTAGAAGGTCTTGAAGCCGTTCGAAAAAGGCCTGGAATGTATATTGGCTCAACAGATACCAGAGGTCTCCACCATCTTGTTTACGAAATTGTCGATAACTCTGTAGATGAAGCACTAGCAGGCTATGGAGATGAAATTATTGTTAAAATACATAAAGATAATAGTATTAGTGTTCAAGATAAAGGACGTGGAATGCCTACAGGAATGCATAAACTGGGCAAACCGACTCCAGAAGTCATTTTAACCATCCTTCATGCTGGTGGGAAATTTGGTCAAGGTGGATATAAAACAACAGGTGGGTTACATGGAGTAGGAGCTTCTGTAGTAAATGCCTTATCTGAGTGGCTGACAGTAACAATAAAGAGAGATGGTTATACATACGAACAAAAGTTCGTTAATGGCGGGAAGCCACAAACTACATTAGAAAAGCTTGGAAAAACTAAACAATCTGGTACTGTTATTCATTTTAAACCAGATCCAACCATTTTCAGTACATTGACTTATAATTATGACACTATTTGTGAGCGACTAAGAGAATCTGCTTTCTTGTTAAAGGGACTAAAAATCACCATTATCGATGATCGTCACGAACAAGAAGAGACTTTCCATTATGAAAAAGGGATTCAAGAATTCGTTAATTATTTAAATGAAGAGAAGGATTCATTACATCCTGTTGTATTTTTAGAAGGTGAACAAAATGAAATAGAAGTAGAATTCGCTTTCCAATTTAATGATGGATTCTCAGAAAATATTCTATCGTTTGTTAATAATGTTCGAACCAAAGACGGAGGAACACATGAAGCGGGTTCCAAAACGGCAATGACTCGTGTATTTAACGAATATGCTAGAAAAGTGAACATTCTAAAAGATCGAGATAAAAACCTTGAAGGTACCGATATTCGTGAAGGACTATCTGCCATTATTTCTGTTAGAATTCCAGAAGAGCTTTTACAATTTGAAGGACAAACAAAGGGAAAATTAGGAACAAGTGAAGCTAGATCTGCAGTAGATGCGATTATTTCAGAGCATCTCCAATATTTCTTAGAAGAAAACCCTGATACAAGTTCTTTATTAATTAAAAAATCAATTAAAGCAGCACAAGCTCGTGAAGCAGCACGTAAAGCAAGAGAAGATGCGAGGAATGGAAAAAAACGAAAACGTTCAGAAACGGTTCTCTCAGGCAAATTAACACCCGCACAGTCACGTAATCCCGAGCGAAATGAATTATATTTAGTCGAGGGTGATTCTGCTGGCGGTTCTGCCAAACAAGGTCGTGACCGTAAATTTCAAGCCATTCTTCCATTACGAGGGAAGGTTATTAACACTGAAAAAGCTAAGCTTCAGGACATCTTTAAAAATGAAGAAATCAACACCATTATTCATGCAATAGGTGGTGGAGTTGGTCCTGAGTTCAATATTGATGACATCAACTATGACAAAATCGTTATTATGACGGATGCAGATACCGATGGCGCTCATATTCAAGTGTTACTTCTAACCTTCTTTTACCGATATATGAAGCCTCTAGTGGAAGCAGGAAAAGTCTATATTGCCCTACCACCACTTTATAAAGTAAGTAAAGGAAGCGGAAAAAAGGAAGTAATTGAATACTCCTGGACAGATGAAGAACTACAGGGAACCATTAAGAAAGTAGGTAAAGGCTATATCATTCAACGTTATAAAGGTCTTGGGGAGATGAATGCCGACCAATTATGGGAAACAACAATGGACCCTGAAACTCGAGCTCTTATTCGTGTGCGCATTGACGATGCAGCCCGTGCTGAAAGAAGAGTCACTACCTTAATGGGAGATAAGGTCGAGCCTAGACGTAAATGGATCGAAAGCAATGTTGCGTTCGGTTTAGAGGAAGACGGAAGCATATTAGAAAATGAGAATATAACGGTCGCAAAGGAGGTATAATCAAATGTCAACAATAGAGCGCTATCAAGATCTGCCTCTTGAAGAGGTATTAGGCGACCGATTTGGACGTTATAGTAAATATATTATTCAAGAACGTGCCCTTCCAGATGCCCGAGATGGGCTAAAACCTGTACAAAGACGTATATTATATGCGATGTATTTCGAAGGGAATACAAACGAAAAGGGATTTAGAAAATCAGCAAAGACAGTAGGTAATGTAATCGGTAATTACCATCCACATGGTGATACATCTGTATATGATGCAATGGTCAGGATGAGTCAAGAGTGGAAAGTACGTAAATACCTTGTTGAAATGCATGGTAATAACGGTAGTGTAGACGGAGACCCACCTGCTGCAATGCGTTATACAGAAGCAAGACTTTCTGCTATATCTGCAGAGCTTTTAAGAGACATTGATAAAAAAACAGTTGATTTTGTTCCAAACTTTGATGATACTTCAAAGGAACCAACTGTTTTACCTGCTCGCTTTCCAAATTTGCTTGTAAATGGCTCGACAGGGATTTCTTCAGGGTATGCTACTGATATTCCACCACATCAATTAGGTGAGGTCATTGATGCTACAATCATGAGAATCGAAAAACCAGATTGCAGCGTTGATGAATTGATGACCGCCATAAAAGGACCAGATTTTCCAACAGGTGGGATCATTCAAGGTGTGGATGGTATTAAAAAAGCATATGAGACTGGAAAAGGAAAAATTGTCATTCGAGGAAAAGCGGAAATTGAAAGTGTTCGTGGAGGAAGGCAGCAAATCGTCATTACGGAAATTCCGTATGAAGTAAACAAAGCCAACCTTGTAAAAAAGATGGATGAACTACGTGTCGATCGAAAAGTAGAAGGAATATCTGAGGTTCGTGATGAAACCGACCGTACCGGTTTAAGAATTGTAATTGAACTTAAAAAAGAAGCAGATGCTGAAGGGGTCCTAAACTACCTATATAAAAATAGTGATCTACAAGTAGCATTTAACTTTAACATGGTAGCTATTTATAATAGACGTCCAACCCTGATGGGAATTCGCCAACTATTAGATGCCTATATTAGTCACCAAAGAGAAGTAGTGAGAAATAGATCCCAATATGATCTTGACCGTGCAAAAGAGCGACAACATATTGTAGAAGGCTTAATGAAAGCACTGTCAATATTAGACGAAGTAATTGCTACTATTCGTGCATCAAAAGATAAAAAAGATGCGAAAAATAATTTAATGGATCAATTTCAATTTACTGAAGCACAATCTGAGGCTATTGTCTCTCTTCAATTATATCGATTGACGAATACGGATATTACGGCTTTAAGAGAAGAAGCCGAAGAACTTTCAAAAAAAATCGAAGAATTAACTTCTATCCTTGAAAGTGAACACAAGTTAATGGGTGTCATTAAAAAAGAATTAAAGGGAATTAAAAAACAATTTAATGACGATAGACGTTCAAAAATTGAAGAGCAAATTGAAGAACTAAAAATTAATCTAGAAGTTCTAGTTGCATCTGAAGATGTCATGGTTACAGTTACACGGGATGGCTACATAAAGAGAACGAGTCTAAGATCTTACTCAGCTTCAAATGGACAAGATTTAGCGATGAAGGAAACAGACCGTCTTATGTCCCAGATGGAAATGAATACAACCGATGTTTTACTCTTATTTACTAACAAAGGGAATTATTTATATCATCCTGTTCATGAACTTCCTGATATTCGCTGGAAAGATCTTGGACAACACGTTGGAAACTTAATTCCAATTGATCGCGATGAACAAATTATAAAAGCGGTTCCTGTCAAAGAGTTTACGGATTCACAATTCTTAACATTTATAACAAAGAATGGGATGACAAAAAAATCACAACTTATACAATATAAAGCACAACGATACTCCAAGCCACTTGTAGCCATTAACCTCAAAGGGGAAGATCATGTAGTAAACGTACATGTAACCGATGGTAAGCAAGATTTATTTATTGCAACCCATTTGAGCTATGGACTTTGGTTTAACGAAGAAGAAGTAAATATTGTAGGTCCACGAGCTGCAGGAGTGAAAGGGATTAATTTAAAAGAAGACGATTTCGTTGTTTCAGGGGAAGTAATCTCCAACCCTGAAAAAGAAAGCGTCGTGATTACAACCCAACGCGGTGCAATGAAGAAAATGAAGCTTAAAGAATTTGAGAAATCTAGCCGTGCAAAACGAGGTGTGATTATGCTAAGAGAACTAAAGTCTAACCCACATCGTATAGCTGGAATGAATATAGTAAAAGACAGTGAAGTGATCTCGATTTTCACTGAAAAAGGGAAAATTGAACAAATCCAAATAAATGAATTACGCTACAACGATCGATACTCAAATGGCTCTTTCGTGATTGATGAGGGAGAAAGCGGTAAAGTAGCAGGAACGTGGAAAAATTCAGAGACACTATTAGAGAAAAATGATTCTGAAACTAAATAAAAAATAAAAAGAGATGACTCTACCGTGGAAGAAACCACAAAGGAGTCATCTCTTTTTAATTTCCAATTTTCCGTTCCTAAAAGTTTCTTTCAATATCAATTGTTACCCATTACTCATTCTAAATTTAAATGTATTCAATAATGAATATACAAAGTATTTAGAATATTATTTATACTAACTTTTGTAATTTTATACAAAATTATATTTATTCTTAATCTTATAATATCAATTAAAAAAGTGATGAAAACTCTTGTTTTTCAAAGTTTCTATCAATTTATTATTGAAGGTTTCCTACTATTTTGATACATTAAAGAATGTGTATTTATACCTTAAGCATCTTTTGGCTACATTTATCACAAAATTTTTACAAGGGGGAATACGATGGAGTTTTTTACAAGTATTATAGGAAGCATAAGTGATTTCGTTTGGTCATATATTCTCATAGCTGCTTTGATAGGATTGGGTTTATATTTTTCGATACGATCTAATTTTGTTCAATTTCGCTATATAGGTGAAATGTTCAGATTACTTTTTGATAAAGCATCCATCACTGCTGATGGAAAAAAGGGGATATCTTCGTTCCAAGCATTTACAATCAGTACAGCTTCACGTGTTGGAACAGGAAATTTGGCAGGGGTAGCTACAGCTATTGCAGCTGGAGGACCTGGAGCCGTTTTCTGGATGTGGTTAATCGCTTTAGTAGGAGGAGCTTCTAGCTTTATTGAGAGTACCCTTGCCCAAATTTACAAGGTAAAAGATAAAGATGGGTTTAGAGGTGGTCCAGCTTACTACATGGAAAAAGGCTTAAATGCACGCTGGATGGGGATTCTATTTGCTATCATTATTACGTTTTGTTTCGGGCTTGTGTTTAACTCCGTTCAATCCAATACGATTTCAATCGCTTTTAACGAGGCATATGGGGTAAACCGCACTACAGTAGGACTTATTTTAGCCGCTTTAACAGCACTAATTATTTTTGGTGGAATTAAGAGAATTGCTAAAGTAACTCAGATTTTCATTCCAGTTATGGCCATCCTCTATTTAATTTTGGCATTTTACATTTTAATTCAAAACATTGAGTTATTACCAGATATGTTTGTACTCATTTTTGAAAGTGCTTTCGGTTTAAGAGAAGTTGTTAGTGGTGGTGTAGGAGCCGCTATAATGATGGGTATCAAACGTGGATTGTTCTCCAATGAAGCTGGAATGGGTAGTGCGCCAAATGCAGCTGCAACGGCAGGAGTTAGCCACCCTGCAAAGCAAGGATTAATTCAAACACTCGGAGTATTCACGGATACACTGTTAATCTGTACGGCAACTGCGTTTATGATTATTCTCTCAGATCAATACACAACTGGATCAGATGGTATTCGATTAACACAAGATGCATTAGCCTACCATGTTGGTGACTGGGCAAGTTTATTTGTTGCGATTGCGATTTTCTTATTTGCCTTTAGTTCTATTATTGGAAACTATTATTATGGTGAAACCAATATTGAATTTATTAAATACAGTCGTGTTTCACTTTTCATTTACCGTCTTGCTGTAATCGGTATGGTTATCTTTGGAGCAGTAGTAAAGCTTGATATCGTTTGGCTTTTAGCTGATTTATCGATGGGAATCATGGCCATCATAAATCTTATTGCCATTACAATACTAGCACCTATAGCATTAGCAGCATTGAAGGATTATCGAGCTCAAAAGAAATTGGGTAAAGATCCTGTGTTCTATTCCAATTCTATCGAAGGATTAAAAGGAATCGAGTGCTGGGAAGAAAAGCCCGCTGAAGAAAAAAGAAAAAATCAATAATGAATAAAAAAGGATCAGTTCTTATGGCTGATCTTTTTTTATTGATAAAACAGTATAGAAACAAGGAAAATGCACTTTCAGTTTAAAATGGATAAAATCTCTTCTTCTGGTGAGAATAGTAATAATATTTTCGTCAAGGAGAGTCGGACAATGCGTAAAGAGTTATTATTTGCTTTTGCAGCCTTCTTCATTTTGTCACTACATGCTTTAGCGGGAAACTTTGTACAAGGGGAAGATACAAACAACAATGCTCTAGTAATTGATACATATGAAAAAGATGTAACCGGGAACGGAAAACCAGATAAAATTGTACTTTGGGGTAAACCGTTTCCTGATGCATTGTATTATAAGGAAGTTTGGGCTGAAATAACTACAGATAGTAAGAAGTCAATTCGTATTAACTATGAAGGCGGCTATGAACCAAAGATTGAATTTGTTGACTTAAACCATGATGGTGTAAAAGATTTATTGCAATCATCTGCAACTGGAGGAAGTGGGGGACTTTATAATTTCAATCTTCATACATTAGCTAATAACACTCTAACTGATATTGGTTTACCTGAGCCACTTACCATCCAAGCTCATTTTGAAGACAACTACAAAGCATCTATCACATTTGAAGACACCAATCAATCCTATACCGTTGATTTATCCGATCGGAAGGAAGATTATAATCGTCTCGGGTTATATCATAACGGACGATTAAATGAACCCACCGAATTAATGATTATACCTTATGCATTTTTTGAACCTATAAAAATTGAAGGTAAAGACGGGTTAGGATTAAAAGCGAATCAGCAAATCAGTGGGGCCTATCATGCGGACGGGATTGGGATTGCATCATCATATTGGTACTACGAAGACGGAAAATGGGTACTTCAGAAGATTGTATGGGAAGAAACGAGTGCAAACGAATAAAGGGATTCACATTTGTAACAAAAACTTGAGGATCATATTGTTCCTCAAGTTTTTTAGTTCTCTTTGAGTTAAATCAATGTATTAATTAAATTAAAAGGAAGGTAGGAGATGGACATTAAACTTAGGATTAAGGGGAAATTTATTAATCATATATATTAAAGTTAATTAATATGGGATAAATAGGAAATGAAATAAGTTAAAATAGCCGTGGATTTTAATAATTAATGAATTGGTAAATGAAAACCAAAATGATTGAAATGATTTATAATGGTTTAATAAAATTATTTTTTTAACCAAAGAGGATAAATTATCTAAAAAAGAATGATTCATCAAAATGAGAACTAAAAATAAGTAAACTACTTATAATAAGAAAAATTTTATATTTTGTCTCACTATAAGTAGTTTACTTATGATATGAGACCAGATTAGTATTCTTCATAGAACTTCCTATAATTTATATTATGTAAACTAGATAAAAATCCGAATTTACCATAAGTATTCAATCCTCCAGGTACCTATACAGCCTTCTTCAGATATTCAGCGTCGTTATTATTGTACAATCGACCTCCGTTAGCTTAATAAGCATGTTCTATTCTATAAAACGAAAAATTTTCTCCTTTATGATTTCCAAACTCAAGATAGTGCCATTTCAATTTTAGATAGTGGAGATATTAGCATTTCCATAACCTTTTAACATCTACTAAATCTTGTCCAATGAACTCCATTCTGTATATATCTGGTTTTGTTGTATTCAGTAAAAAATTCAAATCGTACTTACTATCATAATACCTCATCATCAAAGTCATAACGGCTCCATGAGTGCCTAATACTACTTTCTTTCCCCGATAGGTATTTAATAACTCTTTTAAAACTTTTATAGCTCGGTTCTGACAAACCGCATTAGACTCTGCTCCCGCTATAGCAAAATTTTGATCAGAAAACGACTTCTTTAACAAAGAGGATAATTCATTATCAGATATTCTCCTGTCTTCAGCAGAAAAAACCCTTTCTTTTAAATCTTCAAATATTAAAATTTCTTTCCCTAATTGATTAGCTAACTCCTGAATAGTTAGGATTGCTCGGTTATATGGACTTGAAATAAAAACTTCAATTTCTTCCGTTTGTAATAAGTCAATTATCTGATAGGTATCTAGTTCCCCTTTTTCAGTTAACCCTCTTGTTCTTTCATTCTTTTCTGTTTTTGATGATTCAACATGTCTCACCATATAAATGAAAGTTTTCATAATTTCCTCCATGAATTTTACCGAAATTTTCACTTCTGAAAAATCAATTGTTTTTTCAACCTACGATCATAGCAGGCCTAAAAACATTTCGGTTTTTTCCGCTAGCTAATATTATCAATGTAATTTGATAAAGGGCACGCCTCGTATCTTGTACCACTATTTGTTTGTTTTGTACCACTTTTAAAAATACATAATCATCATCATGATAAAACTAATAATCGTAAAGAGAACAGACCCATAAAACACGGCTCCCACATTAGTTTTCTGTTCGATATCTTTTTGAATTTTCCACATTGCTTCGCTTGCTTCAAAAGTGGTTCCTTTTGAAAACATCCCCCCACTACTGTTAAGGAAGAAAAGTACAACAGAAAGCCCTAGACCTATAAAAAAGCTCCATTCGCCATAAGAAAAAGAAAAGACATTGCTTGCAACCCATACGATTAATCCGATTCCGATGGATGATACAATCGACCAGCCAATGAGTTTTTTCAAATAGATTACCTCCCTAATAATTTATATTACGAAATAATTAAGAGAAAGGTTTCACTTTCACAGAATATTCTACACAAATAATACCACCATCTCGTACCTCCCTTTTTTAAAAAACCCTCTTAATCCCCCTAATACCTATCAAAAAGATAGTTTGTATTGGCGTATCGATATCAGGTATGTTGCTGATTGTTGGAAATGGCATAAGTGCATCTGGAAAAGATGATCTTCTTGGTATTTTTTGGGATTAGTTGCAGCTGCATTTAACGCTGCATTAATGTTATTAAATAAATTTATTAAAAACATGGCCAGATTAGAGATCACAATCATCCAACTTGGAACAACTGCTTTACTTCTCTTGCCATATGTGTTTTTTACAGAGGGATTCGGTATCTTAGAAGTATCTAAATCATCCATTCCCTTTATCATTCTATTAGGTATTGTTAACGCTGGTATGGGATTTTGGTTATTTTTCTCAGGTATGCAAGGGTTAAAGGGACAGAGTATTGCTATGCTAAGCTATGTAGATCCATTTGTAGCTATCCTGATTTCTGGCGTAATCAGCTCTACATTTATTAGTGAAATAAATTTTATTAGATTATCAAAACAGAGTACCAAAACTTTACCGAAATAGGAAAGAGCAGTGGGTCATTTTTCCCTACTGCTCTTATTTATATTGTCTAATAAGATGGATATTTTCTGGGGTCATTAGATTTACTTATTCTATTTCGCTTAGACTTTCCGATTTTAAGTAAGAAATGGCCAAAGATCATTTTTTTCATCTTCATCTCTTGCACCTATAGCTGAACAAGAGAAATTCCTTTCTAATTACTAAAGTATTATAACAAAAATCATCCAAAAATTTGTGCTGCAATCCCATATAAATTGTTGTTTCTGGTAGGTAATGTATCAGAATTAATTATCATTATTGGAGGTTGACTGACTTTTTCAAAACCACTATCCCTTAAAAAATTCATAAGCATCTCGTCATCTATTGGAATATCAATCCTTACGTTTGCTAGAAGATGAGTAGTTACTACTGATGAATTTATGTACATAACCAACTACTTTAAATCCCATTTTTTCGTACAAAAGCTTTCCCTCGGGGGTGGCAATTAACATTATAAAATTTTTTCTCGTACAAGGTTTATACACGCTTGAGTAGCTTCTCTTCCAAGACCTTGTCCCCTATATTTGTCATTTACGATTACCATCCCTATTGAAGCTAAACCGGTATCATAAGGAATTATAGCTGCACTTGATACAATTTTTCCGAATTATTTTTATGTCCTAAAACTAAAGTTATTTTGGCTGGAGTATATTTTGATTGCACAAAGTCTACTCCTGCATTTAGAAACTCTAAACCATAACCGCTACCAGTCAAATCCGGTCTCATTCCTAAGCCAATATCAAAGGTAACATTAGCTACTTTGTTAACACTAAAGAAACCAATTAATTCATTTCCCTTTGTAACAGCAAACATTGAGTCGCCTCGTGTTTTAGGGTCTAAAAATTCATCTAAGTCTTCTTTATCAGCTTCCATATCATAAAAAGAATATTCACCATCATAATGCCAATTATATGCGATGTTTTCTGCTTGTTCTTGTGTCATAATATCAAACTTGTAATTCATATTAATCCCCTTCCCTTGCCCTTATACACTACTCCATTTCAATTAAACTGCTGCCCTTTAATAGAATTGACCATATAACACCAAAACGCTCTTTTGGATCCCTGTTTTTCAATCTTTTCGATCGGCAAGCCTTTTGATTTGCGAACTGTTCATTCGTCAGATTGCCCATCTTGATTTATCCTTCTGCAGCCTGCTTTTAAAGCAATTGGATTTTAAATATGGATTGGTAAATAAATCTCAACTTCTTCCTCACCATTTTCCACTGGATGATAGGTCTCAACAATATGAGATTCTAAATCCCTTGTATAACCTTGCTCATCTACCCATTTCAATAAATGGTTATGTAGGTTACCGATATTATTTATTTTCCCCCTAGTCGTGACATAGTTCTGAGCAGTTTCGATATAATCCATCCCTACTGGAACTTCTTTTAGAGTCTCATTGACTATGAATCCTACATAATAATGACCTTCTAGATGGTTAGCATCCCTTTTAGATTCGAAAAGGGCTATTTCAGTGCCCGAACAATTTTCAACTTCATCTAAACGAGCTAGAAATTGCTCGGCAAGCTTTGGAACCCCAGTACCAAAATTAGCAAAAGCTCCACCGCCTTTTATGCCTACAACCTTAAAGATTTTTTTAACCTTTTTACAATCCACCATTATCCCCCCACAGTCTTTAATAACCACTTATACCATTTCTCTTCCAGCTGATTGAATTCCTGTTTTTGCAACCTTTTCTTCTTTTTAATTCAATTCAAATGTTCTTTATCCTTATAAATTTCAAAAGGAATTTCTTCCATTGATCATTCTTCTCTTATTAATTTTATTATTTCCTTCACGTTGTAAAACCGTTTTAATAATTTATTACAACTCCAGCTTACCTTCTAAAGTTTGGACACCACAAAAAAATAGTAATTTAAAACATCATTCATCTACAATAATATCTAAATTTCTATAAGGATAGGTGGAATTATATAAACTACACATACTGAGCTAGGTTTGTTGAATAAGGGGATATTCAAGTAAGAATTGACTACTAAATTATTTGGAGGATTGTATGAAAGTAAAACACATACTTATCTTTATCTTATTCATAAGGAAGGTACAAAATATTATTCCATTAAAGGTGTCAGTATAGAAACTGCAATTGCAGTTGAAGTTAATGGTAAATATATAAAGGCTATTAGAAAAGGGGAGTATCCAGGTTGGAAATATAGCCCCTTTAGTTTAATTTTAGGGGGTCTTATAATTTTTATTATACTGACTCTACTAATTTATTTAGTTCAAAGGAAAGTAAACAGTAGAAAATTTTTTTTAGCTAGTGGGGTGCGTATTTTTAAGAAGAACAAAATACCCAATTAGTTTGTTATTCCAATAACAATTTTAAGTGTCAAAAACGCTTTATTTTATATTGCTAATAAGGTTTTTATTACATTGTTTTCTGAACATAAACTTTTGTAACTTTCTTTCTTTTATTGCGACTAATTTAAATAATTGATCGAAAATATTAATTTCATCAATAGGAGAGGGATTATTTAAAATGAATTGGTTCCCTAGATTTTTAAGTGGACTTTTGACAGGTGCTTTTATGACAATTTTGATTGTCTTCTTATTAATACAATTGGGATTCTTTTAATTACTATGTAAAGAACTAATCTAACAAAAAAAGGCTATTTGAATATGTAAAGCAGAAGATTAAGCTCTCTGCTCCATGATATTAAAAAAAGGCTGTGATATCACAGCCCTTATCTATATTACTAATGCAATAAACGGAGTTTCTCCAGTATGAACATCAATTAAATAATCTTATTATAGAAGGAAATTCCGAAATACCTTACAATTTTGTCTAATCGCATTTCTCAGTGTTCATCTTATTTTGGTAAAACTGAACTTCCCATTAAATAACAATCCACTTCATGTGCAACTTCACGTCCTTCATTAATTGCCCAAACAATTAAACTTTGCCCTCTTCTCGCATCTCCTGCAGCGAAGACACCTTCGATATTGGTTGTGTACTCACCATATGCTGCATCAATTTTTTGATCTGTAGTTTCTACACCAAATTGATTTAATAGTGGTTGTTCTGTTCCTTCGAATCCAATGGCAATAAAAACGAAATCTGCTGGCCAAACTTTTTCGGTTCCTGGTACTTCAGTGAAAGTATAATGGCCATTGTCATCTTTTACTTTTTCCATTTGTATTGTATGAAGCTCTTTTACTTGCCCTTTTTCATTAGCGACGATTTTTTTTGTTTGAATCGAATATTGGCGAGGGTCTTTGCCGAATTTTGCTTGAGCTTCTTCATAGGCATAATCCAATGTAAATACATTAGGATATGCTGGCCACATATTATCCGATGACCGATTTCCAGGTAGTTTTGGGTGTTTACCAAATTGTACAACACTTCGAGCTTTTTGACGGAGAGCTGTAGCAACACAGTCCGCTCCAGTGTCACCTCCACCAATTACGATGACGTCCTTGCCTTTGGTATCAATAAACTGACGGTCTGCAAAATTGGAATCTAGTAAACTCTTTGTCGACTTTGTTAAATAATCCATCGCAAAGTGGATCCCTTTTGCGTTACGTCCTTCAAGCACTAAATCGCGTTGCTTTTGGGCACCTGTACAAAGAATTACAGCGTTATATTGAGCTTTTAACTCCTCAGTTGTTATATCTTTTCCTACCTCTGTATTCGTGATAAAGTCGATGCCTTCTTGGTTTAATAACCTGATACGGCGCTCAACTACTTCTTTTTCAAGCTTCATATTCGGAATGCCATACATGAGCAAGCCTCCTGCACGGTCTGATTTCTCAAATACCGTTACAGAATGTCCTGCCTGATTTAATTGGTCAGCACTTGCTAACCCTGCAGGACCGGACCCGATGATAGCTATTTTCTTGCCAGTTCTTTTCTTTGGAATCCGGGGTGAAATCCAGCCATTATCGAATCCTTTATCAATAATTGTCCGCTCAATGTTTTTAATGGTGACAGCAGGATCCGTTATCGCTAATGTGCAGGATCCTTCGCAAGGCGCAGGGCAAACTCGCCCTGTAAATTCAGGAAAATTATTCGTTTTTAGCAATCGATCAAGCGCCTCTTTCCATTTCCCACGATAAACTAAATCATTCCACTCCGGAATTAAATTATTAATGGGGCAACCGGTGGTCACTCGATTTATATCCATACCCATATGGCAGAAAGGGGTACCGCAGTCCATACAGCGCGCCCCTTGTTTCTTTAATGTTTCATCAGAGAAAGGAGTTGAATATTCTTTCCAGTCATCTAAACGCGTAAGGGGTTTTCGTTCTTTTACCCTCTCCCGGTTATATTCCATAAACCCTGTTGCTTTCCCCATCTTCCTCTCCCCTTTCTTACAGAATCACTGTTTCTAATGATTTTGAATGTTTTGTTACTAGTTTCTCATTCTTTGCATTCATCTGGAACGCATTCATTATCGCTTGGTTTTCTGTTAATCCTGCTTCTTTTTGTTGTTGAATAGTTTCCATCATACGTTTATAATCTTTTGGAATAATTTTCACGAATTTTTCTAACATATTGTCCCAGTTCTCAAGTACACGAGCTGCCTTGACACTATCTGTGTAATAGAAATGGTTTAGAATCATTTGCTTCAATTCCTTGACATCCTGCTGGTCAACAATTGCTTCCATTTCGATCATTTCTTGGTTGCAAAAGGCTTTAAATTCTGTACTAGATTCAGCAAGTACATAAGCAATCCCGCCTGACATTCCTGCTGCAAAGTTTTTACCGACATGACCAAGAATCACGACACGTCCACCTGTCATATATTCACAGCCATGGTCGCCAATTCCCTCTACAACAACATTTACACCACTATTACGAACAGCAAAACGTTCTCCTGCTTGACCATTAATATAGGCTTCACCACTTGTAGCACCATAAAATGCGACATTACCAGCAATCACATTTTCTCCAGACTCCACTTTTGACTCCATAGGTGCTTTTACAATCAATTTTCCGCCAGATAAACCTTTACCTATATAATCGTTCACATCACCGGTGACAAACATGGACATGCCCTTAGGTACAAATGCACCAAAGCTCTGTCCAGCTGAACCTGTGAAACGAAGGGTAATCGTATCTTCAGGTAAACCTTCTTCTCCGTACCGTTTAGATACTTCACTGCCAACAATTGTACCAACCACACGGTTAATATTTTTAATTGGAAAGGATACATCTACTGGTGTTTGATTCGTTAAAGCCGGCTGCACAGCTGGCAATATTTCAAGAATATCAAGTGATTCATTAATCTTATGGTTTTGTGGTTTTTTGAATGTTCGAGGCTGTCCGTTAGGCTGATATAGTAATCCAGTTAAATCTAGATGCTTCGCTTTCCAATGTGTTTTTGTACGCTCGCTTACTTTCAAAACATCTGTCCGCCCTACCATTTCGTCAACCGTTTTAAACCCGAGTTCCGCCATTATCTCACGTACTTCTTGTGCAACAAAGCGCATATAGTTCACGATATGATCTGGATCTCCCATAAACTTCTTACGTAACTCAGGGTTTTGAGTTGCTACACCTACCGGACAAGTATCTAAATGACACGCACGCATCATGACACAGCCTAATACTACAAGGGGTGCTGTCGCAAATCCAAACTCTTCTGCTCCTAATAACGCCGCCATGACCACATCTTTACCTGTCATTAGCTTACCATCTGTCTCTAACACAACGCGGTCTCGTAGGCCGTTCAACATCAGTGTTTGGTGTGCTTCTGCAAGCCCTAATTCCCATGGTAACCCCGTATGTTTTATACTTGTTTTCGGTGAAGCTCCTGTTCCGCCATCGTAGCCGCTAATGACGATAACGTCAGCAGCTCCTTTTGCTACACCAGCAGCAATTGTACCAACTCCAGCTTTGGCTACAAGCTTTACACTAATTCGCGCTGAACGATTCGCATTTTTTAAATCATGGATTAGCTGGGCCAAATCTTCGATAGAGTAAATATCGTGATGTGGTGGTGGAGATATAAGTCCGACACCTGGTGTTGATCCACGAACATCCGCTACCCAAGGGTAAACTTTCTTACCTGGCAGTTGTCCGCCCTCACCCGGTTTTGCTCCCTGTGCGACTTTAATTTGGAGCTCCTCAGCATTTACAAGATAATGACTCTTTACACCGAATCGACCTGAAGCGATTTGTTTGATTGCACTTTTACGGTTGTCACCATTTGCATCAGGGGTATAACGGTCAGGGTCTTCTCCACCTTCCCCGCTGTTACTTTTACCTCCTAAACGATTCATCGCAATCGCCAAAGCTTCATGTGCTTCTTTACTTAGTGAACCAAATGACATAGCTCCGGTCTTAAAGCGTTTTACGATTGAGTCTACAGATTCAACTTCTTCAACTGGCAGTGCTTGACGTGTTTCATCAAATGAAAATAGATTGCGAAGGAAACCAATTCTCTCCTCATTCGCCAAGTGTGAATATTGTTTGTACAATCCATAATCACCTTTTCGACATGCCCATTGTAAGGTGTGAATCGTTTTTGGATTAAACGCGTGATGTTCTCCTGTCTTTCTCCATTGAAAATCACTTCCCGACTCGAGCGTGTCATTAAGGATATCCTTGTATGCATGCTTATGGACTAGTAACACTTCTTGTGCAATAGTATCTAATTCAATTCCACCAAGCTGTGAAGCTGTTCCGTAGAAGTAACGTTCGATCACATTTGAACTAATTCCAACCGCTTCAAATATTTGGGCTCCACGGTAGCTTTGAATCGTGGAAATTCCCATCTTAGACATTACTTTGACAACACCTTCAGTTACTCCTTTAATATACTTGCTAACTGCTTCTTCATAAGGAATCGCTAAATGACCCTCTAAAATAGACTGTTTATACGTTTCAAATGCAAGATAAGGGTTAATAGCATCTGCACCATAACCGATTAACGAAGCAAAATGATGAACTTCTCTTGCTTCACCCGTTTCGATTATTATGCTTACCTTAGTACGATTCCCTTGACGAACAAGATACTGATGAAGGGCACTTGCAGCCAATAGTGTTGGAATCGGAGCATCATTTTCATTCATATTGCGGTCTGACAATATAAGAAGGCTAATTCCTTTTCCAATGGCGTTCTCAGCTTCATTAAAAATTTGCTCAAGAGAATACTCCAAATCTTCTGAAAATAGAGTGTGGATGGTCTTGCTTTTAAACTCAGGGTATATATTAGATTTCAATTGTGTGATCTGCCCGTTAGATAGAATCGGTGTGTCAAGTTGTATACGACGACAGTTTTCTTCGTTTGGATGCAACAAATTTCCTTCTGCCCCTAAAAAGCTAATAGTTGACGTGACAATTTGTTCACGGATCGAATCAATTGGCGGATTTGTGACTTGAGCAAATAATTGCTTGAAATAATGGAACAATGATTGTGGACGATCGGATAATACCGCAAGCGGCATGTCATTCCCCATTGAACCAAGCGGGTCTTTTCCTTCAGTGATGATTGGAATTAAATATTTATGGATATCTTCATAGGTGTACCCGAATGCTTTTTGACGAACAAATAGATCCTTTAATGTTTCTTCTTCTGCAGTGATGTCATCATTTAATTTAACAAGATTATCATCAAGCCATTGCTGATACGGATAGCCTTGTGCCATTTCAGTTTTAATTTCCTCATCAGAGATAATTCGGCCTTCTTCTATATCAATTAACAACATTTTTCCTGGACTTAAACGATCTTTATATAACACATTTTCAGGATCAACGTTAATAACACCAACCTCAGACGAGTAAATAATATAATCATCTTTTGTTACATAATAGCGCGCTGGGCGTAGACCGTTTCGATCCAAAATAGCCCCGATTTGTTTACCATCCGTAAATGAAATTGATGTTGGTCCATCCCATGGTTCCATTAGACAGCTATGAAATTCATAAAAGGCTTTCTTTTCTTTTGACATATGTGGATTTTCTGCCCATGGCTCTGGAATAAGCATCATCGCTGCATGAGCCGGTTTACGACCGGACAGTATGAGAAACTCTAATGCATTATCCAGAATTGATGAGTCACTTCCATCAGTATCTAGAATAGGTAGAACTTTTGGTAAGTCTTCTCCGAACGCTTCAGATAATAAATGTCTTTCACGTGCTTTTGTCCAATTAACATTACCCCTAAGTGTATTGATTTCCCCATTATGAATGAGGTATCGATTAGGGTGTGCTCTTTCCCAGCTTGGGAATGTATTTGTACTGAAACGGGAATGTACTAAAGAGAAAGCCGAAACCACTTTCTCATCTTGCAGATCCACATAAAAAGCGTCTACCTGCTCTGGAGTCAACATTCCTTTAAAGACCATTGTTTTACTTGATAGGCTTGAAAAGTACATACGCTGTTCTTGTTCTTTCGCCCATTTTTCTGCCTGTTTTCTAATAATATATAATTTACGTTCGAATGCTAATTCATTGGAAATACTCTCATTCGCTCCGATAAAAACTTGACGAATGAAAGGGGTTGTTTCCTGTGCAGCTGGTCCAATTTTATCTGTATTAAGAGGAACAGTTCTCCATCCGAGTACCGTCTGTCCCTCTTGTTCAACGAATGAATTTATACGTGCCTCAATATTTTTCCGTTCAGCCTCATCGTTTGAAAAAAAGATCATTCCTACACCGTAACACCCTTTTGCAGGTAACCTAAAGTCTGGACATGTATGACGGAAAAACGCATCAGGAATTTGAATCATTAGTCCAGCGCCATCTCCTGTAATCGAATCACTGCCCTGACCAGCGCGATGATCTAATTGACAAAGCATCTCCAGTCCTTTTTTAACAATGTCATGTGTCGCAAGTCCTTTTATATTTGCATATAAGCCAATACCACATGCATCATGTTCAAATTCAGGACGGTAGAGACCTTGTGCTTTCGGTAATCGGTTAAATGTCATATTTATCTCTCCCGTTTACGTTTTATTTATCAGAAAATTTATATATATATCATTTTAGATTTTCAAATTGATATAAACAATATATAATTTAGATTAAATCAATCTCATTTTGATATGTATTAGAAAAGGAGTGGAAAAAATGGAGTTGCGTCAGCTACGATATTTCATGGAAGTTGCCGAACGTGAGCATATGACAGAAGCGGCAGAATTTCTGCATGTTGCACAATCTGCCGTTAGCTTACAAATCACAAAGCTTGAAGCGGAGCTTGGGGTTGCTTTATTTGAAAGAACGGGGAGAAACCTGAAGTTAACACCGATTGGACAAATATTTTTAACCCATACCAAATCAGCCATTAAAGCGATTGATCATGCCAAGGAAAAGGTTGATGAATACTTGGACCCAAAACACGGTACCATTAAAATTGGCTATCCTACTAGTCTTGCAAGCCATTTGCTTCCAACAGTCATTTCAGCTTTTAGACATAAATCTCCAAACGTTTCGTTCCATATGCGTCAAGGTTCCTATTCTCGTTTAATAGAAGCCATTAAAATTGGAGATATCAATATCGCATTTCTTGGTCCCGTACCAACAAAAGATCCTGATATTAATACCAATATTTTATTTAGAGAAAACATTTCTGCCTTAGTCCCAGTGAATCATCATCTTTCTGATAAAAAGAGTATCTTTCTTAGCGATTTACGAAACGAAGATTTTGTGTTATTTCCAAAAGGATATATTCTCCAAAAAATAGCGGTTGATGCATGTAAGCAAGCAGGCTTTGTACCGAACATCACATCTGAAGGGGAGGATATGGATGCCATTAAGGGGCTCGTTTCAGCAGGAATTGGTGTCAGCCTCTTACCTGATAGTACATTTTCCGGGGCAGCCCCTAATCTAACTGTAAAAATTCCAATCGATTCTCCACAAGTTACACGATCAGTCGGTATTATTACCCCAAAACACAGAGACCTGGCACCTTCCGAAAAAGTTTTCTATCAGTTTACTAATGAATTTTTCTCTGTGTTAGAGCAATACCAATAAAAAATCAAATTAAAAAAGTTATGTTCCACCTGACAAGGAACATAACTTCTTTATTGCTTCTAACAATCCCCTAAGACGTCCTAAAATTATCATTTTCCAGCAGTTTGCTGACACTTAACCGCGAAGAGTTATTATGCTTTACAGGCTATATACTATGTTTAAATCCGATTTCATAAATACATCAACTTCATCTTAGATTTTAGAGAATTCGTCTATTAAAGTATTAAACCGTTTTAAGGCATTTTCTATAGGGGTTGGTGATGTCAGATCTACACCAGTCTTTTTTAACAATTCAAGTGGATAATCCGAACTTCCGCTCTTTAAGAATACCAAATATGAGTTTAGGGTTTCTTGATCACCTTCAAATATTTTAGTAGCCAAATGGATTGCTGAAGCAAACCCAGTGGCATACTTGTAAACATAAAAAGGTCGATAAAAATGGGGTATTCTGGCCCAGCCAAATTTCACTTCGTTATCAAACACAACCTCTTCTCCATTGTATTCCCTGAATAAATTCTCATAAGTTTCGTTAAACACATCTACATTTAGTGGCAATCCATTTTCAGCCATTTCATGTGTTTTTTTCTCAAACTCTGCAAACATTACTTGAGTATAGAATGTACCTTTAAATTGATCAATAAAATGATTGAGTAGATGATGACGAACTTGCGAATCCTTTTCATTTTTGAGTAAATAGTTAATCAACAGAACTTCATTGACTGTCGAAGCCACTTCGGCAACAAAAATACTGTAACGTGCTGTAATTTGCGGTTGGTGCTGCGAACTTAGCTTACTATGAACTCCATGACCACATTCATGGACCAATGTAAATAAACTGTCCAAATCATCTTGGTGGTTTAAGAGGATATAAGGATGTACGCCATACACACCAAGATTGTATGCACCTGATCGTTTCCCTGGTGTTTCACGAACATCAATATACCTGCCACCTTTAAACTCATCAAGAATATTTATATATTCTTTCCCAAGAGGTGACAAGGCTTTACACATTGTTTCATAAGCTTGGTCATAACGTATGACTTGTTTTGCTCCTTTTACTAGTGGAACATTCAAATCATATTGTCGAAGTTCATCTACCTTCAACTTTTCCTTACGTATACGAGTGTATCGATGGAGTGAAGCAATATTGCTTTTGGTGGTGGTAATTAGATTTTCGTACACCTCTTTTGGCACCTTGTCGCTAAACAATGATTTTTCAAGTGCTGATGGATAGCGACGTACTCTAGCTAATGTAACATTATTTTTTATAGCTGCGGAAAGTGTTGAGGCAATGGAATTCTTTAAATGCATATATGGTTGGTAATACGCCTTGTATGCTTCCTTACGCTTTTCACGGTCTTCGTCTTCAATGAACTTTGAATACATCCCCCTTGTCAGCTCCACACGTTCACCGTGATCGTCAGTAACTTCTCCAAACCTAATATCTGCATTATTCATCATCCCAAATGTATGACCGGGAACAGAAAGAGCTTCCCCTAATTGGGATAAGACTTCCTCCTGCTCTTTACTTAGTACATGTGTCTTGTAACGGAACGACTCGGATAAGTCCTCTTCAAAGTATTTTAATCCTTCTTCTCCAGCTATGTATCCTTTTAAAGTTTCTTCCTCTAAGCTTAATAAATAGGGCATGAAGAAGGAGGTCGAAGCGTTTACTTTCACACTAAGTTGTTTTGCTCGATCTAGGAATGATTGTGCTTTCGTTACTCTTGTATCCTCATCAACATTTAACATCGCATAGGCATAAATTTTATTAAATAGGAAGGATACCTCTTCTCTTAGTTTAAGGTATTGATACAAAGAGTTTCCTTCCTGAATTTGACCATCAAATGATTTTAATTTCCCTGCCATTTTTTCAATAAGCTGATAATCCTTTTCCCATTTACTATAATCAGAATATAGATCCGTTAAATTCCATTTTTCATGTATAGGTACTTCATTTCTAGTGGTAAATGTTTGCATTTGAAAACTCCTTTATTCAAATATTTAGGCTGTTTTCGTAAACTTTGTTGCTATTCTTCAAAAAAAGAGTAGTGGTTGATTGCAGCGAAAGGTTGCTCGCTTTCCGCGGAATGGGCGGTGAACCTCCTCTGAGCTCTGCACCTACTTAAGTCTCACCTGTCCCGATGCTCCCGCAGGAGTCTCACACCTGCAGCGAAGATCAACTTCTTTATCGATGGTTTGCTTTCACAAAATCTATTTATAAAACAACAATCCTTTAGAAAAGCGCCGCTATTTAAGATAGCAAAGCTTCCCTAGCCCCTGTTACATCAGCCTTAAAATAATACTAAATATATTCTCATATTCTTCCCGTATACCTCTTTACATTTTTTGCAAAAAACATTAAAAGCAGTCTCTTACTTTCAGTTCCTTCTTGAAAATATAAGCCTTCTATTTTAAGGAAATCTTCAATTCCAGTTTTATCATACTACGGGCATTGAATAGAATGAAGCCACATTGTTTTCACTCCTATATATTAATCATAGATATTATAAAAACCTAGTAAAAACGAACTTCAAATGAGAATTCATTCAATACAAACATCAACCCTTTTAGGGAAACAATTAGTTGAATTTAGATGTTCGTGAAGAGAAATCTTGCTAAATGAGAAATTTTATGGATATAATAAGTGGAAAGGAACATAGAATTGAAATGCTGATTTTATAATAAGTAGGATAGTAGATGAAGTCGGGTAAACCCGACTTTTATGCCAAATTTTTTATTAACGCTATATTTGATTCTCATTAATATAAGTCTTAATTGCTGGTGGTTCATACGTATAAAATTGTTCAATTAATACTTTCGGGATTGATTCCATCAAAACCATTGAACGGTATTTTTCTTGTAAAAATTGTTGTTCTGTCATGTGGTTAAAAAAAGTTACGAGCGGATCATAATAATGATTAATGTTTAATAAGCCAAAAGGTTTCTGGTGAAGCCCTAATTGAGCCCATGTAAAGATCTCTATAAATTCTTCTAATGTGCCTGGCCCACCAGGTAATGCTATAAACCCATCGGCTAACTCAGCCATCTTTGCCTTTCGTTCATGCATGGAATCCACAACGATCAAATCTGTTAAATTCGGATGAGATATTTCTCGTTCCTCTAACATCTTGGGAATCACACCTATTACTCGTCCTCCACCTTCTAATACCGCATCAGCTACTACTCCCATAAGTCCAACACTTGCCCCACCATACACAAGAGTGATTCCCCGTCCTGCTAATTCTTTACCTAGTTTAATAGCTCCTTCCCTATACTTCCCAGAAGCTCCGTTACTAGAACCGCAAAATACAGCAATATTTCTCACATCAATCTCCTCCTACAATATAAAAAAGCCCTTTCATTTACATTATATAGAAATCGCTTGAACAATTCATAGATTTTGGGATAGGTCTAGAAAAAATAATAGAACTTTAACATGGCTATTGCCTTGAAGGATAAGAAATAACAAGACAGAAAAAAGAATCAACATCACAAATCCGCGATGGATGAATGAGTCTCTTTTTCAATTCACTTAACTATATAGGCACTTTTAAGAACCGCGAAGTTTTTTGTAACAAGCTACCCTTTGGCGATTTTTCCTTCGTAAAAACAACAGCCGAAATAATTGACAAAAACCCAGCAGATAGTTTCCCAATGATCATAGGTAGGACCATCTCTTTTTCCATTGTTGCAACAAACCCTAAATGGCTTCCAAAAACAAACGCACCACTGACAGCGAACGCTGTTACTATAACTTTTCCTCTTCCGTCCATCTCCTTAAATAACATAAAAGCTGGTATCAAATGAGCTAATGAAGCTAATAACCCAATCAGACTGTACTTATTTACGTTTATTCTTTCTCCGATTTTAATAAATGGCCTTGTAAGTACCTTTTGTAGAATCAATACAAATGGAAATGCACCTGCAAGTGTGATGGTAATCATTCCAACTGTGTTCATTCCTTCAGAAAAAGGAAGCAAACCTTTTACAACTTGAATACCCGTAGATGTTTCTAACATGATTAATATTAGCCCTATCATGATAAGGCTTTCTATCCCTTTTGAAAAAACTTTAAATGTCTTAATGACATACAAAGGCAGGAAAATCATGCCTAAGATAATGACGGTGGAAAATATTAAGGTAGGAATTAAATTAATTAGCATCCACTTTAGGTCATACCCGGCAAATACCCCACCGATCATGCACCCAACGGGAATATTCGCTAATCCTATTAAGATTCCTTTTGAAAAATAATGATAATCCGTTTTCTCGATAAGCCCTAATGCAACCGGTATTGTAAAAACAATGGTCGCTCCCATAGTTGTGCCTAAAAACACCCACGAAAAAGTAGCGGCATCCGATGACTTTGCCATTTCCATTGCTAGGGAATAACCTCCCATATCAAGTGCTAATATCGTGGAGGCAAACATCGAGGGGTCTGCTCCAATAAGCTCATACACCGGTGTGATTATAGGGATAAGAATATTTGCTAAAACAGGGGAAAGGGAAATGATTCCGATCATGGACAAGGCGAGCATGCCCATACTTTGAAATGCCTCAGTAAATTTTTCCCCAAGCCCAATTTTGTTTCCTAAAACTTTATCTACTGCACCTATTACCATAAAAATAGATAGTATTATAATGATTATATTGCTCAATGCTTCCTCCACCTTTAAAAGGGACTGTCCCATAACACGTCAGGAACCAATTTAATTATCAATATATTTTAATGTGTTCTATATATTGATCTTATGGTTTCCGACACTTGTTAGGGCAGCCCTAAGATCTATAAGAAAATCTATAAAATCACTAATTCTCTTGATGATTTAGACAATATCTCGTATCCTTCATCCGTGACCAAAATATCATCTTCTATACGACACCCACCAAATCCTGGGATATATATTCCCGGTTCAATAGTTACAATCATTCCTGATTGCAGTGTTTCTTCACTTTTTTCAGATAACCTTAAAGGCTCATGAACTTCAAGACCTAAACCATGGCCCGTTGAATGCCCAAAATACTCACCATACCCTTGGTCTTTAATATAATTTCTGGTTAAATCGTCTATGTGACTTGTAGGTACACCTTTTTTAATTCCTTCTGTCCCTCTTTTTAAAGCTTCAAGGACAATGTTATATATTTTTTCAAATTCCTTGTCTACTGTTCCTACACCAACTGTTCTAGTTATATCTGAACAATAGCCTTCAAACACGGCTCCAAAGTCCAAAGTAACCATATCTCCATGTTCTATAACCTTATTAGTTGCTACACCATGTGGTAAAGCAGACCTTTTACCTGATGCAACAATCATATTGAAGGAAGAGGAAGTAGCTCCTAGTCTACGCATATACAATTCAAGTTCGTCTTTAACCTCTTTTTCTGTTAGTCCTGGCTGAAGGACGTCGAGAATATACGTGAAGGCTTGATCCGCTATGTGAACAGCCCTTTTAATTTTGTCTATTTCAACTTCTTCCTTAATTTCACGAGTCTTTTCAATTACATTTTTAAGGGGTTTAATCTCTATATTTGTGTGTGACTTTAACTCCATATATGTGTTTAGAGTAATAGCATTTTCTTCTACTGCTAATGATTTAATTCCAAGTCTCTCTATTTCATTTGCAATTGATTGAAAGATGTCACCGTTATGAATAACAACCTCAAAGTTCGTAATCTCATCTTGCGCTTGATCTTTGTACCTAAAATCAGAAATAAACACATTTCCTTTACCGGAAAGAAGAACAACACCTGCTGACCCTGTAAATTTCGAAACATAAAATCTGTTTTCCGGTTTCGTAACCAAAATGGCTTCTACTTTTAACTCGTTTAAATGGGCTAAAATTTTTTCTATTCTATTCATGATGATCTCCCTCCACAATTAATAGATTTTTAGGAAATTTAGTTAATATCTCCGGACCAGCTTCTGTCACAACGATATCATCCTCGATCCGAATCCCACCAATGTTAGGAAGATAAACTCCAGGTTCGATTGTAAGGACCATACCTGCTACTACAAAATCCTGATTATTTTCACTCATAGAAGGTTTCTCATGCACATCTATCCCTAGTCCATGACCAATTCTATGAGGAAAGTATTCTCCGTATCCTGCATTGTTAATGACTAAACGGGAAGCACGATCGATATCTGCAATGCAATTTCCAACTTGACAAGCTTCGATTCCTGCATAGTTTGCCTCTAAAACCGCATTATACATTCTTTTCACTTCAGTGCCTGCTTCCTTAAAAATGACAGTACGGGTAATATCCGAGCAATATCCTTTATATTTTACACCCAAATCAAATAAGACAGGATCGCCTTTTGAAAGGGTATTCCTTCCCGGAACACCATGAGGATTACTAGAATTATAACCAAATAGAACCATTGGAGAGAAGGACATTTCCTTTATCCCCTTCTTCTTCAATTCTAGTTCAATGATCCCTAGAACCTCTAATTCCGAAATCCCTTCTTTAAGTGCATTTATTCCTACTTGTACACCATAATCTGCATACATAGCAGCATCACGTAAACAGGATAGTTCTTCTTCCTCTTTTATTAATCTCATCAAACTTAATTTCTCATCCATTGGATATAGTTCTGCTTTAGGCACAAGTTCTTTAAGGCTTTCTGCATAGTCTAAGCTAATTTCATTTTTTTCTACCGCTATGCTTTTCAATCCGGTCACCAAACTTTTCAAAAGTAACCATGGATCTTCCGAATCAGTATAGCTTAACACTTTATACTCCCAGCCTGCAGTTTCTAGTAATCCTATTTCCATTTGTGGTGTTAGAAATACAGGATCTTGATTTGGGAACACAATCATTCCAACAAATCGTTCATGTGGTTCATAATCAAAATTTGAGAAATAGAAGATGTTATTTCTTGATGAAATAAGACCCGCATCAAATTTTTGTTCGATTAGATAGTTTTGTAATTGATTAAGACGTGTGTTCATTTTTCATTCCTCCTTCATCTCCTTACATGCAATTCTTGTGCCAATCTATTTTTCTATTGTTTTTCCTACCATCACTTTAAAAATGTTCAATAAAGTAGACATTCCTGTGCTCCCTATGTCTACTTTTTTAGACACAAAAACACTCTTTGTGACAAAGAGTGTTTTATATTCCATGCTTTTTTAGTTTATTGTATAATGTCGCTCTCGATACCCCCATTTTCTTTGCCGCTTCTTGTTTATTCCCATTGGTTGATTGGAGTACCGATAGTATCTGCATTTTTTCATATGATTGTATTTCATCTTGTAATACCGTCTTTAAAGTTGATTGATTGGTTTCATCATCAAATTTCATTTTTTCAGGCAGTAAACTATTTATGATGATCCCATCATCGGATAAAATAACAAGTCGTTCAACTAAGTTTTTTAGTTCTCTTATATTTCCTGGCCAATCGTAGCTTAATATCGCCTTTGTTACAGTTGGATCAATGTATTTTATTTGCCGTTGGTGGATAATAGAAAACTCTTGAATAAACATATGGAAGAGCTCTAACAAATCTTGCTTTCTATCTCTTAAAGGAGGGATTGTGATTGTTAAAGTATTTAGTCTATACAACAAGTCCTCACGAAATTCACCCTTCTTCACCATTTTGTCTAAATCTTTATTAGTAGCAGCAATAATTCTACATGAAACGTTTAATAATTTTGTTCCTCCAACTTGATAATAGGTTTTATTTTCTAACACTCTGAGCAACTTCACTTGGAGGTTTAGAGGTAGATCGCCAATTTCATCTAAAAATAGAGTACCGTCACCAGCTAATTCTATCTTTCCCACTTTCCCATTCTTATCTGCACCTGAAAAGGCTCCTTTTTCGTATCCAAACAATTCACTTTCAAATAAAGAACCCGTGATAGCACCACAATTAATCGCTATAAATGGTTCCTGCAGGGAACTTGAATCATGGATAGCTTTAGACAGAACTTCTTTTCCGACTCCTGTCTCTCCTAAAAGCAAAATTGTTGATTTTGTCTTGGCCATCTTTTTCGAAATCTCTATAACCTCTTCCATACTTTTACTAGAACCTTTCATTAATTTAAACGGCTCTTGGGACGACTTTAATTGGGTCACTTCTTTTTGAAGTTTATGAATAGTCGAAGATGCATTCATTAATTCTTGACTCATTAAGACCTGACTTGTCATGTCTGTCTCTGCTGCAACAGCTCCTATTATCTCACCATCTACTTTTACAGGACTAACATTGATCATGACAAAAAGATCTTCTCTAGGCTTATGCTGTTGGTGTCGAATGACTTGTCCCGTTTGCATAGAAACTTTATTTAATAGCATATGTTCTGGAAAGAATTGAGCCATATCGTTACCTAAGATATCTTCTTTACGAATCGAAAAAATCTTTTCTGCCCCTTTCGTCCAGGCAATTGTTTTCCCAGAAGTCGTTACGATCGATACAGAACTATCAATGGTATCAACCGTGGTCTCGAACAAAGCCTTTATTGATTGGTATGCAGAAAAGGTTTGCTTCAAAAGTGCAGCGATAAAGATATAACCTTTTATTCTTTTATTTGAATCAAGGATTGCTACTATTTCATTAGTAGCTTCTGATTTAAGCATATTATCTATTGATTCATTTTCTAGGAAGGTACTAACCGGCTTCCAAAAAAGACATTGAATCGATTGTTTTTTATAGAAGAGGTAGTCATTAATCGGAAGTACTGAATAGTTCTCATCATCTTTATGAAAGATATATTTGTATTGTGACAAGTCAGTCTTTTCACTAACCTCATCTAGTAAAATGAAATCGTCTTGTATCAATGAATCAATGTTCGGAAATAAATAGTTCAATTTTGATCACCTATTCTTATCTTTATCTCGAAATGTAGTTGATTATATTATGCAGGATATAACTTCGATTATAAAGTTCCTATTATTTGCAAACATCCTTCATAAAATACTTCGTTCTTTTTTTATCAAAAGGTAGTATTAGTCGATATCACATATTATTTACACAAATTAATCAACACTAAAAAACATGGGGCTGTCCCAAAAAGGGTACGGAACCACTATAATCATCCATATATAGAAGATGTTTAGATGGTTTCTTCTATATATCGAAGTTGTGGTACCGGACACCTTGGTTTTGGGACAGCCCCTTGTTCATAAAGGTGGCTATGAAAACCCTGACGTTACTTATGACGATCAAGGTTCGCATGGAATGGATACAAAATTAGCATGTACTGTTTTTAGGTGCTTGGACGTACAGCAGCAACTGAAAGAAAATACTGAAAAAATTCTGCAAGATGGTACAAACAATGAGTTATCAACTAAGAAAGACGTCCACAGCTACTGGAGTTGATTATCGCTTTAAAAGGAAAAATAATTAGGAAAGAAAAGTAAATGATTATCACCCTGTTATAAAGGCTTTGTCATTTGATCATCATGATCTAATCGAATCCTTGCTTTTTTCTTTTGATGAAAATAATAACCTAGTGAAAGAATCAATAACCAAGGAATACCTGTAAGTAATGTATTTTTAAAGAATGGAACGAACCATGTCGTGAGAAGTAAGCTTAACATCAGTATTGCACCTAACCAAGTTAAATAGGGAAAGCCCCACATTTTAACTGCAAGTTTATCTCCACTATACTTTCTCCGAAAAAAGTAGTGGGTTACAAAGATCATTAACCAAGTAAACATGGCACCAAACATAGAAATTCCCATCATTAATAGATAGGCTTGATCTGGAACAATGGCATAAATGATGGCAGCTATAGCAATTCCAAATGTAGAAAGGATTAACGAATAGATGGGAACCCCTTTTTTATTTAACTTCCCAAAACGCCTTGGCGCATATCCCCCTCTTGATAAAGAAAACATCATTCGGGTTGTAATATAGAGCTGGCTATTCATTGCTGATAATGCTGCAACTAATACAACAAAATTCATTATTCCTGCTGCACCCGTAACGTTCATAAATTCCATCACTTTAACAAATGGGCTTTTTTCAATACCTGCATTAGCCCATGGCACAATAGCAAGCATTAAACATAATGTCAGGATATAAAAAAGAATGAGACGAAAAACAGTTGCACGTAATGCCTTGGGAACTGCAGTTTGTGGGTCCTTTGCTTCACCAGCGGTTACCGCAATCATTTCAATGCTCAAATAACTGAACAATGCTATGACCACCGCGATCCACATACCTGACCAACCGTTCGGTAAAAAACCTCCGTCATTTATAAAGTTTTGAAAACCAATCTCTGAATTAGTTTCACCAAATACAACGTAACTACCTAATAGTATAAAACCTACAATAGCAACTATCTTAATCATTGAAAACCAGTATTCAACAAAACCAAACAAGTTAACACTTGTGGCATTCACATATATTAATACAGCTGAAAACAGTAAAATCCAAATAGAACCTGGTACACCTGGAAACCAATAGGACATATATACAGCAACAGCTGTTACCTCTACCCCAACTGCAGCGACAATACATCCCCAATAAGAGTAGCGAACAAGGTAACCTGCCCAAGGATGAATATAATACTCAGCAAATGCTCCAAAAGAGCCTGATGTAGGGTGAGCAACTGTCATTTCAGCAAGACAACCCATAAGCAATAAGGCGATAAATGCACCAATACTATAGCTAATAATCACACTGGGACCTGCAACACCAATGGCGAATCCACTTCCAAGAAATAAACCTGTCCCAATCGCTCCCCCAATAGCAATCATTGTAATTTGTCCTGTTGATAACCCTTTAGTAAGTCCTTTTTCACGATCTACAATCTGTTGAAAACTCCCATTTCCCTTCATATGTACTCCCCTTTTATATAAATTATCAGGTCAACTTTTTTGCTTGTTTTCCACTATTCAGGAAAATTATTAAGCCCCCCTTCGTATTACATTTGTAATTAATACACTTTTAATTATTTGAATAGTAAACTAAAAGTTGATATCATGTCAACGAAATTATTTTATTTTTATTAATATTCTGAATAATAAAGCTGCACTCTAGTTTGATGAAAAGTAATATGAATACATCCATTCGTCCAATCTGTAAACTTCCGTTCATCCTTTGTTCATATAAGTGACTTATTATCAATGAGAAGGAGGAATTTTTATGTTTAAATTTTGGTTGTTTTTACATTTCACAGGTATATCCATTTGGGTTGGTTCTCTTTTAGCTGTTACATTTATTTTATTAACGATGAAAAAATATCTTGGTTCTAAAGAACTATCAACAATCGTCAAAAAAATAACTAGGATCGTAAATATCCTAGTCCATCCTAGCGCGTTTTTTGTGTTAGTCAGTGGAGTTTTTATGATTATTTCTATGAACTATGGGGATAATCCGAAGCCTTTTTATCTTAATTTCATGGAACGTTTTGGTGGATCTACAATATTATTCTCCATCATTTTAATTAGTATCTTTGGAAGAAGATTAGTTAAAAAGTTAAATATTCTTGAAAAAGATGGTAGTGAGAATAAACAATCTTCGACTATAAATAGCTACATTACCATATTGCTAGCATCAGTCGTTTTCGTGTTCGCCACAATTTTTGTTGTTAGCTTTCGGTTTTAAAATGTTAAAAGGGGCTGTCACAAAAAGTGTCCGGAACCACAATGTTCGTCCCTATATAGAAGATATATTGATGGTTTCTTCTATATAGGGAAATTGTGGTTTCGGACACCTTGGTTTTGGACAGTCCCTTAGTTCTCTTTTATATATTTATTGCTGTAGAATCCTTTTCTTTATTAATCTTATTATCAGATCCGTTATTAAAAATTACGTTAGATTCTGATTTTGTAAGTAAGGAAATTCCGATAAATGACACAGTCGAAATCATTAACGCGATTGCCCCAGTATCAATGGCAGGAACATATAGTTCTTTAACCTTTAAAATGTAAAGAGCAATACTAAATATAAAGCCTAGCGCAGATGACCATATCGCAGCTACTCTTGTAGCCCTTTTCCATAATATCCCGATACTCAAAACCGGAACCAGAGAGGCTACAAAAATTCCCCAAGATGCATTTCCTAACCATCCAACAAGATCCGGTGGATTTAATGAAAGTAAAAAAGTTAAAACAATAACTGCTAGTGTAATCCATCTAGAAAGTGCAAGTTCTTTCTTTTCAGGAAGTTTTTCTCCTTTCTTAATTATCTGTTGATAAATATCTCTTACAATGGAAGAACTTGCAACCAATAGAAATGCTTCACTTGTTGACATAATGGCGGCCATAACAGCGGCAAAGATTAAGCCTGCAATAGCAGGATGGAAAAAAGTTTCGATAAATAATGGTGCAACAAGATCTGGTGTAGCTGGAGCCGCCATCTCCCCACGTTCAACCATTACTCTTGTATAAAGACCAACGAACCATAATAACGCTGTAAGGGCATAGGTTGAAGCTGCGATAATACATGCCCACTTCAACATTGAAATTTTTCTAATCATATAAAATTTAGATACTACATGTGGTTGTCCTTGATGACCAATTACATAGATAAAAAAGTAAGAAATAAAGGCAAAAATCCCAATCGGACCTGTCGTATGGAAAGCTTGTACCATGTCAGGGTTAATACTTGCTACCTCTGAATTTAGTTGCGACATTCCTCCAACCATCTTCATTCCACCAATAAAGACGATCAATGCACCGACCACCATTACAATCATTTGAATAAAATCTGTCCATACAGCACTAATCATCCCACCACCAACAACATAAACGGTTAAAATTGCAACACCTATAAATAGCGCAAGCTTATAATCGACTCCAAGAACGGTTTGGAGCATGTTTCCTAAAGCTTTGTATTGTGCCATTTGATAGCCGATAGCCCCACCTAAAATGGCTAGCGCTGTAATGGCTCTAACTGCTTTACTGTTATACCGTAATTCTAGTAAATCTGGAATGGTTAATGCACCAAATTTTTGTGTGATTCGTCTCATTGGTTTCGCAAGAATTAAAAAACTTACAAAGATCCCTGCAGTAGCAAATATGCCAATCATAAATATCGAATAACCATGCTGATAGACGAGACCTGTAAGACCTATAAATCCGTAACCTGACATGGTTGTGGAGGAGATAGCTAATGCTACCAGCCATGGTCCGAATCTCCTCCCTCCTGTGTAAAAGGTATCCATGTCTTTTTGATGTTTCATGGAAAATAAGCCAATTATTAAGATCACAAGTAAATAAAGAATTCCAATTGTAAGAATCATTCGATCTCCTCCTCTTCCTCATTTTTAAAAGCGACTGCCCCCCACACTCCAGCTGCAATAAGCGAGAATGGCCAAAAAACAAAGAGCATAAATGTCATTAATGGTGATAACCCAAACATATCCATACCTCCCTTGGAATATTGATTATTGATCGAGAAAATTTGGCATTCTCTTTTGAATAAATGCATTTATACCTTCTTGCACATCTCTCGTTTGAAATACACGTCCAAAATTTTCAGCTTCAGTTAAAAGCCCCTTCTCAAGAGATTGTTCATAGCCTTCATCAATAGATCGCTTAGCAAAGTATAGTGATGGGGAGGAGTGGTTGCATATACGTTCTGCTAGCTTCTTTGCCTCTTCTAATCCTTCACCATTTGATACGACATGGTTGATTAAACCAATTTCTTTTGCTGCCTCCGCATTCAACGGTTCGCCCGTGAAAATCATTTCTTTTGCTCTAGCTTTGCCTATTAAACGAGATAGTCTTTGAGTGCCCCCCGCACCTGGAAACAAGCCTAATTTAATTTCAGGGAGACCAATTTCAACTTTTTCCTCTGCAATTCGAATATCACAACACATGGCAAGTTCGCACCCTCCACCTAAAGCTACACCATTGATGGCAGCAATAGTTGGTTGTGGCAAACATTCTATTTTGTTGAGAGCTTCTTGCAGCCAGAGGGATTTTTGTTTTGCCATCTCCACACCTTTTCCAATCCAATCTGGGAACCCTTTAATGTCTCCACCAGCCACAAAAGCTTTCTCCCCTGCTCCTGTAACAATGACAACCTTAACATTGCAATCGCTTTCAATTTCATCTGCAACAAGACATAATTGTTCGATCACTTCCTTATTAAGTACATTTACAGGCGGATTATTAATCACAATCGTTGCAATGTTTTCGATTTTGGACCATGAAACAACACGAACCATCTCCATCTTTTTTTCCTCCTTTCAATAGATTCATTCAACTATATTGTTTTCGTAAAATATACTTTTGGATTTTTCCTGATGGAGTTCGAGGTAGATCATCAACAAAAATCACTTTTTTGGGCTTTTTATAACTAGCTAGGTGTTTATTACAGTAGTCAATTATGTCCTTTTCAGTTACCCTTGCCCCCTCCTTTTTTACAACTACAGCACATACAGCTTCTATAAACTTTGGATCTGGAATGCCAATGATGGATACTTCTTTCACTTCAGCATATCTATATAACACATCTTCAATTTCAGCTGCATAGATGTTTTCTCCACCGCTTCTGATCATATCTTTCTTTCTTCCAGCAATCGTTAAGTACCCGTCCTCATCGAACTTTCCTAAGTCTCCAGTTTTACACCAACCTTTAATAAATGTCTCTATTGTTGCTTCAGGCTTACGCCAATACCCAATCGAAACCGACGGACTTTTAATCGTTATCTCTCCAATTTCGCCAACAGGCAAAGGGTTACCGGATTCATCAACGATTTTAATTTCAGTAAGTGGCATTGGCTTACCAACAGTATGTTCTTTTGTAAATGTCTCATGAGGTTCTAGCGAAGCAGCAATCGGTGTGCCTTCTGTTAATCCATATACTTGCACAACCCCAATATGGGGAAACTTCTGTTTTAATTCTTCTAGTGCCCACGGCATAAGTGGGTCTCCCCCTGTATAAATGGTAGTTAAATCTTTCAAATGATAGTGGTAGCTAATGGAGGAATTTAACATTTCGTAAATCATAAAAGGAAACAAGAAGCAATCCGTTACATTCTCGCGTTCTAAAACAGATAGAATTCTTTCAATCTTAAAACCTTGGCTTTTTGTAATCACCACCGTACCACCCATCATAAGGATCGGAAGTGCTATATCTTCCAATGCGCCAACATGATAAAGCGGACCTGTCGTCATCCCTACTTCATTTCCTGTAAAGTTCCATTTTAGTGCTTGCATTGACGAAAACCAAAAGGTTGTTCCATGTGTCCAAATCGCCCCTTTAGGTCTTCCCGTTGTTCCTGACGTGTACATCAACATGACAGGGTCATGCATTTTAATATGATCGGTATTAATATCATCTTCGGAACCGGTTTCTAATACATGCCAGTAATCTGCCCAGCTTGGAATTGTTTGATGATTGTTTGGTAGACAAATATATTGTTCAACCATTACATTATGTCGTATCGAATCTAGCTGACTCACTAAGTTTGAATGAAAACATAGAACTTTAGTGTCTGAATCGTTTAGTGCATATTCAAATTCAGCACTTGAAAGTCTAAAATTAAGACGAACAGCAATAGCTCCAATCTTGGCAGCAGCAAAATAAACACCAAAATATTCAAGACAGTTGTATAATAAAATTCCAACTCGATCCCCTTTTCGAACACCTAATTCACGAAGTTTATGTGCATATGAATTTGAGATTCGATTGAGGTCTGCGAATGTCCAAGACTTTCCCGATTCTTCTTTTAAAGCTATTTTGCTAGGATCTGTTTTCAAGTTATTTGCCATTCTTCTAGTGATGTAACCGATATCCAAGGAAGTTCCTCCTTTTAAAGAAATTTTCATTGACTTAGCAAAATTCATATATAATCAGGAATTTCACGCCCCTCTCCCATTTAGAACTCTTTAATATACTTGCAAGATTTATGCCAACACAAAATATATATCTATTTATTCACTATTTTCATAATTTTCAGGCTTTTAAAACTAACCTTCATTCCGATTTTATGGAATAAATCCCTTTAAAATTTGTTTTTATACAGCCAGTAGTCGCCTTAAAATTAAAAAATCCGATTCTTTGGAAGTAGTTCCAAAAAACCGGAAATATTTCATTTCACTCTGATATCTGATACCTTTTTATTTTATCGTATAAGCTGGATTTTCCTATACCTAGAATTTTCGCAGCTTTTATTTTATCAAATTTAACCCGATTTAATACATTTTCAATTGCTTTTTTCTCCGTTTCTTCTACCATTCCCTTCAAACCTTTTTCCTCTTCTTCTTTCTTTTGCTTTAAGAGATAATCAGGTAATGAGTCTAACCCTATCATCTCATCATTAGTAAAGTGAATGCCGGCTTCCACCACATTTTCTAGTTCTCTGACATTTCCTGGCCACTCATATTTCTCCATTAATGAAAGGACTTCTGGATGAAACGAGGTAACTCGCTTTCCAATTCGGGATGAAATCTTTTTAAGAAAATGTCCCGCGAGTAAGGAAATATCTTCAATTCGCGCTCTTAAAGGAGGGAGCGACAATTGTACAGCATTGATCCTATAATACAAATCTTCACGGAAAAGCTTATTTTCAATCATTTGTTCCAAAGAACTGTTCGTAGCTGCAATCACACGGACATTAATTTCTTTTGATTGAAGCGATCCTACAGGCTCAAATTCTTTTTCCTGAAGTACTCTCAATAACTTAATTTGCATTTGCAAGGGCATATCTCCAACTTCATCAAGAAAAATAGTTCCTCCATCAGCATATTGAAATTTTCCCATCTTTCCACCTTTTCTTGCTCCAGTAAATGCACCTTCTTCATATCCGAAGAGTTCGGATTCTAATAAATGTTCTGGAATTGAAGCGCAATTCACTTTAACAAATGGTTTATCAATTCGATCACTTAATTGATGGATACTGTGGGCGAGTAGCTCTTTTCCTGTTCCGCTTTCCCCTCTAATTAATACTGAGATATCACCACCTGATATCCTTTTAACACGCTCTTTCAACTCTTTAATTTTGATTGATTTTCCAACTAAATCATTTAACGAATACTTTAGTCCGTTTGTTCCATTCCATTCATTCCGATACAAATTTATATCTGATAACAGACCTCTAATGTGATTGTTCATTTTCTTCCATTCGCCAATATCGCGAAAAATAATTGTTCCGATTGCACCGACAATTTTTTTATTTTCAATGATTGGAATCCGATTCGCTATTACATAATTCCCGAGAAGAAATTGTATATCGGCAAATTCCTGTTTTCCAGTTTCAACTACAAGATGCATCCTTGTATTTTCAATAACATTTGTTACGTGCATTCCAATAACTTCGCTTCTTTCAATGTTTAAAAAATCGCAATAACTGTTCGTTATGTAACTGATTTCTCCATGACTATTGACAATAACAACACCATCGTAAAAGCTTTCAAAAATGATATCTAACCAATTGTTACTGATTGAAAATTCAGTCTTTTCCATGCAAACTCCCCCTTTTTCAAGAGTCCTTTCTTATATTTTAGCACTAATCTCTATTTTTTTCGTTCATACGCTATAGAAGTAGCCAAGGATTCCTAAATCATTCAGCATCACTTAAATTAAAATTTTTTAGTATTCCCAAAATGGTATTGGATCAACAAGAGCTATTTTTCAGACCTTATTGGATTATATCGGATAAAAAAAGCGTGCACATTATCCTCCTATTATGATTGATGCAGTTTCAGGGAATGTGTAACAAATGATGGGGAGTCGTTCCTAAAAGGTGTCAGGAACCACAAAAATTCTTTTAATATATAGATAATATTTAATAGATTGTCCTATATATTGAAGATGTGAATCCTGACACTTCGTTTTTTGGGCAATTAGTTAATGACGATTCCGTATTATAAGGTTTTTATTCCAAAGCTCCACTCTCTATACCTAAAGGTTCTTATTCCATTTTTAGTGAATATATCTTAAATGATAAAGTTAAAATGGGGGAATCTTTTATGCAGTTCTATTACGGAAATCAAATGCCCCTTCGCGTTCTTGATGAGGCTGAATTTTGGAAACACCAAGAAGAGGAACATACTGTTGTTATAAGAGAGTTGGTAAAAGAACTCGAACAAGATTATGTAGAAGAATTAAAAGAATGGCAGAAGAAGTTTACTAAGACCCATCAGCGCGTAGTGAGGTATATAGAAACTGTAACGCGTTCAAATGGACAAGTCACTCCTACACTCTATCAAGATGTTTTACAGCTAATCTCCTATTGCTTGCAGCAAAGTGACCAGTTTATTAAGTTTTGTCGATTAATGATGGAAAAGAGCGACCCTATCAGCAGTAATCCCACAGCTAAAGTAGTACTGAATCATATCATTGTGGAATCAGAGTATTTTATTGGAGTTGCTCAAACGATTCTTTACCAACAGTAACGATTTATATTTGCTAGATTTTTAAAAGGTGGGACTTGCTTTTGAATACACTTTTTAGGTATTTTTGATCTGTAGGGATAAAAAATTCTTCGACTTTGATATAGGTATATCATAAATTTACAATATTTCCATTCAAAAAAAACTGTCCCTATAGTGCCAGGAACAACATGGAAGTTGTGGTTCCTGGCACTATAGGGACAGTACCTTCATTATTGTATTATGCTTTTAAACGATCTTTTACAACATCAAACTCTTTCTCCACTTCTTCCGTTGGTTTTTTCCCAACAAAGCTAAAGATGATGATTGCTACTGTAGCAAAAATAAATCCTGGTAAAATCTCATAAAGATCAAATATGCCACCGCTTAATTGTTTCCAGCCAATAACGGTTATCGCTCCAACGATCATCCCAGCTAATGCACCATTTCTTGTCATTCTTTTCCAGAATAAACTCATAAGGATGACCGGACCAAAGGCTGCTCCAAATCCAGCCCATGCATAACTAACTAGTTCAAGAACTTTACTGTCCCGATCATATCCAAGGAGAATCGCAATAACGGCAATAACAAGAACGGATATTCGACCTACTAATATCTCTTCTTTTTGACTCGCATTTCTTCTAAAAAGTGCTTTATAAAAATCTTGGGCTAACGCACTAGATGATACGAGTAATTGGGAATCTACTGTACTCATAATAGCTGAAAGAATTGCTGCTAATAAGAATCCAGCTACCCATGGATTAAACATTACTTGTGAGAACATGATAAAGACGGTCTCAGGATTGTCGAGTGGAGCGTCAGCAAAGTATGCGATTCCGGCAAACCCGATGAAAATCGCTCCAAACAAGGATACGATCATCCAAGTCATTCCGATTAAACGGGCCTTTGGAATTTCCTTCGTTGATTTAATCCCCATAAATCGTACAATGATGTGAGGTTGCCCAAAATACCCTAATCCCCATGCTAATAAAGAAACTACTCCTATAAACGTTGCCCCAGTGAATACATCTAAATAAGATGCATCAATATTTCCTACAGCTTCTACAGTTTCATTCCAACCACCTAATTCGTTTATTGCAACGATTGGTATGATGATAAGGGCTAAGAACATGAGAATCCCTTGAATAAAGTCAGTCCAGCTCGCCGCAAGGAAGCCTCCAAAGAAGGTATAGGAAATAATGACGGCTGCTCCTACCCAAAGTGCTAAACGGTAATCCATATTAAAGGATTCTTCTAAAAGAATAGCACCACCGACTAAACTTGATGAAGTATAGAACGTAAAGAAGATTAAGATGATAACAGCTGAAAAGACACGGAGTATTTTACTTTTATCATGAAAACGATTTTCAAAATAATCAGGTACCGTAATTGAATCATTGGCTACCTCAGTGTAAACCCTAAAAGGCTTGGCTACGAATTGCCAATTTAAATAGGCACCGATCGATAATCCTATCGCGAGCCAAATAGAACCCATTCCGCTAGCATAGACAGCTCCAGGCAGTCCTAGCATTAACCATCCACTCATATCGGACGATCCTGCACTTAAAGCAGCTACTCCAGCACCTAGGCGTCTACCACCTAATACATAATCGGATAGGTTGCTTGTTAATTTAGCTGCCATGTATCCGATAATTAGCATCGCAACTAAATAAATAATGATTGATGTTAATGTTTCGATATTAATATCCATTAAAAATTATTCTCTCCCTTTGTCTAAGAAATAAGTAAGCAAAGATAATATGATTAGCAATGGCATTGGTACTAATAACCAAAACCAAGTTGCTGCCGTAAGTCCTTCCATTCTCTCTCTCCCTCCCATATTCATTTTCATGCATTCAATATACAATTGTTAAATTAGTAACATCATAGGACCATGTGTTACCGACCCAAGAATAATCATAACACAAATAACAAAAACATTGCATTTTCCCACAAAAACAAATTCAATTTTATTGTATTTTTATTCAAAATAACCTCTGATTTTTTTTAATATACTTTAATTATTCGATATTTATTCAATAACGATTATTTAAATAAATTTTTTCTTTTTGAATTTTTTCCTACAAATCTTCTTTAATTACATAAATATTTCCTTAATAGGGATGGTAATCCATTGACTTTTATTCATAGTATCTATTTGAAAATTCAAGGCTTTAGAATTACTTTGATACAATCATTTAGGATCATTCACCTTTTTAACAGATAGAAAATTTCACCTTGATATGACAATGCCTTTAAAACGTTATCCCTCCTATACTATTTTCTTTCATTCTCGACTATAATTCGCATTTAAAATACAAAGTATTCCTGACTCAAAACGAAAATTTCAATAAACAATATAATGATATGGAGATCGAGGTCATGTGGATGTTCATGTTGTCCAATCGGGGCTTGCTGAATAAATCAAAAAATAACCCTACTAGATGTGAAGTAGGGTTATTTTTTGATCTTATTAGAATGATAAAAAGAGCATGTATATGAAATAGTTTAAAGGTTTTGTTGACAATAATCGAGAACCAAAGCCTCTTCGTCCTCTTCTAATGCAAAATCAAGTAATCGATTTGTGTTTTCTTCGATAAACTGATATTGCACAATTCTAGGTCCATTTTCATCAACTACAAAAATAACCTTTACATATAGCCCTTCTTCAGTAAACAATTCGTCCTCTTCAGGCACTTCTATCCCCAGTTCAAATTCGTAACGATCACCTTCTAAAATACCCGTTGGATCCTTTAGTTCTTCGACAGAATGTTTAATAATATTCATAAACTATGCTTCCTTTCATTAAGACCTCTACTAATAATTTTCTTTAGAAATCAGTAAACTATTCCATGTTCCTTTGGTTTATCCTTTTTATAAATCGATACGATAAATATGCAATGTATAATGGTGTCGCGATATAAATCAAATAAGGGAATTGTTCATATGTTCCTTTATAAATAACGTATAAAAGACATCCTATAAATATCGTTACAATTGTACCATACTTGGGAAGAGGTATTTCTTTAAAACTAGGGATTCTTATTCTACTTACCATTAAAAAACAGAGGGCAGTGAAAATAACACTCGTAATTATATTTGGGATTCTATCCCCAAATAATGTAAGTAAAGCTAGAATCCCACCAGCGGCTGTAATCGGAACACCTATAAAATAATTTAAAGAAGACTTATTCGAACTAATATTAAACCTTGCTAATCGATAAGCTCCAAACAACGGAAGTAACCCTGTTACCGCAAACCCTAATAATCCAAATTGAAAAAAATATGTATAATACACTAGAAATGATGGTGCTACCCCAAACGTTACAATGTCTGCTAACGAATCTAATTCTTTTCCCATCACACTATCAGCTTTTAACATTCTGGCTAATCTTCCATCCATACTATCCAACATCATACCAATTAAAATTAATACTGCTGCATTTTTATACTGACCATTTGCGGCATAACCGATTGATAGAAACCCGCAATAAAGATTCCCTAATGTAAACATGTTAGGAATACTTTTCGTAAAACGCATACTACGACATCACTCTCCGAAGAAATCATTCTCATTATTATTATCCTGCTCAATTTAGTATACCATTTATGCCCCTACTAAGATTACAATAATACGAGGATAGAAAAAACTATGGACAAGGATTATTTTAATGGAGTTTATGAAGAAATATCGATTCCACTCTACTATAGAATTGTATGTCTTGTTTTAAGCCCATTCAACTTTATAAAATAAAAAAATAGCATAGTTTCCTTCTTTTTTACACAATTTAAACATAGGAAGATGAAGAACCAATGAGAAGTCGCTCTTCTAAATACTAAAAAAGTGGAGTACACTAACAACCAAATTCATGTTTACAGCAAAGAAAACAACTTAGAGATGGCTTCCATTGAAAAAGGTTAGTTATGAACAATTTAATATATCAAACCAATCACCTGTGAAAATGCTCAAGTATTGAAGAATAAGTAAGAGAGTGACTGTGATAATGTTAGAAAATCATTATATCACAGTCACTCTCTTACATTAACTTTAATGAAGCCAGACTTTTTCGTCTTTCTTTCCAAAGAGATACCGTTTAAAAAGTCGCTTTTCTTATGTCTTGAGTATTACATATTCCCAGATTTAGGTTTTCCGTCTTCAGTCATTTGCAACCATCTACCTCATAAAGGTGGTCAATAATGCCTGGTCGTTCAAGTGATAATACTCATTCATTGAACGTATGTGTAATTCAACATGGTTTGAACTAGAAGTAATTGCCGCTTTAACAGTATCTAAACAAGTAAAGCACGGTACACGATTACGAACTGACTCTTCTCTTAAGTAGAAACCTAATTTTTCTTTGATACGTCCCTGATTTGGGATGTTAATAATGGCTGCAACTTCTCCTTGACGTATATACTCCCTAAGCATTTCCTTCGTTGAAAGAATAACTTCCACATGTATACCTTGCTGGATGTAATAGTTAGCTGTTCCTTCTGTAGCAATGACACTAAAATTTCTTCTAACTAATTCTTTCACATAACTAAGACTGGCTCTCTTCTGACTATCGGTGATTGAGCATAATACATAGTGTTGATTTAGATCAGCCTGAGAAAATGGATTACTCCCTCCAAGAAATAATGCTTTCTTTAATGCTTCCGAAACAGTCATCCCTAAGCCCAGAACTTCACCAGTCGATTTCATTTCTGGTCCCAACACATGATCTACTTCTCGTAGCTTACCTGCTGAGAAGACAGGTGATTTCACAGAATAAAAAGCTGGCTCTTTTAATAACCCTTGTTTGGAATATAATTGATCCAGTGACACTCCAAGCTGAACTAACGTCGCCCATTCAATCATAGGAATATTCGTTACCTTACTAAAAATAGGGACTGTTCTTGATGCCCTTGGATTTACTTCTAAAACAAAAACCTTTTCATCCGAAACCACGAATTGAACATTCATCATTCCAATAACAGGAAGTTCCTGTGCAATCTTTCTTGCATATTCAACCAAAGTGTTTTTCAGTTTATCCGTTAAGGTTAAAGGGGGAAATATCGCAATACTATCTCCTGAATGTACTCCAGCTCTTTCGATATGTTCAAATATCCCTGGAATGATGACATTTTCCCCATCACTAATGACATCAACCTCACATTCAAGACCTGGAATATACTTATCAACTAATAATGGCCAAATCTTTTGATTATTTTCTTCAATTAATTGATTAGAATACCTAATCAGTTCATCCTGTTGATTAAAGATAAACATGGATTGTCCACCAATAACGTAAGATGGTCTAACAAGCACAGGATACCCTAAGTCATCTGCAGCATCGATTAATTGATCTGCTTCAAATGCAATTTTGCCTAAGATATGAGGAATATTTAATCCTGTTAAAAAATCATAAAAATGCTTCCGGTCTTCAAGCTGATCAATCGCTTCTATTGATGTTCCTAAAACCGGAACTCCTTCGTTTACCAATTCTTGTGCAACATTAATGGCTGTTTGGCCACCAAACTGTATGAGGACACCCTCTACTTTTTCTTTTTCAATAACATGTAAAATATCCTCTACAGTTAATGGTTCAAAATAGAGTCGATCAGCAATGGAATAATCTGTACTAACGGTTTCTGGGTTATTATTCATTACGATTGCTTCGTAACCTTTTTTCTTTAGTGCTAAGGTAGCATGAACAGAGCAATAATCAAATTCAATCCCCTGACCAATACGAATAGGTCCAGATCCGATTACTAATACTTTCTTCTTATCACTAGTCTCGATTTCATCGATTCCCTTCCAAGTAGAGTAATAGTATGGAGTGATGGCATCAAATTCCGCTGCACATGTATCAACTAGTTTATAACCTGGCTTTAAGCCCAATAACCGACGTTTCTGCCTTATTTCACTTTCTGTAATATTGAAAATGAAGGCTAAATATTGATCGGAAATATTCTTTGACTTTGCTTCCAATAAAACATCTAGAGGTAACTCTTCCCATTTGTAAGAAGCTAATCGTTTTTCTAAGTCAATTAATCCTTCAATTTTGTCTAAGAACCAATAATCAATCGCAGTTATTTCATGGATCTCTTCAATGGACGAACCTTGTCGAAAGCTTTCTGCAATTGCAAATATTCTTAGATCTGTCACATTCTCTAAATGATAAGACAGTTGTGACGTTGTACACTTCTTTAACGACCTTATGAATAAACCTGATACATTCATCTCTAATGACCGAAGTCCCTTATTTAAAGCTCCTTCAAAAGTTCGATCAATTGCCATAACCTCTCCGGTTGCTTTCATCTGCGTTCCTAGAGTGCGATCCGCTTCAGCAAATTTGTCAAATGGAAAGCGAGGAAGCTTTACAACGATATAATCGATTGCCGGCTCAAATGAAGCATAGGTTGTTCCTGTAATAGGGTTTAGCAATTCGTCTAAGTGATAGCCAACAGCACATTTTGCCGCCATCCGTGCGATAGGATATCCCGTTGCCTTTGAAGCAAGGGCGGAGGAGCGGCTAACACGTGGATTTACTTCAATGATGTTATAGTCATTGGAATAGGGATTTAAAGCAAACTGAATATTGCACCCACCGATTATTTCTAGTTCACGAATGACTTTAATGGATGCATCTCTTAGAATTTGATACTGTACATCAGTTAAGGTTTGAGACGGGGCTACAACGATGGAATCCCCCGTATGTACACCTACAGGATCCATGTTTTCCATATTACATACAATAATGCATGTATCATTCTCATCCCTCATGACTTCATACTCTACTTCCTTCCACCCTTTAATGCTTTGTTCAAGAAGTACTTGGTTAATAGGGCTCAAGGCTAAACCTTTTTTTAATGCCGTTTTTAATTCTTGATAGTTTGAGGCAAATCCACCTCCTTCTCCACCTAATGTGTAGGCTGGACGAATAATAAGCGGAAATCCGACTATTTTGGCAAAGTCAACTCCCTCTTCGATTGTATGGATAATTTCTGAAGAAGGGATTGGCTCTTCAATTTGTAACATTAAGTTTCGAAAACTTTCTCTGTCTTCCCCTTTTTTAATCGATTCAACTGAAGTCCCTAACATTTCCACATGATATTTTTCTAAAATCTTTGCTTCATGTAATTTAACTCCTAAATTTAATCCTGTTTGTCCACCAAGCGTGGCAATCATTCCATCTGGACGCTCTTTTTTTAGGATTACTTCAATGCTTTCGACTGTTAACGGTTCGATATAGACCTTATCCGCAACTGTAGAATCTGTCATAATTGTTGCCGGGTTACTATTTATGAGGATTACCTCTAGCCCCTCTTCCTTTAATGCAAGGCAAGCTTGAGTTCCAGCATAATCAAACTCAGCTGCTTGCCCGATCACAATGGGTCCCGACCCGATTACGAGTACTTTTTTTATATCTTTACGTAATGGCATATTTCATGTCTCCCACTTTTTCTAGTTGTAGTATAAAGTTTCTAAAAATATATTCAGTGTCACTTGGTCCGGGATGTGCTTCAGGATGAAATTGCACAGTTTGGATAGGGTGGGATAGATGTTTTAATCCTTCAACAGAACCGTCATTAACATTTTGAAAAGTGATCTCAAAAATGTTTTGGTCAATTGTATCCTTAACAACTACATAACCATGATTCTGTGATGTTATGCTTACTTTTCCAGATTGGAGGTCTTTAACAGGATGATTTCCACCTCTATGACCATAAGTTAACTTCTCCGTTTTGGCTCCGAAAGCTAAGGCAATTAATTGATGCCCAAGACAAATTCCTAAGGTAGGAAATTGCTCAACCATTTTTTTTATATCAAAAAAATGAGAATTCAACATCATCGGGTCTCCTGGACCATTGCTTAAAAGAATTCCATCTGGGTTTAAGGCTTTCATTTGTTCAAATGTAAAATCATATGGTACAACGGTTACCTTACAATTTTCTTTTAATAGCGCTTCTATGATCGATTTTTTAGAGCCATAATCAATAAGTGCAACATGTGGCCCTGTTTGATGATAGGTAATGATTTCATTTGTTGACACTTGAGAAACCCAACAAATATTATCCTTTTTCCAAAGCTGATCTAGCGCATGTTTCGCTGGAATACTGCTTGTAATCATTCCTTTTATCGTTCCTTCTTTTCGGATCAATTTCACAAGGTCACGCGTATCAACACCTGTAATACCCGGAATGCCTGCTTCTTCTAATTGTTCGGCAAAGCTTTTCTTCGAAAGAAAATGACTGGGTTTTTCACAAACGTCACCTAATACTACGCCTTTTAATTGAGGTTGATTGCTTTCATTATCAAAAAGGTTGATTCCATAATTTCCGATTGTGGGATAGCAGAAAGTAAGAATTTGTCCAGCATAAGATGGGTCTGTGATGATTTCCTGATAACCAGTCATACTAGTGTTAAAAACGACTTCACCCATTACATCAGGATTATTTCCTAATAATGTTCCTTCAAATATTTTTCCGTTTTCTAAAATAAGATAACCGCTTGACATTTCAGCTCCTCCTGTTCTTCTAGATGTGACATTCGTTAAGTACACTTCCTAATATTGAAATACAATCATCAATTTCTTGTTTAGTGGTCGTTAGTGGTGGTAATATCCTTAATACATTTGGTCCAGCTATAAGGACAAGCAGATTTTTATTTCTGGCTGCATGTACGACCTCAATTGCATTTGGGATGACCAATCCAGTGAGTAATCCTTTACCACGGACTTCATTGATAATAGGGTATTTTTCCAAAAGCTTTATGAGTTGTTCATGAAGGTATTCACCTAATACTGCTGCTTTTTCTACAATATTGTTTTCTTTTATATAAGAAAGGGTCGCTACACCCGCTGTTGTGGATAATGGATTGCCTCCAAATGTAGTTCCGTGACTTCCTGGGACAAACGCTTTTGCCACATTTTCTTTTGCTAGCACAGCACCAATGGGAAATCCTGAACCTAACCCTTTAGCAAGGGTCACTACATCTGGCTCAATTCCATATTGCTGATAAGCAAACAAACTCCCTGTTCTTCCCACTCCCGTTTGAATCTCATCAACCATTAAGAGAAGGCCTCTCTCTTTGCATATAGCAGATAGTTTTTCAATCCATTCTTTCTGTGCTGGGATTACTCCGCCCTCACCTTGGACCAATTCCAAAAGTACTGCACATGTTTTATCCCCTGCTAAATCGTCTAAGGCATCCATGTCATTATATGGTAAGTAGCGGAATCCCTTTATTAAAGGAGAAAATCCCTTTTGAATCTTTTCCTGGCCTGTTGCGGTCAAGGTCGCTAGCGTTCTACCGTGAAAAGATTCCCTAAAGGTTACCACTTCATAGTCTTCCGTTTTCATTACTTCCTGTGCATAACGACGAGCTAGTTTAATAGCCGCTTCATTTGCTTCTGCACCGCTATTACAAAAAAACACTTTATCTCCACAACTTTGTTCAACTAGTAGAGAGGCTAGCTTTTCTTGTGAAGGAATATGATATAGATTTGAACAGTGCCACAGAGCATCCATTTGCTCCACTATTTGATCTTTTACAAATTGTGGGACATGCCCGAGATTGCATGTAGCGATACCCGATGTGAAGTCTAAATATTTTTCACCTTGATCATCCCATACATAGCTTCCTTCCCCTTTTACGATTGTAATCGGAAATCGATTATAGGTAGCCATTAGAGGATTTAAGGCCTTGTCTTGAATAGTAATACTGTTAGACATGATGAACCTCCTCATCAAGTAATATTTGCGTTCCAATATTTTTCCCTTGGCAAAAATCCAGGAGGCAATGTTCCTGTTTTCCATTTAAAATTACAACCTCAGAAACCTGATGGGTCAATCCATCTAAAGCCGCTGTTACCTTTGGAATCATTCCTCCATAAATAGTACCGTCATCTAGTAAGCTTTGAACCTCTGTTTTTGTCACCTTATTAAGAATGATTTTTTCATTGTTTTTCTCTACAATAATTCCGGGAATATCACTTATTAGGCATAATTTTGCTCTTAGTGCTTTGGCCATTGCAGCTGCTGCAATATCTCCATTAATATTATAGTGTTGTCCATCAGTATCGATGGCAAGTGGAGATATAACAGGGATAAAACCTTGCTTACAAAGTGACTCAATTATTCCACTTTTCACTGATGTAATTTCGCCAACGAGCCCTAATTTTTCATTCTTTAACATTGCATTAAAAAGGCTTCCATCTACTCCGCTTATCCCGAGTGCATTTCCTCCAGCTTTAATAATTTGTCGTACCACTTTTTTATTCACTGATCCACTCAGAACCATTTCTACAATATCAAGCATTTCAGGGGTTGTTACACGTAACCCACCAACAAAATTGGATGTAATATCAAACTTTTCAAGAAGTGTATTAATGAGGGGACCTCCACCGTGAACGATGATGGGATTCCACTCATTACTTTTAGAAAGCTCTACAATATCTTCATAGAATGAATGTGGCAAAGAATCAAAAATACTGCCTCCACATTTAATCACTAAATAATTCATAGATTTATCTCCTTACGTCCGATACGACGCATTTATTCTGACATAGTCATAACTGAGATCACAGCCCCAACAGGTGGCTTCTCCTGTTCCATTCCCTAACCCTATGTGAATTTGAATAGTCTCCTGTTCTAAATACTTTTTGGCTTCATCCTCATCAAAAGTACTAGGTAATCCATTTTCAACAACTGTGAATGGGCCAATTGAAACTTTCACTTCATTCGGATTAATAGCCTGACCACTATATCCAATAGCACATATAATTCGTCCCCAATTGGCATCTGTTCCAAATACTGCCGACTTTACAAGACTAGAACCCACAATTGATTTTCCAATTGCCTGCGCCACTTTATCTGTTGGGGCACCCTTTACTTCCACTTCAATAAGCTTAGTTGCTCCTTCTCCATCACGAGCAATTTGTTTTGAAAGCTCCTGGCAAACAAGCTTTAACCCTTCTAAAAACACTTCCCAGTCTGGATGTTCAGGGGTTAAAGATTCTGTATCTGCTAACCCATTTGCTAATAGTAATACCATGTCATTCGTACTTGTATCACCATCAACTGTAATTTGATTAAATGTCGAATTTGTTACTTGACCTAATGCCTCTTGTAAACAAGGGTGAGGAACATTCGCGTCCGTTGTTACAAATGCTAGCATTGTTGCCATATTGGGATGGATCATTCCAGACCCTTTTGCAGCACCGCCAATATGAACCACTTTCCCATTGATGTTGAGTTGAACACCAAAGTGTTTCGTACAGGTATCCGTTGTAAGAATTGCTTTCTCAAATTCTGCAACGCCTACTTTTTCTCTTGCTGGAGCGATTGAGTTTATTCCGAATTTCACCTTATCCATTGGCAGATGCTCGCCAATAACACCCGTTGAAACTACAGCCGCGAAATGTTCCTTCATATTTAAAACCTTTGAAAAAGAAGCCCTCATATCATACGCATCGTGTAATCCCTGATCTCCTGTACAAGCGTTAGCTTTACCTGAGTTTACGAGTATACCTTGAAGCTTGTTTTCAACCCCAATACTATCTTGAGTAACAAGAAGTGGGGCTGCCTGGAAGAGGTTTGTTGTGTAAACTCCTGCTGCTTCTGCAGGTACTTGGGAATAGATCCATCCCATATCTAATCGTTTCTTTCTTATTCCACAAAAAAGTCCTCCTGCCTCATATCCCATTGGAGCTGTAACACTTGCATTAGGCAATCTCTTAATCTTTTCTTTTTTATTAACTTCCATAAAATTCAGCATCCCATGTTTTGTCATTCCAGTAATCACCCCGTATCATTTTTAATTATTAAACCTTATAGATTCATAGATGTTTTACTATGGATAAACGGGTGTTACTTGTAGACCCGTAGTAACCTCCCACCCATTCATAAGATTCATATTTTGTACTGCTTGACCTGCAGCACCTTTTACAACATTATCGATGACAGAAACTATAGTTAATTTCCCTGTTCTAGGATCCGCTAAAAATCCTAAATCACAATAATTTGATCCTGCCACCTCTTTTGTCGTTGGCCATGTTCCATTCTTTCTAATACGAACAAATGGATTGTTTTTATAAAACTCTTTATAAAGATGAATGATTTCATCTGTCGTTGCTTCTTGTTTAAAATCGGCATACATCGTGCACATGATTCCTCTTGACATCGGGATTAAATGGGTAGTAAACGTAATGTTTATGTTTTTTCCATATACATCACCTAATGTTTGTTCAATTTCTGGTATATGCTGATGCCTTCCTAATTTATAAGCTTTCACATTTTCGTTTATTTCAGCATAATGGGTCCCCAATGATGCTTTTCTTCCTGCACCAGATACCCCAGATTTCCCATCAATGACTATCGATCCAGAATCAATTATTCCTGACTTTAATGAAGGGATTAAACCCAGTAAAACAGCTGTTGGATAGCAGCCCGGATTAGCAATATATGTTGCATCCGATATTTCTTTCGGATAAATTTCACTTAGTCCATAAGTTGCCTGATCTAAGTACTTTTGTTCGGCAGCCTGTAATCCATACCACTCTTCGTAAGCACCAGGAGTTTTTAAACGAAAATCACCAGATAAATCAATGCCTTTTATCCCTCTTTCCATTAATAAAGGTAATGTATCCTTACTTACCCCAGATGGTGTGGCAAAAAAGACAAGGTCTACCTTTTTTTCTAACTGATCAATATCAAGTGCAACTAGCTTATCTCCTACTATTCCATCTAGATGGGGATAAACTTCGGAAATTCGACTGCCGTCATGTGAACCTGAAATAATCATCTCGATTTCTACATAGGGATGATTTTGCAACAACCGAATTAGTTCAATCCCACTGTAACCAGTCGCCCCGATGATGGCTACTTTCATAATTGCCACTCCCTCTCTTAATATTGAATTATTATACTACCGTATGAATTAATATACAACCATTTATTTGTTTTTAATTAAAAAAGTTATTATTCCCTTTAAATAGGGGGATACCAAGCATTTTCAATGGCTTTTATTTAAATGGAGGGGGCTGTCCAAAAACCAATATGTCAGGAGCCACGACTTCATTATGTAGAAGAAATCCTCAAGACATCTTCTATATATTGACAAACATAGTGGTTCCTGCCCCCTTTTTGGACAGCCCCTTTGTTTTCAAAACCTCTCGTATTAAATAAGATCATGGATTTTTGTATATAAGTAAGCTCACCACAACTAAAAAGAGGTGTTTACCCATCAGGGCAAACACCTCTTTTTTCTGAAAAGTTAAGCTTTTGCATCTTCCACTACTTCAACAAGATTAAAGATGAAACGATGAATTATGGTATAGGCTTCCTCCATGGACATATCTTTATTAAACCCTTCCACATAGTTCAATGTAAAATTCACATCCCATAATCCATCATTCTGATTAAACATTAGACTATACTTAGGCACTTCACCGTTCAAGTGCTGATCTAAAAAAGCTTTTAGGGGTAACTCGTACTTTTTTTGCAGCTTTAAACCTAATAGTACGCTATATGTCATAAACACATCATCAACTTCTAAAGAGACCCCATCTACACCTGTTAAATCAAACCAATTTGATTCTAAATAAACAAATTCCTTTTGGTTATTATTAAGATATTTCAAAGGTTGAGTTAAAAATGACGGGCCTTCTTCTGCAATTAATTCTTCTGTCTCTTTGTCACTACGCTCAATATAGGCTTCTTGGAAACGAAGGGATGAATCCTTCTCCAAAAAAGTGATATTTTTATTCTCTGGAAGAAGATGATTTCTTTTGATATAGTCTTTTTCCTCTTTAAAAAGAACGAGCGTTAGTTCTTCATTTGTGGGCTGATTCTCAATAGCACTTGTAATATACTTTTCCATTTGTTTTTTTAACATGTATATAATACCTCCTATATATATTTTCAACTTAACCAATACTTTATCTAGCAGTATATCCTAAATATCCTATTTACATTTCAATGTCCAAGTATACTGGACAATGGTCACTTCCTAGTATTTCGCAGTGGATCTCTACATCGTTCATTAATTCTTCTATTCTTTTTGATACAATAAAATAGTCGATTCTCCAACCAATATTTCTCTCTCTTACATTACTCATATACGACCACCACGTGTATATATCATCTTTTTCAGGATAGAGAGAACGATATGAATCCACAAATCCACTTTCGAGAAGACAAGTCATTTTTCCTCGCTCTTCATCTGTAAAACCAGAATTCCCTCGATTCGATTTCGAGTTCTTTAGATCAATCTCATTATGGGCAACATTAAGATCCCCGCAATAGATAACTGGTTTAAAAGAGTCTAACTCTTGCAGGTAGTTTCTGATCTCATCTTCCCATTTTAATCTGTAGTCAATTCTAGATAAGTCCCTTTTGGAATTAGGTGTGTAAATATTCACCAAAAAGAATTTATTAAATTCCAATGTAATGACTCTACCTTCTGGCTCCGAATCTTTATTTCCGATACCATAGCGAACTGAAAGTGGCTTTTTCTTTGAAAAAATTGCTGTACCTGAATAGCCTTTTTTCTCAGCATAATTCCAGAATTGATGATAGTCCTTCAAATCTAATGTAATTTGCCCTTCCTGTAACTTTGTCTCTTGAAGACAAAATATATCTGCATTTACCTTATAAAAGTAGTCTAAAAACCCTTTTCGCACACATGCTCTTAGCCCATTTACATTCCAAGTTACTAATCTCATAAATAGTCAATCTGCTCCCTATGTTGGTTTCTAATATTCTTCCATTGATTACTATACTATTAAACAAGTATTTAAGCCTACTGTTTGTACTTAAATAAATGAAAAACATGCACCATTATGCAGTGCATGTTTTTTTATTTTATTTACTTACGTTTTCTGTTTCGATTCGAACCGCTCTTCATACTATTTCTTCCTGCTTTAAATCCACCCTTTGTATCAATCCGTTTTCCACTTCTAGGTTTTGGGTTCATTCCATTATCTATGGATTTTCTGTGTTTATTCTCTTGATCATTTTCCCTAGTCTTGCTATTTTCAGATTTATGAGTCGAGCTTCTTCTTTTCTTTGAATCTTTACTTGTTTCCCATTTTCGTTTTGGCTCTGCATCTTTATTATTACGATTTCTACGGCCGCCCGATTCGTTTGATGCTTTTGGCTTGTTCTTCTTACGACTGTCATTTCTCTTAGATGGTTGAGGTTTACTTGAAGCTGATTTTGATTTCCCTTGATCTTTTTTTGCATTTCCTAGGTTCTGTTTAGAGATACGAATCTTTAACTCTTTTTCAATTAGATCAAGCGTTGGACGTTCACGGGAAGAATAGAGAGTAATCGCAAGTCCTTTTGTTCCCGCTCTCCCAGTCCTCCCAATTCGGTGAATATAACTTTCTGCGTCCTGTGGGATATCATAATTAAATACATGCGTAACTCCATCCACATCTAAGCCCCTCGCTGCCACATCAGTCGCGATCAAGACTTGAACTTCTGCATCTCTGAATCGTTTCATTGCCTTTTCACGTTTAGCTTGAGATAAATCTCCGTGTATTTCATCACAAGATATCTTATTTCTACTTAGTACTTCATAAAGCTTACTCACTCTTCGTTTCGTTCGACAAAACACCACAGCTAAAAAGGGGCGGTGGGTTTCAATTAAATCAATTAGAGTCGCTTGTTTGGAACGGTCATCAGAATAAATGGCCGTCTGCTTAACCGTTTGTGCAGGTCCTTGTGTTTTTTCTACCTGAATATATTCTGGCTTCTTCATATGCTTTTTCGCTAATGTTCTAATTGCTTCAGGCATTGTAGCCGAGAACAACATGGTTTGACGACTATGTGGAGTTTGTTTAATAATTTCTTCCACTTCATTTAAAAATCCGATATGAAGCATTTGATCGGCTTCATCAAGTACGAGATGGGATAGTTTAGATAAATCCACTGTTCCTCTTCCGATATGATCTAAAAGTCGGCCAGGTGTCCCAACCACAATTTGTACATTTTTCTTTAATTTCTTCAATTGTTTTTCTACATCTTGACCACCATATACTGCTAAAACATCCAGGTCTACCCGTTTATAGACCAATTTCTCTATTTCATCTGTAATTTGTAATGCTAGCTCTCTGGTAGGTGTAACAATGAGAGCTTGAACATGGGCTTCTTCCGGATTTATTTTTTCAAGAATGGGTAAGACAAATCCAAGAGTCTTCCCGGTTCCTGTTTGAGCTTGAGCAATGATATCCTTGCCTTCCATGATAGATGGTATCGCTTTATCTTGAATGGGGGTAGGTTTTACTACACCATATTCTTGTAAAAGTCCTATGTTTGTTTCCGAAATTCCTAAAGATAAAAAATCACGCAAAATATTTTCCCTACTTCCTTTTACATGTAACTCTGGTTGAATTACTTGTTTATGTTAGTTTTAAATCCTTAATGATTATCGCACTCGTTGACCTAATAAGAAAGTATCTTTTTCTAATTGTTGCATATAAATTGCCTCACATTACAAATCCCTCTTCAAAATTCTTTACAATTTTAATCATTACTGATACTCAATTTTTCACTTTCCCAATATCCGTAATCTTAATGGAAGATTTCACATCTATACTCATATTTTTATATACTTCGTTCCAATTTATGTCTTTCCAGTCTTTATATGTATTATCATTTCGAAAATATTGACCAAATCCGATTGGGTCTGTTTGATTTTCTTGAAGAACTCCTATAAGGGCAGTGAACTTATCATTAAGATAATCTGACATTTCCCTTTCAAGTTCTTTTAATTGCTTTCTATCTGTAAGGTCTTTTTTTCCATCATATTCTTGAATTTGGCCTTCAATATGGATATTCACTTTCATCCCATCATTGTTTTTAACCTGTAGTTCACGCTTACTTTTAAAATAGGAAAGCATAACTTTTTCACCTGAGTCTAATTCAAAAAACAAATTCCCATTTTTAATATTTTTCTTTAGGATAAATAGAAGTTGAATTTCTTGCCCATGTACTTTCGTTACACAATGGTCCTCATCAAAAATAGCAAATCCCTCTAATTTAATTTCATTCTCTAAAGGCTTAAAAATTGGAAGAATAGGATCAATCCCATCATCATAATAATCTCTTGTAAACTCATAGAGATTAATGCTAGGTATAGAATTTTGCGACTGTGCTTTTTCAAGTAAGGAAAAGATATAGAAGACATTATCAGGCTCATCTATAAACTTTTTAGTTAAGATTTCGTTTCCTGTCCCGCTTGCCACAGCTAAATGAACTCTTGCTCCGATACTAGGGTCCCTAAGTAATGACTCCACAATATCGTATATCCCTTCCTTAGCCACCTCTTCTCCGAAAATAGCGAGCCTTGCTTGTCCGCTTACTAAGTTGAAATTCGTTTTTTGTTTCAATTTCATTTTGGCTTCTTTACTTGATCTCGCGTTTGTAGTTATTACTTTAGATTTATATTCACTAGTTTTTTCCGATACTTTTGGAAAAGAAACGGTTATTAAATATTGATTTTCTTCATCAGACCTATCATAGGATACTCCGTTGATTAATCCTAATTCATCTACTATTTTTTTTTCGGTACATGCTGTTAAGAAAGAAGTTATGATCATCAAAAAAAGTAACCTTTTCATTTTATTTCCTCCAACTTATTATAGCTATACAACCTAATGCTGATAGAGGCAACCCAAATGCAAGACCTATCTCAATATATCCTAAGTACTTTAACCATAAGTCGACTTCGCTCATCACAGATGCTGGCAAGCCAATAAAAAAGGTAAGAACCAAGATAGCAAAAATTAGTACCCCTATTTTAAAAGATGGAAAGATTCTATTCATGCAAGTAACTGATGACCAATAATACATCACTACCGTAATTAGGACCTTCATTGCAAATAAAGTAAAAATTAAATTCTCAATTCTTTCAACAAATGGAAATTTAGTATACTCTAACAAAGTGAGAACTGGAAATAAATCAGTTGACAGCTGCTTAAAACTAAAAAATCCAAAGCTAATAAAACATACACTTCCATATACTAATGTGGTAAAGAGATTTCCAAAAATAACGTACTTTACCCACTTCTTACTTGCTTCAACATAAGGAATCATTAATATAAAAACTTCATACCCTAAAAATGCTATAAATAAATCTAAAGTGCCCGTTAGAAAGTCTTTTCCCTCTTTAAATATAAAAGGGGTCATTCTGACAAAACTAAATTCTTTTAGATGGAAAGCTAATAATAGTACTGTCCCAATTGTTATATAAAAAAAGATAACAGTCGCTTTTCCGATATGATAAATCCCACCCTTTACTAAAAAAAAGGTGAGAATCAAAAGCATAAAAGTAAAAATATAAGTGGAAACGGTTGGAAAGTACAACATTTTAAGCAGCAAAATAAATTTATTCGTTACAAAAATGCCCAATATTCCCCATTGAAAGGCTAATAATACATAAAAGGGGTAGATCAATATCTTAGGAAAAACTGATTCATAAATCTGAAATAGATCCTTGCCATTCGCAAACTTTACAACGAGTGCTATCATACTGATATTAATGATGGCGATGAAAGAGAGAATTAAGATCCCTATCCAACCGTTTGTTCCAAAAGTACTAGCCAGCATGTTAGGTAAACTAAAAAGCATAACTCCTGACTGTATCATATAGGTTAATATTATAATTTGATATGGGTGAAGCCTCTCTTTCATAAGTTTCACCTAATTTTTCATTTTATTTTTTCTTAAATTATTCGTTAAAGTGTTATGAGGTCTTCCTTTTATCCAAGAAAAAGGAGCTCGAATAATTGTGTCCTTTAAATCACTTGGATATGTTGGAGATACAGGAAATAAGTAGGGGGTTTTTAAATTTGTTAATCCAGTAAGATGGATGACCAAAATGGATACCCCGAAAATAAGACCAATATTCCCCCATAGACCCGCCAAAATGATAAAGGCAAAGCGAACTATCCTTAAAGAAGCACTCATGATATAGCTAGGAATTACGAAAGAAGAGATAGCTGAAACGGCAACAGCAATGATAAGGATATTGCTTGTAATACCAGCTTCTACTGAAGCTTGTCCGATGACGATTCCTCCAACAATCCCGATAGTTTGACCTATTTTGGTTGGAAGTCTTGCTCCAGCTTCCCTTAAGAGTTCGATAGTAAATTCCATTAGCAAGGCTTCAATTAAGGGTGGAAACGGAACCTTCGACCTAGATTCAATAAGATTATTTAATAAAGCTTCTGGTATCATTTCATAATGAAATGTTGTGACAGATACATAATACGCTGTGAAACTAACTGTAATGAACAAGGCTATTAAACGAAGGATTCTGATTGCCGTTCCGATCATCCACCTTTGACTCAAATCATCATTTGATTGGAAAAAATCAAAAAAATTTGTAGGTGCGGAAAATATATATGGACTTTGATCCATTAACCCAACTATTTTCCCATCAAATAACTTAGCAGCGGCAACATCTGGTCGCTCACTGGTATAATACTGTGGGAAAGGTGATTTAGGAAATTCATCAATTAATTGTACGAGCATATTAAGATCGTTTACCGCATTAATTTCAATATCTTCTATTCTATTCATAAGGTGTTTTAGTAACTCGGGATTGGCAATATCCTCTATATATAAAATATAAACCTCCGTTTTGGAGATTTCACCCACAGATATTTTTATGCATTTAAGATGAGAGCTCTTCACTTTTTTTCTAATGAGTGAGAGGTTTGTATAAGCAGACTCGACAAATGAATCATGAGCACCGTTTATCACTGTTTCGGTTTCAGAGTGGCTTACTGCTCTCCCTTCCGAACCTCCGGCGCCTACTATATAGGTTTCTCCTTGAAAAAAAAGAATAACTTTCCCTTTGAGAATAGACTTGACCACTACTTTACTATCGTCTGAACGAGTGTAATTCGAACTGCTCAACATATCCTTCACAGAGTCAATATTATTTTGATTAAGTTTTGAGAGAACTTCCCACTCTAATTTTTGTTGATCTATGAGATGGTCAAAATAAAGTATGTGTAGATTTAAAGAAGGATAAGTGCGTTTAGTTAAATCTGAACACTCCTCAAATTGACTGCAAATGTGTTCATAACTAGGAAAAAACCTTTTCTCATTATTTATTGCTTCTTCATCACTTGTCTGGTTTGTTTCTATGTCAACTTCATCTTTAAGAAAGAATCTTTTCAACATTACAATGAACCACCTCAGGAACATTCACCTTAATAATAATTATTATCTTCGAAAACGAGTATTTTATCCTATATCATTACACAAAAGTGTTTTCATAAAATAGAAAACCTATAACCTTAATATAAAAGAATTGACATTGTTAAATCGTATTTTTCATAGTCTATAATACAGAGAACTTAAGGAGGGAGTTAAATTGGCTTATCAAAAAATTTCGATTTATGAAGAGCATAGTTTTTGGTTAGAAATATTGGAGGATCATGCTTATTTTATAAGGGATTTTTTATCTTCTACTGAAGCTAAATGGGTAGAAGCTGCTAAAGTTTATATTTCAGCTTTTTCAAATTTAAGAAGGGAGTTACGTAGGATAGCACCTGATAAAGATGTTAATTCACCAGAAATGATTGAATTTTCTCAGCGCGCTATGCAAATTGCGAACGGTTATTACCAATTTGAAGGCCACCTTCAGAGACTACGGATTGAGAATAAAATTAATCTCAATTTAACACCATCCTATTTGAACGGTACATTAAATGAGAATCATGAGTATTTAAGGATGCTTTCCTATTACATAAATGGACAAAAACCACCCCGATTACCTTTAGTGGATTTAATGGATTTATGGCTGGAAGATCAGGTTGGACATGCAGCATTATTAATACGAAGTATTGATGGAGTTGAATTACCACTTATTCAAAAAGCTAATCATTATAAAGAACTATTTAGTGCATTTATTTTACAAAATGATGCAATCAAAGGGTTCTTACGATTCACACCAGAAAACTTTCCTGCACAGTTACACTTTGCCCGTGAAGTGGCAATAGCTGTTACTGGTTTTACACAACTTGTTCAAAAAACTGTAACACTATATGTTGAGGATGAAGTATTTAATCAAGCTACATTAAGATTTCTAGAGCATCATTTTCCTGAAGCATGCTATTTTCTAAAGAAGCTATCCTACTATGCACAAGAAATAGACTATCCCCCTTGTAGTCTTTCAAAACCATCATTTCGTAAAATTAAATAATGTAAACAAATAAAGATGAACCCTTAATAATCTAAACAAATAGAACAAACACGGCAGTTCCTTTAATTACTTCAATTCCATCTTGGTTTACTGCGAATACTTCAAAATGTAACTTGTTTTCCTGACTTTTTAATAATTTTGCCTTTAACTTAATAACATCATTTAGAAAAACCATTCCTTTAAATCGGATTGAGTAGTCTTGAATGAATCCTTTTTCATAATACGGGGTAAACAGTTTTGCTAAATTCCCCATAGTCCACATCCCATGAGCGATAATTCCTGGTAAACCAGCATTTTTAGCTGCTTCATCACTCAAATGGATTGGGTTATGATCACCTGATACTTTCGAATATTTGATTAAGTCAAGTTTGGTAACGGGGGGCAAGTTTACATCTTCTAGATTTTCTCCTTCACTTAGCTCTGTGAGGTTTTTCATACCTTTTTATCTCCTTTCTTACACCTTCATTCATTATAATCACTTGCTCTGCTGTAAAGATTAGGTGCCCCCCTTCTGTCTCACCGTATCTCTTTATAATGATAAATCCCATTACCCCATTACGACCTGTCTTCTCATAATAATCTTTGACTTCTTGGAAGCAGTATATTTTTTCCCCAATAAGTAATGGCCTATCATAATGATAAATTTGTTCTCCATGAATTAGCCCGTCATTAGGTATGTCCAAACCTTCGATGGCTCCATAGTCAAAAACTCTCGGAAATGTTGGTGGAGCAATATTTTTTTTATATCTTGAATTCCTTCCTGTTTCCTTATCAATAAAGATCGGGTGTGCATCCCCGATTGCCTCTGCAAATTGCTTGACTTTCGCTCTTTCAACAATATTTTTCACTTTTTTTGATCGTTTTCCAATACAGTATGTAAGCATAACATTCACCTCACTATCCATTGTACCTAAATAATGGGACTTAACAATGTAATTGACTATTAAACTTATAAATCATGGGAATCAATCATTATATCCCCTTTCACGACTATGAAATCTGTATGAAAATGTTGAGACCCGAACATACCTTGTACTTCATCATATGTTTTTAGATCTGCATTCACTATCGTTCCGTCTTCGATATAGAAATAGATTGTAAAATATTGTTTTAGGAAAGCAAAAAAAGCAGCTGCTTTTATACCTGATTTTTCAATATACTCACTGTTAAATTCAAGAAATCCTAGAGCAGAATTACTTTTTTCAATTAATTTTGTCATCCCTTTCAGAACAAATGCCTCATACCCCTCTACATCAACTTTAAAAAGTAGATTCTGAGGCTGCGTGTCTCCTTTAAATAATGAATCAATTGTGATTGATTCAACCGGAGTTTTTTCAATCATATGATGTGAAGGCATATAGGAGGCGGAAGACGTTCCCGACCAATGTTTATCAACAAAGAACCATTTTTGCTCTCCATCAGTATCTGAGGCTAACGCATGAATCATTGTTATTTGTGATTTATTTGGATGGGCAGCTCTTGATTTTTCAATATACTGAAATAGACTAGAGTTTGCTTCAATTCCATAAACTTTAGTATGTGAAGGATAGGTGGTTGAAAAAATGCATTCACCATAGTTCACCCCGACATCAATAATTAGGTCAGGATTATGCTCTTTAACTGCATTACTCCAAAAAGTTGAAAGCCTTTTTTGTGTAACACCACCCTTTATTAACAATGCTCTCCCTCGGTTTTCGTCAGAATTAACATAGAGAATATTGGTAGAAGGTAAAACAATCCTGTTCGGTATTTTATTATTGTTTAAAGTTTTATATTTTAATAAGATCCCTAAATCAATGAGAAATTTCCATGTTTTGGGGTAATGCTCCCACATTTTCATTAAGATCGGTTTACGAACAGAACCTATTGTTTTCATAATGACCTCCCTTTTATTATTCTCCTATGATTTCTTGCTGAAAAATCAAAAACCTCTATTAAAGATCATTATTAACAAAAACTTAACAATAAGGAAGGAAATACCTTTAGAATAAACGGAGATAAAATTTTTCCTGTCTATCATTTTTTTAATTATGATAGGATCTTATTAATACGAAATAATTTATTCATGGCAAGTATTTTGCTACTTTAATTTTACATTTGGAGGGTCACATAATGAAAAAATGGGCATTCGTTTCTGATTTCGATGGAACAATCTCCAAAAAGGACTTTTATTGGATCGTAATTGAGAAATACTTCCAAGGAGGTCAACACCTATTTAGGCAATGGAAAGCTGGGGAAATAAGGGATATTGACTTTTTGACGACTGTATTCAAATCAATAAATCAAAATGAAGAGCAAATTATTTCTGATATTCTTCAGATTCCCATTGATGAATATGTCCCGAGCTTCATTAGAAATGTACAGAAAAACGGTGGTGATTTTTTCATATTAAGTGCTGGGACGGATTATTATATTCATCATGTTCTAAATAAATTTGATGTTGAAAATGTTCATGTCTTTTCGAATCAAGGTTTCTACCATAAGAACAACATCCACTTGAACATTGATGAACAGCATATCCATTACTCAGAACGATACGGCATTGATAAAACGAAGATTATCATGCAGCTCCAAGAAGAATATGAGATCGTTCATTTTATTGGAGACAGCGAGCCTGATTCACATCCAGCAGAATTTTCCGATTTAACATTTGCAAAAGACAGTCTTCAAGATTTATTGCGAGAAAAGGGAATCACTTTTATACCAGTAAATGATTTTAAAGAGGTTGAAAAGTATTTGATTGATAAGGAAATTATGATGTAAGATATTTTATTTAATTCTTAGGAGACCAAAGAAAGACTAACCCTAATGTTTTAGCCTTTCTTTGGTCTATATTTTTCTATATATATCATGATTCATTCATTTTTGTAGGACTTGCAATATCTTCCGGCGTTGCTTTTTTTACAAATAGAGTAACAAGCAAACCAACAACCGCAAAGCCGAATGCAATGAAATAAACAAGCTCGACGCCTGCAACTAGTGATTGATTGATTGTTTCAGGGTTACTTGGAGTAGCTGCACTTTCTAAATATTGCTGTTGTCTTCCTGTCATAATACTGATGAATACCGAAACACCAATGGCACCAGAAACCGGTTGTAATGTATTCATAATTGCTGTGCCGTGAGGATATAAACGTTTTGGAAGTTGATTTAATCCATTTGTTTGTGCAGGCATCATCATGGCTGAGATCGAAAGCATAAGTAATATATAGCCTAAAATGATATACCAAAGTGGTGTTTCCATACCAATCTTGGTTAATGCAAACAATGTTCCGGTTAATACAATAGCAGCAGGTATAATTAATTTTCTCGGCCCAATTTTATCAAAAAGCTTTCCCATTACGGGTGACATCAAACCGTTCAATATTGCACCTGGTAGTAAGATCAACCCTGCTGTTGCCGCTGAAAGAGCCAAAGGTCCTTGCATATACATTGGCAGAATGATTTCTGATGAAAACATTGCCATAATGATGATCACAAATAATACGGTTGCCAGTGTAAACATGGGATACTTAAATACTCTTACATCAAGCATTGGTTCTGGTAACTTTAGTTGTCTGAACACAAAGAAAATAAGAGAAATCACACCGACAATAATAAACATTAAAACTGTCGGTTCTAAAAACCCCGCTTCCTTTTCCCCTGCAAAACTAAAGCCAAGGACAACTCCTCCAAATCCAATAGTGGATAATAGAATCGAAAGGATATCGATCTTGGGCTTCCTCACTTCTCCTACATTCTTCAAGTATTTAAATGCAAAAAGAATGGAGAATAATGCAAATGGAATTACTGTAATAAATAAATATCTCCAGCCCAAATGTTCAACAATAATTCCCGATAATGTTGGTCCTATTGCGGGGGCAAACATTATCACTAAACCAATGGTCCCCATAACGGCCCCCCTGCGCTCTGGTGGAAAAATCAGCAAGAACGTGTTAAAGATAATTGGAATTAACAGCCCAGTTCCGACTGCTTGTAGTACTCTTCCTGTTAGAAGAATGGTAAACGTCGGTGCTATAGCACAAATGATCGTCCCTATGGTAAATACCGTCATAGTGCCAATAAACATCTGTCGTGTAGTAAACGATTGGAGCATTAATGCAGATATTGGAGTTAAGATTCCCATTACCAACATAAAACCTGTTGCCATCCACTGTACGGTAGTTGCTGAAACACTAAACTTTTCCATTAATGTTGTTAAGGCTATATTTAATAGAGTTTCGTTTAGTATCGCAAAAAATGCCCCAATAATTAGTGAAATCATCACAGGCTTCACATTAAAGCTTGGATCGTCAGCTAAAAATTCATATGTATTTTTTTCGCTCATCATTTTCTCCTTATTATTTGTTTTTTTACCTCTTTTTAACATCCTATATCTTACTAGATGTAGGCCTAAATATAAAGTAATGTGATTATGTCATAAATAAAGGCTGTTTTCGTAAACTTTGTTACTATTTTTCAAAAAAGAGGAGTGGTTGATCTCAAAAAATCTATTTATAAAATAACCATCTTTTAGAAAAGTGCCTACACAAAATAAAAGCCCCTCACTCATTAGAAAGGGCTTGGTAATCCATTATCATAATTCTCAAGTATGTCGCTTCATATTTTTACCGTAAAATATTTCATCCATCTCCATTTTTAATTTGTTCGTAATTTCATCCATCTCATTAGAGTCTAATTTTTCCTTTGAATATCCAAACAGATAATTATTGAGATCAAAATCTTTTAACTTACATTTTGTATGGAAAATGTTTTGTGGATACACATTAACGTCAATCATATCGTAGTCATCCTTAATTTTTTCAGGGATATAATTCTGAATGGAATTGATATCATGGTCGATAAATAGTTTGTGCCCATTAATATCCCTCGTAAACCCACGCACCCTGTAATCCATTGTCATTATGTCTGTATCAAATGAATGGATAAGATAATGAAGTGCTTTTAGAGGTGAGATTTCTCCACATGTCGAGACATCAATATCCGCTCTAAAAGTACTAATTCCTTCGTATGGATGATATTCCGGGTACGTGTGGACAGTTATATGACTTTTATCTAAGTGCATTGTCACCGCCTCAGGGAGCGGACCAGGTGATTCATCGAAAGATGCCTCTGTTGGGACCTCCACAATCGGCCCTTCAGATACTAAAATCGTAACACTTGCACCTTGGGGGATATAATCCTGTTTGGCAATATTTAAGACGTGTGCTCCAATAATATCAGCGACATTTTCTAATATTTTGGTTAATCGATCCGCATTATATTGTTCGTCAATATACTCTAAGTATGCTTCTCGTTCTTCTCTTGTTTTTGTATAGCAAATATCATACATATTAAAGCTCAATGACTTTGTTAGATTATTAAAACCATGTAATTGTATTCGCTCTTCAGGTGATAATTTCATTGCTTATTCCCCTTTTATATATGTATTTCGTCAATGGATACAAGACAATTTAGTTTTATGATACCCTGTCTTTTAAAGAATAAAACGGTAGTCATTTACTAGGTCCATTATAAATGGAAGGAATAACCGAAATATAATGAAGGTACATTCCTTATTTATCTTAATTTTTTCGGTTAGAATGGTAGTAAGATTGGAGGATTTAACGTTGAGGCAATTATTCCTTTTAATAATGATGATATCCATTGCATTTATATCAAAACCTCTTTGGGAAGAACAAATGAATCAATGGGTGGACATACCTTCATTAGATTTATTAGCTGAAAAACTAGATTCTGTAAAAGAAAATCCTGATGTTGAAACAGCAATAGATTCAATAAATAGTACTTTTCATGCTCTTTTCAACAAATTAGAGGATTCAGTAGAGAATGATAAAACTGAGTCTCCCGAAACGAATAAAAAAAATATAGATAAACCAACATTAGCAACCCCAACAGAACAAACATTTTCAGTTTCGAATATCGTACTGGGAGATAAAAAGGTTGAAGTTGAGGAAACAGTTGGATTACCACAACGCTACTCTAGAAATGAATATGGAGTGGATTGGTTCAGCTACCATGAAAACTATCATAATTTTATGATGGTCTCCTATAATGATAAAAATCAAGTTAATGGTCTTTATACAAATCAAGACTTGATTGCATCATCTATCGGTATTAAGATTGGTAGTGCAAAAGAATCCGTTCAAAAGAACCTTGGTGAGCCACTAACAAAGATCCGAAAAGGATTGGTCTATTATCAACTCCAAGATAATGGTGAGTATGAGGTCTATAAATTAGACAATAGTTTCGTGACAATTTTCTATGATAAACATGAAAATAATTCCGTCACAGCCATTCAAATTATTAGTGAAGAGCTTGAAAATAATAAAAGTAATATATATGCTGATTCAAATTCAGAGTTGAAAAAAGGGTTTGAATACCAACTATTTGACTTGACCAATGCTACTAGAGTAAATCACCATCTTCCGACCTTAACATTTAATGATCATGTAAAGGAAACGGCTCGAAAACATAGTTTGGATATGGCCGATAACCATTATTTCAGCCACACTAATTTACAAGGTCAATCTCCATTTGACCGAATGCAGGAAGATGAAATCACTTTTGTAACGGCAGGTGAAAATTTAGCCTACGGGCAGTACAGTAGCATTTTTGCTCATGAAGGACTAATGAATAGTATGGGACACAGAAAAAACATCTTAAAACCAGATTATGAATATTTAGGTGTAGGTGTAGCGTTTAATTCAGAATCACAGCCATATTATACAGAGAACTTCTTTTCTAATTAAAATTCCCCCCACTTCATTAAATTAGTGGGGGGTTTCGTTTATTTAATTATTTATTTGTAGGTACATCGCAACCATCATCCGAACAAATCAGACCTTCATTATGGTCTGGCACAATTGATTTTAGTACAGGTTTTTCATTTTCTTCTCCCCAAACCTTCAGAAGAGCATTTTCAAACACCTCTTTTGGTTGCGCTCCAGAAATTGCGTACTTTTGATTAAGGACAAAAAACGGAACACCAGTAACACCAATTTGACTCGCTCTGCTCTCATCATCGCGAACATCCTCTGTAAAATCATTGCTTTTCAGAATAGATTCTACTTCAATACGATCTAATCCTACTTCATCCGCTAATTGTAATAGCGTTCCATGATCTCCGATATGCAAGCTATCCGTAAAGTAAGCTTTTAATAACCGCTCTATTATCTCCGCTTCTTTGCCTTTAGTTTCAGCAAACTTAGTCAAACGGTGTGCATCTAGCGTGTTCGTCGGAATCATTGTATCAAATTTAAAGTCGAGACCTACAGACAATGCCTGCTGCCTTAAACTTTCATTCATTTTTTTTGCTTGTTCTATAGATGTACCATACTTCTTGGCTAAGATTTCATGAATATTTAAATCTGTATTACGATCGGAATTTGGATCAAGCTCAAAGCTTTTAAACACAACTTGTACTTTACTTTTATGTGGAAATGCGTCTAAAGCTTCTTCTAATCGACGTTTTCCTATATAACAAAATGGACAGGCATAATCAGACCATACTTCAATTATCATTATTTCCACCTCAAGGAATAGATTTAATGTGAACAGAATATCATATTACCCCTGTATATACTTCTATATTGCTCAGAATAATAGTGCTTAATCAAAACGTCTTGGCGTTCTTTTTCTTAGACGAGAATAGTGGCATGAGTCACAGATTGGGAACCTGAAGTCGGGTGGTAGTCTTCTCCCGCATTTTTTACATGACCTTGAAATGCTCGATACCTCTGTACTTAAGCTTTCATGAACACCGTTTGCAATGTCCTCACGTAACCGCTCCCAGTATACTGCTTCTGTTTTCCTCCCCATTCTGTATAAAAATAAGAGATGTAAACCGACTGCTTTATATGAAACCTCTTGTTGTTCAAGATTTTTATTTTTGATAATGGGTTCAGGTAATTCTTCGTCTTTGATAAGAGATTCTAGAGTATCTAACCATTGTCTTGTTAACTCAGGTTCTTTTTTAGAAAATGGAAGATGCAGAAATCCATATAGGTCCATCATAGGCAGTCTTGCTTCAATCTCAGTATCAGCAACAAGTTCATATAATTCACGTTCCTCGATTAACGATGCTTTCTTTGTTCCAAACGGACTTTCAAATTTATCCCAAAGCTCAAAAAAATCACCTAGATTGTGCGAGTAACGCTGGAATCGTTCAAAAACATTATTTGTTGGAGCAATAGCAAAGAATTGAACAGGCTCATCTTCCTGCTGGAGCAGTTTCCTCATCCGCTTAATATCTCTTGTAAAAGCAACCTTTCCAATATTGTAAATTCCTTTTCGTCCAGCACGTCCTGCTATTTGTTTAACCTCCTGGGAAGTTAATGTTCTCCTCCTTGTTCCATCAAATTTCTCATTTTCCAAAAATACAATTCTTCTAATTGGTAAATTCAGCCCCATACCAATGGCGTCGGTCGCAACGATGATGCTTGTTTTTCCTTTGATAAACTGTTGCATCTGTCTTTTCCGTGTCTCAGGGGGCATACTTCCATAAATCATACTAACTTTATGTCCATTATTCTGAAGAATCGATGCCGTTTCGAGAACTTTTCTTCGTGAAAAACAGACAATAGCATCACCTTTTTTCGCATGTTTAATGGAAAATTCCTTAGATTCAACTTCAAGTGGGAGCTCACGGTTATAATCATGAATCTCGATGTCAGCATCACCTAATAATCCTAAAAGCATGGGCTTTACATTCGTGCTCCCAATAATATGCACTTCTTTTGCATTTGCCTTTGTGATCGCTTTATACCAAGAAAAACCACGATCCTTATCCGCTATCATTTGTGCTTCATCAATGACAATCACATCAAAATGCTCTTTCTCATAAAACATTTCTACTGTACTTGAAATATGATAAGCATTTGGAACTTCCTTTTCTTCTTCTCCTGTTTTCAAATGACAAGGGACTCCTTCCCCATTAAGCTTATCGAACACTTCTAAAGCTAAAAGACGTAATGGCGCTAAGTATAATCCGCTCTCTGCTTCTTTCATTTTTGTTAATGCATGATGGGTTTTTCCTGTATTTGTTTCCCCGATATGAAGGACATAACGTATATTCCTACCTAAGGAAGGACTGTATTCACGTCCGAATATATCTTCAAGCATTCGAGCTTCTTCATCTTTTTTTCGTTTTAACTCTGCAAGTTCTTCCGCTTTTCTTTGCTCACGATTCATTAGGTCCATTTTATAAATTTCTAAATGAAGGTGTTCATCAAATGGAATTAAGGATAGTTTAATAAGATCCTCGACATTCTCTTTCAGGATCATTTCAAAATAAGAATGACTTAGACTATATAGTTGTTCAGCAAATATCACTTGTAATTCTCTTACTGTTAAATTATTCCCATTCACTTCTTTATACACATTCTGGATATCAGATGAGAGGTCTTGTAGAATTAATTCAGGAACGAGTGTTGAGCTATAGTTATTTACAAGACGTTCATACGTGTAAAAATAGGTTTCATATTCCCAATAACCGCGAGTATAATCAAGCTTTTTATGAATTGACCCTGTTAATTCCGTCAAAAAATCAGCTAAAACAGTATAGGCTTGAGGATTAAAAGAACCTTGGTCTTCTAGCTCCTCCTCTATCATAAAGGGTTCAATTCTTTGATACTTTGGTTTATTTTGAAGATCATTACTAAACTTTTTTGAAACATAATATCTTGTATGAATATAACCTACATCATGCTTATCCTCTATGAATAAGTTGATGATTTGTAAAAGTTTCTTTTGTATCATTCTTTGGGCTTCTTCTCGTTTTTCTTGTTCCTCTCTTTGAAAGAATGTTTCCCTTGCTATTCTATACGTCTTTTCCCATTCTTTCTTAAATGGAGCTACGGAGTCTTCTAACCATTGATAGACAGAAAAAGGTTGATAATCTCTCATTTCATTTCGAAATAATTTGTTGATTAATTTACGGTCAACACCTTCTACCTCATAGTCCTTTTCCCTTAAAAATGATTTCTTATCACTTCTCGAAACATCATTTGTTACTTTATTTAACCAAACATTGATCCAGATCTGTTCAACATAATGCCCTCTTTCAGAAAGATACTCTTCAAAAGAAGGGCAGCTTTCTTTCTTTTCCATGTACTGATTTATATCTTCTTTTATTTTATGTTTCGTATGTTGTACGGCTTCTTCGTAAAGTGATTGAAGCTTATTCATTTTGTGTCCCCTTTTTGTCAAACTATCTATTTTTAAATGTAACCATAATGATAGCATATTATTTTTCCTGTAATACAATTTGGGGGTATTATTTTGAATTCAGACTTAATTGACACGGAACTAAGTCATTATAAAAGAATAGATAGATGAAGGAACAGCCAAATCATAAGATCCATGACTCAATGTAATCTCTTTATAAGCAAATAAAAAAACTACAAAAATTTTAATTTTACAAGGGATCCGTTTAGAGGTTCCTAAATTATGACATAAGAAAAGACGTATGAATTTGCACACGTCTATCTCTTTATTTTTCAAGATTTTTTGTTGTTTCTACAATGTTTGTATTATAAATATCAACATAATTAAATTGGGCAATATCTGTTGTCCACTAACAAAGAATTTCAAATCACTTGTCACAAACAACAACCCAATCCATTTATCGAAAAAAGCATAGGGCTGCCCCAAAACCAAGGTGTCAGGAACCACAACTTCAATATGTAGAAGAAACCCTCCAGACATCTTCTATATTATGGACAATCAAAGTGGTTCCGGACCCCTTTTTGGACAGCCCCATGCTTACTTTATAATAGCATTTGTTTTTAATTCGACTACACTCTCTAGATTCTTTAGAGCCTTAATAACTCTGCCTTCATCAATTTTTTCATCCACTAATTGTAATGAATCATTATTAACTGCATGGTTTGCCAATTGATGTATATCCATTTCATTAGAAAACCCAATTTCTTTTAATGATATCGGCAGCGACAGCTCTTCAAAAAATGGAAGTAACCTTTCGATTTCTGACCAATTCTCTTCAATTGCTAGTTGAACAAGAATGCCATAAGCTACTTTTTCTCCATGTAACAAATGATGGGTAAAAGGAAATTCCGTCAAAGCATTATGAATGGCGTGGGCACCTGAAACGCGTCCATAGTCGTCTCCAAATCCTCCAACCATTCCACCTAGCATAATATTAGCTTCAATTACTGAGATAAAATGAGAAGTTAACTTCCTATTTTTCATATCACTTAGACTTTCATATCCTTTTTCAAGTAGAAGATCTCTGCCAAGTCGTGCAGAATGGTGGGCAATTAATAGTGGGACAGGTGGTTCACTTAGTTTACGAATGATCACATCTGCTTCATACCATTTGGCAATTGTATCTGCTATACCAGCTTTCAAATATTTAATAGGTGATGATAAGATTACTTCAGGCTCTACTAGAACAATATCAGTACTTTGGGGATACACTTCATAGTAAAGGAATTTTCCCTCTTTACTATAAATAACACTAAGGGGTGTCCATGCGGCACATGTAGACGCTAAGGTTGGAATCAATACTGTAGTACTTTTAACTTCATGACTAACGGCTTTGGCTAGATCTAAAATCTTTCCTCCACCAATTCCGATGATTACATCAAAGAAACCTTGCTTATAAAACCGTGAAATCTTCCTAATTTCTTCGAGTGAGCATTCACCATTGTATTGCCATTTCTCAATCATTATTTTATTAAACTTCGGTAAATAGGCTTGAGCCGCTTCAAGTGATTTATTTCCGTGGATGATGAGGGCACGATATTTTTTTCGTTTAATAATCAATGTTTCTAAATCCTGCAAGATTCCTTTTCTACACTCATAGAATTGTGGTGCTCCTCTAACGGATAAATTATATTTCATAATCATTCTCCCTTCCTTCATTTATAAAAAGAATTTAGAGGCTATCCCAAACCCAATGCCAGGAACCACACGATCAAAACATCTTCTATATATGGACAAGCATGGTGGTTCCAAACCCTTTTGGGACAGCCTCTAAATTGTATTACTTTTCTTTCATCCACTTTGGTTTTCCAAACCCTTTAAATTCGTCATCGATGACTTTTTCAAATTCCTTTGATTCCACGACTGCTTTCAATTCTTTAGCAAAAGTTGAGTCTTCATTCTTGGTGTCTACTACTACACGATTCCGATAATCATCAGGCATATCCTCTAGCTGGATAGCTTTTAATAAATCCATGCCAGCTGCCAGTGCATAGTTACCAGGTACGGCAGACAGATCTACACTTTCAACAGCCCTTGGTAATTGAGCAGCTTCAATAGGTTCGAATTGAAGATTTAATTTATTGTCCTGTATATCCTTTTCAGATACAGTTAATGGATTAGCTTCAGGATTCAAAGTAATTAATTTCGCATCTTCTAAAATTTGAAAAGCTCTCGCAGCATTTGTAGGATCATTCGGAATCGCAATTTGACTTCCTTCTTTAATCTCTTCTATTGAACTGAATTTCTTTGAATAGATTCCCATCGGAGCTGTTGGGACGATAATAACTTGAGATAAATCAATGTTATGTTCTTTTGCGAAAGTTTCCATATAGATTTTATGTTGGAACAGGTTCGCATCTAAATCTCCTTGTGATAAAGCAATATTTGGCTGAATATAGTCACTAAATTCTTTTACTTCAATCGTATACCCTTTTTCCTCCATAAGAGGTTTGATAGCTTTTGTCACCATATCGCTATATGGACCTGAAGTCGCCCCAATCACTAATTCTTTTTTATCTTCAGAGCTTGCACCGCTATTACCACATGCCCCCAATACTCCAATGGTTAATATTAATAATGATACATAAATCCATTTTTTCATTCTTTTTTCCCCCTAAAGCTTAAGATTTTTTATCTACTAATTTTGAAATTTGATCTCCTGAAAATTGAATCAGCTGTACAAGGCAAATGAGTACAATTATTGTTGTAAGCATCACCGTATTATCATAACGATAATATCCAAAGCGAATAGCTAAATCTCCTATTCCGCCTCCACCAACAATCCCGGCCATTGCTGAATAGGCAACGAGACTAATAGTGGTAATGGTCACGCCTTGAACAATACCTGGTCTCGCTTCCGGAATCAGAACGTCTTTAATTATCATCCATGGTGAAGCTCCTACTGCTACCGAAGCCTCAACGACACCCTTATCAATTTCCCTTAGTGATGTTTCTACCATTCTCGCAAAAAACGGAATCGCTGCAACGGATAGTGATACAGAGGCTGCAGTAGGTCCAATGGTTGTACCAGTAATTAGTTTTGTTAATGGTAACAGAGCGACCAATAAGATAATAAACGGAATAGACCGAACCATATTAACGACAAATGCAACAGATTCTTTCACCCATTTATTTTGTAAAAATAATCCTTTATCAGTTACAAATAATAAAATTCCGAGGGGTAATCCTACAACCAGAGCAACGAATAATGAAATACCGACCATATACAACGTTTCAAAAAAAGCCTTATTTAATTCAGGAAGGATCGTTATTATCGATTCAGGCAACACCTTTCAACACCTCCAAACTTTGTGTACGTACTTTAATAAATTCAATGGCTGCTTTGATTTCAGAAGGTTCTCCGGTAATCTCCATTACGAAAATCCCTAGTGGAATATCCTGTATGTACTCAATCTTGCCATGCAGAATATTTCCTTTCACTTTAAATTTTTGAAAAACGTCAGAGACAACCGATTCCTCGGCAATTGAACCCCTGAATTGAATTTTAATAATTTCACCCTCTCTTCTTTCTAGTACATTTTTAGGGATATCGAACCTTAGAACCGTTTCTATAAATCTCTTTGTTAATGGTTGTTTTGGTGCAGAGAAGATATCGTAGACGGATCCATCCTCTACTACTCTTCCATCTTGCATTACTGCCATTCGGTCGCAGATCTCTTTCACAACCTCCATCTCATGTGTTATTAAGACAATCGTCAAATCTAGTTTTTGATTTATTTCCTTAAGCAGTTGAAGAATGGTTTTTGTTGTGCTCGGGTCTAAAGCAGAAGTTGCTTCATCACATAGAAGTACTGTTGGATTATTCGCAAGTGCTCTTGCAATCCCTACTCTTTGTTTCTGTCCCCCACTAAGCTGTGAAGGGTAATCATTCTTTTTATCTAATAATCCGACTAGCTGAAGTAATTCTTCCACCCTATTGTTGATTTTTGTTTTACTCACCCCTGCTGCCTTTAAGGAAAAAGCGACATTTTCCGCTACAGTCTTAGAGGAGACTAGATGAAAGTGCTGAAAGATCATTCCTATTTTTTGCCTAGCTTTTCTAAGCTCTTTCGGTTTTAATGAAGTGAGTTCTATCCCGTCCATTAACACTTTTCCTGATGTTGGTTTTTCGAGTAGGTTCATGCATCTCAGCAATGAACTTTTACCAGCGCCACTATAACCAACGATGCCAAATATTTCTCCTTTTTTTATTGATAGGGATACGTCATTGACTGCACGGATGGTCGTCTTTTTACCCTTATATTCCTTTGTTAACTGTTGGATTTCTATCAATTTATTGCACCCCTTTTCTTTTTTATACAAAAAATACCTCTTTCATCTGAAAGAGGTACCGTCATATCTTGACTTATCTTTCAGAATGAAATTCATTCTGCAGGAGGTAGCACCGTTCCAAATAGGAGGTTGCCGGACGTCATAGGGCCTGTTCCCTCAGTCACTCTTGATAAGTAGTATTAAATTTTTTTGTTATATGAATATTATATGTAAGACAATCGAGTGTCAATAAGGTTTTTTTTATCCTAACTAAAGATAGCGCTTACAACCCTTTTGTATCAAGGCTATAATTTTTTGAATTTTTTTAATAAAAGATGCCTGTTCTTCGTTATTTGACATTACTATAACGGAGATCAGGCACCTTTCTTGTGTATATTTGATAAATAGAAGAACAAATTATCTACTTTTAATGAACGATATCCAACTGTTATTTATAATAAAAATATTCGATATTAAGTAATCACTTATATTAAATCAAAGCACATTAAAATATCTTGCCTCTGGATGTGCGAAAACCATCGCTGTTACAGAGGCCTCAGGTTCCATCATGAACCCATCAGTTAATTCAATTCCGATTTTCTCTGGTTGTAAGAGTTTAAACAATTTCTCCTGATCTTCCAGTTCAGGACACGCTGGGTAACCGAAGGAAAAACGCTGTCCCTTATATTTTGTTCTGAAACGATCTTGCATGGTGAATTCAATTGGGTCAGGAAAGCCCCACCAACTTCTCATAACCTCATGTACCCTCTCCGCTAAACCTTCTGCCGTTTCTAAGGCAAGGGCCTGTATTGCATGGCTTTCTAAAAAGCTTCCCTTTGCTTTTAACTCCTTTGCCCATTCTCTAATCTTTTGACCAGCAGTGACAGCAAAGAATCCGACATAATCCATTTCACCGCTATCCACTGAACGGAGGTAATCTGCTAAACATAAATAAGGACTTTTAGCCTGTCTAGGGAAATGAAAGCGCTCGATTTCTTTTGAAAAATCATTTGGGTGATATATAATGACATCGTCCCCATCAGACTGTGCAGGAAAAAACTGATAGAGTGCAGATGCTTGAAGGATTCCCTCTCGTTTTGATTTTTGGAACAATTTATCAATAGTTTGTTTTAATCCAATTGTTCTCTTGTCACCCTCAGCAAGTAACCTCGAAATTTTTCCTTTAATCCCAAGGTGATGCCCTAGTAGCATTTGTAGATTAATATACGGTTCAATATGATCTACTGAATACCCCTTAATAATATGACTTTCTAAATCAGGTGGAGTAAACACTTGGACATCTGTTGCAACTGATGAACGAACTTTAGTCGCAACCGCAGTACTATTTGAATTCACAGTTAGAACATCCGCATCTTTTGATTCACTAAGCGTTTGTCTGCTTTCCTCTTCCCACTGAAGCCTCGTTTCTTTATTTTGAATTCCATTCATGATGCTTAACCCATCCATTGCATCTTTCGCATAAAGAACAAGTCCCTCATATTCACGAGCAATTTTACCAGATGTAAATTTCCTTGTAAGAGCCGCTCCGCCGACAACAAGAGGAACATGAATGTCTGATTGTTTTAAATCCTGAGCCGTAATAACCATCTGTTGTGCTGACTTTACAAGTAATCCAGATAATCCAACAATATCAGGTGATTCTTTTCGAATGATTTCTATTAATTGTTGTGGATTCACTTTTATTCCCAAGTCAATTACATCGTAGCCGTTATTACTTAAAATGATATCGACTAGATTTTTTCCAATATCATGAACATCACCCTTGACCGTTGCAAGGATGATTTTTCCTTTTGTTGATGATGTTTGCGTTTGCTCCATATGTGGTTCTAAATAGGCTACAGATGCTTTCATAACTTCTGCACTCTGTAGAACCTCTGCGACTATTAGTTGATTATCATTGAAGAGGCGACCAACTTCAGTCATTCCATCCATGAGCGGTCCATTAATAATCGCTAACGGACTCTCGTATTCTTTTAAAGCAATATCTAGGTCCTTAATCAACCCTTCCTTTGTACCTTCTACAATATAGTGTCCTAGGCGTTCTGATAGTGTCATAGTATTCACTGGGACTTTAACCTCTTTTTTCTTTCCTCGATAAAAGTCCGTGAATTTCGCTAAGGTTTCATCAGTCGTTTGGAATAACAGTGACTCTGCTAAAGCAACTTCTTCTTCTGAAATGGAAGCAAACCTTTCAAGCTTTTCCGTATTTACAATTGCATAGTCGAGACCCGCTTTTGTGCAATGGTATAAATAAACAGCATTTAAAATCTCTCTTCCAACTGGCGGAAGTCCAAACGAAACATTACTAATTCCTAAAATATGTGGACATTCAGGCAACTCTTTTTTTATCCTCTTTATCCCTTCAATGGTAGCTTGTGCAGAGCCAATATATTGTTGATCTCCCGTACCGACCGGAAATACAAGCGGATCAAAAATAATATCTTCTGATGGAATTCGATATTTTTCCGTAAGTAGTTTATGAGACCTGAGGGCAATTTCTACTTTTCGATCGGCAGTAACTCCCATTCCCTGTTCATCAATTGTTCCCACTACAACTGCTGCCCCATATTGTTTCAATAAATGAACGACTTTCTCAAATCGTTCTTCTCCATCTTCTAAATTAATAGAATTGATAATCACTTTTCCTTGAGAGAATTTCAAGGCTTTTTCTAAAACCTCTTCATCCGTTGAATCAATGACAAGCGGCACCTTTACTTTGTTTACAACCTGCTGAATGAAAGCATTCATGTCTTCCACTTCATCTCGATCTGGATCCGCAAGACAAATATCTATTACTTGTGCACCATTTTTCACTTGTGCTCTTGCTATCTCAGATGCTTCTTCGATTTTACCTTCAGCTATTAATCTTTTAAACTTGCGAGATCCAATTACATTTGTCCGTTCCCCAACTAAAATCGGTCTCCTGTCTGCATCTTCGTACACAAAAGGTTCAATACCTGAAACGGCGTGTGGGTGGGAAAGTTTAGGAATACGAGGTCCAAAACCTCTAACAATATCGGCAATCGCTCGAATGTGATCTGGTGTTGTCCCACAGCATCCTCCTACAAGATTCAACCAGCCTTTTTCAACAAATCCACTCATCTTCATACTTAGTGACTTAGGTGTTTCGTTATAGTTTCCCTCTTCATCAGGAAGTCCTGCATTAGGGTAACAACTAACATAAGTAGTGGCTAAATCTGAAAGGGATCGAATATGATCGCGCATAAACTCAGGACCTGTTGCACAGTTTAACCCCACTACTAATGGATTTAAATGCTCAAGTGATAAATAAAAGGCTTCAATATTTTGACCCGCCAGTGTTGTTCCCATTGGTTCAATGGTTCCAGATAGAAGAATGGGTATTTCAAAACCAGCTTTTTTAAAAGCGGCACGAATTCCAAGATTTGCTGCTTTTACATTTAAGGCATCTTGACTCGTTTCAAGAAGAAGTACATCCACACCTCCTGCAAGCAGCCCTTCTGCCTGCACACGATAATTATCCGCTAATTCATCAAATTCTACACCGCCTGTAACAGATAATGTCTTCGTAGTAGGTCCCATTGATCCTGCAACAAAACGCGGCCAATCAGTACTTGAAAGTTCCCCAACTGCTTTTCTAGCAATTTCCGCTGCTACTTTATTTATTTCATATGCCTTTTCTCCTAGATCATATTCATCTAAAACAATAGGAGTAGCACCGAACGTGTTTGTTTCAATCACATCTGCCCCAGCTTTCAAATATTCTAAATGAATGTTATAAATGACTTCTGGAGCTGTCAAAACTAGGTGTTCGTTACAGCCTTCGAACTCTTCACCCCCAAAATCATCGAAAGTCAAATTTGCTTGTTGAAGCATCGTTCCCATTGCTCCATCGAGTACGATAATTTTCTTCTTTAATTGCTCTTCAAATAATGTGATGGCCATAAGGAACCTTCCTCTCACTGTTGTTCTTTTCGTTTAGGTGATGAATTAATTCAATACTCATATCATAACGAACAAAAGGCGTCACAATGTATATTCCGTTAAAAAGCTTGACAGCAGTGTCCAACAATGATTTTGCTATGCTCATTCCTATTTCTCTTGCTTTAATTTGATCATTCCCAGCCTCAGTCATTCTTTTCCTCGTATTTAATGGAACATTTATTCCTGGTACCTCGTGATGTAGAAATTCTGCATTTTTTGAACTAATCAATGGCATAATTCCAATGAAAATAGGAACGGAAAGATGTTTAGTAGATTCATGGATTTCATACAATTCTTCAATACCGAAAATCGGCTGTGAAATAAAGTAATCTGCCCCCGCATTGATTTTTTTCTCTAATCGTTTGACAGACGCGTCGAGATGACGAAAGTTCGGGTTAAAGGCGGCTCCGACGGAAAATTGGGTTTTTTCACGTAACGATTTTCCTGAAAACGAGATTCCTTCATTGTTTTGTTTTATTAACTGAATAAGCTCCAAGGATGATAAATCGTACACAGAAGCTGCACCTGGGAAATCACCTATTTTAGCTGGATCCCCCGTAATGGCTAAGATATTATGAATCCCTAATGTGTGTAGCCCCATCAAATGGGATTGAAGTCCGATAAGGTTCCGATCACGGCATGTAATATGTACCAATGGAGTCAAGTCAAATTTTGATTGTACAAGACTACCGATAGCATCATTACTTATTCTCGGAGATGCAAGTGGATTATCTGCCAGTGTTAACGCATCTACTCCCGCTTCTTTTAACGCTTCCGCTCCTTGAAAAAATAGAGCAGTGTCTAAATGCTTAGGAGGATCTAGCTCCACAATGACCGTTTTTCTCTCCTTCACTTGATGATGTAAAAGCTTTTCAATTGTTGGTGTAGAAGCAAGTTCGATTTCTTTTTTTATTTTAACTTGTTTTTCCTTTACAGGTTTCAAGGCTTTTATTTTCTTTGCCACAGAACGAATATGTTCAGGAGTGGTTCCGCAGCACCCACCTATAATTCGCGCACCTTGTAAACGCAGTTCTTTTGCAATATCACCAAAGTAATCCGGTTCAGCAGAATAATAGAACCTGCCTTCTTCATAATTCGGTAAACTGGCATTAGGATACACAGAAAGGTATGAAGTGTTCGGTAAAGGTACCTCTTCTAATGAAGAGAGCATATGAAACGGTCCCATCCGACAGTTCAGTCCGACTACATCCGCACCAAGAATTTCTAGTTGTTTCAGAGCGTCCTTCAATTTAATTCCATTTTGTAGAACACCTGGTTCATGTAGAGATACCTGTGCAATAACAGGGACATTGGTTTCACGTTTAGCAATGGCCAAAACCGTTTTAAGCTCTTGCAAATCATAATAGGTTTCTAATAATATTCCATCTACTCCTTCTAGTAGTAGACAATATAGTTGTTCTCTAAAACTTCTTTTGACTTCTTCAATCGATATATTTTGCTTTATTGCACGAATTCCACCGATGGTTCCAAGAATATAAGCATTGCTTTGTGAAGCTTTCTTAGCTAAACGTACGGCTTCTGTATTAATTTCTTTTACAGAGTCTTCAAGTCCATAACGGGATAGCTTTTCATAATTTGCACCATAGGTATTCGTTTGTATAATATCGGCTCCAGCTGCAATATACTCTTTATGAACTTTTATCACTTCGTCAGGGTGCGATAGGTTCAGCTCTTCAAAGCAGCGATCTACTCCATATGAATATAATAAAGTTCCGATAGCACCATCTGCGATTAAAATTTCGTCTTTTAGTGCTTCTATTAACGTTTTCATGTACCTTTACCTCCTTTACCTAGTAATTGCTGTCACATTTTCTTTTATGGAATTCAATCCATGTTCTAGATCTGTCAGAAGTTCTTCTGCGTTTTCTAATCCTACCGATAGACGGAGCAATCCATCTGTAATACCACGCCTTTCTCTCTCAGCTTTCGGCATTGATGCATGTGACATTTTTGATGGATATGAAAGAATTGACTCTACAGCTCCAAGACTAACAGCGAATACTGGGATATGAACATTCTTAATAAACTGTCGAACTTCTTGTTCACTTTTTAATCGAAACGATAAAACAGCACCAGGACCTGCAGCTTGTCGAACTTGAATCTCATATCCAGCGTGATAGGTTAAACCGGGATAAAAAACCTCTTCAACTTCGTCTCTATTTTCTAAAAATCGTGCAATCTTCAAAGCGGTTTCTGAGGATTCCTTTAAACGAACATGTAACGTTTTAAGTCCCCTTAGTAACAACCAACAATCTTGTACACCTAATACTGATCCAAAAGAGTTTTGCAAAAAAGACAATCTTTCTGATACTTCTTTATTTTTTGTAACGGCTAACCCTGCTAGAACATCACTATGACCTGCCAGAAACTTCGTTGCACTGTGTAAAACAACATCTACCCCTAGGCTTATAGGCCTTTGCAATAACGGCGTCATAAATGTATTATCAAGAAATGTTAAGCAATCATTGGCTTTTGCTAATTTCACAACACCTTCAATGTCAGTGATTTTAAGAAGAGGGTTTGAAGGGGTTTCCATGTAAATGACTTTTGTATTTTCTTGAATAGAAGACGCAACTGCATGTAATTTATTCATATCAACAAACGAATATTCAATTCCAAACCTGCTTAATACCTCGGTAATCATTCGATAAGTTCCACCGTAAACTTCCTCTGAAACAAGAACATGGTCTCCTCTAGAAAGGAGTAAAAAGCAGGTAGAAATGGCAGCCATTCCTGAAGAAAAAGCAAAACCTTTGTCACCGCCTTCTAAATCAGCAATCGTTTTCTCTAATGTCTCTCTCGTTGGATTACCTGAACGACTGTAATCATAAACTCCATATGAATCAAAGTCCTTTTGATGGAACGTTGTGGCATGATGGATGGGAATACTTACTGCACCAGTTGCATGATCAAGACTATGTGAATGAACAAGGGATGTTTGCAGTGATAATCTATTACTCATGGGTAAATACCCCCTTTTTTAATTTAGAAAATACATTATCTAAATCTCCAATAAGATCATCGATATGTTCAATCCCCACAGAGAACCTTAATAGTCTGTTACAGATTCCTAGATTGTGTCTTTTATCTTCGGGAATATCTGCGTGTGTTTGTGTGGCCGGATATGTAATAAAGCTCTCAACCCCACCAAGACTTTCAGCAAAAGTAATCACTTCTAACGATTGTAAGAAAGGATCAATCCATTCTTTATTCACTAATCTAAACGAAAGCATTCCTCCTTTTCCTGGGTATAAAACGTCCTTAACGTAAGAATGATTGCTTAAATAAGTTGCAATTTGACGTGCATTTCGTTCATGTTCGCGAATACGTAAACTCAGTGTTTTAAGGCCCCTCAACAATAGCCAGCAATCAAAAGGAGACAATACAGCTCCACTTGAATTTTGAATTATAGTGATTTTATCGGCTAAATCACTCGAATTCACAATCACTGCTCCTGCTAGGACATCATTATGTCCACCAAGATATTTAGTCGCACTATGAACAACAATATCAGCCCCTACTGTTAATGGCTTTTGGAGAATTGGAGTATAAAAAGTATTATCAACAATAAGTATTAGACCATTATTTTTGGCAACCTCTGCAACTACCAAAATAGAAGTTTCGTTCATTAATGGATTTGTAGGTGTTTCTAGAAAGATAGCTTTTGTTTTTGGACCAATTTTCTCTTGAATGGAATGTAAATTCTTCATATCAACAAAGTGAAACCTCAAACCAAATTGCTCTTCATATTGCACGAACAGCCTGTAGCTTCCCCCATAAAGATCCTCGGAAACAATGAGTTCATCCCCACTAGAAAATAAGGATAAAACACTTTGAATAGCAGCCATACCTGAACTAAAAGCGAAAGCCCGGCATCCGTCCTCTAGTTGAGCAAGAGTATTTTCCAAAATATCTCTTGTTGGATTTGCGGTTCTAGAGTAATCATAGCCTGTTGATTGACCAATACCCTTATGTTGATAAGCTGTTGATAAATGCAATGGAGGGCTGATCGCTCCAGTAGATTCATCACAGCGATTTCCTGCCTGTACTAGTAATGTTTCAATTCGTTTCTTCAAAAATCTTCTCTCCTTTTCAAATAAGGTAACGAAAAGGGGAAAGAAAACAAAAAAGAGCCATTCTTTATAAGAAGGCTCTGTACGTTCGTTCTCCCTCTTATCGTTCAAGTTGAAACCAACTTGCTGGAATTAGCACCATACCTATTACTGTGGCTGGTTGCTGAGGTGTCACAGGGCCAGTCCCTCAACCTCTCTTGATAAGAAACTATTTAGTTTTATAAATGTAAACTTTCCCATAATTTACATCAGTCTATCTTAGATGTCAACGAAAATTTTTGAATTGTTCGCAAATATTTTTAAAGAGAATACTTTTAAATGATTAGTTGCCAGTAATGAAATCGCTTTCAGTAAATATGGTTTTTGGTAATCTGATTGGCCACCATTTTTAGGGTTTAGTTATTTACTTTACAGACTATTGCAGCTCCACTGTCACTACTCCTAGTTGATTATATAACGCGTTTTTACTTCTAGATTTCTTCAGTAGGTATTTCCAAAATTTGAACTATATCCAGTATTTATTAATCTAGCTATAAATATCTAGACAATCCGGATAGTACATAAATTGGGAGAGGAAGAATAATATCACATGTCATCAGCGTTTCGGACTTTTTATCGTTATTTTGCCGTAATCGTATCATTTTGCCTTATTATTAGTTTAGTAGGTCCAAGCTTTGCAAAAGCAGCACCAGCGGAAGCAAAAAGACCATTAGCCTTGTTCCAGTTGAGCTGAAGATGAAGGGTGCAAAACCTCATAAAGAGAAAAATGGGACAATAATTTTCAAAGGTTCTAAGGGTAAACTAGTATGGTTTTTTGAATTACCATTCATGACAGATGCTAAAGGAAAATATTCTGATAATGTTTCTCTTGAGTTACGTAAAGAAAATGGAAAAACGTTTGTTGATGTTGTTGCCAATCAGTCGTTTTTGAAAGATCCAGATACACAATACCCTGTTACAATTGATCCAACGATCAACAGCTGGGATGTATTGCGTGACAACTTTATAGCAAGCAGTTTCCCGGATTCTATTTTTTCTAGTAATACCTATATGCATACAGGATATAACAGATATTTCGGCACAACTCGGGCGTTAGTTGAATTATTTACCGAGTTCACCAAATGATGGTAAAATTTCGAGCGCGAATTTCAATGGTTTCGAGACGAGAGTTTGGAGAAAACAAACCACCGAATCATATTGTTACAACAATCAGCAACAAGTTCTTTTATTACTGAATATTGGTAGGATACTTTGTTTTTAGGTCAACTTCACTACATTGATATTCGATTTGTGGAGACTTTACGGGTTACACTTCCTCTTGAAAAATATCGTGAAGGCGTAAGTTGTCCTGAGAATTTACTACTGCATATTTCTTATTGGAGAGAATATCATCGCGAAATCGACAAAGCGAATCTAGATTTTTCGGAAGGGTTCGATGAGGAACTTTGATTGATAATTTGCCAATGCCATCGGTATTAGCTGATCTAGCTGCTAGATGGAAACCCCAATCTCCGAAAGAAGGAATTATCGTATGATAACTCATAACATTCAGTCCTGCACTCCACATAGTCCGTCCAATACTCCAGAATAGTATCGGTGTATCATCCGGTGAGTTGGATTGACAAACGATTACTCCCCCAGGAGGAAGGAAACGTTTTAAACGAGTAAATACTTCTGTCGTATATAATTTGCTAAGCGTTACATTTGTCGGATCTGGGAAATCTACAATAATTACATTGTATTTGTGTGTATTGGAACGTATGAAGCGTAATGCATCCTTCACATGGACTCTGACACGTTTATCAAAAAAAGAACTTTCGTTTAACTTTACAAGTTCTGGAACACTTCTTGCCACTTTTATGATTTCAGCATCGATATCTACAAGGTCAACATGATCTACATCTGGGTATTTTAGAACCTCTCTAAGCGCTAGACCGTCACCGCCTCCCAAAATCAAGACATTCGTACGAACTTTTGCTAAAGTCATTGGAGGATGAACAAGCGCCTCATGATAGATACGTTCATCTAATGAACTGAATTGTAAGTGGTCATTAAGATACATTCTGATATCCTTTACCTCAACAATATTTATATCCTGATATTTGCTTTTGGTATCGCAAAGCACTTTATGATTTTGTGACTTTATTGCCTCAAGACCTACTCGATCCCATTCATTTCCATCGTCATACGTATTGTTATTGTTAAGCCATGGTTTGTTTTCAGCCATTTAATCGCCCCTCTTTCTTTTCCATCACGTTATCTAATTGTTAGTATATGAGAATTTTTGAAGAGACGATTGGACCTTTGTCGCAGGAGTCTATTTCTAACAATCATAAGTAACGTTCGAACGGGGTCTTCTGATATAGAGAGTCGTTTGAAAAGTTGATATTAAAACAATCACCTAGGCTAATATAGACAGTCTAAGCAACGGGATATCATTTAGTTTTTTAGGCTTGTTATTTTTAATAATCGTATTGCGAGTGCTACGATCGCTTTTAAAGCTTCTCCAATCGTATGTTCATCGCTTCCTTTTTCAGATGCACAACGGTTTGTTTCCTTAAATACTCAGGTCATTCATAAGGAAAACTAATTGAAATGAATTTGAATGTAGAAATGTTATTGTTCCTTTAAACTTATATTTTAGAAATTTTTTGTCTATTAAAAATAAAGGATTGCCTTCATTAATATCGAATACTCTTTAATGAAGTCTATGTCTTATTTTGGAGGAGAAAATATGTTTCGTGAATTAAATGATTTCATTCGAAATTGGGAATATGAAGCTACTTCTACCCAGAAAGTACTGGATCAGTTGACAGACGAATCTCTTCAACAAAAGATTGCCCCAGATCATTGGGATTTAGGTGGTTTGGCTTGGCATATTGTTACTACTATTCATCAAATGATGTCTACAGTAGGTCTCACACTTGAACCATTAAAACGAGGGAACGATGAACCTCTATCAACACAATTAATTGCCCAAGAATACCGTAATACATCTGAAAATCTAATAAAGGCAATAAAGGAACAGTGGGATGATGATAAATTAAAAGAAATTCATGATTTCTATGGGAATATGCTTCCTGCTGGAGTAATTTTATTGCTCCTGCTCCAGCATCAAACCCATCACCGAGGCCAGATGACAGTATTAATGAGACAATCAGGATTAAAAGTTCCAGGAGTTTATGGTCCTTCTAAAGACGAATGGGCAGGAGTATAACTAACCATTTAATAGGGAATTTCGTAAACATAACAAGACAATCAATAAAAATATCACAAAAAGCATGAAGTTTATAAAATGACTTCATGCTTTTCTTCGTCAAAACTAGAGTTAGTTAATCATTTCTAAAATTCTATGAAGCTCTTCTAAAGAGTTAATTTCGTAATTAGGAATAACTTGGTCATATTTTTGGTTATTACGATTAATCCATACAGATTTGATCCCTGCCCTATTGGCACCTAAAATATCTGTCATTAGGTTATCACCGATCATTATTGCTTCATTTACATTCACATTTAGTTTAGACAGTGCATATTTAAAGATTTCTTGGTCAGGCTTACCTTTTCCAAAGTCACCAGAAATAATAATTTCATCGAAATAAGGACTGAGCTGCGGTGTAAGCGTCAACTTGCTATTTTGTAAATGTGGAGATCCATTGGTCAACAATAATAATTGATAGTTACCCTTAAGTTGGTCAAGGATTTTAAAGGTTTCCTCGTAAGTATATGGTTTGCTACGACGTTCATTTATGAAAAGGTTAGCTAATTCAGTTGCAAGCTGTTCATCATTCACTTCGAATTTTAATAGCCCATTCTTCCAAGCTTTTTTTCGGTAAGAAGGGACAATCTCTTTTAGCTTTGGGAAAAAGTCATGTTCATCTAAAAACTCCCCCCATAAGCCCTCAAACGGATTTATTCCAATTAATTTCGTGAATTCGTAGGTTTCATAGGAAGCATATAGTTTCTTTGCCTCACTTTTTACTGCTTCTTCTAACTCATCAGGATCTACACCAGTTATGTTGCTTGCGTATGTACAGGTCGCTGCAAATGCTTCATTTATACTTCTATTATCCCACAACAATGTATCATCTAAATCAAATATAATCGCCTTAATCATACTCCCACTCCCAATTAAATATTTTGTATTAAGCTTACAATTTTCCGACTATTACGTAAACACTATTCGGGGAAATGTTATTTTAGAGGATTCATGGGTATAAATAATAAAGAGGATAAAGGAGCTTGATAAAATGTGGATTATTTATGTAAGCATTACTTTATTTGTAGTGGGGATCATTTATTTAGTCGTCTCTTTAATCAACACTTTTAAAAAGGTTCGTCCAATTATCAATGACATGAATCATAGGGTCGCAAGAATGCAAACAAATGTAGATAAAGTAATAACTCAAACTAAAATATTGCAAGCTATCCAGTCCAGAATACAAAATGATATTAATTTTAAATCAGAAACAATTAAAAACACCGTGGAAAATGTTAAGAACACTCCTAAGCATTTTAAATCAATGATTCAAAGCTTAGTGGGGCAAAAATAATTAGGAGCTTGCATAATAGGAAGATTTCCCTAAACCAAGGAGGTCCAGAACCACAAGTTCCACATACAGAGGAAATTCTCCTATTTCGAAAAACCCTTGTGGTTCTGCTTCTCTTTTCTCTTTCCTTTCCTTAGTAAATTAACACCCTATTATTCAAAGAATAATTTCGTATCTAGAAACTAAGCATTTAGTTTGCATTCTACTCTTATGTTTATTATTATATTCTTTGGTATCTTGAATATGAGATATTGAAAATCATGATAATATTTGCAGTATCTATTGGGAATACTATCATGGATAATTTAACAAGAGAGGAATGTTTATTTTGGCAAAAGTTTTATATATTACGGCAAATCCTAAAACAGCGAAGGAATCTTTTAGTTTAGCTGTTGGGGATGAGTTCTTAAAGGCATACAAACAAGAAAGTCCAGAGGATGAGATTATTCATCTCGATTTATATAAAACAGATATCCCCTACATTGACACAGATGTCTTTAATGGTTGGGGAAAACTTCAACAAGGAAAAGAATTTGAAGAATTAAGTGATGAAGAAAAAGCAAAAGTAAGCCGCATTAATGAACTCACCGATCAATTTATTGATGCTGATAAATATGTATTTGTCACTCCTTTATGGAATTTCAGCTTCCCTCCTAGAGTGAAAGCATTTATTGACAACATCGCCATTGCTGGTAAAACTTTCAAATATACCGAACATGGTCCTGTAGGTTTACTACCAGACAAAAAGGTCATCCACATACAAGCAAGAGGTGGCTTCTACTCTGAAGGACCCTCAAAAGAATTGGAATTTGGCGACCGTTACCTCCGAACAGTAATGTCCTTCCTAGGTATTACCGACTACGATTCAGTTATTATCGAAGGTATGGCTGCAGTACCAGATCAAGCAGAGGAAATTAAACAAAAAGCCATTGAGGAAGCAAAAGTAAAAGCTAGACAATTTGCTAAATCAGAAATTACAGTTTAATCTTAGTAAAGAGGCTGGGACAAAAACTAGCCGAAAACAAAAATAAGAGTCTCTGATCATCAAAAAAGATGGTCAGAGACTTTTTTT
>JANAVG010000011.1 GCA_024213275.1 Rossellomorea sp. BNER
TTAGCTCAGTTGGTAGAGCATCTGACTTTTAATCAGAGGGTCGAAGGTTCGAGTCCTTCATGGCTCACCACTTTAAATGCGGGTGTGGCGGAATTGGCAGACGCACCAGACTTAGGATCTGGCGCCGCAAGGCGTGGGGGTTCAAGTCCCTTCACCCGCACCAACTATTTGCGGAAGTAGTTCAGTGGTAGAACACCACCTTGCCAAGGTGGGGGTCGCGGGTTCGAATCCCGTCTTCCGCTCCAAAATTATACTGTGCCGGGGTGGCGGAACTGGCAGACGCACAGGACTTAAAATCCTGCGGTAGGTGACTACCGTACCGGTTCGATTCCGGTCCTCGGCACCATCTAAGCGCCCGTAGCTCAATTGGATAGAGCGTTTGACTACGGATCAAAAGGTTAGGGGTTCGACTCCTCTCGGGCGCGCCATATTACGGGAAGTAGCTCAGCTTGGTAGAGCACTTGGTTTGGGACCAAGGGGTCGCAGGTTCGAATCCTGTCTTCCCGACCATCTTCACTAATCTTACATTGGGGCCTTAGCTCAGCTGGGAGAGCGCCTGCTTTGCACGCAGGAGGTCAGCGGTTCGATCCCGCTAGGCTCCACCATATAAAATTAATTGACAATCTTGGCGGTGTAGCTCAGCTGGCTAGAGCGTACGGTTCATACCCGTGAGGTCGGGGGTTCGATCCCCTCCGCCGCTACCAATAAGGACCTTTAGCTCAGTTGGTTAGAGCAGACGGCTCATAACCGTCCGGTCGTAGGTTCGAGTCCTACAAGGTCCACCACTACTATTTAAATATGGAGGAATACCCAAGTCTGGCTGAAGGGATCGGTCTTGAAAACCGACAGGGGTGTTAAAGCCCGCGGGGGTTCGAATCCCTCTTCCTCCGCCATATTTATAATAGGTAGTAAATTAAATATTATCGTCGCGGGGTGGAGCAGTCTGGTAGCTCGTCGGGCTCATAACCCGAAGGTCGTAGGTTCAAATCCTGCCCCCGCAACCAAATGGTCCGGTAGTTCAGCTGGTTAGAATGCCTGCCTGTCACGCAGGAGGTCGCGGGTTCGAGTCCCGTCCGGACCGCCAGTTTTTTTAAATGAATTTATCCTTCAGAGTGTATACTCTTTAGAAGGAATTGGGTTTCGATAAGCGAGAAGGTCGAAGAAGCGACTCGAAGCATAGCGTAAGCCAAAAACTATACGGCTCGGTAGCTCAGTTGGTAGAGCACGTCCGAGTAAGCTTCAAAGCGTTACTTCAGCGCACAAGTCGAGCAGCTACTTGAATAAGCTTCCTGAGACTTGGGTGATGGACCAGCACTATTTCATTTAGGATGCAAAATTAATACGGCTCGGTAGCTCAGTTGGTAGAGCAATGGACTGAAAATCCATGTGTCGGCGGTTCGATTCCGTCCCGAGCCACCACCTTATTTTTTAAAAAATATGGCGATTGTGGCGAAGTGGTTAACGCATCGGATTGTGGTTCCGACATTCGTGGGTTCGATTCCCATCAGTCGCCCCATATTATTCGCGGGTGTAGTTTAGTGGTAAAACCTCAGCCTTCCAAGCTGATGATGTGAGTTCGATTCTCATCACCCGCTCCATATGGGCCTATAGCTCAGCTGGTTAGAGCGCACGCCTGATAAGCGTGAGGTCGGTGGTTCGAGTCCACTTAGGCCCACCAGTATATTATTCCGCAGTAGCTCAGTGGTAGAGCTATCGGCTGTTAACCGATCGGTCGCAGGTTCGAATCCTGCCTGCGGAGCCAATGGAGAAGTACTCAAGTGGCTGAAGAGGCGCCCCTGCTAAGGGTGTAGGTCGGGTAACTGGCGCGAGGGTTCAAATCCCTCCTTCTCCGCCATTCTTTGGCCCGTTGGTCAAGCGGTTAAGACACCGCCCTTTCACGGCGGTAACACGGGTTCGAATCCCGTACGGGTCATATTCGAAAAGACTATCAACTTGATAGTCTTTTTTTTGCTCTTTTCTAAGAGACTGTTGTTTTATAAATGGATTTTGTGAAATTAACCATTATTCTTTTTTGAAAAATAGCAACAAAGTTTATGAAAACGCCATTTTTCGTATTTACACAACGTCTTACTCATGAGGATGAATAACTGTTTTTTGTCTTATAAGCTATGTCAGAGGGTTCATAGATTTGATAAGTAGTAGAAAATCCATAACCACTACCATTTCTGCCCAGAGCTAATTGATTTAGTTTTTGACTTATCCCGCTTCCCCTAACCTCCCTTTTACCATTGAATACTCATTTGATCTTCTGAGTTGAATAAATAATTCGCGCCGACTGAAAACCCTTCTTATTTATTTTTTGATATGTTCCCCACCTTATTTATAAGGCCCTTTTCGTAATGATTGTTTTTATTTAACCCGCAGCCTGAATACACTTTGCTCACCCTAGGGTGACCCGTGAGCTCCTCGCTAAGCTGCGGAGTCTCACTTTGGCCACTGTTCCCCCAGGAGTCTACGTGTATTCAGACTGCTCAATGCTTCTAAAAATATATTCCCAACTTATCGCAGGCAGCAACAAACTTTTAGAAAACAGCCATTTATAAAGGTCACAATAACTACTAGCATTCCAATATATGTCCTTCACATTTCGATTCATTAAACACCACTATTTTAAGTAGTAAAGAGACGATTTATTGATGTTTATTTACTCTCTTGCAAAAGAACTTTCGACACAATTCGCTAACGCTTAAAATGTAAGCCCATACAAATTCCTTTGTTTTCCATATAAGTAGCAGTTTTCTTATTTCTTGTAGGAATATGTCGTAATTCAACGATGTTTAATTAGAGGGATTTTGCTACCTTCAAAGAAGATTTAGTAGTGAATGATACAAATTTGTCTAACATTACTGATATTGAAGGTGAAGAGATGGAAACTGTAACACCGACAGAATATAATATTCATTTGTTCCATGAAGGAAATTTATTTGATGCACATCGATTATTTGGATCACATGTATACATGGATGATTCGGTAACCTTTACGAGATTTTGTGTTTGGGCTCCAAATGCTAAAAAGGTCAGGGTCGTAGGAAGTTTTAATAATTGGAATGGGTCTGATTATGAGATGACCCGTGTGAACGCTGAGGGAATTTGGAGGTTTGAGATTCCTCTAGATTTAACAAATCATCTATATAAATATGAACTTACGACCGAAAATCATGAAGTTAAGTTAAAAACCGATCCTTATGCTTTCTTTACTGAAAAAAGACCGAATACAGCGGGAATTGTTTATTCATTAAATGATTTTGAGTGGACAGATGAAGAGTGGATTGGTTCTAGGGAAACTACTAATCCCTATCAAAGGCCCATCTCGATTTATGAATTACACCTAGGGACTTGGAAGAAAAAAGAAGAGGAACTATTAGGGTATCGTGAAATGGCGGATCAAGTTATTCCTCATGTCATAGAACATGGATTTACACATATCGAATTATTACCTGTTACAGAACATCCATTTGACCGTTCCTGGGGATATCAAGGAACAGGCTATTTTGCACCAACTAGTCGGTATGGAACTCCTGAGGATTTCAAATATTTTGTCAATAAATGTCATCGTCATGGAATTGGAGTTATTTTGGATTGGGTGCCTGGACATTTTTGTAAGGATGCTCATGGTTTATATCAATTCGATGGAAGTCATATTTATGAATATGAAAAAGAGCGGGATCGTGAAAATTATACGTGGGGAACTGCTAACTTTAACCTTGGAAAGGGAGAAGTACAAAGCTTCCTTATTTCAAACGCTCGCTTTTGGATGGAAGTTTATCATATTGATGGATTTCGCGTCGATGCTGTGGCGAATATTATTTATTGGGCCAATCAAGGGAATCAAGGAGTGAATGAAGGAGGAATTGCCTTCTTAAAGAAGCTTAATCGTGCCGTATTTGAATATGAACCGTCTGCCCTTATGATTGCTGAGGATTCTACCGATTGGCCACAAGTAACATCTCCTGTCCATTATGGAGGCATTGGATTTAATTATAAATGGAATATGGGTTGGATGAATGATGTTCTCACTTATTTAGAAACAGACCCGAATGAACGCAAACATGTTCATTCCCTAATCACGTTTTCTCTCCTTTACGCTTTCTCTGAAAACTTTATTCTTCCTTTTTCACACGATGAAGTAGTTCATGGAAAGAAATCATTGTTGAATAAAATGCCAGGCGACTATTGGCAGAAATTTGCACAATTGAGATTGTTACTTGCGTTTATGTATGGTCATCCAGGGAAAAAGCTTTTGTTTATGGGAACAGAATTGGCACCATTTTCCGAGTGGAAGGATCTTGAACAATTAGATTGGCATTTACTGGATTATGACATGCATTATAAATTTAATACATATAGTAAAGAGTTGTTGAACTTGTATAAGGAAACTACAGCATTATTTGAGCTGGATCATCGTTCTGATGGGTTCGAATGGATTGATGTAAATAACGTCTCACAACAAATATTTTCTTTTATTCGTAAGGGTGAAAGTCCAGAGGAGTTTGTGGTCATTATTTGTAATTTTAGCCCGCAAGTCTATCATCATTACAAAGTTGGAGTACCTAATGCCTCCTATTATTTTGAACTATTAAATACCGATAGAGATTCTTATGGAGGTTCCAATCAGATTAACGAGGAAAAGTTAAAGGTTAAAAATGGGGAGTATCATGGGAAACCATGTTTTGTGGAAATGACCATTCCACCATATGCTGCAGTTATTTTACAACCATTCCATCATTGAGAGGAGAGAGGAAACATGGCGAAATCAAAATGTGTTGCAATGTTGTTAGCAGGAGGAAAAGGTAGCCGGTTGAGTTCATTAACCAAAAATTTAGCAAAGCCTGCTGTACCATTTGGCGGAAAATATCGAATTATTGATTTTACCCTAAGCAATTGTGCCAATTCAGGAATCGAGACGGTAGGAGTTCTAACTCAATATCAACCACTCGTATTAAATTCTTACATAGGGATTGGAAGTGCTTGGGATCTTGATCGAAAAAGGGGGGGAGTAACAGTCCTGCCTCCATATGCAGAATCATCTGAAGTCCGCTGGTATACAGGAACTGCAAGTGCTATTTATCAAAACTTAACGTTTATTGAGCAGTATGATCCTGAATATGTCCTTATTTTATCAGGTGACCATATTTACAAAATGGATTATGATGACATGCTAGATTTTCATATTAATAAGAAAGCAGATGTTACGATTTCAGTCATTGAAGTTCCTTGGGAAGAAGCGAGTAGATTTGGAATTATGGATACGACAGAGGATATGAGAGTTTCAGATTTTGATGAAAAACCACAAAATCCTAAAAATAATCTAGCGTCAATGGGGATCTACATTTTCAATTGGTCGCTGCTTAAAGAATATTTAGAAATGGATGACCGTAATCCTGATTCTAGTCATGATTTTGGTAAGGATGTTATTCCACTATTGCTAGATGAAAAGAAAAAACTTATGGCTTATCCATTTAAAGGGTATTGGAAGGACGTAGGAACGGTTAAAAGCTTGTGGGAAGCGAATATGGATTTACTTAGACATGATTGTGATTTGAATCTATTTGACCATTCATGGCGTATTTATTCCGTTAATCCTAATCAGCCACCACAATATATTTCTGAAGATGCAATTGTAGACGAGTCACTTGTGAATGAAGGTTGCGTAATTGAAGGAGTCGTAGAGCATTCTGTCTTGTTTCAAGGCACGACTATAGAAAAGGGTGCACATGTGCATAAGTGTGTGGTTATGCCTGGAGCTGTAATTGGACGTAATGCTTATGTAGAAAAAGCAATCATCCCTGAAGGCTTACGAATTCCCGATGGAATGATTATTATGCCTGAAGAAGATCCTGACGAGGTTATTCTTGTCACTGAAGCATATATCGAATCAGTAATAGAGGAAGTTTAAAAATTCATCAGCTATGTCAGAGGAGGACGTGAAAATGAATCATTCACTGCTTGGAGTTATCGATGCTACAGCTTATCATGAATCTCTAGAGGACTTATTAATCCATCGTTCTCTAGCTGCCGTTCCCATTGCTGGCCGCTATCGACTTATTGATTTTGTGCTTTCAAATATGGTGAACTCAGGAATTAATAGTGTGGCTATTTTTCCAAAATCTCAGTATCGCTCGTTAATGGATCACCTTGGTTCAGGAAAGGATTGGGATCTTAATCGTAAACGGGATGGGTTGTTCTTCTTTCCCGCCCCAGCTGTCGATACAATGGATGCGGAATTAGGGTCCTTTAATCATTTTGCCCAACATATTGATTACTTCTATCGAAGCAGCCAGGAATATGTCATTATTAGCAATTGCTATACTGTTTTTTCAATGGACTTCATCCCTGTACTTGAACGTCATTTGGAAATGAATTGTGATATTACAGAAATCCGTTATCAGGGTTCATCCCTTGAAGTTTTTCTATTGAAAAAGTCGTTGTTAATCGATTTAATCGAACAACGCCATGTTACAGGTTACGGATGTATGGATGATGTAGTAAAGGATGAAACTTCGCCGTATACGCGATGTGAGTATGAATATATAGGTTTTGCTAAGAAAATTGATTGTATTAAGAGTTATTATGAAACGAGTATGAAGCTTCTGCATCCTAAAGTTTGGAGTGAATTGTTTCAGAAGAGCCTCCCGATTTATACGAAGGTTAAGGATGAGCCACCAACACGATACTTAAAGGGCTCTAATGTAAATCATTCTATGATTGCCAATGGGTGTTTTATTGAAGGGAAAATAAGAAATAGTGCTATTTTCAGAGCAGTTAAAGTGGGGAAAAATTCTTCAATTACTAACAGTATTATTATGCAGAAAAGCCAAGTTGGTGAAAATTGTGTTTTAGAATACGTCATTCTAGACAAAGATGTGAAGATAGAGGATAACGTTAGACTGATTGGGGACCCTATCAATCCTATTGTCATTAGAAAAGGAATGGTTCAAGGAGCGTTGATGAACTCGTGAAAGTATTATTTGTCGTTTCAGAATGTGTACCGTTTATAAAGTCTGGAGGCCTAGCTGATGTGGCTGGATCACTTCCTAAGGAGCTAAAGAGTTTAGGGACAGATATTAGAATTATCCTGCCTAAATATAAAGCGATTCCAGAAGAATATAAATCAAAAATGAAGAAAATCAGTGAGTTCACCGTTCCTGTTGGCTGGAGACAGCAATATTGTGGAATTGAACAACTCGAAATGGATGGTATTTTATTTTATTTCGTTGATAACGAATATTATTTCAAACGAGATGGAATGTATGGCTATTTTGATGATGGAGAACGATTCTCGTTTTTCTCAAAGGCTGTATTAGAAAGCTTTGCTCAGATTGATTTTATTCCAAATGTTATTCACTGCCATGATTGGCATACAGGAATGATTCCATTTTTATTAAGAACAGAGTACCAGAAGAAACAAGGGTATGAGTTCATTAAGAGTGTTTTTACTATTCATAACCTCCAATTTCAAGGGATATTCCCTAAAGAAGTTATGACAGACCTATTAGGAATTCATGACCGCTTTTTTCAACCAGAGCAGTTAGAGTTTTACGGTCATATCAATTTTTTGAAAGCAGCTCTTCTTTCTTCTGATTATTTGACTACAGTAAGTCCAACCTATCGTAATGAAATTCTAACCGCCTATTACGGTGAAAAAATGGATGGAATCTTAAAAAATCGTCAAGCTGAATTAGTAGGGATATTAAACGGCATTGATGATAGCTTTTATTCTCCTGAAAATGACAAAGAAGTTTTTCGATTTCATTCTAAAAATATAGACGATAAAATAAAAAATAAAAATTTTCTTCAAAAGAAATTTTCTTTGGAAGTGAATTCAGATACTCCTATTGTCGCGATGATTTCTAGGCTGACTAAACAGAAAGGGCTCGATTTAATTAAGAGGGTCTTTCATGAAATGATGGAAAATGACGTACAATTCATTGTTCTAGGCACTGGGGATTGGGAATTTGAACAATTCTTTAAAGAAATGTCCTATCAATACCCAGAGAATGTTCGAGTGACCATTGGCTTTAACGAAAAGTTGGCTAAACAAATTTATGCAGGAGCTGATGTATTCCTTATGCCTTCCAGATTCGAGCCGTGCGGGCTTGGACAGATGATTGCTATGCGATACGGGGCATTACCTCTTGTAAGAGAAACAGGCGGTCTTAATGATACCGTTAAGTCTTATAATGAAGAAGTAAAAGAAGGCAACGGGTTTTCCTTTCGAAACTTTAATGCTCATGACCTGTTGTATACGTATAGAAGAGCTTTAAAGATCTACAATGATAAGGATTGTTGGAATGAGATTGTGAAGCAAGCAATGACAATGGATTTTAGTTGGGCTCAGTCTGCTTTTAAGTATAATCAGCTATATGCAGAACTAGCTTCCAGGAGTGAAAGCCATGTTTTCTAATAAAAGTGAATTTAAAGAAGCTTTTTTAAAAAGATTAGAAATGACTTATGGGAAGACCTTTCCAGAATCAACATTGAATGATCAATACAGTACTTTAGGTCATATGGTTCGAGAGTATATTAGCACAAATTGGATTCAAACAAACGAAACCTATCGTCTTAATAATGAAAAGCAGGTTTATTATCTTTCGATTGAATTTCTTATCGGCCGATTACTTAGACAAAATCTAATCAACTTAGGTCTTGATGAGATTGTTCAAGAAGGCTTAGAAGACTTAGGGATAAATTTAGAAGAATTAGAGGAAATAGAGGCTGATGCTGGGCTAGGAAATGGTGGACTTGGTAGACTTGCAGCATGTTTTCTCGACTCTCTGGCTTCTATGGATCTACCCGGGCATGGTTGTGGGATACGTTATAAGCATGGTCTCTTCGAACAAAAGATTGTGAAGGGCTTTCAAATGGAGTTGCCTGAGCAGTGGTTAAGACATGGACATGTTTGGGAAGTAAGAAAACCTGATTTGGCTGTCGATGTTTCTTTCTGGGGGAAAGTAGAATCATATGAGGAGGAAGGTCGACTAAAGTATCGCCATATGGGCGGGGAAACGGTTATTGCGGTACCGTATGATTTACCAGTTGTCGGCTTCGAAACTTCAACAGTTAATACCCTTCGCTTATGGAGTGCTGAGCCTTCCTCGTATAAAGCTGGTCAAGACACAATGAGACATAAACGGGATACAGAAGCCATTACAGAGTTTTTGTATCCAGATGATACCCATGATGAGGGGAAAACCTTAAGGTTGAAACAACAATACTTTCTAGTTTCAGCAAGTATCCGCTCAATACTACGCTCATATTTAGCGCGTCATGGAGACATTCATCGTTTTCATGAGCATATTGCAATCCATATTAATGATACTCATCCCGTATTAGCAATCCCAGAGTTTATGAGAATTCTTATTGATGAGCTTCATTTGAACTGGGAGGATGCTTGGGATATAACAACGAACACATTCGCCTACACAAACCATACGACACTATCAGAAGCATTAGAAAGATGGCCAGTTCGAATTTTCCAACCATTACTTCCAAGAATATTTATGATCGTTGAAGAAATTAATGAGCGTTTTTGTAAGTCATTGTGGGAAAAGTACACCGGGGATTGGCAAAGGATTGAACAGATGGCCATTGTCTCACATGGTGAGGTAAAAATGGCTCATCTAGCGATTGCCGGAAGTTATAGCGTAAATGGTGTAGCAAGAATTCATACAGATATCCTAAAAACAAGAGAAATGAACTTATTTTATCAATTTTATCCTGAAAAGTTTAATAGCAAAACAAATGGAATTACCCATAGAAGATGGTTATTAAAAGCAAATCAGCCATTAGCAAACTTAATTACAGCGACCATTGGAGACCGCTGGATTAAAGAACCACATATTCTGTCTTCTCTTCAATCATATAAAAACGATTCAGGTTTATTAACTCAATTAGATCTTATAAAAAAGCAAAATAAAGAACGTTTAGCAGAAATCATCTTCCAACAAAATGGGATAAAAGTAGATCCCGACTCACTTTTTGATGTTCATGTTAAAAGACTGCATGCTTATAAAAGACAGCTATTAAATATTTTACACATCTTGTCACTTTATAATCGAATCAAACAAGATGATCATTTTGATATGCATCCACGCACATTTATATTCGGAGCAAAAGCATCACCAGGGTATTTTTATGCTAAAAAGATTATTAAGCTCATTCATTCAGTTGGAGAACTGGTGAACCAAGACCCAGTCGTTAGTCAAAAAATGAAGGTTGTATTTCTTGAGAATTATAGAGTTTCATTAGCAGAAGATATTATACCTGCAGCTGATCTTTCTGAACAAATTTCTACGGCAAGTAAAGAAGCTTCTGGGACGGGGAACATGAAATTCATGATGAATGGTGCCATTACTCTAGGGACACTTGACGGTGCAAACATTGAAATTTTGGATCAAGTTGGAAAGGATAATATCTTTATTTTTGGATTATCAGCTGACGAAGTCATGAAATACTATCGTGAAGGCGGCTATTATTCAATGGAGTACTATCATCACGATCAAAGAATTAAAGAGGTGGTAGACCAACTGATCAATGGGACACTTCCAGACTCTGGAGATCATTTTGAGCCAATATATGATTCTTTACTTGCAGAAAATGATCAATACTTTGTTTTAAGAGATTTTTCGTCGTACGTATCGGTACAGAAACAGGCTGGAGATACTTTTTCAGATAGGTCTATATGGTTACAAATGTGTCTGCATAACATTGCCCAATCAGGCTATTTTTCAAGTGATCGGACTATTCGAGAATATTCAGATGAAATTTGGAAGATCGGTCAGTCGATTCTACAGAGGTAATGAAAGACAGAATGATGAGCACATAAGATCAAAGGCAGTACGATATTTTCGTACTGCTTTTTATCGTTTATATCAGAAAAAATATGATAATCTAATTTTGAGTGATTTAAGAAACCAATAGCTAAAAATTCACAAATGTAAACCCTCTTATTATGTAATTAGAGGATCAGGAGGATTTGAAATGAAATCATTAGAATTAATTCAAAACCATATAACAAAAGCAAATGATAATTGGTTAAAGTACCTAACTGAAGCAGAAGAAATTCATCAAAACTTAGAATATGTTCACTCAATTGAGTCTGTTCAAACAAACCATCTCCTATTGTATGTTAAAAGAACATTAGAATCATTAAATCGTTTTAATGGTCTTTCAGATACTTCTAAAAAGTTGATAGAAGAAGTACTTAAATGGAGTGAGGTTGCAAAAGGTGGCACGATTCGTCAAAGGGATATGTGGAGAAAGAAAGGGTATAATCTGATTGCTCATAATGAAGGTTCAGCGGATATTTACATTGAAGAATATTTACTAAAAGATGAGAAGAATCAAACAAATGAAAAGCTTATGATTGAATCTTTAATAAGGACTCACGGCTTAATCGGTCAGTACATTAGAGGCGAATCAGAATTGAAAAAAAGTAAACCATCGAAAGATTTGCTTTTAAAACTCCTTGGAGTGGTGGAGACTCGAAACATTTTATATTCTCTTAACTTTTGTATTATTAATGGAGTGTCGGAATATCTTTGGGATAATGTAAGCGAAAAAGTTGAAAAAGCCATTGATGATTTAATAGGGGACAATTTTACCGAATCTACTATGACAAGGGTTCAAAAATTGCGTTCAAAATCAGGCAATCGTCTTCAAGATTTTGAATATTACTCCAAGGAAATGGTTGATTTGGAGAAATTAATTGATGGGCGGGAACTTTGGTATGTAGAGCCGGCGCTTTATAGCTTTACACTTGAAGATTTTTTAGCTGTCATGACGTTGACACAAAAAGAACTAAGAAACAAAGATATCAATCACATCATCTTTGAAGATATGATGAAGCAAATGTATTACGACTATAAAAATGAGAAGAAAGTTAATGTTTATCGTAAAAGAGTCATTGAGAAGTATCTAGAGGATTGTAGGAATGGTAAAGGGGAAGAAAATCCTAGATTGAAATTTTTGGTTTCTATTGATGACAAAACAAAATCGGCTCATCCTTATTTTCAATTTACTGGTCTTGGGGAAGCTTTAATCAATTTTTGCTTAGAGGCTGAAAAGGTTGATATGATGCATAACCGTGCAGTCGTTATGCTATTGGATTATTTTGAATTAAGAAGGGATGCTTATGACAGGTTCCACAACGAAGAAGTATACCTAGAAAATATGAACAGTGCAGCTGACGATAAGCGAGTGATTCTTGAGTGGTTAAAAGGGGATACGATTTTAGATATTGGTCCTGGTGGTGGTGTTATGCTAGATATGATTGAGGAAGAAAAAGAAAGCAAAACCGTTATTGGAATTGATATTTCTGAAAATGTGATCGAGTCACTAAATAAAAAGAAAAAAGATGGAAAAAGAAAATGGGAAGTCGTAAAAGGAGACGCTTTGAATCTAACGGAGACATTCCCTCCCAACTCAGTAGATACGATTATTTTTTCTTCTATCATTCATGAACTATATTCTTATATTCCATTTAACGGAAAGAGATTTAATCATGATGTGATTGGCGAGACACTTAAAAGTGCATATACTGTATTAAAGCCAGGGGGACGATTGATTATTCGAGATGGGATCATGACTGAAAATAAAGAGCTGAATCGAATGATTCGATTTAAAAATGAGGAAGGTATCCATTTTCTAAAACAATATAAAAATGATTTCAAAGGTAGAGAAATTGAATTCGAAATAATTTCCTCAAATACAGTTAAAATGCCCATAAATGATGCGATGGAAGCTTTATATACTTACACTTGGGGAGAAGAATCCTACGTACATGAAGTCAATGAACAATTCGGCTATTTTACACCAACCGAATACAAACTCTATATACAAAGTACTTTAGGAGATCAAGTACGCATAATAGAATCAAGGAATTATTTACAACCTGGGTATACTGACAACCTGAAAGATAAACTCGAGTTCCTAGATGAAAATGGAAACCCTGTAGATTTACCGGATAGTACTTGTTTTATTGTAGTCGAGAAAAATTAAGTTATTGACTGGAAGGGGCTGTCCAAAAAGGAATCAGGAACCATTATGATCATAACGGTTCCTGATTCCTTGGTTTTGACAGGCCCTTCAAAATTTATAAATTAATCATCATTATCTGTTACATAACCCTCATCCCTTTTATAAGGAATGTTACCAATGGGTGATTCAAGGTTTTCATTATCAAGTCTTTCCTCGTATTCTTCGTGTTCTTTAGATGGATAAACCTTTACATCCTTACCTTCAATATCTGTACCTACAAATGATTCATATTCTTCTGCGAAGCCTTCCATATCTTCATCACGATCACGGTACAGACTATCATAGTCTTCATAATCTCCTTGTAGATCAGAAGGAGTTTCAGACGTCCCGTAACGGCCTACTTCCTGAAAACTATCTTGACTATCTCTTATTCCATCGACATTATACATATGTTGAAAATGATTTCCGTGAGCGGGTTCTAGTACTTCTTCTTCAACTGGACGATCACCGAAAATCGCCTGTTCAGGATTATGTTCCTTGGTGTAGAGAGTTGTAGGAACTGCTTGAAGTCTTTCGTAAGGTATTTCTTTTCCAGTTGCCTTACAAATCCCATATGTGCCATCCTCAATGGCTTTTAAAGCTTGATTTACTTTTTCAAGCTCATCCTCTGCATGCTCATCAAGGGCAAAATCCTTTTCACGTTCATAAAGTTCTGTTCCCATATCACCTGGGTGATTATCATACAGCGATAGTTCACCAGTGTTCTCCCTCTCACTTCTTACTTCGAGGCTAGGTTTATCATTATGCAAATGGGTTTGCAATTGCTTCTTTTGTTGGAGGAGCTCTTCTTTTAAAGATAAAATTTGCTTTTCAGTTAGCATTGGTTTCACGTCCTTTGTTGGATTGAAATTCATATGGAATTAGTATTTGCTCTATTTGTCATACTTTATCCATTAACATGACGATGAAACTTTTTTATCCACTTAAATTCATAAATATTTTTTTCTAATTATGTAAAATAAGCGGGTGACAATTTTATCGTCACCCGCTTACAGAGATTAAATATTACTGATAAAAATTCCAATCGATAAAAGGAACCCAAAAATGGTATTTGTTTGGGCAGTAGCTTTCATTGCAGGCATCATTTCTAATGGGTTTGTTTTTCCAACAAAACCTTTAATCGCCTTAATCGCCTTTGGTGCACTCAAGAAAACGAGAAGTAACCAAGCTGACGAGACTCCAAAAAGAATTAAAACAATAATCCAAGCATAAGAAATGATAAACATTGAAGCTAAAAGCAAAATGGCTTTCTCACGACCAAGTAAAATGGCTAGTGTTTTTCTTCCATTTTCTTTATCCCCGTCCAAATCACGAATGTTGTTTGACAGAAGGATTGCTCCTACGAGAATAAAGATTGGAATGGAAACAAGGATGCTTGTTTTATTTACAAATCCTGTTTGGATGTAAAAGGATATTAAGATAATCACAACACCCATAAAAAATCCAGATACCACTTCTCCAAATGGAGTATAGGCAATTGGAATTGGACCACCAGTATATAAGTAGGCTACTGTCATACAAACTAATCCTATAACAGCTATCCACCAACTGCTATTTAAGCAAATGTATATACCTAATAGCAGCGCAATTCCAAATAAAGTGAAGGCCAAATTAAGTACAGTGGAAGGTTTTACGCCATTTCTTACAATGGCTCCACCAATACCGATTGAATTCTCATTGTCCAAGCCGCGAACATAATCGTAATATTCATTGAACATGTTAGTAGCCGCTTGAATGAGTATACTTGCTATTAGCATAGCAAGGAACATGAGCCAATTTATTGATTGATATTGTAGTGCCATTGCTGTTCCTAGAAGGACAGGGACAAAGGCAGCGGTTAAAGTGTGTGGACGTGTTAATTGCCACCATATTCGCCAGCCTTTATCTGGCTCAACAATACTTGATGTTTGTGCAGACATTTATCGTCTCTCCCTAATTAAAAAATCATGATTACAATTCCTTTACAAATTAAAGTGTAGGTAAAGGCGCAGGTAGTGTCAATATCTTTTTACAAACTAATGAAGGTTTAATTTACCATTGAAGGAACTCGTTTCTCAAGGGCTCTCATTTCTCAATTCTTTAGAAAAGGTTTATGATATATATAATAAGGATATCAAAGGTTTTAATCGTAATTACATCATTGACACATGTTCTTGTCAGGTGTATCTTATAATAGATTTGTAAACGTACGTTTTTGGGGGGATTTACTTTGGTTATTATTCAAAAACCGAAAATAAATATCGCTTTTCAAGAAGCTGTATTAAAAGCGAAAAAATTGAATCGTCCTGTCCTATTTAGTCATGTCCGTGAGATTGATAAAATGGATCCCCTTTTCTTTTATCATGCTGGATTCCCCTTATATCAAGGTGAACGTTTTTATTGGAAAGACAAAGGTGGAGAAACAACGATTGTTGGGATCGGAAGTTCTTTTATCTTTAGAAATGATTTAAAAGAGAACAGATTCGAGGATATTGATCAAGAGTGGAAGCGCTTTATTCATGAAGCGGTTCTAGATGATGGATTAAGTGAGACAGCAACAGGACCACTTATTTTTGGAGGCTTTTCTTTCGATCCTTCGCAGAAAAAGGAAGTAGAATGGACGGATTTCTCACAAGCTACTCTTCAGCTGCCAACCTTTATGCTTACTGTGAAAAGTGATAAGGCTTATTTAACGATAAATATTTTATGTTCCTCTCATGATGAGGAAGATATTATTGAAAAATATATAGTCGAAATTAATGAACTTCTCAATCACTCATCTTTTTTAATCACTTCACAGGCACTAAAGGAAACAATGGAAATTGCACCGGAGCAATGGAAAAAAACATTGGATGAAGTGGTAGGTCAGCTCAAGATGGGCGAAATGGAGAAGGTCGTTCTTGCCCGTAAGCTGAAAGTATCCTTTGAAGATTCACCGCATTCAGATTTTATTTTGCAAAACTTATTAACACAACAACCGGACAGCTTTACATTTTCATTAGAGGTCTTAAATAGCTGCTTTTTAGGTGCATCTCCGGAGCGCTTAGTGAAAAAGACTGGAGAAGAGATTTTTTCCACCTGTCTGGCTGGATCAATTGGAAGAGGAAAGACAGAATTAGAAGATACTCAGCTTGGTCAGGAACTATTAGAGGATAATAAAAATCGTCATGAACACCATTTAGTCGTTGAAATGATTAAAAGTGTCCTAGAAAAATATTGTAAAGACATTGATTTACCTGGGCATCCAACCTTAATGACTGTTAGAGACATACAGCATTTATATACACCTATTAGGGGAAAAATTATTAGTAATGATACTAGTATTTTGAAATTTGTTGAGCAGCTTCATCCTACACCAGCTCTTGGCGGTGTTCCAAGGGAAAAAGCAATGGAGTCGATTAAAGAATCAGAGAATATGGATAGAGGACTTTATGCAGGTCCTATTGGTTGGCTTGATGCAAAAGGAAACGGTGAATTTGTCGTCGCCATTCGATCTGGTTTAATTAATCGAAACAATTCTTATCTTTATGCTGGTTGTGGTGTAGTGGCAGACTCAAATTCTGAGAGTGAATATATTGAAACGAAGATAAAATTTAGACCGATGCTCCGTGCTATAGGAGGACATGAAGATGACATATAACCATCAGGAAGACCTTACAAAGTATGTTGCAGCATTTATTGAGGAAATGGTAGCAAATGGAGTGAAGAAAGTAGTAATCAGTCCGGGTTCACGTTCTACTCCATTTGCATTACTTCTTGCTGAACATCCTGAAATACAAGTTTTTATTAACGTAGACGAGAGGTCTGCGGCTTTTTTTGCGTTAGGGATCGCAAAAGCAGAGAATCAGCCTGTGGCTATGCTGTGCACCTCTGGAACGGCATCTGCGAATTATTACCCTGCTATAATCGAAGCAAAGTATTCACGCGTTCCTCTAGTGGTGTTAACAGCAGATCGCCCACATGAATTAAGAGAAGTAGGAGCTCCACAGGCAATTGATCAGATTCAAATGTATGGGCGTCATGTGAAATGGTCTATCGACATGCCACTGCCAGAAAGCTCCTTCTCTATGCTTTCTTTTACAAAGAGTACTGCCTCTCGAGGGATTGGAATATGCAGAGAAAGTCCGGCAGGTCCTGTGCATTTTAATTTTCCATTTAGGGAGCCTTTAGTACCTAATCTTTCAGATGCCTATGCACAACCATCCCTTGGAAATGTATTGGTTACAGGTGGGGAAAGAATCCTTTCAAAGCAGCAATCGGACATTTTTCAAAAGAGAGTAAGTGAAAAGGAAAAAGGGCTTATTATATGTGGACCACAACTTGAAAGTGATTCAATTGAAGCAATCCTATCATTAAGTGAACAATATGGATTTCCAATTTTAGCAGATCCTTTGTCAGGTTTACGGAGTGGAGCACATAGGAAAGCAACGGTGATAGACAGTTATGATAGTTTTCTAAGAACGGAAGTAGTAACAAAATCGCTGGAACCAGATATTGTAATTCGATTTGGAGCTATGCCTGTTTCAAAAGCACTCTCGCTCTATTTGAAACATTTTCACAATCTTGATCAATGGGTGATTGATGAAGGTGGTCAATGGCTGGATCCAATAGGGAAAGCCACAGAAATGATTCATTGTTCTTCTGTGTCGTTTTGTGAAAGTCTTATAGATGATGAGCGCAGCGAATCCGGTGCATCTGAGTGGCTGGAAAAATGGAAATCTTTGAATGAACGAACGAAAAATTGTATCGCTGATTCAAGAAGTACCGATATGTCAGAAGGAGAAGCGGTTGGAAATTTAATGGAGTGGCTGCCGGATTCCTCTACCCTTTTTGTAAGCAACAGCATGCCAATAAGGGATGTGGATACCTATTTTCTTAACACAAACAAACAGATTAATGTGTTAGCTAATCGTGGTGCCAATGGAATTGATGGGGTAGTATCTACAGCATTAGGAGTCAGCACGTCCAAAAAGCCAGCGTTTCTTTTAATAGGTGACTTAGCATTTTTTCATGATATGAATGGTTTATTAGCAGGTAAAATGTACGATCTGAATTTAAAGATTATCGTCCTGAATAATAACGGTGGTGGAATCTTCTCCTATCTTCCGCAAGCTAAGGAAGATAAGCATTTTGAAAACCTATTTGGTACTCCGATGGATCTCGAGTTCTCTGCATTATCAACTCTATACGATGCAGATTATCATAAAGCCATAGAAATGGATGAGTTTTCTGGTGCATTTAAAAAGTCCTGTCAACATAGTGGGTTATCTATTATTGAAGTCGTCACAAATCGGATTAAGAATACCGAACAACATCGAAATTTGTGGAATCTTGTTTCCCGGGAAATAGAAATGGAATTTAGGTGACTGATGATGTTTATAATGGCTAACGGAGTAAAATACTATGTAGAGGAAAAAGGAAGCGGGTCTCCACTTCTTTTTCTTCACGGATTTACAGGTGATACCTCTACCTGGTCTGAAGTTGTGGAGAGACTGTCAAAGAATTCTAGGTGTATGACGATCGATCTTGTTGGTCATGGGAAAACGGACAGCCCGGTTGAATCTAACCGTTATTCAATGAAGAACTCAGTGGAAGATATTAAATCGATCCTAGACGCGCTTTCTATTAAAAAGATATCTTTATTAGGTTATTCTATGGGGGGAAGACTGGCGTTGGCATTTGCTGTACAGTACCCTGATTATATTGAAAAATTGATCCTCGAAAGTGCTTCTCCTGGACTTAAAACAGAAGAAGAACGTATTTTAAGAATTCAAAATGACCATAAGCTGGCAGAAAAGATTTCTAATAATGGACTAAACGAATTCATCAAATTTTGGGAGAACATTCCCCTTTTTGCCTCTCAAAAAAAATTGTCTAGTTCCGTTCAAGAAAAAATCCGGGAGCAAAGATTGAATCAGACCCCATTAGGTCTTGCCAATAGTTTAAAAGGAATGGGAACGGGGGAACAACCTTCTTACTGGGACGCACTTAATAAATTTACTTTTCCTGTGTTTATCATTGTTGGCGAGCTTGACGAGAAGTTTTGTTTAATAGCGAATGAAATGATTAGTAAGATAAATAATGCAACCGTATTCAAAATTCCTGAAGCAGGTCATGCAATTCATGTGGAGAAACCTGAAAAGTTTGGTACAATAATAGAGGAGTTATTTTTAATACATAAAAGGAGGGACCCATAATGGCAATTGAATGGGTAAATCAACGAAATTACGAAGATATTTTGTATGAGACGTATAATGGAATTGCGAAAATCACTATTAATCGTCCAGAAGTACGCAATGCCTTTCGTCCAAAAACGGTAATGGAGCTTATTGATGCATTTGCATATGCGAGAGATGATTCAAGCGTTGGAGTCATAATCTTAACTGGAGCTGGAGAAAAAGCATTTTGTTCTGGAGGTGACCAATCTGTTCGCGGTCACGGCGGATATGTAGGGGAAGATGAAATTCCACGTCTAAATGTATTAGACCTACAAAGATTAATCCGTGTAATCCCTAAACCAGTCATTGCAATGGTAGCTGGTTATGCAGTCGGTGGTGGACATGTTCTTCATGTTGTTTGTGATCTCACGATTGCAGCTGATAATGCTATTTTCGGACAAACAGGTCCTAAAGTAGGTAGCTTTGATGCTGGTTACGGCGCAGGATACTTAGCGCGTATTATTGGTCATAAGAAAGCGAAAGAAATTTGGTATCTATGCCGCCAATATAACGCTGAAGAGGCACGTGAGATGGGTCTTGTTAATACAGTTGTTCCGTACGAACAATTAGAGGCAGAGACTGTTCAGTGGGCTGAGGAAATGCTTGAGAAGAGCCCTACAGCACTACGTTTCTTGAAGGCATCTTTCAATGCAGATACAGATGGTCTTGCAGGACTTCAGCAATTGGCAGGAGACGCAACATTGCTTTATTACACAACTGAAGAGGCGAAGGAAGGCCGTGACGCGTTTAAAGAAAAACGCAAACCGGACTTTGGTCAGTTCCCTCGTTTCCCTTAATAGTATATGAGGGTGGCTTAATTGAAGGAGATTTCACAACCGTGAATTCAGCCTTCATTAGGCCACCTCTTTTTTAAATCTGTTACAAATATGATAAGAATTAGTAAGGGGTCTTTATAATGACGAAAAACTATATTCCGAACTGGCTTAAACAAAGAGTATTTTTGACACCTTCTCGGGTTGCCTTGTATGCAGAAGATACATCACTATCTTTTTCAGAGTTATACGAAAAGGTAATCGATAAATGCAAGCGTTTGACAATGATTCAGTTGCAACAAGAATCATATGTGGGTGTATTGATTAACAATACGAAGGAAGCAGTTATCGTCCTGCATTCATTACAGCAACTTGGTCTAACGGCTGTTCTCTTAAATCATCGCTTAACCCCCGTAGAAATGGCCTTCCAAATTTCTGACATTGGGATGAACACAATCCTTTATGATAAAGAATTTGAATCAAAAATGAATGAAATAAGAAAACTTATTCCTCAAATCAGAATGATATCCTTTGATAACATCGACCAACAGTCACCTGCAAATACTTTTATTCCTAAAGAAAGGTTTGAATTGGATACTACTTGCTCGATCATGTACACGTCTGGAACGACTGGTAAGCCTAAAGGTGTTCAACAAACGTATGGGAATCATTGGTGGAGTGCGATGGGGTCTGTTCTTAATTTAGGTTTAACGGAAAAGGATGAATGGTTGTGTGCGGTTCCACTTTTCCATATTAGTGGTTATTCGATTTTAATGAGAAGTGTACTTTATGGGATGCCTATTCGGTTATATAAAAAGTTTGATGAAAAAAAAGTGAATCAGGATATTCTTGCGGGACGGGGAACGATTATGTCTGTCGTTAGTTCTATGCTTCACCGACTAATCGATGATTTAGATTCAGTACAATACCCTGATTCTTTTCGCTGCATGCTCCTTGGTGGAGGACCAGCACCTAAACCATTATTGGAGGATTGCTTAGAGTTAAATATACCTGTCTATCAAACATATGGTATGACAGAGACTGCATCACAGATTGTTACCTTACCTCCAGAATACAGTATTACAAAGCTAGGTTCTGCTGGGAAACCATTATTCCCTTGTGAAATTGAAATTTGGAGTGAGGGAAAGAAGTTATCTCCTCATGAAGAAGGAGAAATTGTCGTTAGAGGTAAAAATGTGACGAGAGGATATTTTAACCGAGAAAAGGCCAATAACGAGAACTTTAGTGACGATTGGTTTTTGACAGGTGACATTGGTTTTGTGGATGAAGATGGATTCTTGTTTGTGAAGGACAGGCGTTCTGATTTAATCATTTCAGGCGGAGAAAATATTTATCCAGCTGAAATTGAAGAAGCACTTTTGGGACATCCATTTGTCAAGGAAGCTGGTGTTACAGGAATCGAATCTGACCGTTGGGGACAAATTCCTATTGCTTTTGTGGTAGTTTCTGAAGAAGTGGAAGCAGAAGAACTAATGGCATACAGTGGTAACCGACTTGCCCGATATAAGGTTCCCCATCGGATTTATTTTGTAGATTCTTTACCGAGAAATGCTTCTAATAAACTTTTAAGAAGAGAATTGAGGAAATGGATCGATAAGTAATTGCAAGCAAATGCGAGTTCCCATGTAGATGTGAAGACTCGCATTTTTTTGTGTGGAAATTTGACGAAATATGTCGCGCGGTCAATATATACGGTGCCCCGGACAAATTAGTCATTATTACTTTCGGTTTAATCCTTATATGTATTATGTTTTCTGACGAAGATACCGTTTATCGTTCATAAATAGACTCCAAAAGTAAACAAAACCAGGAAATAGAATAGCAAATCCGACGATATAGGTGATGAAAACGGCTTTAAAAGAAGCAGGATCTGTAAACCCAGATTGTATTGTAACTTCTGGATAGATAATATAAGGAAGATGAGCTTTGCCGTACACATAACTAGCTATCATGTACTGAATTGTGACGGCGATCACCGCTATTCGCGGCATTCCCTTTATTCCATTTTTATCAGTTGGTAGATAGAGTGAAATCCCAGCTATAAGGAAACCGCTTAGGGAGAACAATAGTAAAACCACATCTTGTATCATGTTACTATAAAGCCAAAAAGCTTCTGCTTTCATCGTCCACATAATCAGGAATGCGGTCATTAGGGAGATGGGTCCTGTAATCATAGCGTCTCGACGATAGACCCGGTAAGCCTCGAGCTCATTTGATGCTTTTGAATAATCTGCTAATAAGAGAGATGACAAAAATAAAGTAGAGCTAATCGCGAATGCAATAAAAGCATATTCATGCGGGCTTGTGAACAATTTTCCAAGTAAAAGGGTTTGCCCATCTTTAAAATCTACAAACTCCCCGTGAGAAATTGGTAGAACACTAATTAAAACACCTGGAATAATGAGCCCTGAGAATCCAGAAATGTAGGTTAAAATTTTATAATAGTCGTCTGCCACATGGGAGAAAACAAGAAATGCACTACGAATGGCCAAAAGTAAAAGAATGATACTTCCTGGTATTAATAGCACCGTTCCGAGAGAGTAGGCAGCTCCTGGAAAAAAACTATAAACAGCTACGACAATCGCGACTATAAATGTATTGGTAACTTCCCAGGTTGGGGATAAGTATCGGTTGGCGATATTCGTTGCTTTTGTTTTTGTTCGATTTAAATAAACCATGGACCAAAAACCTGCTCCGAAGTCCATAGTGGCCATAATCGCGTAAATAAACACAAATCCCCAAAGAACGGAAATGGCAATTAATGCATCGGTCATACTTTTGCCTCCTTTGTATAGCTATTGTGGATAGGAATGTCTTTCAGATTAGGATGGACAATATAAGGTTTTTTCTAAAAGATAGTTATTTTATGGATTTGTGAAAGTAAACCATCGGCCAAAAGTTGATTAGAGCGGAAAACGGGCAACCTGGAACGGAAATCAACCGCAACTTTTTTAAAATATAGCAACAAAGTTTATGAAAACAGCATTAATAAAAATGAATATTATGAGTAGAGGGGAACCTCAGGATTTTTCGCTTTATTTAAATCCTTTTCTACAGGGTTTCGTTTAAAGTAATATAATAAAACCAAAACGACAGATACGGCCAAAATAATATAGATGCTGACAAATAGAATGAATAATATTCCAATGTTTCCCGAAGCTGTTACAGAATCTTCAGTACTAAGGATCCTGTAAATCGTCCATGGCTGACGACCTGTACAAGCAAAAATCCAGCCAAATTCAATGGCAAGGACTGCAAGTGGACCACTTGCAACAAACAGCCACATTAACCATTTAGGAAAGCGATCCTTCTTTAAAAATTTCTTCCAGACAATTGCAATGAGAGGCAAAAGGATCAACAGTGAACCAATTCCGACCATTCCATTAAAGAGAGTGTGAACAAATAATGGCGGCCAATACTCCTCAGGGAAATCATTTAACCCGATGACTTCTGTCTCGAAACTATTACCAGAAAGAAAACTTAAAGCCCAAGGAATTTCGATACCCCATTTGACTTCCTGTGTTGCACGGTCGGTATACCCTCCAATTGTAAGCGGGGCATATGATTGGGTTTCAAAAAGCCCTTCAGCTGCAGCTAATTTTTCTGGTTGATATTCATGTAACATTTGAGCTGATTCGTGCCCATTCATGGCTGTGAAAAACGCAAAAATTCCTCCGATGATAAGGCATAACATTAATGCTTTTTTATGAAATTGATAAATTCTACTTCCAAATGGGTTCCTTAGCATTTTAAATGCAGCAACGGAGGCAATGGCGAATGATCCTACTACATAAGCTGAGAGAGCAACATGACCTGCTGTTACAAAAAAGCTTGGATTAAAGAAGGCTTTCCACGGATCAACGTCTGTAATTTCACCATTAACCATTCTGAAGCCGGCAGGCGTCCCTTCAAATGCATGAACATTCGTTATAAGTACAGCCGATGCTAGTCCACCAATAGCGACTAGTATTAAGCTTACAATCCTCATCCAAGGAGCTATTCGGTTTGCAGCATATACATAGATAGACATAAATAATGCCTCAATGAAAAATGCATAGATTTCAATTTGGAATGGTAAAGCCATAACTCTCCCAACGACCTCCATAAAGCCAGGCCATAATAAGGAAAGCTGAACACCTGCAATTGTTCCAGTTGGAATACCAACACCAAGGAGAACTGCAAACGTTTTTGTCCATCTTTTCGCCATGATGGCATAATCCTGATCTTTTGTTTTTTGATAAAGGATTTCTCCAGCTAATATCATTAATGGAATGCCGACCCCTAAAGTTGCGAAAATAATATGAAATGCCATTGTTGTACCGAACAACGAGCGTGCAAGTACTAAATCATCCATTTTGATGCTCCTTTACCTAGTCATTAACATTTCCTTATTGTCCACAAAATGGAAAGGATTATTCAAAAGAGTAAGAGACGTTTAATTGTGAAGGAGGGATTGGATGAGTTTACTATTTAATATAAAATCAAAAAAGATGACCGAATTTGGTCACCTTTCTCCATATCTACGATTATTCCTTACTATTTAACGCCTTAGTCAAAGTTTCAATATTTTCATTCATTAAGTCAAAGTAATCTTTTTCTTCTTTCACTTCTTTCTCAGTCCGAACAGAAAGGTTATGGAGTGAAAGTGCTTCTGCACCAATTTCTTTTTGGACTACTTCTGTTAATCGTGATGAAATATTTTGTTCGAAAAGGATATACTGAACATCTTTTTGTTTTGCTGAGTCAATTAGAGCCTTTAATTCTTGTTGAGATGGTTCGTCAGAAGATGAAATTCCTGCTATCGCTGTTTGTTCAATTCCATATCTTTTTTCCCAATAGCTATATGCGGCATGGGATACAAAAATCTCATTTTCTTCCGCGTTTTCAACGACTTTTTTAAATTGCTGATGTAATTGGTCTAAATCCGCTGCCAGTTGATCGTAATTGTTCTTAAATTCTTCCTTATGCTTAGGAAGTTTATCTGCAAGTACTTCATAAACTTTATGGGCCATTTCCTTAGAATAAACGGGGTCAAGCCATACATGTGGATCAATATCATGATGGTGGCCGTCTTCTGAATGAACATCTTCATGCCCATGGTCTTCATGATCATCATGATTTTCCGCCTCAAGATCCAATCCTTCACCAGTCGCTGTCATTGTGACACCTTCGTTTTTAAGAATGTCTTCTGCTTTATTGACAAACCCTTCAAGACCTAGGCCAATGTAAAGAAAGAGGTCTGCATCAGCTAAGTCCATCATATCCTTCTGTGAGGGTTCAAATGTATGTTCGTCTGCTCCAGGTGGATAGATCGAATGTACTTCTACATGGTCACCACCGATTTTTTTAGCAAAATCCTCGAGTGGATATACAGTTGTATAAATGGTAAATGAATCATCATTACTTTTATCCTGATTATTCGTACATGCGGTTAACATAAATATTGCAGAGATAAGAAATAGTCCTTTTATTATTTTCATTTTTAGCAACCCCTAATCTATCAATCTATTGGAAAATGTAATCATTACGATTTGAAAGAACAAAGGATATTTTACTACCTGTGAAGAATAAAATCAAGAATGAATAAAAGGATTAGGATGCTCCGAAAAGTGAAAGGAGGAAATGATGCGGAAAGGGGTCAAGTACGATTCAAGGAACATCGACCTAATCACCGCGTCCTGCTGCAACGTATCGTGACCTACATTGTGTGGTGGACCCCATCAAGTATTTCGTTTACTTGAGGGCAATTTATCTGGGACGTGATCAATGCCACCTGGATGAAAAGGATGACATTTACTAATTCTTTTTATTGTAAGCCAGCCGCCTTTAAGAGCTCCATAGCGCCTGATGGCTTCCATACCATAGTGGGAACAAGTTGGATAAAATCTGCATGTTGGAGGCTTTATTGGGGAGATGACAATTTGGTAAAAACGAATGATAAGCAAAAATACTTTTTTCATAAACTCTAGCCTCCTTAAACATATAACCTCAATATAGCATGTACGAATTTTATTGTGCAAATGGTTTAGCTTAAGCTTATAGATGGTATGAAATATATAAATCAAAACAATAGTAAGACTTATTCTTATTAATTTGATGAAATAACTCGGGATTTAATGTATACTATAAATATAATACTTTTTAGGAGTGATTTTAATGCCTTCAGTTGAAAGCTTTGAATTAGATCATAATGCTGTTAAAGCTCCTTACGTTAGACATTGCGGAGTTCATCATATAGGTAGCGATGGAGTTGTAAATAAATATGACATTCGTTTTTGCCAACCAAACAAGCAAGCAATGAAACCAGATTCAATCCACACATTAGAACATCTACTTGCTTTTACCATTCGTAAATATGCGGAGGAGTATGATCACTTTGATATTATCGATATTTCTCCGATGGGTTGCCAAACAGGTTATTATCTTGTAGTAAGCGGTACACCAGAGGTAGAGGAAATTATTGATCTTCTGAATAATACGATGAAAGAAGCAGTAGAAATTACAGAAATTCCTGCTGCAAATGAGAAGCAATGCGGCCAAGCAAAGTTACATGATTTAGAAGGTGCAAAACGATTTATGCGCTATTGGTTAAGTCAGAGTAAAGAAGACTTAAAGCAGGTTTTCGCATAAAGAAAAAACAAAAGGCTTTCCCAATATAACGGGTAACCTTAGAGAGGCAAACAATAAAATATCCATTCACTGCACAGGAGCTTTCATATCAGGAAGCTTCTGTGTATTTTTTTTTATTGTTACAATTCTTATTTTGTGACGTACGAGAAATGGTTGTGATTTGAAAGCCGTGAGCATGCACAACAGGGTTATCAAAAGAGAGGGATAGTTTTGAAAAGCTGAAAAAGAAAAAATGGCACATTAAAAGAATAGGGTGTTGCCGTGAAAAGTTGCGAAAGGAATGATGACGGCAAGAAAAGCGCGGAATGAAGCCGTGATCCACCGAGAAAAGGAAAATGAAGGTACGAAAGGGGCTCTCGTATGCCGTGATACACCGAGAAAAGGAAAATGAAGGTACGAAAGGGGCTCTAGAATGCCGTGATACACCGAGAAAAGGAAAATGAAGGTACGAAAGGGGATCTTGTATGCCGTGAAACACCGAGAAAGGGAAAATGAAGGTACGAAGGGGGCTCTAGTATGCCGTGATACACCAGGAAAAGGAGAAATGACGGCATGAAAAAAGCCGAAAGGAGAAGTTAAACAGACCAAATGCTTTTAGACATCAAATGAGGTTTATCAAAGTCCAATGCCTCTCACCTCGAGACATAAGCTAAGCCCCAAAGGAAAGGCATCTTTTCCTTTGGGGCTCGTCATTTGCTTGCCAGGCCAGTACAAGGCGCTTCTACTTTTCCTATTTGTCTTCCTCTTTAACTAGGGGATCCCCTATGCTATTTTCATCCCTTTTTAAATGTGGGTTGTTTTCAATAGGATCGACTTTGTGCTTAACTGTATAGGCTTTAGAGGTCGTGACGACAGCCAGGAGCAACACAATAATCACGATTACGATTGATACAATTAAAGAAATGGTAAATGCCATCAAAAACCCCTCCTCTCAATGTTAATTATCACTTCTTTATAGGTTTTGGTCAATTAAATACCATAGAAATTAAGAGGAGAAATGAATTTTGAATCTATTTTTACAAATTCTTTTGCATCTATCATTAGTGAATGTTTTTATCCCCGGAAGATATAATTGATCTTTCATCTGAAGTCAGTTTTTCTTTTAAGGTTTCAAATATGTATAGCCGGATAAAGTAATGTAATTCATCAATGTCCATTTCCTCTATAATCGCCATTAATTCATCTCGTGTCGTTTCTTCTAGGATGCTTAAAGCAATCATGTCAAGGTCTTCATCAGTTCCTCTAATTCTCCCGCGATAAATTTCATATAGTTCTTCAACTAATTTCATTTTTTACACCTCCTTGTAGTTATATTTATATATTTTCTGTGTTGCAAAGAACAATATGCTGTGTTTTTCATATTATGGCTTAAGTAGGACAACATTAACATTTTCTATTTACCCTTAGGAAAGGACGTTAATCCCCATTTTTTGTAGGAGGAAAATATTTTGACTAAATTCATTATCCCTTTCGGTTCGATTGTTGCTTCCATTACCTCTAGTTTGTTTGGAGGGATCACATCGTTGTTAAGCATTTTAGTCATTGCTGTTATAGTTGATTATTTCACAGGTCTGATTGCAAGTGGTATTCAAGGGAATTTGTCAAGTAAAGTTGGATTAAAGGGAATCGGTCGTAAAGTTCTTATTTTTAGTCTTGTCGCTGTTGCCCACCTTATTGATACTATACTTGGAAATCAGCATTTTATTCGAGATGCAACGATTATTTTTTATATTGCCAATGAATTTTTATCAATAATTGAGAATGCAGGGAGAGCAGGAGTACCGATTCCTGATTTCATTAGACAAGCCATAAAGTCTTTAAAAAACCATTTGCCTAGAGGAAAATAAGTGTATAAGAAATCTTCTTTTGTGGAAAAAGATAGGTAAGTAATCAAAAGGGGTTGCAGGTATGAGCGAAATAAAGAACACTTATTATATTCAAATGGCTACTGGTGAAATTTCAAGGAGTTCAACGGATTCTCCCTGGAACTTTAAAATTGAGGCTACGGATGAAGAAATAACAGCAATGAGAGAGATATTTGACAATAATCACTCCACCGATTGGCAAGGCTTCTACCGTGCACATGTTCCTTATGTCCAATATCATTATGATCGTGAAAATGATGATTATGATGATAACCTGAGAAAAGCATATAAAATGATTCATGAGCTTGGTGACGATGATGCCAAACAACATATTGAAAGCATGGGTATTTTAAATCCAGATGGTCCAAAAGATCATTTGTAGTCTAAAGTAATCATACAAGCAGGGTTGGCCAATATTGGTTAACCCTGCTTAGTGTTGTGGTTATTATAAGGATACTTCTTCTGCCGTTTCTACTACTTCTTTGGGAACAGTGATGGATTCAATTTCATTATAATCGCTATATGTTCCACTCATTACTGTTTGTGTTTTCATTTCTTTCCCTTCTTCCACCTTAACAGTCATATTAACGGTGGAGTTTAGCTTCGTTGTGTAAAAAGTTTCTTTGTCAATAAAGATTTCATATTTAACTTCATCGTAACTCATATTATTCATTGCTTCTTCTGGCAGCATTTCAGGCATGATTTCTTTCATTTGTTTTTGTAGGAAATCTTGAAACTTTTCGCCATTTGCTGTCAGTTTAAGTATAAAATGCTTCTCGTCTTGTTCAAACTTAAAGTCATCCATAAACTGTTGAAGATCTTTTAATTGTTTTGAAGGATCTGTCTGAGCATTAGACATTTGAACAATTTGGTCGGAAAGTTCTTTCGGCATTTTCATCCATTTATTTTGAGATGAATCTTTCATGTAAAAACCATCTTTTGTTAAGTAGCTATCCATTGTCATATTTTCCTTTGGAGCTTCTGCTGCATCACCCTCCATCGACATTTTCATTGTTTGATGAAGTGCTAGTGGTTCCATCACGATAGTCGATGTGACATCTGAATTGATTTTCATTTCTCCTTCTTCTCCAGGCATCGTCATCGTTTGATTTAACGTCATATTGGATTTGAGACTAGTGATTTCTTGAGAAGCTTTATTTGTTTTTTCGAACACTTCTTTTAATGTAAGATCGCTTTTATTTTCCTCTGCACTCTTTTTAGATTCATTTGCGTTTTCCTTGTTTCCTTCTTCATTTACTGGGTCTGCTGTTTGGTTACATGCAGCAAGAAATACTACCAAAATAAACGAAAGAAGAATGGACCAAGATTTTTTCATACGAACACTCCCTAATTTTTATTCACTTTATTTACGGTTGGATTTGTTAAAAGTTTCAAAATCATGAAAATAGAGACTAATGACCCATGAAAGATTGAAACGTGAAATTTAGGTGGATCTATATGTATAATGGAAGCATGATCTTGCTTAGGGATGGTGTTTGAGCTTTGTTAAACTTTGTTGATACAAATGGTTTATTGGTAAATCTGAGCTTTGAAAAGGATACATTTTCGGAAGAACCCAACCATGTGTTGGTTATAACAAGATGGCGAGATCAGTGGTTATTAACGAAACACAAAAGGAGAGGGCTAGAGTTTCCAGGAGGTAAGCGAGAGAACGGTGAGTCACTTGAAGAGGCTGCAAAAAGAGAAGTTTATGAAGAAACAGGCGGGGTCGTTTCAAATCTTACTTATATTGGACAATATCAAGTCATGGATGAAATCCCTTTTGTTAAAACGATCTTCTTTGCTGACATTGAATCAATAGAAAGAAAAAAAGATTATTTAGAAACGGAAGGACCTGTTTTATTTAAAGGTGAAATACGCCATGTTCACAATGATTCAACTTTTAGTTTTATTATGAAGGATGAAGTCGTAAAACAGGCAGTAGATTTTCTATATGATAATGGTGTATTAAAAACGAATCAGGAGTGACCAATGTTTTGGTCACTCCTTGTTTATTCTTTTATAAGCTTACTTTCAATAATCTCCACAATTTTATACATTACAGTGGCGAATACAGCAATAACGAGAAGAGAGAGCAGAACCAATGTAAAATTAAAAACTTGGAATCCGTAGATAATCATATAGCCTAATCCTTTTGCTGAAACGAGAAACTCTCCTACAATGACCCCAACCCATGATAATCCAACATTAACCTTCAATGTAGAGATGATGGTTGGGAAGGATGCAGGCAAGATGGCTTCTTTAAATTTTTGCGACCTTGTTGCTCCAAAGGTACTCATTACCTTTAAATAGTTGTGGTCCACTTCGCGGAAAGAAGTATAAATTACGATCGTTGTGATAATGACGGAAATAATCGTTCCCATTGCAATAATTGATGTAAGTCCTGGTCCTAAAGCGACAATTAAGATTGGTCCTAAAGCGACCTTCGGCATGGCATTTAATATGACAAGATAGGGGTCAAAAACTTTTGAAAGAAATGGAGACCACCACAGAATAGCGGCTAGTATTGTACCAAGAAGTGTGCCGAGAATAAAGCCAGCTACCGTTTCACCTAGTGTTACACTCAAATTCATTAGTAAGCTACCGTCACCTAATTTCTCGAACAAAAGCTTCCATATTTTTGAAGGTGAGCTAAAGATTAATGGATCGATCCATTTTGTCCTGCTTGCAATTTCCCAAAGACTAAAAAAAGCGATGAAAATAATAATTTGGTAAAAACGTACAAGTTTCTTTTCTCTTTTTATTCCGTCTATAAACTGTTGATGAAGAAGTTTAGTGTTCATTTTTGCTTTCAAATTTTTCAAACTCCTTCCATAGCTGTTGAAATAATTGCGAATAAAGGGGATGACTTCTTGCTTCAAAAGGATTTAATAATCTCAATTCATCTGGTACATTTAAAATTTGGTGTATTCGTCCTGGATTCGCTGAGAACAATATAATTCGATCACTCATGGCAATCGCCTCTCCAATATCATGTGTTACGAGAACGGCTGTTTTTCCAAACGATTTTAATGTTTGAAAAACAAGATCCTCTAGTTTAAGTTTCGTTTGAAAATCTAAAGCAGAAAAAGGTTCATCAAGTAGAAGGAGCTTTGGATCGACGGCTAATGTCCTTACGAGTGCTGCCCTTTGTCTCATACCACCTGACAATTGCGAAGGTAATTGTTTTTCAACTCCTTTTAATCCAATATCATGTAATAATTTAATCGTTTGCTGACGTTTATCAGTTGTTAATTGTTTAAGAATCTTTAATCCTAGTAGGATATTCTCTTCAATGGTCTTCCACGGAAACAAGTAATCTTGTTGTAGCATGTAGCCTGTAATTTGCTTCTTTGATTTTTGAGGTTGACCATAAATGAGAATCTCTCCTGCAGTTGGTTTGATAAGGCCTGCAATGATGGAAAGTAAGGTCGTTTTTCCACATCCACTAGGGCCAAGAAAAGAAATAAACTCTCCTTCTCCCACATCAAATGAGATATCCTCTAATGCTGTAGTAGCATCCTGTGGAGTAAAGTAAGTATGAGAAATCTCTCTTATTCCTAAAAAGCTCATGGCTCTATATCTCCTCTCTTAAATAATACTAAAGAAAGGATGATTCATGAAGAATAGCACTATTCCTCAGGGAGTGAGAGGAATAGGGCGAATCTTATCAATGAAATCATCCTGAAAGGTAAACTAATTACCAGTTATTTTTTCGGCAATCGATGTATTAACCAACGTACTATGATCGATTTCCTTTGGTAATTCTCCAGCTTCATTCATAATTGTTTGCAGGTTATTCCACTCTTCTTCATCTAGTATCGGATCTGTAGCAAATGATCCTTGACTTTTATATCGATCAATAACCGTTTCAATAATGTCAAGTTCAGTATCTTCAAAGTAAGGCTCAATGACTTTTGCGATTTCCTTTGCATTGTTTTCTTGTACCCATTGCTGTGCTTTATAAAGAGCTTTCGTGAATTTTTCCACCGTTTCTTTGTTTTCTTTCATATAACTATCTTTGGACATAAAAGTTGTGTATGGTACGTGACCAGATTCAGTCCCAAATGATGCTACAATATGCCCTTTACCTTCTTTTTCAAAGATCGAAGCTGTTGGTTCAAATAGCTGAACATAATCTCCAGTTCCTGAAGCAAAGGCATTTGGTATATTGGCAAAATCAACATTTTGAATCAAATTCAAATCGTTATGAGGGTGAATTCCGTGCTGTTTTAAGACATATTCCCCTACCATTTGTGGCATTCCACCTTTTCGCTGTCCAAGGAATGTCGAATCTTTTAATTGTTCCCACTGAAAGTCCTCGACTTTCTCTCTAGCTACCAAGAATGTGCCATCTGTTTGAGTAAGTTGTGCAAAGTTGATGACAGGATCATCTGAGCCTTGGGCTTGAACATAGATGGATGTTTCTGAACCAACTAAGGCAATATCCGCACCATCTGAAAGGAGAGTAGTCATCGTTTTATCTCCACCCCATGTTGTGGAAAGCTCGATCTCCAAACCCTCCTCTTCAAAGAAGCCTTTTTCAATAGCTACGTATTGTGGAGCATAAAAAATAGAACGTGTGACCTCTGCTACGCGGACCTTTTCAACGGACTCCTCTTTTTGTGAACATCCCCATAATCCAACAGTAAGTATGACAACTAGAAATAATGAAACACTATATTTAATCCACACTTTCATATATAAAACCCTCCTTAATCCCTAGTTCGCATATGAATCGATTTTATTTGCTAAAATATCGTATGTAGACGATAAAAAATGTGTGAGTGCCTATTTTTAAATATCGGAAAGGAAGAGACGATGGAAAATGAAGTGATTGTTGAAAAGCTAGATTTTCCTTCCCCAAATCCAAATGTGAAATTATCGCTTATAACCTATCTCTCAGGTGGTTTGAAAGTGAAAGGGATGTTGGCAGAACCAGTAGAACCTGGTGTTTATGACGGCTTTTTATATTTACGGGGTGGAATAAAAAATGTGGGAATGGTACGACCTGCCCGTATTGCTCAATTTGCTTCTGAGGGATTTATTGTCTTTGCTCCTTTTTATAGAGGGAATCAAGGGGGAGAAGGAAATGAGGATTTTGCAGGAGATGATCGAATGGATGCTTTTTCAGCATTTGAACTTTTACGGTCACATCCTCGAGTGAAAAATAAAAGAATCCATGTATTTGGTTTCTCTAGAGGGGGAGTAATGGCTTTATTAACGGCAATCCAACACGCTGAAACCACATCAGTTGTGACTTGGGGAGGGGTTTCTGATATGATTCTCACCTATTATGAAAGAAATGATTTAAGAAGGATGATGAAAAGAGTTATTGGTGGAACACCGAAAAAATTTCCAGAAAGATATGAATGGAGAACACCTCTTTATCAGCTTGAAGCAATAAAAGCTCCAGTTTTAATTATTCATGGTGAAAAAGATTCAAATGTATCGGTTGATCACTCCTACAGGTTAGAAAAACGCTTGAAAACATTAGGAAAAGCCGTTGAATCTCACTATTTCAAAGAATTTACACACTACTTTCCTCCAGAAATCAATCGAAAAATCGTGATAATGGTATGCCAATGGATGAAGAACCAGGAATAGCATGATAAAATAGAGCTAAAAATGAAATGATTGGGGAATGTCCAAGTGGGAATGGGTCTAGAATTAAACACAATGATTGTAACGAAAAATAATGAGTCAAGAGCACAAGAAAGCGATAATGTTTATATATTAGTGAAAGAGGGATACCGTTTATATCCTATGGAAATTCCGATCGAGGTTCGCAAAACCAAAGGCGGCGAAATAGTCGGAACGGGAATCATCAAACAATTACGTTGGGAAGACAAAATGACTTACCTTACATATGAATTAGTTTCTTTGAAATCTACAAATTAACCCAAAAATAAGTAAATACAGAAATAAAAATAGAGTGTGAAATCACAAATGATTTTGCACTCTATTTTTGTGTATTTCAATTCTTCTTATAGGTAAAGCCCTGATGTGTAAACAGTCGTAATCGTTTTGGCGATTTCCTCAACAGATGCATTTTGTTCACCTCGAACAATTTCCCATAAATACATTTCGTTTGCAAAGAACCATCCGCGTGCTACGAGTTCATAGTTCAGGTCTGCTTTTGCAAGTCCGTTTTGATGAGAATAGTAAATGTCTTTAGAAATTCGTTGTATAAATTTTTCGCGAATCTCTTTCCACTTAGTGGATGCCATAGTGGAGAAACCAATAGCTTGTTCAAAAACTCGCATAATGCTGCGTTCTTTCTCCGCTAATTTTAAAAAAGCATAGGCTTGCTTTTCAATAATTTCCTTCGCTTCTACCTTAGATTGGGGAGAAAAGGATGCTTCAGCTATTTGGTGGAATTTGGTCATAACATCTTCCATCAATACAATTAAAATCGCATCCTTATTTTTAAAATGAACATATGCGGTCCCATAGCCTGTATTAGCTTTTTTAATAATTTGAGAAATCGTAGCTTTTTGAAAACCGTATTCGACAAAAATATCTCTGCCAGCCATAAGAAGTTTTTCTCTTGTTTCTATAGAACGTAATTGTCTTGTTGACGGTTGATCACTTGCTTTTTTCATTTCAATCCTTCCTTTTTCACAATTAATCAGGAGATTCCTTATATCTGTGTTTGTCTAACATAATGACTCTTTTCTAAAAAATTGTTGTTTTATAATAGAGTTTGTGAAGCAAACCATCGATAAAGAAGTTGATTGGAGTGGAAGGTGCGAGATTTTTGCGGGAGTATCTGGAAAGGAGTGACCTCACAGCGCAGAAGAGGAGACTCACCGCACTCACCGCTGAAAGTGAGCAACCTTTAGCTGCAACCAACCACTACTCTTTTTTTAAAACTAGCAACAAAGTTTACGAAAACAGCCATTATAATAAACTAACTATACCATATTACTAAATTGACACAATGTCATTGACTCTATGTCAATTTAAGTAGTATAGTTATTTATATATTAAACAATGGCTCTTTTCGTAAATTTTGTTGTTTTTGATTAATTATAAACATCCTAAATCATTCAATATCAGTGAAACTGCTTTGACGAAAAGATGCCCTGAAACCTTAATCATTTCGGATTTCTATTCTTGTTAAAAGCAACTATCTATGCGAAAACAGCCTAAACAAATAACAATAGTGTGGAGGAGGTCATATGATGGAGTTTGATACTTCTTATGATTATGCATGTGAAATGGATAGGCAGGATAGCCTAGCGTCTTTTCGAAGTGAATTTTATATTAAAGAGGACACTATTTATCTCGATGGAAATTCACTTGGATTATTGTCAAAACGAGCAGAAAAGACATTAACAGGATTACTTGATTCCTGGAAGCAATACGGTATTGATGGATGGACAGAGGGGAAATATCCTTGGTATGACTTGTCTGAACGATTAGGAGATATGATTAGTCCGTTGGTTGGGGCATCCCCTGAAGAAGTAATCGTAACTGGATCTACAACGACTAATCTTCATCAAATGGTCGCAACCTTTTACAACCCAAAAGGAAAAAAGACGAAGATCCTTGCCGATGAATTAACATTTCCTTCCGATATTTACGCACTACAAAGTCAAATCAGGTTAAAAGGGTATGATTCGGATAGCCATTTAGTACAAGTAAAAAGTCGTGATGGGCGAATGATTGAGGAAGACGACATTATCGAAGCCATGTCAGAAGAAATTGCTTTAATTGTGTTACCTAGCGTTCTCTACCGGAGTGGACAAATTCTTGATATGAAGCGTTTAACTACAGAAGCTCATAAGCGCGGGATAGTAATCGGTTTTGATCTTTGTCATTCAATTGGAGCCATTACTCATGATATGAGTGGGTGGGACGTAGACTTTGCGGTATGGTGTAATTATAAATATTTAAATAGCGGACCAGGCGGTGTTGGTGGTCTATATGTTAATAAACAACATTTTGGTCGGATTCCTGGGCTTGCAGGATGGTTCAGTTCTCGTAAAGATAAACAATTTGACATGGAGCATACATTGACTCCTGCAGAGAGTGCTGGAGCCTATCAGATTGGGACTCCACATGTATTAAGTATAGCCCCGTTAGTAGGTTCTCTAGAAATTTTCGCTGAAGCCGGGATAGAGAAGCTTCGAGAAAAATCATTGAATATTACACGGTATATGATGGATCTAATTTCGCATGAACTAAAGGGCATGGGCTTTACAATCGGAAATCCGACTGAGGACAGCAAGCGTGGTGGTCATATCTATTTAGAACATGGAGAAGCAGCACGCATTTGCAAAGCATTAAAAGCAAATGGAGTGATTCCAGATTTTCGTTCGCCAAACGGTGTTCGTCTTGCGCCTGTTGCCTTGTATAATACGTATGAAGAGGTATGGAAATCGATTCAAATTTTGAAAAAGATCATGAAAGAAGAACAATACAAACAGTTTGAGAACAAACGGGGTGTAGTTGCTTAAAGCATAGGATTACGCCACATATGGTTCAAAATTTTCAAATTATGAAATTCACCACAAAAAACCGCCTTTCTCTGGGGGTTTTTTGTGATGGGAAAAGGCTATTTTTACAGGATAAGAGGTGCGACTATTAATTTCCTTTTCTTATAAATGGTTTATTACCCCTTCAAGATAGCTTCGACATCTCTTTCTGGCGCGTCATTTTTCTCTTGGAGGGACCTTATCACCGAAATGCCTTCCACGACATTTGCTTCAAAAATAAACTGAACTTTATTTGTATCTGCTGTCTTCTGTAATTGTTCACCGTACCTGGCAATACACTCTTTATTTGATGAAACTACATGACAGCCTTTTTTAATAGAATACTCAATATAAGCGCGTGCAAGTTCAATTTCATCTATCGCTTCAATAATTACCTCAGGCTGTTTATTAATAATCTCTTCAAAGTCTTTTGACATTAATGCACCTTTTTGAGCAGATAAAATATGGTTATCATTTTTTACTATTATTCCTGATATGGCAATAGATCTTCCGTTTAATAACTCTATATGTTCTTTTATCTGGATCATTTCTTCCAATGCTCTTAACCCTGCTGTCCCTACTCCTAGAAGCCCAACTTTCAATGAACGCAACTTACATGTCCCCTTCCTTTAGCGAGCAAACTCTTTATTCAGACTAAAATGATAGTTCCCTTGAGATGGTGGCCTGTGACCACTTATCAACGGTGTGACTGCTCAACTCCCTTTTTAAATTCGCTTTTTTTGTAAAGCTGTTTTCGCATAGATTGTTGTTTTTCGAACAAGAATAGAAATCCGAAATGATTAAGGTTTCGGGGTATCTTTTCGTCAAAGCAATAAATGTTTCACTAGTATTGAATGATTTAAGGTGTTTATAATTGACCAAAAGCAACAAATTTTACGAAAAGAGCCTTTCATAAAGAATGGGTTTATTATTGAGTTGAAGACCTTTATTTTAAGAAATTAGCCAGTTGTGCTAATATAAAAGTTTGCAAAAACAGCCTATAAATAAAAGCAGCCCCTCTATCAATGAGATAGAGAGGCTGCATACCGTAAACGTCTCTTATCTCGCAAAGTAATACTTTGCAGGATTTAGCACCTTTTCAAACCATTGTTTGAAGGTTGCCGGGCTTCGCAGGGCCATTCCCTCCGCCTCTCTTGATAAGAACTATTCATTTTTTAATATTGTAGCAGACAGAAAGGGAACAGACAACTGAAAATTGTAAAAATTCGGTTCGATATCTACATTAAAGACATTATTGGATGTGTGTTCTGGATAGTTGATGTTTTTTTAAAAATAAAAAAACGCTTGGGAAGTAAAGAGATCCAAGCGTTTTAGTATACTATTTTAATGGTCCGCCTTTTGTTTCAATCATCTCAGGAACATCTGAGAACTTACGGAAGTTTTCACGGAACTTACCTGCCAATTCTTTTGCTTTATTATCAAATGCCTCATCATTAGCCCATGTTTTACGTGGTTGAAGGACTTCATCTGGAACACCCGGAACATGTACTGGGATATTGAGACCAAAGATTTCATCTTTCAATGTTTCAACGTTTGTTAATTCACCTTCAAGTGCAGCTTGCACCATTGCACGAGTGTAAGATAATTTCATTCTGTTACCTACACCGTATTCGCCACCAGTCCAGCCTGTATTAACTAAGAAAACTTGAGCGTTGTGCTCATCAATTTTCTTTCCAAGCATTTCAGCATAAACAGTTGCTGGCAGTGGTAGGAACGGAGAACCGAAACATGTTGAGAATGTCGCCTGTGGTGACGTTACTCCACGTTCAGTACCAGCCAATTTAGACGTATAGCCACTTAGGAAATGATACATAGCTTGTTCTTTCGTTAATTTGCTGATAGGAGGCAGTACTCCAAAAGCGTCTGCTGTTAAGAAGACAATTGTATTAGGGTGACCAGCAATGCTTGGGTCCACAATATTATCGATTGCTTGAAGCGGGTAGGCTGCACGGGTATTTTCCGTTAAACTATTATCTTCATAATCTGCTTCTCTCGTTTCGCTATTCAACATAACATTTTCCAACACTGATCCGAAACGGATAGCATCAAATATTTGTGGTTCCTTTTCACGAGTTAAACCGATCGTCTTCGCATAGCAACCGCCTTCGATATTGAATACTCCATTTGGAGACCAGCCATGCTCATCGTCACCGATTAAACGGCGGTTTGGATCAGCTGACAAAGTGGTTTTACCTGTTCCCGAAAGTCCGAAGAATAAAGCGACATCTCCTTCTTGCCCAACATTAGCAGAACAGTGCATAGAAAGAATATCTGCTTCAGGTAGCATATAGTTCATTACAGAGAAAATCGATTTTTTCATTTCGCCTGCATATTCAGTTCCACCAATTAATACAGTTCTTTTTTCAAAAGAAACGATAATAAATGTTTCCGAGTTTGTTCCATCAACCGCTGGATCCGCTTTAAAATTTGGAGCGGAAATAACTGTGAATCCCGGACTATGTTCAAGTAATTCCTCATTATTAGGTCGGATGAATAATTGGTGGGCAAAAAGGTTATGCCAAGCAAATTCGTTGATAACTTGGATAGGCATACGATATTTTTGATCTGCCCCGGCAAAACCTTTAAAAACAAAAACCTCTTCTTTTTCTTTTAAGTAATTAATCACTTTAGTATATAATTTATCAAAAGCGTCAACAGAAATCGGTTGATTAACAGATCCCCATTCAATCTTTTCTTTTGTGGAAGTTTCTTCTACAATAAATTTATCTTTCGGTGATCGACCTGTGTATTTTCCAGTTTCCGCACGCACAGCACCAGATGATGTTAGAACTCCTTCATTTCGATTGAGTACTTTCTCTACTAACTGGGGAACAGAAAGTTGAATTTGTATATTTTGATTGTTAAGTAATTCTTTTAGTTCACTAGACATGCTAACTGAATTCATGTACGAAAACCTTCCTTTTTCTATATTTGAAAGCGCTATGTTTTCTCAAGAAATAGTATAACACATTAAAATGATTAGTCTATACTATTCAACTATTTTTATGAGAATGTTTAATTTTTGTCACAAAATTGGTTGCTTGGTCTATCATTTATAGGAAATTGTACTATATATATAGGAAAAAACAAAAAAAATTATAAAATATAGGATCAAGTGATTCAAGCTTGAATATTCTGGTGAAAACACCTTGCTGAAAAACGGTTGACACACCTTACCCCTTAGGTTATGATTGAACCTTGAAACGGATACTCTTATCCCGAGCTGGTGGAGGGACAGACCCTATGAAACCCAGCAACCTGCTTACTGTGGAAAATGCGGCACGAATGAATGGCCTTTATTTTTCAAGCGAAGGTGCTAAACTGAGGCAAGGTGTAATGCCTTGAACGATAAGAGTGAAAGGCGCGACTATGAATCAAAACCTTTCCTCTATAAACAGGAAAGGTTTTTTTGTTTGTCTTCGCACCAATCCCACTTGGTTCTTTAACGCTGATAATATCGCAGTGTTTACTTCATACTACTAAGGGAAATGAGTACCGTGAATAGAACTTTTATTCCTAGGAGGAACATTGATGTCAAATAAACGTCGACTTTTTACTTCAGAGTCTGTTACAGAAGGTCATCCGGACAAAATTTGTGACCAAATTTCTGACTCTATTTTAGATGCTATTCTAAAAAATGATCCAAATGCTCGTGTAGCTTGTGAAACTTCTGTTACTACGGGTCTTGTATTAGTTGCAGGAGAAATCACAACAAATACTTATGTAGATATTCCGAAAATTGTTCGTGAAACGATTCGTGAAATTGGCTATACACGTGCAAAATATGGTTTTGATGCTGAAACATGTGCAGTGTTAACTTCGATTGATGAGCAATCAGCTGATATTGCTGCCGGTGTTGATCAGGCTCTTGAAGCACGTGAAGGGCATATGTCAGATGAAGAAATCGAAGCAATTGGTGCAGGTGACCAAGGATTAATGTTCGGATTCGCTTGTAATGAAACGAAAGAACTTATGCCATTACCGATTTCATTATCACATAAAATTTCCCGTCGATTAACAGAAGTACGTAAAGAAGAAATTCTTCCATACCTTCGTCCAGACGGTAAAACACAAGTAACGGTTGAGTATGATGAAAATGATAAACCCGTTCGTATAGATACAATTGTTATTTCTACACAACATCACCCAGAAATCAGTCTTGAGCAAATTCAACGCAATTTAAAAGAACATGTCATTGATCCAGTAGTTCCTAAAGAACTAATTGATGAGAAAACGAAATACTTTATTAATCCAACAGGTCGTTTTGTTATCGGTGGACCACAAGGGGACGCTGGTTTAACAGGGCGTAAGATTATCGTAGATACGTATGGTGGTTATGCTCGTCATGGCGGCGGTGCTTTCTCTGGTAAAGATGCTACTAAAGTAGACCGCTCAGCAGCATATGCAGCTCGTTATGTGGCGAAAAACATCGTTGCTGCAGAACTAGCAGAGAAATGTGAAGTACAGCTTGCATACGCAATCGGTGTAGCACAGCCAGTATCGATTTCTATTGATACATTTGGAACAGGAAAAGTTTCAGAAGAGGTATTAATTGAAGTCGTACGCAACAACTTCGCCCTACGTCCAGCTGGAATTATCAAGATGCTTGACCTACGTCGTCCAATTTATAAACAAACGGCTGCATACGGCCATTTTGGGCGTAATGATTTAGATCTTCCTTGGGAGCGTACAGATAAAGCAGCAATACTTAAAGAACAAGCTGTGAAAAACTAATAAAAATAGGCTATCCGTTAGTGGAGACTGACCCTTTTCGGGTCAGCTTACCTTTTATCGGATAGCCTTTTTTATGGAGTTATTAATAAGTAAGAGGTCTGTAAAATTCTAATTTGATTTTCGTGCAATTTTGATTCAGTTTCGTGCAATTTGTTCTGCACAGGTAAGCGTACCTGTTGTTTTTTAGACTCTGCTTTCAATCCTTTTTATAAGTCATCTCGCCTATTATGAGTCACCCCGATGCATTAATGAGCAGGGAAGAATGATTTGTAAGCCAAAAGAGTCCATTTATGAGTGGTGACTCCAGGTTTACGAGCCGCTCTTAACCTAGGGTCACCATAAAATCACTTCTGCGCCCACTAACCCAACAAAACCTTTATCAGCCATCACACATTCGCCAAATTAAATCAGTTTATAAAGGTTTGGAGGAGTAGTGAAATCTTAATTTAAATCCCGATGACTGAAAACGAACAATTGGTGAACAATAAGATGAGTAAAAGGCTTATGTTAAGGGTAAAAGCCTATAAAAAGTAACTATTTAATGGGTTTTAACTCTTTATAGTATTGTCCTTTCTCTGCATATTCTCTTGAAATACGCTTCATTTCACTAATGTCATGGTCGTTTACTTCTCGAATGACCTTTACAGGTCGTCCGAAAGCTAAAGTGTTCGGAGGAATGACTTTACCTTGGGGTACAAGGCTACCTGCTCCAATAAAGGCACCTTCCCCGATTTCTGCATTGTCTAAAATAGTAGAGCCCATTCCGATTAGCGCATTTTTTCTTATTTTGCAGCTATGTAGGATGACTCCGTGACCAATTGTTACGTCGTCTTCAATAAGTAGTGTGTTATTGGGACTTTGATGTAGAATGGAATTATCTTGAATGTTCACTTTTTTGCCAATTTTGGTTGGTGCAACATCACCCCGGATTACGGTGTTAAACCAAATGCTTGATTCCTCGCCAATTTCTACATCACCTGAAATCGTTACAAAGTCAGCAATATAAGCACTTTGCGCAATTTTAGGTATTTTTCCTTTATATTCATATATCATATTTTTTCCCCCTTTAGAGATTTACGGCTATAATAAATCATATCAAACCGTATTATAGTATAGAAAGTATTTTAAGGAGGTTTAGCCATGTGGAAATGGGAAACAGATCAAGAAGCGAAAGCAGTTATTGTTATCGTTCATGGAGCAATGGAGCATCACGGTCGTTATGGTTGGCTCATTGAAATGTGGCGTTCATCGGGCTATCATGTGATCATGGGAGACCTACCTGGTCAAGGGATGACATCTAGAAGTCAAAGAGGTCATATTGATTCATTCGATGAATATATCACAGAAGTGAAGGATTGGGTTCAAGCAGCTTATCAATTTGAATTACCTGTCTTTGTAATTGGACACAGTATGGGAGGACTTGTAACGGTGAGGATGCTTCAAGAGACTCATATTAATGTTGCAGGTGTCGTTTTGTCCTCTCCTTGTCTTGGATTAATCAAACCGCCTTCAAAAGCTGTTGAGTTTTTATCATATGGACTAAATAAAGTTGCTCCTATGGTTAAATTTCCATCAGGCTTGACGGTGGATATGGCTACAAGGAATGCAGATGTAAGAGAAATCGATAGCAATGATTCTCTTTATATCACAAAAGTTTCCGTAAGATGGTATAGAGAGCTTATTCAAGCTACGAAATTAGCCTTTGCCAATCTTGAAAAAATGCCGGATATCCCTCTTCTTGTCATGCAAGCAGGGGACGACCGAATCGTCAATAAAGTTATGGTAAAGAAATGGTTCAACGAATTGACATTATCGGAAATGCACTACAAAGAATGGCCTAAATGTTATCATGAGATTTTTAATGAACCTGAACGAGATGATGTTTTCGAATATGCGAAAACATTTGTCGAAAGTAGAATAAAAGCGATTGGATATATTGTTTGAAGTTGAGGTGAACGTCTAGTTATGTCTGTACCGACACATCCCTTTTCGTTAATGAATCAAGTATATAGAAAAGTATTTCCTATCGTTCATAGAGAATTAGCGTATTGGAAACAAAGGGCAGAACAAATTCCTAATGAAGAATTAAGAAAACAGGCATTATCAAGTATTGAACATAAAGCATTTCATTGTGAAGGAGGCAGTATTTTATCCCTTCTCGCACTGTCAAAAAAAGACCAAGCTATCCGGTTTATCGTTGCCTATCAAACGATTAGTGATTATCTGGACAACTTGTGTGACAGAAGCACATCACTAGATCCTGCTGACTTTTCAGCCCTCCATGAAGCGATGGCAGATTCTCTTACACTAGGTGCTGTTGAAAGAAATTATTATCGTTTGAGAGCAGATCAAGATGATGGTGGGTTTTTATTAGACCTAGTGAAAACATGTCAATCTGTCTTAAGTGAGCTTGAAAACTATGAACATATTAAGTCCTACCTTTTGGAACTTTGCCAATATTATAGTGATCTTCAAATACATAAGCATGTCCATGTAGATGAACGGATTGATCGATTAAAAAATTGGTTCCATGAACATAAAGAAGGATTACCTGCTATGGACTGGTATGAGTTTTCGGCGTGTTCAGGCTCAACATTAGGAATTTTTTGTTTAGTTTCCTATGCCTTTAGGGACGATTTCCACTATAGTTATGCAAACATTATTCGTGAAGGTTACTTCCCGTATATTCAAGGGCTTCATATCCTTCTCGATTACTTCATTGATCAAGAAGAAGATTTAGATGGAGGTGATTTAAACTTTTGCTTCTATTATGAAAATGACGAGCAAATGAAGAAAAGGCTCTTTCACTTTTTAGAAAAAGCTGATGAATATACGGAGAAGCTGCCACATGCGAATTTTCATCGCCTAATCAATAAAGGGTTATTAGGGGTATATCTTTCAGATGAGAAAGCTTGGAAGCAAAAAAAGGTACACCAATTTAGTAAACAATTTATTGACCAAGCCGGATGGGTGACAAAATTCTTCTATTTTAATGGGAAAATTTATCGAAAATGGCAGAAACGGAAGAAATCCTCTTAATAATTATAAGTGAATAACTAGTATAAAAGATTGAAAAGAATAATTCTGATCATGAGAATTCTTCTTTTTAATCTTTTTTTATTACAGTTAAAAGTAATAAAATCAGTTCTAATTACTCATTTTCGTATAGGTTTTAGGGCCTATTTATCATTTTGTGTCAGAATAAAGGGATTTTTCTGAAAAATGGAGAATTACTAGCTTTGTAATCCTATTACTTAATAATAAAAGGGGGAAATATGATTGAAAGCTAGTAAAGTACTATCAATGGCGATGGTTGCTGCTTTAACTGTTGGTGCATTTGCAGTACCAACGTCAAGCAGTGCCGTGCAGCCAAACGTATCGACAAAATCGGTAGCAAAAGAGTCTTATTCACACGGGAGTGGACCTTTTGATTTAGCGATTGCCAACGAGGAAAAATTGATTGAGATGTTAAAAGAAAGCGGTAAGATCTCTAAAGACGCAAGTGGTGCTGAAGCAGAAAAGGCTTTGAAAAAATTCTTAAATGAAAAAGCTGAAAGTGCAAGTAAGCGCGCTGAAGAAGAGGGTGAGCTTCATGATGAGAAAGAGGAGCTACAAAAACAATATAAAGAGAACTTGAAAAAAGGTAAGGGTATTACAAATGGAAATGGTAAGAAAAAAGGGCATACAAAGAAAAATAAGCCTGAAAATGTTACTGAAGAACAATATAATGGCGATGTGCGTGAAGACAAGGTATTAGTACTACTTGTTGAATTCCCGGACTTCCCTCACAATTCCATTAACCCTGAAGATACAGATATGTATTATGAGGATTACGTTAAAGAACATTATCAGGATATGGTGTTTGGTGAAAACGGTTACATGGGGCCGAATGGAGAAAATATCATCTCTATGAAACAGTATTATGAACAGCAATCAGGTGGCTCTTATACAGTTGATGGGGAAGTAGCTGGCTGGTATATGGCTAAAAACCCTGCTGCCTATTATGGTGGTAACGTGCCAGCCCCAGATGGTAGTGATGCCAATGCAAGAGCATTAGTGAAAGAAGCTTTAACGGCTGCAGCTGCAGATCCTTCTGTTAATCTTTCTGATTATGACATTGAGGATCGTTATGATTTAGATGGTGACGGAAATACACGTGAAGCAGATGGTCTTGTCGATCATTTAATGGTCGTACACTCAGCTGTTGGTGAGGAAGCTGGCGGTGGATCTTTAGGCGGGGATGCAATCTGGTCACACCGTTGGAATCTTGGTGGGGTATTTCCTATTCCAGGATCTGAATCAGGATCACCTAATTGGGGCGGTTCAATGGCAGCGTTTGATTATACCATTGAGCCAGCAGATGGAGCAGTTGGAGTATTCGCCCATGAGTATGGGCATGACTTAGGTCTACCAGATGAGTACGATACACAATATAGTGGTGCAGGTGAACCTGTAGCGTATTGGTCACTTATGGCAAGCGGAAGCTGGGCAGGGAATGTTCCTGGCGCGCAACCGACTGGTTTCAGTGCTTGGTCAAAAGAATTCCTTCAAGCCAATCATGGAGGAAATTGGTTTAAAGGCAGTGAAGTCGACCTTGAAGACATTGATAAAAACGGTACAGAGTTTTTACTCGACCAAGGAAATACAAAAGGAACGAACTTAGATGGATTAAAAGTTAATCTTCCTGACAAAGAAACAGTGATTAACACACCTTATAGCGGTGAATCTGAATACTTCAGTGGAAGTGGAGATGAGTTAGATAACTCTGCTGTCATGAATGTTGATTTAACGAATGCTTCTAGTGCTGAACTTAACTTTAAAGCTTGGTACGATATTGAAGTAGATTGGGATTATGGTTCTGTTCAAGTGAAACAAGGTGATGAGTGGGTAGTAATTCCTGGGAATATTACAACGGATACAGATCCACATGAACAAAATCCTGGTCATGGAATCACAGGTAAATCAGATGGTTGGGTTGACGCTAAATTTGATTTAAGTGAATATGCCGGACAAAATGTACAAGTGAAAATTAACTATTGGACAGACGTGGCGGCTTCCAATCCTGGATTATATGTAGATGACATTCAAGTTCTTGCAGATGGTGAACAAGTATTATTTGATGATGCTGAAGGTGAAGCGAAAGTATCACTAGAAGGATTCACAAAAAATAATGGAGTGAACACCAGTAAACACTATTACTTACTAGAGTGGAGAAACCATCAAGGGGTGGATGAAGGGTTAGCAAATCTTCGTCGTGGAGATAGCTTAATGTCCTATGATCCCGGTCTCGTTGTTTGGTATGTAGATAATACTTATAGTGAAAACTGGACAGGTATTCATCCAGGAAATGGATTCCTTGGAGTAGTGGACGCAGATCAAGGTAAACTTTCTTGGAGTGATGACTCTGTTGCATCTACACGCTATCAAGTACATGATGCAGCATTTAGTTTAGAAAAATCAGAGAAAATGTTCTTAGATTATTCCGAATTGCTAGGAATTACAATGAAAGATAACAAAACAAACAATCATCCATTATTCGATGATAGCAAAAATTATAGTAATGATCAGCTTCCAGATGCTGGACGTAATGTTCCTAATTATGGGTTGAATTTCCGAGTTACAGGTGAAAGTCCTGATCGTTCTGTAGGAAAAGTATTAATTTATAAAAAATAAGTAACAAAAGCTGACTCCAAACATCACAAAATGGTGTAGGGGTCAGTTTTTTTATCTATTAAGTTACTATTTTCCTAAAACAGAACATCAATATAGTAAATTAGTATCATTTAATGAAAATTAAGGAAACTTTAGTATTTTTTGAAAGGTATTTCAGAAAATTCGTAGAATGTTAAATATTTAGTCAGGTTATGTCTGACTTTGTCTAAATTTGTAGGATGGAGGAGAGTTTTTTGAAGAAGAGAAAATTAGCATCAACAGCGTTAGCTGCAGTAATGGGACTTAGCACCCTTACTATGGGGGCATTTACGCCAACAGCTAATGCCGAAGTAGTAAAGAAGGCAGAAACAGCACTTGAAGAAGTGAAGCATTCTCACAAAGGTGGTCCATTTGACTTGGCCATTGCCAATGATGAAAGGCTCATCGAAATGCTCAAAAAGGAAGGTAAGATTGATAAAAATGCCGATCCTGAAGAAGAAAGGGAAGTTCTTCAGAAATACTTAGAAGAAAAACAAAAGCTTGCTTCAGCTCAGCCTGAAGGAGAGCTCACAGAGGAAGTAAAAGAAAAACATAAGAAAATCAAAGATGAGCATGATGACGATGAGATGGATGATGATAAAAAGAAAAAGCATAAACATCATAGAGGGTTGGAGCCTGTAAAAGAAGAGAAATGGACAGGGGATCAACGTGTAGATAACGTGCTTGTATTACTTATCAAGTATCCAGATTTTGCACCAACAGACATTAATCCAGAAGATACAGATATGTTTTATGAACAATATCCAAAAGAGCACTATTACGATATGATTTTCGGTGAAAAAGGATATGAAGGTCCAAATGGTGAAAATTTAATATCTGTAAAACAGTATTATGAAAAGCAGTCTGGTGGAAGTTACTCCATTGATGGAGCAGTTGGAGGTTGGTACGAAGCAAAACATCCAGCAGCATACTATGGTGGAAATGATCCTGCTCCAGACGGTAGTGATAAGAATGCACGTGGTCTTGTAAAAGAAGCATTAACAGCGGCAGCTAAAGACCCTAACATTGATTTAAACAACTTTGACCAAGAAGACCGTTATGACTTTGATGGTGATGGAAACTTCCGCGAACCAGATGGAATGGTTGACCACTTAATGGTTGTTCACTCTAGTGTTGGTGAAGAAGCAGGCGGTGGATCCTTAGGCGGTGACGCGATTTGGTCACATCGTTGGAATTTAGGTAATGTCTTTGCTATTCCTGGTACAGAAACGGATGTTCCTTATTGGGATGGGGCGATGTCTGCTTATGATTACACAATCGAACCAGCAGATGGAGCAGCTGGAGTATTTGCTCATGAATATGGTCATGACTTAGAGCTTCCAGACGAATACGATACACAGTATTCAGGTCAAGGTGAGCCTGTTGCCTATTGGTCGATTATGTCTAGTGGTAGCTGGGCTGGTAAAGTTCCAGGAACAGAACCAACTGGTTTCAGTCCATGGGCAAAAGAATTTTTACAATCTTATGTAGGTGGAAATTGGTTAACGGGTTCAACGTTTAATCTAGAAGATATTGATGAAGATGGAAAAGAGTTACTGTTAGATCAGGCAAATACGAAAGGAACGAACAATGATGCTGTTCGTATCAATTTACCTGATAAAGCTACAGTGGTGAATACTCCATTTAGTGGGCAGTACGAGTACTTTAGTGGAAAAGGCAATGATTTAGATAATTCAATGGTAACAGGCCTGGATTTATCCAATGCAACTGCAGCAGAATTATCTTTTAAGACGTGGTATGAAATTGAAAAGGATTGGGACTACGCTTCTGTTCAAGTAAGAGAATCAGGTTCTGAAGAATGGGTTACAGTTCAAGGTAATATTACAACTGATACTAATCCAAACAAACAAAACCCGGGCTATGGTATAACTGGATCTTCTAATGGTAAATGGGTAGATGGCATCTTTGATTTATCAGCCTATGCCGGAAAGAAAATTGAATTAAAGCTGAATTACTGGACAGACGTTGCTGCGACAATGCCTGGATTCTATGTGGATGATGTTTCTGTAACGGTTGATGGGACTCAGGTGCTAGTGGACAATGCAGAGACACAATCGAAATTTACTCTTGAAGGATTTACAAAAGATGAAGGGAAATTCTTCTCTGAACATTATTATTTACTAGAATGGCGTAACCATGCAGGTGTTGACAAAGGACTTGCCCATATCAAACGTGGGGACAGCTTAATGTCTTACGATGAAGGTTTACTTGTTTGGTATGTAGACAATTCTTATGACAATAACTGGACTGGTACTCACCCGGGTGATGGATTCCTTGGGGTAGTTGACGCTGACCAAAGGACGCTTAAATGGAGTGATGGTTCAGTTGCAGCGACACGCTATCAAATCCATGATGCAGCATTTAATCGTAAACGTGGAGAGAGAATGTTCCTAGATTATTCTGATTTAAATGGATTAACTTTGAAAGATATGCATGTAAGATCGATAGAAGAGTTTAAGGATTCTCGAGATTATAGCAATGAAGGTATTCCAGATGCTGGAAGGAATATATTGGAATATGGAATAGAAGTTGAAGTTGAAAAAACAAGCCGTGATCAAAGTGTTGCTCAAATTGAAATCTCAAGAGAAGATCATTCTGATGACGATGATGATCGTGAAGAAGACGACGATTAATGGTGTAAAAGTTTGATGTAGTATATATTAAACCCAACTACTTTTTTAAGCAGTTGGGTTTTTACCATCATACGAAAAGGAGGTATGTACCATGAACTGGAAAGTCCTTTTACCACTCTTCATTGTAATCGTAGGGATTGGATTTTGGATTATGTATGATTCGTCTGTTCAACCTAGAGAGGAAGTTAATGAAGATAAGACTATAGTTGATCAAAAAGTTGAACAAGAAACAAGTAGTGGAGTGAATAACGAGGAGGATTCTGTTATGAAGTCTATAGTGAATGATGAAAAGCTGATTGAACAACTAAAAGAAAAGGGAGTTATACCAAAGGATGCAAATAGAGCAGAAATAGAGGGGATTTTAAAGGAATACTTGAGAGATAAGAAAATCCATCCTACTACAGAGGATGTGAAGAAAAAGAAGGAATATATTAATCAATTGAAGGAAGAGATTAAGAATAAAGGCTTAAATAGTAATGAAGGAAATTAAGGAGGCAAGATATAGGTAACGAGTTCACTTAGGAGTGAGAAAAAGGGAAAAAACACTTGATTTTTTAACAAGTATTTCAGGGGAATTCTAATATGTTTTTTCAAGTGTATATAACGGGCATTTGACTTTATTTCTTGATTGACTTTTATCCTTTTAACACTTACGAAGGATCGTTATTCATTTTTTTAAATGGTTTAGTCCATCATTGGCTTAATGAAGGACCTTGCTCCCGCTTTCTTCCGTGGTTTAGTCCATCATCGACTTAATGAAGGACCTTACTTCTGCTTTATTCCATGATTTAGTCCATCATCGGCTTCATGAAGGACCTTATTTCTGCTTTCTCCGCATTAATGAAGATGAAACAATGTTATAGCATAATCCTGAAAATTCACCATCAAGCATGTTATTGGACATTCTTTTCATGAGAGAAGATAATAATAGTCAAAGTTACGAAGGAGATGTCCAAATGAGTTTAAAATTAAGTGTGTTAGATCAATCTCCCATAGCAGAAGGCACAAGCCCTGAAAAGGCTTTACAATATACAATCCAGCTTGCTAAGCATGTGGAACAATTAGGATTTAACCGATTTTGGGTTTCAGAACATCATGATACATCCAGTTTAGCAGGTTCTTCACCAGAGGTTCTGATTGCTACACTTGCAGCGAAGACGAATACCATTAGAGTCGGATCTGGAGGCGTTATGCTTCCACATTATAGTCCATATAAAGTAGCAGAAAATTTTAGAGTGCTAGAGGGGCTAAACCCAGGAAGAATAGACTTAGGATTAGGAAGGGCACCTGGTGGTATGCCAATCGCTACAATGGCTCTTCATGATGGGAAGCCGAGAGATGTCAATCGATACCCTGATCAAATCGATGACTTAAAAGGGTATCTAACTGATACACTTCCAGAAGATCATCCATATAACGGATTAAAAGCCACCCCGCTTATTCAGTCTGTTCCGGAAATGTGGTTATTAGGTTCTAGTCCATCAAGCGCTATGCTTGCAGCACAAAAAGGTCTTCCCTATACGTTCGCTCAATTTATTAATGGGGAAGGTGGACCACAGTATATGGCGCATTACAGAAATAATTTTGCCCCATCTGATCTGTATCCACACCCTGAAAGTATGGTAGCAGTATTTGTCATTTGTGCTGAAACGGATGAAGAAGCTGAACGTGTTGCTTCAAGTATTGATTTATCCATCCTCATGATCGAACAAGGGATGCGCTCAACTGGAACACCAAGTCCCGAAACAGCAGCAGCCTATTCATACAGTCCATTCGAATTATCAAGAATCAAAGAAAATCGTAAACGTATGGTGGTTGGGAATCCGAAGAAGGTAAAGGAAAAGCTACTCACTTTAAGTGAACAATACGATACAGAAGAAATCATGCTCGTTACCATTACTTATGATTTTAAAGATAAATTAAAATCATTCCAACTTGTAGCTAACGAAATTATAAAATAATATTACGAATAACTTTTTTGGGAACGTTCTTTAAAAAATAAGCAGTGGATTTTCACAATCCACTGCTTTAGCAATTTAGAAATAAGCTTTTAAAAGGAGGCTCCTTTAGAGATAAACGTTTTATTACCAGGCTTTCTTGTGGATTCCTGAACAATAAAGACTGCTGCAATAACTAATGCAATGCCAAGGTACTGCCAAAGATTTAATTTTTCTTGGAAAAATAAAAAACTTAATAACGCAGCAACTACTGGTTCAATTGTAGCAATGATAGATGCTCGACTTGATTCTACAGACTTTAATCCTTTCGTGTAAAAAATAAATGCTAGCATTGTCGAGAAGAATCCTAGTCCTATTATGTATAGCCATACTTCTATAGTGGAAAATAGATGTAAGATTACCCATAATCCGCTGAAAGGAGTTATGACAATAGCTGCAAAAATAAACGTATAGACAGTTACCGTTAAAGAGTCATACTTTCTAAGTGCAAATTTCCCAAAAATGCTGTATAACGCATAAAAAAGTCCTGAACCAAGACCAAGAATGAACCCGTATAAAGAGATAGACTCATTACTATTGGGGATAATTCCGATAACAAATGAGCAGCCGGTAAAGGTGATGGTTAAGGCTAGTACTTTTCGAATTGTAAGCGATTCTTTAAATAGTATTCTTGAGAAAATGGTTACAAATGCAGGTGCTGTATAAAGAAGAATAGCTGCAATCGAGATGGAGGTTTCTTCAATTGCACTAAATAAACACCAATTAAAAAGAACGATACTAAAAATACCAGTTCCAACGAAATATTTACTATCGGTGAGTTGGATTTTTAGGAGATGCCGATTTTTAAAAATGACATAAAGGAGCAGAAAAAAGGTTGCGGATAGAGCACGTATTGAAACGACCTGTGTCGGTGTAAAACCAAGTTCATAAAGAAAGGTTACAAATATTCCGATAATCCCCCATAATGAAGCTCCTGCAGCAATATATAGATATGCCATTTTTTTATCCACCATTGTTTTCCTCCGTTCCTTATAACACCTACAAAATCTCATTATTTTTACTTTTTAGAATGAGAACGTGATACCTTTTAATGTCATTTTATCTTTTTTCAAGAGCAATTATAAATGGTGGATTATTAATTCCATTCATAAACTGATACCTGAGTACATGTACATAATTTTGGTCCAAGTTTTCCACATAACGAAGGAGATAATCCCGTTCAACGGCTCCCTCTCGGTGACCATGATAAATAACTAAAATAATGATTCCTTCCGGTGCAAGCATTTCTAATAATTGGTTCATTGCTAATAAAGTGGTTTTAGGCCTAGTAACAATGTCTTTATCTCCACCAGGTAAATAACCGAGATTGAAGATCGCCCCTGTCACTTTACCATGATGAACGGGTGGAATCACATTCATTACCGTTTCATGTCCTTGTTTAAATAATGTAACGCGATTGGCTAATTCATGTGTTTCAAGCCGATCCCTTGTATTTTGAATAGCCTCTTCTTGGATATCAAAACCATAAACCCTGCCATTGTCACCTACAAGTTGTGCAAGAAACAATGTATCATGTCCATTCCCTAATGTCGCATCTACTACAATATCCCCTGGGGAAACGGCGTTTTTTAATAAGCTTCTTGCAAAGGGTAAAACTCTTTCTAATTTCATTATGTATTCACTTCCGCTTTATAAAATTTTCCTTGATAGCTATTACGGCGCTTTAATTCATCATCAATGCTATTTAACACCGACCATTTATTAACACTCCACATCGGTCCAACCATTAAATCAATCGGTCCATCGCCTGTAATCCTGTGAACAATCATTTCTTTAGGTATGATTTCTAATTGATCACACACAAGATTGACATACTCTTTCTGGGAAAGGAATTCTACCATTCCTTTTTCATATTGCTTCACCATTGGTGTTCCTTTTAAAAGGTGGAGCAAGTGAATTTTAATTCCTTGGACATCCAGCTTGGCTACTTCTTTAGCCGTTTCCATCATCATTTTGTAATCTTCCTGAGGAAGTCCGTTAATAATATGAGAACATACTCGAATGCCATGCTTTCTTAGTTTATTAACCCCTTCTACATAACATTCGTAGTCATGGGCGCGATTGATTAGATTGGCTGTTTTTTCATGGACAGTTTGTAAACCAAGCTCCACCCAAAGGTATGTTCGTTTATTTAATTCGGCAAGGTATTCAACGACATCATCTGGTAAGCAATCTGGCCTAGTTGCAATCGAGATTCCAACGACATCCTTCTGATTTAAAACCGTCTCATATTTCTCACGGAGTTCTTTAACAGGTGCATGTGTATTCGTAAATGCCTGGAAATAGGCCATATACTTTCCATCTTTCCATTTTTGGTGCATTCTCTCTTTAATATCATTAAATTGTTTTTCCAATGGATCTATACGTTTTCCCGCGAAATCACCCGAGCCAGCTACACTACAAAATGTACATCCACCATGTGCAACCGTACCATCACGATTTGGACAATCAAATCCGCCATCTAAAGCGACTTTAAAAACTTTATGACCGAAGTGATTACGAAGATGATAATTCCATGTATGGTAACGTTTATTATCTGATGCAAATGGAAATGGGTTTGTTTGAGTCAAGACAAACACCTCCTTAATTAAGGTCTGTATCAATAGGTTTTTGATTATATGAATTTTAACATGAACCAACTCTTCTATCCAATTGTAATCATTAACAGTCTATAGGTTGACTTTTCCACTAGTGAATCATGCCTTATTGACAAAAACTAAATGCGAAGCCAAAGCTTCATCTTGATGTAGGAGGAATCGTATGGCAACAAGAAGATCGATAGACGAGTGCATACAAAGATGTGAAGATGCTATCCGGAATGCTCAGAATCAGTATAAAGATGGAAGTAAACAAGATCATTACCATGATGTAGAATATTCAGCTGCTATGATGCAGCTTGAGGAAGCTACGAATGAAGTAATGCAGTTGGCAAATAGCGCTAACTCACAACAAAGAGAGCAGCTTCACCGAATGAGATTACAGGTCCAGAAACTTCAAAATGAAATGATCTTGTTAGATCATGATCCTTCCGTTGTAGGAGGAAAACTACATTGAAAAAACGGTCGAAACAAAATAATCCAGAACAAAAAACTAGAAATGCATCCCGTAACCTTGATACAGAATTCGGTGAAGAGTATAATCCAGTAAAAAAATCAAAACAGAACTATGCAAAACAAGGTCAGCAGGTTAAGTCAAAGCAGCATGTGGAAAAGCCTGATTAAATCTTTCTGTTTATTGATTAATTTGCCAAGTGCCGTGGTGGTGCGGTGCTTGGTTTAAATGTTTTTTTTTTAATTCATGAGAAATTAACCACTCATATCCCCGATTCTGACCTCTTCTTTCTGTGGATCCAGGAAAATTCACTTTGGCCCAGCATTGTAAAAGAGCGTCCCTTATCCAACTACTTGAAGAAGTAATGCCAATTAATAGTAAAGCAAAAGTAAATAAATTATAAATTCTTCCTTTTACCTATTGCTAAACTCAAGAAAAAGCAATAGAATTTATTTTGGTTTTCGAAATAAACGGGGAGAGGAAGCGAATAGCATGCCTAAGTCACTCTGGCTATTAGTAATAGGTATGATGGTGAATGTAACAGGTGGATCTTTTTTATGGCCCCTTAATACAATTTATATTAATAATTATTTAGACAAATCGTTATCAGTTGCTGGAATCGTTTTGATGCTAAATGCAGGAGCAAGTGTAGTGGGAAATTTAATTGGTGGAAGTCTTTTTGATCGTTACGGGGGATATCGTTCAATCTTATTTGGAATATCCATCACTTTATTAGCTCTCGTAGGGATGAACATCTGGAACGGTTGGCCTCATTATGTCGTGTTTTTAACCATTGTTGGCTTTGGATCTGGAATCGTGTTTCCATCTATGTATGCCATGGCCGGTTCTGTTTGGCCAGAAGGTGGAAGAAAAGCCTTTAATTACATTTATGTTGCCCAAAATGTTGGTGTTGCCATAGGAGCTGCATTAGGTGGATTTGTCGCATCCTTCTCTTTTCAATACATTTTTCTTGCAAATTTAGCTATGTATATTGTGTTCTTTGTTATCGCCTTTTTTGGCTATCGTTCAATCTCCATTCAGACAGCTAAACAAACATCATTGCTGAATGAAAAAACGTTTATCAAAAACAAAAATAAATTTACAGCCCTTATCTTGATTTGCACAGCTTATATTTTATGCTGGGTAGGGTATGTTCAATGGCAATCAACCATTGCAAGCTATACACAGGAAATTAACATAAGCTTAAATCAATACAGTTTACTCTGGACGATTAATGGTGCACTCATTGTTTTAGCTCAACCGCTCCTATCAAGAGCTATAAAACGCTTTGAAGATAACTTGAAAATTCAAATTTTAATTGGTACGTTCATCTTTATGATTTCGTTTGTAGTGGCTGCAAAAGCGGATGCTTTTCAATTATTCGCGATTGCCATGATTATTATGACGATTGGTGAGATGCTGATTTGGCCAGCAGTACCGACAATTGCGAATCAATTAGCTCCAAAAGGACGCGAAGGTTTTTACCAAGGAATTGTGAATAGTACGGCAACAGGAGGAAGAATGATTGGTCCTTTTCTTGGAGGAGTGCTCGTAGATTCATTTGGAATGCCGACGCTTTTCTACAGCCTCATCGGGTTATTCATCATTTCCTTTTTTATCACGATCTTTTATGATCGTTCCTTGAAGGAGAAAAAGAATATTTCTATATCGGTATCATCATAACCCTCGAATCGACTGCTACAGTAAATGACTGTACAGTCTTTTTTTATTAAAGACTTTTATTAAATAGGAATTTATAATTCGTGAATTTATGTTGAAATGGTGCAATTAGGACTGATTTTCGTGCAATAAATGAAAACCGATGCAATTAAAGCGAGATTAAATGAAAGAAGAACTTGGTAACTGTAAGGAATCTGTCGGAAAAGGAGAATAATTTGTCCGTATTCTCTAACAATTTGTCCATAACTGCCAATATTTTGTCCGAAATCCCGTATATACTGACCGTTCGACAAACTCAGACAATTTCCGACAATTGAAGGATCGTCTATTCATAAAGGAAGAGTGGCAAAATTCCGAAAAAATAATTCAGAAAATGTTAAAATAAAAGAAAAACGTGGTGATCAGATGAACAGTCTTCTTTCGAAAGTATCGATTGAAATGGTTGAGAAAATACTTGAAATTGCCTATGAATGGCTTGTTGTGGTGGATAATGAAGGCTATATCATTTACATAAATGCAAGCTATTGCCGGTTTCTTGAGGTGGACAGAAAAGAGGCGATTGGGAAACATGTAACAGAAGTGATTGAGAACACCCGAATGCATCTTGTGGCAAGCTCTGGAAAAGAAGAAGTGGCAGACCTTCAATATATTCGCGGAAATTATATGATTGCCAATCGGATTCCGATTGTTGTGAATAACCAAGTCATTGGTGCCCTTGGAACGGTTATTTTTCGTGACACAAGTGAATGGATGCAAATGAGCACACATGTAAAGAATATGATGTCTAAAATTCAAAGCTATATCCAAGATATCAATAATGGGGTAAAGTACACGCTTGAAGATATATTGGGAGGATCCCCTCAAATCCAGGAATTAAAAGATAAAGTAAAAATGATTTCTCCTAGTGATATATCGGTTCTCATTAGGGGGGAGAGTGGGACAGGCAAAGAATTATTTGCACACAGTATCCATCAGTTAAGCGAGCGAAGTCAGCAGCCTTTTATTAAAGTAAACTGTGCAGCCATTCCTGAACACCTTTTAGAGTCAGAGCTTTTTGGATATGAAGAAGGTGCTTTTACTGGTGCTAAAAAAGGGGGTAAAAAAGGGAAGTTCCAGCTTGCGGATGGGGGAACACTCTTTCTCGACGAAATCGGAGATATGCCCTTAAATATGCAGGTGAAATTATTGCGTGCTCTTCAAGAAGGAGAAGTAGAACCAATCGGAGGAACGAAGACGGATTCTGTAGATGTAAGAATTATCGCTGCCACAAACCGACCTCTAGAGAAAATGATGGAAGAGAAACGATTCCGGGAAGATTTATATTATCGAATTAATGTCGTACCATTCCAAATACCGCCTTTACGAGAACGCCATGCTGATATTCAATTGTTAGCCCAGCATTTTATAGAGAAGTCATCTTCAAAATCAGGAAAACGGATGCTTGGCTTTGAACAAGATGTTCTTGACTTATTTTGTTCTTACAGCTGGCCAGGGAATATTAGAGAATTAGAAAATGTAATTGAAGCTTCCACCTATTTGTCCAATTCGAAGCTGATTACCAGTGAATCACTTCCTGAATACATTCAAAGTACAAGTATATATAAAGTAGGTTCAAAAAATCTAAAAGAAATTTTAGAAGAAACAGAGAAAAAAATAGTAGCTCAAAGCCTTCAGCAATTTAGTGATAAGCGTGCAGCGGCAAAAGCTCTAGGGATTAGTAAGTCAAGTATGTATGAAAAATTAAATAAATATGATCTTTTATAAGTCCGGATATCCGGAATGAAGTCCAGTTATCTGGACTTTTTTGTTCGCGCTAAATTTCTGAACATTCCGTGAAAAGAATGCAAATTTATATCGATTATTCCAGGTTTCTGGAACAGTTCATCCCTAAAACCAATGAAGTAAAGCGTTTTCATTATTGGCACACATCTTGCAAATAAAAAACAAGAAACGTGTGATTGTTATATACAATAAGGGGGTAAAGAAATGTCATTAAGTATGATCGGTTTAATTGGGGGACTCATTCTACTTATTTATTTAACAATGAAAGGGATGAATATATTAATTGTAGGTCCTATTTCAGCACTTTTTGTAGCGGTATTTAGCGGAATGCCACTTTTTCCACAGTTAGTTGGGGAAGGGGAAGCAAACTTAGTAGGGAATTATATGTCTGGTTTTACTGGATTTGTTGCAGCATGGTATTTAATGTTCTTACTTGGTGCTGTTTTTGGAAAAGTAATGGAAGACAGTGGAGCAGCCGATAGTGTGTCTCGTTTTGTTGTCGATAAGCTTGGGATGAAATATGCTGTATTGGCGATTGTTGCGGCATGTGCACTTTTAACCTATGGAGGAGTGAGCCTTTTTGTTGTTGCTTTCTCTGTTTATCCAATGGCCGTTAGTTTGTTCAAACAAGCTGATTTGCCACGTCGGTTTATTCCGGCTGCCTTAGCATTTGGGTCGGTAACATTTACGATGACATCGGCAGGTTCGCCTGAGATTCAAAACTGGATTCCCATTGATTATTTGAATACAAGCCCGTATGCTGGCTGGGAGGTTAGTTTAATTGTCGCGATCTTTATGGCAGTCTTTGGATACTGGTGGTTAAAACGAATGATTACAAAAGCGCTAAATAAAGGCGAACGATTCGAAGCAAGAAAGACAGATCCTGTTTTGGATGAATCTAAACCATTACCAAATCCATTTACAGGACTTATTCCGTTAGTGGTAGTACTCATACTCTCGTTTATTTTCCATGATGCATTAAAGCAATCTGCATTAATTATTGCTTTACTTGGTGGAATCATCACGGCCTATATTTTAAACAGAAAATTTTTTAAAGGATTTTGGAATGCTGTTTCAGAAGGAACAATTGGTGCCTTGATTGCCATAGGCAATACGGCTGCGGTAGTAGGCTTTGGAGGTGTAGCGAAAGCTGTACCTGCCTTTGAGACTGCAGTTAATGTCATGACAAGCATACCTGGGTCCCCCCTTATCGGTGGAGCGATTGCCGTTAGTGTTATCGCTGGGATGACAGGTTCTGCTTCAGGAGGTCAGGCGATTGCGTTACCGATAATAGCACCCCATTATGTAGATGCTGGAGTCAATCCGGAAGCATTGCACAGGGTTGTCGCGATATCATCTGGAGCCTTGGATTCTCTTCCGCATAACGGATATGTAGTAACAACGATTCGCTCGATATGTGGTGAAAGCCACCAGCAGGCATATGGTGCAGTTGGAGCCGTTACCGTTATCGTTCCTTTAATTGGTTTAGCTATTGCAATAATCTTATTTTCACTTGGACTTGGTATATAGAAAGGAGCTTTTAAGGAGATGGTGAACGATAAAGTTGTCTTCGTTACAGGAGCAGCACAAGGGATTGGATTTGAATTGGCAAAGGAATTTGCCCATAACGGAGCAAAAGTAGTCCTAACCGATCTCAATGAAGAGAAAGTAAAGGAATCTGCTCAATCCTTAGTAGAAAAAGGTCTTGTGGCTATTGGGTTAAAATGTGATGTAACGTCGGAAGAGGAAATCAAAACGGCTATTGTTCAAACAGTGAAGGAATTTTCTTGTTTAGATGTTTTAATCAATAATGCCGGTATACAGCATGTTTCTTATATTGAAGAGTTTCCGACTGAGAAATATGAGCTCCTACTCAAAGTAATGCTAACGGCTCCATTTATTGCCATCAAACATGTATTGCCCCAGATGAAGAAGCAAAAATTTGGACGTATCATTAATATGTCATCCATCAATGGGTTAGTAGGCTTTGCAGGAAAAGCAGCTTATAACAGTGCAAAGCATGGTGTGATTGGACTTACAAAGGTAGCAGCACTTGAGGCAGCCGATCACGGAATTACTGTAAACGCGGTTTGTCCTGGTTATGTAGATACACCACTTGTAAGAAATCAGCTATCAGATCTTGCGAAAACAAGAAAGGTACCATTAGAGAATGTGCTAGAGGATGTTATATATCCGCTGGTACCTCAAAAAAGACTTCTTCAAGTAAAAGAAATAGCTGATTACACCATGTTTTTATCTAGTGAAAAAGCTGGTGGAGTGACAGGGCAAGCCATTGTCATTGATGGTGGTTATACGGTACAATAAAGGCATATACGAGTAAATCCATTGAAATAACTCGGTAAATGACAAAATTATTATAGTTTTTGAAAACTAGGCTTGAAACTCCGTATAAAATTGAATAAAATAGTGTATACAATAGATGTATACTAAAAGACATTGATAAGGAATAGTAATGATCAACTTCCGACGAAGAGAGTTGACGGCTGGTGAAAGTCAACCGGGAGCATCATGAACTCGCCCTTTGAGTTGCAAGTGTGAATAATGTAATACTTGCCGTTTTCCGCGTTAAGGATGATTGAAGTGAGTGGCGTGTACACTAAGCTGGGTGGTACCGCGGGAGATTATTCATAATAGCTCTCGTCCCAATATTTTTTATATTGGGGCGGGAGCTTTTTATTTTTTACTACTTAAAAGGAGGTTAGAGCCGTGAGCTTTAATCATAAAGACATTGAAACGAAGTGGCAGCAATACTGGGAAGAGAAAAAAACCTTCCAGACGACCACTGAACTAGATAAACCGAAATTTTACGCACTTGATATGTTTCCGTATCCATCTGGTGCCGGTCTTCATGTTGGACATCCAGAAGGCTATACAGCAACAGATATCCTTTCTAGAATGAAACGTATGCAAGGCTATAATGTTCTTCACCCAATGGGATGGGATGCATTTGGTCTACCAGCTGAGCAATATGCATTAGATACAGGAAATGATCCAGCTGAATTTACAAAGCAAAACATTGATACTTTCCGTCGCCAAATTAAAGAATTAGGTTTTTCCTATGATTGGGATCGTGAAGTCAATACAACAGACCCACATTACTATAAGTGGACACAATGGATTTTTACAAAGCTTTATGAAAATGGGCTAGCCTATGTTGATGAAGTTGCTGTGAATTGGTGTCCTGCTCTAGGAACCGTACTAGCTAATGAAGAAGTTATTGATGGAAAAAGTGAACGAGGTGGTCATCCAGTTGAACGCCGTCCGATGAAACAATGGATGCTTAAAATCACTGCCTATGCTGATCGTCTACTCGATGATCTTGAAGACGTAGATTGGCCGGAGAGCATTAAAGATATGCAACGCAACTGGATTGGACGCTCAGAAGGGGCAGAGGTTACGTTCAAGATTGAAGGAACAGATGAAAGCTTCCAAGCATTCACCACTCGCCCGGATACACTTTTCGGTGCTACGTATGCTGTACTTGCACCAGAACATCCTTTTGTTGACAAAATTACAACAACAGGGCAGAAACAACATGTTGAAGCCTATATTGATAAGGTGAAATCAAAGAGTGACCTTGAAAGAACAGACCTAGCAAAAGATAAATCAGGTGTCTTTACAGGAGCATATGCCATTAATCCGATTAATCAAGAAAAAATGCCAATCTGGATTGCGGATTATGTTCTTATGAGCTATGGTACTGGTGCGATTATGGCGGTACCAGCTCACGATGAAAGAGACTTTGAATTCGCACAAAAATTCGACCTGCCAATTAAAGAAGTCGTTGCTGGTGGTGATGTTAAAAAAGAAGCGTACACCGGTGATGGAGAGCATATTAATTCTGGATTCCTTAACGGACTAGAGAAAGAAAAAGCGATTGGGAAAGCCATTGATTGGTTGGAAGATGAAGGAGTTGGAACGAAAAAAGTAACATACCGCCTTCGTGATTGGCTATTTAGCCGTCAACGTTATTGGGGTGAACCAATTCCTGTCATTCATTGGGAGGATGGAACGACAACAACTGTTCCAGTTGAAGAACTTCCACTATCACTTCCTAAAACAACAGAAATTAAACCATCAGGTACAGGAGAATCACCACTTGCAAATATAAGTGAGTGGGTAAATGTTGAAGATCCTGAAACAGGAAAGAAAGGTCGTCGTGAAACAAACACAATGCCACAGTGGGCAGGAAGCTGTTGGTATTACCTGCGATTTATCGATCCGGATAATGATAAAGAGCTTGCAAGTCAGGAAGCACTTAACCATTGGCTACCGGTTGATATGTACATCGGTGGAGCAGAACATGCGGTACTACACCTTCTTTACGCCCGTTTCTGGCATAAATTCCTTTACGACATTGGCGTTGTCCCAACCAAAGAGCCATTCCAAAAGCTATTTAACCAAGGGATGATTCTTGGGGAAAATAATGAGAAAATGAGTAAATCAAAAGGAAATGTTGTAAACCCTGATGAAATTATAGAAAGTCATGGTGCTGACACCCTACGCCTTTATGAAATGTTCATGGGTCCACTCGAAGCTTCTATTGCTTGGAGTACGAATGGATTAGATGGGGCTAGGCGCTTCCTAGATCGTGTGTGGCGCCTGCTTGTCACAGATGAAGGAGCGATACGTGATAAAGTTACAGAATCTGAAAATAAAGATTTAGAGAAAACGTATCATCAAACCGTTCAAAAAGTGACGGAAAACTATGAGGATCTTCGTTTCAATACGGGAATCTCCCAGCTTATGGTATTCATCAATGATGCCTATAAAGCAGAAACTCTTCCAAAAGAATATGTAGAAGGGTTTGTGAAAATGCTTGCCCCAATTGCTCCACATATAGCCGAAGAGCTTTGGGCAAAACTTGGGTATGAAGGAACAATCTCATACGCAGCTTGGCCTACTTATGATGAAGCTAAGCTTGTAGACAACGAGGTAGAAATCGTATTCCAAGTAAACGGAAAGGTTCGTGCTAAGTTAACAGTGGCGAAAGATCTTTCTAAAGATGAACTTGAAAAATTTGCTATGAAAGACGCAAAAGTACAGGAGCATATTGAAGGAAAAACGGTTCGAAAAGTTATTGCTGTTCCTGGTAAGCTTGTTAATATTGTAGCAAACTAATTTACCATCCAATCAATGTGGGATTGAAGAAAATCCCCTACTGATGAAAGTTCAAATTATTTAGGGGAGCTGTCTAAAACCATGGTGTCAGGAACCACAACTTCAATATGTAGAAGAAACCCTAAAGTCATCTTCTGTATATTGACAATAATAGTGGTTCCGGCCCCCTTTTTGGACAGCCTCTTCTTTTTTTTGTAGTTGAGGACTGCTTTGATATAATCAAAGAATGAAATCTTGAAAGGGTGAAGAAACTTGGATTCAATTAAAACAATCACAACAGATGAGTTAATGAAAAAGCTTGAACAAGGTGAAGACCTACATTTAGTAGATGTACGTGAAGATGAAGAAGTGGCAGAAGGTATGATACCATCGGCAAAGCATGTGAAAATGGGGGATATTCCTGAATCCGTTTCACAATTTAAAAAGGACAAAGAATATATTTTCATTTGTCGTTCAGGTAGAAGAAGCGAAAACGTTTGCCACTTCATGAATGATCAAGGTTTCAAAGTGGTAAACATGGAAGGCGGCATGCTTGAGTGGACTGGTAAAACAGAGCCGAAGAAATAATATCTATGGAGAGACTTACATTAAATGTGAGTCTCTTTTTTATTGTGTATATGTCTGAAAATTAAAATAATTGTCAAGGCTAGTAGAAAAAAGTAGGGGATGAGTAACGATGCTTCAAGTCAAAGTGTTCGATTATGAACATGAAAAAGACCTGGAAAAACAAATGAATCACTTTTTAAGAGACATCGAAGAAAAAAAGATTATCGATATTAAATATCATGTTGCAGCGATGGCGGAAGATGATCAAATATACTGTTTTTCTGCGATGGTTGTCTATCAGAAGTAAGATTTGTGGATAGCGACTGGTTAGAACTAAGTTATTTTGTATTTGATGCGGCAATTATTGCCGTTTGAAGGAATAAAAGAAATAAATGACTCTAAATTTATGATTTTTCTTTAATTAGATAAGGATTTTCACTAATAGAGGTATCAGACTTTTGTTGTTTTATTCTCAACTTTGTGGTGTTTATCGATTTCCCGACAACATATGACAAATTTTGAAACGAATGCAATTTAACCATTTCCAAAAGACACAAAAAAAGGAACTCCTACAAAGGCAGTTCCTATTTTTTACTCTGGGCGTATTCTGCAGCATTCGTTCCAGCAAGCCTCCCGGTAACAAAGGCAGAGGTAATATTATAGCCTCCTGTGTACCCATGAATATCTAGGACTTCTCCACTAAAATAGAGACCATCTTTTTTCTTAGAGGCCATCGTTTTTGGTTCAATCTCTTTAACAGAGATACCACCACCAGTAACGAACGCCTTATCAATAGAAAGTGTTCCATTAACTGTAAACTGAAATTGTTTCATCAGTTTACTCAATGTTCTTTTCTTTTCAGTAGAAATCGTCATACCTTGTGCATCGGAATCAATCTCTGCTCTCTCCAGTAAGAATAGTAAATAGCGTTCTGGCACCCAACCTTTTAATATGTTTTTTACAGATTTCTTTCCTTCCTCTTTTAAGACAGTATGGATCTCACGAAATAGCAATTCCTCATTTTTATGTGGGAAGACATCAATGTTCATTGTGACATGTGTCAGTTTCCATTTCTTCATTGCCTTCACAACAAATTGACTACATCGTAATACGGCAGGACCTGATATTCCAAGATGAGTAAAAATCATATCCATCTTATGTGTAACAAGTGGCTTTCCTTTAGGATTCAAAACACTCAAATTTACATCTCTAAGGGATAATCCTTGTAACTGTTTTTCCTTTATAAAAGGTTCATCAGAGGTAAGCGGAACTTCGGTTGGGAAAAGTTCTGTGATTGTATGACCTGCTTTTTTAGCCCAAGGGTACCCGTCACCTGTAGATCCTGTATGCGGAACAGATTTTCCTCCAACGGCAATGACAATAGCATTTGTTGAAATTTCCTCACCATTTTCTAGAATGATTGCTTTCACTCTATCTTCTGTATACAGGACGTCTTTGACTGGTGTATTCGTCCGAATATCTACGTTAAGTTCAGTTAATCTTGTAAGCAAAGCATCGACAACGCTTTGTGCTTTATTGCTTACGGGAAACATTCGTCCGTGATCTTCTTCTTTTAATTCAACACCAAGGTTTTCGAAGAATGAGATGATATTTTCGTTATTAAATACAGAAAAGGCGCTGTATAAAAAACGCCCATTACCTGGTATATGTTTAATAATCTCATCAATAGGCAAGCGGTTTGTGACATTACACCGACCTCCGCCTGAAATGGCAAGTTTACGCCCTAATTTATTTCCTTTATCAATAAGAAGGACTTTTGCTCCGTTTTCTCCAGCTGCAATCGAAGCCATCAAACCGGATGGGCCGCCCCCAATCACGATTACGTCATATTTTTTCATTCCAACACCAACTTTGTCTAACAGATTATTTTCCTTGTATTATTGTAAGGTTCTTCAGATAAGAAAACAATCTCGATAGTCAACAAGTTTTTTTAAACGATCTTAAGAAGAGGTTTGCTTGATGTTCACAAAAATGACAATACGAACTAATCTCTTGTCCTTCCATTAACGCGCTTCCGCATTATTTCTTGTCTTTCATCTTTCAGAGTAGTAAACTACTGATAGTGTGTTTAAGTGAGGGTTTTTTAAATTTAATAGGTAGGGATTTTATGTCTTCGAAATTAATAAGAGGTACGTTTATTTTAACGTTAGGTGCGTTTATATCTAAATTCCTAGGTTTGTTTTATGTTATTCCGTTTTATGAAATTATAGGTGGAAAAGATCAAGCGGCTCTTTATAGTTACGGATATATGCCGTATACCATTTTTCTAACGATAGCAACAGCTGGAGTACCCATGGCCGTATCGAAATTTATTGCAAAATATAATGCAATTGAAGAATACGGCGTAGGAAGGAAGCTCTTTAAGTCTGGGTTGTTATTTATGACAATAACTGGAGTTCTTTCCTTTGTTATTATGTACGCATTTGCACCTTTTTTCGCTGAGGTAACAATTGCGAACGCCAAACAAAAAATTTCTGTTGAACAGGTGACGACCGTAATTAGGGCAGTAAGTTTTGCTCTTATAATAATTCCTTTCATGAGTTTAATACGCGGATTCTTCCAAGGACATAAGTCCATGGGGCCGACAGCAGTATCACAAGTAATTGAACAGATTGTAAGGATTATCTTTTTATTAGCTGGAGCATACATAGTACTGAATGTATTAGATGGAACAGTCACGACTGCAATTAGTGTAGCGACATTTGCTGCTTTTATTGGTGGAATAGCAAGCTTAGGGGTACTAGGCTGGTATTGGTTTAAACGAAAGCCACATCTTGATGAACTACTTGAACAAGATAAAGGAAATGCAGATGTTTCGTTGAAGAAAATTTATAAAGAAATTATTATCTATTCCATTCCTTTTATATTTGTAGGTCTAGCGAATCCGTTGTTTCAATTAGTCGACCAAATTACATTTAATAGGGCGATGGCTACGATTAATTTAGCAAAAGAAGCGGATGGAGCATTTGCTGTCTTAAACTTTACCACCCATAAAATCGTCATTATTCCAGTTTCACTTGCAACTGCTTTTGCCATGACGGTTGTGCCGCTTGTCACCGAATCGTTTATGAATAATGACAAAAGTATTATGAAAAGACAAATAGACCAAACATTACAAGTCCTTTTATTCTTAACCATTCCAGCAGCAGTGGGAATTGCCATTTTAGCTGAACCAGCCTATACATTTTTCTACGAGTATGATCCGTTAGGGACAGCGATATTAAGGTCATATGCCCCTGTAGCGATATTATTTGCTTTATATGCTGTTACAGCTGCTATTCTGCAAGGAATTAATGAACAAAAATTCACCATTTTCAGCCTGTTAGTTGGCTTGCTAGTAAAGCTATCTCTCAATATTCCGCTCATTAAAGTAATGGAGACACAAGGTGCTGTATTAGCGACAGCATTAGGGTATGGAATTGCGATTCTTATTAACTTATGGGTGATAAAAAGATACGCAGAATATAAATTTAACATGGTTATAAGAAGGGTCACTTTGATGCTTGCCTTTAATATCATTATGGGATTGTTTGTTTATATTGTGTACAAAGTGCTAAATTTATTTCTCAGCACCAATGAAGGGAAAATCGAAGCTATTCTCATTGTAATGATTTGCGGACTAGTCGGTGCACTTGTTTACTTCTACTTAGGCATAAGAAGTAAATTAGCGGATAGACTGTTTGGGGATCGAATGAAAAAGCTTAGAAGAAAGCTCAAACTTGGGTAAGTGCTAGTGAGATTCATGAGGAATAAAATAAAAGAGGTGTTTCTCTAAAAGAAAACACCTCTTTTATTTTATCGTTGGTTAGTAACCGTCCTGCCTTTCTAGACGTTCCACCCGACGTTCTAAACGATCGACTCGACGATCCAGACGTCGAAACTGTCTCTCCAGTCGGTCAACACGATTTTCAATAGATTCGTAGCCATTCCCAGGCTGGTATAGGGGAAGCGGGATAGGAAAATAGTATCCGCCTTGGCCTTGCTGACGATAATACATGGTAACACCTCTCTCATTTCATCAATTTCTCAAGATAGCCTATGATATAAAATATAAATGGTTTGGGTAAAAGCCTAGTATAGAAGGAGTTATAAATATGCGAATGGATAAATTACTCTCAAATATGGGATTTGGGAGCAGGAAAGAAGTAAAGATCCTTTTAAAAGGTGGGGGTGTGAAAGTAAATGGCGAAATGGTAAAGGATGCTAAACAGCATGTGGATCCAAAAGTCGATCACATAGAAGTACATGGAGAAAAGGTAGAATATCGCGAATTTATTTATCTCATGATGAACAAGCCAAAAGGTCTACTTTCAGCAACTGAAGATAGTAATTATGAGACGGTCATCGATATTTTAGAAATCGAGGATCAGGTATTTAATCCCTTTCCAGTTGGACGTTTGGACAAAGATACAGAAGGCCTGCTCCTTATAACGAATGATGGACAGCTTTCTCATCAACTGTTATCACCAAAAAAACATGTTCCTAAAAAATATTTTGCTGTCATTGATCAAGAAGTTTCAGAGGGGGATGTTAAAGCATTTGCAGAAGGGGTTACCCTTGATGATGGATATCATACGAAACCAGGTGAGCTAACTATATTATCATCTGGTACGGAATCTGAAATCGAATTAACGATAACAGAGGGGAAATTTCATCAAGTGAAAAGGATGTTTGAAGCAGTCGGAAAAAAAGTTGTCTATTTAAAGAGAATTTCAATGGGCACTTTATTGCTTGATGAAACACTTGAATTAGGAGAATATCGTGAACTGACTGATGAAGAGCTTGAACAACTGAAATCCCCTACAACATGAATTGAACTCCCTATTGGGATAATGTACATAAAAAAGACCACTAATTGGTCTTTTTTTTAACATATAAGATTCTTTCATATATTTATATGGATACAAAAAGAACGGAGTTGATCCATAATAGGTATCAGGCATTTAGAATTCAATGGGTCTGTTCCATAAGGCCCATTGATCTAAAGTGTGGTACCAATATCTTTGGATCAACTCCGCATTATCGCATGTGTATTCTCTACAATACATTGGTTTAAGCATCTATTAAAACCATCATGTACAGTAGCCTTTTCGCAGTATATGTTTTTATGTAATTATGATGTCATCTTCACTTTCTTTTTCGTTGTTGTCCAATGGCCCCTACTCGGACTTTGTACTAAGTCATTATAAGCTAACACATTCAAGTCGCGTTGAATGGTGCGAGGAGTAATGCCAAACTCTTCTACAAGATCCTGTGTCGATACAGTGCCGTTTTCCTTTATAAACATGTAGACAGACTTGATTCGAGTTAGCATTCGATTTGTTGAAGGTTTCAAAAAACCACTCCCTCATCTTATTTCCAAAGGCAAAGATTACGGACCAACTAAAACAAATGTAAGTTTATGGTATCCCCATAGACAACCCCTTTAAATGATTAAGATGTACGGACAATTATATTTTACCCTCTTCCATTAAAAAATTCTAGGAAAAAATCCAAATTTACAAAAAATTAAACTAAGCTTAAAACTAATGATTTAATCCTATTGTATGTTGAATTATATTTGTTATGAATTTTTTCAATAATAGGAAAAGGGTAGTTCATTTACTCTAGGTTAATATACATAGCTGGATTTATCTTTTTTTGGTGAGGGATTGTAATATTTTGCATCATTTAAGATTCAGTATAGAATAGACTTGTATACTATATATGGGCTGTTTTCACAAATTTGTTGAAAAGTAAAGTTCCTGATACTCTGTGTGCTGATATTAGAAGGCGAAGAACTGACTTAAGGAAGTGGGAGATTGATCTATTTCCTTATATAAAAGATCTTCAACATATTAAAAACAACATTTTTCACGAAAAAAGCCTTACATATGAATAAAGGAGCCAATGATAATATGACAACAATCAATTGGATGGAAGAAGTCGAAAAGCGAAAAGAAGATTTATTAAGTGACTTACAAGCATTCTTACAAATTAAAAGTGTGTTAGATGAAGAAAACACTAGTGATCAAGCTCCTTTAGGAGAAGGAGTAAAACAAGCATTAGACTACCTATTAGAACTTGGAAAAAAAGATGGATTTCAACCAAAAGACGTTGATGGTTTCGCTGGTCATTTAGAATTTGGTCAAGGAGAAGACTTAATAGGAATCTTATGTCATGTAGATGTCGTTCCAGAAGGGGATGGATGGAGTGTTGACCCTTTTGGAGGAGAAATCAAGGATGGAAAGATTTATGCCAGGGGAGCCATTGATGATAAAGGTCCAACAATGGCGGCCTATTATGCAATGAAAATAGTGAAAGAATTAGGGCTTCCTCTTGAAAAAAGAATTCGTATGATCATTGGTACGGATGAAGAGAGTGATTGGAGATGTGTTGAGCATTATTTTAAAAATGAAGAAATGCCAACGATGGGATTTGCCCCTGATGCCGATTTCCCAATCATTTATGCTGAAAAGGGGATCGCGGATTTTGATCTGGTCAGCACAAAAAAAATGGATAACCACCAATCTCCAGTAGCTAAAATAGTAGGCTTTCAATCTGGCCGAAGATATAATATGGTCCCTGACTTTGCCAAAGCACAACTAAGTGTAAGGGAAGGGCATACCAAACTGATTCAAATATTTGAGGAGTTTATTAAAAATCAGGAGCTGCAAGGGAGATACTATGTTGACAATGGAATTGTAACCTTTGAGCTTGAAGGAGTTTCCGCTCATGGGATGGAACCTAATAACGGAAAAAACGCTGGACTTTATTTAGCAAAGTTTTTAACTTCCATTAGTATTGACGTCCAAGCAAAATCCTACTTTACTCTAGTTGTGGATCACTTCTTCGGTGATTCTCGTGGGAAAAGCCTGGGTGTTGCCTATGAGGATGATATTACGGGTGAATTAACAATCAATGTTGGAAAGTTGTCTTATGATAATGAAAACGGTGGAATGCTCGGCTTAAATATGAGGTATCCTGTTACCTTTGAATTAAATGAAGCAATTGAAAAAATTAAATCTCTTGCGAACGAAAACGGTTATAAAGTACAGAATTTTTCGGATTCCTCACCTCATCATGTAAGTGCTGATGCTCCACTTGTGAAGACTTTACAAAAAGTTTATGAAGAGCAAACGGGAGAAGAAGCAGGATTAATCAGTATTGGTGGCGGGACATATGCACGCTCCCTTTCATCTGGAGTCGCATTTGGAGCTCTATTTCCAGGTAGAGAAGATATCGCTCACCAAAAAGATGAATATATGTATATTGAAGACTTACTAAAGGCAACGGCCATATATGCACAAGCTATTTTTGAACTAGCAAAAAACAAGTAATATAGGGTTCATAATCAATCATTATAAAAGGGTGTGGGAAGAAAAATGGAGAAAATCCTGTTTAATGGAGAAGTGAAAAACCGTGATGAGATTGCCATTGATATAGAGGACAGAGGTTACCAATTTGGAGATGGGATTTACGAGGTTATTCGCATTTACAATGGGAAAATGTTTACAGAAAATGAACATTTAACAAGGTTATATGAAAGTGCTGAGAAGATTCAAATGGTCGTTCCATTTGAATTTGAAGAGTTAAAAAGCAAGCTTGCTGAACTTGTGAAAACAAATGGACTTGTTGATGGAATTATCTATCTCCAACTAACAAGAGGTACATCTCTAAGACAGCATCACTTTCCGAGTGAACCGATTGAGCCTACTTTTGTTGCGTACACAAGAGATTTCGTTAGACCAATAACAAAAATGGAAAACGGAGTATCTGCGAAGCTAGTGGAAGACATTAGATGGCTCCGTTGTGATATTAAGAGCCTTAATCTTCTTGGAAATCTATTAGCAAAACAGGAAGCGGCTGCAGTTGGCGGTTTTGAAGCGATTCAGCATAGAGGAGAAACGGTGACAGAAGGATCTTCTTCTAACGTGTTTATCATAAAAAGTGGAGAACTGATAACACATCCGGCAACAAACTTGATTTTAAATGGAATTACTCGACGCTGCATTATTGATATTTGCCATCAAAACGGGATAAAAGTAAATGAGGAACCCTTTACTGTAAATGAGTTAATGGAGGCAGATGAAATCTTTATTGCGAGTACAACTTCAGAAGTAATGCCAATTGTAAAAATTGATGAAGTGGAAATCGCAACCGGGAAACCTGGGGAAGTAACCAAAACGCTTCAAAATCATTTTAATCAACTTATCGTCAAGAATGGTGAAAAACTTAATTGTTAGAATTAAGACGAGAATCAGGGATTCTGCTTTGGTTCTCGTTTTTTTTTTTTGATAGAGTAGACCTCATGAATTGGTCTACTCTATTTTATATCAGGAAGAAATAATAACTGTTTTTGGTGGCCGACAGGACGTGGTGAACATAGCCTTTCATCCTCTAAATAAGGCGCCTTCGCATTTCAATTGTCCAGCTCCGGCGCCTAGCTCCTCGAGACATAAGCCAAGCCACCAATGAAGGGAAAACCGCCCTTCCTTGGTGGCTTGGCTTATGCTTGTCGGAGCTGTTCAAGGCGCCTTCGCATTTCATATTAAAACTTAAATAGGTCGCTAGATAAATATCGTTCTCCTGTATCACATGCGATGCATATGACAACATCTTCAGGTGATAGTTTCTTTGCTACTTGAATGGCTGCAAAACAAGCAGCTCCTGAGGATGGACCAACAAGGATTCCTTCTTCGCTAGCCATTCTTCGGGTAGTCTCATAGGCTTCCTCATCTTCTATTTTGTGAATTTCATTGTAAACATTTTGATTTAGAATTTCCGGGATGAACCCTGGGCTTGTCCCGACTAATTTATGTTTCCCTGGTTTTCCCCCTGAAAGAACCGGAGATCCTGCTGGTTCTGCCACATGAATCTCTAGGTCGGGATAATGTTCTTTTAAGACTTCACCGGTCCCCGTAATGGTACCACCTGTTCCTGCGGTTGAAACGAAAGCAGAGAGTGGTTTACCTATTTGTTTCATTCCTTCAATAATTTCGACAGCGGTTGTTTTCCGGTGTGCATTAGGGTTAGCATTGTTTTCGAATTGCATCGGCATGAAGCTGTTTGCAATTTCTTTCGTTAGCTGTTTTGCTTTTTCGATAGCTCCCGGCATTTTTTCGTCTCCAGGGGTTAGGACTACTTCTGCCCCATATGCTTTTAAGAGGTTGATTCTTTCTTGGGTCATCGTATCGGGCATAACAAGGATAGAACGGTACCCTCTTGCGGCTGCATTCATCGCAAGGCCAATTCCCGTATTTCCGCTGGTAGGCTCAATAATGGTTGACCCAGCTGATAATAACCCCGCTTTTTCAGCTTCCAAGATCATATTGAAAGCAGCTCGGTCTTTTACACTTTTGCTAGGGTTATAAAACTCTAATTTCACATAAATATCTGCACCCTTTGCAGGATTCAGTCGGTTTAATTTAACAAGTGGTGTATCTCCAATCAAATCTGAAATATTATGAACAACTTTCATCAAATCGCCCTTTCATCAAATCGTTATTCTATCCTTAATAGTACTAATTCTTATAAATCTTATCAAATATATCGATATTTAATGGATGGTTTTAATAAAATTGGAAAAGGTTAAATATTATTAAGACCATTCCTTTTTTTTCTAGTGGGATACATATAATTATGAGGAATAATTTGCTAAAATATGAATCAGAAATGAGGTTACATTACATGAATCCGCATTATTTTTATGCACTCCGAATTCCTAATAAGGTGAAACAGGAATTAGATGAATGGATACAGGAGATAAAACCTTCTTTTCCTTTCCAAAAGTGGGTTCATCCTGAGGATTATCATATCACTCTCGCTTTTTTAGGAAATGCAGCAGCAGTGCAGTTACAAAATACAGAAAGTATAATACGTGAAACCATTTCTACTATTATGCCTTTTGAAATGAAAACGGATCGGCTCGGAACTTTTGGCCAGGAGATGAACCCAAGAATCTTTTGGGCAAATTCCAGTACTCCGAGTTCTTTAGTAGAACTTAGAAGGAATATATATAAGGCATGTGAGAGTCAGGGCTTTCAATTAGATCAACGAACATTTACACCCCATATTACATTGGCTAGAAAATGGGGAGGGGAAAATGCGTTTCAAAGGGAATTACTAAACCAATTTAATCTTGAAAAAGCGATTGAATGGCAAGGTAATGAAGTTGTTCTCTATCAAACACATTTAGATCGAGTTCCTAAATATGAAGTCAAAAGCGCATTTATATTAAATTAGATGAAGCTGCCCCAAAAAATCAAGGTATCAGGAACCACAACATTCATATATAGACGGAACCACATCTTCTTGATATGGATGGTAATGTGGTTCCAGACCCTTGGAACAGCCTCTATAAATAAATTCAAAGTATTAGAGAAAGAAAATTAGTTTGTGAGGAGAACAGATATGGCCCAATTGATTAAATTGCAGGATTATGCTTCACGATACGGAAACGATCTTTATCGCTATCCTTCACAGTTTGTTAGATTAAAAAAACAACAGTGGGAAAATCTTAAGGGGCAATGGGAGAACGGAGATACTTTATCAGAGGAACCAATTAATGAAAACAAAGAAATGAAAGCTTCAATGCCAGCTTTTGTGGGAAAGCTAAAGGGGATCTTGAAGAGAGGTTTCTCCGCTGAGGATGAAGTAAATAATCCTCCCAGTATTCTACAAGATAAGACCGATGGTATGGATTTTACTATTACAATAAACAGTGTCCCGGCCACATTAGATGAGTTAAAAATGGTTTTTCTTGATCAGCTTTATCCCTTTCAACTAAAGTGGGCAAGTTCTACTTTAATGGAAAAGTCTTTTGTTGATCAAAGTTATATTCAGGATGAAAGATTGAGGTATTTATTACAGCGGTTTCCTGATAATATGTTGGTTCTTTATTTTCCGGTTTTTTATATTAAAAAGGCACCAGTTGAAATGGAGCAAATTCTGATTACTCCAACAGATGTTTGGTGCTTAACCTTTCTTGAAGAAGAGGATCAAACGGTTTATCTTGGCTCTCAGAAGCGTTTTTGGTATAAAAAATGGGGAGAAAAAGAAGGAAAAGTCCTAAATCCGATGCTTTCTTTAAGAAGAATGGAAAATATTATTTCGCAAATTTTTCGCCACCGGAATATTGAAATACCACTTAAGAAAGCCATTATAAGCCGGAATGGATTTATAGATTTCCCTCTAGTCCCGCATGATCTTCAATTACTTGATAAAAGAAGATATGATGAATGGTTCGGGCAAATGAGAAGGCAGTCTTCACCAATAAAGAATGTCCAGTTGAAGGCAGCACAAAGTTTATTAGAGTACTGTCAAACGACATCCTTTAAACGATTTTTGTGGGAAGATCAAATGGACATTGAGTTTAAAAGTGATAAGGAATTTAAAGAAAAATGAGAACGATCTATATTGTCAATCTGTCAGCTAAAAACAGTTATTCCCGTTTCATTTGGAGAAGAATTAAGAGTCGATTACATGGCACTGAAGAAGCTTATTATACTAATACTCCTGAAGAAGCGAGTAAGAAAATATCAGAGCTTGCAGAGCAATACAAACATGATTCCCTTTATATTATTGGAGTAGGGGGCGACGGAACAATCAGTAAAGTGATTGAGGCCACACTTGATTATGAAAATATCACGATTGGTTATGTCCCTGCAGGAAGTGGAAATGATTTTGCTAGAGGGTTTAACTGGTCTAATAAACCGATAAGGTGCTTAGAGAAAATCAATGAATTCCAGAAAAGCTCTCCTCACTTAGAATATTTTGATGCAGGAATATACGAGCTCCGTGAGTACCGAAATGGGTCTTTTGTGAATAATATAGGAGTAGGGTTTGATGCTGCTGTTGCCCAAAAGTCAAATGCATCTAAAATAAAAAAATTATTGAACCGATTTTCTTTAGGGAAACTTATTTATGCCATCTTTATTATAAAGGAAGCTTTAGTTTACCAAACCTCTACCGTACATCTGACAATAGATAACATCGAATATGAATTTGAAAATACATGGTTTATAACCTGTTCAAATCAACCTTACTATGGCGGAGGGATGATTATTTCCCCAGAGGCAAAGCCAGATGATGGGAAACTAAACTTAACAATTGTTCATAATCTCTCTAGGCATAAATTGCTACTGGTTTTTCTATCTGTATTTTTTGGGAAACATACTCACTTTAAAGAAGTTCAAACCATTTCGGGTAAGGACATCTTAATCAATACAAAGGATCGCATGTTACTGCACGTGGACGGCGATAGTATTGGGACCATTCATCAGCAAAACTCGTTACATATAACCATTAAAAGAGAGAGTTGGAAGATGTTTAGAGCGCTAACGAGTCATGATGAAATAAGTAAGCATTTAAGAAAAGTGAATTAAAACCTAAAGAAAGGGTGACTTTCATAAATGCTTTCAATTAAACGAGATTTTTTTGCCTATCTTGATCGCTTAGATCTTATAACCGTCCTGTTACCGTATTCATACAATGATGGTCATTCTTCTTTCTTTAAGTTAATCCATGGGAAAGAGGAGTGGAGTCTTCCTATTTTAGAAACGATCACGCTTCATGATCAAAAGAAATATGTTTGTAAAAGTGAACACACTCCTCAATTTGGAAAGAATTATCTTGTACAAGATGAAAATGGTCAGACTACCGATCTTCAAATTGGTGCGGTTATTCGAACTCAGGAATTTGATGAGATGTTTTATTATGAGGGTAATGACTTAGGAGCGGTAATTCACCAAAATGAAACCAGTTTTAAAGTTTGGGCACCAACAGCTACGAAGGTGTCATTAAAGCTTAAAAATCCGAAAACAAATGAGATTTCAAAAATACCTCTAGTTCGAAACGAAAAAGGTGTATGGTCCACGATGGTACTAGAAAATGTTGAAGGGCACTATTACACCTATTTAGTTTGTGTGAACTTGCAATGGCAAGAAACGATCGATCCGTATGCGAGATCCGTCACGATTAATAGTGAATGGGGATGTGTCATAGATTCTGCCAATACGAAAGTAGATCTTCATCCACTTCCTTCGTTACCTTCTCCAACAGATGCTATCATTTATGAACTCCATGTTCGGGACTTTTCGATACACAAAGATAGTGGGATGAGGCATAAAGGAAAATATTTAGCTTTTACTGAGAAGAATACAGAGCCTTTAAAAGGGAAAAGTACTGGGGTAACATACCTGAAAGAATTAGGAATTACCCATGTAGAATTATTACCTGTTAATGATTTTGCAGGCGTATTAGATGAGAACCCAAATAAACAATACAATTGGGGATATAACCCACTTTATTTTCAATCCCCTGAAGGCAGCTATTCTACAAATCCAGCAGATCCATATATTCGAATAATCGAATTAAAGGAACTGATTGCTTCTCTTCATCAAGAAGGATTACGGGTTATAATAGACGTAGTCTTTAATCATGTTTATATCCGTGAAGATTCTTCTTTCGAGAAATTGGTTCCTGGTTATTATTTCCGACATGACGTTAATGGCTTACCTTCTAACGGAACAGGGGTAGGAAATGATTTCGGCTCTGAACGATTAATGGCAAGAAAATTCATCGTCGATTCCATCGAATACTGGTTAACAGAATATGGTGTTGATGGGTTTCGATTTGATTTAATGGGAATCCTTGATGTTGAAACGATGAATGAGGTAAAAAGAAAAGTGGAAGAAATCAAACCTCAAGCAATCATAATTGGTGAAGGTTGGGATCTAAATACTCCGTTACCACTAGAATTAAAAGCAAATATTAAAAATGCTTCAAAACTAGAGGGGATCGGTCAATTTAATGACCGCTTTAGAGACTGGATTAAAGGTAGTACATTTAATTTATATGACCGAGGTTTTGCCCTAGGTCACGGACAGATGGAACATAAAGCGGGTTATGTTTTAATGGGAAGTATTGGTTTAAAGAAGGATGAAAAAGGAATATTTCTTTCCCCTACACAATCGGTGAATTATGTAGAGTCCCATGACAATCATACGCTGTGGGATAAAACTTCCGCTTGTATTGAGGGGGAAAATTGGGGAAGGAAGCACCATAAACTAGCGACGGCTATGGTATTAATGGCGAATGGAATTCCTTTTTTACATGCAGGACAGGAATTTTTCCGTACGAAAAAAGGGGTCGAAAATAGTTATAATGCACCGGATGATATTAATCAATTCGATTGGGAGAAAAGGGTCATTTACCATGAAAATATCGAATATATTAAAGGTCTAATCTCGATAAGAAAAGCACATGGGGCCTTTCGCTTCTCTAGTTCTGATTTCATTCATAAGTATGTGCATTTCGGATCACCAAAGGAAAAATTAGTCACCTTACATTATAAGAATGTAAAAGAATTTGGTCCATGGAATGAACTATTCCTTATTTATTATGCTGGAAATGAAACTACTACCATCAGTTTACCAAGTGGAAGCCAATATGGAATTCTAGCTGATGTAAATCGAGCTGATCTACTTCCAATGTATTACACTGAAGGTAATTGTTTGAAAGTTGAACCGGTTGCTCTCTATATATGCGTAAGGTAAAGGTTTGAATGAACACTTGACGAAACATAGTAAATGACGATAAACTTTTAAAAAGATGGCTATTGAACTTCATTTGCCCAATAGCTGTCTTTTTTCGTTTTATCAAAGATATCGATAGTACAGTAAATATAATAGATGTATCATTGAATGGTTATCGTGACAGGTGAAAAACATTTACATTGAAACCAATAGAAGGTGAATAATGTTGGAACACTTATTTGATCAAGGGTGGGAAATATCACCCGCAGGAGGCGCGACTGGAGAAGCGTTTTTTGCAAGGCATCAAGAGAAAAAGCTATTTCTCAAACGAAATTCGTCACCTTTTCTCGCTGTTCTTTCAGCTGAGGGAATTGTCCCGAAATTAGTTTGGACAAAAAGGTTGGAAAACGGAGATGTCATTACGGCGCAGCATTGGCTAAACGGTCGAGAGCTAAAGCCTGTAGAAATGACACAACAAGAAGTAGCAAAGCTTTTGAAGAAAATTCACTCTTCTAAACCTTTGCTGACAATGCTTGAACGTTTAGGAAAAGAGCGTTTTCAGCCAGAACACATGCTAACAGAAATAGAGACAGGGTTGGATTTTGATGTACTATCCCTTCCTATCGTTAGACATGGTCTTACTTTTTTACAGAATGAAATTGATAATATTAAACATTATGAATTTGTGGTATGTCATGGGGACGTCAATCATAACAACTGGTTGCTATCAGACAACAACCAGCTATATTTAATTGATTGGGATGGGGCTATGATAGGGGATCCTGCAATCGATATAGGACTGTTGCTGTATTGGTATATCCCTGAAGAAGATTGGGAGAATTGGTTATTGCAATATGGAATTCCACTTACAGACCATTTGAGATTACGAATGAAATGGTATGTTGTTTCCCAAACGTTGATGTTCATTCAATGGCATAAAGGAAAAGCTCGTTTTCATGAAATGAATCATTGGATTGAATATTTACATTCCATCCTATAAGACTTATTAGGTATACATGTTCATGTTATCTACCCATTGAGATAATTTTTGCTGATTTGATAAGATATGGTCATCAAGGCTATGGGAATTAATCCCGTGCTGACTGTATTGGTAAATCTCTTCTAATACCGGCTTTATATTTTCTTGGATATTTGAATTTACCATTAGAGATTTAACTAATCTTTCTAACTGCTCACATTCTGAAATAGAACCGCAACAATCAGTTTGATGGTTGCTTAAAATATCGGTTAATAACTGCACTTGATCCTGATGGTTGAGTGGCATATCTTACACCCTTTCAAATAGATTAAAAAAAGGAAGTCACCTTAGTTTGTGACTTCCTTTTTTCTTTATGCATGATTACGCCCTTTGTGTTGGTTTTTCAAAAGGATAAATCGTTAAACTATATTCACAGTATCGATAAAAAGAGAAGGGGTGTTGCGTGAAAGAGAACGTCATGGTATTGTTTTGTCGATAAGAAAAAAATGAGGTGTCAAAATGCGTTTAAGACATAAACCATGGGCAGGCGAAAAATTAGGGCAATATCCCCAATATGCAATCGCTGAGCCTGAAACATATAAGGGTCATTGGGCTGAGGTCTTTGGAAATCCTAATCCCGTCCATATAGAAGTTGGAACAGGAAAAGGTCAATTTGTAACAGAGATGGCAAGAGCGAATCCAGATGTTAATTATATTGGAATTGAATTATATGATAGTGTCATTATAACTGCTCTAGATCGACTAATCGAAGCTGAATTACCAAACGTAAAATTATTAAATGTTAATGCAAAAGATTTAAAAGAGTATTTTGAAAAAGGAGACGTTGATCGAGTTTATTTAAACTTCTCTGATCCATGGCCAAAGAACCGACATGAGAAACGCCGCCTTACCTACAAAGATTTTTTAAAGCTTTATGAAGAGATTATGGTTGATGGAGGAGAAATCCATTTTAAAACCGATAATCAAGGTTTATTTGAATACTCATTACAAAGCTTTTCCTACTATGGATTATTATTGACATTTTTAAGTCTTGATCTTCATAAAAGCGATTTCGAAGGAAACATTATGACCGAATATGAAGAGAAATTCTCTGCAAAAGGACAAAGAATTTATCGATGTGAGGTAAAATATCAAAGCTAGTTAAGAAAAACCGTCTTGGAGGCGGTTTTTTCTATTTTAGCCTGGCTTGTTAAGAAATATATTTTCATAGTTACAGTTTAATGGCTCAAAAGTGGTATATTTTATTTGAAATGAATTCTCTGATATGGTTTATTTTCAACTTTAAGGATTAATTCTAAACTTTTATGGTTTTATTCTCAACTTTGGTGTGTTTATCGATTTCTCGACAATTTCCGACAGAGGCAGGGTGTTTTCCTAAGTCGATATCTCTGGAAATGAACCTTCCAAATGGCTTTCTATTGGTCGTGAGAATATTGATTTGTTAAAATAGATGGGACAGCAACACAAGGGGAGGGGTAAGAATGGAAACCGTAAAGATTGGTGAAAATACGTTAACATGGTTAAGTGGAGGAGTCACACATATGGATGGGGGAGCAATGTTTGGTGTTGTTCCAAAACCACTTTGGTCCAAGAAGTATCCTCACAACGAAAGTAATCAAATTGAGCTCAGAACAGATCCGATATTTTTCAAGCTTCATGGGAAGAACATTCTCATTGAATCGGGAATCGGAAATGGTAAATTTTCTGAGAAGCAGAGAAGAAACTATGGGGTATTAGAAGAATCTGAAATGGTAAGCTCTTTGAAACAATTAGGTTTAACGACCGATGACATTGATATTATTCTGATGACACACATGCATTTTGATCATGCATGCGGGTTAACCACTTTTGAAAATAATGAATGGAAGTCTGTATTTCCAAATGCAGTAATTTATACATCGCAAACCGAATGGGATGAAATGAGAGCTCCAAATATTCGTTCTAGAAATACATATTGGAAAGAAAATTGGGAGGCAATTAAACATCAAGTCCAGCCCTTCAAAGAGGAAATCGAAGTACTTGACGGGTTGAAAATGATACATACCGGTGGACATAGTAATGGACATTCTATCATCGTCTATGAAAATGGTGAGGATAAATTTATTCATATGGCAGACTTGATGCCAACTCATGCACATAAGAATCCATTATGGGTACTTGCTTATGATGACTATCCGATGGACTCAATAGAAGCCAAACAGAAGTGGATTTCGAAAGCTTTAGACGAAAACTACTGGTTTGTGTTTTATCATGATGCCAAATTTCGAGCATTAAAGTGGAATTCAGAAGGAGAAATCGTATCTTCTGTATTACGGGAAAAATAATCAAAAAAATCCAACCTCGATTGAATTTTGCATGAGGTTGGATTTTTTTAGAATTGAGCAATTTTATAAAGGCTCTTTTCGTAGATTTTGTTGCTTTTGATTAATTATAAACATCTTAAATCATTCAATATCAGTGAAACACTTATGGTTTTGACGAAAAGATGCCCCGAAACCTTAATCATTTCGGATTTCTATTCTTGTTCGAAAAGTAACAATCTATGCGAAAACAGCCTTTATAATAGATAAACATCCAAAACAGATCCAGTATAAGCGTCTGCAATAAATTCAAATTGCTGCAATTGGCCATTTTGACTACGGGAGATTCCGCCTCGATAGATTTTCGTTTTAATCGCGTGTTTTTGATAGTCTTCCGTTTTCATATGAATCCAAGATCCATCAATCGTTCCTTCCCTTTTAAAAGACTTTTTCACTTGGAGAAGAACCCTTTCAGCTGAAATATATGTACGAGAAGTAACGGTATCCTTCACTAGGTATCCTCCAATAAATCCAACACCAGCACCGAGTATTAATGATTTCCAGTTCAACATAGACGCCTCCTTAATGTTTATATTTTCAGTATACTCTCCTCGGCAGAGAATTTCACTTTATCAAGAAAAGAAAGGTTACAGTGGCAAGTCGTATGAAATTTCTGTAAAATAGAATAAGAAGAAGTTTTAGAATACATATAAAGGAGTTATCTTATGAATCAAGAAACTTTAGAGCTTTTTAAAACGTTAACGGAACTGCCTGGTGCACCAGGTAATGAACATGCAGTCCGTAAATTTATGAAAGAACAGCTTGCAAAATATTCTGATGAAGTCGTCCAAGATGGATTAGGCGGAGTGTTCGGAGTGAAAATAGGGAAAGAAAATGGTCCTACTGTTATGGTTGCTGGACATATGGATGAAGTTGGCTTCATGGTTACCAGCATCACTGATAACGGTATGCTTCGTTTCCAAACATTAGGGGGCTGGTGGAGTCAAGTTCTACTTGCACAGCGTGTTCAAATTATTACTGATAACGGTCCAATCGTCGGTGTTATTGGTTCTATTCCACCACACTTATTAGGTGAAGAACAAAGAAAACGACCTATGGATATTAAAAACATGCTTATTGATATAGGTGCTGACGATAAAGAAGATGCTGAAAAAATTGGAATCAAGCCTGGACAGCAAATCGTTCCAATTTGTCCATTTACACCTATGGCTAATGAAAAGAAAATTTTGGCAAAGGCATGGGATAACCGTTATGGGTGTGGTTTATCTATTGAATTATTAAAAGAACTGCAAAACGAAGAACATCAAAACGTAGTTTATTCAGGGGCGACTGTACAAGAAGAAGTTGGTCTTAGAGGGGCACAAACTGCCGCTAACATGATTAAACCAGATATATTCTTCGCATTGGATGCAAGCCCAGCTAATGACATGACAGGAGATAAGAAAGAGTTTGGTCAGCTAGGAAAAGGATCGTTGCTTCGTATTCTAGATCGTTCAATGGTTACACATAAAGGAATGAAAGAGTTTATTCTTGATACAGCAGAGACCAATAATATTCCATATCAATATTTTATTTCACAAGGCGGAACAGATGCAGGACGAGTACATATTTCGAATGAAGGTATTCCTAGTGGAGTTATTGGAATTTGCTCCCGTTATATTCATACACATGCATCCATGATCCATATCGATGACTATGCTGCTGCAAAAGAATTAATCACGAAGCTTGTAAAGAATTGTGATCAAACAACAATTGATACCATTAGACAGAATGGATAATCATTTATAAAGGCTCTTTTCGTAAACTTTGTTGCTTTTAGTCAATTATAGACATCTTAAATCATTCAATAAGTGAACCAATTATTGCCTTGACGAAAAGATGCCCCGAAACCATAATCATTACGGGTTTCTATTCTTGTTCGAAAAGCAACAATCTATGCGAATACAGTCTTTATAAAACAAGAATAAAGTGCTAAAGTAATTCTTAAAAGTGGTGGCCTATAGGGTCACCACTTTTCAATGTCTATAAAAATAGAATTGGAGGATCCATCATGCTCGTTGGAATTGGAACGAAAAATCCTGCGAAAGTAAAGGCAGTAAAAGACGGTTTTGCACAAGAGGACTTGCGTTTTTTATTTGAAGCATATAAAACGGAATCCGATGTCAGTGAACAACCATTTTCAGATGATGAAACAGCCAAAGGCGCCATTAATCGTGCACAAAGCGTTTTAGGGATATCTGGTGGGGATATTGGTATTGGATTAGAAGGTGGTGTGATGGAAACACCTTTTGGACTTGCGCTAAGCAATTGGGGCGCTTTAGCTACCAACACTCATCCTCCTATTATTGCAGGGGGAGCGAGAATCATCCTTCCTGAAAGTATTGCTGAGAGGTTGAGAGGTCGAGAAGAGCTTGGACCTGTAATGGATGATTATTGTCAAAGAGAAGGAATACGTCATAGTGAAGGTGCCATCGGAATCCTTTCAAACGGAAAGATTACTCGACATGACATGTTTTATCATGTCGTTAGACTACTTATTGGACAGTGGCAGTATCGAAAAAGCTAATGACCTGAGTGAGTGGTTTTTCTTTAAGACCGTGGTGTCAGTCCCTACCATTGGGGTGTGGGTTTTTGACGGGGCTTGTAGTCAAGTAAATTCAAATAATTTTTCTAGGTAGTGACGGACCCCCAATGCTCCTGAAGTGGGAGTGCTAAGCTCCGTTATCAGAGAGAGGAGTTTTGAAGAGAGTGTCGTTCATGGATTTTTTTGTATAGGATTATTCTTCTTTTTGAACTCTTCTGCTTTTTATTTAGTCAACTCGAGCGCCTTGGCCCTCGAGTCATAAGCCAAGCCATGAAGGAAGGGAAAAGCGCCCTTCCTTCATGACTCGGTTTATGCTTATCAAAAAAAGGCGTTTCCGCTTTTGGTGCTACCTCGTTTCAAAAATATAGGCTAGTGCTTTTATTGCTTGATTAACTGTTTCGACTGTTACGTTTGCTTTACTAGAAAGCTCTTTTAAAGGGTGGTGAAGTTCTTCTGGTCGAATTAAAATAAGCGGTTTTCCAAGTGATAATGCGGCGCTAGCATCCATTGCTGTATTCCATTGTTTGTATTTTTCACCAAATAAAGCAATCACGATATCTGATTTATGCATAAGAACTCCGGTGCGAAGATTATTAAAGCTAGAAGCAGCCTCGTCCCTTAAAACAGCATTTGGCTGCTTTCCAAGAATCTCTTCTCCAATAGAATCAGAACGGTCATGATTTTCCATAGGACCCACAAAAGATATAGGTAGATTTAATGACCGAACTTTTTCTTTAACTTCATCTCTCCAACTGCTATGTATCTCTCCAGCCAAATAAATGGTCAATTCCATTTAGAATCCCTCCTCCATGAATTTAACCTATTTTATCATGAAACCTTCATTACTTTCCTTGATATACACTTTCTTTAGGGATAAATGATTGACGTTTTTGGGAAACTAGAGAATGCAGAGGATGTCAATAATACTTTTTGACGGGTAAAGGAGGATCCTATGAAAAAAAAATACATGGCTATGATTATTCTTGTTCTAATTATATCGGGATGTAATAACATGACTCTAGATGAACATTTAGAGAACATTGAAAAAATTGTTAGTGATTCACTGGATAACCCTAATGGGAAAATAGATGAGGAAACGGAAAGATTTAAGTTTCATTTACCCTTCGGCGCGGATATAAAAGAAAAAAAGGCAAACAATGTAATTATTGAAAAAGGAAATAATACTTTTATTTTATTTAATAACCCTAATGAAGAATATAATAGTAAGACACTTTATAAATCTTCCATTAAAGATCAAACTGGTATTATTAAAGAAAAGACATTCGAGCAAAATAATCGTTTTGGTTATTTTATTGTCAGGGAAATAAAAAATGATAAGTATGAATTAACGGTGGGAATAGGCGGCATTAAAATGACAACAAAAAGTGATAAAAACGATCTCTCCGATGCAGCTGAATTCATGATGGATGTAATATCTTCTGTAAAATACAAGTAAGAAAGAGGATTATCTAAAATAAACCACAGGTCTTCATTTTGGTAGGTTTATTTTAGGTGTCCTCTTTTTTATTATTGTAGGATCCATTGAAATAATGGCTTTTTTTAAAAAAATTAATGGTCGGAAACAAAAGGTGAAGAACCTTCCTAAATTAAATATAGACAAAAACAACATGTGTCTTTACACTAGTAAATAGTTGTAGAAGGGGGGAGCATGATTGAAAAAGTTCTTAGAGAGTAAGAATGTAAATATATCTGCAAAAGTGTATTTTATAGATGCTTTAAGTTATATGGCTTTAGGTTTATTCAGCTCATTGATTATTGGGTTGATTATTAAAACAATCGGAGATGAATCGGGCTACAAATTCTTCACGGAAATGGGAGAACTCGCTATGAGCTTGACGGGGCCAGCTATCGGTGTGGCCATTGCCTATGGTTTAGGTGCTCCGCCACTGGTCACGTTTGCTGCTGTTGTGACGGGAGCAGCGGGCTACACATTGGGTGGACCTGCTGGAGCCTATGTGGCAGCTGTATTTTCCACAGAAATCGGAAAGCTTGTAAATAAAACAACAAAAATTGATATTATCGTTACACCCTTTGTCACCATCCTAGCCGGTTATAGTATTTCTGCCTTGATAGGTCCGGAAATTGATAGCTTTATAAAAATGTTTGGGAGCTGGATTGAGTGGAGTACAGAACAGCGCCCGATTATAATGGGGATTCTGGTTGCAGCATTAATGGGATTGGCATTAACAGCTCCGATATCAAGTGCGGCCATTGCTTTTATGCTTGAACTAAACGGAGTTGCTGCAGGTGCGGCGACAATTGGTTGTAGTGCTCAAATGATAGGATTTGCTGTGAGTAGTTATCGTGAGAATAAGATCGGTGGATTATTTGCTCAAGGTTTGGGGACATCTATGCTTCAAGTCCCAAACATTATTCGTAACCCTCTCGTTCTTATCCCACCGACCATTGCCGGTATAATTCTCGCACCAATTGGAACGACCATTTGGGTGATGCAAAATAATCCTGCAGGAGCGGGCATGGGGACTAGCGGTTTTGTAGGACAAATCATGACCTTTTCTGTAATGGGATTTACCTCAGGTGTAATAGTGAAGGTTCTTGTGTTGCATTTTATTGGACCTGCCGTGATCAGCCTGATACTATCAGAATATATGAGAAAAAAAGGTTGGATCAAAGATGGGCAATTGCTCATTAGAACTGGAGGAAAGTAATATGAAAAAGTTAGAAACGATGGAAGAATTTAAAGAAAGAAAATCTACCGGTAAGCATATTTTTATGTTTTCAGCTGATTGGTGTCCTGATTGCCGTATCATTGAGCCAATTCTACCAGAAATTGAAGAGAAGTATTCAGAATATACACTTGTTTATGTCGATCGTGATAAGTTTATCGATCTATGTATTGAACTTGATGTTTTTGGTATCCCAAGCTTCTTGGCATTTGAAGATGGAGAAGAATTAGGACGCTTCGTAAGTAAGGAAAGAAAGACTAAAGAAGAGATTGAAAAGTTTATTGACTCCCTTTCCAAATAACACGTACATTAAAGTCCCTTCATCCTTTGTGTTGAAGGGATTTTAATGTACAATAATAACGGTAACACTTAAAGGGAGACCTCTAATCTTAAGGAGGGAATAATTATGGACATAAAACAGATAAGGGAAAAACTTGAAAATAGACTCGCTGCCTCACAACGAACATTCCATTTTGATCGTGACAAAGATTCGCTAAGAATTGAGAATAAAGAGACTGGAAAAGGAATTACCATTACCCTTCCTCCAATTGTAGCAAAATGGGAAAACCAAAAAGAAAAGGCAATTGATGAGGTCGTCTATTATGTTGAAGAAGCCTTAAATGTAATGGGGAAAGATCATTCTTTACATAATGAAGAAAAGAAAATCTTCCCAGTTATTCGCTCCACTTCTTTTCCAACTGAAGCAAGAGAGGGTGTGCCATTTATCACAGAGGAGCATACGGCAGAAACTCGGATTTATTTTGCTCTTGACTTGGGGAAGACCTATCGTATGATAGACAGGGAGCTATTGGCTAAAGAAGGCTGGAATGAGCAAGAGATGAAAGAAATGGCCAGGTTTAATCTTCGCTCATTACCTACGAATATGAACCAGGATACCATTGCTGGCAACATCTTTTATTTTTTAAATAGTAAAGATGGTTATGATGCGAGTCGAATTTTAAATGAATCTCTTTTAAAAGAGATGAAAGATAAGCTTGAGGGAGAAATGACGGTATCTGTTCCACACCAGGATGTCCTTATCATTGGTGATATTCGTAACGAAACAGGGTATGATGTCCTAGCTCAATTAACCATGAGTTTTTTCACAAATGGACATGTTCCCATTACCGCTTTATCATTCCTTTATGAAGAGAATGAACTTGAACCAATCTTTATTTTAGCTAAAAATCGAAAATCTAGAGAGGAGTAATGGTTATGAACGTTTTTTATAATAGAGAAGGTGTTGGAGATACTCTTATCATTTCCTTAACACCATCCTTTGAAGGTGAAAAAGGATTTGAGAAAAAAGGAAATGCCACACGCATTTTTGATGAAGAGAGCGGCGAGACTCTTGGATACAATTTATTTGAAGCCTCTACATATCTAAATATAAGTGAAAATGGTCAAGTCACAATGGACGATGACCGACTTCAAAAAATTAACAATGCCTTGAAAGAAAACGGGTTTACAGAAGAAATAGATGCCGACTTTTCACCTAAATTTGTTGTAGGTTATGTGGAAGAAAAAGAAAAACATCCGAACGCGGACAAATTAAATATTTGTAAAGTTAATGTCGGAAATGAAACCCTTCAAATTGTATGTGGGGCACCAAATGTAGAGCGTGGACAAAAGGTAGTTGTAGCAAAAGTAGGGGCTGTTATGCCTAGCGGAATGGTCATTAAAGATGCTGAACTTCGTGGTGTCGCTTCGTCTGGAATGATTTGTTCAGCAAAAGAATTAGATCTTCCAAATGCTCCACAAGAAAAAGGAATACTAGTGTTAGAAGAAAATGAAGTCATTGGTGAGCCATTTTCATCATGATTTACCGAATCCTAACAGTGACTGTCTAAAAGGTTCGTACCTTTTGGCACAGTCTCTGTTTTTTAATTTGTATTTTTCTATAACATAACTCCTAATCTAGCAAATGTACTCGAATTTTTTCCTGTAACTGATACAATGAAAGGTGATTCTAATAGAAAGAGTGATTATATTGAGTTGGATAAAAAAACTATTAGGAAGAGTAAGCGATGACGAAGACGATTATATAGAAGAACCGAATCATACTGTACAAAAAGAAAAAAAGAAAAAATTTGAAAAAAACCGAGAACTTGAAACAAGAATGACCTATCAATATCCAAAAGGGGAATTTCGTTTCCCGATCATTCCAGATGGGTCTGAGGAAAAGCCAAAAGGGAGAAGGCGACCAAAGGAAGAGCCGCCAAAGCCCCAGCAAGAAAAAAAGAAACCTGTTAAGAAAAAAGAGGAAAAGAAAGTTGTAGTAAAGGATACAAAGAAAATTGAGAAGAAAAAGAAAAATGATCCATATCAACGACCGTTTCGTCCAACAGAAATACCTTCACCTATATACGGGTTTAATCAAAGGCCAAATCAAAAAAAAGAAGAAACTTTTCATGAGCCTGTTCCGATTGAACTTAAGACTTACGAAGAACTTAGAAAGCAGTTCGTCCATGCCCCCGCTAAGGTTGAAGTGAAATCAGCTCCACTTTCATTTGAAACGGAAGAGGAAAATAATCATGAGCGTGAGCCTGAATTAATTGTACCTAAGACCGAATATCCAGTGTCTGGCCCGGATATAGAAGAAATTCAATTGGAGACGGTTGAAGAGAGTGAAGAAAGTACAACTGTAACCCACGTCAATTTTGAAAAAGAGATTACAGAGAATGAGGTTGCTACTGCAATTGAAGCTGTTCCAGAAACCGATCAGGTAGAAGAAACAGGAGAAGGAATCGAAGAACTTAGGGGGACCTCTACAGAAACAGAAGAGGTAAAAGATGCCCCGCGCCTTGAAGTTGTTGAGGAGAAAAAAGCAGAACCGCCGAAAAAGAAGTCAAGTCGTTCTCACCTTCCCTTTAATGTCCTTATGTTAAAGCAAGATAAAAGGAAGCTGGAACAAGGTCAGATGGGTAGAGGAAATTCAAAACCGAAAACGGTATTTACTGAAACAAGCAGTGAAAGGCAAGGCGAAAAAGCCATTGAAGAGTACAAAGAGCTAGAGAAAACAGATTTCTATCAAGAGACCGCTGGGGATTATCAGTTTCCATCAATCAATCACTTAGCACCACCTATTGCGAAAGAAATGAGCTCAGAGTGGCTAACGAAACAAAGTCATCTTTTAAATGATACGCTCCTGAACTTTAATGTTAAAGCAAGGGTTGTGAATGTGACACAAGGTCCATCCGTTACGCGCTTTGAAGTCCAGCCAGAACCAGGGGTTAAGGTGAATAAAATTACCAATCTATCAGATGACATTAAGTTAAGTCTAGCGGCAAAAGATATTCGTATTGAAGCGCCGATACCTGGCAAGCATACCGTCGGAATTGAGGTTCCGAATCAAGATAGCAGACCAGTATGTATCAGTGAAATTATTACTAGTGAGGCTTTTAGGGACTCGGATTCTCCTTTAACGGCTGCACTGGGACTTGATATTTCTGGTCAGCCGATCGTTACTGATTTGAGTAAAATGCCGCATGGCTTAATTGCTGGTGCTACTGGCTCAGGAAAAAGTGTTTGTATAAACTCGATTTTAGTGAGTCTTTTATACAAAGCTAATCCAGAAGAATTAAAATTATTATTGATAGATCCTAAAATGGTAGAGTTGGCACCATATAATCGAATTCCTCATCTTGTCAGCCCAGTGATTACAGATGTTAAAGCGGCAACGGCTGCATTAAAATGGGCTGTAGAGGAAATGGAAAGAAGGTACGAACTATTTGCTCATACAGGAGTTCGAGATATTACAAGATTTAATGAACTAGCAAAGCGTGAAGGTAGGCTTAAGAACAAGCTCCCGTATATCGTCATTATTATTGATGAATTAGCGGACCTCATGATGATGTCGCCTGCAGATGTGGAAGAGGCGATCTGTCGAATTGCCCAGAAAGCAAGGGCGTGTGGCATTCATCTTATCATTGCGACTCAACGACCTTCTGTAGATGTCATTACAGGACTAATTAAAGCAAATGTCCCAACGAGAATTGCCTTTTCTGTTTCATCTGGAGTAGACTCTAGGACGATTATTGATTCAAGTGGTGCAGAACGTTTACTTGGGAAAGGTGACATGCTCTTTTTAGAAAACGGATCTTCTAAACCGACTAGATTGCAAGGAACATATGTGTCAGATGACGAGATTGATGATATCGTTCGACATGCGAGAGAACAACAGGAACCAAACTATCTCTTTCATCAAGAGGAGCTTTTGAAGAAGGCTCAAGTAGTAGAGGAAGAAGATGAATTATTCTATGAAGCCTGTGAATTCGTTATTGATCAAGGTGGTGCATCGACTTCATTACTACAACGTCGCTTCCGAATTGGCTATAATCGTGCAGCAAGATTAATAGAAATGATGGAGGATAATGGGATTGTCTCTGAAGCAAGAGGAAGTAAACCTAGAGATGTATTGATAACAGAGGAAGATCTTGGCTCCCTACAAGAGACTAGTAACAATTTTTAATACATGGTATTCTAGTGCTATGTGTAAAAATGCTTAGGAATGCGAGAGAACGGCAAAACCATTCAAAAGGTAGACCGTTCTACTCAGTTTGTTTTTTACAGCACATTGTAAGGAGCTTCGGAGATGAAAGAAATCGAGTTAAAACTTCAAGGTGAAATAAATCGGTTAACAAATAAAACGTTCAAATTTGATAAGAGAGTAAAAGAAGGCTGGTTCTCTGCTGTTTATTTTTTGAAAACGAGAGAAATTGTAAAAAAGTATAAACCGCAAAGTAAAATTACCATGCAATTCTTTCAAAAGAATCACGGGGTACTATGTGGAACGGATGAAGCCATTGCTCTTCTTCATACATTCGCAGACAATCCAGAACAACTTGAGATTCATTCACTCAAAGATGGAGATGAAATACACCCTTTTGAGACGGTCCTAACCATTTCGGGACGTTATCAAGATTTTGGATACTTAGAAGGAATGATTGATGGGATCCTTGCGAGGCGTACGTCAGTTGCAACAAACGTTTACCGAGTCATGAAAGCAGCTGCTTTATCAGGTACACAGAAGCCGGTCATATTTATGGGTGACCGTGACGATCATTTTACACAACAATCAGGAGATGGTTATGCGGCCTTTATCGGAGGTTCAACAGCCCAAGCAACCAATGCTATGAATGAGTGGTGGGGTAAGCAAGGAATGGGGACGATGCCTCACGCCCTTATTCAATTATTCAATGGTGATATTGTTGAGGCTACGCAAGCTTACAAAGAAACATTCCCAAATGATGAGTTGATTGCCCTTGCTGATTACAATAATGATGTGATAACAGATTCCTTGAAAGTTGCCCGAGTTTTTGGGGATGAATTAAAAGGAGTCCGTATTGACACATCAAGAACGATGATTGACAAGTATTTCCTTCGTAATCAACATCTCTTAGGTACCTTTGATCCAAGGGGGGTCAATGCTGAACTAGTTCATGCGTTGCGTAATGAGCTTGATTCAGAAGGCTTTCAACATGTGAAGATTGTCGTAACTGGAGGGTTCAATGAGGAGCGAATTACTCAATTTGAAAGCAATGATGTTCCAGTGGATGTTTATGGAGTCGGAAGTAGTTTATTAAAAATAAATATGGGATTCACAGGCGATAACGTCATATTAGACGGTAAACATCAAGCAAAAGCTGGGAGAAAGTTACGCTGGAACCCTCGCTTAGAAAAGGTCGATTTTGAATAGGTGTGAAATGTCATGTCTGAAAAGGACTTCCTTGTTCATTTAAACTCTTACCGAAAGAAGAAATTACAATTGGCTATTAAACAAGGAATGAACTTGTACAATGAAAGCCTCCGATTTTTGGACCGAGAAGTTAATATTCGGGAAATAGTAAGAGCAAAAATGCTTTTTTATGAAAAGTTTCATATTGCTGTAGATAAAGGATTAACTTCAACCAAAATTAAAGATACGTTTCAACATTGGCTGTTATTTGATTATAAAACGATTAAGGGTCAGTCTATTTTCTACCAATATTTGTATTCGAAAGTCTCTAAAGCTTCAGAGCCTACCAGAGTATTGGGGGCTCTGTTTTTAACAGCCCCCTGGCAACCAGTGAAATTAATCGAGCAATCAAATGAACATCTAGTCGTTCGAAGCTTTTTAAATGATGAATACATGTTTGTAATGAAAGAACCATATAAACAATTTATCAAGCCAGATCAATATTTATTTATGAGAAGTATTCCGGTTCAATCGAATCATATGTTAATTGGCCCGGTTTATGGGGTGAAAGAAAAAGGACTTATGGAGGATCTTTTAGAAGACTATAATGAGCTGATAAGTGACTCAGAGAATGCCTGGAGAAGTTTTCTTAAAGAGAATGCTGTTCATTATATCTTAAAGACACTGTAACATCCGATTCATAGTAATGGGTTCGAAAAGATGATATAATGATGCAATATGAAATTGATAACTATAAGAACACGACTATAAAAAGATTGTTACATGATTACATAGCAAAATAGGCTAAGTATCATATACTGTTTACAGATAGACGATTGTTGGAGGTTCTATTATGACAATATACCATTTCGTAGGGATAAAGGGTTCTGGAATGAGTGCGCTAGCCCAAGTGCTTCACGATATGGACTATAAAGTTCAAGGATCTGATGTGGAAAAGTACTTTTTTACACAGAAAGCATTAGAAGATTCACAGATAAAGATTATGCCATTTAATGCGGAAAACATTCATGAAGGTATGGAAGTGATTGCGGGTAACGCCTTCCCTGACACTCATGAAGAAATTGAACAGGCACAATCACTCGAATTACCTATCACTAGGTATCACAAGTTCCTAGGTGATTTCATGCAAAAGTTCACAAGTGTGGCTGTGACAGGAGCTCATGGAAAGACTTCGACTACAGGCTTACTAGCCCATGTCATGAGAGGAGCTAAACCTACCTCTTATCTTATCGGGGATGGAACAGGTAAGGGAGAGAAAGATGCTAAGTATTTTGTATTTGAAGCTTGTGAATACAGAAGACATTTTCTGTCCTACTATCCAGACTACGCTATTATGACCAATATTGATTTTGATCATCCCGATTATTTTGCCAATATTGACGATGTCTTTGAAGCATTTCAAGAAATGGCCATGCAAGTTAAAAAAGGTATTATTGCATGCGGTGATGATGAGCAACTTCAAAAAATTCAAGCAAAAGTACCAGTATTGTTTTACGGATTCGCAGAAGAAAACGATTTTCAAGCAAGAAATATCGTAAAAGAACCAAGTGGGACAACTTTTGATGTATTTGTCAGAAACGAGTTCTACGCAACCTTTACAATCAATACATTTGGTGACCATAGTATCCTTAACGCTCTTTCTGTTATTGCCCTATGTCACTACGAAGATATCGATCCTGGGAAGGTACAAGAAAGATTAGCTTCTTTTGAAGGAGTTAAACGCAGATTTTCAGAAAAACAATTAGGTGGACAGATTCTTATTGATGACTATGCTCACCATCCTACGGAAATCAAAGCAACGGTTGATGCAGCTAGACAAAAATTCCCCGATCGGGAAATTATAGCAGTCTTTCAGCCGCATACATTCACGAGAACGCAGACCTTCCTAACCGATTTTGCCGATAGCTTAAGCGAGGCAGATAAAGTGTATCTCTGCGAAATCTTCGGATCAGCCAGAGAAAATCATGGAAAGCTTTCAATAAAAGATCTCCAGAACAAAATCGATGGCAGTATGATCATTCAAGAAGATAATACGTCACCACTTCTAGTCCATGAAAATGGTGTATTAATATTCATGGGTGCAGGAGATATCCAAAAATTCCAAGATGCATATGAACATACTCTTGAAGAACATTTAAAAATAGAAAATTCTTAAGTGTCTTATATGATAAAAGAAGATGATCCTAATGGGTCATCTTTTTTTGAGAAGAAAAGATGGAGATACGCTTAAAGTATGGTAAAGCTTTAAATCTGGTGAAAGGTGCAAATATTTGAAGTTGCCCCTTAAAAGGAATGAGTTGGCTCGAAAGCAGGTTGTGGAGCATAAATTCGGAAACTGGATCATAATAGGAGTGAGAAACTCATAAAAAGTGGATATCGCCTCATAAAAGAATGAAAGTGGCTCATAAACGGGAATGAGAGGCATATGAAATCGAAAACCGGCTTTCAAACAAAGCTCCACGTATCCAAATGGCATCATTCATCTTCAAGACAAATCCTATACGCTTCTATCCAGTACTCTAAAAAGGTTAATCATATGAATATCCCGAAAATTGCACGAGAATTAAAATTTATGCACCAAACCCAACCCCGATTGCACGAAAACAAAATTTAATGTACATTTCCCCAAAAGCTGTCCCCTTTATTTTCCCCAATGCATTTCCCTGCCATAAGAAGGGCTTTAATCAACAAAAAGGGGCAACTCCCATGAGTCACCCTACAATCAAATCGTTACTTTAAATTTTCCGGATTTAACCCTTCTAAATCAGATAAAACAAATTTCCCGTCTTTACGAATGAGCACATCGTCAAAATAAATTTCTCCACTACCGTATTCAGATCGCTGAATCATAACCATATCCCAATGGATATTAGAGTGGTTACCATTGTAGGCATCTTCATAGCATTCACCAGGTGTGAAGTGGAAGCTGCCATCGATTTTTTCATCAAATAGGATATCTTGCATTGGATGCTGGATATAGGGGTTCACTCCAATGGCAAACTCTCCAACAAATCGGGCTCCTTCATCTGTATCGAAGATTTTATTTATACGGTCAGTATCATTTGCTGTTGCTTCTACAATTTTCCCATCCTTAAACGTTAATTTAACGTTTTCAAAGGTAAATCCATGGTAAGGAGATGGTGTGTTGTATGAAATCGTCCCATTAACAGAGTCTTTTACAGGAGCTGAATATACTTCTCCGTCAGGAATATTAAGGCGGCCTGCACATTTAACAGCAGGTATGTCTTTAATGGAGAATGTAAGGTCAGTACCTTCACCGGTAAGGCGAACCTTGTCCGTTTTGTTCATTAAATTAACCAATGCATCCATGGCATCATCCATTTTTGCATAATCAAGGTTACATACGTTAAAATAAAAGTCTTCAAATGCCTCTGTGCTCATTTTAGCAAGCTGGGCCATAGAAGCATTTGGATACCTTAGTACAACCCATTTAGTTTTAGGAACGCGAATTTCTCTATGTACTTTTTTTCCGATTGTATTGCCGTGAATTTTCATTTTCTCGTCGGGAACATCAGATTGCTCGCTAATATTTTCTCCAGATCGGAGTCCAATATAAGCATCCATTTGACTCATGACATTGGCTTCGAAGTGTGCCATCATTTCATATTGTTCTTCATTTGCTCCCATAAGTAGTGAGCGATCTACTGTGTGATCTTTTAATGAGACAAATGGATGACCACCTGCTGCATATGCTTCTTTCACTAGGGCTGTTACAAGCTCCTGTTGCAGCCCGAAGTTTTCAATCAAAATTTTTTCGCCTGGTTGCAGTTGAACAGAATATTGGATTAAATTTTTAGCTAGGACTTCAATTCTTGGATCTTTCATTTAGATTCCTCCTTTTCTTCTATTTTATCGTATAATCAGAAAATAATTAAAACCTTTTTCCTCAATAGCTTTTAAATCTATTCGATTGCCTTTAATGATTGCTGTGCAAACAATTAAAAAAAATATTCGTTAGGGCAGGAAAATGAGTAGAACGTACAGAAAGTATAATTAACTGTTTATAAAAAAATTATTTGGGTAAAGAATACTGTAAGCAGGAGGTGTATAGAAAATGGAAATCATACTGTATTTAAGTGTTGCCCTGATTGCAATTGCTTTTTTAATTTTAGTTATCAGCCTTACAAATACCTTGAAGTCGGTAAAAACTACGCTAGATAATGTTTCAAACACGATGGAAGGGTTAGAAGGGCAGCTACAGGGGGTAACAAAAGAGTCAGCGGATTTGTTACATAAAACGAACCAATTAGCAGAGGATATCCAGAAAAAATCCGAAAGCTTAAACACAGTCGTCTATGCTGTAAAAGGTGTGGGAGACTCTATTAATGAATTAAATACTTCTGTAAGAAAAGTTACTAATTCTGTCTCTTCTGAATTAGAGAGAAATCAACATAAAATTTCTCAAGCTGTTCAATGGGGAAATGTCATCATGGAGTTAAGAGAAAAGTGGAAGCAAAAAAACACACCCACTGAATCAAAAGTGGAAACAACAGAACAACATGAACACATCCAAGAACCCAGATCTAAAGAGAAGAAACAAAGAGTGAGAATGGTTCAAAGAGCCAGACAATAAGAAAAGGGAGGAATTTTAATAATGGCACAGCAAACTGAAAACAACCAAAACACAACGGAAAGTAATATTAACACAAAGGATTTCTTAATCGGAACACTAATTGGTGGAATTGTAGGAGCTACTACCGCATTATTCCTTGCTCCAAAATCAGGGAAAGAGCTTCGTACTGATTTAAATGAGCAAGCTGGTGTGTGGAAAGAAAAAACAGGTCAATGGAAGGACAACGCTGTTGAGAAAAGTAACGAACTCGCGGCTGTTGCAAAAGAAAAGACATCTGCTATTTCTAAGTCAGTTCAAGAACAATCCTCAAACATTGCAAACAAAGTAAAATCCTATAGGGGTCAATCTGGTGAAGAAGTAGTTAATGGGGAGTTACCTCAAGATGCTATTGCATCAGATTTACATCAAGAAGATGAAGTAACTCAAAAGCTTGAAGAAACGAAAAAGGCTTTTGAAGAAACAGAACAAATCATTAAACAATAAACGGCAAAACTTTGATTATACTGCCCGCCTAATCGAATAACTTGATTATCAAAACGGTGAAGTGGTAAGATTACTTCACCGTTTTTAATTGAAGGCTGTTTTCTAAAAGTTTGTTACCACCTGAGATAAATCGGAAATACATTTTAAAAGCATTGAGCAGCCTGAATACACCGTAGACCCCTGCGGGAACAGTGGCCAAAGTGAGATCCCAGAGGAGGCTCACGGGTCACCCTAAGGTGCGCGAAGTGTATTCAGGCTGCGGGTTAAATAACAACAAGCATTACAAAAAGAGCCAATTGAAAAGAGAGGAGAGCTTGAAATGGTGACCAAAATCAATGAAATTGAAGAATTTGAACAGCTATTGAAAGAGCATAAACGTTTCTTTTTCTTAAAGCATAGTTTAACTTGTCCTGTGAGTGGGAATGCGTATGATGAATATGTGACTTTCATAAATAATGAGAATATAGATGGTTATTATCTAGCCGTGCAGGAATCACGCTCACTATCTAATTATATTGCCGAGAGGTTTGGAATAAAGCATGAGTCTCCGCAAGCCTTTCTATTTATTGATGGTAAACCGGGGTGGACAGCTTCTCATTGGAATATCACACAGAAAACTTTAAACCTATTATAAATGAATATGAGGTTGCCCATATCAATGGATTGGTCCAAACTAAAGGTCAAAATGAAAGCTTCTTTCCCCTGATTTGTTGTTCCAGACCCATTACATTAGGGCAACCTCTTTTTGCCGGTTCATCTTTCTTCGTTTGATACGAGTGGCCAGGAAATTTGCAAACGATCCCCTGTAGTAATTGAATCATAGAAAGATGTTTCTTCTCCGTTTTTTAAAAGAATGAACTTTCCTTTAGCATTTGTTGGCATTTCAATTTCTACATGCCGAAAGATATCCTGAAAGATGAAAGTGGCATCTTCGTTTATTTTATATTGAATTGAATCACCTGATTGGATAAGGCAGTCTAGTGAAAGCTTCTTATTATTTCTTAATACTTCCCCAATTTGTTTCTTCAATCGAACCTCTTCTTCGTGAAAAAAGACCATTATTTCTTTTTCTAAATTCATTTGCTTTTTGGCAAGAATCATCTGAAGAGTTGGATTTTCGGGTTGATTATATTCAATGGAATCATTATTCTGGACAATATATGTCGGCTTTACGTCGATTCCATTTGCTTTCAGCTTACCAGTAAAAGCAGGGAAAAAGGTGTCTTTACCATTAATAGTGACACGAAAAGGGTGTGTCAAATACTTTTGATATCCTAGTTGAAGAAACACATCTTTTATGTCTTGAGTTTGTTCAACTTCTATACGATCTTGATCGCTGACGATTTCGTTCAAGCCGACTAAATTTCCATTCTTTTTGACGTTAATAGAAACTTCAAAGGATTTATTGTTTATTTTAATATTTTTAGTCGGAATCGCATCAAGTAAATCAGATATTTTTATGTGAGGGGAGTGACCATCTTCTCCCTTTTCGACTGTTATCCGATCTCCATTGTTTATAGCGGTTTCTAGTGATCCATGTTCATCGTTTATTGATATACTAGGAGGGGTTCCGTAAGTCCCAGGAAGTGTAATGGCTTGGTTATTTACATAAGCCATAATAGCAAGACCAGGTTTTCCATAAAGTCTTTTAACGTTTATCCCTGCTGCTAGTAAGCAATCACCAACTGTTAATTGTTTAACTTCGAACATTCGAATAGGCTTATCGTTTACATATGCAGTTATATACTGAACAGGCGCCTTCTTGGCTGCAATAGCGATTCCAATGGGAGTTACGTATTTAGGACCTTTCATGTTCTCATCACTGATCGTTAGTTCGCTAATGGCCTCACTCCCTCTAATAGCAACACGATTCGTTGGAAGCTGTAAACATTCAGCAATCCTGTCCGTTATATTTGGTGTTAAACTGCCGCCTCCAACAAGCATGACGGCTTTAGGAGCTTTTTGATTATTTAACCTTAATATTTCCGATGAAATCTTTTGGGCTAGGTGGTTAATGGCAGGAGCTAGTTTTTCTTCTACTTCTTCTCTAGACAAAGTGTTTTCAAATCCAAGGATGTCTTGAATTTTAATGGATGATTGCTGTGAAAGTAGTCTTTTCGCCTGTTCGGCAAATGGAAAATCTAGTAGGAACTCATCACTAAAAGCTTCTGTAATTTCATCACCTGCTGTTGGTACCATACCAAAGGCAATCACGGTTCCGCGGTCTGTAATCGCAATATCAGAGGTTCCTGCCCCAATATCAATTAGAGCAACATTCAACCTTCTCATTGATAGGGGGATAAGTACATTTATGGCTGCAATAGGCTCGAGAGTTAAGGCTTCCATTTCTAATTGTGAACGATGAAGGGCTGAGATAAGGGACTCAACAACAACTTTCGGAAGGAAGGTAGCAATAATCTCTACATTTGCCATTTCACCTTGTTGATCAATGAGGCTTCCAATCTCTTCACCATCTAATTTATAATGAAGAACAGAATATCCTACACAATAATAGTGATAGCTTTCTTCAAATTCATTTTGTGCTGCTTTCGCTTGGGCTTGTTGAACAGCTGATAGTTCAAGATGCAGAATGTCCTCTTGTGTTAACAAGGGTTTTCCATTAATAGAAAGTGAGGCACTTGAGAATTCCGTTTTTAACGCTCTTCCAGCAGCTGCTACACAAACATTCTTTAATGGGCCATGAATCACTTCCAATTCTTTCTTAATTTCTGAAATGACCGTGGATACTGCTGGAACATCATGAATTTGTCCATCTAACATCGCTCTTTCTCTATGTTCCTTGGAGATCATATCCATTATTTTATAATCTTTTTCATGTTCTTCAAGGATAATCCCTACTACAGAGCGTGTTCCAATATCTAATGCAAATACCTTTTCTTTTTTCTCCAAAAGGATACACCTACTTTGTTTTAAATCATAAAAATACTTTAGTGCTTAAAAGCGTTTAATTAATAAAGAATTTTTTCGTGACATTTCTGATTTATTCGATTATAATAGTCCCTAATATAAAAAATGTATCATATCTTAATTAAAGAATGACAGGCTTTCATGTAAGATGAAAGAAATATTTGACGGAGAGGATGTTGGCAAGTGAGTAATCAAGAGCTCGATCAACTACGAAAACAGGTAGAAGAAAAGAATTTGAAATTATTAGAACTTATTAATGAACGAGCAAGCTTAGTACAAGAAATCGGGCGTGTAAAAGAAAAACAAGGTGTAAATCGCTATGATCCGGTTCGAGAAAGAAATATGCTTGATTTAATTAAAGAGCATAATGATGGACCTTTCGAACATTCTACGGTTGAACATATATTTAAAGAAATCTTCAAAGCGGGCTTAGAGCTTCAAAAGGATGATCACCGAAAAGCACTTTTGGTTTCCCGTAAGAAAAAACCAGAAGATACCATTGTAAATATTAAAGGAGAAACGATTGGTGATGGCAATCCACACTTCATCTTCGGACCATGCGCTGTAGAGTCATATGAGCAAGTTGCACAAGTAGCTCAAGCAGTTAAAGCAAAAGGTCTTAAACTCTTAAGAGGTGGGGCATTTAAGCCGAGAACTTCCCCTTATGATTTCCAAGGACTAGGGATTGAAGGATTGAAAATCTTGAAAAAAGTTGCAGACGAATACGATCTAGCGGTAGTAAGTGAGATCGTTAATCCAGCTGACATTGAAAAAGCAATTGATTACATTGATGTGATTCAAATTGGAGCACGTAATATGCAAAACTTTGAATTACTTAAAACAGCTGGAGCTGTTAACAAGCCGGTATTATTGAAGCGAGGACTTTCGGCTACCCTTGAAGAATTCATCAATGCTGCAGAGTATATTATTTCACAAGGAAATGGCGATATCATTCTATGTGAACGAGGAATCCGTACGTATGAGCGCGCAACCCGCAACACGTTAGATATCTCAGCTGTTCCAATATTAAAACAAGAAACGCATCTTCCAGTATTTGTTGATGTTACTCATTCTACTGGTAGAAGAGATTTATTAATCCCGACAGCGAAAGCGGCACTTGCGATTGGGGCAGACGGAGTTATGGCGGAAGTACATCCTGACCCGGCTGTTGCACTTTCTGATTCTGCTCAACAAATGGATTTAGACCAATTCGATCATTTCTATAATGAAATTGGTGCAAGTGTAAAGGCAAGAGTATAAAGTAATTTGAACGATAATTAGCTGATCCGAAAAGAAACTTATCTTAAAGCCTAGTCATCAGAGCTTATGGATAAGTACAGCTTTTCGGGTTGGCTTATTTTTTTGCCTGAAATGGAGGGAAGGGAGAATGAAAAGAATAGTAAATTCCCTATCTATAAAGGATCTAGGATGAATCATTCTTTTGTAGGATAAGTTAATAGGGAGAAGTTCATGAAAACTTTGTTACAATGGTCGACTATTATTGCAGGAAGATGTTGTCTGTCGTATGATAAGGTACATGATTAGTGAGGGTGCTATTGAAAGGTTTTCTGAAAAAGTATAAAAGTTCAGGGATATCCTTTTTTATTCATTAATAGATAGTGTAGAATAAGACTAAATTGTAGAGGTTTCTTGAAAAAGGAGTGTAAGGAAATGAATGTAACAATTTATGATGTTGCAAGAGAAGCGAATGTATCAATGGCGACCGTTTCTCGCGTAGTGAACGGTAATCCAAATGTAAAGCCGGCGACTAGAAAAAAGGTGTTAGAGGTCATTGAGCGCCTAGGCTATCGTCCAAATGCGGTTGCACGTGGGTTAGCGAGTAAGAAGACAACAACGGTTGGGGTTATTATCCCTGATATTTCAAATATTTTCTTTGCTGAGCTTGCCAGAGGAATTGAAGACATCGCCACGATGTATAAATACAATATCATTCTGAGTAATTCAGATCAGAATAAAGATAAAGAGCTTCATCTCTTAAACACTATGCTTGGGAAGCAAGTGGATGGGATTGTCTTTATGGGTGGACATATTACAGATGAACATGTAAAGGAATTTGAACGTTCACCTGTCCCTATCGTCCTCGCAGGAACAGTAGAGGAATCTCATACCGTCCCTTCTGTCAATATTGACTATCAAGCTGCTGCCTATGATGCTGTAAAAGAGTTAGTCAATAAAGGCCATGAAAAAATTGCTTATGTCAGTGGGCCATTTCATGACACAATTAATATTAAATCAAAATTAGAAGGTTACAAACAAGCATTATTAGATTCATCGATCCCTTTTAATGAAAACTTTGTCTTAGAAGGGGATTATACGTATGATTCAGGACTAGAAGCATGGCAAAGGATTAAAGAATTAGAGGATGCTCCTACGGCAGTTTTTGTTGGGAACGATGAAATGGCATTAGGTGTCGTACATGGAGCACAGGATGATGGTGTTCATATTCCTGAAAAGGTGGAAGTGATTAGTTTTGATAATACAAGACTTGCCTTAATGGTACGCCCGCAATTAACGTCCGTTGTCCAACCTTTGTATGATATCGGAGCAGTATCCATGCGCCTATTAACAAAATATATGAACAAAGAAAATGTGGACGAGAATATTGTCGTTCTTCCTCATCGAATTGAGTATAGAGGCTCAACAAAATAATAGAAGTGACGATATAAAGAGTATAGTCAACTTTATTATTTTGTTAGGGAGAGAAATCATGAGGAAGCTAGATTTATTCACTCCATTAGGGGTGCTTGTCGGACTTGCCTTCATTGCTTATGCGATTATTTCTAGTGGTGGTCTTGCTGGATTTGGATCTTTTATTAACGCCCCTTCTGTTCTGATTGTTCTTGGAGGGGTCATAGCTGCGATGCTAGTCAGTTTTTCCATCGGTGAATTAAAGCAATTTCACAAAGTCACACGACAGACATTTAAGCATGAACAATACAATTTGCAGGATGTCATTAACACTTTTGTCCGTTTATCAGAACGAGCACGTCGTGAAGGTTTGCTATCTCTTGAAGTGGAAGTGGAGAAAGTAGAGGATCCCTTTATTAGAAAAGGTGTTTTACTCGCAGTTGACGGGATTGAACAAGACATCATTATCGATATACTGAATGCAGAAATTCTTGCTTTGGAGGAGAGACATCGTAAGAACAGAAGCCTGTTTGAAAAAGCTGGAGACTATGCGCCGGCTTGGGGAATGATCGGAACACTTATCGGGTTAGTATTAATGTTAAAAAACTTAAATGATCCTACAAGTTTAGGCCCTAATATGGCAGTTGCCTTATTAACTACTCTGTATGGAACATTGTTAGCAAACCTCGTTTTCAATCCGATGGCAGCTAAATTAGCGCTTAAAACGGAGAAGGAAGTTTTTATTAAACAGATCGCTATTGAAGGTGTAATCGGCGTTCAGTCAGGACAAAATCCGAAAATTTTAAAAGAAAAACTACAGGTTTTTTTATCAAAAGAAGACACAGTAGTAAAAGATGTGAAGTTTAAAGGGGAGTCCATATCCAATGAGGCGTAGGCTGCGCCCGGAGCAAACCTCAAAGGGAGCACCCAAATGGATGGTAACCTTCTCCGACCTTATCACTTTAGTACTTGTATTCTTTATTCTATTATTTTCCATGTCACAAATAGATGTAAATAAATTTAAGGCGATTGCAGGTTCCTTAAATAATGATGAGATTCTTGAGTATAACTCATCCATTGTCCCCTCAGACACTCCTAAGGAAAAAGACGAACAGGAAGAATCGTTGGATACACTACTTTCAGAAATAAAAAGTTATCTACATGAAAGTGGCTTAGGTGATGTCATTGTTGCTACTCGAACGGAGCGAGGAGTTGTTCTCGTACTTGAAGAGCAGGTCCTATTTCAATCAGGCGATGCAACGATTAGAAAAGATGCCTATCCATTTCTAAACAAAATTGGTCAACTGATTACGAATATCCCTCATTTTGTGAAGGTTGAGGGTCATACGGACAATAACCCTATCCAGACGTATCAGTATCCTTCTAACTGGGAGTTATCAACGGCAAGGGCAAGCAGTGTCATTCGCTATTTAATCAGTCATCACGATCTTGATCCTGCTAGGTTCGCGGCGGTTGGGTACGGGGAAACAAGACCTATTGTTCCGAATGATACAGCTAGCAATCTTCAAAAAAATCGAAGAGTCGAGGTCATTATCGCAGATCCTGCTAATAAAAGTGAAACCACCCCTTAAGATGTTTGGGGTGGTTTTTAGCTATGATGATTCTTTCTACACGAAACAATAGGGTACAAAGCTTTTTCAACAGTTTGAGCATTCTTTTCGGATATCTCTTGTTTTCGTGGAATCGCCTTATACATATCAAATGGGTCCTTAAAGCTAGTCGGAAGTGGGAGTTGAGCATGATTCTGCCATTTCTTTGTCCACTCTAGAGGAAAATCGTCTATGAGATGCAATTGATTAGACATTTCAAGCCAAATGAAAGACCATGCTCTCGGGACGACCCGCCATATATCATACCCACCGCCACCAACGGCAATCCACCGTCCCTTGCAATATTCATGTGCAAGCTCATGCGCTAATTGTGGGATACGCTTATAAATATTGATTGTACTTGATAGGTGAGTTAACGGGTCATAATAATGGGCATCAGCACCATTCTGGGTTAAAATCACATCTGGTTTAAAGAATTCAATGACTTCACGAAAGGAAGTTTCATAGGCATGAAGCCAAGATTCATCCTCTGTAAAGGCATCGACGGGAATGTTAAAAGAAAATCCATATCCCTTCCCAATTCCGCGTTCATTGACATTTCCAGTACCCGGGAATAAGTATCTTCCCGTCTCATGAATAGACAGTGTACAGACATTTGGATCGTCATAAAAAGACCACTGCACACCATCACCGTGGTGTGCATCGGTATCGATGTACATCACTCGAGCGTTATATTTTTCTTGTAAATACTTTATTGCAACAGAGCTGTCATTATAGATACAAAAGCCTGAAGCTTTTCCCTGGAAACCATGATGAAGCCCTCCGCCTAAATGAAGGGCATGATTCGCTTTTCCTTCCATTACACAATCAACAGCCGTTAAGGTTCCTCCAACAAGGAGAGCGCTTGCTTCATGCATTCCTTTGAAAATCGGAGTGTCTTCTGTACCTATGCCATAGCTTTCAGCTTTTTCTTTTGAAAGCTGACCGATACTTGCCTGTTTAACTGCATTTACATAGGAAGGATCATGGATAAGAAAAAGCTCTTCATCCGTCGCCATTCTTGGTTCAATAAAATCATTTTGTGAAAGAGACTTAAGTTCTTGTAATAAGTCAATCGTAAGTTTTAGACGAAATTGATTAAATGGATGCTGATCAGAAAACCGGTATTGCAATAGCTTGTCAGAATAGATGAAAACCGCTTCTTTTTTCATGTAGAGATACCTGGGGTATTCGGCCATAGAACCGAATATCCTTCATCATTTAAATTATTGATAACGGAGACAGGGTTCATCGTCCTAACGCGAAAGACTAGAATTTTATATGAATCATCTTTTTTGTCTGGATAGACAAGAACACTATGGATATTTGCATTATGCTTACGTATAATTCCAGCAACCTCATAAAGGATTCCTGCCTTATTGGGAACACGGACTTCAATCTGTGATCCAGGCTGATGAGCTCCTGTTAGCTGTACTAATGTATGTAATAAGTCTGATTCTGTAATAATTCCAACAAGTTGTTTTTCTTTTACAATAGGGAGAGAACCGATTTTATGCTCATAGAATAGTGCTGCGACTTCTTCTACAAAATCGAGTGGGTGACCAATGATTACATCCTTTTTCATAATAAGCTTAAGTGGTTTATTTATTTCATCCGAGGCTTTATCACTTTGAAAAATAGAAGGTGTACCATCTTTTACATCTCGATCACTGACAATTCCAATAACCTCACGTTGGTCATTAAGAATAGGGATATGTCTAATTTTTTTCTCTCTCATTAGCTTAATCGCTGCTTCAATCGTATCGTTTTCTGTTAAGGTTACTACATGAGTATTCATAATTTCCTCAATAATCATGATTGCTTCCAACCCCTCCCGCCGTAATGATTCATCATTAATACATAAAACGATTCATAAACCTCAACTGATCGAATGCTTGAACATCCCCATGATCTACACGTTTTCCAATTCGAGCCATCAAGCAATTGGCCGGATGGGAACTAATTTCAGGATCATCTGTGGCATACCATTCGAGACCGCCAGCATTCATCATTTTTTCCATTACTTTGCGATATTCCCATACGTTTAGCCCTGTTCCCTTCAAATCCCAATGCCAGTAGTATTCGGTTGTAATAATAATATAATCCTCCATGGCATCGTCCATCATCGAAACTCTTAAAAGGTTTTTTCCGACGGATGACCCGCGAAACTTAGGTATCACTTCAATGGCCCCTAATTCTATTAACCTTTCCATTTTCCCTTGTGACCATCTTTCAAGCGGATCTGGATATAGATAGGTTACATAACCGACGATCGTATTTTGATCTCTTACAATTATCAATCGCCCTTCAGGTAATCCTGCAATTTCGATAAGTGCTTTATGCTGCTGTGCAGGTGGACGAAATGCTACTAAATCCTCATGAAAATCAAGACGAGATAATTCACCAGGTGGAATGGGCCCTTCGATGATCAAACTTCCCTTAGTAGTTTTTAATTCCATTGCATTATAGGTTTTCTTATGATTCACTATGTCACCACCCTGATAGATTCCATAACACTATTATACATAAATCTATCAAAAAATAAGCGCTTACACAAAACTTTCAGATTTTTGTAGGGATGATTTAATAGGTTAAAAGCTTGATTTATTGCTCTAAAAAGGATGAGAAATTAGATTTATCTGTAATATTGTATAATTTTAAAAATTGAGAAAAAATCCTTTTTGTACTATAATAATAAATACATTTCTTAACATAAGGGGGAATCGTTCGATGAAAGTGGAAGCGTTACCAGCTATAAAGGGAAATTATAATTTGGAAAGCTATGAAAATACTTATAAGACTTTTGATTGGAAAGAAGCGGAGAAGAATTTCTCTTGGCATGAAACAGGTCGGGTGAATATTGCTCATGAAGCGATTGACCGTCATGCAGAGTCCTCTCGAAAAAATAAAGTGGCTTTGTATTACCGTGATGGTAGTCGAGACGAGAAGTATACCTTTAGAGAAATGAAGAAATTAACGAATAAAGCAGGAAATGTATTAAAGAATTTTGGAGATGTAGAAAAAGGGGACCGAGTTTTTATTTTTATGCCGCGGTCACCAGAACTATATTTCTCCGTTCTTGGGGCGATTAAACTTGGAGCGATTGTCGGTCCATTGTTTGAGGCGTTCATGGAAGGTGCTGTTAGAGACCGTTTAGAAGATAGTGAAGCAAAAGTACTGATTACAACTCCAGAGTTATTAAAGCGCGTCCCTGTGGATGAATTACCTGCATTAAAGCATGTCTTTTTAGTAGGGGAAGGTGTACAGGAAGAAGGTCCATCCATTGATTTCCTATCAAAATTCAATGAGGCAAGTGATAGCTTGACTACTGAGTGGGTAGAGAAAGACGACGGAATGATTCTCCATTACACATCAGGCTCAACAGGAAAACCAAAAGGTGTTTTACATGTTCATCATGCAATGGTTCAGCATTATCAAACATCTAAATGGGTATTGGATTTACAAGAAGAAGATGTCTATTGGTGTACAGCAGATCCAGGTTGGGTTACCGGGACAACTTATGGAATCTTTGGTCCATGGCTAGTAGGGGCATCTAATATTATTGTCGGCGGACGTTTTAAACCTGAAAACTGGTATCAAACCATTGAGGATTTTGGAGTAACTGTTTGGTATAGTGCACCAACAGCATTTAGAATGTTGATGGGTGCTGGGGATGAGGTTGTAAAGCAGTTTGACCTAGGCTCATTAAGACATGTATTAAGTGTAGGCGAACCTCTAAACCCAGAGGTTATCCGTTGGGGAACAAAGGTATTCAATAAGAGAATCCATGATACATGGTGGATGACGGAAACTGGCAGTCAGTTAATCTGTAACTACCCATCCATGGAGATTAAACCAGGATCAATGGGGAAACCGATTCCAGGTGTAGAAGCTGCGATTGTGGATGACCAAGGAAATGTAGTCCCACCAAACAGAATGGGGAACTTGGCTATTAAAAAAGGTTGGCCATCAATGATGAGTGCCATCTGGAATAACAAGGAAAAATATGAATCCTACTTTATGCCAGGTGACTGGTATGTATCAGGCGATTCAGCGTACATGGATGAGGAAGGATACTTCTGGTTCCAAGGAAGAATTGATGACGTTATCATGACTTCAGGTGAACGTGTTGGTCCATTCGAAGTCGAAAGTAAGCTTTTAGAGCATCCTGCAGTAGCCGAGGCAGGGGTCATTGGTAAGCCTGATCCTGTACGTGGTGAAATTATTAAAGCCTTTGTAGCTCTTCGTGAGGGCTATGAAGTAACGGATGAATTAAAAGAAGAAATTAGACAGTTTGTTAAAAAGGGATTAGCTGCACATGCGGCACCAAGAGAAATCGAATTTAAAGATAAACTACCAAAGACACGAAGCGGAAAGATCATGAGACGTGTGTTAAAAGCATGGGAGCTTGATCTGCCGACAGGTGATTTGTCGACGATGGAAGATTGATAGAGTTAGAAAACTCTCAGAACCATTAACGGGGTTCCCTTTCATAGGTGCAAACAGTTTAAATCAAAATGCGAAACACACTCGATTTCATATATGATTTCGTAGTGTGTTTTTTATTGTAGCATCAGTGTTTTTTTCCCACTTTCTCAAGTAAAGCAAAATGAAAATTTCAATGGTGGAAATAATTGTGATTTCTAGTGAATTTAAGTGTGAAAAGTTAAATAGATTGATGTCTTATGGAGCATAAAGAAAAGTACCTATTTTTATAAAACCAATGAAGGTCAAAGTTCTGTAAGTAAAGCGTAAGGTTGTCGTTTATTAGCGGATGAAAGACAGAAGTCAGTAGGAAAGCAAGGGAATGTTAGTCATTAGGCCGATGAAGGACAAAACCAGGTAGGAAAGCAGAAGGAAGGTCCTTCATTAAGGGTATATTTGTTTTATCCACCTACAAGTAAAACCCCCGCATCAATATATGCGGGGGTTTACTTTAGCTCTCAGCAGGAGGTTCTCCTCCACTTTGATTCTCACCATTGTTCCCATGCTCAACGTTAGGATCTCCTGTTGCAGGAGTCTCTGGCTCCGGCTTTGGATCTGGCTTAGGCTCTTCGGGTGGCGGTTTTGGTTTATCATCTTTTGGCGGCTTAGGTTTTTCTTTCGGTTGACCGATTACAACGACATTGGATGGGGCTGATTGCTTCCCAGCAACATCTACTGCGACGACATAGTAACTGCCATTGCCTACAGATTGAGAGAAGCTGCCGTCTGATTTGACACTGCCAATCTTTTGAGCGCTATTTCCAATTTTCTTATAAACTCTATAGCCAACGACATCACCACTAGCGGAGGCTGTCCAAGAGATGCTACTACCAGAAGCACTCACCTTCACTGTTCCTGGGGCATTACCATCATCAGCAATTTTGTTTTCAGCAACTAATATATTTTTGAATTTTTCATTGCCTACTGGGAATAGCTGACGTGGATCTGCATAGATGCCATTCAATATACTATCGACAAAATCAGGATTTAGAATCACTCCAGGTTGTGAAAATTCTGCTGGTGTTGAATCAAGGGCTAAGTATTTCGCGCCATTGATAAGAACATATCGGCTCTTTAGTAGACTATTATCGGTCTTACTTGGAACATACTTGGCATTAAAGATATCATTATCAATTAATCCTGCTTGACTACAAGCTTCAGATGGTAGATTTCCAGATATACTACAGAAGGAGCGCTTGACAATTCCTCCTGGCATCTTAAAGCGTTCTTCAGGGTCAACTAAATTAGGCTTAATATCATAAATGTCATTTAAAAAGTAAGACCAAAGACGAATCGTTCTTACTCCATAGTGACCGGCCCAAGCGGATTCGGGAGCATTTAATGATTTTGGATCGTCATAACCAAACCATGTTCCCATTGTAATATTAGGGTTTGAGGCAACAAACCAGTGGTCATGATATTCATTGGTTGTTCCAGATTTTCCTGCCCAGTCTGTTTGGAATTTAAGGAACCTCTTGGCAGTACGACCTGTTCCAGTATGATAATTCATTGTATCTCGCATCATATCGAGCGTTAAATAAGCCGTTTGAGGACTAAACACGTTGACAGGCTCGGCTTTATGCTGATAAATAACCTTTCCTTCGTCATCGACAATTTTGTCGATCATGTAGGCATCGACAAATTTACCGCCATTTGCAAATGTTGTATATGCATTCGTATTTTCTTCAACGGTAACCCCTCTGCTCATGGCTCCGAGCGATAATGCCAGATTATCTTTTTCAGAATTTAGGAGAGTGCTAAAGCCCATTTTCTCAAGAAACTGTACAGGTTCTCGATCGGCAATTTTTGTGTACAGTCTTGCAGCTGGAATGTTTAATGATTCTGCGAGAGCATATCTTGCAGGCATTAAACCATGATAATCATAGCTATAGTTTTTCGGTTCCCAAATTTCCCCGTTTCCGGCTCGAATACTCATTGCTACGTCAGGTAAAGGTGTACCAGGTGCAATCACTCCATATTCGATGGCTGGAGCATACACTAGCAATGGTTTCATGGTTGATCCATTTTGACGAATGGCCTGTGTGGCATGATTGATTTGCTCGGTTTCAAAGTCACGTCCACCAACAAAGCTGAGGATTTTACCTGTTTTGTTTTCGATCATGATGGCACCGACTTGAACAGGTTCTTCGATTTTCTTTTCTTCACCCGTTTCTTCATCTGTTACCGTTTTTGTGTAGGTATGTCCGTAAAGATCGTATTCATTCTTCGTTTTTTGCATGGAATCATATATGTCTTTTTGGATGGTAGAATGAATTTTATATCCACTTCGACGCATGTTTCGATCCGCTAATGTAATATATTTTTCATAGATTTCATCGTTATTCTTTAAATCCTCTTCGTTAAGCCCATCTTTTTTAGCAAGAACTTTAGCAATGATTTCTTTTGCCCGATTTTCTAATTCAGCTGTAAGATATGGATATTTCTCGTGAGGTGATTTCACTGGTTTGGTAAAATCCTTAGTGACGTCATAGGCTAGTGCCTCGTCATACTCCTTTTTTGAAATGAATCCTTCTCTATGCATACGGTAAAGAACAGTCTTCATTCTTTCAAGGCCAGGTGTTAAGTTTTCTTTAACTTCCCCGTTATTTGTAAATGGTGTATAGCTAAAAGGGGCTTGCGGCATTCCAGCAATATAAGCTGCCTGTGGCAATGTTAAATCTTTTGCGTTTACACCAAAAATTCCTTTAGCAGCTGATTGCACCCCTGCAATATTATTCCCTGAAGCGTTTCTTCCAAGGGTGGCTACATTTAAGTAAGCTTCTAAGATTTCCTCTTTTTCAAAGAATCTCTCAAGTCTTAGTGCAAGAAGAATTTCTTTTGCTTTCCGTTCAAAGGAAACCTCATTCGTTAGTATTTGATTCTTAATCAACTGCTGTGTTAGCGTAGAACCACCAGACTGTGTGGCCGAATTTGTAAACTCTTGGACGATTGCCCTGCCGATGGCTTTGGGAACCACTCCATTATGCTCTCTGAAATACTCATCTTCAGTAGCTATGACAGCGTTAATAAGATGTTCTGAAATATCTTTTAATTCTACTTCTTCACGTTCCAAATCTGTTCTTAGCTTTCCTAAGAATTCATTATTGGCAAAGTAGAGCTGAGATGTTTCTTCATAGTTGTATATATCTTTTTTCATATTATCGTAGGATCGGATGGGTTCGTCTTTTACAAGTGAAGCGAAATAGCCGGCCCCAACTCCCCCTGCAAAAGTTAGTCCTAAAACTGAAACGAGAGTAAAAACTAATAATAGGTTCCACGCGACTCCATATGTAATTCTAGCTCGTTTCCGGGTTCTATTATCATTAATAAACTTGAAAACAGGTTGAAGCTTTTCAAGCAAAGAATTCCACTTTTCTTTCATCTATACATTCCCCCTAAAAATCAACTATATTATAGCATAAATAGGCAGGATTCGTGCCGAAATGTCGAAATCCATCTGCGATTACCATAAATTAGCGATTTTTTTAGGGAAGGATCATTGACTTTTAAAAAGGAATATGATAAAAATTTCTTATAACTAAACAATGAATAAAAGCCGTGAATGGATGAAGTAGCCGACTTTCCCTGTTAATTTAGAGAGTCAGTGGATGGTGCAAACTGACACAAACTGTTTGGTGAATTACTTCCTGGAGCTTTTGCTGTGAAATTTTTTAGTAACAGCAAACGGTGAAGAGCCGTTAAAATGATGAAGTGATGGAATTTTATATTCCGTAAGTTTGGGTGGTACCGCGTGTTAGACGTCCCTGCATTGCAGGGGCGTTTTTTATTTATTATTTGATAATAGGAGGATTTTCAATGGACTTACTTAAGGATTTAGCTTGGAGAGGGATTACGTATCAACAGACAGATGAGGAAGGTTTATCAAAACTTCTTGATAATGAAAAAATTTCAATTTACTGTGGAATAGACCCTACAGCAGATAGTATGCATATCGGCCATTTGCTACCTTTCTTAACATTGCGTCGCTTCCAGAAACACGGTCATCGTCCACTTGTGTTAGTTGGTGGAGCGACTGGGTTAATAGGTGATCCGAGTGGAAAAAATGAGGAACGGAAATTACAGACGATCGAAACGATTCAGTATAATGTAGAAAGTATAAAAGGGCAATTAACTAGAATTTTTGATTTCCAAGGAGAAAATGGAGCTCAAATGGTGAACAATTTTGACTGGATTGGTCCAATGAGCATTGTTTCTTTCTTACGTGACTTTGGTAAGCATGTTGGTGTGAATTACATGCTAGCGAAGGATACCATTGCTTCAAGACTTGAAACTGGAATATCTTACACAGAATTCACATACACGATTCTACAAGCTATCGATTTTAACCATCTTTACGAAAACTATAACTGTAAGCTTCAAATCGGTGGAAGTGACCAGTGGGGAAATATTACAACAGGTCTTGAACTAATTAGAAGAACAAGAGAAGAAGAGGCTAAAGCATTTGGACTAACGATACCTTTAGTTACAAAAGCTGATGGAACAAAATTCGGTAAGACAGAAAGCGGTGCGATTTGGTTAGATCCAGAAAAAACATCTCCATATGAATTTTACCAATTCTGGATTAACACGGCAGATGCTGATGTTGTAAAATACTTGAAATATTTTACTTTCCTTTCAAAAGAGGAGATTGAATCCTTACAACAAGCTGTTGAAAATGAGCCGCATCTTCGCAAGGCTCAAAAGGTACTAGCTGAAGAAATGACTCGATTAATTCATGGTGAAGATGCACTCAGACAAGCTCTTAAAATTACTGAAGCATTATTTAGCGGGGATATTAAAGCATTATCGGCAGAGGAATTAAAGCAAGGATTCAAGGATGTACCCACTTTCCAACAGCCGAAAGAAGAGACAATCGGACTTGTGGACTTAATCGTTTCTGCAAAAATTTCTCCTTCCAAGCGTCAAGCTCGTGAAGATATCCAAAATGGTGCTGTCTATATTAATGGTGAGCGTACGACCGATTTAGGTCATGTTCTTGATGAAAAGGATATGATCGAAGAAGAATTCACGATCATTCGTCGAGGGAAGAAGAAGTATTTTATGATTCAATATGTTTAATAAAAAAGGGCTGTCTGAACTATCAGACGGCTCATTTTTTTATTTAAGAAATATTGATTAATCAACGCTTCTATTTTTTTCATGGATTTGATCTTTTTCGGACTGCCCATTTTCTACTATACTATGACACTTTATTAATTTGTTGTTCTTCTGCCTTAAAATTCATACGAGAATCATTTCTGCTCACTCCAAGTATAAGAGGAATCCATCATGTTTCTTAACTTGAATGTGGTAATGCACAACTGTTTAATTTTATGCACGAAAATGACCAAGAAATGCACAAGAATCAAAATTTGTGCACGAAAATATTTGGGAAATGCACGAGATTTCAAATTTATGCATATGTTAATAGGTACCGTAACGTATTAAACATATTATTATGATATTAAAAACAAGAGGCTGTCTATAACCAAGGGGTCAGAAACCATAACTTCAATAGATAGGAGAAAACTTCAGGAGTATCTTCTATCTGTGGACAAACATGGTGTTCCTGAATCCTTTTTGGGCAGCCCCTTTTTATATGAACTTTTAAAAAGGCTCTTTTCATAAACTTTATTGCTTTTGGTCAATAATAAACTATTGCTTTGACGAAAAAGATGCCCCGAAACCTTAATCCTTACGGGTTTCAATTTTTATGCGAAAACAGCAGTAATTAAAAGGCAAGGGTTGAAATGAAAATAATAAAAAAACCCCAGCCAAAAGGCTGAGGTTTATGCTATAAAGATTAACGAGAGTAGTACTCAACGATAAGAGCTTCATTAATTTCTGCTGGAAGTTCAGAACGTTCAGGTAGACGAGATAAAGATCCTTCTAGCTTGTCAGCATCGAAAGTTAAAAACTCAGGTACGAAGCTGTTTACTTCAAGAGATTCTTTAACGATGTCAAGGTTACGAGACTTTTCACGTAAGCTAATTGTTTGACCAGGTTGTACACGGAAAGATGGGATATCTACACGATTACCATTAACAGTGATATGACCATGGTTTACAAGTTGACGAGCTTGACGGCGAGTACGCGCAAGACCAAAACGATAAACTACGTTATCAAGACGAGCTTCAAGAAGTGCCATGAAGTTTTCACCGTGTTTACCTTGCATTTTACCAGCTTGATCAAAAAGGTTACGGAATTGACGCTCAGTTACTCCGTACATGTGACGAAGCTTTTGCTTTTCTTGAAGTTGTAAACCGTACTCAGAAAGTTTTTTACGTTGGTTAGGACCATGAGGACCTGGAGCGTATGGACGCTTTTCTAATTCTTTACCTGTACCGCTTAAAGAAATACCTAAACGGCGGGATAATTTCCAACTTGGACCAGTATAACGAGCCATGAATGACTCCTCCTTTGTGTTTTTATTTTGTTGTAAAATAAAAACCGATGTGAATTATCTAATATGGGTATTTTGTTTTCATGCACCTTCGCTCCAGCAGCAGAGAGTTACAAGATGCACCTCACAACAGAGGAACAAAATACAAGCATATGAGCCATCACCAAGGCTGCATTTATTTTACACAAAGAATATTATATGAGTTTGTTTGACTGAAGTCAAGGTATATTTCATTCTACACTTTAAAGTACAGTAACCTATAAGATTTTTAAAAGCTGTTTTTCTAAAAGATTGTTGTTTTTTAAGAACATAAATTTTTGTAAAAAGGTTGGTTGGAGTAGATATGCGAGACTCGAGCGGAAAGCGAGCATCCTTTCGCTGCAACCAACCCTCTTCAAATAGCAACAATGTTTATGAAAACAGCCTTTTAAAAAATGCACATAAAATTAGTAGGGTTAATTACCTATAATCCAGTTAAGGTTTGTAGGTAATATTTCATAGTTGAAATAAGCCCATTATGATATAATTACATCGAGAAAGGTTTATTTTCAGAAGTTACTGGTAATGAAATTTAAAAAATGAGTTAGTAAAAGTGTGGTGGAATCGTTGGATTGGAGTAATGAGTATTTCTTACATATCTATAAATCGCGTCTTTACGAATTAATGAACGTGGACTCTAGTACAAATACGGTGAATATTCATCATTGGTATAGAGAGTGGTTTAAGATTGTGAAGGACTGTTTTCAAGCACAGGATACAGTTTATTATCAATGGATGGGGGAAGAGTACAGGTTGGTCCATCCTTCAACAGATTATAATGTAGGTTTTTCAATGTCCTCTCAATCAGTTGATGCATTATTTTACTATCACTCATTTATTTATCGTTCCTCTGAAAGGAAGGAGGACACTTTTCCTTATGATGTTGGTTTTAAATTAATGGAAAATGACAGTGCACCTCTTGGGATTTTATTTGTTCAAGGAACGCAAATCAATATGACTCAATTGCTTGAAAGCGACCTTATTGATTTTGTTTTAGAAAGTGAGCTATTTTTAAAGAAAATGTATTACTTTTATAAGGTCATTGAAGATGAACATCGTTATCGGGAACTATTTAAGGTAACAGAAATATTCCATTCTACAATGGACATAGATCTTTTGCTAGGACAAGTCATTACTACATTATATCGAGTATTTCCTGACTATTCTTTTAATTTACTGCTTTCAAATGACAATCATAAGCACGAAGATTTGCCAATTAATAATTTTGAGTATGACACTGCCGACATTGCTGCCATGCAGTCATTTGTGAATGGAACGATTGAAATTGCAGATTCAACTCAAGCTGAACAAGCTACTTTATATGCACCACTCAAGGGGAAGCAGGGTGTGTACGGTGTATTGGAAGTATGTACTACACATTCATTTAACTACCCAGATCATGAGATTGAGTTTATTCGATTACTGGCATATACGGCTGGCAGTGCCCTTGAAAACGCCAAACTTTATCAACAATCAAAAAACCTGATTTCTGATCTGCAGTTAATTAATGAAATATATCATAAGTTAAATTCTGACCTGCGAATGTCAGAAACTCTTACTTTCTTAAAATGCCAAATTGAACGGTCATTTCAAGCCTCTGCAGTGGCTTTTATCATGATAAATCAAGAAAGTCAGGTATTGAAAGAGAGCAGCTCGTTCTTCTTATCGGAAAACGGGAATCGATACATTCAGTTTGTAAAGTCCCGAATCGTAAAAGAAAACGACTCTCTTTTTATAGGGGACATCAGCACTAAGTTAGAGGGTGAAATTCCATACTTTTCGCTAATGGCTGTGCCTATGGTTCAAAATAATTTATTAAAAGGGTTTTGTATTGTCCTTCAAGAAAAGCCGTATTCCTTTTCTTTTGATATGTATAAATTGCTTCAATCCTTTATTCATCATTCAACTCTAGCTCTTACCAATTCGATGTTAAGAGAGGAACTTGAGAAGATGGTCATTACAGATCACTTGACCAATTTGTACGCAAGAAGATATTTAGATGGTGAAATGAAAAAATCGCTGAAACGGGATCATGGAGGAAGTTATATTTTGTTGGATCTCGATAATTTCAAAGAAATAAATGATCGCTACGGTCATCAAGTTGGAGATGAAGTTCTCATTCAAACAGCCACGATTATTCAAACGATTGTAGAAGGGAAGGGGCTTCCAGCTAGATGGGGTGGAGAAGAAATAGCCGTTTACTTTCCGAATTATTCTGCTGCTGATTCGAAAGTAGTGGCAGATGAAATGGTTAAAAGGATTCCAAAAGAAACAAGTCCAAGTATAACGGTATCCTGTGGGATCTCTAGCTGGAGCGATAACAAAGATGTACACGTGAAATCGTTAATAAGAAGGGCTGATTCAGCCTTATACATTGCTAAGAACAACGGTAGAAATCAAGTGGTCACTGAACAAGCAGAAACATCAATAAGATAAGGCCTCAATCTATAGATGATTTAGAGATTATAAGATGCAGGGTGTCATAGATTTAGTGAAAACGCTTTCTTTTTATGGGTGAATATCATATCCTATTAATAGATAAAGATTGTAGCTAAAGGAAGATGAATCCGTTATATAGAACCACGAATCACTACATCACATGTACTTAGTATTGCTCTAATAGCATACTGGTGAACATTGTTTCGGGTTATAATGGATCGATCTTTAAAGGGAGGAATCGGAATGTCAAAGGGGTTCGAAAAATTTGAAACGAAGGTCATTCATGAGGGATATTCATCACCAATGTATCGTGATAGTTTAGCTCCCCCATTATTTCAAACATCTACTTTTACGTTTGATACAGCTGAACAAGGAGAAAGAAGATTTGCCGGTGAAGAAGCTGGTTATATCTATTCACGTTTAGGGAATCCAACCGTTACGTTTTTGGAAGAAAGGATGGCTGCTCTGGAAAATGGTGAATCTGCACTGGCTTTTGGCTCAGGGATGGCGGCTGTTTCGTCTGTTCTATTATATTTAACAAAATCAAATGATCATGTATTATGTTCGCAAGGTGTTTACGGCTGTACATTTGGACTGCTCCAGCTTATGAAAGAGAAATATAATATTCAACATGATTTCTCTTCAATGAATTCAGAAGAGGAGCTGCTAAGTTGTATTCGAGATAATACTGCATGCATTTATGTTGAGACACCTATAAATCCGACAATGAGTCTCATAGATTTGGAAATGGTTGCAAGAGTAGCTAAAAAGAAAGGGATTCCTGTAGTTGTCGATAATACTTTTTGTTCCCCCTACCTACAGAATCCTTTAAATTTCGGATGTGATTATGTGGTCCATAGTGCCACTAAGTATATTGGTGGACATGGTGATGTAATCGCTGGACTGGTTGTAGGTCGCTCTGAAAGATTAGCAGAAATCAGAATGACTACACAGAAGGATATTGGAGGGATCATTTCCCCATTTGATGCTTGGCTTTTATTAAGGGGTTTAAAGACACTACCTATTCGTATGGATCGTCATTGTGAAAATGCAGAAAAGGTGGCAGATTTTCTACAAAAACATCCAATGATTCAAGATGTTCACTATCCTGGGGATTCAAAAAGTCCATACTATGAAATTATGAAAAAACAAATGAAAAAGCCGGGTGGTCTAATCGCTTTTACTATAAAAGGGACAAAAAAGACAGCACAGCAATTAATGAACGAGTTACGATTAATTAAAATTGCAGTTAGTTTGGGTGACGCGGAGACGCTAATTCAGCATCCAGCGACAATGACACATGCTATCGTTCCAGAAGAATCTAGAGCTGAAATGGGGATTTCAGATACATTATTAAGGATTTCTGTTGGGCTAGAGTCATGGGAAGATATTTGTGAGGATATCAATCAAGCTTTGGAAAAATTAGATCCAGCTTTAGAAATAATGAATTAAAAAAAGGAAGAGCTGACCCTACATCAACTTATTGTTGATATGGGGTCAGCTCTTGTTATGAGTTTACTAAACAAGGCATTCCTTTATATTCTACGAACATCTATGATTTATAGATATTTGACTAGAGCTTCAACAAAGTCCTCTAATTTTTGTTGATCGACTTCATCAAAACGATTTTTTTCAGGACTATCAATGTCAAGAACACCTAAAAGCTCTCCATCTTTTACGATAGGTACAACGATTTCTGATAAGGAAGCAGCATCGCAGGCAATATGGCCAGGAAATTGATGTACATCCTTTACTAGCAGGGTTTTCTTTTCTTTAGCGGCAGTACCACAAACTCCTCGACCGGGAGTAATTCTGACGCATGCAGGCAATCCTTGAAAAGGTCCAAGAACAAGTTCATCTTCGTCCATTAAATAAAACCCAACCCAATTTACCCGATCTAAAAACTGGTTCAATAATGCAGATGCATTACTAAGATTAGCAATTACATTTGATTCTCCATCGAGAAGAGCATTTAGTTGTTTTATGACTAAATCGTAGTTAGATTCACGTTTACCTTCATATTTTTTAACTTCAAACATGAATTTTCCCCTCATTTCTACAAGATTAGATGAATCCCTATGAATTTCTACCTATAAAATAAAAAATCATAAAGAAACTGTCGACAAATACTTAAAGGATTATCGGAAGCAACAAAGAATTCAAACATAACAGGTTCTTTATGTTACCAAGATAAGATAAAACTTTTGAAGGATAAAAAGATTTATCGATGTTCAGCCAAAGTTACCAGCCCTACTAGAGTCTAGCCAAGGCATGAATAAAGGAAAAGCATCCTTCTATCATACCTTGTCAGATGCAGCCTTGAGACAAATTCAAGACGCCCCCGAGCATTTCATACTATTAGAACATTTTTATCACAAATACATGATCCTTGCAATTAAAAAGAAAAGAGGGATATTATGGGGAAAATGACGACCTCTATTAAAACAAAAGAAGCCATAATTGATGCAGCCATCGTTTTATTTAATACAAAGGGGTATGACGGCTCCTCAGTAAGAGATATTGCCAGTAGGGCCAGAGTGAATTCCGCTAATATATCTTACTATTTTCATGGAAAACAAGGCTTACTGGAAGAATGCTTTACTAGGTTCTTTGAGACGTATTTGCTTTGCCTAGAAAATGCGGTAGATGAACTCGGAAAATCACCTACAGATCATTGTTTGAAAAACGCGATAAAAAACATCTTATATTTTCAAAGTGAACATCACTTACTATCAAGGTTCGTTTGGCGTGAAATGTCTTTAGACTCTCAAATTGTCCGGGAAATTACTTCTTCCTATCTTATGAAGGAGAAGTACCTTTTGAAAAAAGTAATTGAGCAAGGAATAGAGGAGGAACTATTTCTTAAACTTCCGGCGAACATTCTAATTATCCAATTAAAGTCAATGTTATCAATGCCTTACTTGAATGCGCAATATTTGCGTGAAGTATGGCAGTTGTTTCCTCAAGAAAAGTACTTCGTTGATCGGTACTTTGAAGCAATCGAGAGCTGGATTGATCAAACTTTAGTGAAAAATATCGAAATAGTCCCTCCAAATTATTTCATGCAAGTAAATTCACTTTAACCATTTTATTTCTTCCTTGACCTAAGTCTTTTGCTTGATGTGCATCAGAGCCATAAACCAAAGGGATGTTCATTTTCATTGCCTGCAGTACAATGTTTTCAGGTGGGTATGAATCTTGGCAAAAACTCTTTGAGAATCCAGCCCCATTGTAATCCAGCTCTAATCCATGCTTAGCGACTAGTAAGAGAATTTCATCCACTTTAGACTGAAAAGATTTCTGTAGTGGAAATCTTTTTTTGAATTTATGAACAAGTGTCATATGGCCAATTCTCTTCGGTTTATAATGTCCTAAATCTGCCTTAATCGAATGAAGGACAGTATCATAATATTTTTCGTGAATTTGTTCAAGAGAACCATAACGGTCAATCATCCCCTCAAAATAGTCGACACTGTAATCTAAACAATCCCATGAGTCCTCATGTTTTAAAAAATGAACCGAAAGAATACTATCGTCTAAATAAGGACCGATTTCATTTAATAGCTGTTTTGTTTCTTTTTCGAATCCCTCAATATAATCCACTTCCAAACCAGCAAGGATGGTAATTTGACCATTGTACTGATTCTTCATTTCTGTAATTTTCACAAAATACTCTTGTAGATGTTCCCATTTCATTCCACTATCTTTTGTCGGAGTCGTATCTATAAATCCTTGCGGCAGCGGGGCATGCTCAGTAAATGTCATCTGTTTATACCCTTGTTTAAGCGCCATTTCGATATATTGTTCAAAAGAATCGCTTGTACCATGTGGGCAAAATGGTGTGTGAATATGTCCGTCTTTAATCACTTTTTTTCCTCTTTTCTTTTTATATAGGCTGTTTTTGCGAACTTTGTAGCTATTTTTCAAAATGATTTTCTCTCCAGGTTGCTCGCTTTCCGCGGGGCGGGCGGTGAGCCTCCTCGGCGTTCTGCGCCTGCTTAAGTCTCACCTGTCCCGCTGCACCCGCAGGAGTCTCGCACCTTCTGCTCCAATCAACTTCTTTATCGATGGCTTGCTTTCACAAAATCTATTTATAAAACAACAAACTTTTTAGAAAAGAGCCATTTTATAAAAAAGTTATCCTACTTTTTCGCTAAAATTAGCTATTTATTGATATTTTTTTCAAATCCATTATGAAAATTAGAAATTAATAGTCAAAAAATGTCGCTAACATGGTATCATAAATAGAACAAGATACAATAATATTAAAATTTATGAATAGTTTTTTAAAGAGGAAAGATGTACGGAACAGGGGGCTTACGATGGAATATGTCATCGGTGGAATTATACTCGTGATTATTTTATGTATAACCGGATTTATTTTTAGAAGAAAATACTACCAAGAAGTCGATCGCTTAGAGGCGTGGAAAGTTGACATTATGAATCGTCCCATAGTTGATGAGCTATCCAAAGTTAAACAACTAAACATGACTGGCCAAACAGAAGAGATGTTCGAGAGCTGGAGACAGCGATGGGATGAAATCGTTGCCGTCGATCTCCCGAATGTAGAAGAACTTCTGTTTGATACCGAAGAATATACGGATAAATTTCGTTTTAATAAGGCGAAAGAAATGCAGAACAAAATCATTTCAACTCTTCAAAATATAGATGAAAAAATGGAACAAATTTTAAAAGAGCTTAAAGAACTCATTGGCAGTGAAGAAAAAAATCGTCTTGAAATTGAGGAAATACAGGCTGATTTTCATAGAGGAAAAAAACATCTGTTAGCACATCGACACTCCTTTGGAGAAACAGCTAAGATTATTGAAGCCAAAATGGATGGACTCTCAGAGAAGATAGATCATTTCCATGACTTAACTGAAAATGGGAATTATTTAGAGGCAAGGGAAGTCTTGTTGATCCTTAATGAAGAGTCTGATAAGTTACTACATAATATGGAAGTCATTCCTGCATTATTAACAGATTGTCAAACTCTTCTCCCTTCTCAACTTAATGAAGTGGAATCAGGGTTTAAGGAAATGGAAGCTCAAGGTTACTCTTTAGACCATCTTCATATCGAAAAAGAAGTGAAGAGAATCAGAGATGAAATTCAATCCTATCTTGAGTATATCGAAAAGTTAGTAACCACAGAGGTTGAAGAAGGAATAAGCAATGTAAAAGATAGTATCGAGGTTCTATATGATCTTCTCGAAAAGGAAGTTCACGCCAAGCATTACGTATTACAAACTGAAGAACAAACCACACAGCTACTTAAAGAAATAAGAGAAGCAAACGAAGTGATAAAGCAAGAAACAAATTTCGTTCAACAAGGATACCAGTTGTTAGATGAAGAGCTGGTAATTCCAATTGAATTAGAGAAGAAAATCAGTCAATTATTTAAAAGATATGAAATCCTTCTTGTCAAAATCGGAGAAAGTCAATCAGCTTTCACGTATCTAAGAGCTGAACTGAAAGAAATCCATCAAGTTTTAGAAGGAATAAAAGAAGAGCAAAGGCAATACACGGAACAACTGCAAACCTTACGAAAAGATGAAATAGATGCAAGAGAGAAATTAGGAGAGCTTAAGAAGAAGATTGCAGAGGCTAGCAGGCTTGTCATGAAAAGTAATGTACCTGGTCTTCCATCTGATTACAGTGCATTATTGGAACAAGCTCAAGAGAATATAGATGATGTAATGAGATCACTAAATGAGAAACCTCTTAATATGAAGTCGATTCACAGATACTTAGAACAAGCTATGGACACGGTGAATCACTTTTATGTAAAAACTAATGAGCTAGTAGAGAATGTTCTATTAACAGAGAAAGTCATTCAATATGGGAATCGATACAGAAGCAAGGATGCTAGTCTTGCTGAAAGCTTAAATTCAGCTGAAGAATCATTTAGAAATTATGAATATCGAAGTGCGCTTGAGCAAGCGGCAACAGCAGTCGAAAAAGTAGAGCCAGGTGCGATCAAGAAACTTGAAGAATTATATACTAACGAGTAAAAGTAAAGGGGCTGTCCATTAAGGGGGTCCGGAACCACTATGATTGTCAATACAAAGAAGATGTCCCTGAGGCTTTCTTCTTTGTATTGAAGTTTGTGGTTCCTGACACCTTGGTTTTTGGACAGCCCCTTCTTTGGGCTTGATTCATCGATGCTTTAGATGCTATATGATAAGCAGTTTAAAACATTTTTTGATTAACGGGCTTCAATCGCTTTTTTTGATTCTCCCAAAATTGAAGCTAGAATAAAACCAATAATCGCTCCTATAATTGCCGGTACGAGCCAGCCAATTCCTTCGTTAAATAAAGGAAGAAAGCTTAAGGTATCGGAAGCGATACTTACATTTAATCCAGCTGTTTTTAACCCATCCACAAAGCTTACAATACCTGTTGGAATAAGAGCTCCTATATATACCGAAGAGTAACCGTTAAACCAATTATGCATAAATGATAGTAAAATTAGCACAATGGCTAACGGATAAATAATAATAAGAACTGGTAATGAGAAAGCAATAAGTTGGGTTAATCCGACATTAGCGATAATCATACTGAAGATTGACAAAATAATAACAAGTAACTTGTAGGGAATAGGTAAAATCTTTGCGAAATACTGTGCACAAGCTGATACTAAACCGACAGATGTAGTAAGACATGCAAATGTAATGGCAAGTCCAAGAATGATCGTTCCTAATGAACCAAACAAGTGAGCAGCAGAGGCTGAAAGGATTGCACCGCCGTTATCTTTTATTCCAATTGCTCCTCCACTGGTAGCACCAATATAACTTAATGATAGATACACAAGAGCTAGCAATATTGCTGCAATGATACCTGCAGTGATACAAACCTTTGTTAAAGATTGACGGCTAACTATACCTTTTTCTTTAATAGCATTAATGACCACTATTCCAAAAACTAAAGCAGCAATCGTATCCATTGTGAGGTATCCTTCTAAAAACCCTTTGAAGAATGGACCTTCCATATAATCTCCCTGTGGTGCCTGCGGCTCCCCCATAGGAGTTACGAAACTTTTTACCACAAGAATGGCTAAGATAATAAGCAGGGCTGGTGTTAAAACATTCCCGATACGATCCACTATTTTAGAAGGGTTCATTGCTAACCACATGGTTACCCCAAAGAAAATGATCGTATAAATGAATAATGATAACCCGTATTTGGGTGTCCCTTCTGATAAGAATGGAATAACTCCAATTTCATATGCGACTGTACCCGTTCTAGGGATCCCAAATAAAGGACCGATTGCTAAATACATAATGATAGAGAAGATGATTCCATAAGTAGGGTTAACACGATTGGCAAGAGTTTGTAAGTCTCCGCCCGTTTTTGCGATAGCAATGACACCCAATAACGGTAATCCAACCCCAGTGATTAAAAATCCGATAATTCCAGTCCATACATTTTCACCAGCTTGTTGTCCTAGAAAAGGTGGGAAAATCATATTTCCAGCCCCAAAGAATAGGGCAAACAGCATTAATCCTATTGTAAGCACTTGACCTTTTGATAGCGCTTTCTCTTGCATGGTAAAACCTCCTGATTTAAATAGTTCCAATAAACCTTTTAAATAGTATCATACGTTGTGAAAAAATTGTCGAAAAAACAAATAATCAAAAAATTTAGTATTTTAAGATAACTAATAATTAAAAATCAGACAAATATTATTGTCACAAAAAACTGTTAATTTATCAATGGAAATATAATGATTTATGTTAATTAGAGAGCTTTTGAATGGCTGTATAAAGCTAATATTAGCGAAAAACTCTTAGCTTTAAACCAAATGAAACTACTTATTATTTAGCGAAAAACTTTCACGGAAAATGTTTTCACTTTTTGTTCACATATTAAATTATGTTACCATTATGTCTTGTAATCCCATACGGAGAGAGTGCAAGAAGATCAATAATGACCATTTCAATCAGCTCATTTTGAATGAGGCAAGTTTTGATTGTAAAATTCAATATAGTAGGTGTCTCCTAACATGATTTATTTTGATAATAGTGCTACAACGAAACCAGATCCAGAAGTATTAGAAACCTTTTTAAAAGTGAATCAATATTATTATGCGAATCCTTCCTCTATTCATTCCTTTGGGGGAAAGGTTGAGAAACTTTTACAACAAGCCCGGGCTCAATTCTCAAAGCTCCTTAACGTGAAAGAAAATGAAATCTTTTTCACGTCAGGAGGTACCGAGTCTAATAACACAGCCATAAAAGGGACGGCTTTTCACCATCAAAAACGAGGAAAACATATTATTACTACTTCCATTGAACACCCATCCATTATAGAATCTTGTGAACAACTTAAAGACTTTGGATTTGAGATTACCTATCTTAACGTAGACGAAAAGGGTGTCCTTAATATAAATGAGCTTGAAAAGTCAATTAGAGAGGATACGATACTTGTTTCTATAATGCAGGTGAACAATGAGGTAGGAAGTATCCAACCCATTAATCAAATCGGCCAACTTTTGAAAAACTATCCTAAAATTCTTTTTCATGTTGACCATGTACAAGGGTATGGTAAGGTAGATCTTGATTTAAATAATGATGGCATTGATTTATGTACAATATCCGCTCATAAAATACATGGGTTAAAAGGAACGGGGCTCCTTTATATTCGTGAGGGTATTCAGCTTTCACCACTTATAACGGGTGGGGAACAAGAAAGAAAACTTAGAAGTGGGACAGAAAATACAAGTGGTATTGTGGCTTTTGCAAAAGCATTAAGGCTTGAAAAAGAAAGAAGTATTAAGGGGATCTTACAAATAAAAGAAATTCTTAAACTTTTGCGGGATGAATTATCGTCAATTGAAGAGATCAGTATTCATACACCCCAAAAATACGCTGCACCACATATTCTTAATTTTTCAGTTAAACATTATAAAGGCGAGGTCATCGTGCATGCCCTTGAAGAGATGGATATTTATGTATCGACAACAAGTGCCTGCTCATCTAAGAAAAATATTCCTAGTAGAACATTGCTTGCGATGGGGCGAACAGAGGAAATGGCGAATAGCTCAATCAGAGTTAGCTTAGCTTTTGAAAATACTATGGAAGAAGCAATAATCTTTATTCAATCATTAAAGAAAGTCATTTCTAATTTAGAAAAAGTTATGAGGAGATCAGTATGATGTATGAACGCATATTAATTCGGTATGGTGAAATTTCTACGAAAGGTCGAAACCGAAAGCTTTTTATCAAAAAGCTTAGAGAGAATATATTGGAATTACTGGGTGATCTTGGGGATATCCAGATTAATGCAAACAGAGATCGACTGCATATTTTATTACGAGAAGCCGATGCAGATAAAGTGATCGAAAGGTTGAAACCTGTTTTTGGTATTCAGACCTTTAGCCCAGTAGTGAAGGTTGGAAAAGACATAGATGAAATTAATAAAGCCGCTTTAGAGCTCATGAAAAAAACACTAAAACCGAATCAGACTTTTAAGGTTTCGGCCCGTAGAGCAGATAAATCTTTTGAATATGATACAAACGAGATTAATTATCAAGTGGGATCACATATCTTAAGAAATACTGAAGATCTTACTGTCGATGTAAGAAACCCAGATATCAATATAAACGTTGAAGTAAGAAAAGAAGGTGTGTATCTTTCAAATGAAGTTATTCCTGGGGCAACGGGAATGCCTGTTGGGACAAGCGGGAAAGCAATGCTGATGCTTTCAGGCGGAATAGACAGTCCAGTAGCAGGATATTTAACCATGAAAAGAGGCGTAGATATAGAGGCTGTTCATTTTCATAGTCCTCCATATACTTCTGAAAGAGCCAAGCAAAAAGTAATCGATCTTGCTCGAAAATTATCCGCATTTAGTGGGAAGATTCGTTTACACATTGTTCCCTTTACGGATATTCAAACAACTATTCATGGTCAAGTGCCAGAAAACTATACCATGACATCCACTCGAAGATTAATGCTAAGAATTGCGGATGAAATTCGAAAAAAAAATAACGGTCTTGCTATTGTCACAGGGGAAAGTTTAGGGCAAGTCGCAAGCCAAACTCTTGAAAGTATGCATGCAATTAATGATGTTACAAATACTCCAATACTTCGTCCTTTAATTGCACATGATAAATTGGAGATCATTGATATTGCCCAAAAAATAGATACTCACGATACTTCGATTCTTCCATACGAAGATTGTTGTACTATTTTCACACCTCCAACTCCTAAAACAAAACCAAAGAAAGAAAAAGTTGAGTATTATGAGAGTTTTGTTGACTTCGATTCACTCATTCAAAAAGCTGTTGAGGATACGGAAACTTTGGATTTGGGAGCGACTGAAATGAAGGCTAATAATGATTATGAGGATCTATTATAAAGGTTGAAAATTAGGAACAATTACCAACTTTAATTCTGGTATGAAGCCATGTGTTTTCGCACACTCTATACTCACAAGGAGGTGAATACACATGGCAAACAGAAGTTCAAATCAATTAGTAGCTCCAGGAGCTCAACAAGCAATCGACCAAATGAAGTTCGAAATCGCTTCTGAATTTGGTGTACAATTAGGTCCAGATGCGACTTCACGTGCTAACGGGTCAGTTGGTGGTGAAATCACAAAACGTTTAGTTCAAATGGCTGAACAACAAATCGGTGGTTTTTCAAAATAATTAAATAGATATGGCTACAAGAAGCGAGAGTGATCTCGCTTCTTTCATTTTTTGGGGGGAATACTAGTAAAAACTCAAAGGAGCCGAATGAGGTCCTGAAAAAACGAAAAAGGCGGAATGAGGACCTCAAAGGAGTCGATTGAGACCCTAAAAGAGCAAAAAAGCGAAAATTAGGATCTCAAAGGAGTCGAATAAGGCCCTGAAAAAGCAAAAATCACTGACAAATGAAATAGTGTAGCGATTTAAATTATAACCCAACATATCTCGGATTGAAAAAAAGACTCTCATTGTCAAAAATTTATTATTTAAAATATTGAGATAATTTTGCTATAATAAATAGGAGACATAAATAAATGAGGGGGATTACCATGAAGAGAGAGGATTTATTGGCACCAGATAAGTATAATCTAGTAGAAGAATTTGAAAGATTTTCATCAGATCGAGAAAAGGTAGCTCTCAAATGGCATAGTGAACAAGGGGAACAGGAAGAAATTACATATGATGCTTTAATAAAAAATGCGAATAAACTTGGAAACGTTTTCTTAGAAAGTGGATTAGAAAAAGGCGATGTCGTCCTCGTAATGGTTCCGAGATTAATTGAAGCATATGAAGTGTATACTGCTGCATTAAAATGTGGGCTTGTGGTCATTCCAAGTTCAGAAATGTTAAGAACAAAAGATTTAAAATACCGAATTGAACATGGGGATGTTAAAGCGGTTATTAGTTATTCACCATATGTCCACCAGTTCAAGGATGTGGAAGAATTAAATGGGTTGAAACGATTTGTTATCGGGGAAGATCAACCAGGTTGGTATCATCTTGATTCATTGAAAGAAAAAGCTTCAAATCATTTAGATTTTGCCAATACGAATAGTGATGATATGGCGTTTTTATCCTACACTTCTGGAACAACTGGAAATCCAAAAGGAGTCGTTCATACCCATGGTTGGGCATATGCTCATTTAAAAACAGCCGCTAAAAAATGGCTGGCGATAGAAGAAGGTGATGTCGTTTGGGCAACGGCAGGACCGGGGTGGCAAAAATGGATTTGGAGCCCTTTCTTGTCTGTTTTAGGTTCAGGAGCAACTGGGTTAATTTATCAAGGAAAGTTTGACCCGTCAAAATACTTGAAGCTACTTCAAGATAATCAAGTAAATGTTCTTTGCTGTACTCCAACAGAATATCGCCTAATGGCAAAGGTTGATGATTTGGGTTCTTATCATTTAGAGCATTTACACAGTGCTGTTTCTGCTGGGGAACCCCTTAATAGAGAGGTTATTGATGCCTTTAAGAAGCATTTTAATCTTGAGGTCCGAGACGGTTACGGACAAACAGAAAATACTCTTTTAGTGGGAATCATGAAAGGGATGGAACTTAAACCGGGATCGATGGGGAAACCTACTCCAGGAAATAAAGTGGATATTATTAATGAGGAAGGCAAACCTTGTAATATCGGAGAGGTTGGAGACATTGCGGTTCACATTGAAACTCCTGCACTATTCAAAAATTATTATAAAGACCCTGAAAGAACCGCTATGCAATTTAGAGGAGACTTCTATATTACGGGAGATAAAGCGAAGAAGGACGAAGACGGGTACTTTTGGTTTGAAGGTCGTGGAGATGATATTATCATCAGCTCAGGCTATACCATTGGCCCATTTGAAGTGGAAGATGCTTTAGTAAAGCATCCTTCCGTTAAGGAGTGTGCCGTTGTTGGTAGTCCTGATGAAATCCGTGGCACTATTGTTAAGGCCTTTATTGTTCTTAGAGAAGGTATAAAGTCAGATGACCCTAATCTCATTTCAGCACTCCAAAAACATGTCAAGGAATTAACGGCTCCATATAAGTATCCTAGAAAAATTGAATTCATTGATGAACTACCAAAAACAACATCTGGGAAAATACGAAGAATTGAACTTCGACAAAAAGAATTTAGTACTTTAAGGAATTAATAAAATCGTGTAGAATAAATCAAAACTATTCTTAAAAGACTGACTTATTAGGAAAGTAATTCCTAGGAAGTCAGTCTTTATGTATATGTAATTATTTGACAAATACAATATAGTATACAGAATAAAGATAGGAGTAGGAAGAATGGGAACGTTATGGTTTAATGGAACGATTTATACAATGAGAAAGGAAAATGAAACTGTTGAAGCTGTTTTTACTGAAGCTGGTTTTATTAAGGAAATTGGATTTCTGCAACATATTGAAGACAAATACAAGCAAAGGATCACAAAACGGATTGACTTAAGAGGAAATGTTATGTTTCCTGGATTTGTCGATAGTCATATGCATTTAATCGGTCACGGTGAAACTTTGATTCGCTTGGATTTGTCAAAAATGAATAGTAAAGCCGAGGTATTATCAGCTATTCGGGCAAGAGTTGCTGCGACTCCAGAAGGTGAATGGATCATTGGAGAAGGATGGAATGAAAACCTTTGGAAGGATGCAGAAGTTTTAACAAAATCTGAAATTGACGAAGTGGTTCCGCACCACCCTGTACTATTAAAAAGGATTTGCCGTCATGCGATGGTCGTTAATTCCCTTGCATTGAAAATGGCCAACCTTAATGAAAATACGGTCAATCCAATAGGAGGGTTAATAGAAAAGGATGAGGAAGGAAAGCTTAACGGATTGTTAAAGGATAAGGCACAAGATTTAATGATAGCTGCTCTACCGGAAATTTCTCAAGTCTATTTAGAAAATGCCCTTAGAAATGCTATTCAAAACTGCTGGAAACTTGGTTTAGTCGGAGGACATACAGAAGACTTAAGCTATTATGGAAATTTCAACAAAACGTATCAAGCCTTCCTTAATGTAATTGAAGAAGAGAATTATAAGTTTCGGGCACACTTACTTGTACATCATGAAGTAATTGAGGATTGGAAAAAAGAAGGTCATTCCTTCTTATCGGGCACACCGTTTATAGAGTTTGGAGCCATGAAGATCTTTGCTGATGGCGCCCTTGGGGGGAGAACGGCTCTTCTAAGTCACCCTTATGCAGATGACCCAACCACAAATGGAGTGGAGATACATTCACAGGAGAAGCTCCATGAACTAGTGGAGAAAGCAAGAAGCTATGGACTTCCAATTGCCGTACATACAATTGGAGACCTCGCATTTGAACACGTTTTACATTCAGTTAAAAAGCACCCTTCAGTAAACAGCCAAAGGGATCGTTTCATACATGCACAATTGTTAAGGAAAGATTTAATCGAAGAAATAAAAATGCATCCCATTGTACTGGATATCCAGCCAAGATTTGTTCCTTCTGATTTCCCATGGGTGATGGAGCGTGTAGGAGTAGAGAATATGACTTTTAATTATGCATGGAAAACATTATTGGAGGAAGGAATCCATTGTGCAGGTGGCTCTGATGCACCGATTGAACCGGTTGATCCATTACTAGGAATTCATGCAGCAGTGACGAGAACAAATCCACTTGATATGGAAAAAATTGTGTATCAACCTGATCAGTGCTTAACTCCATTTGAGGCAGTTTCACTTTTTACAAAAGGAAGTGCTTACGCTTGCCACCATGAAAAGGATCGAGGACTGATTGATGAGCACTACTCAGCTGATTTTACTGTCTTGAATAAGGATATACTCAAGATTCAGCCTGATGAAATATTATCAACAGACGTTTCAATGACTATTATCAATGAAGAAATTGTATTTAAGAACAAAAAATAATGATTGCCACCCAACTTCTCCTAGCTTTATAATGAAGTTATTTCGAGTATAGAAATAATTGTTTAGGAGGAGGGTGGCGTTATGAACCAAAAAGAAAGGGCAGGAATTCTGTATACCGCTTTTTCCTACTTTTTATGGGGGATACTCCCGATTTATTGGAAATGGGTTCAACATGTTTCAGCAGATGAAATACTAGCCAATCGAATTTTTTGGTCTTTTTGGTTTATGGTTGTCGTGTTGATCGCTACTAAGAAGTGGAAAGAATTTACGGTTCTGTTTAAAAATTTGCTGCAACGAAAAAAACAACTCGCCGCTCTTATTGTTGCCTCTTTACTAATCAGTGTTAACTGGTTTGTTTATATATGGGCAGTAAATACAAACCAAATGGTCGAAGCGAGTTTGGGATATTATATAAATCCTCTTGTAAGTGTTCTATTAGGAGTCATTATCTTAAGGGAATCTCTTTCAAAAGCTCAAATTCTTTCGTTTTGTTTAGCTACAGTTGGAGTATTAATTTTGACGATTTCCTATGGGCAAATCCCGTGGATAGCGTTCATCTTAGCCTTTTCTTTTGGACTCTACGGATTAGCGAAAAAATTAATTAAAGTAGATTCTGCTATAGGGCTGACATTAGAGACGCTGACAATAGCACCTATCGCCCTATTGTATATGCTATTTTTAATGTTTAATGGTAACTCATCGTTGTTTGTTGTTTCATTCAATACCGATTTATTGTTAATAGGGGCAGGAGCAGTAACGGCTATTCCTCTTTTATACTTTGCAAAAGGAGTCGGGGCCATCCCTCTTTACATGGTCGGATTCCTGCAGTATATTGCTCCTACGTTGACATTAATTCTTGGTGTGCTAGTCTATGATGAAACATTCACTCCTACACATCTTGTTGCCTTTTCTTTTATCTGGTTTGCACTAGCCCTATTCTCATTGTCGCGTGTTAGGGCAATCACAGCTAGACGTAGAAGTAAATTAAGCGCATAACAAAGAGGCTGTCCATTAGTGATATGCTCCCCTTAAAGAGGGGGCAGTTCATAAGGGGACAGTCTCTTTGCTTCAATTTCTTAACTAAAAGAAAATATAAAAGTTTTGAAGGTGTTCACAGGTATTTAGATTTATCCATTTTCATTCTTGTGCCTTATGCTTGACAGACCTGTACTAGGTGCTTCCGCTTATGTAGTGTCCAGCTCCAGCACCTAGGTCCTCGAGACATAAGCCAAGTCGCATAGAAAGGGAAAAGGCGCCCTTTCTATGTGACTCGTCTTATGCTTGTCAGGCCTGTACAAGGCGCTTCCACTTTTATAGTGTCCAGCTCCAGCACCTAGGCCTTCGAGACATAAGCCAAGTCACATAGAAAGGGAAAAGGCGCCCTTTCTATGTGACTCGTCTTATGCTTGTCAGGCCTGTACAAGGCGCTTCCGCTTTTATTATAAAAATGTTCTTTTAACCTTCTCCCAGAACGAATTATCTTTTAATTTAACCGTTTTGATTTTTCGTTCACTAAGGGTAAGCTCTACTTCCCGTACGTGACGAATTCCTAATGCCTCGTTGTCGATCCCCATAGAAGGATAGTCATTTCCATCCTGTACAATATGTAGATTCAGTTTACGATTTCCACTTAATATAAACGAAGAACCTAATGTTCGGTACCTATTATTATTTAGTGAAGCAAGTTCACTCACTTGCATACAAGGGAGCATTGGATCGACAACAGCACCGTTAACCGATTTATTGTAGGCGGTGCTTCCGGTTGGTGTAGCAATCACCATTCCATCCCCACGAAATGTTTCGAAATGTAGATCATCAATAAAAACATCCATAACAAACGTTTTTATAATGCCTGAACGAATACTGAATTCATTTAAACAGTGGAAAGTGGATTGTCCATCAACAGTGACTTTAATGGTAGGATACCTTCTTACTTCAACTTGTTCTTTCATCATTGCATCAATCATTTTAGAAGTATCGTCAATATAAAAATCACAATACATGCTAAGACTTCCCGTTGTGGAGATGCCTGCATATAAGCAATCCTCTCTAAAACCGGTATTTCGTACCGCTTGTAAAAACGCTCCATCCCCTCCGACGCTAACAATTATATTGGCGTCTTTAGATTGATTCACAAGATTAAATTCATACCTCTTGGCTAATTCTTGTAATTCTTCAACCTTTCTAAGAGTTGTGGAGTCTTTAAGTGTGTAGAAGTAAAGGTTACGACGATCATTCATTAGTATGCCCTCCTTAGAGAAATAGAGATATTTTTTCTTATATTTTCCCAAATCCACATTAATTTGCTAAAATATGTTACGGATAGCAAATCCATTTGGATGGAAGCTTGATTTTTACTTATTTTACATGATTGTGAAACTATTTGATAGTTTCTTCCGTAATCATAGTTAGCAGACTTAAGGAGGTTACATAAGGATGAGTTTGAAGAGGTGGATTGCTTTAGGAATCGCTGCGGGATTATTCTTTATTTCCGTATTAGTTAACTTTGCTAGTTGGTCTCTCTCAACAGATTTTAGCAAAGGTTTTGAAGAGATGATGGCTATGGAAGAGGAAGCATTTACTGAAGAGGTGATAGAAGAAGGCGATGAGTTTAATAAGATTGCCGTCTTAGAAGTAGATGGAGTTATACAAGATACAGGTGGGGAAACTTCCATATTTGAAAGCCCAGGATATAATCATGAAATGTTTATGAAGCAGTTAGAGACTGTTCAAGAAGACGATACGATTAAAGGTGTTGTATTAAAAGTAAACTCTCCTGGTGGAGGAGTAGTAGAAAGTGCACAAATTCATGAAAAACTTGTTGAAATAAAGAAAAAGTCAAAGAAACCCATTTATGTTTCCATGGGATCTATGGCTGCTTCAGGCGGATATTATATCTCAGCACCAGCGACTAAAATTTTTGCAAGTAAAGATACTTTAACAGGTTCATTAGGAGTTATCATGCAAAGCATTAACTACTCTGAATTGGCAGAGAAGTATGGAGTAGACTTTGTCACCATTAAAAGTGGACCCTATAAAGATATCATGAGTCCGACTCGTGAAATGACTGAAGAAGAAAGAAAGATTATGCAGACTATGATTGATAATTCCTATGAAGGATTTGTAAAAGTAATCTCAGAGGGAAGAGGTATGTCAGAGAGTCAGGTTCGTCAAATTGCAGATGGTCGAATTTATGATGGAAAGCAAGCGAAAGAGATTGGTTTAATTGATGGTTTTGGATATGCCGATGATGTAATTGCCAAAATGAAAAAAGATTTAAAAATGGAGAATGCTAAAGTTATTGAGTATTCGTCAGGAGATAGTTTTGCATCATTATTTAATATGGGTGTGAAAAATGTAATGGGTCAAGATATAGAGTCGGCGGTTATAATGAGAATTTTATCACAGCCTAATGCTCCCAAACCAATGTATCTATATTCTGAGTAAAGGAGGATAACAGGATGAGTGATAATAATGATTTTCATGAGGAAAACTCAAATATTTTACAAGTTGATGATCACCAAGAACGTCATACTTTAAATGACGGGTCCTTCTTCCTTGCTGGTTTTTGGATGAGGTTTTGGGCATATTTAATTGATTTGATTGTCGTGGCAAGTATCGGTAATCTTCTAGTGAAACCCATTTTCCGATTGCTGGACGTGTCCATTGTAAAAGATGGTATGTTTACCCCGATTGCGATTACGGGTGCTATTATTTTTTATGGATACTTTGTTCTTATGACTAAGTTTTTTGGTCAAACTCTAGGGAAGATGATTTTTGGACTCAGAGTTACAAATATTAAAGGTTCGAATTTAGGATGGGGGACCATTTTGTTTAGGGAACTCATTGGACGTTTTATCTCCTCCTATATGTTTATATTATATGCAGTTGTCGCATTTACACCGAAGAAACAAGGGATTCATGACCTGTTTGCAGACACAACAGTCATCCAGGAAAGAAAAATGAAAATATTGAAACCTGCTCATTAAATGAGCAGGTTTATTTTTTGGGTTTTCTGTCCATAATGAAAAATTGAAGGGTTGTGAAATGATGAGCTGGTGGGTCCTTATTCCGTTAATTTTGGCCAGTCTTTTATTGATACTACTATTTTTTATAATCATTACAAAACTAACCATCTCCATTTCCCTTTATCATGGAAACGATAATGATCGGTTTGTCATAAAGTTTAGAGCTTGGTTTGGTCTCATTCGTTATACAATTGATGTTCCACTTATTAAGATTGATGATGACGGCCCTAATATTGTCATCAAAGAGAATACGAAAATGGGCAGTGAAACGAAAGGGGAAAAGAAAGAAGCAACAAAAAAAATCACCCCTAACTATATTCTTGATACAATTTCCGACACGAAAACGTTTCTTGAACATGTTGTATCCTTACATAAAATCATCCGTAAATTTTTTAAGCGAGTCAAAATAGACCATGTCAATTGGAGAACCTTGGTAGGTGTCGGGGATGCTGCAGCTACTGGAACATTGGTTGGACTTCTATGGTCTGCAAAGAGCGGGATTATTGCAGTTGTTAGTAAACTGATGCGTCTTCAAACAATGCCCTCCATAATGGTTACCCCTGCCTTTCAACGTGCAATCATTCAAACTGAGTTTTCATGTATGATTCAATTTCGAGTAGGGTATGCTATTCTAGCAGGAATCAAAATCATCCAATTTTGGAAAGGCGGAAAGGCGAAGTTTAAAACTAAGCCTTTATCTATGTTCTCTAAAGAAGAACAATCCGTATAGATGAGGAGGAGTTAATATGTCTGATCATCCAATTGAAGGTCTAATGACCACGGCAATGGAGAATTTGAAAGATATGATTGATGTCAATACGATTATTGGTGACCCTGTTGAGACCCCTGACGGAAGCGTCATTTTAACGGTTTCAAAGGTGGGATTCGGTTTTGCTGCAGGTGGTAGTGAATTTATCATTGATGGCAAAAGTGATTCAAAAGGCCAAGGCGGGGGCCAAAGTGGTGAAAAGAAACAACCGTTTGGTGGGGGTAGTGGTGGCGGAGTGTCCATTACACCAATCGCCTTTCTGATTGTTAATGGTCAAGGGGTGAAGATGCTCCATCTTGATGAAAACACACATCTATTAGAGAAGATACTAGATATAGCCCCTGGAGCTATTGAAAAGATTCAGAGTATGATGAATAAAAATAGTCAAAAGAATAATCAAAATCAATCATTCAACCAACAACAAAATAGACAGAATTTTGACATGTAACACACAAAGGGGTTGACCTTATGGTTAGCCCTTCTTTTTTATTGATTGAGGCTGTTATCACAAACATTGTTGATAGTTGAAAAGGGGGTGGTTGGTCTTCGCTGCAGGTTCTCGCTTTCCGCGGGGCGGGCGGTGAGCATCTTCGTCGCCTTGCTCCTGCTTAGGTCTCACCTGTCCCGCAATTCCCGCAGGAGTCTCGCATATCTACTACAACCAACCTTTTTACATAAAAATATGTTCTTACATTTCCTTTTCCTGAGTTCAGGATCACAAATAGATATAGATATTTTACTTTTGAAATGATCCATCCGATCTTTTTAGATTTAATAGACCTAAAAGTCTTATGATTTGATTTTTATGGAAGCTTTTGATTAGTATGAAACTGTACATACTCTTAAGGAGGTAGTTCAAATGGCTAATATTACATTTAAAGGAAATGCTGTTACACTTTTAGGTAGTGAAGTGAAGGTAGGAGACACAGCCCCTAATTTTACAGTACTAGCAAATGATTTATCTGAAGTAACATTAGACGATTCTAAAGGTTCCGTTCGATTAATTAGTGTGGTTCCATCCATCGATACTGGAGTTTGTGACGCACAAACAAGAAAATTCAACGAAGCAGCAGCTGAATTAGATAATGTGAAAGTATTGACCGTTTCCGTTGATTTGCCGTTTGCACAAAAACGTTGGTGTGGTGCTAATGGTATTGAAAATGTTCAAACATTATCAGATCACCGTGATTTATCCTTTGGAGAAGCATACGGTGTGCACATTCAAGAGCTCCGCTTACTAGCTCGTGCTGTATTTGTAGTCGACAGTAATGACAAAGTAACATATGTTGAATACGTTAGTGAAGCGACGGATCATCCAAACTATGATGGGGCCATCGATGCCGCCAAAAATGCGAACTGAGTCAAACGGTATGACAACAAGGACCGGCCTATCGAATGGCTGGTCCTTTTAAAGTGATTTTTTGACTAATTCCAATACATATGTAAAATGGACATTGAACTAATGATATAAAGGAGATATTAAAATGATGGACTCTCCCGTAGAAACACTTTTTAACCTGATAGACCAAACAGCAGAGATTCTTGAAGAAGAGTTATCCTGTACATATTTAGAAGCGATTGCAGAGACTGGGGAAAATCTTTTTCATGAGGATGTTCTACAATCGGAAGTAAGTGAAGTGACGAAGAAGAGGCTAAAAAAACAGTACGCAGAATTGAACATTGAATCGTATACATCTGAAGATATCCGTAAGGGATTACAGCTTGCGATATTAAAGGGAATGAAGCAAAATATACAGCCAAATCATCAAATGACCCCTGATTCAATTGGAATGTTTATGAGCTATCTTGTAGGAAAGTTCATGGTGAATCAGAAGGAATTCTCCCTACTAGATCCAGCGCTAGGGACTGGAAATTTATTAACAACGATTTTAAACCAATTGCCTTTTAAAAAAGTTTCATCAGTTGGAGTAGAAATCGATGATTTATTATTAAAACTGGCATATGTTGGAGCAAATCTTCAAAAACACCCAATTGAACTGTTCAACCAGGATTCACTTGAGCCGTTGTTCATTGATCCCGTTGATGCAGTAGTGTGTGATTTACCGATTGGATTTTATCCAAATGATGTTAGAGCATTAGATTATCAATTATGTGCTGAAAAAGGGCACACATTTGCTCATCACCTCTTTATTGAGCAAAGCATCAAACATACGAAACCAGGTGGGTACTTATTCTTTATTATTCCGAATGGTCTTTTTGAATCGGAGCAATCGGATAAACTTCATCCTTTTTTAAAGGAACATGCTAATATCCAAGCCATTATTCAACTTCCAGAGAGCCTCTTCAGAAATGAGAATTCTGCAAAAAGTATCTTAGTTCTTCAAAAGCAGAAACCTGATCTTAAGGCTCCCCGTGAAATATTGCTAGCGAAACTTCCTAGTCTTTCAAATCAAACGGCTATGGAAAACATGATGAATCAAATGAATACTTGGTTTAAAGAAAATAAATAATCTTTAAGGGCTGACCTGAACACGTGTTGACGATGTTTCGGATCAGCTTATTTTATTTTTTAAAGTGGAAAAAAGAAATATTTTGCCGGCCTAACTCAAACAAATTATTTAGTTCCTTGAAGTTCACAAATATATTTCTCGATATATTCAGAAAAGATTTAATTTATCATGTAAACGATAACAATTCAACCTTTTTCTTGAAATGAGGTGTCGTCAGTGATTAAATGAAAAATTGAGAGATATATTAGTGTCGAAATGAACAAACTAATGGGTGAATTGTCCAGGCACTAGCCTACTAGATATAAAAGGAGCGGTAACATCATGGCTAAGATTATTGCAATAAATGCTGGAAGCTCTTCGTTAAAGTTCCAGTTATTTGAAATGCCAGAAGAGAAGGTTATTACTAAAGGATTAATTGAACGGATCGGATTAAACGATGCTGTTTTTAACATAACCGTAAATGAAGAAAAGGTTAAAGAAGTAACGGATATTCCAAATCATGAAGTAGCAGTAGAATTGCTTTTAGATAAATTAACATCTTTAGGGATCATTGATTCATTAGATGAGATTGAAGGCATGGGACACCGTGTCGTACATGGTGGGGAAGTATTTAACGATTCTGTACTTATTACGGACGAAGTTCTTCATCAAATTGAAGAACTATCTGATTTAGCTCCACTTCATAATCCAGCAAATATTACTGGGATTCGTGCATTCCAGGCAGCATTACCTAATGTACCTGCTATAGCTGTATTTGATACCGCTTTTCACCAAACAATGCCAGAAAGTTCTTTCTTATATAGTTTGCCATATGAATATTATGAAGAGTATGGTATCCGTAAATATGGTTTCCATGGTACTTCTCATAAATATGTAACGGAACGTGCAGCTGAAATGCTTGGTCGTCCCAAAGAACAGCTTCGCTTAATTTCTTGTCATTTAGGAAATGGAGCGAGTATTGCGGCGATTGAAGGCGGAAAATCAATTGATACTTCTATGGGCTTCACTCCACTTGCAGGGGTAACAATGGGAACACGTTCTGGTAATATCGACCCTGCATTGCTCCCATTCATTATGGAGAAAACAGGAAAGTCTGCAGACGAGGTTTTGGATGTTTTAAATAAAAAGTCTGGTATGCTTGCAGTATCTGGTTTCTCAAGTGACCTACGTGATATTGAAGATCAAGCATCTCAAGGAAACGAGAGAGCTGAGCTTGCACTTGAAGTCTTTGCAAACCGTATTCATAAATACGTTGGTTCATATGCAGCCCGTATGTATGGGGTAGATGCAATCGTCTTTACAGCAGGTATTGGAGAGAATAGTACAGTAATCCGTGAAAAGGTTCTAAAAGGACTTGAATTCATGGGAATCTATTGGGATCCAGCCCGAAATAAGGTACGTGGTGAAGAAACCTTTATCAACTATCCACATTCACCAGTAAAAGTCATCATAATTCCGACAAACGAGGAAGTTATGATTGCACGTGATGTTGTGAGATTGACAGTATAAATCGGATATATTTTTTGAAAAGCTATCATTCGTAAACTTTTTTAATAGTCTCTTTCTACTGTTATCGACATAGAAGGAGACTCTTTTTATTCTCATAGTCATTATTTTCCTGTTATAATTTTATTAACAAAGGCTCTTTTCGTAAACTTTGTTGTTTTGGTCAATTATAAACATCTTAAATCATTCAATATTAGTGAACCATTTATTGCTTTGACGAAAAGAGACACTTGAAACCATAATCATTACGGGTTTCTATTCTTGTTCGAAAAGCAACAATCTATGTGAATACTGCCTTAACAAATAACACTGAAACGAGTGAGGGGCTTGAAAGAGGGTATTACTTTAATAGCTGAGTTTGTTAATAAGATACATGATATTCTTATCATGGTTTCTAATCAATTAGGGTTAAAATTAAGCGATAAAGATCTTCATTTTTGGATTATGGGCTTTATAGGTATTTGTATGTTTTTATTTGTTTTTACAGTATCAAAATGGCTGTCTAAGCTGCGCTTCGGAATAACAACATTGTCTTTTTTCTATACGTTGACATTTATGTTTGTTTTAGTATTTGCAGTTGAAATCCAACAAGCCATTACGAATAGAGGAAATATGGAATTTATTGATGCCATTGTAGGATTATGGGGATATATTGCGTTTTTTCTTGTATATATAGGAATCGTTTCATTAATTTTAATCCTAAGAATAATCATTAATAAGTATCTAAAAAATGAATCAAATCGCATTGATGGGTAATTTATAAAATCAATTACTCAAAATAAAGATACGGAATCACATTGTAATTTATTGGGTATTTTTTAAGGATTCCTTTTATTAAATTGATGATTCATAACTCTTTTTTTTGGTTAGCCCTATTAATCATAAACCCTTAGGTTATAGTCTCCTTCACATCTAAAGGAACATCTTCCCACGCCTATTATGATATACTATCGATAAATGGAACGAATTGGAGGAGTGGTGATATGACTTGGTCTGATCGTGATGAACAAATTTGGCAAGGAGTAGAGGAGTGGAGGCACACTCTTTATGAATACGAAGCAAATGATCTTGAGAATACATATGTAAAATGGCTGGATCAAGCCTTTCAATCCTTACCTGAAGAAGTACAGGAAAAGTTTTTTGAGAGAATTGATGGTTGGTTATTTCATTTGCATTCATTATTACAAGGGTCTCAAATTCAAAATGATGCCAGAGAAAGAATTTTGACCACAGCACGAGCTTTTCATCCTGATATCAATTCTGTAGAAGATTTACATTTATTAAATATTGATCAGCTCCATTATATTGCTGAACAGCATGCCGGACGACACCGACTATATTCGTTTATCCAAGGTGGAGCCGTTGGAACAGGAGGAATCGTTGCTATCGGGTCTGATCTTCCTGCAATGACGCTTATTAACTTAAGATCTGTGCAGCTTATTGCGATTACATATGGTTTTGATGTTCAAACCCCTTTTGAAATGATGACATCCTTAAAGGTTTTCCATGCTGCTACACTACCAGCAAGGCTTCAAGCAGAAGCATGGGAAGAATTAATGAATGATTTAGATAGAAAAGAACTTGATTATTTTTATAGCGGGAATGATACGTTAACGAATCATAGCTTTCTAGAAGGACCATTGAAGCATATGATGAAAGCAACCGTTATCACTATGTTTAGAAAAAAGAAATGGTCAGGTATCCCTCTCATAAGCATGGGGATTGGGGCAGGGGTCAATTATCGATTCACTCGTAATATCACAAACTATGCAGAGAAATTTTATCAATACCGCTATCTTCTGAAGAAGAAAGGGGAATGATGTGTGTGAGTTTAACAGAACATCGCCAGAAGAAAGCGATTTCAATCAGTGCAGCTGTGATCACCGTAAGTGATACTAGGACAGAAGTAACAGATAAAAGTGGTATGAAAATGATTGGTTATCTAGAAGAAGCAGGACATAAGGTGTCCTTTTATAAAATTTGTAAGGATGATAAACGCAGCATTCTTACTGCTATTAATGATACTGATTCTGTCGAGGTAGATGTGGTACTCCTCAATGGTGGAACAGGTCTTGCACAAAGAGATATTACAATTGAAACAATCACACCTCTGTTTACAAAAGAAATAACCGGTTTTGGAGAGCTGTTCCGCTATTTAAGCTACACCGAGGATATTGGTTCGGCAGCCATCCTTTCACGGGCAACAGCGGGAGTCTATAAAGACCGTGTTATTTTTTCTACCCCTGGCTCAACAGGAGCGGTTAAGCTTGCAATGGAAAAATTGATCCTCCCTGAGCTTCAGCATATTGTGAATGAGATTAGAAAGTAAGAAATGTGTAAGTTCATTGAACAACTTCGACAAGCATTAGGCGAAAGTTGCCTTTCCCGTGCTTTTGTAGCTTGTCTTATATCCCAAGGAGCTAGGTGCGGGATACTGACACACCTTTCTATCTGCAACCACTCCAAACTTTATACTTTAAAAAAGGACTGGCCCTCGAATAATGAAGGTCAGTCTTTTTTCTTCATCTCTGGAGTCGTTCGATACCAAATCCAAAGATCATTAATTCGTGAAGCCAGTTCAGATATCTCATGATTGAGTTGACAGGATTTTTCGAAATCTTCTTCATTAGCAAGTGCATCTTGCTTAAGGTTGATCCTTACTTCAAATTCGATAATTTTATCAGGTATCATTCCTCTCACTTTTTCCCAATGATGAAGAATAAGCTGTTGAGTCCTTTCGTTATAATCGAGCCAATCCATTTCTAAATGAGGAATATCAATTTGTAATCTAGGATTATGTTGAAAGAATTGTTGTTCCAAAATACAATCACCTCTTCTTTTTATTGTACAAAAAGAGAGGTGATTTGTAAGCGTTAGCGATTTTGATTCAGTTTCACTTTTAAAAACTCGTCTGATTTCCCCTTCGGAATACTAAGGGATTCCCAATTTTCATTTAGAATCATTTTCCCAACATACATCATTTGTCCAACATGACTGGCATAGTGGACTAGCTGTCGTTGGATGGCTTCTACTACGGATTGGTCCTCTCCTCTAATTTGGATCTTCTTCTTTAAATCCCCTTCATTGAGATCTTCAATTGTATTGAGGGTAAGTTTCCAGCCTTCATCCCATAATTTAATGACCTCTTCTTTAGAAGAAAAACATGCCTGAAATTCTTCATCTCTATTTCGCCAATCTTTTTCACCATCTGCTGTAAGAAAATCAGTCCACCTCGAAAGCATGTTTCCGTGCAAATGCTTCACAATGTCTGCAAGTGAATTAGACTCTGTTGAAGGCTTATGCATTAATTGAGCAAGATTCAAACGATCAATGGTTTTGCTTCCATTTTTCTTCAATGCTTTCATATCTTTTAGAACAAGTGATAAATAGTCCATTTCAGCACCAACCTTGAATTAAATTATGTTCTAACTATAAGATTCCATCCTGGATGTGAAATCCCTTCATAAAATAAATATACATTTTTACGAATATATATTGAAATATTCGCTATTACTTGTTAAGATACATTCATAGATTAAGAATAAAAATTCATATTCATAAATATTTATAAGTTCATCTACGAGAGGAGAAGAAGATATGAAAGAAAAAATTGTTTTAGCTTATTCTGGAGGATTAGATACCTCTGTTGCAGTTCAATGGTTAAAGGAGCAAAACTTTGAAGTGATTGCTTGTTGTTTAGATGTTGGTGAGGGGAAGGATTTAGATTTTGTTAAGCAAAAAGCATTAAATGTTGGTGCTGTAAAAAGCTATGTGATAGATGCAAAAGAAGAATTTGCTCAAGACTTTGCATTAATGGCTTTACAAAGTCATGCATTATATGAAGGGAAGTATCCATTGGTATCTGCACTATCCCGTCCCCTTATTGCAAAGAAACTTGTAGAAATTGCAGAAAAAGAGGGAGCAACAGCCGTTGCACATGGATGTACTGGGAAAGGAAATGATCAAGTACGATTTGAAGTATCCATCGCAGCATTAAATCCTGATTTAAAGGTGATTGCTCCTGTCAGAGAGTGGAGCTGGTCTCGTGAAGAGGAGATTCAGTATGCAAAAGAAAAAGAGATTCCAATTCCGATTAATTTAGATAGTCCCTATTCGATCGATCAAAATCTATGGGGAAGAAGTAATGAATGTGGTATCTTAGAAGATCCTTGGCAGGCACCGCCTGAAGAAGCCTATGATTTAACAAATAGTATTGAAAACACTCCTGATACTGCTGAAACAATTGAAATTGAATTTGAAAAGGGAGTTCCTACAAAGTTAAATGGTGTCTCTTATACATTATCTGAACTTATATTAATGTTGAATAGTCTTGCAGGTAAACATGGAGTCGGTCGTATTGATCACGTAGAAAACCGTTTGGTGGGAATCAAATCGAGAGAGGTTTATGAATGTCCGGGGGCAATGACGTTAATTAAAGCTCATAAAGAATTAGAGGATATTACATTGGTAAAAGAGCTAGCTCATTTCAAACCCGTAATTGAGAAGAAGCTTACAGAAATCATTTATGATGGTTTATGGTATTCACCATTAACTCCAGCCCTACAGGCATTTTTAGAACAAACTCAACAATATGTGAATGGAATTGTGCGAGTGAAGTTATTCAAGGGGCATGCCATTGTAGAAGGTAGAAAATCACCTAACTCTCTCTATAATGAAAAGCTTGCTACCTATACAAAAGAAGATGAATTTGATCATAATGCCGCTGTTGGCTTTATTCAATTGTGGGGGCTACCGACAAAAGTTCATTCCCATGTACAACAAAAGGAGAGTCTGAAAGTATGAGCCAGAAAGTATGGAGCGGAAGATTTCAAAAGCAGCCAGAAGAATGGGTGGACGAATTTAATGCTTCGATTCCCTTTGATCAACAACTTGTAGAGGAAGATATCGAGGGAAGCATTGCCCATGTATCGATGCTTATGGATAATGAAATTCTTACTTCTGAAGAAGGAAAAAAGATTTTAGCCGGACTACATTCCTTAGCAAACAAGGCCAAAAGTAAGGAGTTAACCTATTTAACTTCGTTAGAGGATATTCATTGTAATTTAGAAAAACTTTTAACGGATGAAGTAGGTGAAGTAGGAGGGAAGCTGCATACAGGTAGAAGTCGTAATGACCAGGTTGCTACTGATATGCATTTGTATTTAAAAAGAAGAGTAGTAGAGATCATTGAGTCAATTGAAGAGCTCCAAGGAAATTTATTAGTGCAGGCTGAAGAACATATTTATACGATTATGCCTGGTTATACACATTTGCAAAGAGCACAGCCAATATCATTTTCACATCATCTGATGGCCTATTTTTGGATGCTTGAGCGAGACAAAGAAAGAATGAAAAGTGGGTTGGAAAGAATTGATTTATGCCCATTAGGTGCAGGAGCACTTGCTGGAACGACGTATCCCATTAATCGTCTGCAAACAGCTGAGAGCCTTGGCTTTCAAGGGATCTATGAAAATAGTATGGATGCTGTTAGTGATCGTGACTTTATTCTCGAATTTTTGAGTAACAGTTCGATCTTAATGATGCATCTCTCCCGGTTTGCAGAGGAACTTATTTTATGGACTAGCCAGGAATTTAATTTTGTTGAATTAGATGATGCCTTTACAACTGGGAGCAGCATTATGCCCCAGAAGAAGAATCCTGACATGGCCGAGCTTGTCCGTGGTAAAACAGGGCGAGTATATGGGAATCTATTCTCACTACTTACGGTTCTTAAAGGTTTGCCACTTGCTTACAACAAAGACATGCAAGAAGATAAAGAAGGAATGTTCGACACAGTCGAAACAACTAAAGGCTCTTTGAAAATTTTTGCCGGTATGGTGGGAACGATGAAAGTTAAAAAAGATTCGATGGAAGAAGCGGTGGACAAAGATTTTTCAAATGCAACAGAGCTAGCGGATTACCTAGCAACAAAAGGAATCCCATTCAGACAAGCACATGAAATTGTTGGTCAGCTCGTTCTTTATTGTATTCAAAATAGCTGTTACTTGAAGGACCTGTCAATTAGTCAGTTTAAGGAAGCTTCTCCATTAATAGATGATGATATATATGATGTGTTATCACCGCAAATGGCCGTTAAGCGCAGAAACTCCTATGGCGGAACAGGATTTGATCAAGTGAAGGAGCAATTAATGAAAGCTAAACAGAAACTAAAACAAGGGGAACTGTCCGGTTGAGTGGCAGTTCTTTTTTTGTTGTATAGGAAATTATAAAAATTATAATATGTTGATAACTTTGAATTAGTTTGTCCTAATCTAGCTCAAGCGCTAAAGCCCCGGAAGTCTAAGCCAAGCCATGAAGGAAGGGGAATTCACCCTTCCTTCATGGCTTGGCTTATGCTTGCCGGGGCTAAACGGGGCGCTTCCGCCCTTTGTTCCAATTTCGGTTACTTTTTTCATGGTTATAGATTTAAATTAATATACTGGTCAATTGGGAGTAGATATCAATCAAAATTCAACTCTGCCAATTGATTAATATCTATGATAATCATAGGAAGCATTGGAAGCCGTCATTTTGTTGAATGCGAGATTTCACGGAACGAATGACACTTTGTGTGCCGTCATTTTAGTGAATGCTGGATTTCACGTAACGAAAGACCACTTTGAATGCCGTCATATCGGCGAATGCAAGGATTCACGTAACGAAAGTCGTCTTTGTGTGCCGTCATTTCAATGAATACGGGATTTCACGTAACGAAAGGGCACTTTGGAAGCCGTCACTTCAATGAATGCAAGATTTCACGTAACGAAAGTCTACATTGAATTCCTTCATTTCAGCGAAAGCAAGCTTTCACAATACCCATCGACCTCTTTTGAGTACGTCACAATGGTGATCTGGATCCTGCCCATGCAGCCGGAAATCAAAAAAATGGACCAACCTCAATGGTTAGCCTACAAATAGTTTAGTCTTTTTTTTCAGTCCTAACAACGAGTACATCACAATCAGCTGAACGAGTAATATGTTCAGATACACTTCCGATCAAGAAACGTTCGACTGCATTTAATCCTGTAGCACCGCAAATAATAAGGTCAGCATTGGCCTTTTTGACGCCTTCCTTTGGGATGATGACTTTTGGGGATCCATATTCAATAAGTGTTTGCACGTTTACGACACCAGCAACCTCTGCTTCTTTTTTATAATTCGCCATAATCTCTTCAGCATAAGTTTCAGCCCTTTCTCCAATCGTTCGATCGTAGGATTCGACGGTAGCAAAAGACCGAGTATCGATAACGTGAACTAGTGTTATACTAGCATCATTTCTTTTAGCGATAGCAATCGCTTTTTTAAATGCCCACTCCGATTCTGTTGAACCATCTACAGCTACTAATATATTGTTATAGTGTAAACCCATGAATTCATCCCTCCTAAAATAATCTTACTAGAAATTCCCACTAATAGATGCTACAAAAATCCAAAAAATAACCTTGTATAATCTTATAACCGAAAAAAGGGGGCATTAAACAATGAAGAAGAAGGATCCGAAAGAACAATTTACTTATGATGAACAGGCAACACAGTCGGTGAGCAATCAAATTATGGGTGCTTATTCTAGTGGAGTTATTGATGAGCCTGACGGTCAATACAATCCCTATGAGGATAAAGCGGAAGAATACCCGGAGCAATAAACAAATAAGCCATCATGTGGATTTTCACATGGTGGCTTCATTTTCTTTCAAAAAGCAGTATTTTATTGGTTTGAACAATGGATTTCCGTTATCTAAAAATTCACAAAAAGCCTAAAAAATGGAGTATATAAAGTTCACACTAAGTAAAAAAGAAAGTGCTTTCACTTTTACGAAAATAGAGTCGCTTTTTAAACATCTAAATGTTATATTTATTTTGAACTTCTCCCAATGTATTCCTTTTAATACCGAACAGGAACCCAAAGGAGAATTTGATATAGGAGGTTAGAATTATGCGTATTGGAGTTCCGAAAGAAGTTAAAAACAACGAAAACCGGATAGCGATGACACCAGCTGGCGTTGTAAACCTTGTTCAATTCGGTCATGAAGTGTTTATTGAATCGGGTGCTGGCCTTGGTTCAAGTTTTACTGACGAGGATTATGTACAAGCTGGTGGTAGTATTGTAGATACTGCTCATGAAGCATGGTCAATGGATATGGTTATGAAAGTGAAAGAGCCGATTCCGAGTGAGTATGACTATTTTCGCGAAGGGTTAATTCTATTTACATATTTACATTTAGCTCCTGAACCTGAGTTAACAAAGGCTTTAATTGATAATAAAGTGGTTGCGATTGCGTATGAAACCGTTGAAATAAATCGTGCACTTCCATTGCTGACTCCAATGAGTGAGGTTGCTGGAAGAATGGCTACTCAAATTGGTGCTCAGTTCCTTGAGAAAAACCACGGTGGTAAAGGAATCCTTCTTTCAGGTGTTCCAGGTGTTCAGCGTGGAAAAGTAACGATTATTGGTGGTGGGGTTGCGGGAACCAATGCTGCGAAAATGGCGATTGGTTTAGGCGCGCAAGTAACAATTATTGATTTAAATCCTGATCGTTTACGCCAACTTGATGATATATTTGGAAGTGATGTTTCGACATTAATGTCTAATCCGCTAAATATCGAAGAAGCGGTTAAAAACTCTGATCTAGTCATTGGAGCTGTATTAATTCCAGGTGCAAAAGCCCCTAAATTAGTAACAGAAGAAATGATCAAATCGATGACAACTGGTTCCGTAGTAGTTGATATTGCGATTGACCAGGGTGGAATTTTTGAAACAACAGATAGAATAACAACACATGATAATCCAACATATGAAAAGCATGGGGTTGTTCACTATGCTGTAGCTAATATGCCTGGTGCAGTACCAAGAACTTCAACAATGGCATTAACAAATGTAACCGTCCCATATGCTATTCAAATTGCTAACAAAGGCTACAAACAAGCTTGCTTAGATAATCCTGCATTACTAAAAGGGATTAACACGTTAAATGGCTATGTAACGTATAAAGCAGTTGCAGAGGCACATGGGTTAGATTACTTAGATGCATTTACATTGTTAGAACAGCAATAAAAATTGAATGAAAAAAGGCTGGCTTGTTATCATGAGCCAGCCTTTTTTATTGAAATACGCTTTATTTAATCATTTGTAGTTCTTTAGGGAATTTCGTTAATAATTCAGGTCCATTTTCTGTAATATAAATATCGTCCTCAATCCGTACGCCGGCAACGTTAGGAACATATACACCTGGTTCGATGGTAAACGCCATTCCTGCCTTCATTACAAGGTCATTCGTTTCCGTAATAGAAGGATATTCGTGAACGCTAACTCCTAGACCATGTCCAAGTCTGTGTGGGAAGTAATCACCGTAACCTGCTTGAGCAATGTGATCTCTCGCAGTTTGATCCAATTCCTTAGCAGTAACACCTGGTTTTACTTTTTCTAAAGATGCAAGCTGTGCTTGTAGGACTGTATCATAAATTTTCTTTTGCTCATCATTAATTTCTCCATATGCGACTGTACGAGTGATATCAGAGCAATAGCCCTTGTATACAACACCAAGATCGAACAGGACTAAGTCTCCTTTTTGTATTTTCGTGTCTCCTGGATTTCCATGAGGACTAGCCGCATTTTTTCCTGTTAAAACCATTGTCGAGAATGACATTTCTGAAATGCCTTTTTTCTTTAATTCGTATTCAATCTTTGCAATAATCTCTTGTTCCGTCTTACCTTCTTCAATTTCATTTACTCCTACTTCGATAGCAAAATCAGCAAATTTCGCTGCTTCACGTAAGATTTCGAGTTCTTCTTCATCTTTAATCATTCGTAATTCATGCATGATCTCTTCAACCGCTCTAAATTGCTTTGGTAGGAACGTTTCTTGAAGGCTCTCATATCTTTCAACAATTAAATGTGTTTTTTCAACGGCAAGTTGTTCAATTGAATTAACTCTCTTATTGGCTTGCTTTGAAATGAATTCCCAAGGATTGTCTGTATCAGAGTAACCAACAATATCAAATTCCCAACCAGCATTGCGAACATCCTCTGTTTCCATTCCAGGACATACGAGAAAAGGTTCTTTTTCCTGGAATACCATAACACCTAATAAACGTTCATGAGGATCTGTTCGGAACCCACTTAAATAAAATACATTTTCAGTAGAAGTTAGAAAGGCAGCTTCTATGTTTTCTTCTTTTAACCAGTCCATAAGTTTCGTTAATCGTTGATTCATGGTCATCCTCCTAATTTGAGTATCTATTTATCAGAGTAGCAACAAAAATTCTACCTGTAAACTTTTTAAGAATTGGGAAAATGAGTATAGTGAAAGTGGCAGGATTTTAGCTTCTTTAAAAGAATAATACAAGTAGTATCTTAATAATGGAGGGAATATCTTAATGAAAGTTTCATATCATGGACACTCGGTGGTAAAAATAATAACAAATAACAAAACAATTTTAATTGACCCTTTTATTAATGGAAATGATTTAACAGACCTTAAGGTGGAAAATGAAAAACCAGATGTCATTCTGCTAACACACGGTCACAATGATCATGTTGGCGATACAGTTGAGCTTGCTAAAAAGAATGATTCACTGGTGATTGCAGCACATGAACTGGCTGACTATCTGAGCTGGCAAGGATTAAAAACTCACAATATGCATATAGGGGGGGCCTATCAATTTGACTTTGGGAAAGTGAAACTTACTCAAGCCTTTCACGGATCCAGCTATACAACAACTAATAATGAAATTATCTATACAGGGATGCCAGCTGGAATTCTACTAATGGCTGAAGGGAAAACAATTTATCATGCAGGGGATACAGGCTTATTTTCTGATATGAAATTAATTGGGGAACTGAATGATATTGACCTTGCTTTTCTACCAATAGGTGATAATTTTACGATGGGACCAGAAGATGCAACCATAGCAGCAAAATTCATAGAAGCTAAACTAGTTGTCCCGATCCATTTCAATACATTCCCGCCAATTAAACAAGATCCACATAAATTTGTTGATGGTTTAGAAGATTGCAATGGGAAAGTCATGGAAGTTGGAGAAGTAATCGACTTGTAAGTAAATTAAATACACGGAGAAGGCTAGCCCTAATTGATGGTACCAACCAATAATGTGGTACTGGACTACTACGGGGCAGCCTCTTATTTATTCTAAAAGGCTGTTTCTAAAGTATTGTTGTTTTTTAAGAACATAAATTTATGTAAAAAGGTTAGTTGGAGCGGAAACCAACTAACTCTTTTTCAATATAACAACGTTGTTTACGAAAACAGTCTTCTAAAATAAGAATGGTTTAATGAATCTGCCTTTTCAAGCATACATATAGAACAAGCTGTATGGAGGAGGTTATTATGAATAAACAACGATATTTATTGTGTCTACTACTAGCTGGGGTAATGTTGTATTACGCTGTTCCAAGGATCAGCCTATATGGAGATGGACTTTCTGGCATCTTTACAATAAGTTGGCTAGGGTTATGCTTGCTTGTCATTGCTGGTAATTTATCTGCAATGCTTTTTACCACAAATAAGAAGAAAAATAAACAGAAGCGGGTTTCAAAATCTAAGCAGGTTCGTCGTCAGAATATAAGGTCGTTTGGGTAAACCTTTGTTTGAAAATTGAAACGCCAAGCTTTTCACATTATAATAGATATATTAACAATAGGACGTTTAAAAGGGTGAAAAGCTTGGCAACTAAACATGAACAAATTATAGAATATATTGATTCTCTCCCTATCGGTGAAAAAATCTCTGTCCGCCAAATTGCAAAAGCGTTAAAGGTCAGTGAAGGAACAGCGTATAGGGCGATTAAAGATGCAGAAACTAAAGGATATGTTAGTACAATTGAACGGGTAGGAACGATTAGGATTGAGAGAAAGAAAAAAGAAAATATTGAAAAGCTTACCTTTGCTGAAGTTGTTAATATTATTGATGGCCAAGTTTTAGGTGGACGAGCGGGATTACATAAGATGTTAAATAAATTCGTCATTGGTGCAATGAAGCTTGAAGCGATGATGAGATATACAGATGCGGGGAGCCTCCTCATAGTAGGGAACAGAACCCAAGCCCATGAGCTGGCATTAAGAGCAGGAGCCGCTGTATTAATTACAGGTGGATTTGATACAGAGGAAGAAGTGAAGAGGTTAGCAGACAAGCTAGAGCTTCCTATTATTTCTACGAGCTATGATACATTTACTGTCGCCACCATGATCAACCGTGCTATTTATGACCAGCTAATCAAGAAAGAAATAGTATTAGTAGAGGATATATTAACGAGTGTTGATAATACCACATATCTTCAGGTAGGAGATACTTTAGAAGACTGGTACGAGAAAAATCAATACACATTTCATAGTCGCTTTCCTGTAGTGGATCGTAATATGAAAATTCAAGGAATGGTAACATCGAAAGATATTATGGGTCATGAAAAGCATGTCAGCCTTGATAAGGTTATGACAAAAAGCCCCATTACTGTCAATTTAAAGACTAGCGTTGCTTCTGCTGCACATATGATGATTTGGGAAGGGATTGAGATGCTTCCGGTTGTCAATGAACAAAATAAGCTTCAAGGGATTATTAGTAGACAGGATGTTCTAAAGGCTTTGCAAATGATTCAAAGACAGCCACAAATGGGAGAAACCCATGATGACTTAGTGACGAACAATCTGGAAGTTTTGGATCCAAAAACAATGGACGGAGAGATTTATCGCTTTCCCGTCAGTCCTCAAATGACAAATGGACTTGGAACAATCTCTTATGGAGTTTTTACCACCCTTGTGACAGAAGCTGCGAATAGAGCATTGAAGTCCTATAAAAAAGGGGATTTAGTTGTTGAAAATATGACGATTTATTTTATCAAGCCTGTTCAAATGGAAAGTATTATCGACATTCATCCTAAAGTGTTAGATGTCGGACGTAAATTCGGGAAGGTAGATGTTGAGGTCTATAGTGAAGGTGTCCTAGTAGGCAAGGCCATGATGATTTGTCAGCTTATTGACAGACATTAAGATCTTGAAGAGCAATAGTCCAATTTGAAGATAACAAAACGAAAGTAATCCTATATATAAGAATATCCTAAAGAAGTTGATTGGAGTGGAAGGTGCGAGACTCCTGCGGGAACAGCGTGACAGGTGAGACTTAAGCAGGCGCAGAGCTCCGAGGAGATCACCGCCCGCTCCGCGGAAAGCGAGTATCTGGAACGGAAATCAACCACTACTCTTTTTTGAAAATAAGCAACAATGTTTACGAAAACAGCCTAGAAAATAAATAGCTAACACTCAAAATGTCTTATTCTTAAGTGTTAGCCATACATTATTTTTTATCTAATTCTTCCGCTTCACTAATCGCATATGGGAGATAGTGGCGATAGGCTTTCCATCCAGCCCAGACGCTTCCAAATCCAATAAGAATAAAGAGAGCGGCAATGATATACGTAACTGTTGTTTGACGCAAGAATAATTGATTGATTCCGAAGAAACCTACAAATAAACCAAGAGCTATGCTAGATTTAGCAGAAAGCCATCTTTTTTCCACTGGACGGTTTGTTCGGACACTACGAACTTTATAAACGATATAAAAAGTAAATGAAACGACAATTAAAAACACGAAAGCATACATAAATGTTCCTCCAATATTCATCCGATCTATTCTATCTATTTTATCTATAAAGAGTCAAATTGCCAAATGACAAAACTTTGAACGATTTTAAGGAGGCAGCAATGAAACAGGAAATCTTAGATTGTATAAAACGTTATGACACCATTATTGTTCATCGTCATGTTCGTCCTGATCCAGATGCATATGGATCACAAGGAGGACTTGTTGAAATTTTGAAAAGTTCTTTTCCCGATAAGAAAATATATGCTGTTGGAATCGAAGACCCTTCTCTTCATTTTATGAAAAGGCTTGATCAGTTGGAGGATGAAGTTTTCAAAGGTGCTCTCATTATTATTTGTGATACTGCAAACGCAGAGAGAATTTGTGATGACCGTTATAAACTAGGTGACATGCTGATTAAAATTGACCACCATCCGAATGAGGATGCTTATGGAGATCTATTATGGATTAATACAGAAGCTAGCTCTGTTAGTGAGATGATTTATGAGTTTTACCAATTTGGCCGTGAACAAGGTTTGAAAATGACAGATGAAGCCGCACGACTATTATTTGCAGGAATTGTAGGGGATACAGGAAGATTCCTTTACCCTAGTACAACACAGAAGACATTTGATTTTGCAGGAGAATTAATCCGATATGATTTTGACCGAAATGAGCTTTTCAATAAAATGTACGAAGTGGATCCGAAAGTGATAAAGCTTCATGGGTATATCCTTCAAAATTTTGAAATGAATGGTGATGGGTGTGCGTCGGTTACGATTACTAAGGAGATTCTCGATGCTCATGATGTCATTCCATCCGAAGCCTCCTTACTCGTCAGTACGTTAGGAAGTGTTAAAGGAATCAAAGCATGGGTATTCTTCATTGAAGAAAGTGATCAAATTCGGGTAAGATTCCGCTCTAAAGGCCCAATCATTAATACCATTGCGAAAAAATATAATGGTGGAGGTCATCCGCTTGCAGCTGGAGCATCGATCTATTCTTGGGAGCAGAAGGAAGATGTGCTGAATGAGTTAGAGAATGTTTGTAAAAATTATTGATAAAAAATCGCTACCTTAATAAAGGGCAGCGATTTTTTATTGAGTTATGATTTAGTCTGTATTTTTATCGTATGTTTCGTCAATTTTCTCTTTCGCTTCATTATATGCGTTATCAATCATTTCTTTTTTTGTATTATAATGTTCATCTGCATCATCACTCATTTTATTATAGAAGTCGTCAATAGCTTCATTAACCAAATCATAAACATCTGGGTCCAAATCATGTTTGTTATCTGCATCTATTAAAAGACCCGTTACCATATTATCAAAATCAATTAGCCTACCCATCGTTTTGTTATCAAGGTCGATTAGGTCTCCACTATCTTCATTATCTTGGTCAATTGCTGCACCAATATGCTGGTTATGCCAATCAATCCATTTTCCAATTGCATCGTTAGACTTTTGAAACTCTTCTTCAAGATCTTGTTGATTATCAGCTTGGATATAACGGCCATTTGCATGTTCTGCAATCTCTTCAAGCTGATCTCTTTGGTCAGCTCCTACAGCAAAGCCAATAACATTGATAATTGGTTTTATATTTGATTGTGCTAATTCTTTAGCAACCTTAGCTGGATCCCCATCACAGGTTTCTTCACCATCTGATACTAGATAAATGACATTTGTATTGTTTTCAGAATTCAGTCCCTGAAGCGTTTTTCCTGCTTGTGTAAGAGAAGCTGCGATGGGTGTCCATCCTTTTGGATCAACACCTGATAAAGCTTTGTTAAATTCATCCTCGCTATAGCTTTTTAATGGATAAATCTCCTTTATACTTTTGCAGGATTTTGCTTTATCCGCATCACTACTTGAACCTTCATGTCCATAGATAGTGAGAGATACTTTCGTTTTCTCAGGTAAATTAGAGACGAATTCATTGATGGATTCTTTTGCAATTTCCATCTGAGACTTCCCGTCCTGTTTAGCTTTCATGGAGCCGGAAGCATCTAATATAATGGCCACATTAATGTTTTCCTTTACCTCTTGACCATTAAGTTTTAAGCCTGATCCTGTATTGAGCTCCTCGAGTGAAATTTTTTCCCTCGGTTCAAAGGTAGCAAGTCCAGGCAATTCAGGGTGAAATGTCTCAAAGAAGAGTCTCTTAATATTTTCAGCACGAATCTCTTCACTTTCATCACGTTTGTCGATTTTAGCTATAGCTTCAACAATTTTTTCTTTATCCGAATCCTTTAGCTCGCCATCTTCTACCTTCTCCCACCACTTCCCTTGTGTGATTTCTTCCGCTTCTTTTAAGCTGGAAGGAAACTCAAAGGCTTTATCGGTGAATTGAAAGGAATACGGCCACTCTTTCGGTTTTTCCTCTTTCTTCTTTTCTCCTGCATTTTCCTTACTCCCACTTGAAGCTTCCTCAGCTTTGTCTCCACATGCTGATAGAACAAACAACGACGTGAGTAGTAATACTAACAAACTCCATTTTCTCATATGTATTTCTCCTTACTATTTAAAAGATTAACTTCCTTGCATTATCCGAATCTAGTGATAATGAAATGACAGAAGTTGGAATCCAGATATACTTTATTCTAACTATACAGAATAGTTGTGGGCAAGAGTAAAATTATTAAATCCTATTAAAAAATCGTTCCTTGGTGTATATCTTAAGTAAAATTGACTTCTTTTATGAATATGTTAGTTTAATAGAGTAACCTAAAAAAGTACGTAAACCAACCCTTTAAAGATTTAGGAGACTTTTTTATGAACATTTTAGTAAGAAGCTTCGTTTTAGGAATCGCTGCAACAATACAAGGTGTTGCAATGTCTGTGTTTTTATTTCCACATTTTATCCCTTCAGGAGGGGCTGCTAGTGTGGGTGTATTGTTTAATTATTTACTAGATGTCCCGTTTGCCGTTTCTCTTTGGGCTTTGAATGCGAGTCTTTTACTAGCGGCAATGAAATGGTTAGGGAAAGATAACGCATTATGGACAATGTATTGTGTGACCGTGACGTCAGCAGTTGTTAATTTGATATCACCATTAATGACTGCTCCTATTTCAAATGTAATTCTTGATCTAGTGATTGGTTCGGTAGTCTTCGGTATTGGTTTAGGCATTCTATTCCGAATGGGAGCTTCTTCTGGAGGAATGGATATTCTAGCATTAATCATTGCAAAGACAAAAGGTCTATCACCTGGGAAGACCCTATTTTGGATTAATGGAAGTTTACTATTATTAACAGGCATTGTAGTTGATTGGAAAATCATTTTATATGCTGTCGTTTGTCAATTTATTGGGACTAGAATTTTAGATGTCATTTATAAAATTCACCTCAAACCGAATTATGATAAATTAGAAAAAGAGCAAAAACTGTACTAAATAATTAAGAGTCCCAAAACCTATTCCATAACTCTAAAATAAAAGAAGAAAACCTCCCCTTCCATTTATGACAGACGATATGGAACCGAAACATTTTGGGACAGATTCATTATGATTTAAATCCATGAATTGTGGATTCTAATCAGCAAACTTTAATTCAACAAAAAACTCAATTGTCGTAAAATATCCGACTTTTCGTATCTCGACTTGATATCTTTTTTCATTAAGCTTAAGCGTTTTGTTCTCGATTGTTTTTTCAATAATTTCATTGTTTTTATAAACGGATTCAAGATCTTTTGCAAGTAAGTCGGACAAATCTTCTTGAATCTTTTCTTGTGCTTGAAAGATATCAAGTGAATCTGATTTCAGACCATATTTTTCAGCGTTGATTATTTTTACTCTTATTTCCTGAATAAGAAGACTTTCTTTGTTTTCTTTATTGAGTTTTTTCAAATCCTCCTGCAAAATAGAAACATACCTCTTTGAGTCTTTAATTTCTTCCTTCTGTTTTTCAATTAACAATATTTGTCTTTCTTGTAATGTCCCAAACATAAATAGAAAGATAAACCAACTAATAAATCCGCCAATAATCATTCCTGAGAAAAATCTCTGCCAGCCTTTTCTTCGGTAATATTGCGGGATTCTCATAAGGGGTGATTCTCCTGAGTAATCCAAGCTATTATTTCTGCTCCTGTTTGTGCCCCGCCCATTGCTGACAAGATTAACAATGAATGTTTAAATAATTGAAAGGTTTCACCATTTAAAAGCCCTTTTTCAAAACTATATAAAGTATCAAATGTACCTCCAATGGCTGCAATGATGGCCCATATTCTTAAAATGTTAGAGAGTCTAGTGATCTCTGTAAGTGGTGGTTGTCCTGTTATAAAAGCCGCAAGTCCACCTAAGAGAGAACCTCCCATTATAACACCAAACGCAATAAAGTAACTTTTTATAAATTCAGGAAAAAATGCTTCTACCATCGTATCAACTCCGCTTATACAAGCTATTACTTAACTATATGGTAGGAAAAACCCTATTATGAAGAAATCTTTCCCCTTAATAGGGGAGAACAGATTTTCTTTTTCTAGATTCTTTTCCTATAATAAAGAAAGAGTTATAAAAAGGATGTGAGTGATCATGTCGTTTGTTCACTTACAAGTGTCAAGCGCCTTCAGCCTATTATCGAGTACGATTTCTATTGAAAAGCTAGTTGAACGAGCTAAACATTTTCAATATCATTCATTGGCCATCACTGATCGTAATGTTATGTACGGAGCAATCCCCTTCTATAAAGCTTGTTTAAAAAACAATATCAAACCAATAATTGGAATGACGACGGATGTTATAAGTAAAGAGCTAGAAGATAAATCCTTTCCATTAGTGTTACTTGCTAAAAATGAAATAGGATATCAAAATCTATTGAAAATTTCAAGTGTGATTGGTACAAAATCCCCTAATGGTATATCCATGAAGTGGTTGAAAGGGTATGCAAGAGGGTTAATAGCTATCACTCCAGGAATAGGTGGGGAGATTGAACACTGGTTACTCCAAGATGATGAAGAAAATGCCGTTATAGCAATGAAAACCTTTCAGCAAATCTTTGGACCGGATTCTTTCTTTCTATCTGTTCAAAACCATGGAACTCAAGAAGAGGAACAACTACGTCAAACTATTTTAAAACTTAAAAAGTTAAATAGTTTCCAAGCAGTAGTGACAAATAACACACAATATATACATAAAGAAGAAGCATTTGCCCATGAATGTCTGCTTGCTATTCGTGATGGAGTTAAGCTTTCTGATGAAGAGCGGGAAATTAGAACAACGGATGAATATTATTTAAAATCAAAGAATGAAATTATTGAGTTATTTAGTGATTGGGTTGATGAACTAGAGAACACTTTAGCGATATCAAGTCAATGTAATGTCACAATCCCTCTCCATCAAAATTTACTTCCGAAATACCCTGTAACAGACTTCGGAACAGCAGATGAAATGCTCCGTGGAATCTGCCAAACGGGACTTCAAAATAGGGTAGAAATGCTGGATCACTCATACAAAGAGCGTCTTGAGTATGAACTGAAGGTCATTAGTAAAATGAACTTCAGTGACTATTTCTTAATCGTTTGGGACTTCATGAAATTTGCAAGGGAACAGAAGATTTTAACTGGACCTGGCAGGGGTTCTGCAGCGGGTTCCCTTGTGGCTTATGTGCTAGAAATTACAGATGTAGACCCTATTGAACATAGGCTCTTGTTTGAACGTTTTTTGAATCCCGAAAGGGTCACTATGCCTGATATTGATATTGACTTTCCAGATAACCGTCGAGATGATGTCATCGAATATGTGGCGAATAAATATGGAAGTCTTCATGTCGCTCAAATCATTACTTTTGGAACACTTGCAGCAAAGGCAGCCATTCGAGATACAGCTAGAGCATTTGGCTTTAATTCAAAGGAATTAGAGCTTCTCTCAAAGCTTATCCCCTCACGGGTTGGGATAAGCCTAAAAGAAGCTTACCAAGAGTCAGAGGACTTTCGGAAATTTATCGCGGAATCTGATCATCATCGCAAGCTCTTTCACACGGCCAGGACAATAGAGGGGTTACCAAGACATACATCGACACATGCGGCAGGAGTCATTATTAGTGAAAAGCCCCTTGTGAACCATATCGCCATTCAGTCAGGACAGGGATCCACGCACCTAACGCAATCTCCTATGGAAGATCTTGAAGAAATCGGTCTCTTAAAGATGGATTTTCTCGGGTTAAGAAACTTAACCATATTAGATCGGATTGTGACAAGTATCCAAAAAGCGGTCAATACGCGTTTTAACCTGAAGGACATCCCGATTCATGATGAGAAAACGTTCGAGTTGTTAAGTCAAGGGAAAACAGAAGGAGTTTTTCAGCTAGAGTCAAATGGAATGAAGAATGTATTAACAAAGTTGCGCCCTTCCACTTTTGAGGATATCGTGGCGGTCAATGCTTTATTCCGCCCAGGTCCAATGGAGAATATTCCATTATTTATTGACCGTAAGCATGGTCACGAAGAAATTCGTTATCCACACCCAGATTTAAAACCTATCCTTGATTATACCTACGGGGTAATCGTATATCAGGAGCAGATCATGCAAATTGCTTCTACAATGGCTGGATTCTCCCTCGGTGAAGCGGATTTACTTCGAAGAGCTGTTGGAAAGAAAAAGAAGGAAATTCTCGATAAGGAACGACAACATTTCGTTGAAGGAGCAGTAGCAAGAGGCTATTCACCTGAAACAGCAGCAGAAGTTTATAACTTAATAGTGAAATTCGCTAATTATGGATTTAATCGTTCACATGCAGTTGCATACAGTATGATTGCCTATCAGCTCGCCTATTTAAAAGCGAATTATCCTGAATATTTTTTAGCTGCATTATTAACATCAGTCATTGGAAATGAGGATAAGGTTGCTCAATATATAAGAGAAGCGAAACAATTTAACATCGAAATCCTTCCTCCATCAATTAATAAAAGTCAGTTCTTCTTTAAAGTTGAAAAAAATGGGTTACGGTATAGTATTGGGGCTATAAAAGGCATTGGGGCATCGGCATTAAGAGAAATTTTAAAGGCACGAAATGAAAAACCATTCCAGGATTTATTTGATTTTTGTCTAAGAGTATCTACCAAAGCAGTGAATCGAAAAACAATGGAGTCATTGGTTTTTTCCGGAGCTTTTGATGAGTTTGGTGAAGACAGAGCTGTATTATTAGCAAGCTTAGATGTAGCTTTAGAGCATGCAGAGCTTGTACGACCTAATGATGGTGAATATGATTTATTCGAGGATGAAGAAAGTTTCATGCTAAAACCTAAATATGTTGAAGTCGAATTAATGGAATTAGATGCGAAGCTTCAATTCGAGAAACAAGCATTAGGGATTTATTTATCAGACCATCCTGTTACGAGCTATCACAATGAGTTTAAAAGAGTAGGAACGGTCGATATTATCGATCTGAAAGTAGGAAATAAACATATTTCTATAGGCGTTTATTTAACAAATATGAAAACAATTAGAACGAAAAAAGGAGATGTCATGGCATTTGGTCAAGCAGGTGATACGACCGGCGAAATCGAATTGGTGATATTTCCAAATGTATTTAGTAAATTTTCGAGTCTATTAAAAGAGGGCAATATTCTACTCATCCAAGGTTCTGTTGAGGAAAGAAACGAGAAAGAACAATTAATCGTTCAGAAAGTGTTAAATATAGAGGAAATGAAAGGGAAGATAGACAAACAAAATCGCCGACTTTACGTTAAAATCTCCCATTCTTCTCAATCAAAGATTATTCAGCAAATGATTCAAAAGTATTCAGGAGATGTACCTGTCCTAATCTATAATGAGTTAGATAAAAAAACTGTCCAACTCCCCCGTAACTTGTGGGTAAATCCTTCTCAAGCTTGTATAAAGGATTTACAAGGGGAATTAGGAATAGAAAATGTTGTTTTAAAATAAGCTCTTTTCTAAATGATTGTTGTTTTTTAAGAACATAAATATTTGTGAAAAGGTTGCTCTCCGCCGCAGGTGTGAGACTCCTGCGGGAGAAGCGGGACAGGTGAGACATAAGCAGGGGCAAGGCGACGAGGATGCTCACCTCCCGCCCCGCGGAAAGCGAGCATCCTTTCGCTGCATCCAACACTACTCTTTTGGAAAAATAGTAACAAAGTTTACGAAAACAGACTTAATAAAGGCGACCCCTCGTGTACATTAACGGAGAAATAATTAAATAGGGAAAAAGTAAATCGCTAATTTCATCGATTCTTACCTCTTCCTCCTGACATTAGTCACACAAAAGGTACAAGAATATTGCTTTTTTTCATGAAACAACAAATTTATAAAAAAAGCCAAAAAGTTGAAATGTCAAAAGCAATATATCCTTTACTTCGCTTTAAATTATGTTATATTGTTTAAGAGAAATACGTGGTCAGACCACTATTTATATACGCTTTTATCAAAAAAATTGTTGTTTATTTAGGTGTGTGAAGCCTATCTGGTGTCCAGCTCCAGCGCCTAGCTCCTCGAGACATAAGTCAAGCCACTAAGGAAGGGAAAGGCACCCTTCCTTAGTGACTCGCCTTATGCTTGTCGGAGCTGTTCAAGGCACTTCCGCTTTTCTGGTGTCCAGCTCCAGCGCCTAGCTCCTCGAGACATAAGTCAAGTCACTAAGAAAGGGAAAGACACCCTTCCTTAGTGACTCGCCTTATGCTTGTCGGAGCTGTTCAAGGCACTTCCGCTTTTCTGGTTAGCAACAATGTATACGAAAATGCCATATTAAATCAAACGAACATTAATTTGAAAAATTAAGGAGTGAACCATCTTGTCTCTTCGTGAAGAAGCGCTGCACATGCATAGAATTAATAGAGGAAAGTTAGAATCAAAGTCAAAGGTTGAAGTCAAAAATGCCGAAGATTTAAGTTTAGCTTACTCCCCTGGGGTAGCAGAACCTTGTAAAGATATCTATGATAAACCAGAAACGGTTTATGAATATACAATGAAGGGAAATATGGTAGCTGTTGTATCAGATGGTACAGCTGTTTTAGGACTAGGGAATATTGGACCACAAGCCGCTCTTCCAGTAATGGAAGGGAAAGCCGTATTATTTAAAAGCTTTGCTGGTGTAGACGCATTTCCTATCTGTTTAGACACTACAGATGTTGATAAAATCGTTGAAACTGTGAAATTACTAGAACCAACATTTGGAGGCGTTAACCTAGAGGATATTGCCGCTCCAAATTGTTTTGCTATTGAAGAACGATTAAAGAAAGAAACCAATATACCTATTTTCCATGATGATCAACATGGTACGGCCATTGTGACCGTTGCAGGTCTTGTAAATGCTTTAAAACTAGTAGAAAAGAAAATGTCAGAAATTAAAGTGGTTGCTAATGGAGCAGGTGCTGCTGGAATCGCCATTATTAAGTTGCTCTATCATTATGGAGTTAGGGATATTATTATGTGTGATTCTAGAGGAGCGATTTATGAAGGTCGTCCAAATGGAATGAACGATATTAAGCATGAAGTAGCGAAATTTACAAATAGAGACCAAAAAACCGGTGGATTAGAAGACGTTATTCAAGGAGCAGATGTATTTATAGGTGTTTCTGTTGCTGGAGCTTTAACAGATGAAATGGTAAAGTCAATGAATGATGATTCTATTATTTTCGCAATGGCTAATCCGGTTCCAGAAATTATGCCTGAGATTGCTAAAAATGCAGGTGCCAAAGTAGTTGGAACAGGTCGATCTGACTTCCCTAACCAAGTGAATAATGTTCTAGCTTTCCCTGGTATCTTTAGAGGGGCATTGGATGTTAGGGCAACACATATTAATGAAAAAATGAAGCAGGCCGCTGTAGAAGCGATAGCTTCACTTATTAATCATAATGAAATTAATTCTGATTATGTTATTCCAGCTCCATTTGATCCTCGTGTAGCTCCAGCTGTTGCGGCAGCGGTAGCGAAAGCAGCTATGGAAACGGGTGTAGCAAGATTGAAAGTAGACCCAGAAGAAATTAGAGTGAAAACCGCAGAGCTAGCCGTTATCGGTAAAGATTAGTGATGAGTGAAGTGAATTCGTCAAAACCTGCTTCAAAGGTTTATGTTGCCATTGTGCACAGAATTCGAGAAATGATTTCTAATGACGGCTTACAATCAGGGGATAAAATACCTTCAGAACGAGAACTCTCGGAACGCCTGAATGTTGGGCGTTCCTCTGTAAGAGAAGCTTTAAGGGCACTTGAACTATTAGGACTAATAGAAACGAGACGAGGAGAAGGAACCTTTTTACGAGATTTTCGTGAACATCACCTTGTCGAATTATTAGGTGCATTTATACTGGAGGACAAACAAGCTAAACAAGACGTTCTCCTCACAAAAGATTGGATTGAGAAAGACAGTTTAAGATGCATACTAAACAAGAAGATAAGCGTGCATGGACTTTTATCTAAATTAAATCAGCACAAATACAACAGAGTTGATGATCTATTTCAACAGATTATTTTAAAATGTAACAATCATCTGACCTATAAAATATGGGTAATATTAAAGGATTATGTTGCGATGGTCAAAGGAGAGGTTCTCATTACCGAAAGAAATCATCCTCTTTGTTTGGGAATTATTGAAAACTTATTAAAACAAAATGAAGATCAAGTCTTTCAATACTATCAACAGTTGAAAAATGTCGAAAAATAACCGACAGTTTCTAACATCCTTTTTATTAGATTTCCGATAAAGTGTTATCAATACAATTTTATAGGGCTAGAAGACAAGGAGGATTCACCTTGCTTAAGGATCTTTTTGTGAAAAATAAAAGTAAAAAGAAAAAATATGCTACGATCCCTTCCGAGGCTGCAAAACAGGATGTACCTGAAGGGATTATGACAAAATGTCCCAACTGCAAAAAAATTATGTATACAAAAGAACTTCAAAAAAATCACAAAGTATGTATACATTGCGACTACCATCATCCAATGAGAGCTTTTGAACGTATTAGTAGTTTCTTGGATGTGGGGAGCTTTCAAGAGATCGATCATGAATTAACAACTGAAAACCCTTTGAACTTTCCTGACTATCTTGAAAAGATAGAAAAAGATAGAAAAAAGACAGGTATGAACGAGGCAGTTGTAACAGGAAACGGTACAATTAATTCAATGACTGTTGTTGTTGCGATTATGGACTCCAGTTTCAGGATGGGAAGTATGGGATCTGTTGTTGGAGAAAAAATAACAAGAGCCATTGAATTAGCTAAGAAAAAGAAATGCCCTTTTATCATTTTCACCGCTTCTGGTGGAGCGCGAATGCAAGAAGGGGTATTATCACTTATGCAAATGGCAAAAACCAGTGTAGCGTTAAAAAGATTTAGTGACGAAGGCGGTTTATTCTTCAGCATTATGACACATCCAACAACAGGCGGAGTGTCAGCGAGTTTTGCCTCATTAGGTGATTATAACTTTGCAGAGCCAGGAGCATTAATCGGGTTTGCAGGCAGAAGAATTATCGAACAAACGATTCGCGAAGACTTACCAGAAGATTTTCAAACGGCCGAATTTTTACTTAAACATGGACAACTAGATGCTGTGATTTCTAGACTAGAATTGAAAGACAAGATTTCAACCATTCTAGATATCCATCAATGGGGTGGTGAGATTACATGGTAAACGAAATGGAATTCGAAAAGCCAGTATTTGAATTAAAAAAGAAAATTGCCGAACTAAAAGAATTCACAAAGAAATCGGATGTAGATTTAAGTTCTGAAATTGATAAATTGGAAGCTCGCTTAGAAAAATTAGAGCAGGATATTTATGAGAATATGAAGCCGTGGGAAAGAGTACAGGTTGCGAGACATCCGAATCGCCCAACTACCTTAGATTACATCTCTTATCTCTTTACGGACTTCTTAGAAATGCATGGAGACCGCCTGTATGGGGATGATGAGGCGATTGTTTCAGGTATTGGCAAATTTCATGGTGTTCCCGTAACGATTATCGGTCATCAGCGCGGAAAGGACACAAAAGAAAACATTCGCCGGAACTTTGGTATGCCTCATCCCGAAGGATATCGTAAAGCACTTAGATTAATGAAACAAGCTGAAAAATTCGGAAGACCGATTATTTGTTTTATTGATACAAAAGGTGCTTATCCAGGAAAAGCAGCAGAAGAACGTGGACAAAGTGAAGCGATTGCAAGAAATCTATTTGAAATGGCGGGCTTTACTGTTCCGATTATTTGTATTGTAATTGGTGAAGGCGGAAGTGGTGGTGCATTGGCACTTGGAATTGGTGATCATATTCATATGCTTGAGAACTCCACATATTCCGTGATTTCTCCTGAAGGAGCTGCGGCTTTATTATGGAAGGATTCAACTCTTGCCAAAAAAGCAGCCGAATCAATGAAAATTACAGCACCTGATTTAAAAGAATTAGGTATTATTGATGAAATTATTACAGAAGTAAAAGGCGGAGCGCACAAAGATGTAGAAACACAAGCTGGATATATTGAACAAGTATTAAAGGATTCACTCCAATCTTTAATACCTCAATTACCAGAGAACCTTTTATCTCTTCGTTATGAAAAATATAAGAAAATGGGCAAGTATACTGTTTTAAATGAGTATATTGGGGTAAATTCTTAAACGTGTACCTTTTGGACACGTTTTTTTTTTTGGGCTCTTTTCTAAAAGGTTGTTGTTTTATAAATAGCTTTTGTGAAATCAACCATTACTCATTTTTGAAAACTAGCAACAAAGTTTGCGGAATTTTTTAAAACCCTAGGAAAAACAATAAATATAAATAATGAAACTAATTAGAAAAACGATAGAAATTACGAAGAAAACGCTTCATTTTCAAAATTCATACAATTTAAACGCTTTCATTTCACGAATAATTTCGTCTATTAAAAATAGATGGTACAATGTATTGAGAACAATGATTCTTCATGTTATTTTAGAATTAATCCATAGTGTATTTAATCTATTTTTTGTGAAAGAATAAGATAAGGACAGCTCGACTTCCTCGAATATTTCTCCTGTTCTATTCAACATGTGAAATTATTAACAAATTTCTTATAAACATTTTACATATAAATTATTTTTTTGAGGTGGTTAAATTGAAAAAAATCGGTGTTTTAACAAGTGGAGGAGATTCTCCTGGGATGAATGCTGCAGTACGTGCAGTTGTTCGAAAAGCAATCTACAATAATTTAGAAGTTTACGGAATCTATCAAGGTTATAATGGTTTAATTTCCGGCAACATCAAGAAACTTGAGTTAGGGTCTGTAGGGGATATTATTCACCGTGGCGGAACTATGCTCTATACTGCTCGTTGTGAAGATTTCAAGACAAAGGAAGGGCAATTAAAAGGTATAAAGCAATTAGAGAAACATGGAATTGAAGGACTTGTTGTAATTGGCGGTGATGGGTCCTATCGTGGTGCGAAAGCCCTTACTGAACATGGTTTCCCATGTGTAGGTGTACCGGGAACAATTGATAACGATATTCCAGGGACAGATTTCACTGTGGGTTTTGATACAGCTCTGAATACAGTCATTGATGCAATCGATAAAATTCGTGATACGGCGACATCTCACGAAAGAACGTTTATAATAGAAGTAATGGGAAGAAATGCTGGAGATCTTGCACTTTGGTCTGGACTTGCGGGTGGAGCTGAAACGATCCTGATTCCAGAGGACAACTATGATATGGATGACATTTCAATGCGATTAAAACGTGGACAAGAACGCGGTAAGAAGCACAGTATTATTATTGTTGCAGAAGGTGTTATGTCTGGAAATGAATTTGCGAAACAGCTTGAAGAGAAAGCGAATTTAGATACAAGAGTATCTGTATTAGGTCATATTCAACGTGGTGGTACACCGACTGCATCCGATCGTGTATTAGCTAGTCGACTTGGGGCAAGAGCTGTTGAATTATTAATGAATGATAATGGTGGAAGAGCTGTGGGGATTGTTAATAATGAATTGGTTGATTATGACATCATTGATGCTCTTGGCAAATCGCACGAAATTGATTTGAAAATGTATAATCTTTCAAAAGAGCTATCTATATAGAGCGTGAAATTCGGGAGGTAAAATTTTATGAGAAAAACAAAAATAGTGTGTACGATCGGTCCTGCAAGCGAAAGTATCGAAAAGCTAACACAATTGATGGAAGCAGGAATGAACGTTGCTCGTTTAAACTTTTCACATGGAGACCATGAAGAACATGGACAACGAATTAAGAACATTCGTGAAGCAGCTAAGAAAACAGGGAAAACAGTTGCTATTCTTTTAGATACAAAAGGTCCTGAGATTCGAACAAATAACATGGAAAATGGAGTTATTCAATTAACCCAGGGGTCTAATGTTATTGTGTCAATGAAGGAAGTTCTTGGAACAAAAGAAAAATTCTCTGTTACATATTCTGGGTTAATCGAAGATGTTCAAGTTGGTTCTAAAATCTTACTTGATGATGGACTAATCGGTCTAGAAGTGATCGAGATTCATCAAGAACAAGGCGAGCTTGTAACAAAAGTAATGAATACTGGTGAACTGAAAAATAAAAAAGGTGTAAATGTTCCTGGCGTTTCTGTGAATTTACCAGGTATTACTGAAAAAGATGCAAGTGATATTTTATTTGGTATTGAGCAAGGAATTGATTTTATTGCTGCATCTTTCGTACGTAGAGCTGCAGATGTTTTAGAAATTCATCAGCTTCTAGAAGAGCGAAACGCCTCTCACATTCAAATTATTCCTAAAATCGAAAACCAAGAAGGTGTCGATAATATCAATGAAATTCTTGAAGTTTCTAATGGCTTAATGGTTGCGCGTGGGGACTTAGGTGTGGAAATTCCAGCTGAGGAAGTACCATTAGTGCAAAAAGCTTTAATAAAGAAATGTAATGCACTTGGTAAACCAGTGATAACAGCCACTCAAATGCTAGACTCTATGCAACGGAATCCTCGACCGACACGTGCAGAAGCAAGTGATGTGGCGAATGCGATTTTTGATGGAACAGATGCCATCATGCTATCAGGTGAAACAGCTGCTGGACTTTATCCTGTAGAAGCTGTTCAAACAATGAACAATATTGCTTCCCGCGCAGAAACAGCCTTAAACTATAATGAAATTCTATCAAACAGAAGTAAAGATTGTGAACACAATATGACAGATGCTATTGGTCAATCTGTGGCACATACTGCTATTAACTTAGATGTAAATGCGATTATAGCTCCTACAGAAAGTGGTCATACGGCGAGAATGATTGCTAAATATCGTCCGAAGGCTCCAATCGTTGCCGTTACCGGAGATGATTCTGTATCAAGAAGATTAGCCCTCGTTTGGGGTGTCGTCCCACAAGTTGGAAGAAGAGTCTCGACAACAGATGAAATGCTTGATATGGCTGTTGAAGAAGGCTTAAATTCAGGAGTAATTAAACATGGTGATTTAGTAGTGATTACTGCCGGTGTTCCAATTGGAGAATCTGGAACGACGAACTTAATGAAAATACATGTCGTTGGGGATATCTTAGCTAAAGGCCAAGGGATTGGCCGTAAAACCGCATACGGTAAAGTGGCTCTAGCAAGTAACGCTGCTGAAGCCCTTGAAAAAGTTACGGAAGGTTCAATCCTTGTGACCATTGGAAGTGACAAAGAAATGGTACCTGCAATTGAAAAATGTTCCGCTCTTATTACTGAAGAAGGTGGACTAACCAGTCATGCAGCAGTTGTGGGAATCAGTCTTGGAATTCCAGTCATTGTAGGGATAGAAAATGCTACATCCCTTCTAGAGGATGGGCAAGAAGTAACTGTGGACTCATCAAGAGGTGTTATCTACAACGGTCATGCAAGTGTATTATAGTATATGATTTGATAGAGATCCGGCGCATATTTTGTGTCGGATTTTTTACGTTTAAAATTTGTTTTCGGAGTGTGTGCTTTTTCTTTTAAGATCGTGGTGTCAATCCCTATTAGGGGTGGCTTTTAGATGGAGATGTCGTTCATTTTCGTTTATATAGGTCTTTATTGGGTGTGACAGACCCTTGTGCTCCTAGCATGAGGGTGTTGAAGTGCGTGACCGGAGAAATGATTTCCGGAGAGTGAGTACGTCATAGATTTTTTGATGGGAGTATTTTTGTGTTTTGAACTCTTCTGCTATTAATATAGTGGCTTTCTGGTATGTGGAAGTGCATTAGCTTTATTCTAAGGAGACACTTCATAACGTTTAATAGTCAACATATGCTATAATAAAGAAGATTCCGAAGATAATGGAGGAATACGTGATATGAGATTTTTGCTTGCTTTACTTATTCTCATTCCAGCAATGGAGATAGGAATATTGATCTTTTCCGGGCAAACACTTGGAGTCATTCCGACGATATTAATCATTATTGCAACTGGAATTATTGGTGCCTACCTTGCGAAACAACAAGGAATAGAGACATTAAGAAGAGCTCAGGAAGAGATGAAATTCGGTCAGATACCTGGAGAAGCCATTATTGATGGTTTGTGCATATTAGTTGGCGGGCTTTTGCTTTTAACACCAGGGTTTATTACAGATACAACAGGATTTTTACTATTATTACCCCCAACAAGAAGAATCTTTAAACCTTGGATCATGAAATTAGTTAAACGTTGGATTGATAATAGAAATGTGATTATTTATAGATAATAAGTGGTAACAAAAAAGGACGAGCTCACATTTAATATGTACCCTTTGTAAAGGACAATTTTAAAAAAGCCTAGGCTGCTTTCTGAAGATGATCCCTGTATTGAACAGG
>JANAVG010000012.1 GCA_024213275.1 Rossellomorea sp. BNER
TTCTTAGAGTTGGTCAATAGCAGATCAAAACATTGTGTAGAGTGGGGGCATTGACAGTTTCGTTCATATCAGGAGGCTTACCGCCCGCCCCGCGGAAAGCGAGCATCCTTACGCTGCAACCAACCACCCCCTTTTCAAATAACAACAATGTTTACGAAAACTGCCTTAGGAAAACACCTCCGTTTCCATCTTCATTGAAATATGATAGATTTAAGAAAGATAAGAGAACATCAGTTTGGAGAGATGTTAATGACAAATAAACCGTTAGCCTTTCGAATGAGACCCAGGATCATTAATGAGATTATTGGACAATCACATCTTGTTGGAGAAGGAAAAATTATCAATCGTATGGTTCAAGCAAAGCAGCTTTCCTCGATGATTCTGTACGGACCACCAGGAATCGGAAAGACCAGCATTGCAAGTGCTATTGCAGGTAGTACTAAATTCGCTTTTAGAACTTTAAATGCCGTTACAAATAATAAAAAAGACATGCAAATTGTTGCAGAAGAAGCAAAAATGTCAGGAAAAGTCATCTTACTCTTAGATGAGGTCCATCGCTTAGACAAGGCAAAACAAGATTTCCTACTCCCTTACTTGGAGAATGGAATGATTGTTTTAATTGGAGCAACAACAAGTAACCCCTATCACGCAATTAATCCTGCAATCAGAAGCAGATGTCAAATTTTTGAATTAAAACCGCTTTCAATAGATGAGATGAAAATTGCCTTGAAACGAGCATTAGAAAATGAAGAACGCGGGCTCGGAAGCAAATCGATAGAGATTAGCGAAGAAGCTCTTCAACATTTTGCTCAATCATCCAATGGAGATGTAAGAAGCTCGTTAAACGCTTTAGAATTAGCGGTCCTATCAACGGAAAAAAATGAAAATGAGAAGATATATATCGACGTTACAATTGCAGAAGAGTGCCTTCAGAAAAAGAGCTTTGCCCACGATAAAGATGGTGATGGCCATTATGATGTCCTTAGTGCATTTCAAAAATCCATCCGCGGAAGTGATGTCAATGCCGCTCTTCATTATTTAGGAAGGTTGGTTGAAGCAGGAGATTTGCCAAGTATTTCCCGCCGATTGCTTGTCATTGCCTACGAAGATATCGGTCTTGCAAGCCCACAGGCTGGACCAAGAACGTTAGCTGCAGTGGAAACAGCAGAAAAGATCGGATTCCCTGAAGCGAGAATACCACTGGCATCGGTTGTGATCGAACTTTGTCTGTCACCGAAATCAAATTCTGCCATCATAGCCATTGATTCTGCACTAGAAGATATCCGTGCTGGTAAAAGCGGAGAGGTTCCAACGCATTTAAAGGATGCTCATTACCAAGGAGCTAAAGAATTAGGCAGGGGGATTGAGTACAAATATCCACATGATTACGATTCAGGCTGGGTACCACAGCAATATTTACCAAATACGATTAAAAATGCTCATTATTATGCTCCTAAATCAACAGGGAAATTTGAACAAGCTTTAGCAGGGATCTATGAAAAAATAAATAAAGGGAAAAGATAGATAAAAAGCTGGACTAAATGGTATTACCATTGTCCAGCTTTTCTTTTATATTATGCTGCTACATCCCTCTTGTTGAAAATAACAAAGGCTAGCAAAATGAAAATAATAAAATAGATTAGTAGCATCATTATTGAGAAGCCCATTGTCATACCATCTATCATAGGGGTGAATGCACCTGTATACTGTGTGAGATCTGTATTGGCAAATAGGCTATACTTTGCCCAATCATATTTCATGGCAATAAATGTAGTTGCTGTTCCACCCATAAATAACAGGAAGAGTGAGATTCCAATTGCAAGTGAACTGCTTCTAAATACTGCTGAAATCATAAATGCCATTGTTGCCATCATGATAATATCAATCGATTTTAATAGATACGTGTTAATTAGGTATTGGACTAAACTCTTTTCTTCTACTTGACCGTCAACATAAACTAAGTGTGGGACATTTTCTCCTCCGCCAAAAAGGATGAACCCTAGAAGCGTTGAGAATCCAAATAGAATAACCAGTAATGTAATTCCAAATAATAGTACGGTTAAATATTTTGATAGAAGAATTTTTGTTCTAGATATTGGTCGAATCAATAGAAGCTTAATAGTACCCCATGTGAATTCACTAGCAACAATACCCGCAGCGACAATAATGGTGAACAGACCAGCAAAAGTAACAAAATTAGCATTAAACTCGACAAACGTCCATACACTTTCTTCTTCTACATAAGGAGAAAGATCATTTTTTATCCGATATTCATTAATTGCTATTTCTCGTTTATAATTGTCCTGCAATGTTTTATTCATTTCAGGGGATTCTTTTAACATCTTTTTAGTTTCATCAGTTTGAACTTGAAGTTCTTTTTTCCAATCTTGCTGCCCTGCTGGTTCATTGTCTGAAACACTCTCAGCGTATTTTGTAAAAGCACCTGAACCAGCGACAATAATAAGGATGAGTCCTATCATTACATACGTTCCTACGCGTTTGAAAATTTTCATCCATTCATTTTTGATCAGATTAAACATTCATCTCTACCCCCTTATCATTTGTTATTTCTAAGAATCGATCTTCTAGTGTCTTCGATACCGGCATGACAGAGAATAAATCAATTCCTTGTTCTACAATGGATTTCACTAATAATGGTACTTGCTCTTTAGCAAGTGCAGCTTGAACTTTTCCATTGCTTATCTCATGCCTTATATCCGGATACATTTGAGAAATGATGGAAGAAAATTTTTGTGAATCACTTACTTCAAAATGATAGATTTGTTCATTTCCTTGAACAAACTCCTTCACATTTTGAATATTTATCAGCTTTCCTTTTTGAATAATAGCAATTCGGTCACACATCATTTCCATTTCTGAAAGTAAATGACTCGATACAATAACAGCCATTCCTGTTTCTCTAGCTAACTTTCGGATATAATCTCGAATCTCTCGAATTCCTGCAGGGTCAAGACCATTTGTTGGTTCGTCTAAAATCAAGATTTTAGGGTTATGAAGCAAGCATTGGGCAATTCCTAAACGTTGTCTCATACCAAGAGAGTAGGTTTTTACTTTATCATTAATTCGATCTGTAAGACCTACTAATTCAACGACTTCTTTAATTCTCTCTTCTGTAACTCCTTTATGCATACGGGCAAAATGCTTTAGATTTTTGTATCCAGATAGAAATTTGTAAAGCTCTGGATTCTCAACAATCGCACCAATATTTTCTACAGCTCCTGCAAAATTTTTCTTAACACTCGTACCGTTAACGACAACATCACCTTCTGATATTCCCATTAATCCAACAATCATTCGAATGGTCGTAGTTTTCCCTGCACCATTTGGTCCTAGGAAACCAAACACTTCCCCTTTATGAACATCAAAAGAAAGTGAATCAATAATTTTCTTCCCTTTGATTATTTTCGAAACATTTTTCAGTTGTAAAACTGAGCTCATCTTTTTTCCTCCTTTATGGGTTGAGTGGTTTTCTTTAACCATTCTAATACGGACAAACCTTGTTCTTCACGAAGTATTTCCACTTCACAATGCCCGATTATTTTACCGTCAGCAAGTACATATGCTTCATCCAGTATTGATTCAATTTCATCAATTTCATGTGTAGCGATCACAACTGTTTGATTCTCAAAATCCAGATAGGAAAGCAGTCCTTTTACAATAGATTCTCTAACCATCGGATCAAGTCCAGAAAAAGGTTCATCGAGAAGAATCATTTCCGGCTCTCTTGATAGTACAAGAACAAGTTTGAGTCTTCCCCTGCTCCCTTTTGAAAGATGTTTTAATTTTTTTTGCTTTTCAAGACCCATAAATGTTAATAATTCATCTGCTTTCTTTAATGAAAAGTCTGGGAACTGACTTGCATAAAAGCTAATCATATTTTCGACATTAAAAGCATCATAGAATATATCCAACTCTGATAAATAAGCTATTTTCGAAGAGGTTCTTTTGCTCACTTTGTTATTGTTAAAAAGCACGATTCCAGCTTGAGGTTCTACTAATCCAGCCAACAGCTTTAAGGTCGTCGACTTTCCGCTCCCATTTGGACCAAGTAAGCCATAAATTTTACCCTTATGAAGTTGAAGAGAGACATCCTGTAGGCAAAAGTCTCTTCCATATTTTTTTGAGACATTTTTCATTTCTGCCACCATATTATTTCTCTCTCCTTTCTTCTAAGTAGTTTTGTAATTCTTCTACAATATCTTCAACTGATATTCCCAGTTCCTTCATATTTTCCACATACGTACCTGTAATTTCTCTATGGACTTTCCTTTTTAAGGATGATACAAGTGTTTCATCTTCAATTACAAAAGTTCCCTGTCCCCTCCTGGATTCCACGACTTCCATCCTTTCTAGCTCACTGTATGTTCGTTGAATTGTATTGGGATTTACATTTGATTGAATGGCCATTTCCCTTACAGAAGGAAGCTTATCTCCTGGTGTTAATTCTCCTCGTACAATTCTATGAATGATGGAATCAGCAATTTGCATATAGATGGCTTTTGAGGCTTTGTATTCTTCAGCCATGGATTACACCTCTACCTTTCGTTCCAACAGCCAGCTCGATAAGGCAAAGAGAAAAAGCGTAAGAACGATATAAATGATTAGAGTTAAAAGCGGGAAATTTAAATATTCATCATTGACTGTAAACTGATTCCCTTCTGGTCCTATTTCAAAAAACATCCCTGATGGAATTTTAATCGTCCAAGCATTTAAAATGTCATTTATCCATTGGAATTTCACTAGAATAGCAGAACCAAAATGGTACACGAAATAAATAATGACGATTAGAATCCATCTAATATTCTTCAGTCTAGGATACTTACTTAAAGAGTGATAAAAAGTCCAATAAAAAAGAATCCAGCTTCCCAAATGAACTGCCATTGAGATAAGGACAAGATTAAACCAAATCGATTCTTTCCAGGGTAAGTAAGGAAAATCAATCATATTTAAAGAAAGACTTAAGACTCCAAGTAAATCCACAAATAAAAAAGCAACGATACTATATATGAAGGCAAGCAGGGTTTTGGACAACAAAAGCTTCCAACAATTTAATGGAGTATGTAACCATAGTTGTGTCCGGCCTTCAAGCCTTAGCATCGCAATTAGCATAATAGGTAAAAAAGCTAGCTGCATAAAACCTAACATAACGATAAAAAGAAAAATAACCCCGGGTTCTTCAAAATACTTACTAACACCTACTCCAACAGCATAAAGAAAGGTTATTATTCCAATCCATCCGAAAAACCACATTCTTGAGATGAAATAATCTTTCCATAATAAACCCTGAAATGATTTCATATTCACCCTCCTTTAATTAAGAGTATCAGTGTTCTAGTTAGATAGTACACTAGAACAAATAATGAAGTCAACAGAAATTAAAGAAAATCCGCTAAAAACTTCCATTTATTTAAAAAGACAAATTGAACAAATGACATCCTAACGAGATGATCCTTTATTTGCTTTAAACTGTTCTTTTACAAAAAAATGTCAGAAACCAACGAGGCTGCCCCAAAGAGGGCTGGAACCACCATGTTCATTTATATATAGAAGTTTTTTAAGGGTTTTCTTCTATATATTAAAGTTGTGGTTCCTGATTCCTTGGGTTGGGACAGGCCTATCTATGATTTCTGACTCTTTAAAGGTTTATTTATTTCTCATCATTGACTCTTTTAATTTCAATATCTGTTAAGAGCTTATTCACTACATGACTTGCGGCAATCAAGCCTGCAACAGAAGGAACATATGCATTAGAAGATGGAGGCATTTTCGCTTTTCTTATTTCTGCCTCATCATTTCCAACCTGTTTGCGAATATCTTCACGAATGACAATCGGGCTCTCATCAGAAAAAATAACGTTAACCCCTTTTCTGATTCCTTCCTTTTTCAGACGAGTACGAATGACCTTTGCAATTGGATCAGTATGTGTTTTTGAAATATCTTCGATTTTAAAACGGGTTGGATCCGTTTTATTGGCCGCTCCCATGCTAGAGATTAACGGTATATTACGCTGAATACATTCTTTCATTAAATGGATTTTATATGAAATTGTGTCGGAAGCATCGACGACAAAGTCTAAACCAAGCTTGAAAAACTGTTCATATGTTTCTTCCGTATAAAACATTTTAAGAGAAATTACTTCACACTCTGGGTTAATGTCTTTTATTCTGTCTTTCATCAAATCTGCTTTTGGTTGTCCTACTGTTGATAAGAGAGCAATAAGCTGTCGATTAACATTAGTAATGTCGACATCATCTTTATCAACTAAGATCAAACGACCGACTCCCGAACGAGCTAAAGCTTCGGCAGCAAATGAGCCAACCCCCCCAATTCCAAGGACGGCGACGGTACTATTCTTTAATAGGTCTAAGCCTTCTTTTCCTATTGCTAGTTCATTTCTTGAAAACTGGTGAAGCAATGCAATCAACTCCGTTATCTTAATTCATTAATGTTCACTGAATAAGAATAGTATAAATAAACTTTAAACGCAATATTCCGATCGATTTTGTCTTCTTTTTCCTCTTGTTTTAAAATTTTATATATAAGAAGGCTGTTTTCGTAAACATTGTTGTTATTTAAAAAGGAGTTAGTTGGTTGCAGCGAAAGGATGCTCGCTTTCCGCGGGGCGGGTGGTGAGCCTCCTCATCGCTTTGCTCCTGCTTAGGTCCCACCTGTCCCGCTACCCCCGCAGGAGTCTCGCACCTGCAGCGAAGACCAATCTTTTTACAAAACTTGATGTTCTTAAAAAACAACAATCTTTTAGAAAAAAACCATTCAACTTGTTATTTCCAAATTACTCGACCTCTTCATACTAAAAAACCCCTTCTGTGATACTCACAGAAGGGGAATAATTTATACTCATATAAGGTTGGTCATCGAAACAAGTCCCAATCGTGCCGTTGCTGTGTTTCCTTCGTTTTGAACCCGCTCAAGGCAGGTGGGTGTCTTATTCAAAGTTTTGTTAGTCCTCAGAACCAGAGGCATGAACGCCGCTTTAGAAACTTAGACTCCCGTTTTTAGAAGTGTTCGGTCAAAACTGATAGGTATAAACAACGTACACATCAGGACTTTTTTATTGTTAAATATCATATCATAGCAGAATTAATTTTTCAATTGAGACAAGTAGGTAATTATTCACTTTTTTTAGGCTTTAAAGATAAGTGAAGCTCATCTAATTGTGCAGTAGAAACGTCACCAGGTGCATTTGTTAATAAGCAGCTTGCACTAGCTGTTTTAGGGAACGCGATTGTATCTCTAAGGTTTGTGCGCCCTGCTAGTAGCATCACGAGGCGGTCTAATCCAAGAGCAATTCCACCATGTGGAGGCGTTCCGTATTCAAATGCTTCTAGTAGGAAACCAAATTGTTCTCTTGCTTCTTCTACTGTAAAGCCTAATACTTTAAACATTTTCTCTTGAATGTCACGCTCATAAATACGAAGTGAACCTCCGCCTAATTCATATCCATTTAACACAAGATCATAGGCTTCTGCTCGAACTTTCCCTGGGTTTGAATCAAGTAAGGCGAGATCCTCTCTTGCTGGCATTGTGAATGGATGGTGTGCAGCATAGTATCTTCCATCTTCTTCATCATACTCAAGAAGTGGCCAATCAGTTACCCAAAGGAAATTGAATTTTGACTCGTCAATTAGACCTAATTCTTTACCTAATTTTAATCTAAGAGCTCCAAGTGCATCTGCTACAACCGTTTTTTTGTCAGCTACGAAAAGTAATAAGTCCCCTTCTTCAGCATGTGCAGTATTTTTTAATTGAGTGGCAACATCATCATTGAAGAACTTTGAAATCGGACCCTTTAATCCTTCTGCTTCAACCTTCATCCATGCGAGACCTTTTGCTCCATATCTAGCCACGAATTCAGTTAAGCTATCAATGTCTTTACGGGAATATTGCTTTCCTCCACCCTTAACATTGATAAATTTCACTTGTCCTTCGTTTGCGACCGTGCTAGCGAACACTTTAAAATCAGAGTTCTTTACCATTTCAGACGCATCAACTAATTCCATTTCAAAACGAGTGTCAGGTTTATCTGAACCGAAACGTCCAATCGCTTCATCATAAGACATTCGAGGGAACGATGCATCTACTTCAATTCCTTTAACTTCTTTCATGAGTGTCTGCATCATGCTTTCCATTAAAGTAATAATTTCTTCTTGTTCCATAAAGCTCATTTCGATATCGATTTGCGTGAATTCCGGCTGTCTGTCAGCACGAAGATCTTCATCTCTAAAGCAGCGCGCTATTTGATAATAACGATCAAATCCTGATACCATCAAAAGCTGTTTAAAGATCTGCGGTGACTGCGGTAATGCATAAAATTTACCTTCATGTACCCTACTTGGCACTAGATAATCTCTCGCACCTTCTGGAGTACTTTTGGTTAACATTGGTGTCTCAACATCAAGGAAGCTTTGTTCATCTAAAAATCGACGAATCGTTCTCGTCACTTCATGTCTCATTTTAAACGTATCAAACATTACCGGTCTCCGTAAATCCAGGTAACGATATTTCAACCTGAGATCTTCAGCCACTTCAGTTGAATCTTCTATCATAAACGGTGGTGTTTTTGCCTCATTAATGATTTTAAGGTCTTCGGCATGGATTTCAATACGACCAGTTTTTATATTCTCATTAATCGTTCCTTGAGATCTTTCAACAACCTTACCTTTAATAGCTAAAACATACTCACTTCTAACTTTTTCCGCTGATTCTAAAGCTTCTTTAGAAACATCGGGGTTAAAAACAATCTGAACGAGACCTGTTTTGTCACGAAGATCAATGAAAATTAATCCGCCAAGATCTCTTCGTTTTTGTACCCATCCCTTTAATGTAAGCTCTTCACCAATCAAATCTTCTGTTACTTCTCCACAATAATGCTTGTGTTTCAACTTCTTCTCCTCCTTATTGGCATTTCTGTTTTAAATGTTCTACAAAGCTTTCAAGCGAAATTTCCTGCTGTTCCCCGCTACTCATATCCTTTAAGTTAACAACGTTCTGAGATAATTCATCTTCCCCAAGTACAGCTACATATTTTGCTTTTAAGCGATCAGCTGATTTAAACTGCGCCTTTATTTTTCGATTTAAATAGTCCATTTCTGCTGAAATTCCTTCTTTACGAAGATCATTGAGGAGTTTCACTGTATAATCTTTAGCGGTATCTCCAAGAGAAGCTAGATAGCAATCAATCGATTGGTCAATTGGTAATTCGATACCTTCAGCATCAAGTGCTGCTAATAGTCTCTCAACGGAAAAGGCAAAGCCGATTCCAGGGGTTTCAGGTCCACCCATCATTTTGACAAGCCCGTTGTAACGTCCCCCACCACATAATGTAGTAATAGCACCAAATCCCTCAGCATTACTCATAATCTCAAATGCAGTGTGATTATAATAATCTAGTCCTCTGACAAGGGTAGGATCGACGACATATTCCACTCCCATTGAAGTTAGATATTGTTGAACTTTTTCAAAATAACTTTTTGACTCTTCATTTAAAAAGTCAATAATCGATGGAGCCGTACTCATTAATTCATGATCGCGATCTTTTTTACAATCAAGAATTCTAAGTGGATTTTTTTCTAAACGATTTTGACAATCGGAACAAAATTCCCCAATTCTGGGCTTAAAGTGATTGACTAAAGCTTCTCGGTGAGCCGTACGACTTTCTAAATCACCTAAACTGTTAATCACGAGCTTTAATTTTTTCAGGCCAAGCTTTTGATAAATACTCATAGCTAATGAAAGTACCTCTGCATCAATGCTTGGATCTTCACTCCCAAGAGCTTCTGCTCCGAATTGAACGAACTGACGATAACGTCCTGCCTGTGGACGCTCATATCGAAACATTGGACCTGTATAGTAAAGTTTCACAGGTTGATTAGCTAGGCCGTGCATTTTATTCTCAACGTATGAACGAACAATAGATGCCGTTCCCTCTGGTCTTAATGCGAGATTTCTCCCTCCGCGATCCTCAAACAAATACATTTCCTTCTGGACAATGTCCGTTGTATCTCCAACACCGCGCATAAATAATTCACTTGATTCAAATATCGGTGTTCTAATCTCCTTGTATTGGAAGTTACTGCAAATCTCTGCTGCGACTCGCTCAACATAATGCCATTTTTCAGAATCTCCTGGTAAAATGTCTTGTGTGCCGCGTGGAATTTGTATAGACATGTTGTTTTCCTCCCTTTTAAAGTTTTTTATGTAAAGGCTGTTTTCGAATAGGTTGTTGCAATTCGAACAAGATAGAATCCCGTAATAATTAAGGTTTCGGGGCATCTTTTCGTCAAAGCAGTAATTACTAGTATTGAATGATTTAAGATAATATTTATAATTGACTAAATGCAACAAAGTTTACGAAATGAGCCTATGTAAATAAAAAAAGCCCTCAATCCCTTGTATATAACAAGGGACGAGAGCTTAGATTCCCGTGGTGCCACCCTAATTGAGGCTAACTTATTGTTGTAGTTAGTCTCCTCTTTACCAGTTAACGCCTAGTACGTCCCACGCCTACTCTTTATGAAAAATTTCAGGGGGAAACCTCCAGAGTGTTCCTTCACCAAGTCACAATGTAGAAATGTTTTCAGCCTGGGACATTTCTTCTCTTTTCATGTGAGATTTAGCTACTGTGCTCTATCAATGGTTCTTATTCATGAAAGTTATTTTATTTCTATAATAATACGTTTGGACTACGATGATGTCAAGAGGTCCTTATAAATTTCGGATTAACATCTTTCCATTTTCTTTTTTAGTAAGCGTACATCTTTAAAGGTAAGCCCAAATTCAGACGCTAGCTCAATGGTCGTGGCATCTTTTTCCTTTTCTAAAAATTGGTGAAAGTCTACTCCAAACACTTGATTTTCACCATTGCTTGCATGTATCCCTTTTTCACTTGCTCTCATATGATCATTCCTTTCAACCTTTCTTATTTATCATTACCAATTCAATAAATTTATTTCGTTTTAAAGGAATTTTTCATTAAAGCAAGAATGTTATATATACCCTTCTTATAAGAAGGATGGAATTTTATTATTATTTTTCCATAAATCTTTTTAGGTGGTGAATTATGAAAGAAAAGTTTATGCCGATTTTCTTCAGTATAGTTCTGATCCTATCGATCATGACTCCAATTAGTGGCGGCACTAAAGTAAATGCCGAAGAGCAATCGGTTACGATTAAGACTGATACCTTAAATGTCAGAAGTGGACCAGGCTTAAGCTACTCCATTATTTCTCAAGTCAAACGAAATGAGAGCTTTAAGGTCACAGCTGTAGAAAATGAATGGATACAAGTTCAACTTGACCTTTTCACAAAAGGATGGGTGGCAGATTGGCTTGTTTCAAGTGATGAACCCGCTATTGAAACGGAAGGTTTTTCTCAAAGAAAAGAAGGAACGACTACAGTCTCTTCCTTAAGAATTAGAAGTGGTCCTGGTACGACCAATAGTATCATTGCAGTCCTTGGTAAGGGAGCTCCTGTAAGCATTCTTGATCAAGAAGGTGAATGGCTCAACATATCTTCTAATAAGGGGAGTGGATGGGTTCATCAGGATTATGTACAGACAAATAAAAAGGAAAGTAAGAAAATTGAATCAACTCCTATAGAAAAAGTAGGAACCATCAGTACATCTGCACTAAATGTTAGATCTGAACCTGATCTTAACAGTTCCGTTATCGGTACTTTACAAAGGGGAGATACTGTAACAATTACAGCTAGTGTACCTGGTTGGTATCAAATCCAGTTTGGAAATAGTGAAGCATGGATTAATGATCAGTATATCCAAATCAATCAAAATGGGGAGACGAATACGGAAGGTGATTCCAACTCTTCTTTGACAGGTAAAGTAACTGTAGAATCAGTAAATATTCGTTCAGAAGGATCCTTTAATGGGAAAGTTGTTGCAAAAGCTTCTAAAGGGGATCGTTTCCAACTCTTAAAAAAGGAAAGTAATTGGTATCAAGTGGAATTACCAGATGGACAAATGGGATGGATCGCAGGATGGTTGATTGAAAAAAACGTAAATTCCAATGTTGAAGAGGAAGAACGGGCAACTGAATCCAGCATTACGATTCTTTATAATGGGACAAACATTCGAAGCGATGCAAATGTCAATGCTTCTATTGTAAAACGGGCAAACTCAGGAGATGTGTTTTCCATTATCTCAAGTATTTCAGATTGGTATGAGATTGATTTAGGAAATGGCCAAACTGGTTTCATTGCTGGCTGGGTCGTATCCCTTAATGATAACCAATCGTCCACAGAAGCTCCTCCTCCTACAAACAGAGATGGAACAATAGAAGGGAAAACCATTGTACTTGACCCAGGACATGGTGGCATTGACAATGGCACCACTGGTTTTAGAGGAACGTTAGAAAAACAGTTAACGTTGAAAACAGCAGAGAACCTTTATCATAAGCTTAAACATGCTGGTGCCAATGTAATCTTGACCCGAAATGATGATCGTTATTTACATTTAAATTCAAGGGTCGAAATGGCACATTCCAACAATGCGGATGCTTTTATTAGCCTACATTATGATAGTATTAAGGATTCATCTATCAATGGATTTACTACTTATTACTACCATGGATATCAGAAGGAATTAGCTGATGTAATAGATGAAAAACTTGGTGAAAGCTTAACACTTAGGAATCGCGGAGTAAAAAAGGGTGACTTTTTTGTAATCAGGGAAAACTCGCAGCCTTCAGTACTAATTGAATTAGGGTACCTTAGCAACCCCAACGAAGAAAGAACGGTTACTTCTTCACAATTTCAAGATATGGCTGCTATAAGCTTGTATAATGGCATTACGTCATATTTTAATGAATAAATAGCACAAAAGGGCTGACCACTTAAGTCAGCCCTTCTTAGTTTATTTACTTTCAACAATGATTGTAACCGGACCATCATTAATGAGCTGTACATCCATCATGCTTCCAAAAACACCCGTTTCGACTTTAACACCTTTTTCTTTTAATAAGGTATTAAAATGATTATAAATGGCTTCTGCATGGGAAGGCTTTGCAGCTTTCATAAAGTTTGGTCTTCTCCCATTTCTACAATCTCCATAGAGTGTAAATTGAGAAATCGATAAAACTGAACCTTTTACATCCAATAATGAATGATTCATTTTCCCTTCCTCGTCTTCAAACACTCTTAAATTAACAATTTTGTCAGCAATATATGCTGCTTCTTTTTCACTATCTTCATGGGTAATTCCAACAAGAAGAACAAAGCCGAAATCAATTTCTCCCGTAATGCTACCTTCAACCGTGACTGATGCATTTTTACTTCTTTGAAGTACAACTTTCATGAAACCAAACTCCTTAGTTCATTATCCTTCTAACTGCATAAATATCTGATATTTGTTTAATGCGCTCCACAACTCTGTGAAGGTGTGAAATATTTTGAATCGAAATCGACATATTGATCGTTGCCATTTTATTTCGGTCAGATTTTCCACTTACAGCTGAAATATTCGTTTTTGTCTCATTCACGGCTTGTAATACCTCATTCAATAATCCACGGCGGTCATATCCAGATATTTCAATGTCAACATTGTATTCTTTTCGATTATTTACATCACTTTCCCACTCTACAGGGATTAGCCGTTGTTCAACATCTTCTGAAGTGACATTTGTACAGTCAGATCGATGAACAGATACACCTCTCCCCTTCGTGATAAAACCAACAATATCATCTCCTGGGACTGGGTTACAACAGCGGGATAAACGAATGAGTAAATTATCAATTCCTTTAACCTGAACCCCTGCATCCCTTTTCCGTTTAGGTGGTTGAGGTTTTAAGTCAGACATGGTTTCTTGAAGTGATACTTCCTGATTTCGCAGTTTTCTTAATTTTTCAGTTAGTCTAGTTGCGATCTGAGCAGCAGTGATCCCGTTATAACCTACTGCAGCATACATATCCTCTTCATTTGAGAAATTGAATTTTTCTGCGACTCTTTTCACATTTTCAGTAGTTAACACTTCTTTAAGTTCAAACTCAAGGTTCTTAATTTCTTTTTCAACTAGTTCTCGACCTTTTTCAATATTTTCTTCCTTTTGCTGTTTCTTAAAGAATTGTTTAATTTTGTTCTTCGCTTGAGAGGTTTGAGCAAGCTTAAGCCAGTCTTTACTTGGACCATACGAATGCTTAGATGTCATAATTTCAACAATGTCACCTGTTTTTAATCGGTAATCAAGCGTGACCATTTTCCCGTTCACTTTTGCACCAATAGTTTTGTTCCCAATTTCAGAGTGAATACGATAAGAAAAATCAATCGGTACCGACCCTGATGGAAGCTCGATGACATCACCTTTTGGTGTAAAAACGAAAACCATATCAGAAAACAAATCGATTTTTAACGATTCCATGAATTCTTCTGCATTTGCAGAATCATTTTGATATTCCAGTATTTCACGGAACCATGAGAGTTTCTTATCAAAGGTTGCCTTTTCATTGACCGGAATTCCTTCTTTATAAGCCCAATGCGCCGCAACACCATACTCAGCAATTTCATGCATTTCATTCGTTCTGATTTGTACCTCGAGCGGATCACCTTTAGGACCTATTACCGTGGTATGAAGAGATTGATACATATTTGGTTTAGGCATAGCGATATAATCTTTAAAACGACCAGGCATCGGTTTCCAGCATGTATGAATAATCCCTAATACGGCATAACAATCTTTAATACTATCCACTAAAACCCTTACAGCAAGCAGATCATAGATTTCATTAAATTGTTTGTTTTGTAGAGCCATTTTACGATAAATACTATAAATATGTTTAGGACGCCCCGACAATTCAGCAGTAATTTTTACATCTTCTAAGCGATCATTGACCTCTTGAACGACTTCATCAAGATATTGCTCCCGCTCAGCACGTTTCTTTTTCATTAAATTCACAATACGGTAATACTGCTGTGGGTTTAAATATCGTAATGAAGTATCCTCTAGCTCCCACTTAATTTTGGAAATCCCTAATCTATGTGCTAACGGGGCAAATATTTCTAGTGTTTCATTTGAAATACGTCTTTGTTTCTCATTAGGTAAATGCTTTAATGTTCTCATATTATGAAGGCGGTCCGCTAATTTAATTAAAATCACACGGATATCCTGCGCCATTGCCACAAACATTTTCCTGTGGTTTTCAGCTTGTTGTTCTTCTTGGGATTTATATTTTATCTTTCCGAGCTTTGTCACCCCATCAACAAGCATGGCCACTTCATTATTGAATGCTTCCTTAATATCATCAAGCGTACAATTTGTATCTTCTACTACATCATGCAAAAAACCTGCTGCCACTGTAGAAGGATCCATTTCCAAATCGGCAAGGATTCCCGCTACTTGAATGGGATGAATGATGTAGGGCTCTCCTGACTTCCGATATTGTTCTTTATGAGCTTCTTTTGCAAACTCATAGGCTTTTTGAACAAGAAGGACATGTTCATCATTTAGATATTCTTTTGTTCGATTTACGACTTGTTCAGGAGTCAACACTTGATCCTTCGCCATAAGCAGAATCACCTTTACTCTATATTTATGTTTTTATATTATTTAACTAATTTTTCCTATACTTATACCATTTCACATAAGAAAATAGATTGAATTATCTTTTCAATTACAATAAATTAAAAATAAACATTTTTTTAGGATTGTTACTATTATCAAAAAAAAAAGCGAATATGTAAAGCATAAGAATAGAAATCATACAAAATATGAAGAATTTTGTCGAAATTCATTTATGAACCCTAACACTTGTATCAAGCTTTATTATAGGTTCTAAAAGGGTTCTTCATCCTTTTGATCACCTTTAAATTGGTAACAATCCACCATGAGTTTTCTTCGAAATTAATAAAAGAGCACTCATGCTTGAGCGCTCGTCTATGCTGTCATTAGTATTGCATTAATGTAAGGATATCGTACCCATCTAATTTATCACGACCATCTAGGTAGGTTAGTTCGATTAGGAATGCTATACCTGCCACAACTCCACCAAGTTCTTCTACTAACTTAATGGTCGCTTCAATCGTACCACCTGTAGCAAGGAGATCATCTGTGATCAGTACACGTTGACCAGGTTTAATCGCATCTTTATGAATGGTAAGAGCATCTTTTCCGTACTCTAATCCATACTCAACTTCTACTGTTTCACGAGGAAGTTTCCCTGGCTTACGGACAGGTGCGAAACCAACTCCAAGAGCATATGCAACAGGACATCCAATAATAAATCCACGTGCTTCTGGACCAACTATAAGATCAATCTCTTTTTCGTTAGCGTATTCAACAATCTGGTCTGTTGCATATCTATAAGCGTCACCATTATCCATTAGGGTTGTGATGTCTTTAAATTTAATTCCTTTTTTAGGCCAATCCTCAACAATAGTAATATATTGTTTTAAGTCCATTATTCTGCTTCCTCCTCATACTTTGCAGACAACATTCGTTCTTTTTTCGAACCAAGCTTTTAATTCCTGATACGAAGAATATAATAATTCATTTTCTAACGTAAATTGCCCCTGCTTTTGACAATAAGTTGAAGACTCTTCAAAGTCTCGTTTTACTTTAACCGGATTTAAAGATATAAGTCCATTGTTAATTGTAACAAAATCTAATTCAAAAAACACCTGTGACATGAATTCAATCGTTTCCTTTGTCCAACCGCGATGTTTTGCCAAGTCATTTCCATATTTATTCAAGTTAAAAGTTCCACGTTTTGCTAGAAATCCATAATACCATTTAAAGTGATCCCTAGTGGGAAAGGTACTAAAAAAATGATCATTTTGTTGATAAAAATGGGCATAGATTCTATCTGGCTGTGATCGATCTAATAAAGTATGCAGATACTCACTATTACTTGGTAAGTCAATTAGGATTAAATTACAGCCCATAATATCTACTTGTTTGTAATCCTCTATACTTTGAACCAACAAAATTTCTTCCTCTGGAGGCTGTAAGCCAAGGTCAGACAACGTACTAGGCTGAAAAACAACAAACCTCCGGTTCACAGTAGGAACTTGTTCTAGCCACTTGCTTCTGCTTTTTAATCCTCGAACATCAAACAGCTGCCAGTGCTTAATTTCTAGATCTTGAAGAAATATCTGTGGTTTACGAATATTATTCCATTCATTTATAGCCAATTCTCCAATGACAGACACATTTGCATTTGGCGAGATATGATGAGCAATCTCTCCCATCCCAAAGCCTACACCATCCAGCTGGTTCACTTCATCATTAAGAGTTATTTTAAGATGATTTTGGTTACTACCAATTTTTCTCAAATTAGAAAGCGAGACATTTTCGATTGTCAGTTTCGGCTTAGGGTTATTCATTCCAAACGGAGCTAATAATTGTAGCTGCTCTATCGAGCTAAGATCTACTTCATTTAGCTCTACTTTAGCATCTAAAAGGGTAACTGGTATAAAATCTTCCGTTGTCAATTGATCTGTGGCCAATTGATTTAACCTATTTCTTAATTCATCAACGTCTTCCAACCCAAGAGTCATTCCAGCGGCCATAGGATGCCCCCCAAAGTGCGGGAGAATTTCCTTGCAGGTAGAAAGGTTTTTAAAAAGGTCAAATCCTACGATACTTCGGGCTGAGCCTTTAGCCATTCCTTTTTCAGAATCATAGCTTAATACTATAGTTGGACGATAAAATTTCTCTACTAATCTCGATGCCACAATTCCGACAACACCAGAGTTCCAGCCTTCTTTCCCAATAATTAATACAGAGTTATCGGCGGGAGGATAATGATTCTCAACCATTGCTATTGCTTCCTCTGTCATTTTGCTAACGATTGTTTGTCTTTCTTTATTGATAGAATCAATTTCCTCTGCAAGGGCTTTCGCTTCTTCCTTGTCTTCTGTCATTAGAAGATCCACTGCTGGGTCAGCGTCACCTAGTCTTCCTATCGCATTAATTCTTGGTGCAATAGCAAACCCTACAGTTTCTTCTGTGATGTCCTTTAGAGCGCTTCCTGCTACTTTACAGAGGGCAATGACTCCTAGTCTGTTAGTAGTTCTAAGTTTGCGTAGACCTCTTTTGGCAATGGCACGATTTTCCCCAACAAGTGGAACAAGATCAGCAATGGTTCCAATTGCTGCAACATCCAATAAATGTTCCGGTACATGACCATATAATGCATGAGCCACTTTAAAAGCAACTCCAACACCTGCTAAGTGTGGAAAAGGATATGTAGTTCCTTCCGTTTTCGGGTGAATGATAGCAAGAGCATCAGGAAGCTCTGGTCCAGGTTCATGATGATCAGTAATGATCAAATCAATCCCGAGTTTTTTTGCTAGTGCAGCTTCGTTTAAAGCTGCAATTCCCGTATCCACAGTGATAATGAGAGAAAAACCTTGGTCCTTTGCTAACTGAAAAGCTTCTTCATTAGGCCCATATCCTTCTGTAAACCTATTAGGTATATAAAAATCGGCATCTGCCCCTAAATCCTTTAGTACTTGCAGCATGACGGTTGTCGAGCTCACACCATCAGCATCATAATCCCCAAACACAAGAATAGGTTCCTGCTTTTCTATTGCTTGCTGTATACGATTAATCGCTTTTTTCATATCATTAAATAAAAATGGATCATGAAATGGTTCACTTTTGTCAAATAAAAAATCCCTAGCTTGTTCTATATCATTCAACTCACGGTTCATTAATAACTTTGCAACAAGCGGGGGAATATTCAATTCATTTACATATCGATCTATTAATAATTCATCATAGGTTGGAATAATCCAACGTGTTCTTGACTTTAACATAAATGCTTCACTCCTCAGCCATACCTATTATACAAAAGAATAAGCGTATTCACCACCCAGAATCGTTTAGAAAAAAGCATAAAAAATGGGTGACCTATTAGAAAGTCCGTTGCCAATTCGATACGGCCAAACTCATTTAGGTCACCTTATTATTAAACTCATTTATTCACCAATTCCATCAGGGGCCGTTTTTTTAAGAGATTCCTTTTTCTCAGGTGTTTCATTTTTCACTTGTAATTGGCTCATTTCACTCCGAAGCAATGTATTCTCTTTTTCTAAAGCTTTCACTTTTCTTTGAATCATATAGAGGCGCATGAGCCCTACGGACCCAATAATGATACCGCCCATTAAGACAGAGCCGATAATGACAAGAATCAATGGCCACTGGGATGTTCCAAATAGATAATTGACTGTAACGGGGTCAACATTTATGACGGCAAAAATCGCTACTATTAAAGCAAAAATAAGTCCTAATAAAAGCGTCCACTGAAATTTCATTCCTCTTCCTCCTTAGAAGCCCTTATTGGTTCAAATCAACATCTGATTCTTTTTCTTCTCGATTATAAGGGTTAATATGGACAAATACATCTTGGACATGGTCCTCTTCTAATAATTTCTCTTTTACTCTTTTTCCTACTCTATGCCCTTCTTCTACAGTAATATGAGGATCAACACTGATTTTCAAATCAATGATGACATAATGACCATGTTCTCTTGCATGCAATTCATCTAGTTCTAATACACCTGGAACGGCTTTGATTATCTCCTTAAGTTCTAGAGTATCTTCATCATGAAGTACATGATCTAATGTATTATGAATGGATTCCTTCCCCAATGTCCAAGCGATTTTCAAAATAAACAATGCTACAATCAATCCTGCAGCTGGATCCCCATATACCAGCCAACCAATATCAAAGTAACCCCCTAGCATTGAAGCACCAATACCAAATAAGGCAGCGAGCGAAGAAAATACATCTGAGCGATGTTCGTGGGCATTAACAATGAGAGCATCACTATTTAACTTCTTACCCAAACGATACTTATATTGAAACATTGCTTCTTTCACAATAATGGAAAACGCAACTGCATATATGGCTATCGATGTTGGAGGAGAAATAGGTTTAAAGAAAGATTCGATGGCTGATTTCCCAATTTCTATTCCAACTAAAAATAATAAAACCGCTACAATAATAGCAGCAATTGACTCGGCCTTCCCATGTCCGTAGGGGTGATCTTCATCGGGAGGTTGCTTAGCTGCTTTCAATCCAATGTAAACAGCCAATGAACCTACTACATCTGAGGCGGAATGAACGGCATCAGCAATTAGCGCCCTACTATTCCCTGCGACACCCGCCCACCACTTGATTAGAGCTAATATAATATTTCCGATCACTCCTACTAATGCAGCAAACTCTGCCTTCTTAAACCGATCCTCATTACTCATTACTCATAGCTCCTTCTCCATTTACTCATTCTATATTCTAACCTAAGCAATCGGAAAAAAACGTATTAGAGCTGTATAAATCATTATCTCCTTAACGAAAAAAGGACTAATTCTAGAACAGTCTGCTCTAATCATTAGTCCTTTTTCTTATTTATACCTGTGGTTCATCTGATGTTATTTTTTTCTCTTTATATGTTTTAATAGTGCCTTTCTTCTTAAGCTCTCGTTTCTTCATCACCAACCAAAGCTGTGCAGCAATAAACACAGAAGAATACGTACCTGAAACAAGACCTACTAATAAGGCGATTGAGAAGTTTCGAATCGATTCACTTCCGAAAACAAGCAGTCCAATCACCGTTAGTACTACCGTTAAAACCGTGTTTACCGACCTTCCCAATGTTTGACGTAAACTCTGGTTTACTGCTATTTCAATGTCTTCAACCGTTTTTAAGCGACGCTTCTTATGAAGATTTTCTCTTAAACGGTCGAAAGTTACAATCGTATCGTTTATAGAGTAACCAACAATGGTCAATACAGCTGCGATAAAGGTAATGTCCACTTCTAATCTTGTTAAACTAAAGAATGCGATGATAAAAAAAGCATCATGTAATAAGGCAACAATTGACGCAACCGCCATTCTCCATTCAAATCTAACAGTAACATAGATAACAATACCTACTGCCGCAATCGCAACCGCCATGATTGCGTTTTTAGCGAGCTCTTTTCCAACTATTGGGGAAACTGTAGATATACTCGGTTCGGTTCCATACAGCTCTTTAAAATGATTTTTTAAATCAGCAATCTCTTCTTTACTCAAATCTTCTGTATATCTGACAACCGCAACATTTTGGTCATCACCAGAGACGACAATTTGGTCTGTTGAGAGATTCACTTTTTCTAATTCCGCTTCCACTTCCTCTTTTGTAAAGCTTTCTTCTGCCATAATCTGCATTCTTGAACCACTTGTAAAATCAATTCCAAGATTTAGTCTTAGTATAGAAATTACTATGATTCCGGCTATAATGAGGATGGCAGAAAACGAGAAAAATTTCTTTCTATGCTTCGCGAAATCAAATGAATCAAAACGTGTCGGTAAGTCTAGAGTATCATAGTTTTCGGACAGGTCTTTAATATCCTTCTTCTTAACCCCAAACCAACCAGGCTTTTCATTAAAGAAACGACTATTGACCCAAAGACCTAGTAATACGCGTGATGCCCATACAGATGTAATGAAACTTGTTATAATACTAATGATCAGCATTGTAGCAAACCCTTTTACTGAGCTTGTCCCAAAAGCAAATAATACACCTGCTGCTAACAATGTAGTTAGGTTTGCATCTAAAATGGTTAAGAATGATGATTTATTTCCAGCTGCAAAGGCGGATCGAATGGATTTTCCCACACGAATTTCCTCTTTGATTCGTTCATAGGTTATGATATTGGCATCCACGGCCATACCTACCCCTAATACGATTGCCGCTATACCAGGTAAGGTCAGAACCCCATTCATTAAATTAAATAGTAATAAAACTAAGTAAATATATACAGAAATCGTAACCGTTGCAATAAAGCCTGGGAAACGATAATAGAACAACATAAATAGATAAACTAATGCAATTCCCACGATTCCTGCTAAAGCTGTTTTATCTAATGCTTGTTGGCCAAATTGAGCACCAACAGAGGTAGAGTAGATTTCTTTCAATTTAACTGGTAACGCACCAGCATTTAATAAGGATGCTAAGTCTTTAGCTTCGGTTACAGTAAATTGACCCGTTATTTGAACTTCACTAGAATTGATGGGTTCATCCACCATTGGGTCGGATAAATATTTTGGATCTTCTGACTTTGAAGCTTTCTCGTATGAATCTTTTCCCTCTTCAAAATCAAGCCAAATGACGAGTTTATTGTCTGGGAAAGGTTTCTGTGAAAGCTCTTTTGTTAATTCATAAAATTTGGAGTGATCTTTCAATTTAAGAGAAACGATAGGATTATTGTTTTGATCAAAAGCTTGCTTTGCTCCTCCAGAAACAAGGTCAGAGCCATCTAGTCTAACTTTGTCATTAATATCTCTGAAAGATAGATTTGCCTGGGTAGAAAGAATCTTTCTAGCTTGGTTTTGATTTTCTACACCTGCAAGCTGAACACGAATTCGGTTTCCATCTTCAATTTGAATATTAGGTTCACTTACTCCTAAAACATTTATCCGTTCCTCAAGGGCATCAGCTGTATTTGCTACAACATCACGATCAATCTTTTGCCCTTCTTTCGCTGGCTTCACTTCATAAAGAACCTCAAAGCCACCTTGTAGATCTAGTCCTAATTTAATATTCCCTAAAATATTTTGGCTCGTTGCTCCAATTGCACTGCCTAGTAAAAGCACAATTAAAAAGAAAGCAATGATCCGGCCACGTTTAACCATTATGTATATATTCCTCCTTGCCGTAATGTGGGGGTAACCCCCTACCATTCAATTAGCCCGATTATATATAGAATTATTTCAACATTTTTATTATGTATGAGAAAAAAAACAGTGTCAATTTGTTTTCCCTTTATTTCCTGTCTTTATTAGAGCGGAATAAATCATTTAATTCTTCTTCATCTAGATCTGTAAACCAATTTGGAGATCGGAATGCTTCCACCGTCTCAAAATTCATATACTCTCCAGGTTTTACGCTCAAGATATCACTCACAAGCTGAAACAATCGCGGATGGCCATTTGTTTTTTTCCATTTCTTTTTTAATAAGTAAGTCCATAGGCTACTAATGGTTGCATCTTTGTAACCCAATACTTCGAATTCCTCTACTTTACTCTTTAATGCCGGGTATAACATATCATAATAGTGAAGGTATGGATGCTCATTCCCATTCATTCCCTTTCCCCCGCTTCATATCAAAATGGTAACAACTTGTCATGCTTTGTCCATCTTGTTGCATATACATTATTGTATATGATAATACCATTTTTGAGAAGGCAGGGAATTTTATGTCAAAATTTTTGAAAGGCACAATGATTCTAATGGCCGCTGCCCTGATCACAAGAGTATTAGGGTTTGTTAATCGAATTATTATTGCCAGATTTATCGGAGAAGAAGGAGTAGGGCTGTATATGATGGCTTTCCCTACACTCATTCTTGTCATCACGATTACACAGTTAGGATTACCTGTCGCCATCTCAAAATGTGTTGCAGAAGCAGAAGCTCAAGGAGATACTCGTAAAGTAAAAAAGATCCTTGCAGTTAGTTTAGCCATTACGGGATCACTATCGATTATTTTTACACCTGCATTGATTTTACTTGCCCCCCTTCTCTCTGACACACTATTCACAGATCAAAGAATCTATTATCCCTTAGTAGCCATTGCCCCAATCATTCCGATTGTGGCAATTTCATCTGTGATAAGAGGGTATTTCCAAGGAAGACAAAATATGAAACCAGCAGCATATTCACAAGTAATTGAACAAATCGTTAGAATTACCCTTATAGCAGTGATGACAAAAGCTTTTCTACCATACGGAATTGAATTTGCTGCAGCAGGTGCAATGGTAGCTTCGGTAATAGGAGAGTTAGCTTCACTCCTTTATATGTTTACAACTTTTAAATTAAAAAAGAAATTTAGAATTCGCAAAAACTTTTTTAAGTCAATCTCAAAAGGGAAATCAACTCTTCAAGAACTAATGACCGTCGCCTTACCTACTACTGGTAGTCGAATGATTGGTTCTGTAGCATGGTTTCTAGAGCCGATTGTAGTTTCACAAAGCTTACTGATAGCAGGTGTTGCCGGAACGCTCGCTACAAAGCAGTATGGAATGTTGACAGGATTTGCACTCCCGCTTCTATTTCTACCTTCATTCGTTACCGTTTCGCTATCGACATCCCTTGTTCCAGCGATTAGTGAGGCCAATTCACAAAAAAATTATAAATTGATCGAACACAGATTACAACAAGCACTCCGTTTCTGCTTGATAACGGGGGGTATTGCCGTTATTCTCCTATTTGTATATTCAGAACCATTAATGACCCTTATGTATGGCAGTAAAAGTGGTGCACCCTTTATCACACTCATGGCACCGTTCTTTCTTTTCTATTATTACCAAGGGCCATTGCAAGCTGTTTTACAAGCATTAGATCTAGCAAGGGCCGCTATGATTAACAGCCTTATTGGGGCGATATTGAAAACCGGTCTTATCTTTGTTCTTGCTTCACAACCGAAACTAGGAATTTACGGGGCAGCATTAGCAATTGTAACAGGAATTATGCTCGTAACACTTTTACACTTTGCTACTATACTTAAGAAAATTCCAATGACGATTTATATAAGTGATTATCTTAAGTTTATTGTTGTACTAATTTCATCAGGGTACACAGGACATTATATCTATCATCATTTTCTATTAGATGAAAGTCTGATCATACGACTACTTACTGGTGTAAGTATTACTACATTTAGCTATCTAGTTTTATCCATTGCATTGCGACTAGTAACAAGGGAGGATTTAAAAAGAATTCCATTTATTAATAAGTGGTTTTAATAAAGGTACACGAATCATGGAGAAATGCTAAGTTCACGCCATAGACCTATCTCGTTGAAGCAGGATTAAGTTAGTTTATTGCTAACCCTTATAATTATGGTAAACAATAATAAAAGACGATTCACAAAGGAACTTCTTCCTTTTGAATCGCCTTTTTACAATTCCTTATTTATCTATCTGATCAATGAAAAACTCTCCATTGTGGTAACTGCAAAACGAAATTTCCTTAAGGTTCGTAAATCCCCTTTTTCTTAATTCTTTTCTTAACCAAAAGTCAGTTTGATTAATCCCTGCTAAGTGGTCCAATTGAATCTTCCCATCTAATATGAGGGGAAGTGAAAGCGGTTCTTGAGATTGGCTCCTATTTGTATCGTCTTTCTTTACAATCGATAAACTTCCAGAGGGCTCTAGTATGGCATATTCAACCTCAGCCATATTCATCACATCTTTTTCACGTAGTTGCAATAATAAATCATCAAAGTTATACCTTTGCTGCTTCATCGCTTTCTCATCAATTTTCCCATTATGGATAATAACCGTCGGCTTACCATCTACTAATTCTCTAAAAGGCTTAGATTTTAGTGAAAGAAAGGCAGTAGTAAGCTGTACTAACAAGAGAATAAGCATGGGTATTAAAGTATGTAAAATAGCATCTCTTGGTTCCTCAATTGCCAGCACAGCAAGTTCTGCGATCATAATGTTTACCACAAGGTCTAATACACTTAGTTCTCCAATTTCTCTTTTTCCCATGACCCTGAAAATAAGTGTAATTACGAAGTATAAAAAAAGCGTCCGTACTATTAGGATAAGATACTCCTCCATTTCACTTCCTCCTTTTCAATAGACATAAGCATTTTTTATTATGTACTTGGAAAAAGAAAAGATAATAGGAATTTTTTTCTTTACTACTATCAACAGTTGTATTTAATTAATACCGTGCAACAAAAATTATAGTCTTTTTTTGATTCTCCTGAATATGCTTGTACTAGGAAATCTTTGTTATTAACTATGTAATGGTTATGGAAGGGAGATGGAGACAATCGAACTGAAGAAATTAGGGGGAGCAGTGATCTATGGTGTCATGGCCATATTTATTATTGTGATTGTGGCAAGTTTAATCTTCTCAGTGACACTTCGTTTTACTACACTTCAAGAAAGCTCGATTACATTATTAGTATCGATTATTTCATTTATATCATTATTTATCGGTGGCTTCATGTCTGGTGGGAAAGGAAAACAAAGGGGATGGATGTTAGGTGGAACAACTGGAGTAGTCTATACCCTTATCATCCTTCTGTTTCAATATCTTGGACATGACACCTTATTCTCAATGCAGCAAGTGATTTATCACATCTGTTATACACTCACAGCCATGATGGGTGGGATTCTAGGTGTAAATTTAAGTGGTGGGAAGAAAGAGGCATAGGTTTTATAGCAATTATTCAATTTGGGGTAATACTATAAAGAGCTTAGTTAAGGGCGCGAGTGATGAAATGAAACAGTGAAACCATAGGGATTTGCATATATAAGGGGGCACACGGGCGGCGGTGGTGGGACTGTCCCAAAAGGGTCCGGAACTATTTTGATTGTCCTATATAGAAGATGATTGAGGGTTTCTTCTTTATATGGAAGTTGTGGTTCCTGACAACTAGGTTTTGGGACAACCCCACTTTTTTTGCTGATTTATAATTTATATTCAGGATTGTTTATTTTAGAAATAGTTGTACCAGGTACAAATCAGCCTTTTTGTGCCAGGTACAATTCCTCTCTTTTGTATTTGGCACAAAAAAAGAAGCAGCCTCTGGCTGCTTCTTGCCCATTATACTGTTGCTTTTTCAGCAACTTCACGTACTGCATTTCGATCGTATGTAAGACGACTTCCGTCACCACATTTAATCACAATCTTGCCTTCTTCAATAGCATCAACAATCCCATGTAAGCCACCAATCGTTACAATACGATCTCCTTTTTGAAGTTCATTCTGCATTTGTGAAACCGCTTTTTGGCGTTTTTGCTGTGGGCGAATTAACAAGAAGTAGAATAAAACAAACATTAGGAGTAATGGGACCAATGTCATTAAACCATCCATGTTTTCAACCTCCTTTCAAAAGTAAATATATGATTAGAAATTTTTCGCATCAGGACGATTGAATCCGTACTTTTCGAAAAACTCTTCTCTAAAGTCTCCTAGACGATCTTCACGAATCGCTTGTCTGACTTGTTCCATTAATTTTAACAGAAAATGAAGATTATGATAAGTCGTAAGGCGTATCCCCAAAGATTCGTCACATTTTATTAAATGACGGATGTAAGCTCTTGTATAATTCTTACATGTGTAGCAATCGCAATTTTCATCTAGAGGACGATAATCACGTGCATATTTTGCATTTTTTACAACAAGACGACCTTCACTTGTCATTAGTGTTCCGTTACGTGCAATTCGAGTAGGCAGCACACAATCAAACATATCTACTCCTCGAATAGCTCCATCTATTAAGGAATCAGGAGATCCTACACCCATTAAGTACCGTGGTTTATCTGTTGGTAATAATGGTGTTGTGAATTCTAATACGCGATTCATGACATCCTTCGGCTCACCTACAGATAATCCACCAATCGCATAGCCTGGAAAATCAAGTGACACGAGGTCACGAGCACTTTGACGACGAAGATCCTCATATTCCCCACCTTGTATAATTCCAAACAAGCCTTGGTCTTCTGGACGTTGATGAGCGTTTAGGCAACGTTCAGCCCATCTGGATGTACGTTCCACAGAGCTTTTCATATATTCATACTCTGCAGGATACGGTGGACATTCGTCAAATGCCATCATAATATCAGAGCCAAGAGCATTTTGAATTTCCATTGCTTTTTCAGGGCTCAAGAATAGTTTATCTCCATTTAAATGATTTCTGAAGTGAACTCCTTCTTCTTCAATTTTACGGAATTCACTCAAACTGAACACTTGGAACCCGCCCGAATCAGTCAAGATTGCTCGATCCCAATTCATAAATTTATGAAGTCCACCAGCTTCTTTCACAATTTCGTGACCAGGTCTTAGCCATAAATGATACGTATTGCTCAGGATAATTCCCGCTCCCATTTCTTTTAATTCTTCTGGCGCCATCGTCTTGACGGTTGCCAAGGTTCCTACCGGCATAAATACAGGTGTATCGAATGTACCGTGAGGGGTATGAACACGGCCTAGTCGAGCACCGGTTTGCTTACACGTTTTAATATGTTCATAGCGAATTGCTGTCACAGATTTTTCTCCTTCCATCGTCACTTAATCAGCATGGCATCGCCAAAGCTGAAGAAACGATATTTTTCATTTACTGCAGTTTCATAGGCGTTTAATACATGATCTCTTCCTGCAAGAGCACTTACAAGCATGATAAGTGTAGATTTAGGTAGGTGAAAATTGGTTATTAATCCGTCGATTGCCTTAAATTCATACCCGGGATAAATAAAGATACTTGTCCATCCACTTTCCTCTACAAATTCACTATGCTTTGACCGAATTGTTTCTAACGTTCTCGTAGAAGTTGTACCTACCGTTACAATTTTTCCGCCATTTGATTTTACCTCGTTCAAGAGTCGAGCTGTTCCTTCTGAAACCTGGTAAAATTCAGCATGCATATCATGTTCTTCAATACTATCTACGGAAACTGGACGGAATGTTCCAAGTCCAACATGCAGGGTAATAAAAGCAATATGAACACCCTTAATACGTATTTGTTCCAATAGCTCTTCAGTAAAATGGAGACCAGCTGTTGGTGCTGCTGCTGACCCGCGTTCACGAGCAAATACAGTTTGGTACCTGTCTTGATCATCTAGACGCTCTCTAATATATGGAGGCAATGGCATTTCTCCAAGCTCATCTAACACCTCATAAAAGATCCCATCATATGAAAACTTCAGTATTCTGCCGCCATGGTCTTTCGTATCCGTACATGTGGCTGATAATCTTCCATCACCAAATGTAATGACGCTTCCCACTTTTATTCTTTTAGCTGGCTTAACTAAAGTCTCCCATTCGTCATTATCTTCTTGTTTCAATAATAGAACCTCAATATTAGCACCTGTATCCTCCTTTGTTCCAAATAAACGCGCAGGAAGAACACGTGTATCATTTAGAACAAGGCAATCCCCTTCAGATAAAAAGTCTATTACCTGTTTAAATTTATTATGCGAAACCTCCCCGGTCTCACGGTTCAATACCATTAAACGGCTCTCCGCTCTCTCCTTGAGAGGTGTTTGTGCAATAAGTTCTTCTGGTAAATAAAAATCAAAATCTTCTACTCTCATTGTTCTCACCTTCTTAACATGACCGGTCCATTCACTACTTCAAACGTCCGAAAAAATAAAACACAATCGACAGTATAACACTAATCAGGACCGAGGTCATAATCGGAAAATAAAAAGTTGCATTTTCTTTCTTAATGACAATGTCTCCTGGTAGCTTTCCAATTTTAATAAATTGCATCAGAAAACCTAAAATGAGGAGGATTCCTCCAATGATCATTAGTGTCTTGGGTAGTCCTGTCACTTTTCTGGTACCTCCAATTGAAAATGTTCATACACAAGATGTGTCACAATACGCCCGCGTGGTGTACGTTGCAGGAAGCCAATTTGCAATAGATAAGGTTCATATACATCTTCAATTGTATGTGATTCTTCCCCGATGCTAGCAGAAATCGTATCTAGCCCTACCGGACCTCCCTTGAAACGTTCAATGATTCCTTTTAATAGCTTATGGTCAATGTGATCAAGACCTAGGCGATCGACTTGTAAAAGCTCTAATGCCTCATGTGCAAGATCTGTTGTAATCGTTCCATTTCCTTTAACTTGGGCAAAATCCCTAACACGTCTCAGTAAGCGATTGGCTATTCTCGGAGTTCCTCTCGATCTTCTTGCAAGTTCAAATGATGCCGGTATGTCCGTACTCGTTTGAAGAATTTCTGAAGTCCGAATGACAATCTCCCTTAACTGCTCTTCTGTATAATATTCTAATCTCGATAAAACACCAAATCGATCTCTTAAAGGGGCCGACAATGCACCTGCTCTCGTAGTAGCACCTACGAGGGTAAACGGTGGGAGATCAAGCCGAACAGATCTGGCGCTTGGTCCATTTCCAATGACAATATCAAGGCAGAAGTCTTCCATGGCAGGGTATAATACTTCCTCTATTGAGCGTGGTAGTCTATGAATTTCATCGATAAATAAGACATCACCAGGTTCTAATGCAGTCAATATTGCCGCTAAATCTCCCGGTCTTTCAATGGCAGGTCCTGAGGTTGTTCTCAAGTTAACTCCCATTTCATTGGCGATGACAGCTGCTAGGGTAGTTTTTCCCAATCCAGGTGGTCCGTATAATAATACATGGTCCAGTGTTTCCTGCCTCATTTTTGCTGCCTGAATAAAGACCTCAAGATTATTTTTCACCTTATCTTGACCAATATACTGACTTAACGTCTGAGGTCGGAGTGAAAGTTCAAAAGATCCTTCGCTAGTATCTGCTTCGGTGGATACAATACGATCCTCCATTCATAGTTCCTCCTTTCTATTTTAATAAGAGTTGAAGGGCTTTCTTAATCATTTCGTCTGTGGATTGCTGATCCCCTTTTAATTTTGGTGTAATCTTTTTAATTTCTCGTTCAGAATATCCTAGAGCTTTTAGAGCAAGAATGGCTTCTTCTAGCGCCTCATTATGATGCATTTCCTCTTTTGGTTCATGGAATAGATTTGGAAAATAATCAGGAACAACATCTTGAAGCTTTCCTTTTAAATCTAAAATCATTTGACGGGCCGTCTTCTTCCCAACACCGGGAAACTTCGTTAAGAAACGATCATCTTCCTGTTCAATTGCCGATATTACTTGTTGTGGTTCTCCAGAAGCAAGAATAGCTAAAGCCCCTTTAGGACCGATTCCTGATACATTAAGTAATTTAACAAACAATAATTTTTCTTCATGGGACAAGAAGCCATATAGGGATAAAATATCTTCTCTAACATGCTGATATGTAAAAATTTGAATCTCCTGATTTTCATATTTTGAAAACAAAAATGGATTCGGTGTATAAATCTGATACCCCACTCCCCCATTTTCTAACACAACATATTCTGGGCCGACATATGTAACAATGCCTTTGATATATTCATACATAGGACTCTCTCCTCTATAATTAATGCTATTTTTCTCTTTAAACAGACTATGCTATTTTATCACAACAACGAACGCTATCGTGAAAACTTATCCAAAACACCTGTTCTTATTTTATCAAAATCTCAAAAAAATTGAAGAGGGACGTTTCCCGGTTGCATTAAAGCGTTACTGCAACCGAGAACCGTCCCGAGAATATGGTTTAAAACTTTCAATTACGGCTTGATATTCCTGCTTTGATTTGACAGGAATTCCTTTTACAAGTTCCTCATGTTTTTTACTTTCAAGTTTTTTTACATCTAATTGGAAGAAGGATTGAATGATTTCCGACTGTCCTGGTTTACCATTAAAAATGGAAAGAACCCCTTTATCCGAAATCCCGAAAAATCCATTTGTTTTTAACAAAGGAGAGATGTCATCTATCTCTTGCTGAAAAATGATTCTTTCTTCATTCATATCCACTAAATCCCACTGATCATACTGTGCCCAGAAGTCTTCCATGGACCAAATCGTTTCCTGAACAACCTCTTCACTTACTTCACCATCTAAGTAGGTTCTCTTCAACACTACTTTCACGGTATGTGCGGATGTTTCGACTTCTGTCAGCTCTTCTGTATCCTTAGTTCTCTCAGCCGCTTCCTTTTTATCTTCATGAAAAAAGGTGAAGTAAAAAGCTCCGAGTAATAGAAAAACCATAAACACGAGTCGAATTTTAACCGTCATCGTGAACACCTCAAACTAAAAAAGTATTGTAATTCCATTTCTAGTTTGACCAGGATTTAGGAACTTTATCCACTGTTTAATAAAAAAATGGTGAAAGAAATACGATTGTGAAGAATACCTGTTTTCCAACTTAATTTTACAAAAAGCTAGTGAAAAAGGGTGCAACCACGAAGGATTACACCCTTTCCATAATAGTTTCGTTAACGATTTTTTGTGGCATTGAACATATTATGGATGTCAAAATTTATTCCGTCACGAACATCATTATCATTGTTTCGGACACGACTAAATGTTCCTTCATCCGTCACAACAGTAACAGATCTGCCTTTTAAATAAGGTTGAACAGCATCTTTGATTTCTCGTTTTGTTTTTTCTTCCTTACTGTGATCATTTAAATCAGCAGCAATCATGACATTACTACCATATGAAACAGAGCGAACATCATTTACATTCTCAACTGATGATGTGATGTCTTCAATTTTCATTGTCAAATCATCGTAAGCAGAAGGATTGGATTTCTTAACAGAACGAATATTATTATTAAGATGACCATGATAGTTTGCATCTCCATGAGAAGCACGGTTATCTTGATAAAGAAAATTTCGGTCATTTGTCGATAAAGGTGTTGAAGGATTTGGTGGATTTCCATTCTCATCACGCGTCTGCAAATAATGGCGCTTATGATCTCTGATTGCTATTCCTTCACGACCAACAGAGTGATCATATAGCTCTGTTACAGGTCCATCTCGTTCATCTCGATTATCTCCTCCATGACCTTCATTAGAGAAATAACCTATTGGCTCATAGGTATCGTTATACCGATTTTGAGCGGCATCTTCAGTAGTATTACAAGCGGATAATCCAGAAACCATTACAGCTGCTATCGGAACAAGAAATACTTTTCTGTTCAATGGAAATACCCTCTTTCCTCACATTTAAGGGTCTGCTTATGTGAAAGTCAAGTTACCCTCATTGATATGTTGTGAAGGAAAGATAAAGCTGATTCTAATTAAGAAAGATAATTAAATGGTCCTTATTCCTGAAATTGTATCCATCCTCCAATTTTTTGAATAAAAGACATTCGGCTTGAAAATTGATCAATACTTAAATTCATCAAATATTTCCATACTTTGAACTTGTAGTGATTATTCTCACGTAAAAAACGATTCCATTCTCGATATATATCGGTTGGATAGATGAGGGCCATTAAGAAAACATTATCCTCTTTATATACATGATATAAAGATGGGGAAAATAATTCATTGGTTGACCATTTCAGATAAGGAAGGATTCGATTGGCAAATTGAAGGTCATCAACTTCTTCTGGTGCTATTGAAGCTAAGTCAAAATCAATTAAGTATAACTTCCCCTTATTTGATAACAAAAAGTTGTGATGAGCGACATCACCATGAATAATACAAGAGTTCGTATGATTACCTGACATATTTTTCAATTTATACAATGCCCATTCTCCCCATTGTCTATATGCCTGTAAGTAATAAAGAGGGATAAAAGTTTGAAGATAAGGGATATTATTCGTAAACTCTCCTAATCGTGATTCCCATTTATTTAAATAGTTATTTTCATCGAAGTATTTAGAAAGTTTCGGTCTTTCACTGAGAATGGTTTTTGTTACATAATGAAGTTGTTTAAGTGTTTGTAAGGCATATTGACGGTTATATTCTAGACTATAATCAAAATCTTGTTCATGATCTAGCCATTCCATTAAGCCATAGATCTTTCCTTCAAAACGTATTGGGGAGGTTTGGTGGAAGGGATGAAAAGCTAGTACTTGGTTAAATCCTCTTTTCAATAACTCCTTTGTTAAAATCAGCTGTTTCATAAACTTCTTCTCTGTTGAAAACTCTTTTAAAAACCATTTATCATTATGTGTTGAAAGAAGCCATTTTCCTTGCTTAATTTCTTGTAATTGAGCATATTTTAAATTTAATTTCATTTGTAAAAAATAAAGGAGACGATTATGATTATCGTCCCCTTTCCCTTTAACCCTCAGAGTCATCATCATGAAAACTTGGCATTCCAAACGCTCTGGGGCCAAACATTCCTGGACCCTGTTGTGGGAAAAATTGAGGACCTCCTTGCATTCCTTGAGGCATTCCTTGCATTCCTTGAGGCATTCCTTGCATTCCTTGGTCCATTCCTTGCATCCCTTGTGGCATTCCTTGCATTCCTTGCATATCCGGGCCCATCCCTTGCAACCCTTGTGGTATTCCCTGCATTCCTTGGTCCATTCCCTGCATTCCTTGGTCCATTCCTTGCATCCCTTGTGGCATTCCCTGCATTCCTTGGTCCATCCCTTGCATTCCTTGGTCCATCCCTTGTGGCATTCCTTGCATTCCTGGATTTCCAAAAGAATTCATTCCACCTTGTGGCATTCCAAAACCGTTAGGTCCCATACCTCCAAATGGCATCCCACCATGTTGCATTCCATATGGTTGAGGAGCAGGACCACATCCGCAATCATCTTGATGCATCGGCGCTTGGTGCATTGGCATTTGGTGCACTGGCATTTGGCCATATGGTACTCCTTCAGGATATTCATCGGTCATGGCTCCTTGGACTTGATCAGGGTATCCTCCATGATTATGAAATCCTGATCCAGGCATCACTGGAGAAGCGGGGTAACAATTATCTCCGAACGGCATCTGTCCATATGGCATCTGTTGTGGCATTTGGCCATACGGCATTCCACCATTTGGCATTTGTACTGTTGGATAAGGATTATCTTGAATTCCCTGGACAGCACCTTGCTGGTGCATTGGTGACATCATATGTTGTGAAGGCTTGGATGGCATCATTTCCGATGATTCGTCATCAAATCCCATATATGGCATCATCGGTGTCTGTCCGTGCATTTGCGGCATCATGGAAGCACCTTGTACTTGCCCAGGAAAGCCACCTCCATGCATTGGATGACCACCATACATACCGTGGGGCGGGCAGAATCCCGGTCCAGGCATGATAGGTGAAACAGGATAACATTGATCAGCAGGCATCATAGGTTGTTGGTATATCGGCATTTGTGGCATCTCAAGCTCCTCTTCTTTTTTTGCTTCTTTCTTTATAGGTTTTACTTCTTCTTTTTTTACTCCCTTAACTTCTTCCTTCTTTTTCCCTTTAACGGAAGGTAAAACATTTGTCGGTTTTTTCGGCATCTTCGGCTTTTGTTGCTGTGTCTGCATATTCGCCATATTCATCATATAATAATTATTGATATCAATTTCTGGAATAACGGGCTGTGGCATTTTGGGAGCATATTGTTTTTTGGGCATTTCTTTTGGTTGTTCTTTTACTGGAGCTACCGGCATCTCCTTTGGTTTAGCTACAGGCATTTGTGCTGGCTTTTGTTGTGCAAATGGATGCTTTGCTTTCGGCATTTCTTTCATTGACCCATAATTAATTGGAGTTTGACCGGATTTAGCCTCCTTCTTCACCGTTCCTCCAGATGTCGGAACTTTTATTTTCATTCCGGGCATAATCATATCAGGGTTTGAAAGCTGGGCATTCATTTTTTTCAGCTCTTCGAAATTCACACCATACTTCTTGGCGATCTTCCAAAGAGTGTCCCCTTTTTGTACAATGTGGATTTTCACTCTTTTTTCCCTCCTCAGGCATAAGTCTATATATCCTATGATAAAGTAGGCAAAGTGCGAACCATCTACTTAAAAACTTATGAAATTCCTCAAAAAAATATGTCTCGCTCAAGGTTTGAGGAGACATACTACTTTTGAATATTTGATAATATCAAGCACGTTGCAACATTCTATCAAGGGCAAGGAGTGCATTTTTAGACACATCTTTATCTACTTTAATTGTATTAACTGGATTCCCGTCAACAATAGTTTCTAAAGACCATAGAAGATGAGGTAAATCAATTCTGTTCATTGTTAAACATGGGCACATATGAGGATTCAATGAAATGATATGTTTATCCATATGGTTACCCATTAATCTCTGAACAAGATTCATCTCAGTCCCAATCGCCCATGAGGATCCTGGTTTAGCCTGTTCTATCGTTTCAATAATGTATTTTGTACTTCCATTATAATCAGATGCATCCACAACCTCTTTTCTACATTCTGGATGCACTATGACATTCATTTCTGGATAATTTTCACGAACAGAGTGAATATTGTTCATTGTAAAATTTTCATGTACAGAACAATGGCCCTTCCACAGGATGACTTTTATATCTTCAATTTTCCCTTCAAAAAGAAGTTCATCATTGATTGGATCCCATACAGCCATTTCATGTAGTCCTATTCCAATATCTGCTGCTGTATTTCTCCCTAGATGTTGATCTGGTAAAAAGAGAATTCTTTCCTTTTGTGTAAGAGCCCATCTCACCATTTTGTGAGCATTAGAAGAAGTAACTGTCGCCCCTCCATTTTTACCAACAAATGATTTTATTGCTGCAGTAGAATTTACATATGTTAAAGGAAGAATCGTGTCCCCTAACAAATGGTATAGTTTCTCCCATGCTCTTTCTGTTTGATAAATATCTGCCATATCCGCCATTGAGCATCCTGCTCTCATGTCAGGTAGTAAAACGGTTTGCTTCTCTGTCGTAAGAATATCGGCTGTTTCTGCCATAAAATGAACTCCACAGAACACGATATATTTTGCATCTTTATTCATAGCTGATACTTGGGCAAGCTGGAGGGAATCTCCTACTGCATCAGCAAACTGAATCACTTCATCCTTTTGATAATGATGGCCCGGAATAAACAATGATTTTCCTAATTCACTTTTTATTCTTCGGACCCGATACTCCATTTCTTCTTTTGATAATTGAAGATACTTTTCTGGAACAGTGGTTTGTGATGCGGTTAATTCTTGTAGTAATCCCATCATTCATACTCCCTTCTATTGGATAAGACGACTTTCTAAAATGTGTACTTTTGCACTTATATCTAATGATTGAACTGAGTGTGTTAAACACCCTAAGGAAATGTAGTTAACACCTGTATGAGCATAATCATAAAGCTGTTCAAACTGGATCCCGCCAGAAGCTTCTGTCGTGATATGTCCGGGAACATGCTGAAGCCACTGACTAATTGTTTCAGGAGCACAATTGTCAAACATGATAATATCAACATTATTTCGAATCGCTTCTAATAGCTGACTTTCTGTTTCGATCTCCACTTCAATCTTAGTCGTGTGCCCAAGCTGTTCTTTTACCTTTTGCACAGCATTTGTAATGGAACCAGCAAAAGCAATATGGTTATCCTTTAGCATAACCGCATCATAAAGTCCATTTCGGTGGTTGAATCCTCCTCCACACCTTACAGCATATTTTTCTAACATTCTAAGACCTGGAGTAGTCTTGCGAGTATCGCAGATTCTCACGTTTGTTCCTTCTACCATATTTACCGCTTTTGCTGTCATCGTCGCAATCCCACTCATTCGCTGAATGAGATTCAATACTACTCTTTCCGCTTGCAGAAGCTCCCTCATTGGACCATTAATAACAGCAATTTCGCTTCCTTTTTCAACGAGTTCCCCATCGCTTACAAAAACCTGTGAAATTATAGAGGAATTGATGATTGAAAAACCGATACGAATAATCTCTTGACCACAAAAAACTCCAGAATCTTTCGCAACTAAGTGTAGAGTTCCTTCACTGTTTTGATGGAATAAGGTTTGAGACGAAAGATCACCGTCTCCAATGTCTTCCAATAAAAATCCTTCAAGCATAGATTTTAATTTCACGTTGTTCATCATACTCCACCTTCATCCTTTGATTTCTTTGTTCATGAACAATTCTTTTCTTAAGCCAGTTTGAATCATCAACTTGCGGAAAGTCTAAACGGATATGGCCTCCCCTACTTTCAGTTCGTAAAGAAGCAGATTCTGTCATCAGCAAGGCATTGATCCACATATAGTACGTCTGAATTGTCTTACGATCCCAATCTTCTATATTTTCAAACGGGGACAATGATGTGGATTTCAACCATGATAACTGAATATCTATCCCCTTCTTATCGCGAATAATCCCAACATACTTCATCATATTTTCTTGTATCTCTTTCATAGAAAAAGGAAGTGATCCTTTAGTTTTTTTTCTGAATTTAATTGAAGAAAAGTCCCGCGGGCCTTCTATTTCTAAACTTTTAATAAGATAAGAAGCAAGACGTTTTCCATAAACAAGACCTTCCAATAGAGAGTTACTGGCTAACCTGTTTGCTCCATGAACTCCGCTACAAGCCACTTCACCGATAGCATAAAGCCCTTTTAGATTTGTTCGACCGATTTCATCGATCACAACTCCTCCCATCATAAAATGGGAGCCAGGAGAAACAGGGATTTTACCTTCTTCTAAACATATTCCGTTTTGTACACACATGGTTGAGATCGATGGAAATCGGGTTTGAAAACGGTCAATGTTACTTATATCTAAATATACTTTTCTACCACTCTCGTTTTGTTTAAAAATTTCATGGGCTACAATATGCCGTGGTCCTAGCTCAAGTTGTGGATGTTTCCCTTCCATAATGCGATCTCCATGATCATTAATAAGGGTTCCTCCTGCGCCTCTTACTGCTTCAGATATTAGGCCGATTGCCTCGCCCTCTATGGTTAGTAAGGTGGGATGAAACTGAAAAAATTCTAGATCTGCGATTCTAGCTCCTGCACGGTATGCCATCGCCAATCCATCACCAGAAACAGATGGATGATTGGAGGTCGGCAGATACATTCCGCCTGCACCTCCAGTAGCTAATACAATATGAGAAGAAAAGTATTCTCTAGTTTCTTCTGCATAATTTTTAGTCTGTACACCGATACATGAACCACTTGTATTGAACAAGAGCTCAATCACCATTTCATTTTCAATCCATTCAACATTAGGCGTTGAAAGGGTTTCCAATAAAAAGTTGATCAGATGTTTACCTGTTTGATCTCCACCAGAATGCAGAATCCGATGGGTGCTATGGGCTCCTTCCATTCCGAGGGAAAATTCGTCATTGGTATTACGATCAAAAGGTGCTTTCATCGCGATCAGTTCTTCTACCGCTTCCTTTCCCTCTTCTACTAGCCGCTTTACCCGTTCATTATTTCCATGCCATTCGCCTGCTATCATGGTGTCAATAAAATGTTGGTCGCTATGATCTTCCTTAGAAATGGCAGCAGCAATTCCACCCTGTGCCATAAAAGAGTTACTGCTTCGTCTATGATTCTTTGTGATAATCATCACATGTGATTGCTGACTTAGTGTTCGCGCTAATTGCAGTGCTGCAATACCGCTACCGACGATAATTACATCTGCTTTTTTCATTGGTTTTCCTCCTGTTATTTTACAGGTGTCTTGACACATATATTTACACATTATTAAACTGATTACAAGTGTTTTTTTCTTACATTGCTTATTTAAATTTATTTTTGAAAAATTCACTATTATTAGACAGGAATACTTTAGTCTACACAAACTTTGCAGGTCATCCGGATAGACGGGAAGAATATGACTGATATAGGTCTACTCGTCAAACTCCTTGGAACTAACGAGTCAGTAAAACTTTATATTAATGCTGCATTCGCATAGATTGTTCCTTTTCGTACAGGAATAGAAACCCGATATTATTATGGTTTCGAGGCATCTTTTGTCAAAGCAATAATAGGTTCACTAGTATTGAATGATTTAAGATGTTTATAATTGACCAAAAGCAAAAAAGTTTAAGAAAAGAGCATTTATTAAAAATAGGCTGTTTTCTAAAAGATTGTTGTTTTTAAATACATAAATTTTTGTAAAAAGGTTGGTCTTCACTGCAGGTGCGAGACTCCTGCGGGAGTAGCGGGACAGGTGAGACCTAAGCAGGAGCAAGGCGACGAGGAGGCTCACCGCCCGCCCCGCGGAAAGCGAGCAACTTTTCGCTGCAACCAACCCTTTTCAAATAACAACAATGTTTACGAAAACAGCCTAAAAATAAATTTGCAAGGGAGATCATTCGTTTGAAGTATTTTGACTATGCCGCAACAACACCAATGGATTCAGAGGTGTTAAAAATCTATCAGGAAGTTGCCTCACAGTATTGGGGAAATACAAGCAGTCTTCATAATGCAGGAACAAAGGCAGAGGAACTACTAGAGAATTGCAGGAATAAATTAGCTTCTCTCTTAAATGTATCTGCACGAGGAATTTATTTTACATCAGGGGGAACAGAAGCAAATCAGCTTGCTATCACCTCACTAGCATTTAGTCAACGTCATAAAGGAAAACATATTATAGCAAGCATGGCAGAGCATTCGTCTGTATCTTCTGCTCTTGACTATTTATCTGATTGTGGCTTTGAGATAACGAAAATACCTTATTTAAGTAACGGTCAATTAGACCTGGCCATTCTAAAGCAGTCCATTCAAGAGGACACAATCTTATTGACGATCGGTCATGTAAACGGAGAAATAGGGTCGATCCAGCCTCTCGAAGAAATTAGCCGTTTAATTAAAGATAAAAACATCTTGCTGCATAGCGATTGTGTTCAATCATTTGGAAAAATGGACTTAAAAAAGATCTGTTCCTTCGTGGATAGTATTTCGATCTCGTCCCATAAAATATACGGACCTAAAGGTGTTGGTGCTGTTTATATCCGTCCAAATATTCACGTTAAAGGTTTATTTCCCCATCAGTCTCATGAACATGGATTCAGGGGAGGTACAGTAAATACTCCCGGAATTGCCGCTTTTGTAGCTGCTGCCATCCAATCAAATCAAAATCATTGGGAGCGAGTCAACCAACTAAGAAAATTTTTCACATCAAAATTAAAAAATGAACTTAAAGGTTGCATCACAATTTATGAATCCGAGACGACTTCACAGCTCCCACATGTTATCGGATTAGCCATTAATGGACATGAAGGGCAATGGGTTATGTTAGAATGTAATCGTAAAGGCTTCTGTATATCGACAGGAAGTGCCTGTCGTCAAGGACTTCAAGCGCCTTCTAAAACCATGGTTGCTATGGGAGTCACTGAAGAAAAACAAAAAGAATTTATCCGTATTTCTTTTGGAAAAGAAACACGAGAAGAAGATATAACTGCACTAGTTGAAGCGTTAATAGAGATATCGAAGAGAACGTTATAAATTAATTAATGGACGGTGAATCCAATGAATGAAAAGAAAAAAATATTAGGAGATCAAAGACGAGCAGTCATCTTGAATCAATTAATAGATAAGGGAGCGCCTATAACAGGAGGGGTGCTTGCAAAGCTGACGAATGTTAGCAGACAGGTTATTGTGAGTGATATCACGCTTCTAAAAGCAAAGAACGAACCAATTATCGCTACTAGTCAAGGGTATATGTATATGCCTCAAGCAACTATTGGGGTAGTCGAAAGGACTGTTGCATGCCAACATTCGCCTGATCGTGCGGAGGAAGAACTTAATCTCCTTGTCGACCATGGAGTAACCGTGAAAGATGTCAAAATCGAACATAGTGTTTATGGAGATCTAACAGCCTCGATAATGGTATCAAACCGCAAAGAAGTAACAAATTTTCTTGAAAAAATAAAAAATACAGGTGCCGCTTATCTCTCACAGTTAACAGAAGGAGTTCACCTTCATACACTGGCAGCTTCAAGTGAAAAACAGTTAACTGATGCAGAAGATGCATTAAAAAAGGCAGGGTTTTTAATTGAACCCAATTAATCTAGTAGTCTTAGGTTCAAACTGAATTCTTATCTCTTATTGGGATCTAAACGATTAAAGAGGGCTTTCCCAAAACCGGTGTCAGGAACCACAACTTCTTTATAGAAGAAACCCGCACATTTTCTATATACGGACAATTATTGTGGTTCCTGCCTCCTTTGGGACAGCCCCTTTTCTTATCTAATTTCACCTAAAGTTTATATGACTGATAGGAACCCAAGATTTTCACACCGCAATCTAGAGCTTCTATTTCGGCAATTGCACCTGGGATGAGCACATCATCGATTTGTTGTTCAATATCAATGATAAAGAAATAATTACCTAATCCCGTTTTCAATGGTCGCGATTCAATTTTACTTAAATTTATTTTTCTCCAGGAGAATGCGGAGAGTACTTGATGTAATGCCCCTGACCGATCAGATGGAAGAGTAACCATCACTGTCGTTTTCCCGTTTGATTTTGAGATCGGAATCTCTATGGTTCGAGGATACTTACTTAAAACAATAAATCTGGTATGGTTAAAATGGAAATCATGAATGTCCTCTTGTACAATCATCAATCGATATTTCTCAGAAGCTAATCGGTTTCCAATGGCTGCGATGAGCTGCTCAGGGTTTTCACTTACATATTTAGCCGCAGCCGCAGTGGATGTGGCTTGTTCTAATGACACCCCTCTAAAATAATGATGTAAATATTTGTGACATTGCGCCAATGCATGTGAATGAGATAGAATCTTATGAACATCCTGCCATTTTTCTTGTTGTTCAGGATGAATCATTAGGTGTTGTTGAATCGGAGAAGTTAATTCAGCTACAATCGATAGATCTGCCTCATGGAATAAGTAATCAATTGTAATATGTACAGAACCTTCTAACGCATTTTCAAGTGGAACTACGGCTAAATCTACTTTATCTTCCATTACAGCTTCTATACACTCTGGAATTGTCACATAAGGATGTCGTTCATCATCTGAGAACGCGCTTCTTACCGCTAAATCTGTAAACGATGCTTCAGGACCTAAATACGCTATCTTCACTTATACTCTCCTCTTTCCGAATGTTATCTATATCTCAAATTTAAACTTCTAACCATTATAACTGTTATAGATGAAATTTTGTAAAAAGATTTTAATAACTTTTTTGTTTATTAACAAAAGGCTGTTTTCGTAAGCATTGTTGGTATTTGAAAAGGGTTGGTTGGAGCGAAAGGTTGCTCGCTTTCCGCGGGTGCTGGCGGTGAATCTCCCTCGTCGCTTTGCTCCTGCTTAGGCCTCACCTGTTCCGCTACTCCCGCAGGATTCTCGCATATCCACTCCAACCAAACTTTTCACAAAAATTTATGTTCTTAAAAAACAACAATCTATTTGAAAACAGCCTAACAAAAAAAAAGGTACTAGGCACCTGAGCCTAGCACCTCTACCTTTTCAACAAATTCTAATCGACGAAGCTTTGTTAAAAGCACATCGATATCAACTGTCATACCCGTTACATTTAATGAAAGAGTAACGTTTGCTCTCCCTTGTAATGGAATGGTTTGGTGAATCGTTAAAATATTACAACCATCAGAAGCGACTAAACTCAATAGATGCGATAATGTCCCTGACCGATCTTCAAGATGAAAAAATAACGTGATAATTTTTTCTTTTACAATCGTGTGAAAAGGAAAAACCGTATCGCGGTATTTATAAAAAGCACTTCTACTTATATCAACTTGATGAACCGCTTCCCAGACAGAATCCACTTTTCCTCTTTCAAGGAGCTCCTTCGCTTCTAATGTTTTTTTCATAGCTTCTGGCAAAACATCTTCCCGAACAAGATAAAATTTTCCTTCTTGATTTCTTTTTACCAATAGTCGTTCCTCCAGTAATGTAATGATGAAGGATTAATCAATAAATTCGAATTCGTACTCATCCAAGAGACGAACACTGTCACCGTCTTTTGCGCCTCTTTCTCTAAGTGCTTCATCGACTCCCATCGATCTTAACTGACGAGCAAAACGGCGTACAGATTCTTCTCGTGTAAAGTCAGTCATCTTAAATAGTCTTTCAAGAGGTACACCTTCGACGATAAATGTCCCATCAGAATCCCTTGTAATCGTAAATTCCTTTTCTTCTTTTTCATGTTTATAAAGAACACGATTAACACCAACTTCTTCCTCTTCATACAATGGAAACTCTGGTGTTGTTTCTACTTTATCGGCAACCGCAAATAATAGATCACGAAGACCTTGACGAGTAAGAGCCGAAATTGGGAAAACAGGGTGATCATCCGTTAATTTTTCTTTAAAAGCATTCAAATTATCTTGAGCATCTGGCATATCCATTTTATTGGCCACAATAATTTGTGGGCGCTCTGTCAAACGGAGGTTATATTCTTCTAACTCTTTATTGATCGTAAGATAATCTTCATACGGATCTCTTCCTTCGAGTCCACTCATATCAATAACGTGTACTATTACTCTTGTACGTTCGATATGTCTTAAGAATTGATGTCCAAGACCAACCCCTTCATGTGCACCCTCAATTAAACCAGGAAGATCAGCCATAACAAAGCTTCTACCATCTTCCGTTTCTACCATTCCTAAATTGGGAGCAATTGTTGTGAAATGGTACTCTGCGATTTTCGGTTTGGCGGCAGATACTACGGATAATAACGTAGATTTTCCAACACTAGGGAACCCTACTAGCCCCACGTCCGCTAACAGTTTTAATTCCATAACAACATAGCGTTCTTGTCCTGGTTCCCCCTTTTCTGATAGTTCTGGTGCTGGATTGGCAGGAGTAGCAAATCGCGTATTTCCCCTTCCTCCCCTTCCGCCTTTGGTAATCACGGAGCGTTGACCATGCTCTACTAGGTCAGCAATTATCTCACCTGTGTCATCATCCTTAACTACGGTACCTGGTGGGACTTTAATGATCATATCCTCAGCATTCTTCCCATGCTGATTCTTTGACATCCCGTGCTCTCCACGAGGCGCCTTGAAGTGTCGTTGATAACGGAAATCCATAAGCGTCCTTAATCCTTCGTCCACCTGAAAGACAACATCAGAACCCTTACCGCCATCACCACCGGCTGGCCCACCTTTTGGTACATATTTTTCACGACGAAAGGCAACCATTCCGTTTCCACCGTCGCCGCCTTTCGTATAAATCTTGACCTGATCGACAAACATATTTTCACTCCTAACGTACAAAAAAGCCTAAAGAAAACACTTTTAACATAATATTTATTCTTCTATATGTACTTGATTTTTATTTTTAAAAGTAACATATTATCGTTCATTTGAAGAATATCCAGATGATAGGCATTTCGTTCTTTGAGCTCTTGCAGCTGATTTTCTAATTGATGACTATTCTTTATTATTCCGTTGAAATCAAATTCAAAACATACTTCTTCTGTACTAAAATCCATTGTCACAATCATTACGTTTTCAGCGTATGGCTTAACAGAGTTTTCCAATAGTTGAAACAGATCTGAAAACCAAGTGACCAGCTGGATATCATTCAATTTATGGGGACTATCTTGGAGAATTTCGTATTCAATATGAATCATATTCTTGTCCCAATTGTAGGTTAGCACCCATTCTGTAAATTGGGGCAACTTTAAATTTGAAAGCTTTGATTCATTTTGTGCTTCCTGAACAATTTCATAGATAACTTCTTTTGCCCGCTCCACTCGATCCAAATCAAGATTCCCTTTGATTAATTGCAGGCGGTTCATCCAATCATGACGAGTATGTCTAAGTGCTTGAATTACGTTCCATTCACTACTCATTCTCTAACTCCCTATACAGTATATCGTTCATTATCTTTACATGTAAGTATATCAGAAAGTGTAGGGAAACGTGAATTTTTTCCATAAAAATTATATAAGTCACAAGCACCTCGGGAAAGCCCAGACAAGCATAAGCCAAGCCATAAAGGAAGGGGAAGGAAGGGCACCTTTCCCTTCCTTCATGGCTTGGCTAGACCCTAGAAACGGCTTTAGCACAGGTACTGGATTACTGCAAACTTATATCAAAGTTATAAACATGATTTTATTTTATAATTTCCTATAAAATAAGAAAACTCTAACCGAAAAACGGCTAGAGTTTTCAAAGGTTAGCATTTTATGCTTCTTTCGCTTCTGGATATACGCTCACTTTTTTCTTATCGCGGCCCATACGTTCAAAACGTACTACGCCATCGATTTTTGCGAAAAGAGTGTCATCTCCACCACGGCCTACGTTTTCACCTGGATAAATTTTAGTACCGCGTTGACGATATAAAATAGATCCGCCAGTTACGAATTGACCGTCTGCACGCTTAGCACCAAGGCGCTTTGCGATTGAGTCACGACCATTCTTTGTAGAACCTACTCCTTTTTTCGATGCGAAAAATTGAAGGTCTAGTCTTAGCATCTGTCCCACCTCCTACGATTTGAAGGTTATTTTTATATACTTCTTATAGTCACGTTCAATTGTTTGTAAGGAAACAATCATTCCTTTAAGTAAGAGCTGCACTTGTTCGTCCTTATCCTTTGGTAAATCCTCAGGAAAAGTACAGTGAAGATAGCCCCCGTCAGTCTGTTCAATTTCAGGTTCTACACCCGTTAATGCTATAATAGCATTTATAGAACCGAAGGAAACAGCCGAAGCTCCAGCACAAACAATATCCTGACCATGTTCTGCAAAGTTTGCATGTCCATCCATTGAGAAAGAAATAACCCTTCCACCCGGATTCTGACTAATGTAAACTCGAATCATTTCAATTCGCCTTACGCGTTGATTGTATCGATTGTTACTTTAGTGTACGGTTGACGATGACCTTGTTTGCGATGGTAGTTTTTCTTTGGCTTGTATTTGAAAACAACAAGCTTTTTCGCACGGCCTTGTTTTTCAACTTTAGCTGTTACAGTAGCTCCATCCACTAATGGACTTCCTACCTTCACACTATCGCCACCTACGAATAGTACTTTGTCAAAAGTTACTGTGTCGCCTTCTGTTACGTCAAGTTTTTCAATGTAGATTGATTGACCTGCTTCTACTTTGATTTGCTTTCCGCCAGTTTCAATAATTGCGTACATAATCGCACCTCCTTAAAGACTAAGACTCGCCAATGACAGGTGATTGGATAATCCAACACTTTACTACCTGTTCTTGAGCGGTTGTAGCACGGGTGCTACAGAGCCATAACATTAAAAATCCTATCATAGTTTATAGAATAGTGTCAATAGAATTGGTGTATTTTTTTACTAAGAGTGGTTTTTTCACAATAGTTCTTTTCCTTATAATAATCAAGTTCCATTGAAATACTACCTCATCATATTATTCAAATCGCTTAATATGATAAAATGGATGTGCATGATCTTGAATCACAAACCGAATTTCCTTTTTTAAACGATTTTGTAATTCGTTAAAATAAAGCTGATGCTCACCCTTGTAAAAACTGGCTACATCTTCACTCACTTCTACTACGACTCCTTCTTCGATTCGACTTCGATATTCATGAAGTTCTCTTTCTAATTGAAATGCTTTTGTTTCTGGGCTCTCTATTCTTCCGCTTCCCTGACAAACTGGACACCTGGTTGTGACATATTCCAATAAAGGACGTTTTGTCTTCTTTCTCGTCAATTGTAATACGCCAAGATCATTAAAACCTACTATAATCGTACGGGTAAAGTCGGTTCTTAATGCTTCTTTTAATGATGAGATCACTTCTGCGTGATACTCTTTCTTATTCATATCCACGAAATCTATCATAATCATCCCGCTTAAATTTCTTAACATGATTTGGCGACCAATTTCTTTCGCTGCTGCTATATTTGTCTTAAGGACTGTCTGCTTGAGCTGATCTTTTCCTGTGAATTTTCCAGTATTGACATCTATTACAGTCATTGCCTCAGTTTGTTCAATAACAATCGATCCTCCATTTGATAACCAAACTTGCTGTTGTAAAGCTTTTTTTACCTTTGACTCCAAATCAAAATGTGAAAAGATATCTTCCTGTCCGTTGTATTGAAGAATCGACCAATTGGTTATTGATTCTTTTTCAAACCGTTCAGAAAGCTCTTTTTTTACAGAGTAAGAGTCGGCCACAATCTCTACTTGTTGTAGTTTCTTCGCTAATTCTAACAGGTCGTCCATCATCCGATCACGATGAAAAAGAAGCTTAGGTGCTTTGTCTACATAATTCTTAAAAAGGCTGTATTGTAGACGTAATTCTTCTAATTCTGCTTTGATGGCATCTTCTGTTTGATTTAGAGCACTAGTACGAAATAAAATTCCTTCTTCTTTCGTTGTAATTGTATCTCCTAGCCTTTTCCACTCGTTACGAACCTCTTCATCTTGAGCTTTTTTGGAAACAGCCACATAACGGCCATTTGGCATATAAACAAGATGCTGTCCCTTTAATTCAATAACTGCTGTTAACTTTGGACCTTTTGTCCCCGTTGCATCTTTCACGACCTGGACTAGGAGCTTTTCCCCTTGATGGATTTTATGTTCCTTTGTTTCATCTGTCTGTGGGACATCTCGTAAGTGAAGGAAACCGTTTTTGTCATGCCCAATATTCACGAAAGCAGCATTTAGCCCCTTCTCGACTTTCTCCACAATCCCTACATAAATATTTTCTATAAGGGATACTTGTTGGGGTTGATAGTATTGTATTTGAATTAAGGATTGATCTCTCATCAATGCCCATCGTTTTTCTCTTGCTACTGTGTTCAATATAATTTTATTCAAATCGTTTCCTCATTCCCTCACCAAATCTCTTTATACATGCTTATCATAATCATAGTGGACAAATCAAGAAAATAGAGGCATTCCCAATACAAAGGAGTCAGGAACCACAACTTCAATATTTAGAAGTAACCCTCAAATGACTTCTAGATATGGACGAATAATGTGGTTCGAGACCCCTATGGGAAGCCTCTATTAAATTAAATAAAGTAGGTCTTTCGATTTTGCTGTAGTCATTTTTTCGGTAAAAAATGCATGAAGCAATTCATTTTCATCAAGTTTACCGGCTTCCTTATTACCTTCATAAATTATAAGAGGGTGTTTAAATCCTCTTTGAAATCTTTCCAAGACTGACGCTAAACTATCTTCCCCATTAATGATTAATGGTTTTAATTGTTGGAAAGAATCATTTTTACCATAGTACCTTTCAAGTAAAAATTTCATGAAGGTATAACGCCTTTGTTTCCATTCAGCCCATAATGAAAAATATAAAAAGGTAAGGATAATCCATAGGTTTAAATGAAAGGGAACCGTAACTAAAACAATAAAATGGATCAGGAAAAGCATACCTAATGAAAAGAAAATCGTCCATTCATAAGCTTTAATGAATGTCATTCGATAGCCAAGAATGACTGAAAGAATTTTTCCACCATCTAATGGCCAGATTGGAAGTAAATTAAATAGAAGTACCATGAGATTATATTGAATAAAGAGCTCAAACATCCTATCTGGAAATAACCCAATGTTAAATAGTAACCAAGCTCCCGCCATTAGCCATACATGCTGGAGGGGTCCGGCAATAATGACCAGTAATTCTTCCTTTAGTGAACGGTTTCCATGCTCATCCATTTCTGCTACTCCCCCAAATGGCAGCAAAGAAATTCTTTTAACTCTCCAAGAAAAAACATGGGCCATCACCCCATGTCCCAGTTCATGTATTAAGATAATGACTAATAGCATTAACAGCTCAATAAAATGAGCAGTAACAACCGCAATTCCAATGACTAACCAGAGAAGAGGATGGATAGACACTTTTCCTAAAACACTCATCACATGTTTATTCAAAGGATATCACCTGGATGGGGTCGATAAATGTATCGCCCTTTTTAATAGCAAAATAAAATTCACCTGTCTTCCCAGAATCATTACCTTTTACTGTTCCAACCTTGACACCGCTCTTTACCTTCTCATACTGTTTGACATCCACCGATTCAAGGTGTCCATACCATGATTCAGTTTTATCATCATGTTGAATAACAACCGTATTACCCAAATCATCCTTTTTCCCTGCAAAGATAATTAAGCCACCCTTCATGGCATCAACGGTTTCACCTTTATTGGTTTCAATCATAATCCCTTTACCGTTACTTTTGAAATTTTCTACCACTCTTGCTGAAGCTGGAAGTGCATAATCCTTATTAACAGATTCACTTTGTTTACTCTTTTCACCACTCAAAGGCAATAAGGCAAGGGGCTTACCAAACTGATCTTCATACCAAGTAGATACCGCAGCAAATTGAAACTCACTCTCCATCGTTTTTTCTACATAGGCGCGAGCATCCTGAAAGATAGGTGAAGGATTTTTATACATGATCGCAGTGAGGAGTACCATGATTCCTGCACCAAGTATTTTTAATATAAATACCTCCTTATTAAACAAAGGATGACCACCTTGTGATGGGGGAGGCGACTCATAGGTGGATAAACGTTCCCCTCCATAGCGCTCCTCATCTGTCGGAAGGAGCATTCCTCCTGAGGTGTTCGACGTTTGAGCTGTATTCAATTTCTTTCTCCTTGCAATCCTCTTTCTAATTTCATCCGCGCGATTTACCATAAACACCATTCCCTCTCCCTATTACTCCTCTTTATCAGAGAGCTAGTCTTTTGCTTCAATATATGACTTGTCCATAGAGAATATGATAAGAAAAGGCTGTTTTCGTAAACATTGTTGTTATTGGAAAAGGGGTTGGTTGCAGAAATTTATGTTATAAAAAAACAACAATCTTATAGAAAGCAGCCTAAGAAAAAGAAACGTGAAATGATGAGGGAGCTTTACAAAGAGGTTCTAATTAAAAAAACTGATAAAAGGATAAACCTTCTATCAGTTTAGTAATCTCTATGCTTTTACACCGAAAAACTTTTTCAATCTTGTGAACACTCCGGGCTTATCATCCTCTAAAGATTGCAGCGGGACGGATTCCCCAAGAATTCTTCTTGCAATATTACGATAAGAAATCGCTGCCTTTGTATTAGGGTCAAGGGCGATAGGCTCTCCTTTATTCGAAGACCTGATGACATTATCGTCATCTGCCACTATACCAATTAGATCAATCGACAAATGCGTAGTGATTTCATCAACATCAAGCACTTCACCATTTTTCATCATATGATTTCTAATTCGATTAATGACGAGTTTCGGCGGCTCAATATCTTCTTTCTCTAATAACCCGATGATGCGATCCGCGTCGCGAACTGCGGAGATTTCTGGAGTTGTGACCACAATTGCCTTATCTGCTCCAGCGACCGCATTTTTATACCCCTGTTCAATTCCAGCTGGACAATCAATAATGATATAATCATATTCTTGTTTTAATTCTGAAATTAGTGTCTCCATTTGTTCAGGATTCACAGCCGACTTATCACTAGTTTGAGCAGCAGGTAATAAATACAATTTATCTTCAAACCTTTTATCCTTTACAAGGGCTTGATGTGTTTTACAGCGCCCTTCAACAACATCAACTAAGTCATAGATAATACGATTTTCAAGACCCATTACAACGTCCAAATTCCGAAGGCCTATATCTGTATCTACTAAACATACTTTTTTGCCTTGTAGAGCTAATGCTGTACCCACATTTGCCGAAGTAGTGGTTTTCCCTACTCCACCTTTTCCGGAAGTAATTACGATTGCTTCACCCACATTAGCGCCCCCCTTTAAAACTAGATATATTTGGTCTTAAATGTCTTAAAACTTGCAAACGATCTACAACAATTTGATTTGAACCATCTATGTATGCACATTCCATTTCATGACCTTCCTCTTTATCAAGGTAATCAGGTGCACGATTAAGTTGTTCCGAAATTCGTAGCTGTGTTGGCGTCATTTGCGAAGCGACGATTACAGCTTCATCATTACCAGAACAACCTGCATGTGCAACACCTTTTAAAACGCCTAAAATATATATATTCCCAGCTGCTTTTACAGTACCACCAGGGTTAACATCTCCAATAATAAGTAAATCGCCAGGTACTTCGATTACTTGTCCTGACCGAATTACACCTGTTATAGGATAAATATCAGATTCTTCAATAAGCTTATTGGCATCAGCTTTTGTCATGACATTGCTAGAAATTTGCTCTACCTCAAGGTTTCGATTATTCCTTACAATTTCTCGGAGTTCCTGTTCTTGTTCTTCAGATAAATATCGATTGCCAGTTTGAATATTAACAGACATTAAAGGACGGTCATCTAAATGATGATATTGAGCTGTCAGTTTGGAATCCAGCTCTTTCTTTATATCTTCATATGAGCATTCATCATTCAAATGGAGTGTTAAACCATCTTTTGTTCCTTTTATTAAAATATTTTGTTTTTTTATCATGACGCATTGTTCACCTCAGTCGTCATTTAATTCGACAAATACCTCTTTAATTCCTCTTTTTGAAACGTTAAAGCCTAATGATCAATAAATTCTTTTCTTAATTTATTCATTAATAGCTTTACAGGATAAGAGAAAATAATAATAAAGACCGCATTTAAAACGAGAGTTGGCCAGAGCCTCCAATCTGCGAACTGGAAAAGAGTAAAGTCTGTCCTTTGAATAATAAAATTGAGCTGATAAACGAGTAATTCTAATATCGATATATTAATGATCATTGAAATTCCGACTACAAATAAATTGTTATGCAAAATTTTCATCATCTTATCCATCAAGAAGATGGTTAACGGGAAAATAAGCATGTAAATTCCAATGATTTCTGTATAAAATAAATCAAATAAAAACCCAAATACAAATGCATAAACGATGGCTGAACGGTAGTGATAAAACACTGCCATGAATAAAATAAAAATTTGCAAAAAGTGCGGAACAACGATTCGATGACCTTCTAATAATTCAATGGGAAATACTCTGACAAAGATACTTTCACTGTATAAAATCATCAGAGCTAGGAAAGGAAGAAGAAGACGTTTCATCATTCTTCCTCCTCCTTGTTAACAGTATTAGGCTCTTCCACTTTTGTCATCGTTCGCTCTACTACCATTACATGCTCTAGATCATAATAATCCGCTGCAGGTTCGACATAAGCCGTTTGAGTTAATCCATATTGATCAGGGATGACTTCTGTCACTTTCCCCACTGGTAAGTTTTTAGGGAAAACTCCACCTAAACCGGATGTGGTAACAATAGAACCTTTTTTCACTTTCATGTCATAAGGAATACGTTTTACCATGAGCTTTTTCTTCTTAAAATCAAATCCTTCAACAAAAGCAAAAATGTCTTTTTCCCCTTGAATCATAACAGATACACGATTATTTGAATTTTTAGCGCTTAATAGTTCAACAGTCGCTGAAAAATTCGTCGCGCTTTTTACTTTACCGATTAAGCCCTTCGATGTGATAACAGCCATATTAGGATAAACCCCATGATTTTCCCCGCGATTAATAATAAGGAGATCCTGCCATTGTTCAGGGTTTCTTGCAATTACTGTAGCATGAATAGGATTATATTTTCTTAAATTATCTTCTTTACCAACAATATCCCGAAGTTCTTCATTCTCTTTAGCTAGGTCTTCTACTTTTATTTCTAATTGAACTAGCTCTTCTAAACGAGATTTAAGCTTTTCATTTTCCGTGTATGTATTTTGCAGATTATCAACATCTTCAAAAAAACCAGACACATAACTTACTGGTTTAGAAACAATGGATTGACCAAACCCAACAATATCTTTTACAAATTGTTCGGGCCACGAAATGTTTTCTCTCTCTCGTAAAGAATAACCAACCAATGCCACTAGAACAATAATGCTGACAAGTAGGATAATCAACCGTTTATTCATGAAAAATTGTGGCACGATTTACACCTCTATCTCTTTCACTATAAAAATAGTGCTTTTTTATATTTTAAATTTCATCACAAAGACACCAGCATCATTCGTAGATGTAAGGCAAAAGTCAAAGGAACTACAAACCGCTGAGCTGCCACATCCTAGACTTCCTGCTTGTGTTAGATTAAAACATCATTCATTTACACGATAATTAACTTATTAATCTTTCTCAATCAATCACAAATACAGGGCCTGTCCCTTGTTTTTCCTAAAATGGGCCAGCCCCAGTAAATTTTATGAATTACTTTATTTTCCACGATTCTTGAATAAATGGATATGATCAAGAGCTTTTCCAGTACCAATCGCTACACAGTCTAAAGGATTTTCAGCAATCAACACTGGCATTTTTGTCTCATCACTAATAATCTTATCAAGGTTCCGCAGTAATGCGCCACCACCTGTTAAGACGATTCCACGGTCCATAATGTCGGCAGCAAGTTCAGGTGGAGTTGTCTCCAATGTACTTTTCACTGCATCCACAATAGCAAATACCGTATCATGAAGTGCTTTCCCGATTTCTTCAGCTGTAATTTCGAGTGTTTTCGGAAGACCCGTTAACAGGTCACGTCCACGAACATCCATAGCTTCAATTCCTTCAGAATCTGCTGCTGAACCAATTTCCAATTTAATTGTCTCAGCCGTCCGATCTCCAATCATCAAGTTATATGTTTTACGGATATAATTGATAATGGCATCATCCATTTCATTACCGGCAACACGAATCGATTGTTTTGTAACAATCCCTCCTAGGGAAATGATCGCCACTTCTGTTGTTCCTCCGCCAATATCCACGACCATACTTCCCGTCGGTTCCCATACAGGCAAGTTGGCTCCTATTGCAGCAGCAAAAGGCTCTTCAATAGTGTAAGCATCTCTCGCACCTGCTTGACGGGTAGCATCGATAACGGCTCTCTCTTCAACTGCCGTTATTCCAGAAGGGACACAAACCATTACATATGGCTTTCTAGCAAAGGGTGTTGTTCCTTTAACTGCTTGTTTTATGTAATACTTCATCATCGTTGCTGTTGTTTCATAATCCGCAATAACCCCGTCTTTCATTGGCCTTAGAGCTACCACGTTTCCTGGTGTTCTTCCAATCATATTTTTGGCATCATTTCCAACGGCAACAATTTGTTTATTATCAGTTTGTAAAGCGACAACAGAAGGTTCACGTAAAACAATTCCTTTTCCTTTAACGTAAACAAGTGTGTTCGCTGTTCCTAAATCAATTCCAAGGTCTTTCGTTCCAAACATGCTTGTATCTCCCTTTCTGATACGGATTGGGGGGTGTATTTTACATTACCAATCTATTTCATTTCTCCAATTTTTAGGTCAAAAATCACAAACAATATTATATCGTAACACCCTATAAAATCATAGTGTTATAAATACCCTTTTTCCTTTAAACTTACATATTTCTTCTCGCCAATAATGAGATGATCGAGAATATCGATTCCAATAATCTTCCCGCATTCCACTAGTCTTTTTGTAACCTCGATATCCTCCCTACTTGGTGTAGGGTCCCCAGAAGGATGATTATGAATACAAATAATTGAAGCAGCAGACCTTCGAAAGGCTTCCTTAAAAACCTCTCGTGGATGGACTATGGAGGCATTCAAGCTCCCAATAAAAATCGTCTTTTTATGAAGAACCTGATTCTTTGTGTTGAGAAATAAACATACGAAGTGCTCTTGGGAAAGAAAGCGCATATCATTCATAACAAAATTAGCCCCATCTTCCGGGGAGCGTATCGAAAATCGATCATCAAAGGTGAGATTACTAATTCTTCTTCCAATTTCGACAGCCGCCATAAGCTGTATAGCCTTTGCTAAACCAATACCATGAATAGCTGTGATTTCTTCTACAGAGGCATCTTTTAGTAATCTCAAACCTTCGAACGTTTGCAATAGGCGATTAGATAATTGTATTACAGATTCCGACTTAGTTCCAGTTCTAAGCAAAATAGCCAGAAGTTCTTGATTAGAAAGACTTTTTGCCCCACTTTGTATCATTCTTTCACGTGGTCGCTCATCATTAGGATAATCCCTGATCATTAAGCGTTCTTCTGTTTTATGCGTCACAAACCCTTTCCTCCTTAGTGTAACTTTGGGAGGTAAGCTAAGGTCAAACTCGTAACGATGGGAATCCCAATTTCTTCAATTTACGATAAAGCTTTGAGATTGGAAGTCCAACTACAGAAGCATAATCTCCTTTGATCTCTTTTACAAATAATGCCCCTAGAGCTTGTATACCATATCCACCAGCTTTATCGTATGGTTCACCTGTTTCGATATAGTTTAGAATCTCCTGCTCTGTTAACTCCCAAAACGTTACATCAGTTTTTTCGTAGAATACTTCCTGTTGACCTTCAATTATGATAGCCACACCTGTGAAAACGGAATGTGTCTTACCAGATAATTGGCTAAGCATCTTTTTTGCTTCTTCTTCGTCTTTCGGTTTTTCAAGAATATGACCATCTAGTGCCACTACAGTATCAGAACCAATAACATAGGAGCTATGATAATCACTAGCCACCGCACGCGCCTTTCGTGCAGCTAGTTCGGTGACAACATATTCAGGGCCTTTCATACGATCAATACTTTCATCTACATTTGAATGAATAATGGAGAAATCAAGATGCAGTTGTTGGAGAAGCATTTTTCTGCGAGGAGAACTTGAAGCTAAAATGAGGTTAGACAATGAAATCACCTTTCCCTTCTTCCGTAAAGATTGGGAGATACAACATAATCCTACCAAATTCGTCAAAAGTTCTCAACAAATAGGGAAGAGATTTAGAAAATAAAAAAAGTGATAATCAACCATTCAACGTACAAATAAACAGTACTAGAACAGAATCAGATGATCATCACTTTTTTTACTATAAATTATTTCCTAGAAAATTACACTTTCTGTCGATGTAAACTTATAGTTTATTATATTTTTCAACAAAAGAAAGAAGACTCTCACGTGCTTTTTGAAGATGTGCATCATCAGCTGTTGAGCTATATTCTTTTATGCTTTTGAATGCGCTGGTTAAATCTTCTTTCATACTAACCAATGTTTTGTTTTTGATTTTCAACCCATCTAGTTCACTTTGTTGTTTTTCAATAGAAGTAACGACACTTTCATTAACTTTATTTTCGAGCCCAGCAGTGATTGATTCTTGTGCAAGCGTAGTAAAAATATTCATTCCTTTATTAATAAAATCAGCTTCATTTGCAGTAACTTTAATTTGTTTTTCAGGAAGGGTAAACTCTTTAGCATATACTTCAATGTTTTTCTCTTTTAGTTTTTTGCCAAATGATTTGACAGTATCAAGGTTTTCGCCTATTCCAACAAATAAATAATATTGTTCATTGCTTGAAATCATGGCTGCAGGTACACCTTTTGATTCGATTGATGATTGCATTTCATTAGCCGACTCTTCGGTAGCAAATACACCCGCTTGCAAAACTGGCAACGAAAAAGCTTGAATTTTTTTCGAAGATCCACTCGTTTCACCAGATTCTTCCCCTTTAGATGAAACCTCTTCTTGGAGAGCAATAGCAGGGGTAGACTGTTCCCCCTCCGTAATGACATTTAAAATAATAAAACCTAAGGTAATTCCAATGGCAACCGCACCAATTAAAGGATATAGAAAGATGGTATAATCCCTCGCCCCTCCCTTAAAGCTCTTCTTTTTCTTTTTCCCTTTTTCTTGTACATAATTAATCTTTTTGTATTCTTTTGGCGACTTTGTTTCTTCATCCGGTAACACCCAGTCGAATGAATCATCTTCTGCACGATCTTTTGCCGCCGCGAGTTCATCTGTTCCCAGCTGCCAATCATGTACAAGCAGATCTTCTTGATATTTTGTTTTTTCGCCATTAATTTTAACCGTTATTTTTCCACCATTTTTACTCTGCTTGTCCAAATTTTACGCCCCTCCTATTAGTTGTTTTTTTACATGCTATCATAGGCCATAAAAAAAAGAACAAGACTTTTGTCGTCTTGTCCCCATAGGTTTTCGTCAATTTTTTTATCGTCCAATAAATTATTCTAATTTTCACCATGCAGGGTCCGGAAATTGTCGAAGGAATCATTCGATTTTGGACATGTTTTTGTATTTATTGGCTGGAATTGATTCGTGGGTGGGTGTATAAAAAAGCTGGGGCAATCAATAAATAGAGCTATCAGTAAACATCTATTTTTAAGGCTCTTTTCGTAAACTTTGTTGCTTTTGGTCAATTATAAACATCTTAAATACTTCAATGCTAGTGAACCATTTATTGCTTTGACGAAAAGATGCCCCGAAACCTTAATACTTACGGGTACCTATTCTTGTTCGAAAAGCAACAATCCATGCGAAAACAGCCATTTTTAAAGTATTGAAGATGTAAAGGCGTGGTGTTTTGTAAACCATCAGATTAATGCCCCATTAATTATCTAGATATAAAGTGAAAAATACCATTGTATGATCTTCTCGCCAAAGAAATAGGCTAGGATTGTACCAAGACAGATATAAGGACCAAACGCAATCGCTTCACCTTTTTTGAACTTCCCAAGTAACATTCCTAGTATGCCGACAACCGCCCCTAATAACGTGGCGAGAAAAAAGGAAAGTAATAGTCCTTTTACGCCAAGAACAAAACCAATAAGGGCGAAAAGTTTAATATCCCCACCACCCATTCCACCTCTACTGATAATGGCGATAAATAAAAGTAGGGTGAAACCAAGAGCTGCTCCTGTTAGCGAGCCCCACCATGGAGATAGCGGTACAAAGAGACGTTCCACAATAAAGAGAGCTGCAAAAAATAAGAGCACTTTATCTGGTATGATCATATATTTAATATCACTGACTGTTATAATAGAGAACAACGAAATAAGCGTTAGAGCGACAATGAGTTCAAGCTGCAAGCCGAACACTTGGTAAGCAAGAACAAAAAATGTTCCTGTTATAAGCTCCATTATTGGATAGAGAAGAGAAATTCTTCCGCTACAGCTGACACACTTTCCCCTTTGAATGACAAATGAAAGGACTGGCATCAGTTCTTTTGCACTAAGCTGATGTCCACAATAAGGACAAGCTGATCGTGGTTTGATAATCGACTTTTTTAACGGAATTCTTAAGCCCACTACGTTGTAGAAGGAGGCTAGGAGTAGACCATAAATGAAGACTAATATATTCATAGAAAATGATTTGAATTTCTCCTTATGTATTTTAATTATGGCTGTTTTCGCATAGATTGTTGCTTTTCGAACAAGAATAGGTACCCGTAAGTATTAAGGTTTCAGTGCGTCTTTTCGTCAAAGCAATAAATGCTTCACTAGATTGAATGATTTAAGGTGTTTATAATTGACCAAAAGCAACAAAGTTTACGAAAAGAGCCTTATTCATTTATTTTGTGGAGCAAAGAAATAATAGGTTAAGTATAGCCCTGATAGTACAATAAATGCACAGAGTATCCAAATAAATTCTTTTGAATATTACCTATATCCATTTCCACCTTCTTGAAATTAGTTAAAAAGTCATGGTTTTATGAATATTTTACCAAAATAATCCTTGGGAGTCATCTTTAAATTTCATCTAATTTTTTATAACTGAATTAAGATATGGTTTTACTTGGGATAAAAAATAAAGTGAACCAGTTATCAATAAAACTTCATCACTTTTGACTTCACTAATTACATCAGGTAGAGCTGATTTCCAATTATTCATTTCAGTTACATTATTCATTGATATGTAACCGGCTAGTTCTTGTGGTGAAGCAACTCTCGGAAAATCAAAGGTTGTCAATATTAATTGATCCGCTACTCTTTCAAAATCTGATAACATAGGCTTTAGGTCTTTGTCTTTAAGGGCTGCTACAACTATTTTCACCTTTTTGTTTGTCCATCTGTCTTCAATAGTTCGGACGAGTGTTTTAACACCTTCTGGATTATGGGCTCCATCTAGATAAATCAAGGGTATAGATGATATTTGTTCCATTCTTCCTGGCCAATAAGCATTTTTAAGTCCTAGTTGTATGGCATTGTTATCTATATTGAATTCATACTTTTGGTTTAGCAGTTCGATTATTTTTATAGCTAGTGAGGCATTTTCTATTTGGTGTCTGCCAACCATCGAAATCTCATAGGTTTCTTTAATTTGTCCAGATCTAAAAGCAAATTTTTCCCCAGCTTGAAGGTTTTCTTCCTCATTTGTTTCAAAGTCGACCCCATACAGATAAAAATCAGCCAGCTGTTCATTCGCTTTTTCTTTAATAACTTCAATGGCTTCTGGTTGTCTTACACAACTTATAACGGGCACACGTTCCTTTATTATTCCTGCTTTCTCAAAAGCGATTTCCTCAACGGTTTCTCCAAGAAACTGAGTATGGTCCATGCCAATATTCGTAATCGCTGTTACAAGGGGCTGAATAATATTCGTTGAATCGAGTCTCCCTCCTAAACCAACCTCATAAATAACAATGTCAACAGGGTTTATATGGGAAAAATAAAAAAAGCTCATCGCCGTAATCACTTCAAATTCTGAAGGACTTCCCCATTCAGTTTCTTCCATTTTCTCGGATATTGGTATCATTAGATTGACCAACTGCACTAGGTGGTTATCTGCTATTGGATCTCCATTAACACTAATTCTTTCGTTAAACCGTTCAAAATAAGGAGAAGTAAAAGTTCCCACTCGTTTACCTGACTGTTGCAAGATATTTCGTAAATAAGTCACAGTTGAACCTTTTCCATTTGTACCACCAATATGAATGGTTTGTATCTTTCTTTCAGGGTGATCAAGCTTTTCCATCATATATTCCATTCGTTTAAGTCCTGGCTTTATCCCGAGACGCAATCTTGAATGAATCCAATTCACTGCTTCTTCATATGTAGCAATCATTTTCACACCTCTTTAAAAGAGGAGGCAAATCTAAACGTCATGTTTAGTTACAATCCGTTTTAGATAGCCTCCATTACTCTTTACTGTTCTTTTAACTCTTTAATTCTAGTTTCAACTATTGCTTTTTTATCAAGGTAATCCGCTTCTTTTGCTTTTTCTTCATCTACTACTTTTCGCGGAGCTTTACTTACAAACTTCTCATTACTTAGTTTACCTTGTACACGTGCCACTTCCTTGTTCCACTTTGCTAGTTCTTTTTCTAAGCGAGCAATTTCTTCTTCAATGTTGATCAGACCCTTAAGAGGTAAGAACAGTTCGGCACCTGTTATAACGGCTGTCATTGCCTTTTCAGGGACATTGATCTCTGTATTGATCACAAGCTCTTCTGGGTTACAGAAGCGATCAATGTAAGCTTCATTTTTTTGAAGAATTCCGAGAATCTTTTCGTCTTTCGCTTTAATCATAATCTTAATTTGTTTGCTTAATGGTGTATTCACTTCTGCTCTAATATTACGCACCGAACGAATAATTTCAACAAGCAGCTTCATTTCATCGGCTGCAGCATGATCTGAAAGTTCACTATTCACAGTAGGCCAAGCTGCTTCTGTAATCGACTCTCCGGTATGAGGAAGGTTTTGCCATATTTCCTCAGTAATGAACGGCATGAATGGATGAAGAAGGCGCATTGTGTTGTCAAGAACATACGCAAGTATAGAACGAGTTGTTTTCTTTGCTGCTTCATCTTCTCCATAAAGTGGAAGCTTCGCCATTTCAATATACCAGTCACAGAAATCATCCCAAATGAAGTTATAAAGTACGCGCCCAACTTCTCCAAATTCATAACGATCTGCTAATTTTGTCACAGATTCAATTGTGTCATTTAGTCGAGTAAGGATCCATTTATCTGCGACAGATTTATCACCACTTAGATCAATTTCTTCATAATTTAGCCCATCCATGTTCATTAAAGCGAAACGAGAGGCATTCCAGATTTTATTAGCAAAATTCCAAACCGATTCAACTTTTTCAATGGAGAATCGTAAATCTTGACCTGGTGAGCTTCCTGTTGAGAGGAAATATCTTAGTGAGTCTGCACCATATTGATCAATAACATCCATCGGATCAACACCGTTACCAAGGGATTTACTCATTTTACGACCTTCCGCATCACGAACAAGTCCATGAATTAGGACATCTTTAAATGGACGTTCTTTTGTAAACTCTAAGCCTTGGAAAATCATCCGAGAAACCCAAAAACCGATAATGTCATATCCAGTAACTAGACAATTCGTTGGATAATAACGCTCTAAATCCTTTGATTCTATTTCTGGCCATCCCATTGTTGAAAACGGCCATAAAGCTGAACTAAACCATGTATCTAAGACATCAACTTCTTGATTCCAATTCTCACTATCTGCAGGTGGTTCATGATCAACATAAATTTCACCTGTCTCTTTATGATACCAAGCTGGAATTCGATGACCCCACCAGAGCTGACGTGAAATACACCAATCTCGGGTATTCTCCATCCAACGCATATAAGTATTATCAAATCGTTCAGGTACAAAGTGAACCTTTTCGTCTGACTTCTGTAACTTAATAGCTTCATCTGCTAATGGCTGCATTTTTACAAACCATTGTGTAGATAAATATGGTTCAACAACTGCATTACTTCGTTCAGAATGTCCAACTGAATGCAAATGCTCTTCAATTTTGAAGAGAACTCCTTGCTCCTTTAGATCCTTAACAATTTGCTTGCGACACTCGAAGCGATCCATCCCTTGATATTTCTTAGCATTTGCATTCATAGAACCGTCTTCGTTCATAACTAGGATTCTCTCAAGATTATGACGATTTCCAATCTCAAAATCATTCGGGTCATGAGCAGGTGTAATTTTTACCGCACCTGAACCAAATTCCATGTCTACATAATCATCCGCTACGATCGGAATTTCACGATTTGTAATCGGAAGTATAACGCTCTTACCAATTAAATGCTTATATCTGGTGTCTTCGGGATGTACGGCAACTGCCGTATCTCCGAGCATTGTCTCAGGACGAGTTGTGGCAATTTCAATATGTCCTGTGCCATCTGCCAGAGGATACTTCATATGATAAAACGCACCCTGTACATCTTTGTGAATAACCTCAATATCCGAGAGGGCTGTTTTGGTTGCAGGATCCCAGTTAATTATATATTCTCCGCGATAAATAAGTCCTTTCTTGTAAAGAGTAACAAAAACTTCACGAACCGCTTTTGAAAGTCCTTCATCAAGTGTAAATCTTTCACGACTGTAATCAAGACCAAGTCCTAATTTAGACCATTGCTGGCGAATGTGTTCAGCGTATTCTTCTTTCCATTTCCACGTTTCTTCAACGAACTTCTCACGACCAAGATCATATCTCGTTTTGCCTTCATTTCTTAGCTTCTCTTCTACCTTAGCTTGCGTAGCAATTCCTGCATGATCCATACCAGGTAACCACAATACATCATATCCTTGCATCCTTTTCATTCGGGTTAAAATATCCTGCAATGTCGTATCCCACGCATGACCAAGGTGGAGTCTCCCCGTTACATTCGGAGGAGGAATAACGATCGTGTATGGTTCCTTTTCTTGATCATCCTTTGCTTCAAAAAATTTGCCATCTAACCACCATTGATAACGACCCTTCTCAATATTATTTGGATCGTATTTTGTTGGCATTGTTATTTCTTGTTCGTTTGTTGCCATTTGAATATCCTCCCTTAATTTATTCCAAATAAAAAAACTCCTACGTCAAAAGGACGAAGGAGTTCATTCGCGGTACCACCTTTTTTTCAAATAAAGGAAAACAACAGATCTTCATTTGAATCTTCATTGAGATAACGGCTATTTAACCGGACTCTACTACTAGGATTTCATAGAGACTGCTCAAGGGCGACCTTCCAATGTCTATGCTTAGGAATTTCTCAGCAACCATTCCCTCTCTTAAAGCAAGTGACCATTGTACTCTTCCCTATCTTTGCAATTCAATCTTTATTAAAATGACTATTTACTCATTATAGTATCCAAAAACAAATCATTTCGTCAATCATTATTAACATATTTTTTTAAAAACATTCTTTTTTTCATAAATATGGGTAAAAGCACAAACATATATTTATTACATATAGTGATGTATATAGAAAAATCGGAGGAGAGAGAGATGAAAAAAAAGTTCAATTATGGCTACTCCTTGCCCCCGTGGTTAAAAACGTGCCGCGATATTTGTAAACAATTCATTATTCCTTTTACGATCTTTCAAGGAATACGTACTTTCTTCATTCCTACGACCTTTGATGTCCTCCTATTAGCCGTTTTTCTTTTATTGGCTTTTGCCTACCATGCCGAATGGATTTAAAAAGGAGCTTCTTCACTCTATGTGGAAGCTCCTTCTTGTGATTGTTGCTGTTCTTGTTTCTGTCTTTCATATTCATCAATTTTCATAATGATATATTCTGTGTTTTTGAGGAGCCAAAAATGTCTTTGAATTTTTTTAACAAATTTCATTTCATTACGTTTGGATTTTGGAGTATGAAAATATTTTTTAACAACTGAAATAACAGTGCTTGGATAGGCAAGATAGCTTAACAATAATTTCATCTCTTCATTTCGAAACGAAATATGCTGAAAATAGGTCATCAACCAATCTAAACACTCGTCATAATATTTGGGGTATGATTTCAATGTTCGTGATAAAAATGGTAATAGGTCATGAATAGGGGACCCTACTCTCGTTCCTTCAAAATTGTGAAAGTATCCATAACCTCTTTCATCATAAAGAAAGTGCTCTGACGATATCTTTCCATGTACAATGACCGTTCTTACTTTATCCTGATCCTTTGTTTCTTCATACCACTCATCTAATTTCTTCCTTGAAAACCTTAACGCTTGGGATACATCATGATAGTATAAACAATAAATTAATTGAAAGGGCGATAAATAGGTTTCTTTTTCACAATCTTCCACGAACTCCTCCAAAAACTCTTGTTCCTTTTCCCACCTGGTTGTTAATTCTTCATAATGATCTTCTCTTTCTTCTTTAGCTATTTTTATTTCTTTTGAAGAAATCGTATGAAGTCTTGCTAGTTCGCGGAATAGCTTCTTATTTTTTTCAAATTGATCTTCCTTATATTCATTCGTTACCCATGGCATACAGTAGTACAGCTTATTCTCATTCCATACTGCATATCGGCCATCCATTGTTGGGTAGATGGGAACAATGCGATTATAGCCTAGTTGAAATAGTCGCTGAACATTACGTACAAAGTCAACACCTGTTGTAGCAGATATTTCTTTTAAAGCTAATGTACCTTTATTACTGAAGATTTTTTTTACTTTACCATTATTCTCTACAAAGTGTGGAATAACTCCGTAAGGTTTTAGTATTTCATTAAGGTTAGAAGACTGGTTCGGTTCCACATGATCACCTGCCTTACTGAATTAAGCTTCCTTACTAATAAACATACTCCTATATAGACGAATAGATACCAAAGAAAACAAAATTGAAGAGGCTGCCCCACAAGGTCCAGAACCACCATATACATTCATATATAGAAGTGGTTTGAAGTTTTCTTCTATATATGGAAGTTGTGGTCCTGACACCTTCATTTTGGGACAGCCCTTATCAATTAGTTATAATATGCTGGTTCCACTGGTATATAGAGGACTTGACCTTCATACAGATCTTGGTTAGCTTCCAAATGATTCACTCGCAATATCTGCGGGACGCTTAACTCGTATCTTTCTGCAATCAAATCAAGAGTCTCCCCTTCTTGAATAATACATACTTTTAATTTTGCTGCTCTTTCTTCTTCTTTACGAGCAAAGAAATCAGTTAACGAAATCGATTCATAATTCTTTTTGGATTTCTTTTTCTTATCTGTTTCTTCCTCTTGATCTTCTGCTGACACTTTTTTTGTTTTTCCTTTATAATACTGATGAACTTGTGGTGATGAAGATGACTCGTCTTCTACTTCAGCAGAGACCTCTTCTACCTTTGTCTCCATTTTTACATCCTCATTAGAGGATTCGCTAAGTTCTTGAATAGGCATATCGAATACACTTTCCTTGCCCCTGATTTCCTGTTCTATGTTGTCCTCAGAGTAACCTAAAATTGGCGCTTGAGAAGGTTTAGACTCATAATGAATCTGTACAGGAACTTCTTCTTCTTCCTCTTCTTCCTCTTCTTCTTCCTCTACTGGTTGGCGACCTTCTGCAGAGAATGGTTCGTATAATTCTTTGTCATCCTCCTCTTCAGGTTGACGCCTTTCTACAGAGAATGGTTCATTGTCCACTTCTACACGCTGTCTAAATTCTTCAAAAACTGGTTCATCTAAAGCTTCATCTTCATCCTCATCCTCTTCTTCTTCTTCAGGTTTTCGACCTTCAGTAGAGACTGGTTCATATAAATCTTCGTCATCCTCTTCTTCAAAATCAAAGGAATAATACTCTTCTTCCTCCTCATACTCCTCTGTTTCTTCTTCGGTTTCCGCTTCTAGAATGGCGGGGGCAGATCTATGAAGAGGCTCAAGAGTTTGCTCCTCTTCTAAATCAATAGGAGCAGTGGTTTGCTGTTCACCATATATTCCTGCAATCGTCAAATCTGCATTTAATTTTAAGCAAGCATTTTCAGGAACTAGGTAATCGAATGCTTCGACAAATACATCTATGTCTTCCAAATTCACAATTCGATTTTTAGGAATGGTCACATCAACAGGAAAACTATGAGTAAATTCACATTCTCCTCTTTCTCTCTTCTCCACGATTTGAACAAATTTACCGCTATGATGAAGATCACCCCAACTATCATCTTCTTCATCTCTTAATGATGAGGGCAAATATTCACCTGTAAGATCTAGGCTTCCTCGAATGACTACATATTGTTCTTGCTCTTGTATTGTTATATGAGGATCTAAGGAGATTGATAGTAATTCTTCTACTTCCTGTCCTTTTTTAAACCAAATGGATTCTTCCAATGAAAATCGTAAACACGATTGTTGTTCTCCAGCCAAAAAGAGCTCCTCCTTTCAAGTCCCAGTACATAGGAATGACAATGTCATTAACAATCTATGTGTAAAATCAAGCGAATATGAATATTTAATCTTTGATAATTGAAATAGTTTGTAAGAAAAAACCTATTTCTCCAAGAACTATATCTCTACCTGGATTCAACTTACACAAAAAAACCTGGACTAAAAACAAGTCCAGGTTTTGAGAAAATATTTAATTCCCTTTAATTTTCCTAAATGCTTTTTCAGCTGCTTCAATAGTACGCTGAATATCTTCATCTGAGTGGGCTGTTGAAAGGAATAATCCCTCAAATTGCGAAGGTGGGAGTAATACCCCCTCTTCAGCCATTTGACGGTAGTATTCTGCAAATAGTTCTAGGTCCGAACTTCTCGCTCCTTCAAAGTTTTCAACCTTTTCATTTGTAAAGAAAATGCCTATCATTGAGCCTGCACGATTGATCGTATGAGGAATGTCATACTTAGAACAAGCTTGATGTAAGCCCTCTTCTAGCATAACTGCTTTTCGTTCAAATTCCTTATAGCTATCAGGGCTAAGCTGTTTGAGAGTTTCATATCCTGCTGTCATCGCTAACGGATTACCAGATAAGGTTCCCGCCTGATAAATAGGACCACTTGGAGCGACTCTTTCCATAATTTCCGCTTTACCACCGTAAGCTCCTACAGGAAGCCCGCCACCGATAACCTTTCCTAAACAGGTTATATCAGGTGTAACATCATAATAGCCCTGTGCACAATGGTAGCCAACTCTAAATCCAGTCATCACTTCATCAAAAATTAAAAGCGTACCATTTTTTTCAGTAATCTCTCTTAAACCTTGAAGAAATCCGGGATTAGGAGGAACAACTCCCATATTTCCAGCTACTGGTTCAACAATAACTCCTGCAATATCATCACCATATTGTTCAAACGCGTAATGAATACTTTCAAGATCATTATAAGGTACTGTAATCGTATTTTGGGCAACCCCTTCTGGAACTCCTGGGCTATCCGGCAGTCCAAGAGTAGCAACACCTGAACCAGCTTTTATAAGAAGTGAATCTCCGTGTCCATGATAGCAGCCTTCAAATTTTAGAATTTTATTTCTGCCTGTATATCCTCTCGCTAATCGAAGTGCACTCATCGTTGCTTCCGTACCAGAAGAAACCATTCGGACTACTTCAATTGATGGCACACGCTCAATGACGAGTTCTGCCAGTTTATTTTCGATAAGAGTAGGTGTCCCGAAGCTTGTTCCCCTTTCGGCAACTTTTTTAATCGCTTCAACTACAGAGTCGTTCGTATGCCCAAGAATTAATGGTCCCCATGAGAGAATGTAATCTATGTATTCATTCCCATCAATATCATAAATTTTCGATCCTTGTCCTCTTTCCATAAAAATCGGATCCATATTTACTGATTTAAAAGCACGAACCGGGCTGTTTACACCACCTGGCATTAGCTTAACGGCTTCTTTAAATGCATTTTGAGATTGATCATAAGAGCGCAAAAAATCTACCTCCATTTGTATAAAATTTGAATTGTTATTAATTCTGTTCAGACAACCAGCGTGCTACATCTTTTGCTGCATAGGTAATAATTAAATCTGATCCTGCTCTTTTCATACTCAATAACTTCTCCATAACCATTGCTTTCTCATCAACCCAGCCGTTTGCTGCAGCTGCTTTGATCATGGAATATTCTCCACTAACATTATAAGCAACAATTGGGGCATTAAATTCATTTTTCACATCACGAATAATATCTAAATAGGAGAGTGCTGGTTTTACAATTAGAAAATCGGCTCCTTCTTCCATGTCTGATTGCGCTTCACGAAGTGCTTCCATTCGGTTTGATGGGTCCATTTGATATGTTCTTCTATCACCAAATTGAGGTGAACTATGAGCCGCATCCCTAAAAGGACCGTAGAAACTTGATGCATATTTAACTGCATAAGACATTATTGGGACATCTTCAAAACCTGCTTCATCTAAACCCTTACGAATTGCTGCAACAAATCCGTCCATCATATTGGAAGGAGCAATGATGTCGGCTCCAGCTTCTGCTTGGCTGATCGCTGTCTTAGCAAGAAGGTTTAGGGTTGGATCATTTACTACTTCCCCTTTCTTTACAATGCCACAATGCCCATGATCTGTATACTGACACAGACATGTATCCGCAATCACAACCATTTCAGGATAATGCTCTTTCACAAAGCGTGTAGCCTTCTGAACGATTCCATGATCATGGTAGGCTTCTTTTCCCAGCTCATCTTTTTCAGCGGGAACTCCAAATAAGATAATCGATTTGATTCCAAGGGATACAATTTCATCCATTTCTGATTTTAAGTAATCAAGTGAAATTTGAAAAACACCAGGCATAGATGCTACAGGGTTTTTAATATTTTCCCCTTCGACAACAAACAAAGGATAAATTAAATCCTCTTTTCTTATGAATGTCTCTCTCACCATTGATCTCAGATTGTCACTTTTACGTAATCGACGGTGACGCTTAAATTGAATTTCACTCATCATTTTTCCTCCTTTGAATGGGATGAAAGTAATCTCCCAAAACGCGTACAAGATCTTCCATCGTATACCTGTTAGGAACCACTACTACTTTCAATCCATAATTTTCAGCTGTTTCTTTCGCTACTGGACCGATACAAGCAAAAATTTGATTCTTAATTATCCTATTTAGATTATATTTTTCAACGGTTTTCATGTAGTGATGAATAGCAGAAGAACTAGTAAAAGTCACTGCATCCAGATCATAGTTTAAGAGTAAATTTTTTAAGGTCTCTTGATTTTTCTGCGGAAAATAGTTTTCATAAAGAATCCATTCATCACATGAAATCCCATAATCTCTTAAGTTAGAAGCAAGAATATTTCTAGCAAGATTGCCTTTTGGAATCAAAACTTTCTTAGGTCTTTTACCTTCTTTGAGAAACTGCCCAGCAAAATCTTCAGCAGTAAAGTAATCTGGAATAAAATCAGGAGTAATCCCGAAGGACCTTAATAAATCGCCTGTCTTATCTCCAACCGCTCCAATTTTGCAGTTGGTCATGGGTAATGAAATTCCATTTTCTTTCATTAGAGTAACGAAAAAACGGACAGTATTCTTACTAGTGAAAATGACCCAATCATATTCAGGTAACTGGTTTATGTAGTCTGTTTGCTTACGATCTTCAAAAGAACGAAAAGCTAAAAGAGGCACAATATGGGGGATTCCCCCATATTGCTTAACAAGCTCTGACATACTTTCAGCCTCTTGTTCTCCTCTTGTGATCAAGATTTCTTTACCTTCTAATGGTAAAGTAACCATTACTGATCCAACTCCTCTTTTACTTGATCAATTAATTGCTTTGCACCTTGTTCTGTTAGCATTTCTGCTGCTTTCTCTCCCACTTCAATCGGGTCTATTCCTTTTACGATTTCTTTATAAACCGTTTTCCCATCAGGGGAAGCAACAAGAGCCGTCAGTACTATCTCATCATTCCTATCAAGGTATGCATATCCTCCGATAGGAACCTGACATCCACCCTCCATTTTGTGAAGGTATGCGCGCTCTGCTTGTACCGTTTTTGTTGTTGAATCACAGGCAAATTGAGAAAGTAATTGTAATAGTTCCCCATCATTTTCCCGGCATTCAATCGCTAATGCCCCCTGCCCAACAGCCGGAATACAAATATCAGGATCTAGGAATTCTGTTACAACATCTGAAGTCCACCCCATACGTGAAAGCCCAGCTGCTGCTAGTATAATGGCATCATAGTCTTCATCTTGGAGTTTAGAGAGTCTAGTATCAATATTTCCACGAATCCATTTGATTTCAATATCCGGTCTTCTTGCTAAGATTTGTGCACCTCTACGTAAACTACTAGTGCCCACGATAGCACCTGGAGAAAGCTCACTTAAAGTTTTATGATCTTTCGAGATAAACGCATCCCGATGGTCTTCTCTTTCTGGTATACAACCGATGCCTAGACCTTCTGGAAGTACAGCTGGCATATCCTTCATACTATGGACAGCCATATCAATCTCCTGATCAAGCATTGCTTGTTCAATTTCTTTTACGAATAATCCTTTTCCCCCAACCTTTGAAAGGGTAACATCAAGGATTTGGTCACCTTTCGTCACAATTTCTTTTACTTCAAACTCGAATGTAGCTCCTAATTCTTTTAATTGTTTAATAACCCAATTTGTTTGTGTTAATGCTAATTTACTACGACGAGAACCCACAACGATCTTTCTCATAATGACCTCCATTAATAAAAAGTTGATATACCTGTTTAGGTTGACCAGCAAGACAAAATAGCTGGCTTTCAGTAACTAATTGTACCCGGGCATCGGAACTGTATATGCTTATGAGTACCAAAAGTGAAAAGTAGAAAATCGACTAACCAGTAGAAAGTTTACGAGAATAAAAAGAAATGCTCCTACATTCAAATAAGCCAGTGATTTCCCATACATACCCTTTCGAACACGTATATATAAATAATTGCTATACACTACTAATAAAATGAATGAACCTATTATCTTAGGATCGTACCATAAAAAGTTCGGTACCTTAATAAACGCCCATTGCAGCCCTAATATTAAGCTAAGAAGAAGCATTGGAACCCCAATCGCGTTTAAAATATAGGACATCTTCTCCAGTTTTGATAGATCACTAATGCGCCATAAGCGCTGGCCCCATTTTTTCTCTTTTAACAACTTATGCTGTAACAAATAAAGCAGAGAAAAAACAAAGGAAAGAGAGAACGCGCCATAGGATAAAATCGCCATCGTAATATGAATAAGCATCAATTCAGATACCAATTGTTCTGCGATCGCTCTCGACTCAACTTGTACAGGAGCAAATGTGTGGATCGCCATAATGACAAACCCTAATATATTTGTAAAAAACACTGTGAAGTCCACTCTTAATAGACGATTAATGCCCAAGGAAAGAGTTACTAAAACCCAAGCATAAAAATAAAGTCCCTCAAAAATTGTGAGGACTGGAAAACGACCAGTTCGAATCATATAGAGAAATAAAAAAATTGTTTGAAGAACCCAAACAATTGCAAGAAGCCAGAAGGCAAACTGATTTGCCTTCCGGTTTTTGTTTAAGAAATCTATAAAGTAAAATAAAATGCTAATAGCATACAGAACAATCATGAGTTCATGCAGCCTTGTCATCGTTTGTTCAAACATAGACATTAACCTCGCTTACGATTGAAAAGAAGGTTGTGGCTTTATCCCGATAGCTTTCTTCTCTTCGGCTGCTTTAATAATCGGTTGTGCTTGTTCTTCTTCAATGTTAAAAATCTTTATGAACAATTCCAATTTATCTTCTGCATCAGGTAATGCTGCAAGCTCTTTAACTTGTGAAATTGGATCTTTCAATAATTGATTTATAATACTCTTTGTATGCTTGTTTAAAACTTTTCTTTCACGATCTGTAAGATTCGGCATTTTACGTTCAATACTTTCCATTGTTTCAGCTTGAATGGAAAGGGCTTTATCTCTTAAAGCAGAAATGACTGGAACTACACCTAGCATGTTCAACCATTCCTTAAACGCAACAATTTCACCTTCGATTACTAGTTGAATCTCTTCTGCCGCTTTCTTCCGTTCAGCAAGATTCGCTTCAACAATTCCTTCTAAATCATCAATATCGTATAAAAAGACACTGTCTAATTCATCAATACCTGGATCTAGGTCTCGAGGAACTGCAATATCGACCATGAATAAAGGGCGACCTTTACGCATGCTGTCAACATGTATCATCAATTCCTTCGTTACAACATAATCACTCGATCCTGTAGAACTAATCAAAATGTCTGCTTCCACCAGTGCACATTGCAGTTCTTGAAGCGTTTTCGCTTGCCCATTGAAACGATTAGCTAAAGTTTCTGCCTTTTCGAAAGTACGGTTAATGACCGTTACTTTTGTTGCACCGCTGCCATGAAGGTTCCTAATGGCTAATTCACCCATTTTACCTGCTCCCAGTATAAGAACATGCTTCCCAGATAAATCACCAAAAACCTTTTTCGCTAGTTCAACTGCTGCATAGCTGACAGAAACGGCATTTGAACCTATCTCTGTTTCAGAATGTGATTTCTTTGCTAAAGTTACAGCTTGTTTAAAAAGATGATTAAAGACTGTACCTGTTGCGCCTTCTTCTTGGGCAGTTAAAAAACTACTACGAATCTGTCCGAGAATTTGGGTTTCCCCTAACACCATAGAATTTAATCCGCACGTTACCTTAAACAAATGGTCGAGAGCTCCATCTTGCTCATATATGAACAAATAAGGACTAAATTCATCTTTATCGATTCCAAACCATTGGGATAAAAAATCTTTTATATAGTAACGACCTGTATGAAGTTGATCAACCACTGCATACACTTCAGTGCGATTACAAGTTGAAACAATTACGTTTTCAAGTATACTCTTTTTATCCTTTAATGATCTCATAGCCGAAGGAAGATCACCTTCGTTAAAAGATAGGCGTTCACGTATCTCAACAGGGGCCGTTTTATAATTTAATCCAACGACGATAATATGCATTTATACTATGACACCCCCAATAATAATCATTATTATAAGTATAACATGTCCTTCAAAATTCCTATCATTCCAAATGTGAACATAAATTGAAACATCTTCGCTCATTTATGCTAAGATTTTGACAGGATGACATGCATGTGGAAAAATACTTTCATACTGTTTATAACTTTAATCTTAAAGAATAGAACAGTGGAAGCACTTTCATTATAAGCTATCGATTAATTAACACATTTCGACAAACTCTACTATGTAGAGTATCAAAAATACACTTTAACTTCAAGTAGTGGGGAATATTGGAGGAGAACATGAAGCACCAAAAAATTTTTCCAGGAATCATTTTAGTTGGTTTTGGTTTATACTTTTATCTTGAGAGTAGCAATATTCTTTTGTTTCGAGAATTTTATACATGGCCAACTCTATTAATCATCGTTGGTCTTGCTTTTCTAGGACAAGGTTACAAAGGAAGGGAATATGAGGCTATTCTCCCTGGTACCATCTTAGTCGGATTTGGATTACACTTTCATATTGTCAATAAGCTCACGATATGGCCAGATCACATCGGGACCTTTATCTTAATCATCTCTCTTGGATTTCTTCTCCGTTATCAAAAAACGGGTGCAGGGCTTTTCCAAGGAGTCCTCTTTCTTAGCTTATCAATCTTCTTGCTATTTTATGAACATGTTATGAAGTGGATTGGAGTTATTGAAGGAAGTTTTTCAATAGCGTGGGAGTTTTGGCCGATAATTTTTATAGTACTAGGCGTTTATTTACTACTTCGGAAGAAATCGAAATAAAAGGTAGAGGGGGCTGTCTAAAAACCCGGGTGTCAGAAACTACAACTTCAATATATAGAAGAAACCCTCCAAACATCTTCTATAAATGGACAATCATAGTAGTTCCGAACCCCCTTTTTGGACAGCCCCCTCTTTTTGAATTACAACACGGAATCTAAAAACTCTTTCGTTCTAGTTTCTTTTGGATTTTGGAAAATATCCTCTGGGTGGCCCACTTCGACGATTTTCCCGTCATGCATATATACGACCCAATCAGCTACTTCCCGTGCAAATCCCATTTCATGTGTCACAACCACCATCGTCATTCCTTCTTCAGCTAGTTCCTTCATTGTCGTTAATACTTCTCCAACAAGTTCAGGATCAAGTGCTGAGGTTGGCTCATCAAACAACATAATGTCCGGCTTCATCGCAAGAGCTCTTGCTATTGCAACACGTTGTTTTTGTCCACCAGAGAGTTTGGAAGGATATACATTTTCTTTATCTGCCAACCCTACTTTTTGTAGTAAATTTAACGCTTCCTCCTTGGCTTGTTTTTTAGAAACTCCTTTTACATAAACAGGTGCTTCCATAACATTTTCAATCACTGTTTTATGAGGAAATAGATAGAAGTGTTGAAATACCATCCCTACTTTTGTACGAATTTCATTTAAATCATGCGACTCTTTATTTACCTCATCGCCTTCAATGATGATTTTACCGTTATCTTTAATCTCTAAAAAATTTAAACATCTTAAAAGCGTACTTTTCCCTGATCCACTTGCACCAATAAGACACACAACATCACTTTCTTTTACACTTATATCTATATCTTTCAATACGTGTAAATCTCCAAAAGATTTATTCAGTTTTTCAACTTTAATCATTTCTTGACTCAAATCAATCCCTCCATTTTCTAAGGAAGTCATTTAAACATCTGTTGATTTATTTTTTGCATGAAATTTTTCTATAGGTTGTTTTCGTAAACATTGTGGTTATTTGTAAAGGGTTGGTTGCAGCGAAAGGTTGCTCGCTTTCCGCTGGGCGTGAGCCTCCTCGCCGCCTTGCTCTGCTTAGGTCTCACCTGTCCAGCTACTCCCGCAGGAGTCTCGCATATCCACTCCAACCAACTTTTTTACAAAAATTTATGTTCTTAAATAACAACAGTCTTTTAGAAAACAGCCTTTCGTAAAGATGGTTGTTTTTTTATGAGTTGAGAGCCTTTAAAAATAAGGAAAATGACAAATCATTAATTGTCCGATGACTGTTCTAAAGGTCTCAGAAAAGTTATTAAATCCTCTCCAACACCATACATATACCTGCTATTAGTCACTAATAGACATACGTTTTTCGATGGTATTTACAATAATAGAGAAGAATAGTACTAGTACAAGATAGTACACAGCAACTATTAATAGATAGGTCATGGAATCAAAGTTTTGTGATCCTAGTGTTGTTGCCACACTAAACAATTCATACATTCCAATAAAGGATGCTAATGAAGAATCCTTTAATGCAATGATAAATTGATTTCCTAAAGGTGGCAGGGCTCGTCTAAAGGCTTGTGGCAATATGACACGACGCATTGTCAGTCCAAGTGACATTCCAAGCGAACGTCCCGCTTCTGTCTGACCTTTATCAATCGATTGAATAGCACCTCTAAAGATTTCGGCTATATAAGCTCCATTATGGAAGGCTAGTCCTAACACAACGGACCAAAAACCTGAAATCTGAAGAGAGGTTAAACCAAAATAGAAAATGAAGATTTGAACAATTAGAGGTGTTCCACGTACTACGAAAATATATAAGTCCGCAATAAGCTCGAGAATTTTCACATGTGAGATTTTGAGAAAAGCAAAAAATAAACCTATGAATATAGCAATAAATACAGATACGACGGTTAATTTAAAGGTTAAAAGCATTCCCTCAACAAATATATCGAACGTATCTATGAACGTTTCAAAAAAAGTCAATGAAATCCCTCCATTTGATCATTTAAAGTAAAAAAAGCGAATGAGCATTCCCGCACATTCGCTCTCTGTGTCTCGATGCGTTACTCTTTTTCAGGGTCTTTTGTAATATCTTCCCCAAAGTATTCTTTGCTGATTTCTGTTAGAGTACCGTTTTCACGAAGGGTTTCTAAAGCTTTATTGATTTCTTTTAATAATTTATCGTTCTCTTTAGAAACGGCGATTGCTTGTTCACTACGTCCAAGCAATTCTTTAGCTTCAATATTAAAGCCAGCTCCAATTGCCTCTTTTCCTGTGACAAAATCCGTAATAACAGCATCATGTTTTCCTTTATTAAGAGCTTCTAGTGCTACAACATCACTATCATACGATTTAACATTTTCTGTTACCTCTGCAGCCTTTTTAGCATACGTCGATCCTTTTGAAACAGCGATCTCTTTTCCTTCTAAGTCGGCAAGTGTTTCAACATCACTGTCTGGACGAACAAAAATTTGAGGTCCTGAGTAGTAATAAGGTGTTGAAAAATTCACTTCTTCTTCACGTTCAGGTGTAACCGTATGACTTGCTACTGCTGCATCAAAACGTCCAGAACGAACACCCTCGACGATTCCATTGAACTTAAACTTCTTCTGTTCCGGCTCCAAGCCTAATTCTTTTGCAACAGCTTCACCTACTGCAATATCAAATCCTGACATTGTTCCATCATCATTTGTAAAACTAAATGGCTTGAATTCACCTGAAGCAGCAAATGTGAATTTGCCTTCCTCAACCACCTTCGCACCACTTTCTGTAGTGGCTTTACTTCCACACGCTGCAATCATTACCATTGTAAGCATTAATAAAATTACGCTAGTCCACTTTTTCACTTTTCTATTGTCCCCCTTGTAGTGCTTATTTCTTATGCTTGTATAATTTTATCAACGGATGAGAATTTTCACAAAATTCAAATTTACTGAAAATTAGGCTCATACCGTTGTTATCTATTCTAAGAATAAAATATGCTTGCCCATTCTTATAAATGCATACATATTCAAACAGATCCTCTAGATCCCTCAGGGTTCATGTTACTTTTACAGTATTCGACAAAGGTTTTAACCGAATAGCATTTTCACCAAATGAATAATAAATATTATTTCGCAGAACTAGTCCCATCAAAGTTAACCTTTTACTACCCAAAAGCAAAACTCCAATATTGGTTTGAACCCTTCCTTTGTATATCTGCTGTTGGGGAACCCTTTATTAAAGATGTTCTTGCCAATAAAAAACCATCCTTCTTTTGGTAACGGGGGCATTTGTGAGTACAAAAAGAAAAGAACAAGTCCAAGCACGGGCACATTCACAAGTTTTATACTAATGATTGATTATAGTGGGATTCCATACTGAGATTAGTCATTCATCGGCATTTGAAGGACTTTTCTTCTGCTTTCTTAAGGAGATTTGGCCTTCATCTGCTTTATGAGGGACACATCTCCTGCATTCCTACTTGGCCTTGTCCTTCATTGGCTATTTAAAGGACATTTTCCTGACTACTCTTACAAAAACGTATATGAATTTCACATTTACATCCTCACGAAAATCACATCAACCTTACACTCACTCCAAAAATTGTTTCCACCCTTCTAGAATTCTCTTGTGAATTTATAGTTGAAAAAGTAGAAAAAACTCTGATCATCCTTTATTTCATAATAAAAAACACACTTGAAATCATGTCTGATCTCGAGTGTGTTTCCTTTAGTGATTTAACTGTTTGTACCCCTGAAATGAACCTGTTTCCTTTTTGGGGAGTTGTTTTTAGCAGCTATGCCATTCTTCTTTGTATAGCTGCCCAAGCCTTATCTTTCCCTAATCCTGTTTCAGATGAAAAGAGAATGATCTCATCTTCTTTCTCTAAGTCAAGCGCTTCTTTTGTTATCTTTAAATGTTTCTCCCATTTCCCTTTAGGAATCTTGTCCGCTTTCGTGGCAATAATGATACATGGGATTTCAAAATGTTTAAGAAAGTCATACATGATTAAATCATCTTTTGTTGGTGGATGACGTAAATCAACAATCATAACTACCGCACGAAGCTGTTCTCTTGATGTGATGTACGTTTCGATCATTTTCCCCCATGCTTCACGCTCCCGTTTAGAAACCTTTGCAAATCCGTAGCCAGGAACATCGACAAAGTAAAGAGCTTCTTCAATTTTGTAAAAATTAAGGGTTTGCGTTTTTCCTGGCTTCGAGGATATACGGGCAAGGGCTTTCCGATTGATCATTTTGTTAATAAAAGAAGATTTCCCTACATTTGAGCGTCCTGCTAAGGCAAACTCGGGCAAATATTCTTCAGGATATTGTTCCGGTTTTACGGCACTTATAACGATTTCCGCATTATTTACTTTCATTTCTCCTCACCTACTAAGGCTTTCTCTAATACTTGGTCAACATGGGAAACGAGAATAAAATGAAGATCGCTCCTTACACTTTCAGGAATTTCATCAATATCCTTCTCATTATCTTTCGGTAGAATGATGGTTGTCAATCCGGCACGATGGGCACTTAATGTTTTCTCTTTTACACCGCCGATAGGCAATACACGCCCACGTAACGTAATTTCACCTGTCATTCCAACTTCTCTGCGAATCTTTTTCCCTGATAATGCAGAAACAAGCGCTGTTGTCATCGTAATACCTGCTGATGGACCATCTTTTGGAACGGCCCCCTCAGGTACATGAATGTGTATATCGTATTTCTCATAGAAATCCTCTTCAATTCCATATTCTGCTGTCTTTGAGCGAACGTAGCTGAAGGCCGTCTGAGCGGATTCCTTCATAACATCGCCTAATTTACCTGTTAGTACAAGCTTTCCTTTTCCAGGCGAAAGCGAAACTTCAATCTGGAGCGTATCTCCACCTACTGTTGTATAGGCTAGACCAGTAGCTACACCAATTTGATCCTCTGTTTCTGCTTGTCCATAACGGAATTTTTTCTTTCCAAGGAAGTCTTCAATATTTTTATCTGTGATGACCACTTTTTTCTTCTCACCGGACACAATTATTTTTGCCGATTTACGACATAGGGAAGCAATCTGGCGTTCAAGACCACGGACCCCTGCTTCTCTTGTATAATAGCGTACCAAGCTTTTGAGAGCATCGTCTCTTACCTGTAATTGACCTTTCGTTAAACCATTCTCATTAATTTGCTTTTGAAGCAAGTGATCCTTCGCAATATGGATTTTTTCAATTTCAGTATATCCTGCAATGGTGATAATCTCCATTCGATCGCGAAGTGGTCCTGGAATTGTTGAAAGATCATTGGCTGTTGCTATAAACATCACCTTTGAAAGATCATAGGTTTCTTCAATATAATGATCACTGAAATTGCTATTTTGCTCTGGATCTAAGACTTCAAGCATTGCAGAAGATGGATCTCCTCGGAAATCACTAGACATTTTATCAATTTCATCAAGTAAAAATACAGGATTAATGGTCCCAGCTTTTTTCATTCCTTGAATGATACGACCAGGCATTGCCCCTACATATGTTCTTCTGTGTCCACGGATTTCTGATTCATCACGCACACCCCCAAGGGAGACACGAACAAAATTTCTTCCCATTGATTCTGCAACAGATCTTGCCAAACTAGTTTTCCCTACTCCAGGGGGTCCTGCAAGACAAAGAATAGGTCCTCTTAGTGATTGAGTAAGTTTTTGGACCGCCAAATATTCAAGAACACGTTCTTTTACTTTATCAAGGCCATAGTGATCACGGTTTAAAATTTCTTCCGCTTTTAAAATATCTAAATCATCTTCTGTTTCCTTTGACCAAGGTAGGGTAATCAGCCACTCGATATAGTTTCGAATAACAGAGCTCTCAGCAGAGCTAGATGGAACTTTTTCATAACGGGCAAGCTCTTTAATAACCGTTTTTTCCACATGTTCAGGCATATTAGCCTCTTCAACTTTCTTGGTTAAATCATCAATTTCGCCAGTTTTTCCTTCTTTATCTCCAAGCTCTTTTTGAATCGCTTTCATCTGTTCACGGAGATAGTATTCCTTTTGGGTACGTTCCATTGATCGTTTTACACGCTGACCGATTTTCTTCTCGAGATTTAAAACTTCTTTTTCGTTATTAATCGTTTGGATGACAAGTTGTAACCGGTCTTTAATGGATAATGTTTCAAGAACACGCTGCTTTTCTTTCATTTTAAGTGGTAAGTGAGAAGCGATAATATCTGCTAAGCGACCTGGTTCTTCTATGTCAGAAACGGTCGAATATGTCTCTGCAGACACTTTTTTAGAAAGCTTTATGTATTGCTCAAAATAATTTAATAATGTTCTCATTAATGCTTCTATTTCTGATTCTTTAGTTTCGGAATCATCATAGATTTCGAGCTCTACTTCATAAAATTCTTTTTCATCCGTAAAAGTGATCACTTCTGCTCGTTTAATACCTTCCACTAATACACGAATTGTTCCATTGGGAAGCTTTAACATTTGTTTAACCTTTGTTAGTGTTCCCATACTATAAAAATCTTCTGTTGTTGGTTCATCTATATTCATATCAATTTGGGTCGTCAAAAAGATATACTGATCATCCATCATGGCCTTTTCCAAAGCTTGTACCGAGCGATCACGCCCTACATCTAAATGGAGGACCATCGTCGGATATACAAGCAAACCTCTTAAAGGGAGGAGGGGAACTGTCACTTTCGATTGTTTAGCCATGTAATACACCTCCAATTGTCTATAACCTTTGTACAATTCTATCTTATTTACCAGATAGTGTCCATTAATGTGATAGACCTAGTTTTTCATACAATCATAAAATAATTTAGAGCTGTCCACTTCACTTACACAAAATGGAGCAGCCCTGGATCTTAAACACTTTTTTGATTAAGATTCTCTACCACTGATTCTTGGGTTTCTTCTATTATTTCTTTATTGAGGGCAAGGTCAATCACTTCCTGTAAATGCTGTACAGGCATAACCTCTATATCTTGAATCTCTGACAAGATGGATTGCTTATTCTCAAAAGGAATAATCACTGTCTTACATCCTGCGATTTTCGCTGCTTTCACTTTTGGATAAACACCGCCAACCGGTTTAACAAAACCATGGATACTAATTTCTCCAGTTAAAGCGAGATCATGTCGAACTGGAATCCGGTAAATAGCAGAATAAATTCCTGTTGCCATAGCAATTCCTGCAGACGGTCCATCTACTGGAATTCCTCCGGGAAAGTTCACATGAATATCGTACTGATCAGCAGGTACACCCATCGTACGCAATACAGTTAGTACATTTTCAATAGAGCCTTTCGCCATACTTTTTCGTCGAATAGACTTGCTCCGATCCCCAATACTTTCTTCTTCAACAATTCCCGTTATATTAATACTACCTTTTTCTTCTGCTGGAATAACGGTGACTTCTATTTCTAAAAGAGAACCTGTATTCGGCCCAGTAACAGCTAATCCATTGACTAAACCGATGGTTGCCTTGTTTCCAATTTTACGATCAAATCTTGGGGAAAGCTGACTTGATTGAATCATCCATTCAATATCTTTATCACTAATTGATTCACGTTTCTCTGTAATGGCTAAACCAGCTGCTATTTGTATCATATTCACGGCCTCACGTCCGTTTCGAGCGTATGAAGAAAGTGTATCCAGCCCATCATCACTGATGGTAAGATTCACCTTTTCAGCTGCCCCTTTTGCTACCTTATAAACTTCTGTGCGATCGAGTTCTCGGAAAAAAACCTCCATACATCTGGATCGGATGGCTGGTGGAATTTCATTAGGTGTTCTAGTCGTTGCCCCAATTAAACGAAAATCTGCGGGGAGACCATTTTTGAAAATATCATGTATGTGAGAAGGGATTTGAGTGTTTTCTTCGTTATAATAGGCACTCTCTAGAAAAACCTTACGATCTTCCAAGACTTTCAAAAGTTTGTTCATTTGAATCGGGTGTAGTTCTCCAATTTCATCAATAAAAAGGACCCCTCCATGAGCATTTGTTACTGCACCCTGTTTGGGCTGAGGAATTCCTGCCTGTCCCATTGCACCTGCACCTTGATAAATAGGATCATGTACAGATCCAATAAGTGGATCTGCAATGCCTCTTTCATCAAATCTTGCTGTTGTCGCATCGAGCTCCACAAAAACAGATTTTGATTTAAAAGGGGATTGAATATTTTTTTTAGCTTCTTCCAAAACAAGTCTTGCAGCAGCTGTTTTCCCTACTCCAGGTGGTCCGTAAATAATGACATGCTGTGGATTTGGTCCGCAAAGAGCCGCTTTTAGTGATTTAATTCCGTCTTCTTGACCTACAATATCAGCAAAGGTTGTAGGCCTTACTTTTTCAGCTAAAGGTTCAGTTAAAGATATTGAGCGCATTTTTCTAAGTTGGTCCATTTCCTTTTTTGATTCACGATCAATCGATACTCTTTGTGTTCGTTGGTTTTTTAATAAATTCCAAAAGTATAAACCAATAATCACTCCAAAAAACAACTGGATGATTAATGCTATGCCTGCAAAGCTCATGTACTTCCCTCCAGTATAACTTGTTGTTATAAGGTAGTATCTCCTTCACCTAGGGGGAATAAACAAAGAATTATAAAAGCATAATGCATCTTTTCTATACCTTTATTACTACGATATCGCTTGAAGTTGACATCTCGCCATCCTTCAAAATAGCGTGAAAATAGGCTAGTGGAGGCTGTTTCGTAAACGTTATTGCTATTTGAAAGGGGGGTGTTTGCAGCGAAAGAATGCTCGCTTTCCTCGGGAGTCTTGCATATCGACTCCAACCAACCTTTTTACAAAAAATTCTTTTGTTAAAAAAACACATTTTTTAGAAAACAGCATGAATTAAAAAACCAGAGAGGACCAATCCTCTCTGGTTAGATTTTTTTACATAAATTGTTACTAAGCAGAAGTTTTTGCCTCTTCTGAACTTTCTACAATCGTTCCATCTTCAAGTAATAATTTCGGAGCTTCATTGTCCTCAATTGTTTCTTTTGTAATGATACATTTCTTAATATCATCACGCGATGGGAGATCGAACATAACTTCTAGCATAATGTTTTCAATAATAGATCTTAAACCACGTGCACCCGTTTTACGTTCAATTGCTTTTTTCGAGATTTCACGAAGAGCCTCTTCTTCAAATTCTAATTCTACATTGTCAAGTTCCAGCATCTTCTGGTATTGTTTGACAAGTGCATTTTTTGGCTTCGTCAAAATTTCGATTAATGCTTCCTCATCCAGTGGTGTTAAACTTGAGATGACTGGTAAACGACCAATAAACTCAGGAATTAAACCGAATTTTAACAAGTCTTCAGGAACAACTTTAGTTAATAATGACTTTTCATTATCTACTTCACCAGATTTAGGATCAGATCCAAATCCGATAACCTTCTGACCTAGTCGTCTTTTAATAATTTGTTCTACTCCATCAAATGCTCCACCACAAATGAATAGGATGTTCGATGTATCAATTTGTATAAATTCTTGATGTGGATGTTTTCTTCCACCTTGAGGAGGAACACTTGCAACAGTACCCTCTAAAATTTTAAGTAGAGCCTGTTGAACTCCTTCACCCGAAACATCTCTAGTAATAGAAGGGTTTTCAGATTTTCTTGCTACTTTATCAATTTCATCAATGTAAATGATCCCTTTTTCCGCTTTTTCCACATCATAATCTGCTGCCTGAATAAGTTTAAGTAGGATGTTTTCAACATCTTCCCCGACATATCCAGCTTCTGTAAGAGAAGTGGCATCCGCAATGGCAAAAGGTACATTTAGGATACGAGCTAATGTTTGTGCAAGCAAGGTTTTACCGCTACCAGTAGGTCCGATTAAAGCGATATTACTCTTTGATAATTCTACGTCATCTACTTTGCTATTAGAATTAATACGCTTATAGTGATTATAAACCGCTACAGCAAGAGACTTTTTCGCTTGTTCTTGACCAATAACATATTCGTCCAAGATTTCTCGGATTTCACGTGGTTTTGGTACATCTTTAAATTCTACTTCCTCTTCCGTTCCCAATTCCTCTTCAACTATTTCAGTACAAAGTTCGATACATTCATCACATATATATACCCCTGGTCCTGCTACAAGTTTTCGAACCTGGTCTTGAGTTTTACCACAAAAAGAACATTTTAGCTGTCCTTTTTCATCGTTAAATTTAAACAATGACTTTCACCCCTTAAAAAAACTGCCTAATTTGTGAAGCTCTCGATCACAAACAGTCGTATTGATTTCACTTACCACTTCTAGGTTATGTATTGCATTTTATCATATTATATGTAGGAAAAGGAACTTATACGATTTGAATCCTATCTTAATTAAAAAACCTTGCTAATTAAGCTTTATCCAAAAACAGTAAATCCTATTCTTATTATGTAGAGATAAAAATTTTATAAAACAAGGCACGATGTAAATCGCGCCTTGTTCATTATAGTGTTTGCTTCAAAATGATTATTTAATCATTCAACATATAAAATTATACTTACTTCTATTATGCAACAGTTTTGCTGTTTTCTTCAAGTAATTCGACTGCTTTACGGATACGTAAGTCTGTTTTAAGACCATCTAAGCCACCAAGAGCTTGCTTGATGTTGTCAGCAGACATATTATATTGTTCAGCCATTTCATTGATTTCCTTTTCTGCTTCTTCATCAGAGATCTCAATGTTTTCAGCATCAGCAATTGCTTCTAGAACTAAGTTAGTGCGAACACGGTTCGCAGCATCTTCCTTCATTTGACCACGCAGGTCTTCTTCTGTTTGACCAGAGAATTGGAAGTATAAGTCCATGTTCATACCTTGCATTTGTAAACGTTGACCAAATTCTTGCATCATACGATCAACTTCTGTGTTGATCATCGCTTCAGGAATATCGACTTCAGAATTATCAGAAGCTTGTTTTACTAGGCTGTCGCGAACCTTTGTTTCTGCTTCCGTTTTCTTTGTTTCTTGAAGACGCTTCTCAGTTTTTTCTTTTAGTTCTGCAAAAGTTTCAACTTCTTCGTCTACATCCTTTGCGAATTCATCATCAAGCTCTGGAAGTTGTTTAGCTTTGATTTCATGAACTTTCACTTTGAAAGTTGCAGGCTTACCAGCAAGTTCTGCTGCATGGTATTCTTCTGGGAAAGAAACTTCTACTTCTCTTTCTTCTCCAGTTTCCACGCCAACTAATTGCTCCTCGAAACCTGGAATAAAAGTGTTTGAGCCAAGTTCAAGAGTATAATTATCAGCTTGACCGCCTTCGAACGCTTCACCATCAACGAAACCTTCGAAATCAAGAACAAGTGTATCACCATTTTCAGCTTTACCTTCTTCTTTCACTGCTAGCTCTGCTTGACGCTCTTGAAGAGTTTTTAATTCATTTTGTACATCTTCATCTGTAACTTCAGAATCTACTTTTTCAACTTCAAGACCTTTGTAGTCACCAAGTTTAACTTCTGGTTTAACAATAACCTTTGCAGTGAAAATTAAGTTTTTTCCTTTTTCCATTTGCTCGATATCAATATCAGGACGATCTACTGGCTCAATTCCTGCTTCTTCCACAGCATTTGCATATGCTTCTGGAAGAATGATATCAAGAGCATCTTGGTATAATGATTCTACACCAAAACGTTTTTCAAACATACCTCTTGGCATTTTCCCTTTACGGAATCCAGGTACATTTACTTTCTGTACTACTTTTTTAAATGCAGCGTCTAACCCTTCATTCACTTGTGCTGCATCTACTTCAATTGTAAGAACTCCTTGGTTCCCTTCTTGCTTTTCCCACTTTGCAGACATACATTTCCCTCCAACAATCTATAAATCATTATAGTTTTTAATAGGTTAATCGTTCGACCTGCTAGCTTGCAGATCCTCATATAGTAGATATTAAAAATTCATTTTACAACCATTACATTATAACATACGTAACAGTTCTTTCAACATAAAGCATTTAAATTGTCGGAGAAGAAATTTCTTCAAGCTGCTTTATGATTTCAATGACTTCTTTTATATCGTTTTCTAGATGAACACCCTTAGGTCCATTTTCTAAAACTTCACCATATAAAGACAGACCATAGTGTATATAGGCTAATCCTACAGTTTCATGGGGTTTCTCAATCTCGAATGGATAAAGGAGAAAACAATGCCGTTTAAGAAGCTCTATCATTTGTTCCCCCAAAGTTGGATTCGAAGAATGGAGATGATTTTCGATCACTTCAGCTACATTTATAAAAAATTGAGTTTGGAAAACATCCTTGAGAGGTGTAGGTGACCCAGTATACGACATTTTAAATTTACTGATCTTAATGTCTTTATCGTAACCATGCTCCCTTAATACATTTAAAATCATAGTTTTCAAAAAAGGGTGCGTATCATCAGCTTTTAACAATCCTGTCAACTCCGCTAGGAACGGATGAATATTCTGATGGACCAGTTGCGCGAGTATAATCGTTTGTTCTTCAAGGTTTTTTCCTTTTAAAAGGGTCGGAGCCTCAGTTAAATTCGGCTTGTGAATAAATTCTTCTTTCAATGATTCATCTGCTTTCCCCTTTAAAACTTTCTCACTAAAAGAAAGGAGCTTCCTAAAATGATCCTCTTTTTCAAATGGGACTTCTTTTTCTTCAAATAACGCATGAATAGTTTCTACTACATCTCCATGTTCATTTAGTTGAATGAGGATCATTAGATAAAGATCAACAACTTCAAAATATTCTCCTAATCCACTGTGGAGCATTTGTTTACAAATTTCCTTAGCTTCTTCATAATTCCTATTTTCATAAAGTGAAAGAGTAAAGGCTGTTGCAACTTCTCCATTGTCAGGGTCGATTTCATACGCTTGGTTTAACAAGACAATGGCTTCATCTAATTGCTGATTCTCTAGTGCATGCAGACCTTTTTCAAAAAGTCGATCTTTTAATCCTGGAAAATAAACGATATTGTCGTTCTTAGATTTTGGTTTTCCTTTTTTCTTCATTTAACTACCGTCCTCTTATTTAACTGCCATCTAGTTTAGCATGAAAGGGCTGAAAAAACAAAAAAAGCTCACCAGACTAGGTAAGCTTTGTATGTATGAAATATGGCGTCCCAGGAGAGATTCGAACTCCCGACCGATAGCTTAGAAGGCTATTGCTCTATCCAGCTGAGCTACTGGGACGTGATCCTTTTGTTGAGGACATTTTTTATTATATTGTGATAGCAATATAAAGTCAACACTTTTTTAAAAAAAAGGAGGAAGAATTTTCTCCCTCGCTTCATTATAGTGAAAAGGTGGCTGATAAATCAACTAGTTCCTTGTGATTTTCATCTAAAAACCTAACGATCACTTTGCTGTTCTCTACCTCTACAAGAGCATAAGTCTTTTCCCGTCGTCCCCGTGGCAGTAAGATACTCCCTGGATTCAAGAAAAGGGTACCTTCCATCATTTCTGCTCCAAGAGTGTGAGAATGACCGAAGAAAACTAACTGAGCTTCGTTTTCCTTTGCTTTATAGTTAAGATTCATTAGTGACATTTTCACATTAAACAAATGCCCATGTGTGACGAATATATTTACTCCAGTGATTTCTTTCACCAGAATATCCGGGAAGCGTGCATCGATATCACAGTTTCCCCTGACGGTTAAGAAGTCAGCAATGATAGGATTATCTGCGGTTAATTCAGAATCTCCGCAATGAATCATCGCGTCTACACTATCTGAATAGAGGGTGGCAAGTTCTTGAAGGATTTCGGTTGATCCATGACTGTCGCTAACAATCAGGAGTTTCATCTTGCATCATCCTTATGAATCAATGAAGGTAAATTCTTCTCTAGTAGTCTTAATGCGTTCCCTCGATGACTGATTTCGCTTTTTTCTTCTGGGCGAAGTTCTGCCATGGCTTTTTGCTTTTCTTTTACAAAGAAAATAGGATCATAACCAAATCCATTCGTTCCTCTTCGTTCTCTTAAAATATCCCCTTCACATGTCCCCGTAAAAGTTTTCGTTTCAATACCAGGGCCCGCAACAGCTAACACACAGTAAAATCGTGCTGTTCTATCTCCCCCAGGAATATCTGTTAATTCAGATAAAACTTTATCAATGTTAGCTTCATCATTCTTTTCTTCACCTGCATACCTTGCAGAGTACACACCAGGTCTTCCTTCTAACGCATCTACTACTAAACCTGAATCATCTGATATGACCAAGGAATTTAACTGCTTTGCTACCCCTTCTGCTTTTAAAATAGCATTTTCTTCAAACGTTAAACCTGTTTCTTCAATATCTTTAACTTCTGGCATGTCTAGAAGTGTCAGAACATCATAATTTAATGGTGCAAACATTCGCTTGAACTCTTTCGCTTTCCCTTGATTTTTTGTAGCAATAATCACTTTCTTGGTCATTTAGTTCTTCCTTCCTTTTGATGGAATTCTCTCAGCAATTTCTCCGAGGGCTTCCTTCTGATGAAGGAACAGTTCTTGTATACCCTTATTTGCTACTTCTAAAAGTTCCTGCAGCTCTTTGTAAGAAAATGTGGCTTCTTCTCCTGTACCTTGAAGTTCAACAAATTCCTCTTCACCCGTCATGATCACATTCATATCCACTAAAGCTTTACTATCCTCAGCATAATTCAAATCGAGTACGACACCATCATCCTTAGTAACTCCTACACTTGTTGCAGCAAGAAAACTTTTTAATGGGAAGGATTTAATTCTCTTTTGATCTTGTAGTTTTCCTAAAGCGATGGCTACGGCAACAAACGCTCCTGTTATAGAAGCGGTACGGGTTCCTCCATCTGCTTGAATAACATCACAATCAATCCATATTGTTCTTTCTCCAAGAGCTTCTAAATCGACTACAGCTCTTAAAGCTCGTCCAATCAATCGTTGAATCTCCATTGTTCGCCCAGAAACCTTCCCTTTAGAAGATTCTCTGATACTACGCTGGTCGGTAGCTCTAGGAAGCATAGCATATTCAGCTGTTACCCAACCCTTACCTTCACCTCGCATAAATGGAGGCACGCGATCTTCAACACTTGCATTACAAATCACCTTTGTATCTCCCACTGTAATCAGGACAGAACCCTCTGGGTGCTTTATATAACCTGTTTCAATATGTAATGGTCTTAATTGATTCTTTTCTCTATTATCTATTCTCATTAGATTACCTCCTGTTTTTTCATTACTTGCTTTTAAAAAATAATGCAAGCTTTAGACTTCAAAATTTTCCTGAACGATGAATTAAATATTCTTTCAAAAATAGAAGAGGCGGGATTTGCCCACCTCTTTTTTAACTACTATATAGTATATCAAAAAACCTGTTTTTAAAAACTAATTGTATTGACATTTTCAGGACGAGTAACCGGTTCTGTTATCGGTTCGCCTTCTTTGTTCACTAACGCCGTTTCTCCATTAACCTTAACGGAAACACTTTTAATCCCTTTTTGCTCTGTAAGTGAGAGAACAAGTGAATTTAATAAATGCTCTGAAACGATTTTTTCTTCAAAACTACTATAAATTGCTTCATTAAAATTAAGTGTTACAATGCCATCTTTTACTTTTGGATCATCCAGTAATGCTACATCAGTAAAGTCACTTACAAGAGTAGATTGATAGCCTGGTCCTTCCACAAGCTGCTGAATGACTGCTTTCGCTGGATCTTCAACAGAATTGCTTACTCGTTGAGTCACAGGAACATAATAGGTTTGATCACCTTTTTGTGACACATAGTAAACGGTTACTGGATGGGTATTCGTTACATCTACAACACCGGTAGTATTAGTATTAATCCCATCTTTTCTTGATAGTTTTTCATCAACTGGTGTCCCGTTAACAGGCATTTCCGTTAATTCATAACCATTCATTCTAAGCTCAACGGTTTCAATAGAGTCAAATTGAGTTAGCGTCCATGTAACAGCCTGTAAAATTTTCTTTTCGTCTTCAGGTTGATATTCAGCGAATTCATTTGAAAAATCAGCGATGGCTTTTCCATCTTTAATATTGACACTCACTTGTGTATCGGCTGGAAGTACCGCTCTAAATCCATTAGGTAGAATATTTTGAACGGGACCATTTGTTACAAGGTACTCAAGTGCTTGAGTGGCTATACTTTCTGTTTTTGGAAGTGGAAGCTTTTGTGAAGCAACATAACCATTCTCATCAATTAAGTACAATTCCGTCATGACTGTAGCTTCTTCTTCCTCACCGGAAGCTGTAGGCTTTTCTTTTTTTTCACCATCTTTTTTGGATTCTACAGATTCACCTTCTTTTTTTGCATCTGCTGAATCACCTTCCTGCTTCGTATCTACTGACTCCCCTTCTTCTAAGTATGAAACGTCCTCTGGTGGATCAATCTTTTCTTTCTCACCACCACTAAAAAGTCCACAGCCCGCTAGATATACAGATGATACTAATACTGTTACGGCCATTGTAGCCATTGATTTCTTTGACATAAGGAAACCCTCCCCAGACAGTTTGTACTATCATGTATACGAGCTCTATTTAAAAATAGACCGATTTCGAAAAAGAAAATTCAAAAAAACCATTCGGGAGGAACATTAGATTCCCAACCGAATGGTTTTTGCTTTTATATACGTAACCCCTAGCCAATGATTGGCGATATTTGAGAAAATTCCAGAAGATCCTGTAGTAAAGAACGTATGTCTCGGTTTAGCAGATTCTTTTGATAATAGCTTGTTGTAATGAAGAATCGTACTTACTTCCCGAGCTGTTTCATCACCGGAACTAATCACTTCAATCCATTCCCCCATAAAACTTTCAATAATTGGCTCTAAAAGAGGATAATGAGTACATCCAAGAATTAACGTATCAATATTTGTGAATTTTAATGGTTCTAATGTGTCAGCAACAATTTCTTCAGCCATTTTCCCAGTGATTTCGCCACTCTCTACTAATGGAACAAACTTAGGACAAGCAAGTGAAGTCACTTTAACTTTTTGATTAATCGTTTGTAATGCCTCTGTGTAGGCTTGACTTCTAACCGTCCCAATCGTTCCAAGGACCCCGATGCTATGATTCCTAGTCTGTTTAATCGCAGCACGTGCCCCTGGCTGGATCACTCCAATAACCGGTATGTTTAACTCGTTTTGAATTTCTTCTAATACAACAGCTGTCGCGGTATTGCAGGCAATAACAAGCATTTTAATATTGAATTCTAATAAGAATTGAGTTAATTCCCATGTAAACTGCTTTACTTCTCTTTCTCCTCTTGGCCCATAAGGACATCTAGCTGTATCTCCAAGATAATATATGGTTTCATTAGGTAACTGTCTCATGATTTCTTTGGCCACTGTTAGACCTCCGACTCCTGAATCAATTACTCCTATTGGTTGGTTCACAATTTCCCCTCATTCTGATTTTATTTCTTGATGTAATTTTGTTAAATTTTCGTTTAATGATTGCACCTCTTCTGGAGAAAAGTTTTTCAGCACTTCTTGAAGATAGTGTTGTCGTTTTTTTATCACTTCTTCAATAATACGTTCACCTTCTTTTAACAAGTGAATACGTACTACTCTCCGGTCTTTTTCATCCTTAACTCGAACAACTAGTTCATTTTTCTCCATTCGATCGACAAGATCTGTCGTTGTACTGCATGCTAAATACATTTTATTCGACAACTCCCCAATCGTCATGTCACCCGCTTCAAATAACCATTGAAGAGCAACAAATTGGGGAGGGGTTATCGTATATTGGCTTAAAATTTCTCGGCCCTTTTGTTTAATAATAGAAGATATGTATCGTAAGTCTTTTTCTATAAAAGCAAAGACAGCAGTGTCTTCATTCATTTCAACAGAATCCTTCATTTCACTACACTCCTTAGTATCGAACGTTTATCTACATAGCATTGTCACCTTTTTCTCGACAAATTTCAAGTTTTCTTTTAGGAAGGCTCTTTTCGTATACTATGTTGCTTTAATTATAAACACCTTAAATCATTCAATTCTAGTGAAACATTTATTGCTTTGACGAAAAGATGCCCCGAAACCTTATAATTTCGGGTTTCCATTCTTGGTCGAAAAGCAACAATCTATGCCGAAAACAACCTTAAAGAAAAGTAAAAAGGAGATGACCGTTTGAAATGGCCGCCACTATTTTCTCAAATTATAGAATATCTAAACATCTATAAATTGAAGATCCTAGTAGATCTAACCAAATAGGTCATCTCCTTTATGTTATAGCTTGAGTTCCCCCATGCGAAGGAGTTCTACAACTGCTTGTGAACGGCCCTTCACTCCAAGCTTTTGCATGGCGTTGGAAATATGGTTTCGAACTGTTTTTTCACTAATAAATAATTCTCCTGCGATTTCTTTCGTTGTCTTGTCTTGAACTAACAGCTCGAATACTTCTCTTTCTCTTTTGGTGAGCAACGGTTTGTGTGTAAAATCATTGTCCTTCAATTATGGTAACCCTCCTTGCCTTCGCCAGCTTTAAACCGCGGGGATGGGTATTGTTGGTCGTCACGTTATCATATGAAAATTCTCGGTTTAGAGTGACATAGAGGAGGTGTGATTTCTCAAAAATAGGCAATGATTTTTCACTGTTGATTTACCACAACAAAAGCATCATGCTGTAATTGATCTTTCATTTCATCTGACCAGGATAAACCTTTCCCCGTCTGTTTTGAAATTTGCACGATTGTCCCTCTACCAGTAAAACAAATATCTTCTTTGTTATTCACTCCCATATAATGTATATCAACCGATGACCTTCCCACGCTTTGAACTTTAACAAACACTTTTATGACTTCATCAAAATAAACTTGTTTTAAAAAGTCACATTGGAGGTCAGCAACAACAGGTATACTATGATGTTTAATGTTAACCCATTTCTGCATGAACCCTTTGCTTTTAAAATATTCTACTCTTGCATCTTCAAAGTAGGTAAACGGGATTGTATTGTTTAGGTGACCAAACATATCTGTTTCAGAAAACCTTACTTTTACTTCATGATAAAATAAAAATCCTCGTTTCCATTCCTCTATATTCTCAATATATGAAATCTTTTTCATTTTGCCCCTCCTAAAAGATTATGTGGAAGATGCCTTGTTGGTTTCTATATAAACAACTATACATCTAGTCACAAAAATGAATCACTGTTCATTTTTCTATTATAAGCTATTCTTCACCTTACGAAAAGAAGAAGGTACCAAAAGGAAATCATTCCTCTTAGTACCCTCTTCATAAAGAATATTATGCTGCCTCTTGATGTTTTTTATCTTTGTCTTTGTCTTTGTCTTTGTCTTTGTCTTTGTCTTTGTCTTTGTCTTTGTCTTTGTCTTTGTCTTTGTCTTTACATGGCTTATGACCGTTTTTCTTACCTTTACCATTCTTATGTTTATCTTGTTTGTCATGTCCCTTTTTCTTACCTGGGTGCGGCTTTTCACATTTATCTTCCTCAGGTTGTTCTTCATCAGGCTTTTCACCTTCTAAAATTCTACCTTCAACCTGAGGTGATACAGGACTGTTTAACTCTAAATATTCTTGTGTCACTTCATAATCAACGAAGAATAATTCATTCATTCTGCCATCATCTTTAGCTTTTTTGAACATAGAGTAACCATCTCCGCCATCTGCTACAAAGGCATTTGTTGCTACTGTATACATTTGGTCGAGCTTCATTTCTTCGAATCCGTTATCAGTCTGAACCTGTACATCAAATACTCTTTCTCCTGTAGGTTGAGATGGATCGAAATGGAAGCGGAGTCCGGATACTTGCATAAATTGTCCGGCTTGTTCTTCTACTAGTGAAACACTATGTTCTAAAGCTTGTAGAATTTCTTCTCCAGTCAAGTCCAATGTAACTAATGTATTTCCAAACGGCATTACCGTTAGAAGCTCTCCGAGAGTAATTTCCCCTTCATCAATAGAAGCTCGAATCCCTCCTCCGTTTTGCATAGCAATTTGAGTCGGAACTGATTTGTTGGCCTTTTCAAGCATTGCATCCGTAATGAGGTTTCCTAAATTTGTTTCTTTTGTACGAACGTCGCTTCTCTCCCCGTTTAATGGAACATTAGTGTGACCAATAACTGTCTTTTTCATCTCTTCAATCGGCTCACTAAGTTCCGCTATACGATTTGCTGCCCATTCGTCTTGTGGGTAGATAAACTCCCCTGCTTCATTTTTGGCAAGAATATCAATGAGTTCTCCGTTCCACTCAGTGACAACACCTTCTTCATTGAATGAAGCTTGAAGTTTTCCTAGGAATTTCGCATATTCATTCGCTTGAACGATAAGGGTTGGCTCAGCTTCCCCATTGACAACAACAGGCTCATCTAATTTAGTGTGTGAATGTCCCCCAACAATAATGTCAATCCCAGAGACACTATTGGCTAATTCCTGATCTGATTTGAATCCTAAGTGGGAAAGAACAATGATATGATTCACACCTTGTTCCTCCAGTGATGCAATGGTTTCTTCTGTTTTCACTTTAGCATCTTCGAAAACAATTTGATCACTTGGATTTGCTAGGAAAGTAGTATCTTCTGTTGTTAAACCAATAATCCCCACATTCTTACCCTCTACTTCTTTTACAATGGCAGGATATATTTTCCCTTTTTCTTCAGGTGTGCCAATTTCATTTACTTTTAAAGGGTTAAGAACTTGATCTCCCGAAACATTTACATTTGCACTAACAAAAGGAAATTCTGCACCTTCGATAAAATCTGCAAGTGTTTTACTATCTTTATCAAATTCATGGTTACCAAAGGTCATAGCATCATATCCGATTTTATTCATAAACTCTAAATCCGCTTGTCCTAGATATTTGTTAAAGAATAATGTACCTGAGAATACATCTCCCGCATTTAATAACAACGCATTAGGATTCCCTGAACGAATCGATTTAATCGCTGTATGCATATGTGGAGCATTCTCTAAATGTGCATGTGTATCATTCGTATGCATAAGTGTTAAATCTAGAGGTTTGTCCTCAGCATTTAAATCAAGTTGAACTAATACTGGGTCATGATCACTTGCACGACCATGTATTTCCATGTAATCGGAGTTGATATTAACAATATCTGCTTCCATATTAGGTGCCAAATTATTTGATACTAGAATATGATCCAATACTTGTGCATTTCCTTGATAGTTATAAGTATAACGCTCATTCACAGGTAAAGTATCGACAGCATTCGTTAATATATCTCCTTTTAAAACTTCTAAAGGCTTGGAATATTGAAAGTCATTCAAATCTCCCATGACGATTACATTTGCATCAGGATTCTTAGATTTTACATCATTAATAAAGCCATTGATGACAGTAGCAATTTCAATTCTCTTATTTTCACTTTCTAATACTGGAGGCTGAATTTTCCCGAATAGAGGTGCATCTCCACCCTTTGAATTAAAGTGGTTATTGATGACAATAATGTCTTCTCCATTAAATTCAAACTGAGCTGTTAAGGGTTTTCTAGTATCTTCAAAAATAGGGTTTTGTGGATCAATTCTACCAGGGTTATGTGTTAATGACCCATTCTCATATGAAACAGCTTCTGTCGCTGTTCCTTTATGAGCTTCTTTTAAACTGACACGATCTGGTTGATAAATGTACCCAACACGAATATTCCCACCTGGTGCTCCTCCGTCTTTTTTATCCTCCGGAGCAATATCAGTAAATTCATATGTTGGTCCGCCTAATTCTTTGATTTTATCAACTAAAACCTGATAGGATTGGCTTGCATCTGTGGTTCCAGTATCTGCTTCACCATCATTATCTTGAACTTCTACAAGTCCAATAATATCAGGAGTTTTTAGCTGATTTATAATAGAATGTGCAATTTTCTCAACTTTTTCTGGATTTGTTTGTGCAGAAAAATTCTCAATATTATAGGTTGCAACTGATATTTCTTCCTCAGTCTCTTCTAGTATAGTAGCATTACGCTCAACTGGACTTTCTTCAAGTTCAGGTAAAGTGGACTCATTAGTCAGCAGCTTAAAATTACTATAACTATAGCTTAAAACACCACTAACTAGATCTGTAAAACGGTCACCTGTCTTGGCTACAAAGTCTTCACCAGCTTCAATAAAAATCCGTTCTGGATTACTATTGTCTTCCTGTAACAATACTCCACCTTTATCAGTGTAGTCCTTTCCTTCCAATAATTCAGGAATAACTGGAACCTCACCATACTTTTGAGGACCCACCACATGTGGACTTTCTAAAGCGATAAGCATTCCCTCTAAACTTTCATAAAAATCTATTCCATCTTCTTTAGGATCAAATTGTTGAAATTGATCATTATCAATTATAGAAGTAGGGTATGTAACATCTTCTCCCACTACAACAGGCTCTGGAAGCTCTTTTTCACTTGTTTTTGTTACAGAGCTTGCAGCAATTTCAGTAAATGTTAAATCCGTTTCAAACCTCTCATAATAACCTGCAAGCACGTATTCTTTTACTTCACCATCAACTTTAATAACGTCTCCTGCTTTCAAACCGTGGTCACTCTTATAAACCATTAAACCTTCTGATGTTTTTGGGTTGTCGTCTGGTTCTAATGATTGAATATAAAATTGACTGCTACTTTCAACAAATGTAACAATTCCTTCTACCTCTTCAACCTGTTGACCTTTTAATGGTGATTGGTGACTCTCTCCCTGAATCTCATGGATACCTGGAGCTATTACCGGATCTGGCTCCGGGTCTGGCTCACGATCAGAAAAGACCATTTCTGACGGATTTTTTAAACCAGGTACAGTGAAGTATGGTTCAAGATTCCCCGTCACTTGAACTTTTTCACCGATAATATCTGGGTTTGTTTGTAAGCCAAAGTCCCCTCTGAATGAACTTGGAACTTGTACTGGTAGTAGTTTCGCAGGATCTGTTTCATTTGGTGAATCTGCTAATGCTACGTTATAATCATTCCCAAATGGCGCTTCAAAATCAAATGAAACCGTTCCTGAGGTATGTGCGACAATATACCCCTCAACTGTTGCCGAACCTTCATTATTCGCAATTGCATCTTCTACTGAAAGCACTTCATTTGCGGAAGCCGTTCCAGCAAAAGGAATGACTGTGGCTAAAACCATGAAAAATGCAGTAAGAACAGCAAATATTTTTACTTGTTTACTCCTCATTCCTTTATCCTCCTAATGTATATTTTTTCCTACACTACATTTTTCTCATATTACCCGACATTTTTCGATGGTTATTTCAAAATTCAACCAAAAACAGTATAAAATCCCTAAAACGTTTACAATAGACAGAACATTAGAACTATAATTTTTAATAATAAAATAAATCCTTAGTATGTAGTAAAATTAGTATTGTTCTATTTAATTTACTCATACCAATAAAAGCGGAAGCGCCTTGAACAGCTCCGACAAGCATAAGGCGAGTCACCAAGGAAGGGGGACTTTTCCCTTCTTGGTGGCTTGACTTATGACTCGAGGAGCTAGGCGCTGGAGCTGGACACTAGAAAAGCGGAAGCGCCTTGAACAGAGGATGAAAGGCTAAGTTCACCAAGTTCGTTGATACACAAATTTAATTTTCAATTTTTCAATTCCTTTTTTCAACTTTTTTCCTTTAATCATCAACTTTCGAAGTTTAATATTTAATATTAGCTTTTCTATTTTCAACCTTTCCGCTTCTATCGATTTCTCGACACAAATTGACAATATTTGTTCCAAAAAAAGATCCGCTTATGAAATGGGACCAAAAAAAAGTGTCTGCCGGTTTTGGGCAAACACTTTTTTACAATGATTCTAATTAATCTACCATATGGTCGCTTCCAAAGAAGCTCTTAAACATTTGGAAAGTGGTCTCACGGTTTAATGCTGCGATTGAAGTTGTCAAAGGAATTCCTTTTGGACAAGATTGTACACAGTTCTGTGAGTTACCACAGTTGGCAAGTCCACCGTCACCCATAATCGACTCTAATCTCTCATCTTTGTTCATCGCCCCTGTTGGATGAGCGTTAAACAAACGAACCTGAGACAATGGTGCAGGACCAATAAAGTCAGATTTGCTGTTAACATTTGGACACGCTTCAAGACAAACACCACATGTCATACATTTTGATAGTTCATATGCCCATTGACGTTTTTTCTCTGGCATACGAGGACCTGGTCCTAAATCATATGTTCCATCAATTGGAATCCAGGCTTTAACCTTTTTCAAGGAATCGAACATACGGCTACGATCCACTTGTAAGTCACGGACTACAGGGAACGTACGCATAGGCTCAAGACGAATCGGTTGTTCCAACTTATCAACAAGTGCTGTACACGATTGACGTGGTTTCCCATTGATAACCATCGAACAAGCTCCACAAACCTCTTCAAGACAGTTCATGTCCCAGTTAATTGGAGTCGTTTTTTCCCCTTTTGCATTAACTGGATTACGGCGTATTTCCATGAGTGCTGAGATAACATTCATATTAGGGCGATAATCAAGAACAAATTCTTCTGGATAAGGAGCTTTATCAGGGTGATCTTGACGAGTTATGATAAAACGAACCGTTTTCTTTTCACTCATCATGAATTCCCCCCTTTATTCTTTGTATAGTCACGTTCACGTGGTTTGATTAAAGAAATATCAACGTCTTCGTAATGGAACTCAGGTGAATTCGCTTCAGCATTGAATTTCGCCATTGTTGTTTTCAAGAATTCTTCGTCATTACGTTTCGGAAAGTCCGGCTTGTAGTGGGCTCCACGACTTTCGTTACGATTTAACGCACCGATTGTAATTACACGTGCTAACTGAAGCATATTCTGTAATTGACGAGTAAACATTGCTCCTTGATTACTCCACTTCTGCGTATCATTCATATTAATGTTCTGATAGCGCTCCATTAGTTCAACAATTTTCTCATCTGTTTGTTTCAATTTATCATTGTAGCGAACAACCGTAACATTATCCGTCATCCATTCGCCCAATTCTTTATGAATAACATATGCATTCTCTGTTCCATTCATTGAAAGAATGCTATTCCATTTTTCTTCTTCTTGTTTGACATAGCGTTCGAAAACCGTCGATGAAATATCTTCAACACTTTTCTCTAGACCTTTAATATATTTCACTGCATTTGGACCCGCAACCATTCCGCCATAAATAGCAGAAAGAAGTGAGTTTGCTCCTAAACGGTTTGCTCCATGCTGTGAATAATCACACTCACCAGCGGCGAATAACCCTGGAATATTGGTCATTTGATCATAATCAACCCATAGTCCACCCATTGAATAGTGAACAGCCGGGAAAATTTTCATTGGAACTTTACGTGGGTCATCACCCATAAATTTCTCATAGATTTCAATGATTCCACCTAATTTAATATCCAACTCTTTTGAATCCTTGTGTGAAAGATCTAGATATACCATGTTTTCACCGTTTATACCGAGCTTTTGATTCACACAAACATCAAAGATTTCACGAGTAGCAATATCACGAGGTACCAAGTTACCATAAGCTGGATATTTCTCCTCAAGGAAATACCATGGCTTACCGTCTTTATAGGTCCATACTCGTCCACCTTCTCCACGTGCAGATTCACTCATTAGACGTAATTTATCGTCACCAGGAATCGCTGTTGGATGAATTTGAATGAATTCTCCGTTTGCATAATATGCTCCTTGCTGATAAACAATGGAAGCAGCCGATCCTGTATTAATAACTGAGTTCGTAGACTTACCAAAAATAATTCCCGGACCACCCGTAGCCATAATAACAGCGTCTGCTGCGAATGATTGGATCTCCATAGTTTTTAAGTTTTGAGCAACAATTCCTCTTGCAACACCTTCATCATCAATCACTACTCCGAGGAATTCCCAGCCTTCATACTTATTTACAAGGCCTGCTACCTCATGACGGCGAACTTGCTCATCGAGAGCATACAATAATTGCTGACCAGTCGTTGCCCCAGCAAATGCTGTACGGTGATGCTGTGTTCCACCGAAACGACGGAAATCTAAAAGACCTTCAGGTGTACGGTTAAACATAACTCCCATTCGGTCTAGTAAATGGATAATGCCAGGTGCTGCTTTGGTCATTGCTTCTACAGGAGGTTGATTGGCTAAAAAGTCCCCGCCATAGATAGTATCATCAAAATGCACCCAAGGTGAGTCGCCTTCCCCTTTTGTATTAACTGCCCCGTTAATACCACCTTGAGCACAAACAGAGTGGGAACGCTTTACCGGTACTAGAGAGAATAAATCTACCTGCGATCCTGTTTCTGCTGCTTTAATTGTGGCCATCAAGCCGGCTAATCCCCCGCCGACAATGATGATTTTGCCCTTACTCATCGTGACTCACTCCTTTTCTTACCAAAGTACCTAAAAATATCTAATAAGATATAATAACGATTTAACCTCTTAAACGAACGCAAAAATGGCACGAAGGCCAACAATTGATAGTGCAACAAAAATTCCTAAAGTGACATAAGTAGCAATAACCTGCGAACGTGGAGAAACAGTGAATCCCCAGCTAACTAGGAATGACCATAATCCGTTGGCAAAGTGGAAGATAGTTGAAATTACCCCAACAATGTAAAAGCCAAGCATTAATGGATTCGATAAAATATTCTCCATCATCTGATAATTGACTTCAGCACCAAATGCTGCAGCTACTCTTGTTTCCCACACATGCCAAGTGATAAAGATCAATGTGATTACACCTGAAATACGTTGCAGCAAGAACATCCAATTACGGAAGTAACCAAACTTAGATGCGTTGTTCTTAGCAGTAAAAGCTATGTAAAGCCCATAAAGTGCATGGAACAACAATGGTAGAAAGATTACAAACGTTTCTAAAACGATCCTAAAAGGTAAACTTTCCATAAAATGAGCGGCATTATTAAATGCCTCTGCCCCGCGTGTTGCAAAATGGTTCACGACTAAGTGTTGGATTAAAAAGATTCCGACTGGAATAACACCTAGCAATGAATGAAGCCTGCGATAATTAAATTCACGATTTCCAGCCATGATATACCCCCCTTAATGATGAAAACTATAAGGTCTTCTAATTGAATATGTAACGATTACATTAGCTAACCTTTGCAATTTTCATATTGTAACAATTATATGACATGTTCATTTTACTCCCAAGTAGTTGAAGCGTCAAGAAAACGTATTCACTAAAATTGACATATTGAAAAACTATTTTTAATTTATTTACTAGTATATTTACTGACTGAATACAGCTATTATGGTATCCTCCATTCATGTCTATATTATTAAAATTATATCACCAAAATATGCCATAAAAACTTCGGTCAATTGACAGTTAATTTTTAGTGATAAGACGTATATAATAGTGTAATAGAAAGAAGGGATTAAATTGGAAATACAGAACGAAAAAACCGAACAAGAAAAACAGACCGTTCCGGTTTTCGCCTACGAGCTCATACGAGACATTTTCATGCCTGAAGTGCTAGGGAAGCACACCCCTGATGTTCTTTATTGGGGAGGCAAAACAATTGCTAGAAAATTTCCCCTTATGTCACAGGAAGAGATCATTTCCTTTTTTCATGAAGCAGCCTGGGGAGATTTGTCACTAATTGAACAAAAAAGAAATGAAGCGACTTTCGAACTCTCTGGAGAGCTTGTCTCCCGTAGACTTGAAATGAAATCAGATATTAGCTTCAAGCTCGAAGCGGGCTTCTTAGCGGAACAATTACAAAATCAAAAAAAAGTATTAGCGGAAGCCACGGATGAATTACATAAGCGCAACAAAACTATTAAAATACTAGTTCGTTGGGATCAAAAAGAGTCCATTATAGATTAGACTATAGGAACGGGGATAGATCCAACACGTAACATTGGATCTATCCCCTTTTGACTATTTAATATAAATTCCCTCTAGTTCTGCAATTTGATCTAATTGAAAAGTTTCATGTAACACTTGAGCAGCATTTAGCATTTTATCTTCATCAATCACCACTGAAACTTTGATTTCCGAAGTACTCACCATTTTTATAATGATGTCATTACTAGCTAATACATCAAACATTTGAGCGGCTACCCCAGGGTTAGAGATCATTCCTGATCCTACTATAGACACCTTAGCAAGACGACTTTCATGTTCTATATGGGTGAACCCTAATTCTTCCCTGTACTTTTCTAACACTCCTAAAGCATCCTGTAAATCATGATGTTTAATAGAAAATGATAAATTCGTATGGTTTGCTTCTGTTTGACTTTGTATAATGATATCAACATTTATATGATGTCGTGCAAGTTTCGAAAAGATAGAAGACATGCTTGTCATTGGATTTTGAATTCCAAACACCGTCATTCGTGTAATTTCATCTTCAAAAGCTACACCTCTAACAATTAGACCTTGTTCCATTGTAATTTCCTCCTCAATAATCGTTCCTTTATCCTTTTGCAAACTAGAACGAACCTCTAATGGGATATGATAGTTTTTAGCAAATTCTACTGCTCTTGGATGCAATACTCCTGCACCTAAATTTGCAAGCTCAAGCATTTCATCGTAGGATACAGACCCTAATTTTCTTGCATTTTTAACGAAACGAGGATCAGAAGTATAAACTCCATCTACATCCGTATATATATCACAACGATCTGCACCAAGGGCTGCTGCCAAAGCAACAGCCGTTGTGTCAGAACCGCCGCGACCTAATGTTGTAACCTCTCTGTTTTCTGTAATCCCTTGAAATCCTGCAACCACGACAATGCGATGGTTATGTAAATCATTTTTAATTTTCACCGGGTCGATATGCACAATTCTAGCATTTCCGTGATGGGGTTCTGTTTGAATTCCAGCCTGCCCACCTGTATAAGAAATAGCTTCATAACCTTTTTCAATTAAAGCCATCGTTAATAGGGAAATCGTCACCTGTTCTCCAGTTGTTAGCAACATATCCATTTCTCTTTTCGCTGGATTCGCTGTGATTTCTTTTGCAAGATTGACTAATGTATCCGTTGTTTTCCCCATGGCTGAAACGACAACTACGACATGATTTCCTTTTTCTTTCTCTTCAACTACACGATTCGCAACATTTAGAATTCTCTCAACAGATCCAACCGAAGTTCCGCCAAACTTTTGTACAATAATCCCCACTGTTTCGCCCTCTTTTCTGCATAGTGTTGCTATTACTCACAATAAATAATAAAAAAAGCAATGAGAATTTCTATCTCATTGCTTGTGACAAACGTATATATAAACATACGAAGGTTCACATTGTGAGATAGCTCTCCAAGATGAAAGAACATCATCTTGACAATTCTACACCTCTTAAAATGTAGAACCAGTAATAACAACTATGAGTTTGTTATTACTTCGGCGAACCTTCCCTTTCAAAGCCCTTCTTTAGAGCCCATACTCTTCAAAGCTTTTACTCTTGAAGTTCGCACCTCTATCACCACTTTGTAACTCTAAAGTGATAATTATTATAAAATTTTGTTCATTATAGCACATAAAATTTAGGTTAACAACATCATTTCTGCAAATGATCCCATAAAATTCCCGCTATCTTTTTAGGTAACCCCAGTTTGATGAGCTCTTCTAAACTAGATTCTTTCATCTTTTTAATTGAGCCAAAGTGCTTCAATAGCTGTTTCTTCCTTTTGGGTCCAATTCCTTCAATATCATCCAAAGTGGATTGGAAGGCACCTTTTCCTCGTAGCTGACGATGGAAAGTAATGGCGAACCGATGAACCTCATCCTGAATTCTTTGTAATAAATAAAATTCCTGACTTCTTCTCTCAAGAGGAACAATTTCAAGGGGATTTCCATATAGAAGCTGTGAGGTTTGGTGTTTTTCATCCTTTGCTAGTCCTGCGAGAGGAATATCAAGGGATAACTCGTTTTCAAGTACATCCCGTGCTGATTCAATTTGCCCTTTCCCTCCATCAATGAGAATAAGGTCAGGAAGTGGAAGAGCGTCTTTTAACACTCTTGTATAACGTCGTCTGATAACTTCCCTCATGGATTCATAGTCGTCAGGACCCTGAACCGTTTTAATTTTATATTTTCTATATTCTTTTTTAGCGGGTTTCCCGTCAATAAAGGCAATCATAGCTGAAACTGGATTTGTTCCTTGAATATTTGAATTGTCAAAAGCCTCGATTCTAAGCGGCGGGTGAATCCCCATTGCTTCCCCTAAACGTTCAACAGCTTTAATTGTTCGATCTTCATCTTTTTCAATAAGAGAAAACTTTTCTTTTAATGCTATATCTGCGTTTTTTTCTGCCAATCGAACAAGATCTTTTTTTCGTCCTCTTTGTGGTTGGTATACTTTCGTTTGAAGGAGCTCGAAAACCAGTTCACTATTCACCTTTTCAGGTAAATAAATTTCCTTCGGCTTAAAGTGATTTGCCTTGGAATAAAACTGGCCTATAAACGTGAGAAATTCTTCTTCTGGCTGATCATAAATCGGAAACATAGAAACATCACGTTCTATTAGTTTTCCTTGACGCACAAAAAAAACTTGGACACACATCCAGCCCTTATCAAATGAGTAACCAAAAATATCCCGATCTGTGAAATCATTCATCGTCATTTTCTGCTTTTCCATCGTTGCTTCGATATGCTGAATTTGGTCACGCAGTTCTTTTGCTCTCTCAAACTCTAAACTTTCAGCTGCTTCCTTCATTTTATCTGTCAAATCTTTTTTTATTTCCTTATAACCTCCATTAAGAAAACTGGCTATTTGATCGGTCATTTCTTTATACGTAACTTCTTTAACCTCTTTCACACACGGTGCAAGACACTGTCCCATATGATAGTATAGGCAGACACGATCTGGTAACGTTGAACATTTTCTTAATGGATAGAGACGATCCAGCAATTTCTTTGTCTCGTTTGCCGCTCCTACATTTGGATATGGTCCAAAATATTTTCCTTTATCTTTTTTCACCTTTCTAGTTGTTATTAATCGCGGATGTCTTTCAGCTGTCAATTTAATAAACGGATATGTTTTATCGTCTTTCAACATGACATTATACTTTGGATCATGTTTTTTGATTAAGTTCATTTCAAGGATCAAAGCTTCTATATCTGACGAAGTGACAATATATTCAAAGTCCTCGATTTCTCCGACAAGCCTTTGGGTCTTCCCATCATGAGATCCAGTGAAATAAGATCGCACACGATTTTTTAATACTTTCGCCTTCCCTACATAAATAATCGTTCCTTGACGATCCTTCATTAAATAGCATCCTGGTTGATCAGGAAGGATTGCCAGCTTATGGGATATACTTTCATTCACGTTTATTCACCCCCCACAATCAATAATTTAGTTTTTTCATTCAAGTAACGTTTATTTTGTTAAAACATAATAGGATATTTAGTTGGAAATTGCTTTGAATACTATTATACATTGAACTACCCTCACTTATCGACCCTACGGTACCCTCCCTTCCAATTATTCGTAGGGAGCTGGCCATACTGAACCATTTCTTTGACTAAATACCAATAAGCATCTTTTTCTTTTTGTTTACCAAGAAAGAAGTTGAACACAAAACGTGAACAGCCAATTGTTTTATGAATGAGTTCCGTCTGTTTTTTAGTTGGATAGAGACGAAATTTATAGGCTTTGTTGACCAACATGATTTCTACCTCACTTCAAAGGAACGTTTGTTCTTATTATACCATAGTAAGGAAATTTTTGGTTAATGCCAACCGACATTCGTCTCCTACTTACTCATTGGGCTACCTTCACATTCCTTGAAGTAGGAGTCCTCTGTCGGGAGATGATAAACACTCATAGTAGTAAGTTAAAAAAGCCCATTTTTGAAATCATTTAATCTTTCATAAAAAAAAACTGACCCAACTAGGTCAGTTTCTTAAAGAAGTTTTATGCATGTTTTGTTAATAACTCTGCTAAAGCTTCTTTTGGTTGGAAGCCAATTACTTTATCCACTACTTCTCCGTCTTTTAAAACGATAAGGGTTGGGATACTCATAACTCCGTATTTACCAGCTGTTTCTTGATTTTCATCAACATCAACTTTAACAATTTTTACTTTATCGCCCATTTCAGAGTCTAATTCTTCAAGGACAGGTGCAATCATTTTACATGGTCCACACCATGGTGCCCAGAAATCTGCAAGAACTAAACCTGAGCTAGTCTCGTTAGAAAAATTTTGATCAGTTGCATTTGTTATAGCCATAAGAAATTACCTCCAATATTTATTTATCTTCTTGATTATCGTCAGTATATCACCGAATATCTGTCGATGCGAATAATTTGCTCAATGCTAATTTACCCTCATCTCTTTTATCTATTCAAGGTATAAACACAAGAAAGGAGTTGCCCAATTTTGGGTCAACTCCTCTAAGTTTTACTTAAGAAGAAGTAACTTTTAGCTTTTTGAATTCTTCTGTAAGCATTGGAACAACCTCGAATAAGTCACCAACAATTCCATAGTCAGCTACATTGAAAATATTAGCTTCTGGATCTTTATTGATTGCTACAATTACTTTTGAATTGGACATTCCGGCTAAATGCTGAATAGCTCCAGAAATACCGCAAGCAATATAAAGATCAGGCGTTACCACTTTACCTGTTTGTCCTATTTGCAGTGAATAGTCACAATAATCGGCATCACATGCTCCACGTGAAGCACCAACGGCACCACCTAAAACATCTGCCAGTTCTTGTAAAGGATTAAAACCCTCTGTACTTTTAACTCCGCGCCCTCCAGCGATAACAACTTTTGCTTCTGAAAGATCCACGCCTTCACTTGCTTTTCTTACTACTTCTTTAATAATAGTACGTAAATCTTTAATGTCCACTGATAATGTAGATACGTCTCCGCTCTTTGATTCATCTTTATCCAAAGCAACAATATTATTTGGACGTATTGTTGCAAAGATGACTCCATCAGTTACAATTTTCTTTTCAAATGCTTTACCTGAATAGATTGGACGAGTGAAAACAAGATTTCCACCAGCCTCTTCAATAGCTGTAGCGTCGGAGATTAATCCCGTGCTTAATTTACTTGCAATCCTTGGAGATAGATCTTTACCAAGTGCTGTATGACCAAAAATAATTCCTTCTGGATTCTCTTGATCAACAATCGCCATAAAGGCTTGTGAAAAACCATCAGATGTATACTGTTCAAGTTTTTCATCTTCCACAACGACTACTCGGTCAGCACCATATCGAATAAGTTCTTCTCCTAAAGCGCTTACAGTTTTCCCTATTAAAACACCTACTACTTCTCCGCCCTCGGCAATTGTTTTTCCAGCGGCTACTGCTTCAAAAGATACATTACGTAAAGAACCATCACGTACTTCTCCAAGTACTAACACTTTTCTGCTCATGTTTGATTACCCCCTGAATGATTTTTGTGTTTTCCGATCAAAAGCTAAAGATTAAACAACTTTTGCTTCTGTATGGAGAAGTTTCACAAGTTCTTTTACTTGATCGTCTAATTCTCCTTCTAACACTTTTCCAGCTTCTTTTTTCGGTGGCAAGAAAATCTCAATTGTCTTTGTTTTTGCTTCCACATCATCTTCATCTAAGTCGATATCATCGATTTCAATTTCATCTAATGGTTTTTTCTTCGCTTTCATAATCCCTGGTAGCGAAGGGTAGCGAGGCTCATTTAACCCTTGCTGCGCAGTTACAAGAAGCGGTAAAGTTGTTTCAATTACTTCAGAATCTCCTTCAACATCACGGACAACCGTTACTTTATCACCATCAATATCGAGTTTTGTAATAGTAGTGATATAAGGAATATCCAATTGCTCAGCAACCCTTGGACCAACTTGACCAGATCCTCCATCAATGGCTACATTCCCTGCTAGGATTAAATCTACTTCTTTATCTTTTAAATACTCAGCAAGAATTTTCGCTGTTGTAAATTGATCGCCGTTTTCTACATCATCTTCAGTGTTTATTAATACTGCTTTATCAGCTCCCATAGCGAGCGCTGTCCGTAATTGTTTTTCACTTTCATCATTTCCGATAGTTATAACCGTTACTTCTCCACCATGTGCATCGCGTGCTTGGATCGCTTCTTCAATTGCATACTCATCGTATGGATTGATGATGAATTCCGCTCCATCCTCACTGATTTGTCCGCCGGAAATGGAGATTCTTTCTTCTGTGTCGAAAGTTCTTTTCATAAGTACATAGATGTTCATTCTATTCCCTCCCAAAAGTTAAAACTTTCACTTGTTTATAAATATTGAAAAAATTCTTCTCAAAAAAATTTACTTTCCTTTAAAGTTTGGAGTACGCTTTTCTACGAAAGCTCCAATCCCTTCTTGCCCATCCTCTGATTGGAATACATCTCCAAATAGTTCTGCTTCTCTCATAACGCCTTCATAAAAACGGTCATCTTTTGAATAGCTTAATAGTTCAAGAGCAGCTTTCATAGCTACTGGACTTTTTTTAGATATTTTATGAGCCATTTCTTTTGCCTTAACGAACAGCTCTTCCTCTGCATATGCTTTATTTGCTAAACCATATTGGACAGCCTCAGTACCAGTAATAGGCTCACTAGTTAAAAGCATTTCAGCTGCTTTTGGTGTACCTACAAGCTTTGGCAGTCGTTGTGAACCTGCAAATCCTGGAATTAATCCAAGCTGTAATTCCGGTAGTCCAAGCTTTGCATTCTCACTCACTAGGCGAATATGGCAACCCATTGCTAGCTCTAATCCTCCGCCAAGAGCGGCCCCATGGATAGCTGCAATAATTGGTTTTGAGAAGTTTTCCATTCTTTCAAATAGATCTTGTCCTCTTTTTGAAAGTGCAGAAAATTCATCTCCATTTTTAACTGTAGTGAATTCCTTGATGTCCGCTCCTGCGGAGAAGAATCTTCCTTCGCCTTGAAGAAGAAGCACTCTTACAACTTTATTCTCTTCCAGTTCGTCTAATATCTCCGAGAGTTCGAGAATTAAATCACTGGCAAGTGCATTTGCTGGTGGTCGTTGAATGGTAATAAACGCCACGTGCTCTTCAAGGTCCCATGTTAAATACTTCATCCATTCATCCCCTTCTGAAGTTGTTTACCTTTTGCCACCGCATCCGTTTATTAATAACTGATGTATGGCAGGTGATTGTGCAACCAGGTCATACTTTTGATCGTTCATCACCCAAGTTGTCACCATCTCGTCTAATGTTCCAAAAATCATTTGGCGTGTTAACCTTACATCCAAATCTGGATCAAATTCGTTCGTCTCAATTCCGTAATAAAGAATCTCATCAACAAGTTGAAGATACCCCTTTAACACCTCATTGATTTTTAAACGTATCTCTTTATTAGACTGACGTAATTCTAATTGAGTAACAATCGCCAAATGGGAATCTTCTGTCAAGATTCTACAATGATTTTCAATCATCACTAATAACTTCTCTGCCGCTGTCGATTTTCCTGCTATAACTTCTTCATTTTTTTCAACAAAATATCCCATTTTCTCTCTAAAGAGTGAGATAAGAATATCTTCTTTATTTTTAAAATATAAATAGATTGTTCCATCCGCTACTCCAGCTTGTTTTGCTATTTTCGAAACTTGTGCTTGATGATACCCGTTCTCTGCTATTACAATCACGGCAGCGTCAATGATTTGCTTGTATTTTGGTTTATTTCTTTTCATAATAATGCCCATCCTTTTAGTGTGATGAATGACCATTCATTCATATTTACATATTAAAAGGAGTTAGAATGGTTGTCAAGGAATATATAACTTGTCCGAAGTTGATACAAAAAGAGAGAACAGAAGAAACACTCTACTTTTAAGTTTAGCCTAACTTTTCGTTTTCTTCAAATTTCTTCTTTTCCTCTTCAAAGAGTGCTCTCCTTAAGATTTTTCCGACAGCTGTCTTCGGTAATTCTTTTCTAAATTCATATATTCTTGGAACCTTATATGCCGCCAAATGCTTTCTAGCAAACACATCTAGATTTTCCTCTGTTAATGCAGCTCCCTCTTTTAATACCACATAGGCTTTTACTGTTTCTCCACGATATGGATCTGGGACTCCTGCAGCCACAACCTCTTGAATGTCAGAGTGTTCATAGAGAACTTCTTCGATTTCTCGTGGGTAAATATTAAAACCACCTGCTATAATCATATCTTTCTTTCGATCCACTACATAGAAATATCCTTTTTCATCCATATATCCTAAATCTCCTGTGAGTAACCAACCATCTTTAATCGTTTCAGCCGTTTCTTCAGGACGATTCCAATATCCCTTCATCACTTGGGGACCTCTAGCCGCAATTTCACCAATTTCATTAGGGGGTAGTGGCTCTCCCGTCTCTAAGGATAGTATCGCTGATTCAGTGTCTGGCCATGGAACACCTACACTGCCTTTTACCCTCTCTTTATCCCATAAAAAATTTGAATGTGTCACAGGGGATGATTCAGTTAATCCATAGCCTTCAACGAGTTTTCCACCTGTTACTTTTTCAAATTTCTGTTGAACTTCAATGGGCAATGGCGCAGATCCACTTATACAGGAATCGATCGATGAAAGATTATATTTTCGTAAATTAGGATGATTTAGTAATCCAATATAGATAGTTGGAGCCCCAGGAAATAAAGTAGGTTTCTGTTTATCTATCGTTTTTAGAGTCGTTTCAGGATCAAACTTCGGCAAAAGAACCATTTTATATCCCTGCATTACAGATAATATTAATACAGTAGTCATTCCATACACATGGAAAAATGGTAGTAAACCGAGAATCACTTCTTCTCCTTTTTTACATTTATAAAGCCATGCATCACACATGGATGCATTAGCCACAAGATTTTTATGGGTAAGCATTACTCCTTTAGGAAATCCAGTTGTTCCCCCTGTATACTGAAGTAAGGCTAAGTCTTCCTCAAAATCAATCTCTAGTTCAATTGGTTTATCATTTGAAGTGGACATAATGTCTGTAAATAAATGATACTTGTCACATGGTGTCACTTTTACAACAATTCCATATTGTTTCTTCTGGATAAATGGATAAATTAAATTTTTAGGAAAAGGGAGTACATCCTTGATAGCGGTTACAATTACGTGTTCTAAATCAGTATTATCCATTACCTTTGTTACTCTTGGAAATAGGATATCGAGAGTAAGTATGACTTTTGCACCAGAGTCTTTCATTTGGTATTCAATTTCTCTCTCCATATAAAGTGGATTGGTTTGAACAACTACACCACCAGCGTAGAGTACACCGTAGTATCCGATAACCGACTGGGGTGTATTAGGCAGCATAATGGCTACTCGGTCTCCTTTTTCAATTCCAATCTCTTTAAGATAATTCGCAAACTTTAAAGCGGATTGATGAACTTCTTTGTACGTTATTTCTTTTCCCATAAAGTGTATAGCCACTTTATTTGCGTACAACTCTGCAGACTTTGTTAAATAATTTTGAACAGGAATCGATTCATAATCTAAGTTGGCAGGAATTTCTTGAGGATACTGATCAACCCATAATTTTTCCACATCTTTCCCCCCTCGAAAATTTTTTGAAAATTTATATTCTTCTCTCATTATATTATAAGCAAAGAGTCCTTACAATTTGTTATCTATTCTAAAAATATTTTTTTCGACAAACCTATGTAGTAAAATTCCCCTAAAAAATAGAAATGGGCTGATTATAAAAATCAGCCCTTACCATCATGCGAGAAAAATCATGTATATAACTCCAATAAGTAAAAATCCTCCACATAAAAACAATAATATCTTAGCAAGTGTTTCCATTATTCTCTCCTCAAGATATTCCTGCACCAATAACGTATGAGAGTCCTACTGATATAACAAGGGATATGAAACCTACAGCCCTGTTATCACGTTCAATCTCTTCATCTATCTTAAACTTTGGAGTCAAGAATTCATAAATAAAATAACCCATTAATAATAGAACAAATCCAAAAATCCCCCAACCAATCGTTGTTAACAAACTATCATTTACAGAAATCGCATGCCTGAAGATGTTTGCAATCCCAAAGATTTTCCCGCCTGTCGCCATTGCAACGGCGAGATTCCCATTTTTAATCTCTTCCCAATTGCGATATTTTGTCACAAGTTCGAAGACGGATAAAAATAGAATAAGAAACAATATAACAACACTATAATTTCCAGCTGTTTGGACAAACTCATTTTCCCAAAAGTTTACCATAAATTCATTTGGCTCCTCTTAAAATGGTTTTCAATTACTTAAATTCTACCACAGTTACGCCAGTTCCACCCTCGCCTGCTTCACCAAAACGAATTTTCTTAACGGAGCGATGGTTTTTCAAATATTCCTGAACTCCTTGCCTTAATGCTCCAGTTCCTTTTCCGTGAATGATTGAAACCCTTGGATAACCGGCTAGAGTAGCGTCATCCAAATATTTCTCTACCTTTGACAAGGCACTTTCAAATCGTTCTCCACGAAGATCTAGTTCAAGTCCAACATGGAAATCCTTCCCTTTTACCGTTGCTAGAGGCTTTGTTTCTACTTTTTGTTGAGACTGAATAAATTCCAAGTCTTTTTCTTTCACTTTCATTTTCATGATCCCCATCTGTACTTGCCATTCTGAATTTGAAACTTTTTCAACTAGATGTCCTTTCTGGTCAAAAGTTAAGACTTTCACTTCATCCCCTGGCTTAAGCTGCTGATTTTCAGTTTTAGTTTTTGCTTTTGCTCTTGACTTTTCTAATGTAGGTGCAGCATTTTCCATTCGCTTCTTAGCATCAATTAATTCATGCTCTTTAATATCAACGTTTTTCTCTAATCGCATTTTTCGCAGCTCACGAATAATTTCTTCTGCTTCAGCTTTAGCCTTTTCTACAACATCACTTGCTTTACGTTCAGCCTTTTCATACATGCCATCTCTTTTATCATAATATTCCATCATTTGCTTTTGCATATCTTTCTGCATCTTCTCAGCTTGTTTTAAAAGCTCATTTGCTTCTAAACGTTCCTTCTCTGCATCCCGTTTGCTTTGTTCAAGTGAAGCAATCATATTTTCAACTTCTTTACTATCTGTTCCAATATGTGCTTTCGCTCTCTCAATAACGTTATCTTTCAGCCCTAATCGTTTAGATATTTCAAATGCATTACTTCGTCCAGGCACACCGATTAACAGCTTGTAAGTAGGACTTAATGTTTCTACATTAAACTCTACACTCGCATTTACGACTCCCTCACGATTGTACCCATAAGCTTTAAGCTCTGGATAATGAGTCGTTGCTATTACTCTTGCACCTCTTAGATGAACTTCATCCAAAATCGATATAGCTAGTGCAGCACCTTCTTGTGGGTCTGTCCCAGCTCCAAGTTCGTCAAATAAGACTAGACTCTCATGGTCGACCTTATCGAGAATTCCCACGATGTTAACCATATGTGAAGAAAAAGTACTTAAGCTTTGCTCTATTGATTGCTCATCTCCGATATCAGCATAAATCGACTGAAACACCGCTACTTCTGAACCATCAAGTGATGGAATTTGAAGGCCTGATTGCGCCATTAGAGTGGATAAACCAACCGTTTTTAATGTAACTGTTTTTCCACCTGTATTCGGGCCTGTTATGACAATTGATGAGAAGTCTTTCCCTAATTCAATATCATTCGCAACCGCTTCTTCAATTGGCAAAAGTGGATGTCTCGCCTTGTTAAGCTTAATATAACCGTTGTCATTCATTAAAGGCTTTGTTCCTTTGATGGATTTACCAAACTTCGCTTTTGTAAACATAAAGTCGATATCTGCCATAATGCTAACAATGGTTTGTAATTCAGTCCCTGATTCATTTATTTCTTGTGTCAGCTCAAAAAGGATTCTTTCGATTTCATCTTGCTCTTTTAAGCGAAGCTCTCTCAATTGATTATTAAGAGTGACAATGGCCTCTGGTTCAATAAATAACGTTTGTCCAGATGAAGATTGATCATGAATAATTCCACCATAATGACCACGATATTCTTGCTTTACCGGGATCACATAGCGTTCATTTCGGATTGTAATAATAGCATCTGAAAGCATCTTCTGTGCATTATTCGACCGAATCGTTCTCTCTAACTTTTCTCGAATTCTATTTTCATTTGCTCTAAGTGAGCTTCGTATTTGTCGTAATGTATCACTTGCAGAGTCTAGTATTTCTCCATTTTCGTCTACAACATGTTTGATTCTATGTTCTAATGAAGTCAGCACAGCCATCTGATTTGTTTTGAATTCAAGAATTGGCAATTCCACTTCATCTTCTAACATTTCTTCAATAAAAAGGGTGAACTTCCTGCTTGCATGAATTGTACTTGCAATTTGAACAAATTCCATTGGGCTAAGGATTCCACCAATTTCAGCTCTCTTAATATGTGGTCTAATATTATGAATCCCTGCCAAAGGGGTATGTCCTTTTAATCTCAAAACCTTAGCAGCCTCATCTGTTTCATTCTGCATCTCAATGATCTCACCTAAAGAACTCGAAGGGGTTAATTCATCGACTCTGGTTTTCCCAAGTGATGAAGCAGTATATTGATGTAATTGTTCCTTTATTTTATCAAACTCCAATGTTCTTAAAGCTTTCTCATTCATGGAGTACTTCCTCCTCTTACATGCTACTCATCATTTCGTTTTAGGAATGAGAGCAGTTCATCTGTTTCATAACTATTTATCACCGTATCTTTTCTAATCCAACCTTTTTTCGCTGTTCCAACACCTATTCCCATAAATTCTAAGTGACTAATACTATGTGCATCGGTATTAATGACAATTTTGACGCCGCGTTCCTGCGCTTCATAAATATGGTCAGCCGATAAATCAAGTCGATTAGGGTTGGCATTCAATTCAAGAGCCGTATTTGTTTCTTTTGCTAATTCTATTAGTAAATCAATATCCACGTCATATCCTTCTCTTCGACCAATAATGCGACCAGTAGGGTGGGCAATAATATCAACATGCGCATTTGATAGAGCTTTCTTCAATCTCTCCATAATTTTTCCCCTTGGTTGTGAGAAACTCGAATGGATGGATGCAATGACTAGATCTAGCTTTGCTAGAACTTCATCATCATAATCCAATTCACCGTTAGGGAGAATGTCCATCTCGATTCCAGATAAGACTTCAATATCGTCATATTTTTTATTCCATTTTTTTATTTCATCATGCTGTTGAAGAAGCCTTTCTTTAGTCAAGCCGTTCGCGACACGTAAATAGTGTGAATGGTCGGTAATGGCCATGTATTTATATCCTTTCCTTCTGCAAGCTTCAATCATTTCTTCGATCGAGTTTGCACCGTCTGACCATGTGGAGTGCATGTGAAGATCTCCTTTAATATCAGAGGAAGTAATTAGATTATCGCTTCTACTAAAATGATCGACTTCTGTTCCATCTTCCCGAAGTTCAGGCGGGATCCAAGGTAATCCGAAGTGAGCATAAAACTCCTCTTCGGTTTCAAAAGTAATGACCTCTCCTGTTTCTATTATTTCTACACCGTATTCACTGATCTTTTCGCCTCTTTCTTTGGCGAGCTGTCTCATTCTTACATTATGATCTTTCGAACCAGTAAAATGATGTAAAGCTGTTGCAAATTCCTCACGCATCACAAGTCTAAAATCAACGGAAACCTCCCAATCGTAATCAAAGGTTAAGGAAATTTTGGTATCACCGGAAGCAATGGCTTCTTTTATTCGAGGTAAACTGAGCAGTTGTTCTTTCACCCTTAATGGTTCTTCAACCGAAAGGATAAAATCCAAATCTTTAATCGTTTCTCTCATTCTCCTTAAGCTTCCAGCTCGGGAGCTATCAATAATACCCTCCATTTTCACTAATTGTTTTTCAATTTCTTCTGCAATTGGAAGCATATACGCTAATGGAAGCCTCTCTGGCCTTGATCCAACATTTTCAATCGCTTGAAGTATTTTCTCTTCCGTTTTCTTTCCAAAGCCCGCTAATCCCTGTACTTTTCCTTCATTACATACCTTTTTTAAATCATCGATACCTTTAACATCTAGTTCTTTATAAAGCTTTGCTATTTTTTTGCCTCCAAGTCCTGGAAGCTTAAGTAAGGGAATTAAACCATTAGGTACTTCTTGCTGAAGTTCCTTTAAGACGGAAGAAGTTCCATCTTTAACGAATTCTTCAATAACTGCAGCCGTTCCCTTTCCGATTCCACTCAAAGCGGTAAAATTATCAATTTCAGATAAACTTCGGTCATCATTTTCCAGCGCTGCCGCCGCTTTTCGAAAAGCGGATATTTTAAACGAATTTTCCCCTTTTAATTCCATATAAATAGCAATTTGCTCTAGTAATTTTATGATATCCTTTTTATTAGCAGTCATTTTCATCACCTACAATATATATGTACTATTATTCAAGACGTCACCAGTAATAATACTATCAGATTACATAAATAATTGAAAAACTTTAGAGGTATTGTCGAGTTAAGCGAGCGCTTACTGAAGCCTTAAGGGATAGAAAAAAGGCCGTCCCAAAACCAAGGAGCCAGGGACCACAACATCAATATATAGAAGAAAACCTCAGGAGCATCTTCTATACATGAACGAACATGGTGGTTTCTGGACCCCTTTTGGGACAGCCTCATAGATTCATTATGGTTTCTTGACGTATTCTATCCACCATTCTTTCACTTGTTCAGAAAGGATTGGTGTGTCCTGAACCATCACATTTGCAATAACAGAATCATTAATTAGATTTTGAACGGATTCAATCGGTAATAACACAGCAATATATAGTAAGATGAAGATCATTAAGTAAACTTCAATAAATCCTAAAACCCCTCCGCCAATAACATTTAATTGTTTAATAATCGGAAGATGTGATAGAAAATCGAGCATTGCACCTACTAAATGTAAAACGATTTTCACCGCAAAAAATATAAGAGCAAAAGCAATAACACGGTAATAAGCTTGATCTAAATTAGCACCCTCAAAAATCATATTTAAAGTGGATTGCTTATCAAGAACTGGATATGGGATCCACAATGTTAGCTTTGGAGCAAGTTGATCATAATACAAATATGCTATGATAAAAGCAGCAATGAATCCGGTCATATGTATTAGTTGAAGGATAAAGCCACGTTTTAATCCAATGAAAAATCCGATGACTAATATCACTAAAAGGGCTAAATCGAGCATAATGTTCAATCCTTTAGGTTTTTTAATTCTTTTTCTAAAAATTTATATTCCTCTTTAAGCTTAAGATAATCATGCACAGCATTAACGGCTGTAAGTACCGCTAGTTTACTAGTATCTAATGAAGGATTCAAGGAGCTCATTTCACGCATTTTATCATCTACTTGTGAAGCTACATGACGCATATGACTTGTTGACTCAGTCCCTACAATGACATATTGCTGTCCATATATATCAACTGTTGTTCTGTTTTTTCTTTCATTAGACAACTCAGAGTGCCTCCAATCTTAAGAATCCTAAACAATATCATAACATGAAACTTTTTAATTTGGAAAGAAATTGTCGTATAAAGTCACATTATGTTTAAATTAAGAGTATTGAACTAAAGGAGAGGTTGAATTGGCTAACACAGTATTAATTTGTAAACAATCTATTATTGAAGAAATGACTCACTACTATAAATCCACATTGTCGGAAAAAAAGCCGCCTGGTTCCGTTTTTATAGCGAAACCAACTGGGTGTACCGTTACTGCCTACAAGTCTGGGAAGGTATTATTTCAAGGAGCAAACGGGGAGATCGAAGCAAGAAGATGGGGAGATGGAACATCCGCATCCACTAATGCCCCTAAGGAACAGCCAACTCATTTACCTAAAGGCTTTGCGCAGTTATCAGTAATTGGATCAGATGAAGTAGGGACAGGAGATTTCTTTGGTCCGATTACAGTAGTCAGCGCTTATGTAAAAAAAGAGCAAATGGCTTTATTAAAAGAATTAGGGGTAAAGGATTCTAAAAACATAAAGGATGAACAGATTATTGAGATTGCCAAACAGCTGATTGTCACTATTCCTTATAGCTTACTTGTCCTACATAATGAGAAATATAATGGACTGCAAGCAAACGGTATGACACAAGGAAAGATGAAAGCTTTGCTCCACAATAAAGCGATTTTGAATCTATTAAATAAAATTTCTCCGGAAAAACCAGAAGCAATATTGATTGATCAATTTGTTGAGAAGAACACATATTATAAGCACATTGCCGGTCAAAAAAACATTCAAAGGGAAAATGTCTTTTTCAGTACAAAAGGGGAAAGTGTACACCTTTCTGTTGCAGCTGCATCTATAATTGCTCGTTACGCCTTCTTAAAAGAATTTGATAAATTAAGTGAGAAAGCGGGTGTATCATTACCAAAAGGGGCAGGAAAACAAGTGGATATCGCTGCAGCAAAAATCATTCAAAGCGACGGAATCGATCACTTGAAGAGTATGACGAAATGGCATTTTGCTAATAGTGAGAAAGCGATTAATTTGGCTAGGAGATAGGAAATGGCTAAAAAATATAGGCTGTTTTCTAAGTGATTGTTGGTTTTTAAGAATAAATGTTTTTGTAAAAAGGTTGGTTGGAGTGGATATGCGAGACTCATGCGGGAGTAGCGGGACAGGTGAGACCCCATAGGCGCAGAGCACCGAGGATGCTCACCGTCCGCCTCGCGGAAAGCGAGCATCCTTTCGCTGCAACCAACTAACTCTTTTTCGTTTACGAAAACAGCCTAAATATAAAACCAGACCTTCAACATTCCAAAAGGTCTGGTTTTTCTATTTCTATCCTCTTAATTCTGCTCCCGCCTTATCTTTTACAGCAGCTAATACTTTATCATGTGTTTTCACTACTTCTTCATCCGTTAATGTTCGTTCAGGATCGAAGTATTTAAGTGAATAAGCTAAGGATTTTTTTCCTGGTTCCATATGTTCTCCTTGATAAAGGTCAAATAGTGTCACTTCTTTTAATAGTTTTCCACCAGTCTCCTTAATCAACGATTGAAGCTCTCCAGCTTTGACATCTTGTTCAACCACTAGAGCAATATCCCTAGTGATGTAAGGGAATCTAGGAATTGGCTGATATTGCAGCGGTGCCTTTTCGTAATGGAATAATGGCAAAGCTTTTAGTTCAAAAGCATATGTTTCGTTCAAATCTAATTCTTTTTCAACTTCTGGATGGACTCCACCAATGAATCCAATCACTTCACCATCAAGTAAAATTTCAGCTGTACGACCAGGATGGAAGCCATCTTTAGTTGCTTGTCGGTAACTAACAGCTTCATCTATTCCTAGCTCTTTACATAGTCCCTCTAATATCCCTTTTGTAACAAAGAAGTCTACATCCTTATTCTCACCCTGCCAAGCATGTGCATGCCACTTTCCAGTAAGAACTCCTGCAATATGTTCTTCTTCAGTTGGAAGCACATCTTTTCCTTCATTTAGGAAAACCGATCCGATTTCATAAAAGCCCAATGTATCATTTTTTCTTGCAATATTATAAGAAACGATTTCTAGCAATTGTGGAATAATACTTAGACGAAGGTTGCTCCTTTCTTCACTCATCGGCATAACTAAACGAACGGGCTCACGTTGGTCAATGGCGTATTGTGCAGCCTTTTTATCACTTGTTAATGAATAGGTAACAGCTTGAAGAAGCCCTGCCCCTTCAAAATAACGACGAGAGACTCTTCGCTTTTGTTGATAGGAACTTAATCCACCAGGTGTTGCCTCACCTTCCGGAAGGGTGACAGGGAGACGATCATATCCGTAAAGTCTTACAACTTCTTCTAATAAATCTTCTTCAATCGTGATATCACCACGTCTAGTTGGCGCTGTCACAATAAATTGATTTCCTTTAGTTTCAACAGAAAATTGCAGACGTTTGAAGATTTGCTCTACCTCTTCAGCTGAAATATCAGTTCCCAATGTCGAATTTATTTTCTCAAGTGTAATGGATACTACTTGAGGCTGCATGTCTATTTCATCAAAAGCAACAGACCCATAGGCAACATCCCCATCCGCATATTCTGCCATTAAAGCGGCAGCTCTTTCTGCTGCTTCTCTAACGCGATTAGGATCTACCCCTTTTTCAAAGCGGGTACTTGCTTCACTTCTTAATCCATGATCTTTTGAAGCAGAACGAACTGTTGATCCCTTGAAATAAGCGGATTCAATTAGAATGGTTGTTGTATCATTCTGGACTTCAGAATTTGCTCCACCCATCACTCCAGCTAAGGCAACTGGCTCTTGACCATTTGTAATTAGTAAATGCGAGCTTTTTAATGTCCTTTCTTCATCATCAAGAGTAATGATTTTTTCACCTTCATTTGCTTTTCGTACAAGAATTTCTTTAGAACCTAATCGATCATAGTCAAAAGCATGTAAAGGCTGGCCATATTCTAATAAAATATAGTTCGTAATATCGACAACATTATTATGGGGACGAATTCCTGCTGCAATTAAACGATTTTGCATCCATAATGGTGAAGGGCCGATTTTAACATTGTTTACAAGCTTAGCTACATACAATGGATTCTCTTCCTTGGCATCGACATTTATTGAAATGTAATCGGAAGCTTTTTCTGATGTTTCATTATGCTTCGTTGACGGTTTAGTAATTTCAACACCAAGAATCGCTGCCACTTCATATGCGACACCAAGCATGCTTAAACAATCTGAACGGTTAGGTGTTAGCCCTAATTCTAATACCGCATCATCTAAACCTAGCTCCTGAACAACATCTGCTCCAACTAGAGCATCTTCATGAAAAACATAAATTCCATCAGCATGTTCTTTTGGTACTAGCTTTCCTTCAACACCGAGCTCTTGAAGAGAACAAATCATTCCTTGAGAAACTTCACCACGAAGCTTTGCTTTTTTAATTTTGAAGTTTCCTGGTAAAACAGCTCCCACTTTTGCGACGGCAACCTTTTGCCCACTTGCCACATTTGGTGCTCCACAAATGATTTGAACGGGTTCTTCTTCACCTATATCTACCAAGCATATATTTAATTTATCTGCATCTGGGTGTTGTTCACATTTTAAAACGTGACCGATGACTACGTTCTTGATGTCTTTTCCAATTGTTTCGACACCCTCAACTTCAATACCGCTTCTCGTAATTTTTTCTGCTAAATCTTCAGGGGAGACTCCTTGTAAATCAACATAATCCTGAAGCCATTTATATGAAACAAACATACATTAACCCTCCATTCTCATTATTCTTCTGTGGCAAATTGCTTTATAAAGCGAACATCATTCGTATAATAATGGCGAATATCATCTATACCGTATTTAAGCATAGCAATACGCTCTGGTCCCATTCCGAATGCAAATCCAGTGTATTTTTTCGAATCAAATCCAGCCATCTCTAAAACATTTGGATGTACCATTCCCGCTCCTAGAATTTCAATCCAGCCGGTTCCCTTACATACATTACATCCGATGCCTCCACAAATTTTACAGGAGATATCCATCTCAACAGAAGGCTCTGTGAACGGGAAAAAGCTTGGACGTAAGCGAATTTCTCGTTCTTCTCCAAACATTTTCTTAGCAAAAACTTGAAGCGTACCTTTCAAATCACTCATTCGAATATTTTCATCAATGACTAATCCCTCGATTTGCATGAATTGGTGCGAGTGCGTAGCATCATCCGTATCACGTCTGTACACCTTACCAGGACAGATAATCTTTACAGGACCTTGACCTTCATGTGATTCCATAGTTCTTGCTTGAACAGGAGATGTATGTGTACGTAAAAGAATTTCTTCTGTGATATAGAATGAATCCTGCATATCTCGTGCAGGGTGTCCTTTAGGCAGGTTTAATGCTTCAAAGTTATAGTAATCCTTCTCAACCTCTGGTCCCTCTGCAATGGAGTAACCCATTCCAATAAATAAATCTTCAATTTCCTCAACAATTTTTGTAAGTGGATGATGATTACCCCTACGAACAGGACGACCTGGTAACGTTACATCAATTGTTTCTGATTGAAGCTTTTTCGTAACAGCCTCTTTTTCAAGAAGTGCTAATTTTTCTTCAATCTTGCTTGAAATCGCTCCTCTTACTTCATTTGCAAGAGCTCCCATTTTTGGACGCTCTTCTGCGGAAAGCTTCCCCATCCCTTTTAAAACTTCTGTTACAGGTCCTTTTTTTCCTAAATAGGCAACTCTGATTTCATTAAGAGTTTTCAAATCCTGGACTTCTTCAATTTTGCTTAAAGCTTCTGATTGAAGTTCCTTAAGTTTTGCCTCCATTACATTCTTCCTCCTTTAAATATTCTATACGTGTTAAATTGAAGTTTTTTGGACAAATAAAAAAACCTCCTCCCTGTTAAGGGACGAGGTTTTGATCGTGGTACCACCCTTTTTAGTACAGGTCAAATTACACCTATACTCACTTCATTCGGATAACGGCTGTTCGCCGGTACACCTTTACACTTCCTATAAGGAAATGGTCCCGGTGTCAACTCTGGAGGTGAATGTTCGTGCAATTCTTCATAAGAGTGTTCTCAGTCTGTGACACTCTCTCCCTAAATGAAAACAATGGACTACTTTTCTCCGTCATCGTTTTGTTCACGTTATAGAACTTATTATATTATGTTGTTTCATTATAAAAAAGTTTTTAAAAAATTTCAAACCCTTTTCAGCTTTCTATCGCCTAATTTTTCAAATGGTACAGTAATACTCCGGCTGCAACGGATACATTCAATGATTCTGCCCGTCCACGGATTGGAATATACAGGTTTTGGTCCGTTTTCTGTAAAATTTCATCTGATACTCCATTTCCTTCATTTCCAACAACCAATGCAAATGATTCTTGTGGTGAAACAGAACCAAATTCAATAGCATTTTCAAGAGCGGTTCCATAAACTGGGATCTTCATAGATTTACATCCTTCTATCCACTTTACTAAGTCGTAGTGGAAAACGCTAAGATGAAAATGACTTCCTTGTGCGGAACGTAACAATTTAGGATTATATAAATCAACTGTACCCTTTCCAAGAATAACAGCGTCAATTCCAGCAGCATCGGCTGTTCTGATCATAGTGCCAATATTCCCAGGGTCTTGTACCCCGTCTAACAATAAATAAGTTCCTTGGTTAAACTCAAAAGTCTTTCTTTGTTGTTGGCAAATGGCAAAGACTCCTTGAGTAGTTCCCGTATCTGAAAGGACCTTTGCTACTTCTTTAGAAACCATCGTAAGTGGCACATCATCATAGACCCACGACTGTGGAAGTTCCACCTCTTCATTCACAATGATCTCATCTATTTGTTCTTTATATTTCAAAGCTTCTTCTACAAGGTGAAAGCCTTCTAGCAGATATGTACCAAATTCATCCCTTCCTTTTTTCGATAAAAGCTTTTTCCATTGCTTTACCTGAGTGTTTTTTGCGGATTGTATATACTTCAAAAAGGTTCTCTCCTTTTATTACAATACGATTTCTAATATTTTTCATTTCGTGCACATAACTGATTTTACATTATACATGATTCTTTATACATAATAAATTAAGACAAGAGAAAAATAAAAAGGAATCAAATTCATTGTAGAAAGGAATCGTGAAGATGGGGCTTAATTTACGTAATGCTGTTATTCATAATGTTCAAGGGAACAATCAAGAAGAGCTTAAAGCTACGATTGTGGATGCTATTCAAGGCGGAGAAGAAAAAACACTTCCAGGACTTGGAGTATTACTTGAAGTATTCTGGAACCATGCCAGTCAGGAAGAACAAAATGTACTATTAGAGACTATTGAAGAAGGATTAAAATAAAGAGGTTGACCCTTTGGGGTCAACCTTTTTTAAAGCCTGTTCAAGGCGCTTCCGCTTTTCTGATTATCAATCGAATGTTATCGTGTTTACTGTGTCACGATCCAGTCGTTTTATCACTTCTGTAATGAGCTTTACAGCATTTTCATAATCGTCACGGTGAAGCATGGCTGCATGGGAATGGATATAGCGTGTTGCAATAGTAATGGACAAAGCAGGAACCCCATTTGACGTTAAGTGAATGGCTCCAGAATCTGTTCCTCCGCCTGCAATTGAATCAAATTGGTACGGGATATTGCTTTCATCTGCCACATTGGTGACAAAATCTCTTAATCCTTTATGAGATACCATTGATGCATCATAAAGAATAATTTGAGGACCTTGACCCATTTTGCTTTGTGCTTCTTTTTCAGAAATTCCAGGTGTATCTCCAGCGATACCAACATCAACTCCAAAAGCGATATCAGGCTGGATTTGAGTAGCAGATGTTCTCGCTCCTCTTAAACCAACTTCTTCTTGAACCGTACCAACGCCATATACTATATTAGGATGATTCTCACCCTTTAATCCTTTTAATACATCAATAGCGATCGCACAGCCTATACGGTTGTCCCAAGCTTTTGCTAATAACATCTTTTCATTATTCATTACTGTGAATTCGAAATATGGCACGACCATATCTCCTGGTCGAACTCCCCACTCAGTAGCTTCTTCACGACTAGAAGCACCAATATCAATAAACATATCCTTAATATCTACAGGTTTCTTTCTAGCTTCAGCTGGTAGAATATGTGGTGGTTTTGAACCAATTACACCCGTGACATCCCCTTTATTTGTCACAACCGTTACACGTTGTGCCAGCATAACCTGTGACCACCAGCCACCAACTGTTTGAAAACGAAGAAATCCCTTGTCGTCAATTTGAGTGATCATAAAGCCGACTTCATCAAGGTGTCCAGCCACCATGATTTTAGGTCCGTTTTCATCTCCAACCTTTTTAGCAATTAAGCTTCCAAGACCATCCGTTGTAATTTCATCGGAAAAAGGCTCTATGTATTTCTTCATGACGTCTCTTGCTTCTTTTTCGTTTCCTGGCACACCTTTGGCATCTGTTAAATCTTTAAGCATGCTTAATGTTTCATCTAGCTTAGTCATTAAATTTCCCCCTATGTTCAATTGGTTACCTACCATATTTTATTATACTTAATTCTCTGAAAATGTCCAAAATAGTGACATAAACTAGTATCCCTCTTGCTGTCTCTGATAATTCACTTCATTTTTACTAAAATAAGCGTTCACCACATCACTATAAGAGAATCCTAAGAGCTCTCCTAAATGAAAATAGTGGTGCAGAAGTGATTGATATTTGGAAACATCATATTTCTCTTGAAAGTCATGAATTGATTTATAAATAATTAAAAATTGTTCTGTTATATCTTCTACTGTAAAATTTGTTTCTTTCAAATTTATTTGTTTAATTCCAATTTCAAGTCCCAATGATAGAATAAAGTGCAAACCATCCACAAATTCCTCTAAAATAACCTGTTTTTCCGATGCAGGCTTTTTGCTCCAAAATTTAAATGCTCTTGTTTCATTTGCAAGCTCTCCAATTTCTACTAAAAGAGCAAGGACTTTTTTAGGAATTAAATCCTTATCCTTCAGCCCATTCTCTTCCTCAATGTATCGATCTAATTCAGCTTGCATCTCTAACAGTTTATTTATATCCATAATAATCTCCTTATCCCCAGATTTTTTTGTCTTAGTTACGGACAAAAATGAGGAGAAATCCATGAATATTTTAACATATTGTACACTTGAGGATACAGGATACTAGAATTACGTTTTTTTCAAAGTTCCTTTTCATCATGATTGTTGTTATTTAACCCGAAGCCTGAATACACTTCGCGCACTTTAGGGTGACCCGCTACGCTGGGGGGGCTCACATTGGCCACTGTTCCCGTAGGAGACTACGTGTATTCAGGCTGCTCAGTGCTTCTAAAATATATTTCCGACTTATCTCAGGTAGCAACAAACTTTTAGAAAACAGCCTTTTCAAAAAAATAAAAAATAAGTGAAACCTTTTAAAGCTTTCGTCCGTATACATACAAAAGAAGACTGTCTACTATTGTGGAGGGAATATTATGCTTTGGCTCATACGTATTTTTATCGTTTTAATCATTATTTATTTCATTTACCGTTCTATTAAATTTATTATTGACCCAAAGCGAAAATTAGATCTGGCTATGGAACAAAAGAGATTTTTTTTCTATGATGATCAAGATAATGTTAGAAAAAATTTCGTCGTGACGTACAAAGGCGTTTTATTTGAAGGAGAAAAATATCTAGGAACTACTGAGCAATCGTTTGAAGTAGTATCCATTTTTGTCTGGACTAAAAATATCTCGTCTCTAAAGGGAATGGCTAAAGAAGATTTTCAATATATCGAGCAAGAGATTCTAGAAAGATACCCTAACTCTACAGTTGATTGGAAGAGTCCGATAAAAGAATTTTTAAATATAAATAAATAGTTAAAGTAAATGCGTTAAGCATAAATCAAGCCACCAAGGGGAAGAGTGACTTTTTCTTCCTTGGTGGCTCATCTTATGTCCAGAGGGCGCTGAACATTGAAAAAGGTTTATCTGTAAAAGAAAAAGAGATGATCTCATTAGTTCACCCCTTCACTCTTCCTCTATTATGATTTTGCCGGCTGAAAGAATTCTTTCCATTTCATCACAATCACTTTCTCCCTAAGCACATAAAACAAAATCGACAAGGCAAATAGGATAAGAATCATCATACTTATCGAAAACTGTGAAATAAATTCACCGAACACGGTATAAAAAAAAGCAAGTGGGAGATTTGCCCAAAAGGAACTAACCGCATAATCTTTCAGACCAGGTTTTCTTTCCATCAAGCACACATTTAATAGCTGATAGTGAACAAAAGGGATGAGACGAAGTACCGCGATCTGCCCTACTGTTAGCTTCGCATGTCGACCAAACCACTTTGACTTGGTTGTAAGCAGCTTCTCTTTAGTTTTCGGCATCTTGTGTATCACAAAGTAAAATCCTATTGATAATAGAGTTAATCCAATCAAAGAATAAAGACTCCCCAACACACTACCGAATAGAATGCCCCCAGCCATGCAAACGAGGACTACAGGGATAAATACAAACTGGCGGAGGATATGGAATAAAATAAAAACGATCGGAGCTAAAAATCCACTGGACTCAATAAATGCAAATGCAACAAGAAGTCTTTCGTCCAACATTCTTCACCCCTTACTAGCTGTATACAGCCTATTAAAGCATATACAAAAAAGATTGAGGTTATGACAGCCAATGTATAAGTAGGTACTATCGATATGGATAACAGAAGTCCTTATTTATACCATCAACGAATAGCCTAAAACCAACCACTTATTTTTCCATATAAAACGATGAAGGCAACTCCTTCAAATAATGCTAATAGCGGTAGCCCTATTGAAAACTGACGATGTTTCGTTTTATGACGAAAGCGATTCATACCGAGCACCGTTCCAAATGCTCCCCCTAAAAAGGATATTTTCCAAATTGTCTTTTCTGGAATTCTGCGAGCATTTTGTTTTTTTGCTCTATTCTTATCTATCCCCATTATGATATAACCCGTGATATTAATGAACAGAAGATAGATGAGAATGATTAATAAAAGATCCATATGAAAACCTCACTAATTCAATATGTTATGTGCAACTTTACTTAAATATAAGAAAAGCCATCCTCTTTTGTAAAGAGAATGGCTTAGTTTATCAAAATTAGCTGTCTAATTTTGATTTAGCTGTGTCAGCTAATTGTGTAAATGCTTTTTCATCGCTAATTGCAAGATCAGCAAGCATTTTACGGTTTACTTCGATACCAGCAAGCTTCAATCCGTGCATTAAACGGCTGTAAGAAAGACCGTTCATACGAGCTGCTGCATTGATACGAGTAATCCAAAGCTTACGGAAGTCGCGTTTCTTTTGGCGACGATCACGGTAAGCATACATGTATGATTTCATTACTTGTTGGTTGGCAACTTTGTATAATGTATGTTTTGAACCGAAATAACCTTTTGCTAATTTAATAACCTTTTTACGACGTCTGCGTGTAACTGTTCCGCCTTTTACGCGTGGCATAGAATTTCCCTCCTAATAACTTTCAGTATTATTTAATGTTGTCAAGCATATGACGAATGCGTTTGAAGTCTCCCTTAGAAACAACAGCCGCTTTACGTAATTTACGTTTTGCTTTAGTAGATTTGTTTGCAAATAAGTGGCTTGTGTAAGCGTGGGAACGTTTTAATTTACCGGAACCCGTCTTTTTAAAACGCTTAGCTGAGCCACGGTGAGTTTTCATTTTTGGCATTTGCAATTCCTCCTCAGGGTCAATTACTTTTCATTAGTTGGTGCTAGTACTAAAAACATGCTTCGACCATCCATTTTCGGCTTCGATTCAACCGTAGATACTTCTTTGCAAGCTTCTGCAAAACGATCTAACACACGTTGACCAATTTCTTTATGTGTGATTGCACGGCCTTTAAAGCGAATGGACGCCTTTACTTTGTCCCCTTTTTCAAGGAACTTAATAGCATTGCGAAGTTTCGTGTTAAAATCATGTTCTTCGATAGTTGGGCTCAGACGAACCTCTTTCAAATTAATGATTTTTTGATTCTTACGCGCTTCTTTTTCTTTCTTTTGCTGCTCAAATTTGTACTTACCGAAGTCCATAATACGGGCTACTGGTGGTTTCGCATTTGGTGCAACCAATACAAGATCAAGATTTACACGGATAGCAATTTCTAAAGCTTCGTTCTTTGATTTGATACCAAGCTGCTCGCCATTTTGGTCAATAAGACGAACTTCACGAGCTCGAATGCCTTCGTTTACGATCATATCCTTGCTAATAATTAGCCACCTCCAAGGTTTATTAAAGAATACTTTGTTTGGGAAAGAGCTTTTTGCAGGTCATTAAGGCATAAAAAAATACGCGTGTCGAAACACCCGCATTAAATTAAAAACGATAAACGTCTTAAATTCATTCGTTGATACCTGCCAACTGCGCCATGCGTCAATCAGGTGAGAAGCGGGTTGCTTCTTCTTTGCCACAAACTGTATTCAATTCACCTTAGTAAATATATCATAAGCAATTTAATGCTGTCAAATGATCGTTTTAAAATCACAACATATTTCATATTAGCAGAATGCGAATGATTGTGCAACCTTTTTTAGGGAGTTAGTTTTCTGCTTTGGATTAGCAAGTGCTTTTACTTTAAGTTCGTGGTGTCAGTCCTTCATATCGATGAGGGATTCTTAGATGGAAGTTGTATTTCAGATTAATTTAATTGTAGGATTTTTTTAGGTGTTGTGAATTTCTGGTTTGGTTCTAGCAGATGCTCGTCTCAAGGGCGTGGTGTCAGTCCCTCCCATCGTGAAGTGTATTTTTCATAGAGGATGTAATTCATGTTCATTCATTTTGGTTTCGTTTGGGAGTGACGGACCCCTATGCTTCTGGTGGGGGTGCTGAACCCCGTGATCGGTTTGAGTTTTTTGAAAGGTGAGTATTTCATGGGCTTTATGATGGGGAAGTTTCTGCGTTTTGAGTTTGAGCAAGTGCTTTTTCTAATTTCCATTAAAAAAGGATAGCTCTAAGCTACCCTTTTTCATAATTAACGTTTGATTTCAGGAAGAATCCCCTCAATAAACTGCGTAAGTGGAACGGTCTCCGATTTTTGTTCTCCATATTTGCGAACATTTACGGCTTCATCTTTAATCTCATTATCGCCTACAACGAGCATATAAGGAATCTTACTCATTTGAGCTTCTCTAATCTTATAGCCAATTTTTTCTTCACGTTCATCTAGTTCTACGCGAAGTCCTGCCGCTTGTAGCTTCTCCTGAACTTCTTTTGCATAGTTAAAATGTACTTCAGGTGATACTGGTATAACTTGAACTTGAACAGGTGCTAACCAAGTCGGGAAAGCGCCTTTGTATTCTTCGATAAGGAAAGCCACAAAACGCTCCATTGTAGATACGACACCACGGTGTATAACCACTGGACGATGCGGTTTTCCATCTTCACCAACATAGGATAGGTCGAAACGTTCTGGTAATAAGAAGTCTAATTGAACAGTCGAAAGTGTCTCTTCTTTCCCAATAGCTGTTTTCACTTGAACATCTAACTTTGGCCCATAGAACGCAGCTTCCCCATCTGCTTCAAAATAAGTTACTTCAAGTTCATCCATTGCTTCTTTTAACATCGCTTGTGCTTTGTTCCACATTTCATCATCATCAAAGTATTTCTCTTTATCTTCTGGATCGCGATAAGATAAACGGAAAGAATAGTCTTTCAGATCGAAGTCTTTATACACATCTTGGACAAGTCGAACAACTCGTTTAAATTCTTCTTTTATCTGATCTGGACGAACAAAGATATGCGCATCATTTAACGTCATTCCGCGAACACGTTGTAGGCCAGATAGAGCTCCAGACATTTCATAACGATGCATAAGCCCAAGTTCTGCAATCCGAATTGGTAACTCACGATAGCTGTGGATACTATTTTTATAAATCATCATATGATGCGGGCAGTTCATTGGTCGTAATACAAGTGATTCATTATCCATTTCCATGACAGGGAACATTCCTTCTTGATAATGGTCCCAGTGTCCACTTGTTTTATACAAATCAACACTTCCCATAACAGGTGTGTAAACATGGTCATAGCCCAGACGCTCTTCTTTATCCACAATATAACGTTCGATTATACGGCGAACCGTTGCGCCTTTTGGAAGCCACATTGGAAGTCCTTGTCCCACTTTTTGAGAATTCATAAATAAATCTAATTCTTTCCCAATTTTACGGTGGTCACGCTCTTTCGCCTCTTCTAATAAACGAAGATGCTCATTTAATTCATCTTTCTTGAAGAAAGCAGTACCATATATACGCTGAAGCATCTTATTGTCACTATTTCCACGCCAATAAGCTCCTGCAATACTAAGAAGTTTAAATTCTTTAATTTTATTCGTTGAAGGCACATGAATCCCCCGGCATAGATCGAAGAATTCGCCTTGACGGTAAATCGACACTTGTTCATCTTCAGGAATAGCCTCAAGAAGCTCAAGTTTATATTCATCATCAATTTCTTTAAAGATGTCTTCTGCTTCACTTCGACTAACATCTTCACGAACAACATCAAGATTTTCACCGATAATCTTCTTCATTTCCTTTTCAATATTCGGAAGATCTTCAGGGGTAATCGATTGATCTAAATCAATATCATAATAGAAGCCGCCTTCAATTACAGGCCCAATTCCAAGTTTAACACTTGGGTACAAACGCTTTATCGCCTGTGCCATAAGATGAGCAGTACTATGACGTAAAATTTCTAGTGCCTCGTCTTGTCCTTGTGTAATGATTTCAATTGACCCATCGTCTTGAATTCCCGTACGAAGATCAAGTGGTTGACCATTTATTTTACCTGCAAGCGCTTTTTTCTTAAGTCCTGGACTAATAGATGCAGCAATCTCTTCTGTCGTAGTACCTTTAGGAAACTCCTTCACATTTCCATCAGGGAAAGTCATTTTAATAACATCTGACATATCTTTTCACTCCTCTTTAAATTTTTAAAAAAACAAAGACTCTTTTCGTAATGATTGTTGTTACCCGCAGCCTGAATACACTTCGCCCACCTTAGGGTGACCCGTGAGCCTCCTCGCTACGCTGCTGGGTCTTACTTTGGCACTGTTCCCGCAGGAGTCTACGTGTATTCAGGCTGCTCAATGCTTCTAAAATGTATATCCAACTTATCTCAGGTAGCAACACACTTTTAGAAAACAGCCAAAACAAAAAACCCCGCCACTTCATATTGAAGGGACGAGGTTATATCTCGTGGTTCCACCCAACTTCTCACCTGTTCGAAAATGAACATAATGACTTCATTGTTAGTTCTGTAACGACGTCTCTCGCCGTCAATCACTATTGAATAAAGAGATCTACTCTTTAGCGTTCATGATTGAAGTTTAAAGGTGGTAAGTATTCAAATCGTGTTAGGAAGTTTCCAGCCAATTGCTTCCCTCTCTGTTAACCGTAAATAGAATACTGTTATCCTCATCATAACCTTTATAATGTATGTGATTAATATGTAGGTTATTATAAGTGGTTATGTGATGAAAATCAAGAACTTCCATAAAAAATTACTGATATCGCAAGCCTTGTTGCATCAAAAGCAATTCCCTGTCTCCTTTTGTTTGCTTGATATTAGTAGGAGGAGGTTGGATTGATAATTGACTATTTTTTAAAAAAGACCCTAACCTATTTATATAAAACAACACTCCCGAATGAGTCTAATAAAGTAACTACTCATTCACTGCTTCACTTATTCCCCCAATAGTAAGAGGGAATGAACATGAAGGCAAAATTTGCACTCGCTCTTCAAATATATTTTGAATCGTACGAATAAGATTGGATTCTGGCTGATCACAGTATACCAAAATTTTTTCAGGTGCTAATGATAATAATGGAGCAATGGTATAAGAGTCCACGTATAAAGGATGATTCGTTAACAATCGCTTATCAATCAGTGTAAGAAGTTTTTCTCTTGTTAATTCTTCAAAAAATTCATTATAAAAAGTAAAGCCATAGCTTGAAAAGTAAAGATGAATGATATCAATCTGGTTTTCTCGACTAGACAAATATTCTCTTAGCATATGAATGAACATTTGATAATCTTGTTCCATTTTATATTCATCGATTGCAATATCTACATACTCCATTGTACGTTCTTCAAGTTTCTTCAATCGGAATTTAACAAATGAATCAAAAGAAACAGGCCCATTACTCTCCGTAATTCCTTCAAGGTTTTGATATAAAAACTGTTCTTCATCCCATTCTTTTAAAAGCTGTACAAGCTCCGGTCTTTCTCCATTAAACATTTCAATCATGATTTGCAGGATTTGCTCTTGTTCATGCGGATCATTATATAAATAAAACTCAGATAAAATCGTAGAAGCCCAATCTAATCGTTTACTATTTAAAATGAACATGGCTAATTGCTTGACCACACTTTGAACATTCTCATCAAGCTGATCTATAGAAACAACATAATGTTTTTGTTGTTGAAATAGTGTTTCGTGGAGCCATGATTGACATGATTCTACCTCTAAGTACTTCTTTAGATTCGCTGCATCTCCATAATGTTTGAAAATGATTTCAAACAAATCTGCTCCCCCCTTAAAGCCAAATCCCTGATTTATATATATGGGGAGAGTGGACAAATTAGAAGTCTCAAAGTCAAATAATAAAAAGTAGATGAGTAAAGTGGTGAACATCTCCTATGTATAAGTAGAATTTTTGTATAATTTATGAGAATCCGTAGTCAAACTTATTGGTATAAAAAAAGACAAAGTACACTCAAATTTCTAAAATGAGGTACTTTATCCTTCGTCAATTTTTGTATCGGAAAATTATAGGGATATTCAACGTTACAACTAACACTACTGTCTCCTATTATTTCCATCAATAAGGACTGGCTGTGTTAAGTATTTGATTCTCTCCATAATCCTTGCAGCTTTTAGCTTTTCTTCTTCCCCTCTTTGAGAGTAAGTTAAATGATGTGTAAGGCCGTCATAATCAAAGTTAGAAGTAAAGAATGTCGGCAGATTTTCAAGCATCCGGAATTGAAGAATCGTCCCTAGGATTTCGTCTCGTCCCCAGCTTGACATCGTTTCTGCTCCAATATCGTCCAGCATTAAGACAGGAGCTTTCTTAACTGCTTCTAATTTGCTGTTAAGAGATTGGTCTTGAAGCGACTGCTTTACCTCCCTGAAAAACTCAGGAACGTAAACAATAAGGGAAGAGACTTTGTTCTCAGCCAGTTCATTCGCAATAGCTCCTAATAAATATGATTTACCAACGCCAAATTTTCCGTACAGGTAAAGACCTTTTTGTTCGTTTTCAGGTGCATAATTTTCTACAAACTCTTTTGCCATCCTTACAGCCTTTAAGCGGCTTGGTGAATCTAACCCTAATGAGGAAAAGGACGCTTTCAAAATATCTTTCGGAACATAAATACTTTGAATTAATGTCTCTGTTTTTTTCCTTTCATCATACATCACTTTATTCGGACAGCGATGGTAATCAATATCAATCGTATTACCCCTTAATACTAAATTTGGTTCAAATCCTTGCATCATGTTTTTACAATGATCTAAACTAGGGCATTGTCTGCATTCTTTACTCTGAGAGATATATTCGTAAAGCTTCATGAGACTTCCTTCAATCATTGATCTAGATATTTGATTTCTATTCATATCTATAAAATGGCGAACATCTGGGTGGTTTAAAATTTCATTTTTCATTGTTTCATATCTTTTTTTAAAATCACCAGAACCCGCCAGCTTTCTTAATGTATCATTAATTTTTTCCATCTTAACCACCTACTTTCGGAAGTTTTTTAACTCTTCCTCTAGTTTTTTCTTTTCTTCCTCAAAGTTTACCTGCTCTTTTTCACTCGTTTTTTCATTTCCATTTGAATCATTGAACCAATCGGGTAGTTTCTCCGTTCTAATCGGCTTCCGATTCGTACTTTTCTTTTCATTTTTACCTTCTGCCCAAGATAAATACTGACGATGTTCATTCTTAGCAAGCTCCATAGCCTCTTGTACAGTTTTGACTTTTTTCCTTGCCCAGTGGGAAGCGATTTTATCTATATATCCTTTTGAAAGCTTCATATCCGTTTTCAATAGAACATATTGGATTAAAACATTCACAACACCTGCAGATAGTTTTTGAGCAAACATGACACCTTCGATCGCCTGCAAATCACTCTTAGAAGGTTCTCCCCCACCAGAAATATCTTTCAACAAGTCTTTAGGAGAAGTTGATTCTAAATAATGAATAAGCTCCTCTTCTTTTGATGACGGCTCAGCCTGAACATTTCGATATTCATTAGGCTGAATTTTAGATGTAAGGTCAGGTAACTTATCCCCATGATTCATTTGATACCAATCTCTTGCTGTTTTTCTCAGTGCTTCAATATCAATCCGGTCTTCTTCATTCAATGCACTTAGGACCACGTTTTTCATTGTCACAGCATCAATACCATAAAGATTGCTTAGTTTTAAAATCGTTTCTTTGACAAGAGGAGTAAATGACTTTCTCGGAACCATAGATTGAGATAATCCAGAAAGTAAAATATCAAAATTAAAATCAACTTGATCTAAAGGCACCCCTTTTGAAGTCGTCTTTCCGATGTATTGCTCCCTCGCCTTTATAGAACTTGCCTCTTCAGCGTCTTGGTTCATAAGGTCTATTTCCATTGTCGAATAGACGTCCTGAAAGGATCTAGTTGATTCTTTATATTGTGACAAATCTATTCTTTCATCGGAAAAGAATTTTTTTAATTTTTGAAAATGGGTTTTCCCAATTTTCCTATACAGATAGACATTTAACATTCCATCATTGAAAAATTGTTTTGGTGTTAATGGCGGCTGCAACTCATAAATGAACACTCGTTCACCTGTTTCACTTTCCTTCACAAATGATTTTAGAAGTCCGATTCCCTCTAATTTTAGCCTTGCATCATATACTTCTTGTAAATTTAAGGAAAGAAAGTTCATTATTTGATAATGTGTAGATTCTTCAGACCATAATCGATTTTTTTCTACCTCTGACCATAAAGTCATATATAAACTGAAGCAGGTTGCTCCAATGAGTGGTTGATATAAAAATGTAATCGTTTTTCGTTCATATTCGTCTAATAAGCCACTTGTCCCTACAATGTAACGATCAACGGGCTGAACCTCATTCCAGTGCTTCTTCATTACACTCTTACCTTTCATTTTGAAGATAAAGAGAAAAAGAAAAGGGGCTGTCCCATAAGGGGTCCGGAACCACTATGATTGTCCATATATAGAAGATGTCTTAAGGGTTCTTCTACATATTGAAGTTGTGGTTCCTGACACCTTGGTTTTGGGACAGCCCATTGTAAACTTTATTACTCTTTTTTTATTAAATCTTTTAATTCATCAATAAATACATTAATATCTTTAAATTGACGGTAAACAGATGCAAATCGAACATAAGCAACTTCATCTACTTTGGCTAGCCTGTCCATCACCATTTCTCCTACTGCATCAGAATATACTTCTAAGTTACCCTGGTTTCGGAGTTCTTGCTCAATATCATTAGTGATAAATTCTAATTGCTCAAGTGGTACAGGTCGCTTTTCACAAGCTCTGATGAGACCTCTCAAAATCTTCTCGCGGCTGAATTCTTCTCGAGTTCCCTCTTTTTTCACAACAATTAACGGTAGTTCTTCTACCTTTTCAAAAGTGGTAAAACGGTAGTTACATTCCTCACACTCTCTTCTTCTACGAATCGAACGTCCCTCATCCACTGGACGTGAGTCAACCACTCGTGTCCCATTATGTTTACACGTTGGGCATTTCATCGTATCAACTCCGTTTATGCATAATCATTACCTTCATCATATATAAAAGGACCTTATAGTACAAGGCAAATCTATTTTCTTATAAGTTGTCCATCTAATTTTTCATAGTAGGACAATGCTTCCTGCTTTAATAATGGATATGTACCTGAAAGTTTTTTTCCATCAGTACTTATTTTAAAATCGACAGCTGTCTCAAAAGGACGAACGGTAATAATCGTCACCACGATAAACAAGGGGGGTCTTCCGATTTTTTGAATCGTTACTTCTCCACGTTCTTTTGAATCGGATATCACCTTAAATTGCTCAGTTAAAAAAAGGTCTAGAACAGATCTGTAAACCTTATCAAATGCAGATTTATAATAATGTGTCTTTAATTCTTCATCAGCCGGTTGGTCACTTGTTTCACATTCTGTATTAAATCTTCTTAGTAAAGACTGTACAACTCCCATATATTAGCCCCCTCCTTAACCCTATTATACAATATATTTAAAAAACTTAATAATTTGTATTAAAGATTGCTATACAAAAAAGGTTGACCCCATAGTAAAAGTGTCTGAAATCATTTAATCAATTTGTAGAAAACTAATGTAAGCTTAATCTACCCAATGATTGAATGGTTCCGGACCTTCTCTAGAGTCAACCTCGTTTAATTCATCATCATTTATAGTGCATTTGCTTTTGATTGTTTTACTTGAACAGGACCCATACCACGTGGTAATTCAATTGTTTCACGTGTTTGAGCGCCTAAAGCTTCAGCAATATAATCAGCAGCAATATTAGGATCTAAATCGCCGCATGTATACACATCAATACTTGCATATCCATGTTCTGGAAAACTATGAATAGTTAAGTGTGATTCTGAGATAATCACAACACCACTAACACCTTGTGGAGCAAATTTGTGAAAAGCAACCTCTCGAACCTCTGCACCTGATTTAAGTGCAGCATCCACAAATGTTTGTTCAATTTGTTCTACATCATTTAACTTAGCAAAATCGCATCCCCACAATTCGGAGATAACGTGACGACCCATTGTTTCCATTGATCGTTTCCCCCTTTGACATAAATTTTTTCGTCAAAATGAACATTTCCATTGGCAAATTTGTTACTACCACGGGGGAAAGTTAGTCCGAAGAGGTCCTAACCCTTTAAGTAGTTAACATTCTTACATTATGCTTTCAAGAAGTTCACGAAAAATAGTATACTTTGTTTAATTCCTTTTTGCAATAACAGTTTTAAAAAAAATTACGAAATTTTGTTCAAAGGCTTGCTTCGTTTTCCCTTATTCTAAGTGCATTCTATTTAGATAGATGGCTGTACTTCTTTTGATAATAAGCTATATATTAAAGTCATTACACTCGCATCGTATAGAGGAAGAAATAAACAACGAAAAAGATGATCCAAAATCAATTGGATCATCCTTAATTAATCGAGTATTATCCAGCTTTTACAGTGGATTCACTATTTAATTTTTGTGCAACAAAATTCGCTAAATCGACAACTCGGCAAGAATAGCCCCACTCATTATCATACCAAGCTAGAACCTTCACTTTACGGTCACCCATTACAATCGTAGATAGTCCGTCGATTATAGCTGAATGTGGATTTGTATTAAAATCGATAGACACAAGTGGTTCTGTTGTAAATTGGAGAACTCCGTTTAAGCTTCCTTTCGATGCGGTCATAAACGCGTGATTGATTTCTTCGACTGTTACATCACGATTTAAATCTACAACTAAATCAACAAGCGAAACATTTGGAGTAGGAACACGTAAGGCCATACCGTGCAGCTTTCCTTTTAACTGTGGCAGAACCAATGATAATGCTTTAGCAGCGCCAGTTGTAGTTGGAATAATGGATTGACCACAAGCTCTTGCACGTCTTAAATCTTTATGCGGATTATCGATATTCTTTTGATCGTTTGTATAAGCATGCACGGTTGTCATTAATCCGTTTTCTATTCCAAATTGTTCATCTAATACTTTTGCTACAGGAGCTAAACAATTTGTTGTACAAGATGCGTTGGAAATTATGCTATGCTCTTCAATATTTAATGCGCTTTCATTTACGCCCATCACTATAGTTACATCTTCGTTTTTACCAGGTGCAGTTAAAATGACTTTCTTTGCTCCTGCTTCTAGATGTAGACTTGCTTTTTCTTTAGAGTTGAACTTTCCAGTTGCTTCGATAACAATATCAATATTAAGCATTTTCCAAGGTAATTGTTTAGGATCACGATTATTAAGGAGCTTCACTTCTTTTCCATTTACAATAATCGCATCTTCTTTCGCTTTTACTTCGCCATCAAATGTTCCATGATTTGTGTCATACTTTATAAGATGAGCTAATGTTTCAGCAGGATAGCTTGCATTAATCGCGACAATATCTAAATTTTTCTCTGTGATCGCTTTTCTAAAAACCATTCTCCCAATACGTCCAAAACCATTAATCGCTACTTTTGCCTTCATTAATCCGGCTCCCCTCTATATAAATGTTATACTTATAAGTAAATTAACTAAAATTAGTATAACATATTTCCCGAGATTTCAAATGATTAATTTGCATATTTTTAATGTCTAATTTTTCAGAAATTAGGGAATAGACTTGCATTAAATCAAACAAAAAAAAGAGCCTATTCATTAAGCTCCTTTTCAACGGTATTAAGGATCTAGTCCCCATTTCATTAAGGTTTCCTCTACTTGATCTTTTGTCTTCTCTATCGTTTCATTATTATCAATCACGATATCTGCTCGCTCAGCTTTTACTGATAGGGGGAGTTGAGAACAAATTCGTGCTTGTGTTTCTTCTTCTGATAAGTCATTTCTCTTCATTAACCTTTTTATCTGAGTATCTTGATCAACATATACTACCATTACTTTCTCAACCATCCAAGTTAATTCACTTTCATATAATAAAGGGATGTCCATAAACACCGTATTCTTTCCATCTTGTTCTGCTTTCTCTTTTTGTAAAAGCATTTCCCGACGAACAGCGGGATGAACAATAGCATTCAACTGCTTTCTCTTTGATTCATCATGAAAGATGATGGCACCAAGTTTTGCACGATCAATGGTTAAGTCTGATTGCATAATTTGTTCACCAAATTCTTTAATGATTTGATGATATGCCGGCTCTCCAACCTTGACTACTTGGCGTGCAGCAACATCCGCATCAATTACAGTAAACCCTTTTTCTTGAAGCATATTGGTTACGGTACTTTTCCCACTAGCGATACCACCTGTTAACCCTATTACCTTGACCATTGCTAATTCCCCTTCACATATAACTAAAACCTAAGTACACCAATTAGAATAAGTAGGATACCTGGCAAAAATGACACACGCTGAATCCATTTTAAATGTGAACAAACTTTTCCTATCTTTAAACCACCATAAATAAAAAGAAAACTCATAATCATAACCGCCACTGCCAATAGTAGTGGCGAGTATCCTAAAAGAGCTGCTCCAATACCGGCCCCAAATGCGTCTAAAGACAATGCAACACCAAGCATAAATGCCTCAATTCCGGTTATCGTCCCAGAACGGTCAAAATCTGCTGCCAAAGGACGCTTTAAAATATTTATGACAAGCCCAATAGACTTGATCTCAAAATTGAATAACACCTTTTCATCATTAGGGACTACATCTTTTTCCGGTCGAAAAAATTGGTACAGAACAAATGCACCTAATCCAACTAGAATAACTCCTCCGATACGATCTGCTACAGTTGGAGACAAGAAAGATTCAATCGCTTGACCAAGTAGCATTGCAAGGAGTAACGATCCAGCAGAACAAATCGAAATGATACAAATGGATTTTAACGGCATTCCCATTTTTCGAAGGCCATAAGTTAGACCTGTGCTAAAACTATCAAGACTCACAGCAAGTGCAAGTAGCAATAATGAAATAGATGTATTCATTTGGTAATCTCCTTCCAAAAAAATCGGTAAGATAGTATATGGAAGGAGCTTATTTAATGTTAAATTTCCCTTTTACTTTTGACATTTCTTGCAATAATGTGTCCCTCTACCGGCAGTTACCATTTTTTCTATTTCCGATCCGCATCTTTTACATGCTTCTCCTTTTTTACCATAAACATATAGAAGTTGTTGGAACATTCCAATCTGTCCCTGGGAGTTGACATAAGAACGAATCGTACTTCCCCCTTGCCGAACGGCTTCATTCAATGTTGAAATAATTTCATTATGCAGCTTTAGGACCTCACTACTTTTTAAAGATTTCGCTTTACGATCGGGTAAAATTCCTGCTCTAAATAAAGCTTCATCTACATAAATATTTCCCAGACCTACGACCACTTTTTGATCAAGTAAGACAGCCTTGATCAACCGTTCTGTCTTTTGCAGTTTCTGCTTCAAATAAGCTGTAGTGAAATCCTTTGAAAATGGCTCAGGCCCTAGCTGACTGAGAGGAAGGTACGATTCCTCCTCTCCCTTTTCAAATAAATGCATGGTCCCAAACTTTCGAACATCCTTATAACGTAGGGTTGTTCCATCCGTGAATGTGAAAATCACATGTGTATGTGGTTCTAATTCTAATTGTGGAGCGTATAAACCATAACGACCTTCCATTCGCAAATGGGAGACGAGAGCAAAATGGTTTGTATAAAAGACTAAAAATTTGCCTCTTCTATGGACGGTTTCGATGGTTTCACCTTGTAGAAGTGTCTTGAATTCATCTACTTCCATTGGGTGTTTAATTATTTTCGGCCAAAAAACGGATACTTTTTCAATCTTTTTCCCTTTCACTAATTCGATTAGTGTTTTTCGGACCGTTTCTACTTCTGGAAGCTCAGGCAATATTCAATCCTCCAATCTTTACTTCGCATCATACCAAGTTGGACCATAAGAGAAATCGACTTTTAAAGGAACATCTAATGACAAGGCATTTTCCATTACTTTCGGAACTACTTTCTTCAACGTCTCAATTTCATCTTTTGGAGCTTCAAAGATCAACTCATCATGCACTTGTAATAGTAGCTTTGCTTGAATATCCTCTTTCACAAGTTCTTCGGCCATATCAATCATTGCCTTCTTAATGATATCTGCAGCACTGCCCTGAATTGGCGTATTCATTGCGGTTCTTTCAGCAAAACTTCTAATATTAAAATTTCGGCTCGTGATTTCAGGAATATACCTTCTTCTTTGAAGAAGTGTAGTAACATAGCCCTTTTGTTTAGCTTCTTGTACAATTTCCTCCATATATTCCTTCACACCTGGATAACTGTCGAAATAACGATTAATAAATTCGCCCGCTTCTTTTCTGGTAATTCCCAGATTTTGCGAAAGACCATAATCACTAATTCCATAAACGATTCCAAAGTTCACAGCTTTTGCCTGCCTTCTCATATTAGAGGTCACATCTTTTTCTTCTACATGAAAGACATCCATTGCTGTTTTCGTATGAATATCAAGATCTTCTTTGAACGCGTGTAAAAGCTTCTCATCTTTTGCAATATGTGCGAGTACGCGGAGCTCAATTTGTGAGTAGTCGGCTGCAAAAATAACCCAATCTTTTTTAGAAGGAACAAAAGCCTGTCTGATTTTTCTTCCTTCCTCTAAACGAATCGGAATATTTTGCAGATTAGGATCGATTGAACTTAATCTTCCTGTTTGTGTTAAAGCTTGGTTAAATCGTGTGTGGACCTTGTTAGAATCCTTATGAATCACTTTTAATAATCCTTCAATATACGTAGATTGTAGTTTACCAAGTTGGCGGTAATGTAGAATATAGTCTATAATCTCATGCTTTGATTGAAGTTTTTCTAGTACATCTGCTGACGTGGAATATCCAGTCTTAGTTTTTTTCACAACAGGCAACTCTAATTTTTCAAAAAGAATGACACCAAGCTGCTTGGGAGAATTAATATTAAAGTTCTCTCCTGCAAGCTCATAAATCTTCTTCTCAATCTCCTTAAGCCTTGAAGCAAGTTCTTCTTTCATTTCCTTTAATCTTTCAATATCAACTTTCACACCTGTGAATTCCATCTCAGCCAATATCAGCGCTAAAGGAAGTTCTAACTCCGAGTAAAGTTCATATTGATTATTTTTTCTTAAATCCTGGGTACAGCTTTCCTCAAGTTCACTAATGGTTAATGCTTTTCTTGAAAGGTGCTCTGCAATCATCGCAGCTTCTGGGATTCTACGTTTTACACCTTTCCCATAGAAAGCTTCATCCGACTGTATGGCAGAAGCGCCATGCCGTTTAGCAATGGAAGCAAAATCATCGGCTGATTCAGATGGGTTTAATATATAGGATGCGATTAATAAATCGAATTCAATTCCTTTTAGGTCTAATCCAAGCCTTCTCATCGTAACAATGGAACGTTTTGCATCATACACAGATTTCCGTTGATTTTCATCTTTAGCCCATTCAGCCAATACTTGTGAATTTTGAGCAACCTCTGGTGTAAAGAAGAAAGTTCCCTTTTCATTATGTAAACCAAATCCAATGATCTCACCAACATGATAATTCTCCTCAAACACTTCTATATAAAAGGTATTCTCAGGAGCAAGATGTTCCTCAGTAATTTCATTTATAATTTCAAATGAGATCTCTTGAAGATCCTTTTCTACTTCACTTTCAGGGTCTTCTCCCATTTTCTCTAATAAGGAGTTGAATCCAAGCTCTCGGAAAATCTCTCTTAACTTATCATCCTTGGGCCCATTAAAAGTAAGTTCATCTAAAGATATTTCAACAGGAGCTTCTCTTAAGATTGTAGCAAGTTCTTTACTCATGAAAGCTTGATCTTTATTCTCTTCTAGCTTTTCTTTTAATTTTTTTCCACTTACTTCGTCAAGGGACTCCATTAATCTTTCAATCGTTTCAAATTGTTTTAGTAACTTAATAGCCGTTTTTTCACCAACACCTGGCACCCCAGGAATATTATCGGAGCTGTCTCCCATTAGCCCTTTCATATCTATAATTTGATCTGGGGTAATCTCCCATTTTTCCATAATGTGTTCTGGTGTATATTCCTCTATGTCGGTAATACCTTTTCTTGTAATATTCACCGTTGTTGTTTTGCTGCTAAGCTGTGTTAAATCCTTATCACCGGAAACGACTGTAACCTCATAGCCATCCCTCTCTGCTTGAAGGGAAAGAGTTCCGATGATATCATCTGCTTCATAGTTTTCAAGCTCATATCGTGGAATACTATAAGCATCCAATAACTCACGGATGTAAGGAAATTGTTCAGATAGCTCTGGTGGCGTTTTCTGTCTGCCACCCTTATACTCCCCATAGGTTTTATGGCGAAAGGTAGTTTTGCCAGCATCAAAGGCAACTAAAATATGTGTAGGCTTCTCATCTTGAAGCATTTTTTGCAGCATCGTTGTAAAACCATAGACAGCATTTGTATGTATTCCCTTTTCATTGTTCAGTAGGGGTAATGCAAAAAAAGCGCGGTAAGCAATACTGTTTCCATCAATTAACATTAATTTTTTTGACATTTTGTATCCTCCTTAAATGAGGGTTTATTAACTCTATTTTATCATGGACTGTAGAGAAAAGAAAAAACAGGGATTACCTTTAAAGTAGTTACTCCCTGTTTACCCATGTATTCTATATATCCAATAAGAAATCAAGTATGGTGAGACATAAGGAGAACAAGTTCTGTTAAGACCCTTACGTTTGTTGGGGGTTATGCTTCGCCGGGCCATGCACTATACTGGCAAAGTCTGCGTATAGATCAACGAATTCTCACTTCTTTAAAATAGAAAAGGCGAGAACGGGGTCAGTTCTCGCCTTTCCATTTGGCTCCTTGGATGAAGGGGTTTTCACTTTGTATAATAACACCCATTTATTAAGGGAAATTGAAATTATTGTAAAGGATATGTAAACTTATTTATCCTTTATTGTTCCATTTTGGTATTTTTAAAAAGTGTAACAGTAAAAGTCGTCCCTTTATCGACTTCACTAGTAACCTCAATCGTCCCCTTGTGAGCCTCAATCAAATGTTTTACTATGGCCAATCCGAGTCCTGTTCCTCCAGAGTTTCGACTTCTAGCCTTATCTACTCGATAAAACCGCTCAAAAATTCGAGGAATCTCTTCAGGTTCAATGCCAATCCCGTTATCTGCAACAGTGACCACTATTTTTTCGTTAGTCTGAGTCGTCTTAACCTCTACCGTTCCCCCATTTGGAGTATAGGAAATCGCGTTTGTAATAAGATTAATAAACACTTGCTTGATCCGGTAACTATCCACTTCAGCAACAGATAAAGGAACGGGTTCAAAAATAATAGAAATCTCTTTTTCTTGAGCCTTCCCCTCCAATATTGCCAATACTTCTGAAATCAATTGTGAAAGATCAACTGGTTGGAAAGACATTTCAAATCCTTGCTTTTCAATTTTAGATAGCTCCAATAGATCTTGAATCAAGGATTGAAGTCGGTCACTTTCTTTTAAAATAATCGTTAGAAAGGATTCCAAAGCTTTTTGATCATGCATCGCTCCGTCAAGAAGTGTTTCACTAAAACCTTTTATAGAGGTAATAGGGGTTTTTAATTCATGTGAAACATTTGCGACAAAATCTTTTCGCATTTGCTCAAGTTTCTTAAGTTCTGTAATATCATGAAAAACGATGAGAATGCCATTCCATCTATCATTTGTCCCTATAATGGGTGCACCATATACTTCAAAATGTCTACGCTCGATCTTTATCGGAAGTAATAGCTGCTTTCTAATTTTTTGTTCCGTCATAAAGATTTCTTCTATTAATTTATTGACCTCTGAATTCACGATAACTTCATGATACCTTTTGTTAAGAAACTCAGCTGGATTGATTTCAAAAAATTCTTTGTAGGCACGATTAATAAGAACGATATAGCCCCTATGATCTATTAGCAAAAGAGCACTACCCATATTTTCAATGAGTGTCGATAATCGGTCTTGCTGCATCTCTTGAGCAGAGACCATTTCCTGTAAATTACGTGCGAGAATATTTATTGAAGTACTTAGATTACTTGTTTCATCTAAGTGATCCTCATAAGTTCGTGCTCGGTAATTTCCCTTCGCTAACTCAATGGCTACTTTGGTAGCTGAGTCAATCGGTTTAGTGTATTGACTTGTAATCCGAATTCCAAGAAGGATAATGATGACTAGCGATATGCCTAAGGAGACCGAAAGAACAATCCAAATTTGACGATACTCTTGCTGAAGAGCGTCTATTTTTGTACTAACGATTAATAGTCCATCCAGTGCTTCCCCATTCGTATAAAGCGGTTGCCAATAAAATCTGATTTCTTGTCCCTCTGCTGTTATTTGAGATTGCCTTTTCGATTGATCCCAATCAGAAGCAATTTTATTAATTTTCTCTTCTTGTCTTCTATTATTGGCACTTTTAATTGCCCCACTATCCTTAATAATTCTGCCGCTTTTATCTGCCACTGTTAAACGGACATCAAGAATACGACTGTTTTCCCTAATGAACGAATCACTGATGTTGCTAATTCCACCAACTTCTTCTATTTGATTGGCAAGCACCTTTGCTTCTTTCACAACTCGATTATTAAACGTATTCAAATAATAGCTTTTAAAAATTTGTCCTAACAATAAACCTAGCCCTATTAATACAACGATGATTAAAGTAATTAGAGCAAAAAGAAGTTTACTACGAAATCTGGTCATGAGAGCTTAGGCTCCTCCAATTTATAACCTAGTCCACGAATCGTTTTGATATAAGTTGGCTTCTTTGTATTTAATTCAATTTTTTCTCGTAAATGGCTAATATGAACATCTACGATTCTAGTATCACCCGCGAAATCATAGTTCCATACAGCACTTAGTAATTGATCCCTAGTTAAAACTCTTCCTTTATTTTCTGTTAAGAAAAGAAGAAGTTCGAATTCTTTTGGTGTCAATTCTAATTGTTTCCCTTGAAAATATGCCTCATAATGTTCCGGATAAACTTTCAAATCACCCACTTGAAGGTAATCTTTCTGTTCTTTTATCAATTGGTTAGTCGTTTCAATTACCGCCTGACTTCTTCTTAATATGGCTTTAACTCGAGCCACAACTTCCCTCGGGCTAAATGGTTTTGTCATGTAATCATCGGCCCCGAGCTCTAAACCGAGAACTTTATCGAATTCGTCGTCCTTGGCTGTTAACATTAATATTGGAGTCATTAATTTTTGTTGACGTAATTGTTTACAAACCTCAATCCCATCCATTTTTGGTAACATAAGATCTAAAATAATAAGGTCTGGCGATTGTTCAATTGCCTTATCTCTTCCTTCTTCACCATCATTCGCTGTTAAGACCGTATATCCAGATTGCTCTAAATTGTACTGGATTAATGTTACGATTGATTGCTCATCATCTACTACTAGAATTTTCTTACTCATAGACGTTAGTGCCTCCATGTTCCAAATAAATTAAAAACCCCTGCATCCCGCCAATATTTAATTGTTATCTTTATTATAATACAAACCCATGGTAGATTCATATACCGCTAAAGGAATCGTTAGCATTCTTATAAATATGACAATAGGCAAAATGGGGATTTCTTTTTTGCCCCAAAAAAAGACTGATACAACTAGCATGTATCAGTCTTCATAAACTTTCCGATTAAATTAAAAATTTTCTAGTGCATGACCATTCATTTTTTCTAATTTGTGGGGCGGACAAACCTCTAATGTCCCTTTAATCACTGTCTCATCTTCTTCATTTGTTGCTTGAACCTCAATTGTCACAACATGTGACTTTGGATGTACCTCACTCACTTCAAATAAAAATTGGATAGTGGCGTAATGGTAAACAGGTTTTGGAAATTCAATAGTTTGTTTAAGAATTTGCGACCCTGGCCCAGGTAAATATTTCGAAATCGCTGAAGTAATTATTCCAGTTAACATAGCAGAAGGAACAATAGGTTTTTTAAAAGGAGTTTGTGAAGCATAATCGTGTTGAATATATAATGGGTTTGAATCATTCGTTAACCCTAAATATAGAAGCAAATCCTTGTCTTCTATTTTTTCAGTTAATGTTAGTTTTTCACCAACTGTAATTTCTTCAATTTTTCTACCTAGCTTTCTTTTTTTTCCAAGTAGCATGTTGTCAGCACCTCCGAGTGTAACCGTTTACAATTTGAATAAAAAGAAAAATCTCTATTATCTGTATATTTTCTATCATACCATTTTTATTCTTTCCATACAAACCATAAAATACTAGGGTTAACTAAAATATCAACTGTTTTTAAAAGAGGATACCCTAAATAAAGGCACCCTCTTCTGTAGGTTATTTATGCAAGTACTCCCATAACATTTCGTACAGAGTCTGCAGATTTTTGAAGAGCTCCTTGCTCTTCTTCAGTTAATTCAAGTTCAATGATCTTTTCAATACCATTTCCACCTAAGATGGTTGGGACACCTAAGTAAATTCCATCAAAACCGTATTCTCCTTCTAAAAAAGCGATAGAAGGAATGACACGACGTTGATCTTTAAGAACTGCTTCAACCATTTGAACAAGCGAAGCAGCAGGTGCATAATAAGCACTACCGTTTCCTAACAACCCAACAATTTCTCCTCCACCTTTACGCGTACGTTCAACGATTGCCTCTAAGCGATCTTGAGGAATTAAATTTTCTAACGGAATTCCACCAGCGTAAGAGTAGCGTACAAGCGGTACCATGTCATCCCCGTGTCCACCTAAAACAAATCCTGAAATATCTTTTACTGATAGGTTTAATTCTTGTGCAACAAATGTACAGAAACGAGCTGTATCAAGAACCCCAGATTGACCGATTACACGGTTTTTCGGGAAACCAGACTCTTTAAATACTGTATAAGTCATGGCATCAACTGGATTTGTTAACACAATGATGTAACATTCTGGAGAATACTTCACGATTTCTTGAGTAACAGATTTCATGATTTTTTGATTTGTTTGGACAAGATCATCACGGCTCATTCCTGGCTTACGTGCGATACCCGCTGTAATGACAACAATATCGGAATCTTTAGTATCTTCATAGTTAGAAGTACCGATGATATTTGCATCAAATCCTTGTATTGGACTTGCTTCAAGCATATCAAGAGCTTTTCCTTTTGTTGGATCTTCCATTTGAGGGATGTCAACTAATACAACATCTCCTAATTCTTTTTGAGCCAACATTAATGCAGTTGTAGCACCAGTGAACCCTCCACCAATAACAGATACTTTATTACGTTTAATTGCCATTCGAATATCCCCCTTATCATATGTGGAGAAGACTTTCCCAAAAGGGGTGCAACCACCATGCTCGTCTATATACAGAAGATGTTTTGATGGTATCTTCATATATAGAAATCATGGTTCCAGACACCTTGATTTTGGGATAGCCTCCCTATGGATTTCAGTAGAACCTTACACTTCCATATTATCGATTAAAGCAGTGCCAAATTCAGAACACTTAACTTCAGTAGCACCGTCCATTAAACGAGCAAAGTCATAAGTAACAACTTTAGAAGCAATGGTTTTTTCCATTGATTTTGTGATAAGTTGCGCTGCTTCTGTCCATCCTAAATGCTCAAGCATTAGAACACCTGAAAGGATAACGGAAGATGGATTTACTTTATCTAAACCAGCATATTTAGGAGCCGTACCATGGGTCGCTTCGAAAATAGCATGCCCAGTTTCGTAGTTGATGTTTGCTCCTGGTGCAATACCGATTCCACCAACTTGTGCTGCTAAAGCATCAGAGATATAGTCACCATTTAAGTTCATTGTTGCTACAACGTCGAACTCAGCAGGGCGAGTTAAGATTTGTTGTAAAAAGATATCTGCAATGGAATCTTTTACAATGATTTTACCAGCTGCCTCAGCATCAGATTGTGCTTGATTCGCTGCGTCTAGACCTTTTTCTTCTTTAATGCGGTCGTATTGAGCCCAAGTGAATACTTTATCACCGAATTCCTTTTCAGCTAGCTCATAACCCCAACTTTTGAATGCACCTTCTGTGAATTTCATGATGTTACCTTTATGTACTAAAGTAACAGACTTGCGGCCTTCAGTAATGGCATAGTTTATAGCTGCACGTACTAGACGGCTTGTTCCTTCTTCAGAAACAGGTTTAATTCCGATACCAGATGTTTCTGGGAAGCGAATTTTGTTAACACCCATTTCTTCTTGTAAGAAGCGAACAACTTTTTTCACATCTTCAGAACCTTTAGCATACTCGATTCCAGCATAAATATCCTCTGTGTTCTCACGGAAGATGACCATATCTGTATCTTCTGGACGCTTAACCGGAGACGGAACACCCTCAAAGTAACGAACTGGACGTAAGCAAGTAAATAGATCTAATTCTTGACGAAGTGCTACGTTTAATGAACGAATTCCACCACCAACAGGTGTAGTAAGAGGTCCTTTAATCGCAATGAAATATTCTCTAATGGCATCTAGAGTTTCACTTGGTAACCATTCACCTGTTTTGTTAAATGCCTTTTCACCGGCTAATACTTCTTTCCATACAAGCTTTCTATCACCTTTATACGCTTTTTCTACTGCAGCATCTAATACACGTGATGCTGATGCCCAAATATCAGGACCAGTCCCGTCCCCTTCGATAAATGGAACAATTGGGTTGTTCGGTACATTAAGTTGACCGTTTTGAACTGAAATTTTTTCGCCTTGTGTCATAGTATATTACCTCCATTTTCATTATGAAGAGGCTGATTCAGGGATAAAGAATCCACTTCACCTTTTAGGTTGAAAGAGATTTCTGATCATTTCTGAATCAACCCCCTTACTCCATTATCAATTACATCAATAATAAGAGGATTTGTAAATATTAATTATAGTTTATCCACGTTTTTCAATTGGAACATAGGATTGTTTTCCAGGTCCAGTATAATCAGCACGTGGACGGATTAAACGATTATTAGAATATTGCTCTAAAATGTGAGCTAACCATCCAGATACACGGCTAAGTGCAAAGACTGGTGTAAACAAGTCATGATCAATCTCTAAGCTGTGGTAAACAGATGCTGAGTAAAAATCTACATTTGGCGGTAGATTTTTTTCTGAAGTCACGATGTCTTCAATTTTTGTAGACATTTCGTAATACTTGGATTCCCCTCTTAGTTCAGTAAGCCTTCTTGACATTTCTTTAAGATGCTTAGCACGCGGGTCACCTTGACGGTAAACTCTGTGACCAAAGCCCATAATCTTTTCTTTATTATCTAATTTCTTTCTAATAGCTGGCTCTACATTTTCAACTGAACCAATTTCAGTTAATGTTTTCATAACTTGTTCATTTGCTCCACCATGTAAAGGCCCTTTTAATGCACCTATTGCAGCGGTAACTCCTGAATATACATCTGAAAGCGTTGCTACACAAACACGTGCAGTGAACGTAGAAGCATTCAATTCATGATCGGCATGGAGAACAAGTGCTTTGTTAAACGCTTCGATTTCCACAGGTTCTGGATCTTTACCAGAAAGCATGTATAAGAAATTTGCAGCAAAGCCTAGATCTGTTCTCGGTGCAACGGGCTCTTGACCATTTCTAATGCGAGCAAACGCCGTTATAATTGAAGGCATTTTAGCTTGAAGCTTAATTGCTTTACGGTAGTTTGCTTCTTCTTCCATAACGTCCGCTTCTTCATCATATAAACCTAATAATGAAACAGCAGAACGTAATGCAGCCATAGGGTGCACGTCTTTAATTGGATACATTTTGAAATGCTCAATGACTTCTTTTGGCAGTGCAGCATTTTCTGCTAACTGTTTTTTCAACCCATTTAATTCAGATTGAGTAGGCAAACGCAGATGCCATAGTAAAAAGATTACTTCTTCAAAACTAGCATTTTCTGCTAGATCATCGATATTATACCCAACATATGTAAGGGTATCATCAATAATAGAACTTATAGATGACGTTGTTGCTACAACTCCTTCTAATCCGCGAGTCGTTGACATAGAAACCTCTCCTTTAATTTAAATATCCATTACCCATTTGTTTATATGAGCAATTCATGCCTAAAAAAGGCTTGTCTAAAATAGAAAGTATCTGAGCGGTTGCTCACCTGTTATACAAAAATGAATCTCTGCCTCATAGAAATACAAACTTCCATGCAGAGCTTGGGATGCGCTTACATTCCTATTATAAACAATTATCAGACTTTTGTGAATGAAAACGCATTAAATTACAGCAAAAATTATTTTAGTAGAAAAATAAACATTTATAATTTTCTACTTTTATTGAGTACTCTTACCCATGAAAATAACCATCCATATGTATCGTAACATATAATTAAATATATTTCAGAAATATGAACTTCTCCCCTTAACATAAAGCTCCTACAAAGGGATAAAAGAATGAGTGGAAGAGGATGTGGTATTAGGCTATAATAAAAGACTTACGTCCTAAACAATGTGGTTCATGCCCTTTTGGGACTGCTCCTTTATTAAAAGAATCCAAAAATGAATACATAATCTTTTGAAAACTCCCCCAAACTTTATTGAAAGATTTCAAAAACCTTCATTGCCATATAGGCGATTCCTGCTCCAATAAGCGGGCCGACTGCCACTCCCTTAAATAAAGCAACCGCGAGGACTGTACCAAGGACTAGTGCAGCAGTAATATGTGGATCATTGGCCAATAACGTTAAACCATTTTTCGCAATGAGTGCAACTGCCATACCGGCTCCTAACGCAATCCAGGCATAGGGTGACTTCAAAGCTTCAATGAGCTCTTTAAATCCTATTTCTCCAGTTGCGATTGGGACTAATACGGCAATCGTTATGACTGTCACCCCCCAGTTTATTCCCTTCGCTTGCACTGTTCCAAAGAATTTATCATCTAACCCTATTAGTTTAACAATTACTAAGAAACCAACGGCTATGATTAATGATTGATTTTTTGCAAGGAAACCAATCCCTAATAATAATAGTAAAAAAAACATAGGTTGAGAAAACATATCATTCCATCCTTCCATTCACCTTTATTATCCTAACATATTAACATTGGGATCCTAAAAAAATAATGTCATTTGGAACTTTTTTTATACTCAATCGTCTTATAAAATATAGTATAAGGAATTATGGGGGGGGAGCTGTTTGAATCTCGAATATTTATACAGAACAATACGATTTTTGATTGTCATTGGAGTCATTGTACTTTCTGCTATAACACTGTATTACATATCTAAGGTGACCTATCCATTTATTATTGCCATTGCCATTGCATTTCTGATCAATCCAATCGTTAATCTTCTTGAAAAAAAAGCGAGACTTCCTAGAGCATGGGCTGCATTTATTTCAATCATCATGGTTGTTGGAATATTTGTAGGATTAATTACCCTTCTAATTGCAGAAATTGTTTCCGGAGCAAATTATTTAGCTGATGAAATCCCTGGTCATGTCGACACATTTGTAAAGTTTGTGGAGGATTTCGTTGCCTCACAAGTAATCCCGCTTTATCATCAAATAGCAGGGATGTTCAATAATCTTGAAGATGGTCAACAAAATACTATACTTGAGAATATTCAAAATGCCGGCCAAAGCTTTGCCTCTTCAGCAGGAGACTTTTTACAACAATTCTTTAGAAAATTGCCCAACTTAATTTCTTGGATTCCAAACGCAGCCACAGTGTTAGTGTTTGCATCACTCGCTACCTTCTTTATTAGTAAAGATTGGTATAAATTATCAAGTAAGTTCTCTAAGCATCTGCCTGGTAAAGCTGTATCTAGCGGACGTAAGGTATTCATTGATTTAAAAAGAGCATTATTTGGATTTATTAGAGCTCAATTCACTCTCATTTCAATCACAGCTGTTATTGTTCTCATAGGGTTACTGATCCTAAGAGTAGACTATGCCATTACAATCGCGCTTGTAAGCGGACTTGTCGATATATTACCTTATCTAGGAACAGGAGCTGTATTTGTTCCATGGATTATTTACGAAGCAATTGCTGGTGATTTCGGCCTTGCTATCGGTTTAAGTGTTCTTTATCTCATTGTAGTAGTCCAAAGACAGATTATTGAACCAAAGGTCCTATCATCTAGTATTGGACTGGATCCACTTGCAACACTTGTAGCATTATTTGTCGGATTTAAACTTGTCGGATTCCTTGGGCTTATTATTGGTCCTGTAACATTAGTAATTCTCCAGACACTAAGTCGTGCAGGGGTTTTCAAAGATATTTGGGAGTTTATAAAAGGAAAGCCCGCGGGAAAATAAACCCACAAAATGCATAAAAAAAAGACGAGCTCTAATGTAATATGTACCCTATAGAATAGACACTTAAAAAAGTCTACCTATAGGGTACTTTTTTGTATAATAACAATTAGACAA
>JANAVG010000013.1 GCA_024213275.1 Rossellomorea sp. BNER
TCTTAGAGTTGGTCAATAGCAGATCAAAACATTGTGTAGAGTGGGGGCATTGACAGTTTCGTTCATATCAGGAGGCTCACCGCCCGCCCCGCGGAAAGCGAGCATCCTTTCGCTGCAACCAACCACCCCCTTTACAAATAACAACAATGTTTACGAAAACAGTCTTAAGAAAAGAGCCTAAAAGAAATAATGATAAAAGGAGCAGGATTATGGAACGTATATCATGGAATCACTATTTTATGGCACAAAGCCATCTATTGGCAATGAGAAGTACATGTACAAGACTTGCAGTAGGAGCAACGATTGTCAGGGATAAACGAATTATTGCTGGAGGATATAATGGATCAATTGCGGGAGGAGAGCATTGCATAGACAAAGGTTGTTATGTTATTGATAATCATTGCGTAAGGACAATCCATGCCGAAATGAACGCAATCTTACAATGTGCAAAATTTGGAGTCGGTACTGATTCAGCAGAAATTTATGTAACACATTTTCCATGCTTACAATGTTGTAAAGCAATTATTCAGGCAGGCATTAGAAAAGTATATTATGCGATAGATTATAAAAACCATCCATATGCTTTAGAATTATTTGAAAAAGCAGATGTGCATGTAGAACATGTACCATTTACCGAGAGTGAAAATCAATTAAACAAACTTCATTCACTTACAAATGAATTATTAAATGAATTTGAAAAGCTTGGAAGTGACACTATGAAGGTGGAGGAATTTAAAAAAGAATATGAAGCCATTGTTAATGGTAAATATTAATTGAAGCAAACAACTATGGTTCCTATTGCACTATCTTCATTAACAGGAGTTCTATTAGCACTTCATTTTGCTTGGGGTGCTTTTTTCCTTCTCCTCCTTACCCTTCATCTTCTTCAAAGAAAGCCTTCACTTCCTACCTTTATTTTTCTTTTTGTTCTAACCTTTTTTTTCTATACTCATGCAACATTTAACGAACAGGGATCTGTGACAAGTTTGTCAGCTACTCAACAAAACTTCAAATTGTCCTTTCAAGAAATGGTCGAATGGGATGGAAACCTTATGAAAGGAGAGGTGATAACAAGTAAAGGTGAGCGTATCATAGCCAGGTATGAAATCAATACAGAAAATGAATTATTATTTTTAAAAGAAAATTGGAAAGTTGGAATGGAATGCAGGGCAGCCGGAACTCTATCACAACCTATGCTAAATACGAATGAGAATGCATTCAATTATCGGCAATATCTCCAACAAAAAGAAATCTATTGGGTTTTAAATATAGAAGAACTGAAAATAAAGGATTGTGTGCCACCAGAAAGAAACCTATTGTTAGAACTTAAGGAATGGCGTTATAACGGAATGAAAATCATTAAAAATCATTTTCCTGCAGAGATTGTAGGATTATCTCAGGCACTAATTTTTGGAGACCGAAATGAATTATCTGAGGAATCATTACAGGCTTATCAACGTCTAGGAGTTATCCACCTTTTGGCGATATCTGGACTTCACGTCGGGTTTTTATTTTCTCTCCTCTATTTTTTATTGGTGCGACTTGGAATGACAAAAGAATCAACACAGACACTCCTTTTGATATTATTACCTATTTACGTCATTATAACGGGTGCTTCGCCACCAGTTATTCGAGCAGCCGGTATTGTCATGATTGTGATTCTAACGAAAAAACTTCAATGGAATTGGTCATTATTAGATAGTCTATCGCTATCTTTTCTCGTTTTTCTGTTAATAAATCCCCAAGTTCTTTTTAATATTGGTTTTCAGCTTTCTTATATCGTAAGTTTTAGCTTAATGGTTTCAAGTTCATTACTAAATATTCCATATCGAATTCTTCAACTATTGTGTGTTACACTCATTTCACAAATCGTATCAATCCCCATCATTCTATATCACTTCTTCGAATTCTCCATCATCAGTCTTATCGTCAACCTTTTTTATGTTCCGCTGTTTACTTTTATTATTCTTCCATTATTACTGGTTTCATTTCTTTTACAACTAACATTCCCATTTGTAAATTCTCTTTTATTTCCTGTGTTGACCGTTTTGATTTCGAAAGTTGATGAGCTTTCTATTCTCTTGAATAAAATGCCTTTTATTACACTTGTACTTGGGAGACCTGCCGATTGGTTGTTGATGCTATATCCGGGTGTTATTATCCTCACTTTCTTACAGTTTGAACTAAAGAAATGGATGAAAGGGTGTTTCTTAATCATGAGTATATTATCTGTTCATTATTTTTTACCCTATCTAGATTCTAAGGGTGAAATTATGTTCATTGATGTCGGACAGGGTGATTGTATTTTAATTGTGCTTCCAAATCGAGAAGCGGTTTATATGATTGATACTGGTGGGGCTATCCAATTTGAAGCAGAGGATTGGGAGAAAATAAAAAATACTTATTCCGTGGGAAAGGACACTATCGTTCCTTTGCTTAAGAGTAAGGGTATTCGCCGTATTGATAAGCTTTTACTGACACATAGTGATATGGATCATATTGGAGGTGCACGAGAAATCATAAATGAAATCAATATAAATCAGATTATAATCAGCCCCAATTCAAATAAAAAGCCAGAGATGGAGTTAATTGTACAGGAAGCTCATGAAAAGAACATTGATTTGATCGAAGGAAGAAAAGGAGATGAATGGGAAACTAAATCAAGTCATTTTTTTATCCTTTATCCAGAAGATGATAAATATGAAGGAAACAATGACTCCCTAGTCCTATTGGGGAAATTCGGCGGGAAAACTTGGTTGTTCACAGGTGATTTAGAAAGTGATGGTGAAATGGAACTTATCAGGCAGTATCAATTAATAATTGACGTTTTAAAAGTGGGGCACCATGGTAGTAATAGTTCAACGACAGAAGCTTTTTTAGACGAATTACAGCCTGAAATCGCGATCGTTTCTGCAGGGAGAAAAAATCGATATGGTCACCCGCATCCAGAAGTAATGTCTAATTTGAGTTCAAGGAAAATTAAGGTTTATCAAACAAATCTTGATGGGGCCATTCACTATAAATTTTTAGGCAATAATGGAACGTTTACAACCTATCCTCCATAGGATGTAGTACTTAAACCACTACTATTGATAAACTATCCAATTACCCTCTAATCAAAATAAAAAGGGATGACACCAATAAGAGTCATCCCCATACCATTTTTAAGATCCTAAGAACTTAATCACAGTAGCAATGATAAACATTGTAGCGAAGAAACCGAAAGATACGACGAAAGCAACACCTGAGTCAACAGCATCGTTTCTTTTTGATTGTACATTTTTCTCAAATTGGTTCACGAGTACCCCTCCTATTTCTATTTTAGTATAGATGATTCATTTGAAAAAATCTATACTCATTTGTACATTTTCCTTTACTAGAAAGAGTTGTCACATATAAGTTCTTATCGCATTGGTGACAATAATATTACAAGGGAGATCCCGTCAATAAAAAAGGTTCCTAGGTCTTTTCTATTGACGTTATATATAGATCTAGGGGGTGTCCAATTCTGCAGGGCGTCCCCTTTACTACTTGCTAAAATGGAAAACCTTTTTTACGATAGTAGGGTAACTATTGTAAATGGAGTGTAGCTAATTGATTACTGAAACTTGGAAAAGCATTGAAAACAAACAATTCTCCAATCTTTATTTATTATATGGAAATGAATCTTTTTTAATCAATGAAACAAAACAAAAGATTTTACATAACGGTATTTCAGAAGAAGAACTGGATTTTAATTTCTCTTCGTATGATTTGGAAGAAACTCCTATCGAAACAGCAATCGAAGATGCTGAAACCTTTCCATTTATGGGGGAAAGAAGAATTGTCGTCCTTCAAAACCCGGTCTTTTTGACTGCGGAAAAAAAGAAGGAAAAAATAGAGCATAATATAAAGAAATTAGAAGAATACATTTCTTCTCCAGCGCCTTACACGATCTTGGTGATTACAGCTCCATACGAAAAGCTAGATGAACGGAAAAAGATCACGAAAGCACTAAAGAAGTATGCAACTGTTGTAGAAGCAAAAAAATTGTCCGAAAGAGAATTAAGATCATGGGTAAGGGAAAGAGCAGCCATTAATAAAGTTGAAATTGATGAAGACGCAATTGACCTGCTACTTGCATTAGCAGGAACAAATCTAATGATGCTCACAAAAGAACTCGATAAACTTTCCCTGTTCGTAAGTGAAAGCAATCGAATTGATTCTGAAGTGGTGGAAAGATTAACTGCAAGGTCGCTAGAACAAAATATTTTTGCACTCGTGGATAAGGTTGTTCACAGAAGAATTGAGGAAGCATTAAGAATTTATTATGATTTGTTAAAACAAAATGAAGAACCAATTAAAATTCTATCAGTATTAGCTGGTCAATTTCGACTTATCTATCAGGTTAAGGAATTATCTAGAAGAGGATACGGTCAACAAAAAATAGCTGGGTTTTTAAAGGTACACCCTTTCAGAGTAAAGCTTGCAGCTGGCCAAGCTAAGCATTTCACGGATGAACAACTTGCCTATATTATAGAATTGCTTTCACAAGGTGATTACGAAATGAAAACAGGAAAACAGAAAAAAGAATTAATCATTGAAATGTTTTTATTTAAACTTCATGATCACTAGAAAAAGCGGAAGCTTAAATGGATGAAAGGCTAAGATCGCCATGTCCTGTGGCAACGCCTTTCTGACCTACATCCTGTAGGCCTCCGACAATCATAAGCCGAGTCCCATAGAAAGGGTGCCTTTTCCCTTTCTATGGGGCTTGGCTTATGACTCGAGGGGCTAGGCGCTGTAGCTGGACGCTAGAAGAGAGAAGACGTATCAGCTCAAGGATAATTGGTTAAGTCAAAAAATATTGTTGATTATTGGTTTCTCTTAAATATAGAAATAATAAAAAAGGCTGTTGTTTTTTAAGAGCAGATATTTTAGTGAAAAAAGTTGGTCTTCGCTGCAGGTGCGAGACTCCTGCGGGAGAAGCGGGACAGGGTGAGACTTAAGCGGGAGCAAGGCGACGAGGAGGCTCACCGCCCGCCCCACGGTAAGCGAGCATCCTTTCGCTGCAACCAACTAACTCCTTTTCAAATAACAACAATATTTACGAAAACAGCCATAAAAAAACGATCTCGCAGAAGGAGATCGCTTTTTTTATTATTTTACTTTTTTCATTAAGCGTGATTTTGAACGATCAGCAGCATTTTTGTGGATAATACCTTTTTGAGCTGATTTATCTAAATGCTTAACCGCTACATTAACAAGTTCTTTTGCATTATCGTCATTGTTATCAACTGCAGCTTCAGCTTTTTTAACAGCTGTACGCATTGCAGATTTAACTTGAGCGTTTTGTGCGTTACGTGCTTCACTTGTTTTTACGCGTTTGATAGCAGATTTAATGTTTGGCATTCCTGTCACCTCCTACAAACCGACCCGAGATTCTATAGTCTCGATTTTTACAATTCCTAAACAATTAGAACAAATGATATTTTACCAAACGGAAGTCTAGAATGCAATACTCTTAAGGCTAAAACATGTAAGTGAATGAACAGCATTACACAGGGAAATGATAAAAAATAATGTTAATAATTGAATGGAGGGTTACAATTGGCAGAAAAAGAACAGCTGGATCTTAGTAAATATAGTGTTCGTACCGACTTAGCAGTTGAAGCACGAGAAATGATAATGGCAGAAGAGGCAAAAAAAGATAAAACAAAGGCACAAGAAATAACTGAAATTAACGGGGTCATTGTAAAAGAACGTGAACTTGATGGGATAAAGATTTCTAATGTCACGATTACGCAAGAGGGTGAACAAAAACTTGGAAAAAGAGCAGGGAATTATTTAACACTTGAAGCACCAGGGGTTAGACAGCAGGATAGTGTAATCCAACAAAAGGTAGAGGAAGTATTTGCTAAAGAATTTAATAGATTTCTTGTTGAAAAAGGAATCCAACCGAATGATTCCTGTTTGATTGTTGGATTAGGGAATTGGAATGTTACTCCTGATTCACTTGGCCCAAGGGTGTGTGAAAGCTTAATTGTCACTAGACATCTCTTTAATCTTCAGCCAGAGTCGGTTCAAGAAGGTTATCGTTCCGTTAGTGCATTATCTCCAGGTGTAATGGGTTTGACTGGAATTGAGACAAGTGACATTATCTTTGGGGTAGTTGAAAAATCAAAGCCAGACTTTATCATTGCGATTGATGCCCTTGCATCAAGATCCATTGAAAGGGTCAATTCTACTATTCAAATATCTGATACAGGAATTCACCCAGGTTCTGGCGTCGGAAATAAGCGAAAAGGGTTAGATGAGGATACTCTCGGGGTCCCTGTCATAGCAGTCGGGATTCCGACAGTCTTAGATGCAGTTACAATAGTAAGTGACTCTGTTGATTTTCTACTCAAGCACTTTGGTAAAGAAATGAATGAAGGGGATAAACCGGCACGTTCGTTAGCACCTGCTGGACTTTCATTTGGAGAAAAACGAACACTTACTGATGAGGACCTTCCAGAGGAACAACATCGGAAAACGTTCCTTGGAATCGTTGGAACACTGGAAGAACAAGAAAAAAGAAAACTCATTCATGAAGTCCTTGCTCCTATCGGTCATAATTTGATGGTTACACCGAAAGAAGTCGATGTTTTTATTGAAGATATGGCAAATGTTTTAGCAAACGGATTCAATGCTGCTTTGCATGAGGCAGTTGATCAGGGGAATACAGGATTCCAAACAAGATAAAGTTTAGCAAAAAGTGATTATTATAGTGTTTTCTGAAAAAAGCGCCTTTTAGGTGCTTTTTTCTTGTTTTTATGTAAGGGTTATCCAAAAACCAAGGTGTCAGAAACCACAACTTCAATATATAGAAGAAAGCCTCAGGGACATCTTTTATATATGGATAATCATAGTGGTTCCGGCACCCTTATGGACAGCCTCTTGAATGAAAAATGAAGTTAAATGGATTAGCCAAATGCATCACGTAAAGGTTAGGACTTCCCTAGTAACAATATATTCCAAGGCTCCATAGTGATGATTTCTCTGCAAAAATAATCAAGGTCCACACCGCATTTAATCCGACTCAAATCCCTCTTCATTGATTAACACACTCACATTACTTTCCAGTTCTACTTCCTCTATCACTATCATAACTTGTACTAGAGTTAGATAGAAAGGGTGGAAAAATGCGCTCACACAATTCGTCCAATTATGTCGTAGCAGTAAATCTGTCAACAGTTATCAAAGGGATTTTTATCTTCCTATTTACGTTACTTACCATCTTTTCCATTTCAGGAATCTTAACATCATTAAAGCCTGAATACAGAATCACCTCTTCTTCCGTGAATCAAGTAGCTCAGAATGTGAAGGGATCAACTCTTTATAAATTATTTACTCTTGAAAACCGTGCATTTTCAGCGACAAGTCCTGAAGAAGCCGATTGGCCAGAACCATCAGATTTAATGTTAGAGTTAGCAACGAATATTAGCTTTGAGGATCCTCGAAGCCTTTTAGGCAGAGAGCTCCCAGGTTTTTCAATATTTGATAGTCATATTTTGGTGGCAGGGGAAGGAACAGATTATACAAATATGCCCCATGAATCAATACCTCCTGAGGAAGCTCTGAATCCTGAGAATGATGCACCAACCCAGAATACGGATAGTCTTGAAAATCCAAATGAAGATGGGGAAAAACCACCAAGTACTACAGGGGATAAAGAGACCGTTCAACTTTATTTTACTCATAACCGTGAATCCTTTCTACCGCACTTAAAAGGGGTAACAGATCCTGACTTAGCCCACCATTCAGAAGTGAATGTTACCAAAATTGGAGATCGCCTAAAAGAAGAACTAGAAGGTCTTGGGATTGGAACAAAGGTAGATAAAACAGATGTGATTGGGAATTTAAATAATAAAGGACTGGAATATTACTCTGCATACGATGAATCCCGCCCTATTGCTAAGGAAGCAATGGCTGAAAATAAGGATTTACTTTATTTAATAGATATTCATAGAGATTCAATAAGAGGAGAAAATACAACGATAACCATTAATGGTAAATCATATGCTAAATTAGCATTTGTAATTGGAGCAGAGCACCCAAATTACGAGAAGAACGAAAAACTTGCAAGAGAACTTCATAAAATGCTGAATAAACAATATAAAGGTATTTCTCGTGGAGTTTTTGTCAAAAAAGGTAGTGGGACAAACGGAAAGTTTAATCAAGATTTATCTCCGAATTCTATCCTTGTTGAGTTTGGTGGAGTCGATAATAATTTTGAGGAATTAAACCGTTCTACAGCAGCCTTTGCAGATATCTTTGCCCAATATTACTGGGAGGCCGAGAAAGTTAATCATAACCTTTCAGAGCCGCCTTCAAGTCAATAAACAAAAGGAAGTAATGATATGAAGCGATTTATGATAAAGTCAATCCTTTTAATTTCTTTTCTTTTCATTGGAGTTCTAATAGGGATGCAAAAAGCCAATGAAGGCATTCTTGAAATGAAAGGTCATGACGGACATACATTACATCAGCCACTTTCTGTTGAACAAAACGAACAAGGAAATATGGAAGCTTCCCTTCTAGGAAATGAAGTAAGCAGTGAAACGCTTTCCGAGAAAAAAGAAAAGTTAGAGGAAATGAAAGCATTTAACTTTTTTTCTTCCATTGGGAGAGCAATTTCAGATTTTGTTACCAGTATTACGGAAAAAATCATTCAAATCATATCATCTTTACTCTAAGTATCTGAAGAGCTGTCTCAAAAGTCAGCTCTTTTTTTCATTACTTTTGAAGCCCCTTACAGTTAACATTGAATAATAAATGGTGGACTGCTATAATTCAAAATAGTGTACGCGGATTAACAGGAGTTGAACGAGATGAATCGTGAAGAAAAATTAAACAGACAACAAAGAATTCGTAACTTTTCTATCATTGCTCATATAGATCACGGAAAATCAACATTAGCAGATAGAATTTTAGAAAAAACAAAAGCATTAACTGCTCGCGAGATGAAAGAACAATTACTAGATTCGATGGATCTTGAGAGAGAACGCGGGATAACAATTAAATTAAATTCAGTCCAGCTTAAATATCAAGCTAAAGATGGACAGGAATATATCTTTCATCTTATTGATACGCCAGGCCATGTCGACTTTACATATGAAGTATCACGTAGTTTGGCAGCGTGTGAAGGTGCTGTCTTAGTTGTAGATGCTGCCCAAGGGATTGAAGCTCAAACCTTAGCAAATGTATATTTGGCTCTTGATAATGATTTAGAGATTCTTCCAGTTATCAACAAAATTGACCTCCCAGCTGCTGATCCGGAGAGGGTACGTCAAGAGGTGGAAGATGTAATTGGACTCGATGCTTCCGAAGCTGTTCTAGCATCAGCAAAGGCAGGAATTGGAATTGAAGAGATTTTAGAACAAATCGTAGAGAAAGTGCCTGCTCCAACTGGAGATCCAGAGGCACCATTAAAAGCGTTGATTTTTGATTCATTATATGATGCTTACCGAGGTGTAGTGGCTTACATTCGCGTAATGGAAGGTACCGTTAAAGTCGGTGACAGAGTAAGAATGATGGCGACAGGCAAAGAATTCGAAGTGACCGAAGTGGGGGTATTCACACCAAAGGCTACACCTGTTAATGAACTTACTGTAGGGGATGTAGGTTTCTTAACCGCTGCCATTAAAAATGTAGGTGACACAAGGGTTGGGGATACGATAACGCTTGCAAAAAATCAGGCATCAGAACCACTACCGGGTTATCGTAAATTAAATCCGATGGTGTACTGCGGACTTTATCCGATTGACTCTTCAAAATATAATGATTTACGAGAAGCACTTGAAAAACTAGAATTGAATGACTCAGCGCTTCAGTATGAACCTGAAACTTCTCAGGCACTTGGTTTTGGTTTCCGTTGTGGATTCCTAGGACTTCTGCATATGGAGATTATCCAAGAGAGAATTGAGAGAGAATTCAAAATTGATCTTATCACTACTGCGCCTAGTGTTATCTATAATGTCCAATTAACCGATGGAGAAGAGCTCAAAGTAGATAATCCATCAATGATGCCAGATGCTCAAAAAGTAGAAAATGTTGAAGAGCCTTACGTAAAAGCTACAATGATGGTTCCAAACGATTATGTTGGTGCAGTTATGGAGCTTTGCCAAGCAAAACGCGGAAACTTTATTGATATGCAATATATGGATGAAACTCGAGTGAGTATAGTATACGAGATACCATTAGCAGAGATTGTCTATGATTTCTTTGACCAATTAAAGTCAAATACAAAGGGCTATGCATCCTTTGACTATGAACTAATTGGCTATAAAGAATCTAGGCTCGTGAAGATGGATATTTTATTGAATGGTGAACAAGTAGATGCCCTTAGCTTTATTGTTCATAGGGATTTCGCGTACGACCGTGGAAAAGTTATTGTAGATAAACTTAAAGAGCTTATCCCTCGTCAACAATTTGAAGTACCTATTCAGGCAGCTATTGGCCAGAAGATTGTTGCACGCTCGACGATTAAAGCAATTAGGAAAAATGTCCTTGCTAAATGTTACGGTGGTGACATATCACGTAAACGTAAACTTCTTGAGAAACAAAAAGAAGGTAAGAAACGCATGAAACAAGTTGGTTCTGTAGAAGTACCACAAGAAGCGTTTATGGCTGTATTAAAAATGGACGACAGTGAAAAAAAATAAAATGAAAATCAAGGGGAAAGATGGGATTGACCTTTATTTAAAAGTCAAGCTCGTACTTTTCCCCTTTCTTATTCTTGAATATGTTAAAGATCGAACGAGAAAACATTTTTATTCGATTTTAAAGCAAACAAAAATGATAGGTATAATACAAAGGTGTGAAAAAATGGTACAGTCAGCATACATCCATATTCCATTTTGTCAACATATATGCCACTACTGCGATTTTAACAAAGTATTTTTAAAAGGACAGCCAGTGGATGAATATATTTCAGCTTTAGTGAAAGAAATGAAATTAAGGTTCCGAACACAGGATCACATTCATACTATTTTTGTCGGTGGAGGAACGCCAACTTCTTTAAGCGCAAAGCAATTGGATGTTCTCTGTAATGGAATTAGGGAAAGTATTCCTTTTGATAATGGAGAGTTTACGTTTGAAGCAAATCCAGGTGAATTAACCTTTGAAAAATTAAATGTCCTACGTGACCATGGAGTGAACCGTCTTAGTTTTGGTGTTCAATCTTTTAATAATGATCTTCTAGAAAGAATTGGGCGAACCCATAAAAGTGAAGATGTGTATAGTTCAATAGATTCAGCTCAAAAAGCAGGCTTTCAAAATATAAGCATTGATTTGATTTATAGTTTACCTGGGCAAACTCTTGGTGACTTCAGGGATACGCTTAGAGAAGCCTTACTGTTTAACCTTCCTCATTATTCAGCTTACTCACTGATTGTAGAGCCAAAAACGGTTTTTTATAATTTAATGAGAAAAGGAAAGTTACACCTACCTTCTCAAGAAGCAGAAGCAGATATGTACGATATTCTGATGAATGAAATGACGAAATCAGGCTTAAACCAATATGAAATTAGTAACTTTGCTGTAAAAGGATTTGAAAGTAGACATAATCTTGCCTATTGGAATAACGTTGAATATTATGGTTTTGGAGCCGGAGCTCACGGGTATTTAGATGGAATCAGATATTCTAATTACGGTCCTTTGAAAAAATATATGAAACCGATTGAGGATGGTTCACTTCCAACAATTGAATCTCATGAGCAAACGAAAAGTGAAATGATGGAAGAAGAAATGTTTCTTGGTCTAAGAAAGACAGAGGGAGTATCAATTCAAGGGTTTCAGGATAAGTTTTCTATTGACCCCTTTAATATTTTTTATGAATCGATCACAGAAATGTGCAATAAAAATTGGTTGGAAGTGCACAATGGAAATATAAGACTCACAAAAGAAGGACGCTTTTTAGGGAATGAAGTTTTTCAATCATTTATTGGAGTAATCTAAAACATTGACATCGATAAAATGATTTGATAATTTATTATTAGAATTAGCACTCAGGACAAGAGAGTGCTAACAGAGGTGATGAAAGTTGTTAACAGATCGACAATTACTTATATTGCAAGTCATTATTGATGATTTTATTCGATCTGCACAACCGGTCGGCTCAAGGAGTTTATCGAAAAAAGAGGAAATATCATTTAGTTCTGCCACAATTCGTAACGAGATGGCTGATTTAGAAGAACTAGGGTTTATCGAAAAACCCCATACTTCATCAGGTCGGATTCCTTCAGAGAAAGGATATCGTTATTATGTGGATCATATGTTATCTCCACAAAAACTAGATCGACATGATATTTCAAGTATGCGTTCCATATTTGCAGAGCGTATATATGAGATGGAAAAGGTCGTAGAAAGATCAGCAAAAATTCTCTCAGATCTGACTAACTACACGGCCATTGTTCTGGGTCCTCAGGTAAAGGAAAATAGGTTAAAGAAAATTCAAATGATTCCTTTAAATAAGGATACTGCTATTGCCATCATTGTGACGGATACAGGTCATGTGGAGAATAAAGTATTTACTTTACCTCCATCGGTAGATCCATCAGAACTTGAAAAGATGGTCAACATAATAAATGATCGTCTTGTTGGTGTACCATTGGTTGATCTACATGATAAAATATTTAGGGAAGTTGCTGTACTTCTGAGACAGCATATTCAGCATTATGATTTAATGTTGCACTCTATTTCTAATGCATTAAATTTATCATCCCACGATAAACTATTCTTTGGTGGAAAGACGAATATGTTGAATCAACCTGAATTTCATGATATTGAGAAAGTAAGACTATTACTTAATATGATTGAACAGGAAGATGGGATATATGATCTTATCAAAAAGATCCCGACTGGTGTTCAGGTGAAGATCGGAAAGGAAAACAATAACCTTGCAATGGAAGAGTGCAGCTTAATTACAGCTTCCTATTCGATTGGCGAAGAAAAAGTAGGATCAATTGCGATCCTCGGGCCAACAAGAATGGAATATTCTAGAGTTATTAGCTTGTTGAACTTCTTAAGTAAAGATATGACAACCACGTTAACAAAGCTGTATCAAAGCTAAACTCGCTGGCTATATTGAATATGGACCCGAGAGCTAGAAATCAGCCTCAGCTGGTTTCTGGCGTTTTTGTGGAGTGTTATTTAATAGAAAAGACTTTTAAGGAGGTGAAAGCAATGAATGAAGAGAATCAAACAACAGAAGAGCAAAAGGAAAAGGTAGAAACCCAAGCGGATGAGAATATCGAGGAAATTTTTGATGAAGGCAAATCCGAAGAGAATAACGAGGATAATGCTGTGAGTGAAGTTGAAAAGCTTCAAGCTCAATTAGATGAATCAGAAAATCGTTATCTACGGCTTCGCGCTGATTTTGATAATTTCCGCCGCCGGGTAACACTTGACCAGGAATCAAACCAGAAATATAGATCCCAAAGCTTAATTTCTGATTTATTACCAGCACTTGATAATTTCGAGCGTGCTTTAAATATCGAAGCAGAAAATGATCAAACAAAATCATTGCTCCAAGGAATGGAAATGGTGTATCGTAGCTTAATGGATGCACTGAAGAAAGAAGGAGTAGAAGAAATTGAATCTGTTGGTCATCAATTTGATCCCCATCATCATCAAGCAGTAATGCAAGATTCAGATGATCAATATGAATCCAATGTCGTGATTGAAGAGTTCCAAAAAGGGTACAAATTAAATGACCGCATTATTCGACCTTCAATGGTGAAAGTAAATCAATAATACATATATGATAGGGAGGTATTTGACATGAGCAAAATTATCGGTATTGACTTAGGGACAACAAACTCATGTGTGGCAGTCCTTGAAGGAGGAGAGCCAAAAGTAATTCCAAATCCAGAAGGTAATCGTACTACACCTTCTGTAGTGGCTTTCAAAAATGGTGAACGACAAGTTGGGGAAGTAGCAAAACGTCAAGCAATCACAAACCCTAACACCATTATGTCTGTCAAGAGACATATGGGAACTGATCATAAGGAAACAGCGGAGGACAAACAATATACTCCACAAGAAATTTCTGCGATGATCCTTCAGCATCTAAAATCATATGCAGAAGAGTATCTTGGTGAAAAAGTTGAAAAAGCGGTCATTACTGTACCTGCTTACTTCAATGATGCTGAGCGTCAAGCTACTAAAGATGCAGGAAAAATCGCTGGTCTTGAAGTAGAACGTATCATTAACGAACCTACAGCTGCTGCCTTGGCTTATGGAATGGATAAAACAGACGAAGATCAAACCATCCTTGTTTATGATCTAGGCGGCGGTACATTCGACGTTTCGATTCTTGAACTTGGCGATGGAGTTTTTGAAGTACGTTCAACCGCTGGTGATAACCGTCTAGGTGGAGATGACTTTGACCAAGTAATCATCGACCATCTTGTTGCTGAATTCAAAAAAGAAAATGGTATTGACCTATCTAAGGATAAAATGGCCTTACAACGTCTTAAGGACGCTGCGGAAAAAGCGAAAAAAGATTTATCTGGTGTATCTTCAACACAAATTTCATTACCATTTATCACTGCAGGTGAAGCAGGACCACTACACTTAGAGTTAGCACTATCTCGTGCAAAGTTTGATGAGCTATCTTCTGACCTTGTAGAGCGTACAATGGCTCCTACTCGTCAAGCTCTTAAAGATGCTGGCTTAACTCCAAGTGAAATTGATAAAGTTATCCTTGTGGGAGGATCTACTCGTATTCCAGCAGTTCAAGAAGCAATTAAGAAGGAAACTGGAAAAGATCCCCATAAAGGTGTGAACCCTGATGAAGTTGTAGCGATGGGGGCTGCCATTCAAGGTGGAGTTTTAACAGGTGATGTGAAAGACGTTGTATTACTTGATGTAACACCACTTTCTTTAGGTATTGAAACAATGGGTGGAGTTTCAACGAAGTTAATTGAAAGAAATACAACTATCCCAACATCTAAATCTCAAGTATTCTCTACTGCTGCTGATAACCAAACAGCCGTAGACATTCATGTCCTTCAAGGGGAGCGCCCAATGGCTGCAGATAATAAAACGCTTGGTCGTTTCCAATTATCAGATATCCCGCCAGCACCACGTGGAGTTCCTCAAATTGAGGTTAAATTCGATATTGATAAAAATGGTATCGTAAACGTAAGTGCTAAAGATTTAGGTACTGGAAAAGAACAAAATATCACAATTAAATCTTCTACTGGACTTTCTGATGATGAGATTGATCGCATGGTCAAAGAAGCAGAAGAAAATGCTGATGCTGATAAACAGCGTAAAGAAGAAGTAGAACTTCGAAATGAAGCAGATCAACTTGTCTTTACAACTGAAAAAACGTTAAAAGACCTTGAAGGCAAGGTAGACGAAGAAGAAGTGAAAAAAGCGGAAGAGGCAAAAACTGCTCTTAAAGAAGCAATTGAAAGCAATGATTTAGAGCAGATCCGTGAAAAGAAAGATGCATTACAAGAAATCGTTCAGGCACTTACAATGAAATTGTATGAACAAGCTCAACAAGCTCAACAAGCAAATGACCAAGATGCTGGTGGAGCTGAAAAGAATGACGATGTTGTTGATGCAGAATACGAAGAAGTAAAAGACGATAAGTAAGAGTGAACAACAAGGAAAGTCAAAGTCAGGTCCTTCTTGGCTTTGACTTTTTCTTTGGATAGGAAATTATAAATATATTTATGTTATAACTTTTTAATAAGTTTATCCTAATCCCGCTTCAGCGCTAAAGCCCCGGAAGTCTAAGCCAAGCAATGAATGAAGGGAAATTCGCCCTTTCTTCATTGCTCGTCTTATGCTTGTCATGGGGCCAATAGGATTTGGGTCAGAAAGGCGTTGCCACAGGACGTGGCGAACTTAGCCTTTCTCCCTCTAATGGACGCTTGAGCTTTTTGTTCTTGACTATTCTATTACGTTTTTATAGGAATTTTGTGATTTTATTCACTATTTATTGATAAGGGTACAAAAACAATGTTAAAATAACCTTTATGCGAAGGATTCGGGAGTGTTGTTTTGATGAGTAAACGCGATTATTATGAAGTTCTCGGCATAAGCAAGAGCGCTTCAAAAGACGAAATCAAAAAAGCATACCGCAAGCTCTCAAAAAAATATCATCCGGATATTAATAAAGAGGCGGATGCAGCAGATAAATTTAAAGAAATTAAAGAATCATATGAAGTTTTAAGTGATGATCAGAAACGTGCACAATATGATCAATTTGGTCATGTTGATCCAAACCAAGGCTTCGGCGGCGGTGGCGGAGACTTTAATGGTTTTGGCGGGTTTGAGGATATTTTCAACACCTTCTTTGGTGGAGGTGGCGGTGGTAGACGAAGGGATCCAAATGCACCGAGGGCGGGAGCAGACCTTCAATATACTATGACTGTAGGTTTTGAAGAAGCAGCCTTTGGTAAAGAGACAGATATTGAAATACCTAAAGAAGAAGAATGTGATACTTGTCATGGTTCAGGTGCTAAACCCGGAACAAAGCCGGAAACATGCTCTCACTGTAAGGGTGCTGGCCAGTTAAATGTAGAACAAGATACACCATTTGGTCGTATCGTAAACCGCAGAGTGTGTCATCATTGTAATGGAACAGGAAAGTACATTAAAGAGAAATGCGGAACTTGTGGCGGGGTAGGAAAAGTACAGAAGCGAAGAAAAATCCATGTTAAGATTCCTGCTGGTATTGATGATGGTCAGCAGCTAAGGGTGTCAGGACAAGGTGAACCAGGAATAAACGGAGGACCATCCGGTGACCTGTATATTGTTTTCCATGTTCGCTCACATGAATTCTTTGAGCGCAATGGGGAGGATATTTACTGTGAAATGCCGATTACCTTTGCTCAAGCTGCATTAGGTGATGAAATAGAGGTTCCTACCCTTCACGGTAAAGTGAAATTAAAAGTCCCTGCAGGAACGCAAACGGGAACGAAATTCAGACTCCGTGGAAAAGGAATTCAAAATGTCAGAGGCTATGGTGTTGGAGACCAGCATATCCTTGTTAAAGTGGTTACACCTTCAAAACTAACGGAAAAACAAAAAGATTTACTTAGAGAATTTGCTGATATAAGTGGTCAAGTGCCAGATGAACAACATGAAAGCTTTTTTAATAAGGTAAAACGCGCCTTTACAGGTGAATAACAGGAATGGAGTTGGTAGAGCGATATGAAATGGTCTGAAATTAGTATTCATACAACAAATGAAGCTGTTGAACCGATTTCAAATATCCTTCATGAAGCAGGTGCCAGTGGAGTGGTCATTGAAGATCCTTTTGATTTAGTGAAAGAAAGAGAGGATGTTTTCGGCGAAATCTACCAACTCAATCCTGAAGATTACCCTGAAGAGGGGGTCATTGTTAAGGCTTACCTTCCCGTTAATAGCTTTTTAGGTGAAACTGTAGAAGAAATTAAACAGGCGGTCAATAATCTTGTTCTCTATAATATTGATATTGGAAGAAATACAGTAGAAATTTCTGAAGTCAATGAAGAAGAATGGGCAACTGCATGGAAAAAATATTATAATCCGGTTAAGATTTCAGAAAAATTTACAATCGTCCCTACTTGGGAAGAATATGAACCTGTTACCTCTGATGAACTTATCATAGAATTAGATCCAGGAATGGCATTTGGAACAGGAACACACCCTACAACTGTAATGTGCATACAAGCATTAGAACGTACAGTTAAACCTGGTAACGCGGTTATCGATGTTGGAACTGGCTCAGGTGTTCTCAGCATTGCATCAGCATTACTACAAGCGGACCCTGTCCAAGCCCTTGATCTAGACGAGGTTGCCGTAAAATCGGCTCGATTAAACGTCAAACTTAATAAAGTGCAAAATACTGTCACCGTTCGTCAAAATAATTTACTTGATGATATAAGTGACCAAGCAGATATAGTGGTTGCCAATATTTTAGCTGAAATCATTTTACGATTTAATGATAAAGCACTAGAAGTTGTAAAACCTGGGGGATATTTTATTACTTCAGGAATCATCCAACAGAAGAAGCAGCAAGTAAAAGATGCCCTCGTAAATAGTGGTTTCTTAATTGAAGAAATAATGGTCATGGAGGATTGGGTAGCGATTATCGCTAAACGTCCAGAGTTGAGGTGACTTACATGCAACGGTATTTTCTAGAAAAAGATTATATTGAAGGTGAGCTTTTTCATATCAATGGAGATGACTTTCATCATATGACAAGGGTAATGCGTATGAAAGAGGGCGACGAATTTTTTGCTGTCTTTAAAGGTGGAAAATCTGCCACTTCGAAAATAGAAAGTATTTCCAGTGACGATATTAAAGCTTCGATTGTACAATGGGAGACGGCAATAAAAGAGTTACCGATAACAGTAACGATTGCGAGCGGACTGCCCAAAGGGGATAAGCTGGAATGGATTATTCAAAAAGGAACTGAACTTGGTGCCCACGAGTTTATTCCTTTTAACGCAGATCGCTCCATCGTAAAATGGGATGAAAAGAAAGCTAAAAAGAAAGTCGAACGTTGGGAGAAAATTGCAAAAGAAGCAGCAGAACAATCCCACCGAAGGCTTATACCAAAAGTTTTTTCTCCCTATTCCTTTTCTGAATTGATGGAAATTAGTAATCAATATGATTATAAACTCATCGCATACGAAGAAGAGTCGAGAGCTAGCGAAATGGGGAATTTCGCTAACACTATTTCTTCAATGGAAAATGGCAGCAGTATTTTAATTGTTTTTGGACCAGAAGGTGGGCTCACTGAAAAAGAAGTAATAAAAAGCCAACAATCTGGCTTTTTACCATGTGGACTAGGCCCTAGAATTTTACGGGCAGAAACAGCACCCCTATATGTGCTATCTGCACTTTCTTATCAATTTGAATTAATGAGGTGATTTCTATGCCTACAGTAGCTTTTCACACCCTTGGTTGTAAAGTAAACCACTATGAAACTGAAGCTATATGGCAATTATTTAAAGATGAAGGCTATGAAAGAACGGATTACGGGTCTTCAGCAGATGTATATGTCATTAATACATGTACGGTTACAAATACAGGTGATAAAAAAAGCAGACAAGTGATCAGACGAGCGATAAGAAAAAACCCGGATGCTGTCATTTGTGTAACAGGTTGTTATGCTCAAACATCTCCTGCAGAAATTATGGCCATTCCTGGTGTTGATATCGTAGTGGGGACACAGGATCGTAAAAAAATGCTCAATTATATCGAACAATATAAAGAAGAACGTCAGCCAATAAATGGTGTCGGTAATATCATGAAAAATCGGGTATACGAAGAACTAGATGTACCAGCATTTACGGATCGTACACGTGCTTCATTGAAAATACAAGAAGGCTGTAATAACTTCTGTACATTCTGTATTATCCCTTGGGCTCGTGGACTGATGAGATCTCGTGACCCGGAGGAAGTAATCAAGCAAGCGCAGCAACTTGTAGATGCTGGATATAAGGAAATTGTTTTAACAGGTATTCATACAGGTGGATACGGTGAAGACATGAAGGATTACAATTTGGCTATGCTTCTTCGTGATCTGGAAGAAAGAGTTAAAGGATTAAAACGGATCCGCATATCTTCAATCGAAGCTAGTCAACTGACAGATGAAGTGATTGATGTCATTGACCGCTCCAATATGGTTGTAAGACATCTGCATATTCCGCTTCAATCAGGGTCAAACACCGTTCTAAAAAGAATGCGTCGTAAGTATACAATGGAATTCTTTGCAGAACGTATAGAAAAACTGAAAAAAGCATTACCAGGACTCGCTGTTACCTCTGATGTAATTGTCGGGTTCCCAGGTGAAACAGAAGAAGAGTTTATGGAAACATATAATTTTATAAAGCATCATAAATTTTCTGAACTACACGTATTCCCTTATTCGAAACGAACAGGTACACCGGCAGCAAGAATGACAGACCAAATTGATGAAGATATTAAAAATGAACGTGTACACCGCCTTATTCAATTATCAGATCAACTTGCGAAAGAGTACGCGTCAACATTTGAAAATGAAGTACTTGAAGTTATTCCGGAAGAGGTATATAAAGAAGAACCAGAAAGTGGTTTATATGTGGGATACACAGATAATTATTTAAAAGTAATCTTCCCAGCAACAGAAGAAATGATAGGAAAGCTTGTTAAAGTCAAATTAACAAAAGCTGGATACCCATATAATGAAGGGCAGTTTGTGAGAGTAGTGGATGATGTTCTAAATGAACAGGGATCTGCTGCCATATAAATACGGAAGCTGAGTCTCAATTGAGGCTCAGCTTTTTTGATTTTGAAACCGAAATAAGGATGAAGAGGATACACTACTATTAATCAACAAGAATCAGAATGAAGTTGAGTATAAATAGAGAGTTCAGTTATAGATTGAAGAAAACGTTTTCTTTTTTTTGTTAAAATATTATTTTCTATATTGATAAGTTTATAAAAAGACTGTAAACTTAAGAAGTAAATGTAGTGCAAACGATTGCGCAAATTAGTTGCATAAAAAACTATAGAATAAATTCTTAAATTATAGAGGTGCTGACATGAAAAAGGTTTGGTGGAAGGAAGCGGTTGGCTATCAAATATACCCACGGAGCTTTCAGGATTCAAATGGAGATGGAATTGGAGATCTTAAGGGAATCATTGAACGTTTAGATTATATTAAAACTCTTGGAATCGATGTAATTTGGATTTGTCCGATGTATAAATCACCGAATGATGATAATGGTTATGATATTTCAGATTATCAAGATATCATGGAAGACTTTGGGACAATGGAAGACTTTAATCACTTATTAGCCGAAGTTCATAATAGAGGGATGAAATTAATCATAGATTTAGTGCTTAATCATACAAGTGATGAGCACCAATGGTTTATCGAATCTCGATCATCTAAAAAATCACCTAAGCGTGATTGGTATATTTGGAAGGATGGCAAAGCAGGGAAAGAACCAAATAACTGGGAGAGTATCTTTGGTGGTTCAGCATGGGAATATGATGAAGAAACAAAGCAATACTTTTTACATGTATTTTCTACAAAGCAACCTGATTTGAATTGGGAGAACAAGGAAGTACGTAAAGCTCTATATGATACTGTAAATTGGTGGCTTGACAAAGGAATTGATGGTTTTCGAATCGATGCTATCAGTCATATTAAGAAAAGAGCAGGATTACCAGATATGCCGAATCCAAAAAAGAAAAAGTATGTCTCTTCTTTTGATATGCATATGAACCAAAAAGGAATTCATACTTTCCTGCAGGAGTTTAAAGATCATACGTATGCAAACTATGACGTCATGACAGTAGGCGAGGCCAACGGAGTTACTGCCGATGAAGCAGAACTATGGGTTGGAAAAGAAAATGGGAAAATGGATATGATCTTTCAGTTTGAACATTTAGGACTTTGGGATGCTGAAACGAATCCAGATTTAGATATTGTCGAGCTGAAAAAGGTACTAACACGTTGGCAAAAAGGTCTTGAAAATGACGGTTGGAATGCATTATTTATTGAAAATCACGATAAACCAAGAGTGGTATCAACTTGGGGAAATGACGAAGAATTTTGGAAAGAAAGCTCAACTTCGATGGCGGCAATGTATTTCTTAATGCAAGGCACCCCATTTATTTATCAAGGACAAGAGATAGGCATGACGAATGTTCAATTTCCATCCATTGAGGACTATGATGATGTAGCTATAAAGAACCTATATCGAATGAAAAAAGAAGAAGGAATACCGCATGAATCTATTATGGAAATCATTTGGGCATCCTCTCGTGATAACAGTCGAACTCCAATGCAATGGTCTTCTGACAAGAATGCTGGTTTCACTAAAGGAAATCCATGGATGAAAGTAAATCCTAACTATAAGGAGATTAATGTTGAGGCACAGGAAAAACAGGCAGACTCAATCCTTTCCTTTTATAAGAAACTTATACAATTAAAGAAAAATCATGAAGTGTTCACATATGGACAATATGAATTATTACTTCCTAAGGATAAACAGATATTCGCGTATACACGTACTGATGATTTTGAGAAAATGCTCGTTGTAACCAACCTTTCTAAAGAAGGGGCTACTTTTACATTTGAAGATAATGCACTAAAAAATGGCAATCTGTTATTAAATAATTATCCTGTTGATAAGGAAGAAGAGTGCACCTTAACATTACAGCCATACGAAGCACGCGTTTATAAAATAAATTAACCACTATAAAGAGGGTTGATCTAATATGAGAGTGGAAACACATCAATAACGAGAAGTAATCAAATGGAAACTCTTCTCTAATTGATGTTTTTTCTTTCTCTTTTTATATATCAGCTCTTTTTAGGTTCGAGATTATCCTAGATCCAAAATAGGGTGGAGGATTATTAACAATTGTGTTTTTATCTCAAAATTAGGGAATAATTTATCAATAGAACTTGTTTATTGGGAAGGTAATGCCAACAACAGTTTAAGCCAGAGGGGGATGTTCTAAAATGAGTAAAGAAATAGCCAAAATGATTGATCATACTTTATTAAAAGCTGAAACGACAAAAGCACAAGTTGAAAAACTTTGTCTAGAAGCAAAGGAATATGACTTTGCTTCCGTTTGTATTAATCCTGCATGGGTAAAATTCTCAAGTGAACAACTTTCAGGGACCGATGTTAAAGTATGTACGGTTATCGGATTCCCATTAGGAGCAAGCACTTCTGAAACAAAAGCATTTGAAACAAATAATGCGATTGAAAATGGTGCAACTGAAGTAGACATGGTTATTAATATTGGTGCTTTAAAAGATGGAAATGATGAGCTAGTTAGGAAAGATATTCAAGCGGTAGTGGCTGCTGCAAAAGGAAAAGTGTTAACAAAAGTAATTATTGAAACTTGTCTTTTAACCGATGAAGAAAAAGTAAGAGCTTGTGAATTAGCTGTTCAGGCGGGCGCAGACTACGTGAAAACATCAACTGGCTTCTCTACCGGCGGTGCTACTGTGAAAGATATTACTCTTATGCGAAAAACCGTTGGTACTGATCTTGGGGTGAAAGCTTCAGGTGGTGTTCGAAGTGTTGAAGATGCAAAGAATATGATTGAAGCTGGAGCAACAAGAATCGGTGCAAGTTCTGGTGTACAAATTGTTCAAGGATTAATGAGTGATTCGGATTATTAATTTAAATTATTCAACTGCTCTTTCTTTAAGTTCATGGTGTCAGTCCCTCCCATTGAGGATAGATTCTTTTTCGGGTTGTGTATTTCATGCATTTATAAGAATGATTGTTGGAAGTTACAACTTCCTGTAAAAAGTGAGAAAATTGGATCGAGGACCTTTAAAAAAAATGTCGTTTGAAGTTGCAAAATTGTGTGGAAGTGGAACTGGCGACCTCGATGTATCCGAAAGATGGTATGAAAAAGCGGAAGAGAGAAAATGAGGACTTTAAAAGAGTCGAATGAGGCCCTGAAAAAGCGGAAGTGTGAAAATGAGGACCTCAATGTGGCTGAATGAGGCCCTGAAAAAGCGTAAAGGCGAAAATGAGGGCCTCAAAAGAGTCGAATGAGACCCTGAAAAAACGAAAAGACGAAAATGAGGACCTCAAAAGAGTCGAATGAAGCCATGAAAAAGCAGAAGAGCCAAATAGAGTACCTCAAAGTGGCCGAATGAGACTCTGAAAAAGTAGAAAATCCAAATAGAGGACCTCAAAGCAGTCGACCTAGAAATAATTAATCATTATTTACATAAAATGAAGACTTTCCATACCCGATTAGTTTAAAATTCTTTGAAAGAATTTTTCGAATGGTCTTTTTAGCTTTAATGATATGACACCATTCATTTATTTGGTTGGTAGTAATTTTCCTTTTTGGATAAAGAAGCTTAAACTCTTTTATACTCCGTAAGACAGCAGTAGAATATTCCTCTCTGCCACCACAACTAGTACATTGTAAGGTTGTTTTTGTGAAATGTTTATAAAATGTATGACATAGTGGACAAGCAATTCCTTTTTCAAGTTTTTCATAGTGGTACTCAGGTAACCTAGAGTAAGGTATTTCTTTTAAATGAAGTGATAATAATTGTTTCGCTAATTTTGAGTGGGCATCTTTTAATTTAGACGGCCGCTTCTTCATTTTATCCATAAAGCGATTAAGCTGTGTTGGAAAAATAATGGGTAGATTTAGAGGGGTTTGATAAAGTTGAAATTCGGGGTTTACGAAGATAAGGTATGGTTCAATGGAGATGTTAAATCCAAGGTCCTGGAGTAATCGTCGAAATAAGGATTCATTTCTTTGCAATTGATGCAAGGGATTCTTTATTTCTGTTTTTGATAATGAATACCACCTATCTGCTTCGATAAAAAAGTCACCTTCATAATTTTTTACTTCAAAAAGATAAATCGTGTTTGAGGAAATGATCAACGAATCGATTTGAAATATTGTGTTGTTATATTCCAGTAATAAATCATTTAGAACAAGACAGTTATCTGAAAAGTTCTCTGTCCATTTGTCAAACTTTTGCTCACCTTCATAGCCTTTTCCAAGTTCAAATAGTAATTTTCTTCTTTGGTTTCTAACTTCATACGAACATTTAAAGATCTCATAATCTTTAATTCTAATGATTCATAGCGTTGCTTCATAATCAACATGCATATCTCCTTTCTTTTAACTTAATAATATTTCTTATTTAGAATTTTAACAAGGATCAAATTGATTTCCCTAGGCTAATTAATGTGAATTCCCCTTCTTTGAATAGATTATATTGTCATCTTAACAATAAGTGCTAAATCAACGATAGGATTTAGAAGGAATAAATCGGATTAAAAACCGAATTCCATTGTATTCGAAAACCGGGTGAGGAAATAAAGTATTTTTATAAACAAATTACGAGATCATTTTCCGTTTCGAACTCTTTGTATAAGCAATTAACTATTCTAAAGTTCCCGTGTTGTCAGTCCCTCCCATTGAGGATAGATTCTTTTGCTGTGCATTTACAGGAATGAAAGATGGGAGAGACGAACACCTATGCTCCTGATGAATTGGTACAGGAGCCCATGATTCAATAAACTTTTTAGAAAATAGAGTATATCACCGGCTATTTTATAGATCGAATGTCTTCTCCAAGATTCGTTTATTTCCCTTTATGAAGCCATTCAATAAATCGGCCAAAAGGGAGAGCGAAAGGAAGTGCCACAAGGGAACAAATAACATTAAATAATAAACTGGCGTGTGCCAATTGGACATCAGTCTGATTTGTCATGGAGGAAGCAATTTCTGATAGCGTAGGAATAAATGGGACGAAGCATATTACCCCGATAATATTTAACCAAACATGCGCATAAGCAGTCAGTTTAGCTTCTCTCCCTCCACCTATGCTTGCAATTAAGGAGGTAATACAGGTCCCGATATTGGCACCGAGCATGATAGCTATACCAGTTTGAATTTGTATGATATCACTAGCTAAGAAACTCATAGCAATTCCCGTTACAACTGTACTAGATTGGATAATCGCCGTCAGTGCTCCGCCAATGATTGTTGAAAAAAGAAGACTTGAATTCATATCAATTATTTTTTCCTCAACCCAACTCGTTTGTGCTAAAGGGGAGGCCACCCATTCGAATGCCTGCATGGACAAAAAAATCATACTTATCCCAATAAATACTAAGGACAAAGGCTTTAATTTTTGAAAAGGTAATAGATAAAGAATGACTCCAAAAAGAATTAATGGAATGATAAGATAGTCAATCTTTAATGAAATGATTTCAAGAGTAAAGGTTGTTCCAATATTGGCTCCAAGCATAATTCCTATTGTTTGCCTAAAAGTAATCAAGCGGGATGTAGCAAGTCCAACAGTAAGAACCATGACAGCGGAACTGCTTTGAAGAATAGCCGTGATAATAATTCCAACGATCATTCCTTTGATTGGGGTATTTGTCAGACGGAAAATCCATTCTTCCATTTTTGAACTAGCAATATTAAATAACCCAATTCTTAACCATGTCATCCCTATAATGAATATTCCAATGAAAAGAATAAAAAATAGTATTGGAAGCATGTCCCTCACCTCTATCACAGTGTATGGTGAGAATATTAGAGAAATGTCTATTTATCTTTAGATTTCTGGATAAAATGTTGACCTATTTGAAGGCTTATATTATAATTTACAAAGTAAATGGATTTTCAGAAATCCATTCCAGAAAGATACACACTTTCTGTACCTGCTAAATAGAGTAGGAATGCTACAAATGGTAGCATTTAGAGTACCAACATGGGCTCTAACGGATTGGCAAAAGCCAACGTTCTTTAATTGAACATGTAAGTGTAGTGTGTTCGGAGGGAGGGAAAGAGAGATGTCAAAAACAGTTGTTCGTAAAAACGAATCGCTTGAAGATGCTCTTCGTCGCTTCAAACGTTCAGTTTCCAAAACAGGAACTTTGCAAGAATTCAGAAAGCGCGAGTTCTATGAAAAGCCAAGCGTAAAGCGTAAGAAGAAGTCTGAAGCCGCTAGAAAACGTAAGTTCTAAGAGAGGGTGTAGCAATGAGTCTTCTCGATCGTTTAAATAATGATATGAAACAAGCGATGAAAAATAAAGAAAAAGCTAAGCTTTCTGTTATACGTATGATTAAAGCATCATTGCAAAATGAGGCTATTAAGCTAGGGAAACAAGAGCTTACTGAAGATGAAGAGTTGACAGTCCTTTCTCGCGAAGTTAAGCAACGGAAAGACTCCCTCCAAGAATTTAAAGATGCAGGTCGTGAAGATCTTGCTGATAAAATTCGTACTGAATTGACTTACGTCGACATATATATGCCTAAACAGCTTTCAGAAGAAGAGGTTTCAGCCATTGTTCAAGAAACTATAGCTGAAGTTGGTGCGTCTTCTAAAGCAGATATGGGTAAAGTGATGGGGGCAATCATGCCTAAGGTTAAAGGGAAAGCAGATGGAGCTCTCGTCAACAAACTTGTTCAACATCATTTATCGTAAAAAAATAAACTGGGAAGTGGCCACCACTTCCCAGTTTATTTTTGTTTAAAGAAGAAATACACTTCATCATTTATATTATTAAGAGTAAAATAGGAATATAGCCCATTTTTCAATCATTCATTTTTTGAAATTTATTAAATAAAAATGAAACTTTTTCAGTATTAAACCGTAAGAATAGTAAGTCATTTTATACTTGGAAGGAGGAGGAGCTTCTGAGAAAACATTTCATAAAGGTTATTGCTATCATTATTTTAGGCATTGTACTATATCAGCCATTTCCAGAAGGAACAAATGCAAATGACTCATTAGTTTACATAATCCCAGTTGAAAAAGAAGTCGAGAAGGGATTAAATGCATTTTTAACCCGTGCCATTTCCGAAGCAGAAAGTGATGGAGCAGACCTTATCATTTTTGATGTTGACACACCTGGTGGGGCCGTTGACGCTGCTGGAAGTATTGCAAAGCTACTGGATAATACAGAGATCAAAACAGTCGCATTTGTTAATGACCGAGCATTGTCCGCGGGAGCATTTATTTCATTACATGCAGATGAAATTTATATGGTTCCAAATGGACAAATGGGCGCTGCAGCTATAATAACAGGCGATGGAAATGCTGCTGATAAAAAAGCCCAGAGCTATTGGCTTTCTGCAATGAAAAGTGCAGCTGAAACGAGCGATCGTGATCCTAAATATGCAATGGCAATGGCAGATGAATCAATGGTGATTAAAGAGCTTGGAATTGAAAAAGGAGAATTGCTCACGCTGAGCGCCAGTTCTGCAGAAAAGGTTGGATATTCTGAAGGAACTGTAAAGAACATGGATGAACTATTATCTACCCTAGGTTATTCTGAAGCTAATACCAAAAATGTAAATGAGACTTTTGCAGAGAAACTTGCAAGGTTTATTACCAACCCTATTGTCGTTCCTATCCTGTTGTCACTCGCGAGTTTAGGTTTAGTGGTAGAATTATATTCTCCTGGATTCGGGATAGCAGGTTCGATAGGACTTGTATCATTGCTCCTGTTTTTCTACGGTCATTATGTAGCAGGTCTGGCTGGATACGAGACTCTAATTCTCTTTTTAATAGGTGTGGGGTTAATTGTAGCAGAATTTTTCCTGCCTGGTGGTATTGTTGGAATTTTAGGACTTGCTGCAATAGTAGGTAGTATACTTATGGCAGGAGGCAATGTCATGACTATGGGAATTTCGTTATTAATCGCTTTCGTTGTTGCTATCATCGCCATGATTTTATTTGTAAAGGTGTTTAGGAAAAAAATGAAACTATTTAACAAAATTATTCTAAAGGACTCAACCAATACGGAAAGTGGCTATGTTTCTAATGTGAATAGGCATGAATTAATAGGTAAGATTGCTATTACCAAAACGCCTTTTCGCCCATCAGGTACTATACTTTTAGAGGATGAAAGAATAGATGCTGTAACAGAAGGCGGGTATATCGGGCAGGATAAGAAAGTGAAGATTGTTAAGGTAGAAGGCTCTCGGATTGTGGTTCGAGAAGTTGAATAATAAGGAGGAATTAAGGTGGTATTAGATGCATCAACAATTTTAGTTTTAGTGGCCATCGTTGTTGGAATTATCGTTTTAGCGATATTATTTACATTTGTACCTGTCATGTTATGGATTTCAGCATTAGCAGCTGGCGTGAAAATCAGTATCTTTACGTTAATTGGAATGAGATTAAGACGTGTTATTCCAAATAGAGTTATTAATCCATTAATTAAGGCTCATAAAGCGGGAATCGACCTGACCATTAATCAACTTGAAAGTCATTACCTTGCAGGGGGTAACGTTGATAGAGTAGTAAATGCATTGATTGCTGCTCACAGGGCGAATATTGAATTAACATTTGAGCGTTGTGCTGCCATTGACTTAGCAGGTCGTGACGTTTTAGAAGCGGTTCAAATGAGTGTCAATCCTAAAGTGATTGAAACGCCGTTTATTGCTGGTGTTGCGATGGATGGGATTGAAGTTAAAGCCAAAGCCCGTATTACTGTTCGTGCAAACATTGATCGTTTAGTTGGTGGTGCTGGGGAAGATACCGTCGTTGCCCGTGTAGGTGAAGGGATTGTTTCTACGATCGGTTCTTCTGACAACCATAAAAAGGTCCTTGAGAATCCTGATATGATCTCTCAAACGGTATTATCAAAAGGTTTAGATGCAGGTACAGCATTTGAAATCCTATCAATTGATATTGCAGATGTCGATATCGGTAAAAACATAGGAGCTGAATTACAAACAGAGCAGGCTGAAGCAGATAAGAATATTGCTCAAGCCAAAGCGGAAGAACGTCGTGCAATGGCCGTTGCTAAAGAACAAGAAATGAAAGCAAAAGTAGAGGAAATGAGAGCGAAGGTAGTAGAAGCCGAAGCAGAAGTTCCTCTAGCTATGGCTGAAGCACTTAAGACAGGTAATATTGGTGTAATGGATTATTTAAACCTTAAGAATATTGAATCTGATACAGATATGCGTGGTTCCATCGGAAAGCTTACAGGTGGGAAAAACGAGAATGAATCAAACGAAGAATAGAGATCCTTACACTAGAAAGGAGATCTGTTTATGGAAAGTTTAATCTTTGCGATTTTGATTGGACTTGTCGGAATGATTTTTAACAGGTTTGGCAATAAGCAATCAAGGGACTCAAAGGAATCCATCCCCAAACAGATAGGCTATGAACTAGAGCAACCTTTGAAGCCAACTCCACAACAAGTAGAGAAGGCCAGAGAAGTTGTAACGGAAAAAACGAAAACATTTATGGATAGAAAAAAAGAAGCGGACAAAAGGTTAACAGAACTGAAAAAGCAAGAGACGATTATTAAAACCAGAACATCTAATCGAACAGAAAAAAGAGAAGAAACACCGGTGGAAGTACAACAGGGTGAAGTGCAACCGCTCTCCTTTACAAAAGATGATATTGTAAAAGGCATTGTCCTTTCTGAGGTTTTAGGGCCTCCACGGGCAAAAAAACGCACACATAGAGGATAACAAAAAAAATATGTGATGAAACCCCCTTTTATTTCATAAATATGAGATGAGAGGGGGTTCTTTTTATGGCCAAAAAATGGGTGCAACAAATGCGCCAGTGGATGACTAAAACAATGGACCTACCAGATGATGTCATGATGGACCTACCTAGAATTACGATGATTGGGCAATTACATATCTATATAGAGAATCATCAAGGATTATTAACCTTTTCAGATAAAGAAGTAAGGCTGCTTTTGAAACAAGGACAATTGCTTATAAAAGGAAAGTCATTTGTGATAAAGATGATCCTTCCAGAAGAAATCATGCTTGAAGGAAATATTCAAGAAGTATTATATCTTGATCAGTAATTGGGTAGGAGGGGTTCTATTTTGAAGAATCATTGGTTAACATTTTTTACAGGAAAAATACTCGTAAAGGTGGAGGGAAAGGGGTTAGAGCGAGTACTTAATGCACTTACTCGCTTAAATATATCTATTTGGCAAGTGAAAAGAGTCGGAACTGAAACGGTTATTTTTTACATTTCTCTCAAAGACATTCATCATTTAAGAAGAGCGTTAAGAAACTTTGACTGTCGTGTTTCTTTTATTAAAGGACAAGGTACACCATTTTTATGGAAGAGAACACTTCGGAATAGTGGATTTTTATTAGGAAGCTTGGCTTTTTTTGCTCTAATCATTATATTATCCAATATGATTTGGGGAATTGAGATAAAGGGTGCATCCCCAAAAACAGAACATGAAATCCGAAAAGAACTTGATGAAATCGGTGTGAAAATTGGGAAATCACAATTTTTTGTGAAAGATGTAGAAAGCATTCAACGGGAGTTATCCAAGCGTATGGATAATATCACGTGGGTAGGTGTGGAGTTAAAAGGGACAACCTATCATTTTCAAGTCGTGGAGAAAAATGCTCCTGAAGAAGAAGAAAAGGCAGGGAATCAAAATTTAGTCGCCAAACAGAAAGCTATAATTGTAAAGATGTTCGTTGAACAAGGACAAACAAAGGTTGCCATTAATGATTATGTGAAAAAGGGAGACCTACTAGTTTCAGGAGTTATCGGAAAAGATGAACAATCGAAAGCTGTGCCTGCAAAAGGGGTTATACTTGGACAAACCTGGTATACCACACAAGTTGAACTCCCTCTCAGTACTGATTTTGAAGTGTTTACAGGTCGGGAGAAGTCAAAGCATTCCTTATCGTTTGGAAGTTTTAAAATTCCAATTTGGGGATGGGGAGAACCAGAGTTCAAGGATTATGTGAAAGAAACGTCAGCGAAAAAGGTTAAGCTATTTAAATGGGAGCTTCCTATTTCATACACTCATACCTCTATTAAGGAAAACGAGAGCGTGACTCGGACATATAATGAGAAGGAAGCTATTAAAGTCGCCAAACGATTGGCCAAAGAAGATTTAAAATCAACATTGTCAGAAGATGCTGAAATAATTGGTGAAAAAATTTTACATCAACAGGTTGATAATGGTAAAGTAAGGTTAAACATGTACTATAAAGTGATTGAAGATATTGCGATTGAACAACCAATCATTCAAGGAGACTAAGGAATGCCTGAAGAATTGAAAACAACTAGTCTACAACTAGAAAACCCAAATGAAGCAATAGCGCTATTCGGTATTTCCGATTCGCATCTTAAATTAATGGAAGAAGACCTTAAGATTTCCATTGTGACCAGAGGTGAAGGAGTAGCCATTTCTGGTGAAGAAGAGAAGGTAGTTCTTGCAACAGAAATTTTAAACCGTTTACTAACCATTGTTAGAAAAGGGATTAATATTAGCCAAAGAGACGTAATTTACGCTCTCCAAATGGGGAAACAAGGTACTTTAGAATACTTTGATGAGCTATACAATGAGGAAATCACCAAAAATGCTAAAGGGAAATCAATAAGAGTTAAAACCCTTGGCCAAAGACAATATATTCAAGCTATCAAAAAAAATGATCTTGTATTTGGTATCGGACCGGCGGGGACAGGTAAAACCTACCTAGCTGTAGTCATGGCCGTTCACGCATTAAAAAATGGCTACGTAAAAAAAATTATCCTGACTAGACCCGCAGTTGAAGCAGGGGAGAGTCTTGGCTTTTTGCCAGGTGATTTGAAAGAGAAAGTTGATCCATATCTTAGACCGTTATATGATTCTCTACATGACGTTTTAGGTGCGGACCATACAGAAAGACTGGTCGAAAGAGGAACAATTGAAATTGCTCCATTAGCTTATATGAGGGGGAGAACACTAGATGACGCATTTGTTATTCTAGATGAGGCTCAAAATACGACAGGAGCCCAAATGAAAATGTTCTTAACACGATTAGGGTTTGATTCAAAAATGATTATTACAGGTGATCGTTCACAAGTAGATTTACCTAGAGGGGTACAATCTGGTCTTGTGAATGCTGAGAAAATTTTGCATGGCGTATCGGGTGTTTCGATCATTTATCTGGAGAAATCAGATGTTGTACGCCATCCACTTGTTGCAAAAATCATTGATGCATATGAAAAGGACTCCTAGATCTCAAATGATGGACTGAAACAGTTTAAAAATGGACTGTCTCAGTCTTTTTCTATGTAGGAAATGATAAAAAATTAATATGTTGATAACTTTGAAATGAGTTTGTCTGATCATCGAGTTCCAGCGCCTAGCACCGGAAGCCTAAACCACCATAAATGAAGGGAAAGGCTTTCCTTTCCTTCATGACACGTTTTATGTTTGTCAGGGCTAAACGGGTGCTTGCGCTTTTGTCTTTGGTTGATGTTTTCTTATACTTTATGTTGCTTCAATCTTCAACAGCTTTTGCGAAAATAAAAGATTTTTGTTGGATTTTATATGAAGAAAACAATTTGAAGATGAAATCTCTACTAAAAACTGTTATCATTTTACATAAATTGATAGAAGTTTAGTTCAATATGAGCCTACCAGTTATAGGGGATAGGAGGTAAAAATGAATTTTCATCCTTTTATAAGCAAACTTAGGTCTATTTTAAGCTATAAGGTATTTACGTTCCTGATTTTTATCATTTTAGGTTTACTTCTATACGGAGTACTTTACGGAAATGTGAAACCGGAAACATATGATATAAACGTTTTTGAAGAGTCTGATAAGACGATTGTGGCACCGAAAAATGAAGAAGACAAGAAAAAGACGCAAGAGAAAAGGGAAAAAGCTGCTGAAGAAGTAGAACCGGTTTATGTACATAATAATGAGCAATTACCGAATCGTATTGCACTTGTAGATTCGATTTTTACATTAGTTAAAGACGTCAATAAGGAATCGACTCCCGAAAAAGATACAGGTGAAAATTCCGAAGCTACAAAAGTACCAACACTTGATGAGAAGCTCGCTACTCTTAAAACAAAATTAACGGCAAATGTAAAAGAAGATATTACAAAAGAATTATCGGATGAAGATTTAAAATCATTACTTAGTTTGAGTCAAGAAGAATTAGAACGTGTGAACATATTTATTGTTAGTCAACTTAAGACTGTAATGGATGAAAAAGTGTATGATGAAGAATTAACAGATGCAAAGGGGAAAATGGAACAGTATTTAAAAATGAGTAATTTCTCAGAGAAAGTGATTCAGTCAATGGTTTCCATTGGTCGTTTAGCTGTTGCCCCTACAGAAATCTATAATGAAGAATTAACAGAAGAGAAACGAATTGCAGCAATGGAAGCAGTAGAGAAGGAAATCATTCTAGAAGGTACGATTATTGTGAGAGAGGGAGAAATGGTTACTCACGAAATGTATCGTCAGCTAGAGCTTCTCGGATTATTATCTGATGGTGGATCGCTAAAAATTTACCTTGGACTCGGTATTTTTGTATTTGTTTGTATAGGATCCATTTATTACCACTTCTATAACTGGAATCTTCCAGAAGAGAGGAAACAAAACCGACTTATTCTTCTTAGCTTAATTTTTGTCATATCCTTAATCTTAATGAAAATTGTCGGGCTTATGAATGAGCTGGAATTGGATAAGGTAGGTTTTCTCTATCCTGCTGCACTTGCTGGTATGCTGATTCGAATCATGCTCAATGAGAGAGTGGCCATGTTAGTGGTCATGATTCTAGCGGCTTGTGGAAGTATTGTGTTTCATTACGAAATTTCCGGTGCGATTGATATCGAGATGGCGATGTACATACTATTTAGTGGATTAGCAGGTGTTTTATTCTTATCAAACAGACGTCAAAGATCCAATATTTTACAAGCGGGATTATCGGTTTCTGCTGTGAATGTCCTGATTATTTTCTTCCTCATCTTTTTAAGAGGTGCTCAATATTCTGAGGTTGAATACATGTATTTTGTTGTTTATGCTTTTGTTTCAGGTATAAGTTCTGCTGTATTGACAATTGGATTCTTGCCTTTCTTTGAAGCAGGGTTTGGGATCCTTTCTGCCATGAGGCTTGTTGAATTATCAAATCCAAACCATCCGCTGCTGAAAAAGATTTTAACAGAAACACCTGGTACCTATCATCACAGTGTTATGGTCGCGAATTTAGCAGAATCGGCTTGTGAAGCAATTGGAGCCAATGGATTATTAGCAAGAGTAGGTTGCTATTACCACGATGTTGGGAAAACAAGGAGACCTCATTTCTTTATTGAAAATCAGATGAATATGGGGAACCCTCATGATCGTCTTTCGCCAGAGACGAGTCGGAATATCATTATTTCACATGCAACAGACGGTGCTGAAATGCTTCGAAAGCATAAACTGCCTAAAGAATTTATTGAAATTGCTGAACAACATCATGGGACCACTTTATTAAAGTTCTTCTATCATAAGGCTAAAGAGCAAGGAAAGGATGTTAATGAGGAAGATTACCGCTATCCAGGGCCTAAACCTCAAACGAAAGAAGCAGCGATTATCTCTGTAGCAGATAGCGTTGAAGCAGCAGTAAGATCGATGAAATCTCCGACAGCAGAAGAAATAAAGAAACTTGTTGATAATATTGTGAAAGATCGGCTGCAGGATGGTCAATTTGATGAATGTGATTTAACATTAAAAGAACTCCAGGTAGTAAAGAAGACACTATGTGAAACACTAAATGGTATCTTCCATTCTAGAATTGAGTATCCAGAAAATGAGGAAAAGGAGAATAAACATGAGTCTAGTCATTGACTTCCAAGATGAAACCAGTATTCTATCACCATCAGATTTTGAACTAGTAGAGAACCTTTTGAACTTTGCAGCAATAAAAGAAAGTGTAGATCAGGAAAGTGAACTATCTGTTAGCTTTGTATCCAACGCGAGAATTCAAGATATTAATCGTGATTATCGTGACAAGGATCAGCCAACAGATGTTATTTCATTCGCACTAGAAGAAATGGGTGAAGATGAAATTGAAATTGTTGGGGTAAATATGCCGAGGGTTTTAGGGGATATTGTCATTTCAGTTGAAAAAACGAAGGAGCAAGCAGAGGAATATGGTCATTCTTTTTCAAGAGAATTAGGATTTTTAGCTCTTCATGGATTTCTCCATTTACTTGGCTATGACCATATAGAAGAAAAAGATGAAAAGCAAATGTTTCAAAGGCAAAAGGATATTTTAGAGGCTTATGGGTTACAAAGGACATAAACCTGGACTGAAACGGTTCCTTAAATCCTTCGTATTTGCTGTACAGGGAGTAAATAATGCTTGGAAACACGAAATGAATATTCGTTTTCATGTTTTGGTAGCGATACTTATAAGCTTTTTAGGATTGATCCTGAGGGTCACTACCACAGAGTGGCTGATTTTACTTTTGACGATATTTGCTATGATTTCTCTAGAGTTAGTCAATACAGCTATTGAAAGAACCGTCGACTTAGTAACGGACGATTTCAAGCCGCTAGCTAAGCAGGCAAAGGACGTTGCAGCGGGAGCAGTGCTGATTTTTTCGATTGGATCTATCATTATTGGAGTGATTATTTTTTTACCAAAAATAATTCGTTTTCTTAATTAAAAGCTCAGGATAACCCAAAGAGTCAAAAACCATATAAAGCTATGGTCTTGGCATACTTTTATGGGTTATCCTTTTTGAGTTTTAAACAAAATTAAAAAAATTTTTATGGAAATTTGAAAACAGCAAATTAGTTGTATACAATAAGTTCACTGACATAAAAAGGTTGTCTAATTTTTAGAATAATCTAACTATTTTTTAACAATATGATGTCAGCCCATTTTTTTTTTACGAAAATGTAGTAAAATAGAATTGTCAGGATTTAAAGGAGAGTTTAAGTAATGGATTATGCTCAATTAATTGAAGAAGCGAAAAAAGCAAGGGAACTAGCATACGTACCCTACTCAAAATTTAAAGTGGGTGCAGCGTTACTAACAAATGACGGAAAAGTATATCATGGTTGCAATATTGAAAATGCTGCCTATAGTATGTGCAATTGTGCTGAACGCACAGCTCTTTTTAAAGCGTATTCAGAGGGAGATAAAGATTTTCAAATGATTGCAGTTGTTGCAGATACCAAAAGACCTGTACCTCCTTGTGGAGCTTGTAGACAGGTAATATCAGAATTATGCTCACCAAGCATGAAAGTTGTATTGACTAATTTAAATGGGGATGTACAAGAATTAACTGTACATGAATTGCTACCAGGAGCTTTTTCACCGGAGGATTTAAATGAATAACATAGAAACAAATACAGCATACAGATCTGGCTTTATCTCTATTATTGGACGTCCTAATGTCGGAAAATCCACTTTCTTAAACCGAGTTATTGGTCAGAAGATTGCCATCATGAGTGATAAACCACAAACGACTAGGAATAAAGTGCAAGGTGTTCTGACTACAGAGGATTCACAAATGATTTTTATCGATACGCCAGGAATTCATAAACCAAAGCATAAGCTTGGTGACTTCATGATGAAAATTGCCCAAAACACATTGAAGGAAGTAGACCTAGTATTGTTTATGGTCAATGTTGAAGAAGGCTTTGGACGTGGGGATGAGTTCATTATTGAAAAGCTGAAAGGCGTCAAAACACCAGTATTTCTTGTACTGAATAAAATTGATCAGCTGCATCCTGATGAGCTTCTTCCAATTATGGAGAAATACAACAAGCTTTACGATTTTAAAGCTACTGTGCCTATCTCAGCTCTTGAAGGTAACAATGTTGAAAACCTATTGAAAGAGATTAAGAACTTTTTACCGGAAGGTCCGCAATTCTATCCGGCTGATCAAGTTACCGATCATCCAGAAAGATTTATCGTATCTGAACTGATCCGGGAAAAAGCTCTTCATCTTACAAGAGAGGAAGTACCTCATTCCCTTGCAGTAATGATTGATAAAATGCAACCAAGAGGCGACAAAGATATCATTGATGTAATGGCAACAATTGTAGTTGAAAGAGCTTCACAAAAAGGAATTGTTATTGGGAAACAAGGAAGTATGTTGAAAGAAATTGGAAAAAGGGCTCGAACCGATATTGAAAATCTGCTTGGTTCAAAAGTGTATTTAGAGCTTTGGGTTAAGGTACAGAAGGATTGGAGAAATAAAATGTCCAATCTAAAAGATTTCGGTTTTAGGGAAGATGATTATTAATCCATCAGTTAGCAAAATTTACGTCACATGAATTCGGATGCTAAGGTCAAATCTAATAACAGAAAGCTTTGGAAGTCTTGCTAGTTAAAAAACATGAAAGGTGGGGTTTTTATGATAGACTTTACCTGGAAGGTATTTTCTCAAACAGGTAGCATTGACACGTATTTGCTTTTAAAGGAATTGGAGAAGGACGGACAGGAAGAACCCTATAATTATGAAGAGAATTTAGCTGAAGTAGATTTTCCTCTCTCATAATTTTTCTGTCATCACCCGAAACCAACTTGCTCGGGAGGTGGCCCTATGCTGCAAAAATGTGAAGGAATAGTTATTAGAACAAACCAGTACGGCGAATCCAATAAAATTGTTACGATTTTCTCAAGGGAGTTTGGAAAGATAGGGGTTATGGCTAGAGGGGCAAGAAAACCCAATAGCCGATTATCCTCTGTCTCCCAGCTCTTTACATATGGACACTTTTTGTTCCAAAAAAGTACTGGGTTAGGTACATTACAGCAAGGAGAAATCATCTCTACCTATCGTCATATTAGAGAAGATTTATTTAAGACGGCATATGCAACTTATATTGTTGATTTATTGGATAAGGTAACAGAGGATAAAAAATCAGATCCTTACTTGTATGAATTATTATCCCAAACGATTCATTATATTGATGAAGGATACGATCCAGATATTTTAACCAATATCTTTGAAATGAAGATGCTGCCCATTCTCGGATTATATCCAAACGTAAACCAATGTTCTGTTTGTGGAGAAAAGGAAGGTACATTCTCTTTTTCCTTTAAAGAAAATGGTCTCATTTGTCATCGTTGTAAAGATAAGGATCCTTATCATATGCCCCTTTCGAGTAATGCAGTTAAGCTTATAAGGCTTTTTTATTATTTTGATCTCTCCCGCTTAGGGAATGTATCTGTTAAAGATGTGACGAAAGAAGAATTAAAAAAGGTTATCCGAACTTATTATGATGAATACTCTGGTTTGGCTTTAAAATCTCGGAGGTTTTTAGATCAGATGGATCATTTAAAAGGGTTATTTTAAAAAAGTGGAGGGGTTCCCCTCCACTTTTTTTAGAATTTAATTTTTTCGTCTAAGAAGTTTTTAACATCACTTATAGGCATTCGGATTTGTTCCATTGAATCACGATCTCGAACGGTTACTTGACCATCTTCAACTGAATCGAAGTCAAATGTGATACAGAAAGGAGTTCCGATCTCATCTTGTCTTCTATAACGTTTTCCGATTGATGCTGTTTCGTCAAAGTCAATTCTGAAATCCTTTGCCAGCTCAGCATATACATTTTGAGCTTCATCAGAAAGCTTTTTCGATAGCGGAAGAACCGCCGCTTTAAATGGGGCAAGTGCAGGATGGAATCGCATGACAGTACGGTTGTCATTTTCCAATTCCTCCTCCTCATAAGCATCACATAAATAAGCAAGTGTCACACGATCTGCTCCTAAAGAAGGTTCGATACAATAGGGAACATATTTTTCGTTCGTTTGCGGATCCAAGTAATGAAAATCTTCACTTGAATGTTCCATATGACGTTTTAAATCAAAGTCTGTACGGTCAGCAATACCCCAAAGCTCTCCCCAGCCAAACGGGAATTTGTATTCAATGTCTGTTGTCGCATTACTGTAATGTGAAAGCTCTTCCTCATCATGATCACGTAAACGCATGTTCTCTTCTTTCATACCTAACGATAATAACCAGTTCTTACAGAAATCTCTCCAGTAGGAGAACCATTCTAAATCATCACCTGGTTTACAGAAGAATTCCATTTCCATTTGCTCAAACTCGCGAGTACGGAATGTGAAGTTTCCTGGAGTAATTTCATTACGGAAGCTTTTACCGATTTGACCGATACCGAATGGCATCTTCTTACGCATAGACCGCTGCACATTTTTAAAGTTAACAAAGATTCCTTGAGCCGTTTCTGGGCGAAGGAAAATTTCATTCGTGGATGATTCTGTAACTCCTTGATGTGTTTTAAACATAAGGTTGAACTGACGAATTTCTGTGAAATCTTTACTGCCACATTGTGGACATGCAATTTCATTGTCTTTCATTAACTCTTCCATTTTTTCAAATGGCATACCATCGACAATAATTTCTTCACCTTTTTCTTGGAAGGCATCTTCGATTAATTTATCTGCACGATGGCGTGATTTACATTGTTTACAATCAAGCATTGGGTCATTGAAGTTACCGACATGACCGGATGCCACCCATGTTTGTGGATTCATTAAAATAGAAGCATCAAGACCGACATTGTATGGAGATTCCTGAATGAATTTCTTCCACCAGGCTTTTTTAATATTGTTCTTTAGTTCTACTCCAAGTGGACCGTAATCCCATGTATTCGCTAAACCTCCGTAGATTTCAGACCCTGGAAATACAAATCCTCTATGTTTGGCTAAGCTTACCAGTTGATCCATTGACATACTACAGCACTCCTTTAGTTTTAATGTTGGGTAAAACATTTTGGGACCAATATTCAGCGAAAGCAGCTTTTCAATCACTCAAGGTAGCGGAGGCTAATATATGGTTCGACTACTTCTCTGCAGGAAGCGAGGATGTTGTCTGCATTCTAAGTTTGTCTTTAGCCTTTCTTCCTCTGTTCAATGCGGCTTCGCTATAAATATAAAAAAAGCTCGTCTCTAGGCATTTAGCCTAGGGACGAGCTGTATACCCGCGGTTCCACCCTAGTTGAGGTTGACTAGAAAGTCTCACTCCACTTTAAAATTGATAGCTCGAGATCGCCGTTTCCTTGTGCACTAGGCTTTCACTATCCCTAGTTCGCTTTTTATACAAGTACTTATAAATCTTTCATTGCCGATTATTCATTTAGAATGCCATTATTTTATCATTTTTAAAACAGATACACAACAATTCATGAAAAGATGGGCAAAATAATTGCAGTTTACTAGTGGAAAGGCTAATCTTTGGTGAGGGGTTTATTTACTTTGTTCTTTTTTTGCAAAAATCTTTCTTTTATTTTTTTGAATAGTATATAATATTTAATATAAAGTATAACACTTAAATGGATTGTTCGTTAGGTGGTGAGAACAATAGAACTAAATAAAAGACAAGAACAAATCCTTGAAATTGTAAAAGAGAACGGTCCTATAACGGGGGAACAAATTGCTGATCAATTGAATTTAACAAGAGCGACACTAAGACCTGACTTAGCAATCCTTACAATGGCGGGCTTTTTAGATGCCAGACCAAGAGTAGGGTATTTTTATACCGGAAAAACTGGTACTCAACTTCTAACAGAGAATCTGAAAAAAATATATGTAAAGCAGTTTCAATCAATCCCTGTTGTAGTTCCTGAGAATGTATCTGTGTATGATGCAATCTGTACCATGTTTTTAGAAGATGTTGGAACATTATTTGTCGTCGATAAAAATTCCTATTTAGTAGGAGTACTGTCTAGAAAAGATTTACTTCGAGCAAGTATTGGAAAGCAAGAACTTAGTACTCTACCTGTGAATATTATTATGACAAGAATGCCCAACATTACAACATGTGAAAAAGATGACTTATTAATAGCAGTTGCAAAGGATCTAATCGATAAGCAAATTGATGCGGTTCCAGTCGTTAAAAAAACTTCCAAAGGTGACTTAGAAGTTACTGGACGGATTACAAAAACAAACATTACAAAAGCATTTGTTTCTTTAGCAGATGAGTAAGAATAGTGAATATAAGGTGGTGATTTGACAGTGAAAGAACCATACATCTATGTAGTATCTGACTCAGTTGGTGAAACAGCTGAATTAGTAACAAAAGCAGCCATAAGCCAGTTTAATGGTTCAAATACCGTAATAAAAAGGTTTCCATATGTCGAAGATTTCTCTAACCTAGATGAAGTAATTTCATTGGCAAAGTTGAATCAAGGGCTTATCGTATATACTTTAGTAAAGCCTGATATGCGAAAGTACTTAAAAGAACAAGCCGAAAAAGAAGAGCTCTATGCATTTGATATTATGGGTCCTATTATGGATAAATACCAAGAGCATTATAATAAACCTCCTCTTCATGAACCGGGGGTTGTCCGCAAGCTTGATGATGATTACTTCAAAAAGGTAGAAGCAATTGAATTTGCGGTTAAATATGATGATGGCCGGGATCCACGAGGGATATTACGAGCGGATATTATTTTAATTGGAGTATCAAGAACCTCAAAAACTCCTCTTTCCCAGTATCTTGCTCTCAAGAGGCTGAAAGTAGCAAACGTGCCTTTAGTTCCGGAAGTTGATCCGCCAGAAGAATTATATAAAGTGTCACCTGAAAAATGTATAGGATTAAAGATCAGCCCAGAAAAACTTAACAGTATTCGCAAAGAACGACTAAAATCGCTTGGATTGAATGACCAAGCTAGCTATGCAAATATGAAGCGCATTGAAGATGAGCTAGACTACTTCGAAAATATCATTGGGAAAATTGGATGTCATGTTATTGATGTTACAAATAAGGCTGTAGAGGAAACTGCAAACAGCGTGATTAACTACATTCAAAAGAATTAAAGGAATGACCCAAAAAAGGGTCATTCCTTTTCCTATACCGAAATGAAATAAAAATTAGCTATAGATTGTAAAAAAGTAGTGAAAAGTAGTGGTCAAAGCATATAGTTTGTACTATAATAAAAAATTGTGATAAAAATATAGTCAAAATAGGTTTAGACTATTCTCTAAAGGAATAAACTAACTATTGAGTAATGTCAAGTCATTGAACAAGAAAAAATTCGACAAATAATCCTCCCTAAGCGACTTAATCCACTATTATCTCCTAGCTGCATTTATTATCTCGGGAAACTTGTCGGACTTAGAAGGATAATTCGGAGTGATGTAGAATAGTTAGTAATAGCGAACAGAGTCATATTTTATTTGTGGATGCGGATGCGTGTCCTGTCAAAGATGAAATTGTTGAGATCGCAAAAAAATTTCAAGTAAGAGTAATTTTTGTTGCATCAAATGCACATCGGCAAAATAATCCTAGTAGAGGAGAATGGGTTTATGTTGATGCATCAAAAGAAGCTGCAGACCTTTACATCATGAATCATGTTAAATCGGGTGATATAGTCGTAACCCAAGATATTGGTCTAGCTAGTCTAGTACTGCCCAAAAAAGTTTATGCGATTTCCCATTTGGGAAAAGAATACAACAATGAAACAATCGTCACTTCTTTAGATTTTCGATATTTGTCTGCTAAAGAAAGACGAAAAGGAAATTTTGGAAAAGGTCCAAAACCCTTTAAACAAGACGATCGGGAGAGGTTCATAAAAAAATTAACCGAAATCTTGTCGAATCTTGCAGGAAATTAATTTTTCTTAACGAATCTTTTATTATTGAGAAGGACAGAAAAACAGGTGATGTTTTTGTGACAGGGAGAATTCCTGAAGAGAAAGTTAATGAAGTACGTCAGGCTGTAGATATTGTTGATGTTATCAGCGATTATGTTCAATTAAAGAAACAGGGGAGAAATTATTTCGGTCTTTGTCCATTTCATGGGGAAAATACCCCATCTTTTTCTGTTTCACCAGATAAACAAATATTTCATTGCTTTGGCTGTGGAGCTGGAGGAAATGCCTATAACTTCTTAATGGAGATTGAAGGAATTACCTTTCAGGAAGCGGTAGTAAAACTTGCTGAAAAAACAAGCATTGAACTGTCAGTCGATCTATCATCAAGCAATGAAGAAAAACGCCCTAAAAAAGATGAAGAGCAAATGATTGAAGCTCATGAGCTATTAAGGAAATTTTACCATCATTTACTCGTAAATACAAAAGAGGGGCAAGAAGCCTATGAATATTTGTTAGAAAGAGGCTTCACAAAAGAAAGTATTGATAAATTCGGAGTGGGGTGGTCGCTTCCAAGTTGGGACTTTACAGTGAAGTTCTTATCGAAACGAAGTTTTGATCCAGACCTCATGGAGAAGGCAGGACTCTTAATTAAAAGAGAAAAAGATGGTTCATACCTTGACCGTTTTCGGGGAAGAATTATGTTTCCTATTCAAGATGCAAAAGGGAAGACCATTGCATTTTCTGGGAGAGCGATTGGCGGGGATGAACCTAAATATTTAAATAGCCCTGAAACTTCAATATTTAATAAGAGCTCAATCCTGTACAATTATCATGGTGCAAGAGCAGCAATCCGTAAACAACAATCTGCCATTCTTTTTGAGGGCTTTGCTGATGTCATATCAGCTGACCGAGCAGAAGTTGATAATGGTATTGCAACAATGGGAACGTCCTTGACTGATCAACATATTCAAATGCTCAGAAGAGTGACAGATTCAATAACTCTTTGCTTTGATGGTGACAAAGCAGGGATGGAAGCAGCTTATCGAGCTTCCATTATGCTTAGTAAAACACATTTAAATGTCAAAATTGCATTAGTTCCAAATAAATTAGATCCTGATGACTACATTAAAAATTATGGAGCAGAGAAGTTTCAAAATGATGTAATAGGGGCAAGTTTAACGTTAATGGCCTTTAAATTAATTTATCATCGTCAAGGAAAAAACCTTAAAGATGAAGGAGATAGGCTACAATATATAGAAGAGATACTTAAAGAAATATCTAATCTTGAAAATGCGTTTGAAAGAGATTATTATTTGCGTCAATTAGCTGATGAATTTTCTTTATCCCTTGAAGCGCTACAACAACAGCAACGACAAATCTTTTATTCATTAAAGAAAAAAGGAAAAGGGCAAGATCAAAAGCCTAAATCAATGATCAGCCTAACTCCTAGCACACAAAAGAGATTATTCCCAGCTTTCCATACTGCAGAGAAAAGATTAATCGCATATATGCTGAAGGATCCTGAATTTACTTTTAAAATCCAAGAGTTAATGTCAGGAAATGCTTTTAATATAGATGAACACCAGGCAATCATCACATATTTATTAGGATTTTATGAAGAGGGAAATATTCCTAACTCTAGTGCATTTATTGAAACATTATCAGATCCTAAACTGAGGAGAGTGGTTTCTGAAATTGAAATGATGCCATTAAATGATGAATGTACAGAGCAGGAATTAAATGATTATATAAATCAAGTGTTAAAACATCAAAAGATGTTGACAATAAAAGAAAAAGAAGCAGAAGAAAAAGCAGCTGAAAGGCAAAAGGATTATAAAAAGGCTGCACTAATTGCAATGGAAATCTTACAGCTCCGTAAGTCTCTATAATAAGGTTTTGAAGTTTTAGGAAGTTGGAAGGAGGGGAACAAATGGCTGAAAAGTCAGCACGTTCCAAAGAGGTTGAGTCAGAGGTAACATTAGAGCAAGTGAAAGAACAATTAATGGAGCTCGGCAAAAAAAGAACGGTCTTAACATATGAAGATATCGCTGAGAAATTGTCGAACTTTGAATTAGAATCCGATCAAATGGATGAGTTTTATGAACAATTGGGTGAGCAGGGTGTAGAAATCGTAAATGAAAACGAGGAAGACCCAAATACTCATCAATTAAATAAGGAAGAAGACGAAGAATTTGACCTTAACGATTTAAGTGTTCCTCCAGGCGTTAAGATTAATGATCCTGTCCGTATGTATCTTAAAGAAATCGGTAGAGTGGATTTGCTTTCCGCAGAAGAAGAAATTAGCTTAGCAACCCGGATTGAAGAGGGAGACGAAGAAGCCAAACGTCGTCTTGCCGAAGCTAACCTACGTCTGGTTGTCAGTATTGCCAAACGTTATGTAGGAAGAGGGATGCTATTTTTAGATCTTATTCAAGAAGGAAACATGGGTCTTATTAAAGCAGTAGAAAAGTTTGACTATCGTAAGGGCTTTAAATTCAGTACCTATGCAACTTGGTGGATTCGCCAGGCTATTACACGCGCCATTGCCGACCAAGCAAGAACGATTCGTATACCTGTGCATATGGTGGAAACGATTAATAAATTAATACGTGTTCAACGTCAATTACTCCAAGATTTAGGTCGTGAACCTTCACCAGAAGAAATTGCTGAAGAAATGGATTTAACACCAGAAAAAGTTAGAGAAATTCTTAAAATTGCTCAAGAACCTGTTTCACTAGAGACTCCCATAGGAGAAGAGGATGACTCACACCTAGGAGACTTTATTGAAGATGCAGAAGCTCAATCTCCGTCAGAGCACGCAGCATACGAGTTATTAAAAGAACAGCTTGAAGACGTATTAGATACGCTCACTGATCGTGAAGAAAATGTATTGCGCTTACGATTTGGTCTTGATGATGGCCGAACAAGAACCCTTGAAGAAGTAGGGAAAGTATTCGGAGTTACAAGAGAACGTATTCGTCAAATTGAAGCAAAAGCACTTCGTAAATTACGACATCCAAGCAGGAGCAAACGTCTAAAAGACTTTTTAGAATAGAATTGTTTAGGTTTACTTCCATATATTCATGGGAGTAAACTTTTTTTTATGAAATTAAAGGGATTTATTACTTTATTATTGAACCTATCTGTAGGGAACGATGAACACAATGATAAAAGAAGCGATTGAAAAGGGAATCTCATTTTGGAAGGAAAAGCGAAACATTTTATTAATATTTATTGCCTTCTAAAATGAAGGGACAACAAGAAGAAAACCATTCCTTATTCCTTTCACTTTTTGCCTTTTCATTATTTGTCATTTATTTTACTGAATTGTCCTTCGTTTTGCAAACAGCGATTTTGACGTGTTTTGTCGTTTGATTATTTTCATTCTTTAATTATTATTTTAAAAAAATAATTCCTTTGTCTCCGATATTTATTATCACAATCTTATTTCATTGCTTTTCAAAATTCTTAATCCAATTACTGTTTTAAGTATGCCAATTATCGCTTTTCTATGGAGATTATTATTTTTATTCAAATTTTTCGAATATTATATTGAAATACTTTGTAATAAGTAAAATAAAATTTATAAGTTTTTAAAAGTTGAGAAAATTCCATCATCCCCTATATAATGGTTATGTAAGCGTGTACAAGATTAAACAAAGGGAAACGTTTTAATTTAACAACTAGGGGGATGGAAAATGAATTTTGATTTAACATCGGAACAACAAATGATTCAAAAAACAATTCGAGATTTCGCTCAAGAAGAAGTAGCACCGGGTGCTTTGGAGCGTGATCGTACAAAGGAATTTCCTAAAGAAGCATTTAGTAAATTGGCTGAACTTGGAATGATGGGGTTACCTTTTCCTGAAGAATACGGTGGTGCTGGTGCTGACACTGTTAGTTTTGCCATTGTTACAGAGGAATTGAGTAAGGCATGTGCCTCTACTGGGATTACATATTCTGCACATATTTCATTAGGTGGAGCACCAATTAATTTGTTCGGAACAGAAGAACAAAAGCAAAAATACCTTGGACCGATTTGTAGAGGAGAATCGTTCGGGGCATTTGGTTTAACTGAACCTAATGCTGGATCTGATGCAGGTGGGACACAAACTACCGCAGTTAAAGATGGCGATGATTATATTATAAATGGAAATAAAGTATATATCACAAATGCCAGTTATGCTAAACATCTTGCATTAACCGCTATTACTGGAAAAAAAGATGGCAAGAAAGAAATCAGTGCGATTATCGTTCCGACAGATGCAGAAGGATTCAAAGTTATTGATAACTATGAAAAAATGGGATTAAATGCATCAAATACAACTGAGTTAGTATTAGAAAATGTCCGAGTACCACAAGAAAATCTATTAGGTAAAGAAGGAGAAGGCTTCAAGCAATTTCTAATGACTCTTGATGGCGGAAGAATAGGAATTGGAGCAATGGCAGTCGGTGTTGCCCAAGCTGCATATGAAAAAGCTCTTCAATATTCGAAGGAAAGAAAACAATTTGGAAAAACTCTTTCTGAATTCCAAGTTACACAATTTAAATTAGCAGATATGGCTTTAAAAATTGAGCTTGCAAGAAACATGGTCTATAAAGCTGCTTGGTTAAAGGATCAAGGAAGACCATTTACTAAAGAAGCCTCAATGTGTAAATTATATGCGTCAGAAATCAGCATGGAAGTGGCAGACGAGGCCATTCAAATTCACGGTGGATATGGGTATATGAAAGAGTATCATGTCGAAAGATATATGAGAGATGCAAAGCTATTAGAAATTGGCGAGGGTACCTCAGAAGTGCAAAAAATGGTTATTTCACGATTAATCGGCTGTTAGGATAGGATTAACTTGAATTGTATATAATAATTTATAGTCAGGCTGACCTAGAATTTCATAAAGATTTTAGTGAAAGCCTGCTTCTTTGTGTCTAAAAAATGACAAACAGTTAAAAGTTACTTTATACTACTTTTCCTTTATCTCTTTTTGAAGTAAAATAATAGGTGTTTATTCTACAAATTTTTTGGATGATCTACATAAGGGAGGTTAAATCATGAATCGTAATCCAATTATTCCTTTCATACTTATTATGGTTATGGGAATCGGTCTTGTTTTCTTTATGTCATTAGAAGGGTTAAACAATTCTAAAGAGATGGCTGAAGAAGAAAAGAAGCATGAAGAAGGTGGCGGTGGAGAAACTGCTAGCGGCGGTGACTTTGACCCAGAAGCACATTATCAATCAACTTGTATTTCTTGTCATGGTGAAAACTATGAAGGCGGAGCAGGCCCAGCATTAAAAGGTGTTGGTGAACGTTTGTCTGATGAAGAAATCAAGACTACTTTGAAGAATGGTAAAGGTGCAATGCCTCCAGGTCTAGTTCCTGAAGAGAATATAGACGCGATGGCTAAATGGTTGAAATCTTTATAATTTCATGACAAATAAAAAAGTTCTTTGCAATTTTGCAAGGAACTTTTTTATTTGTATAGAGAAACTTTGATAAGCTTGCACTTTCCTTATAATCTCCTTTAAAATGAAAAGCGTATATTACATAATCAAACATAGAATGGGACTGTCCCAAAACCAAGGTCAGGAACTATAACATCCATATATTGAAGAAGACCCTCGAATGATTTTCTATGTTTGGAAGATCATGGTTCCGGACCCTTTTGGACAGCCCGGATGTTCATTAGAGAGCTAGGGTTGGGAAGTAGTTAGCTATCTGTATTTAAAAAACTTACCTACCAAAGAATAAATAACTAAGTGAGAATAACTAAGAAGTTAGGTGAAAAATATGAATGTACATAAACTATCACATAGATTAGAAACAGTATCTTCTTTTATCCCGAAAGGTTCAAAGATAGCTGATATTGGATCAGATCATGCCTATTTGCCTTGTTATGCCATTGAAAAGGAACTTGCTTCATTTGCTATAGCAGGTGAAGTGGTTGAAGGTCCATATCAATCAGCATTAAACCAAGTAAGAGAGAGTGAATTAGAAGAAAGAGTTAGTGTCCGAAAAGGAAATGGGTTGGAGGTTCTCTCACAAGGTGAAGTGGATTGTGTCACAATAGCCGGGATGGGTGGAACGCTTATTTCTACTATTTTGGAAAATGGAAAACAAAAATTAGAAGGGGTAACCCGATTAGTGTTACAGCCGAATGTCAGCGCGATCTCGATTCGCAAATGGTTACTTGAAAATGGTTGGGAACTTGTGGCAGAGAAGATTCTTGAAGAAGATAAAAAAATCTATGAAGTATTGGTAGCAGAGCGAGGAGATACCAGGAAACCCTATTCTAATATGGAGAAAGAATTATTATTAGGACCTTTTCTAATGAAAGAGAAATCTGAAGTTTTTATTAAAAAGTGGAGACAGGAAGCGGAGCAGTGGAAAAAAATCTGTGATCAGATGAATGAAGCTGCACAAAAAGGTGAGCTAGAAAAGAAGCGATCGACAATCGAAAGAAAAATTGAGATCGTAGAGGAGGTCCTCCAAACATGAAAAGTGTTAATGGTCATGAAATAATTCAACTATTTGAAGAGTTCTCCCCAAAATACCTTGCGGAAGAAGGGGATAAGATTGGGCTTCAAATTGGCCGCTTGAATGAAAAAATCGAAAATGTCATGGTTACTTTAGATGTGTTGGAAGAGGTTGTTGATGAAGCTATTGAGAAAAATGTAAATCTAATCATTGCTCATCATCCTCCCCTTTTTAGATCATTAAAGGCGATTCATACCGATAAAGGGCAAGGTCGGATGATTGAAAAGCTCATTAAGCATGATATTGCTGTATATGCTGCACATACGAATCTTGATGTTGCAGATGGTGGAGTTAACGACTTGCTTGCGGATGCTCTAGATTTAAAAAATGTAGAGGTTTTAATTCCGACCCATACGGAATCATTAAAAAAACTTGTTGTATTTGTTCCTAAAACACATGAGGATGAAATGAGAAGAGCATTAGGAGACGCAGGAGCAGGATTTATTGGGAATTATAGTCATTGTTCGTTTACTACAGAAGGAACTGGTAGATTTTTGCCCCAAGAAGGGACTAACCCTTTTATAGGGGAACAAGGAAAAGTAGAAAAAGTGAATGAAGTAAGAATAGAAACGATTTATGAGCAACGAATCGAAAAGAAAGTTCTTAGTAAAATGTTTAAAGTGCATCCTTATGAAGAGGTTGCGTACGATATATATTCTTTAAATAATCAAGGTGAAACAATGGGGCTTGGAAGAATTGGAATGCTGTCAAAAGAAATGAATCTGAAGGATTTTGCTAAATATTTAAAGGGAAAGCTTACCGTTGAAAAAGTACGTGTAGTTGGAAATATGAATGAAACTGTAAAGCGAGTGGCGGTATTAGGTGGGGATGGAAATAAGTTCATCTCCAAGGCTAAATTTAGTGGAGCAGATGTGTTTGTGACAGGTGACCTTTATTATCATACTGCACATGATGCAATGATGATGGATCTTAATGTGGTTGATGCCGGTCATCATATTGAAAAAGTGATGAAGGCAGGCGTAGTTAATCATCTAACTGAAAGATGTAAAGAACGAGGATATAAAGTGAATATTTTCACATCTAAAGTGAATACGGATCCATTTACATTTATATAAAAGGCTCTTAACTCATCAAAAAGAGGCGTTCCACAAGGAAATGCCTCTTTTTGATATTCTAGACCTTATTAGGTGCAGTTACAGGTTTTTTCTTTACTTTTGGAAGTATTTTATTTAGCGGAACTTTCTTTTCTCTTGTCCATGTTGTATCGTCATTAGGATCAAACTGCTCGATGAATTTTACAACCTCTTTAACGATCGGGGTTGGTGTTGATGCTCCAGCGGTTATAGCAACTAATTTTGCTTCATTTATCCACTCTAACTCGAGTTCAGAAATATCAGCTATCCGGTAGGCTTTTGTTCCAGCGATTTCTTCAGAAACTTGGGCTAGCCTATTTGAATTATTACTTTTTGGATCGCCTACAACGATAAGAACATCAGCGTCTCCGGCCTGTTCTGCAACGGCCTCTTGACGAACTTGGGTAGCTAGACAAATTTCTTTATGAAGCTCTACATGAGGGTATTTTTCTTTTACTTTTTCCATAATATCGCCAACATCCCATTGGCTCATCGTCGTTTGATTTGTGACAATAATCTTTTCATTATGAATCGTTAAATTTTCTACATCGTCAACACTTGCAACGAGGTGAACAATATTTGGAGCTACTCCGACTGCTCCTTCTGGTTCCGGGTGACCTCTTTTACCAATATAAATCACATCATAACCCTCTGCTTCTTTATGGCGAATGAGATCATGAGTTTTGGTCACGTCTGGGCATGTAGCATCAAGTGTAACAAGCCCTTTCTCTTTTGCTAATTGTTTCACCTCAGGACTTACTCCGTGGGCAGTGAATATGACTGTTCCTTTATCGACTTTGTCTAATATCTCCTTACGGTTACTACCATCAAGAGTAATAATCCCTTCTTCTTCAAAAGCATCGGTAACATGCTTGTTATGAACAATCATTCCAAGGATATAAATGGGTCTTGGAAGAGATTTATCTAGTGCTGCATTACGAGCTATGACCATTGCATCTACGACTCCATAGCAATAGCCTCTCGGGGTAATCTTTAATATATCCATAAAATTAATCCTCTCCTATTACAAAAATAAACGGAGTTCCTACATGCTATTATAAAGGAGATGAGGGAACAAAACAAAAATAAAATAACACTTATAGTAGAGGTTTTAAATGGAGGGAATTAATCAAAGTAGTATGAAAACAATTCTGTAGAGGAATAAAGGTAATTCAGGAGATGGTTAACTAAAAAGTTGAACCAAAAAGAGCTTACCCCCTTATAGAGTGGTAGGCTCCGTTAGAATAAAATATCCGCAAATTTTTAAATATAAAGTTTAGGTGTTGATGATCTTTTATTATTGGAAGCTTTCTCAGCAGTTGAATTTTTCGAACTGCTTTTCCGTTTAGTTCTTTTCTTTTTCTCCGAATCTGTCTTCGTATTAGTTTCTTTCGATAAACTATTCTCAGAGTCGTGTTCATCAGTGTTTTTGGGGGTATCTTTAGTTTCCGTTTCATTATCGCTATCAGCATCTTTTAAACCACGATAAAGCTTCCACATAGCGGGTAAATTTTTTACCATAGGTCCATACTGTTGTATCATGGGACCATATTGTTGTATCATTGGTCCAACTTGTTGAGCGGTTTTTAAAACTTGTTGTGTATTATTTAAAAATCCATTGAGTGAGCCCGGTTTTAATAGGCTTTGTACAGCTGATCCACCAGCTGCCTGTGGAGCTCTTTCAAATCCAGTGAGTCCGCGGGCTGCATTTGAAGAACCCCCCTTATTAAGAAGCTTTGATAAGATTCCGCCACCTCTTTTACCTGTACTCGGCCCAAATCCAGAACCATTTTGACCGATTCCAAATGGGGAAGTGGGCGAATTTCTTCTATTGTTCATCATCCCAAATGCATTCCCCCCCATTGGTCCAGGTCCTTGTCGGAAAGGTGAATGTCCTCCTGGTCGCATCCTGACCGCCTCCTTTCTAGATATCACCCATAAAATCTCTCATAATACATTATGCATAAATCAACAAAACGACTAAGAAAAAAGCGGAATTTCAAGCGACTTTAATTTAGCAATGCTAGAAGTTTTACTAATTGTTTATTATAATAGTAAGATGGGCTTTTTTTAGTGTGTTAAAAAAGTTCTGATCATGTAAAAGGAGTGTACAAGATGGCTAATCAATTTAACCAATTTCAATTTAAGCCATTCGTCAATAAAGCAATCGAAAATTTAGGATTTTTGGAACCAACTGAAATTCAAAAGAAGATGATTCCTTTAATATTGAAGAATAAAAGTGCAATTGGACAATCACAAACTGGTACAGGTAAAACTCATTCGTACCTGCTTCCAATCTTAAATCGTATTGACCCTAATCTAAGTGAAGTACAAGCTGTGATTACAGCCCCAACAAGGGAGCTTGCTCAGCAAATCTATGGGGAAGTCTTGAAGATTGCAAAAGAATCGGATGATGAAATGACGGCAAGATGTTTTATCGGTGGGACGGATAAACAAAGAACAATTGAAAAATTAAAAGTTCAGCCACATGTCGTCATTGGAACACCAGGAAGAATAAATGACCTTGTGAAGGAACAAGCATTATTTGTTCATACAGCGGTCACATTAGTTGTAGATGAAGCGGACCTGATGTTGGATATGGGATTTATTCAGGATGTTGATCAAATAGCTGGAAGAATGCCAGAAGAGTTACAAATGCTTGTATTCTCAGCGACCATTCCTGAAAAATTAAAACCATTCCTAAAAAAATACATGGAAAACCCTCAATATGCTCATGTTGAACCTGAACATATTTCCGCTAAAAATATTCACCATTTCATCGTACCGCGTAAAAGTCGTAAGAAAATTGATTTATTACATGACATGCTTATTTCATTAAATCCTTACTTAGGGATTGTTTTTGCGAATACAAAAGTGAGAGCGGATGAAGTTGCAGATGCTCTTCTTGAAAAAGGGTTGAAAGTCGGGCGCTTACATGGTGGTTTAACCCCTAGGGATCGTAAAAGGGTAATGAAACAGGTTAGAGATCTTGAATTTCAATATATTGTGGCAACTGATTTAGCTGCACGAGGGATTGATATTGAGGGAGTCAGCCACATAATAAATTATGAGATTCCATCAGATCTTGACTTTTATGTGCATCGGACAGGAAGAACGGCAAGAGCAGGTTCCTCAGGAATTGCGGTTACAATATATGAAGCGGCTGATGAGGATTCACTAAATCAACTTGAGAAAATGGGGATTGTTTTTGAACATAAGGATCTTCAAAAGGGCGAATGGACAAATCTGCAAGAACGTCATAAACGGAAAAATAGACAAAAGACTGACAATGAGATTGATAAAAAAGCCAAATCGCTTGTAAGAAAACCGAAAAAGGTGAAGCCCGGTTATAAGAAGAAAATGAAGTGGGAAATGGATAAAATTAAGAAGCGTGAAAGAAGAATTCAAAATAAACGCAAATAAGCATTTTGCGTGAAAATAACGCTTATAATGTTTAAAATGTAGGCAAGGGAGTGGATATTATGTTAAAAATAGGATCTCACGTGTCTATGAGTGGTAAGAAGATGTTGCTTGCTTCCAGTGAGGAAGCGATTTCCTATGGAGCAAATACATTTATGATATATACAGGCGCCCCTCAAAACACACGTCGAAAAAAAATTGAGGATCTGAATATCGAAGCTGGAACAGCACATATGAAAGAGCATGGCATTAATGAAATTGTTGTACATGCCCCGTATATTATCAATATCGGCAATACTCAAAATCCAGCGACATTTGAGCTTGGAGTAAATTTTCTGCAATCAGAAATTGAACGAACACATGCACTCGGAGCGAGACAAATAGTTCTTCATCCAGGGGCACATGTTGGAGCAGGTGCAGAAGCTGGAATCAATAAAATTATTGAAGGCTTGAATGAGGTGCTAACTTCAAAGCAAGAAGTTCAGATTGCTCTTGAAACGATGGCAGGGAAAGGATCTGAATGTGGTAGATCATTTGAAGAGCTTGCTCAGATCATCGAAGGCGTTACCCATAATGATAAGCTATCAGTTTGTTTTGATACATGTCATACACATGATGCAGGTTATGATATTGTTGAGGACTTTGATGGCGTCTTAGAAGAATTTGATCGAATCGTCGGATTGGATCGATTAAAGGTATTACACATTAATGATAGTAAAAACGAACGTGGTGCTAGAAAAGATAGACATGAAAATATTGGCTTTGGTCATATAGGATTTAAAGCATTGAACAATATTATTCATCACCCGCAATTACAGGAGATCCCCAAAATATTAGAGACTCCTTATGTAGGGGAAGACAAAAAAAATAAAAAACCACCATATAAGCATGAAATTAATATGCTTCGTAGTCAGGAATGGGACGAAGACGTTTTAGAAAAAATAAAAGAAGCTTAAGATTTGGGGATGGCATGTTAGAGCTATAGCTTCATCCTTCCGTTAAACCATTAATTAGGTCAAACGGGAGGATGAAGTGAGATACTCTGTGTCATCCCATTCTTATTTTGTAAATTGTATGAAGAGGTTGTTTACTTCTTTTGCTGTTTTTGTACCTGCAATTTTGGCAATTTCTTTGACTAACTGGCTACGCTCTCGATCATCAAACACATTAATATTTTTTCCTCTTAAATGGGCAGCAATTTTTTTGGCATTTTCTTCACTAATCTGTACTCCATACTGATCTGCATAATTTAATAATTCATCCGTGGTAATTTTGTTAATTTTATGATTGATCACATTTTGTAATAGCTTCATCGTCCATCACTCCTCAAAAGATACTTATGTCTGGGACAGGTTTGATGTGACAGTTTTTTCTTGAAAACTTTCATCTATTAAGATAATAAGTACTCATATAACAAAAGGTGCACGTTCCAAATCAGCTATTCATTAATTCATGCATAAATGGAAATGAAAAATTAGTGTTATTTATAGTCATTAATCAGTTACTTTTCTTTACTTAAAAAAAGACATATTGTATACTTCATATAGTTAAATCGGAATCATTCTTAAAAGTGAAGGGGGATATTATGTTAGATAAACCCATTATTGATTTGCAAAATGTTAGTTTTCGGTATGATCGGGAGCTTGTTTTGCAAGATATAGATTTATCAGTTCCAAAGGGAGCCTTCTTAGGGATTGTGGGACCTAATGGTTCTGGTAAATCAACGTTATTAAAACTTATTTTAGGTTTATTAAAACCAAAAGAAGGAAAGATATCTTTATTTGGAGAATCTCAAGTGAAATTTAAAGATTGGGACAGAATTGGATATGTTTCACAGAAAGCCAATTCCTTTAATACTGGATTCCCAGCCACAGTATATGAAGTCGTTTCAAGTGGATTAACGAAGAAAGTCGGTTTATTTAAAGCGATTGGTCGTAAAAGAAAAAAGGAAATAGATGAGGCTATTCGTTCAGTCGGAATGTCAAAGTTCTCTGGAAGAAATATTGGTGAATTATCAGGAGGGCAACAACAAAGGGTCTTTATTGCACGAGCACTTGTTAGTAAACCTGATATTCTCATTTTGGATGAACCTACAGTGGGAGTGGATAGTCAAAATGTGCAAGCGTTTTACGGAATGCTTGATCATTTGAATAAAGAAATGGGTATTACCCTACTACTTGTAACACATGACATTGGAACAATTTCCAATAAAGTATCACATGTTGCATGCTTAAATAAACATATGCATTTCCACGGAAATACCAAAGAATTTGAAAGACTCCAGAGCGATGAACTTTCTTCCTTTTATGGACATGATGTTCATTTATTAAGCCATGAGCATGAGCATCATCACGATGAGGTGAAAGAATGATACAAGCAATTTTTCAATATGAGTTTTTACAAAATGCGTTTTTAACAGGATTATTAATAGGAGTTATTGCCCCTTTGATTGGAGCTTTTATTGTTGTTAGAAGACTTTCACTTATCGCAGATGCTCTTAGTCATGTTACATTATCTGGAATAGCTGTTAGCTTGTTCTTAAGTAAAACATTTACAGGGCTTGCAGGCCTAAATCCATTGTTTATTGGAATGGCGTTTTCTATTGCTGGTTCCTTATTCATTGAAAGGTTAAGGGATCTTTATAAGCATTATCAAGAGCTCGCTATTCCAATTATCCTTTCTGGAGGAATTGGGATTGGTGCAATCTTTATTTCACTTGCAGATGGTTTTAATACGGACTTATTTAGCTATTTATTTGGAAGCGTATCTGCTGTAAGTCGTGCAGATCTCTACGTAATAATATTAGTAAGTATCATTGTTATCGGACTAATTATTATTTTATATAAGGAATTGTTTTTGTTATCTTTTGATGAGGAATATGCAAAAGCGTCTGGAATCTCAGCTAAAATGATTCATTTCATTTTTATGGTCATGGTAGCGCTTGTTATAGCTGCTTCTATGAGGGTGGTTGGAATTCTTCTTGTATCTTCTCTTATGACCCTCCCAGTTGCTGCAAGTATTAGAATTTCAAGAGGGTTTAAGCAGACAATTGGATTTTCAGTCCTATTCGGAGAATTATCCGTTATAATTGGACTTATATCTGCTTATTATTTAGACTTAGCACCAGGCGGTACGATTGTTGTCTCTGCCATTATCATACTACTTCTATCGATTGTTTATAAAAGGATTTCAACGAATATTGGTGTTAAACGAAATGAGGTGAGAGTATGAACCTAGATGAAGCTATATTATTAATGAAAAATAAAGGCTATAAGCAAACAGGAAAAAGAGAACAGATGCTAGAACTGTTTTCAACCTCGAACAAATATTTGACTGCTAAAGATGTATTAGAGCATATGAAAGGTGATTATCCTGGACTGAGTTTTGATACCATTTACCGGAATCTTTCCTTGTTTGTAGAACTAGAGATACTTGAAGAGACAGAGCTTTCAGGAGAGAGACACTTCCGATTTACATGTTCAAGTCACCAACATCATCACCACTTTATTTGTATGGATTGTGGAAAAACAAAAGAAATTCATACTTGTCCTATGGAAGGGTTAAATGAAAATTTAAAGGGATATGATGTTTCAGGGCATAAATTTGAAATATATGGTAGATGTCCGGAATGCGTATGATCATTAATCCTTTAGTTTAAAATAAATACCAACAAAAAAAGAGTCAATGCCTGCTTTAAACAGGGATTGACTCTTTTCTTATGGCTATTTTCTAAAAGGTTGTTGTTTAATAAATCGATTTTGTGAAAGCAAATCATCGATAAAGTTGTTGAGTGGAGCAAAAGGTCGAGACTCCCGCTGAAAGCGAGCAACCTTTCGCTGCAAGCAACCACTAATTTTTGAAAAACTGCAACAAATTTTAAGAAAACAGCCTTTCTTATTTTATCCACTGTTTCACCCAGCTTTGTGCTTCAAACCAATCGTTTACCCGTATAACTCCTTTTGGAACTGGATCTTGATTATACGGTGTATTAAATAAAATAACTGGAATATTTAATTCTTCATGTATCGAGACAGCATTATCATGTTTGTCTTCAAAGAAAATATCTACATTATGTTTTTTGGCTGTTGCCACTTTATAATGGGATCCAATCAGTTCTATGTGATGATACAGAAGCTCTTTTGTGGTAAACCATTTTTTGGTGATGTCTAATAAATCAACGGGACGTGCACTGATAAAGTATAATTCATATTGCTCTTTCCATTGATCCAGGACATCTTTTGCACCTTTTGCTAGTGGTGATTGACTATAGATTTCAGGTTCTGCTTTATTAAACCAGTTAGCAAATGTTTCAGGCGTGATGTCTAATACTTCTGTTAGCTCGTATTTTGTAATATCGTTCAAAGTAAGCTCTAGATTGAATTCCTTGTTTATATATGGAACAAGGGATGTGGGGCAGGTTACGGTTCCATCAATGTCAATCCCGAATCGTTTCATCTGTATCATTCTCCTTACATCAATGTGCAAATTCTAAATATATTTCATGATATGCAATGTTAAGTTTATCATAATCACTATCCATAAAAAATGATGAATTAGGAAGCATCCACAAGTTTAGAAAACATTAGCAAAGTAAAAGAAGAATGTTTAACAAACAATAATAATGCTCCTTAGTATAGAAAGTGAGGGATTACCGTATGGGTGAAGAAAGACGCGGAGAAAATAGCGTTGATCATGATCAAAACCTTCAGGATGTTGATGTTTATTATGATAATCCTGACAATCCAGAATTAGATGTAGTACAAAAAAAGTACCACGAAGAGTCTGCTGCTGAGATTACGACTCCAATGGGGTTAAGTAATCAGTATGAAAGAGATACTTCAGAGGAAACAAACACATCTGGAAGAGTTTTAGGCTATTCGGCAATTGCTCTTTCCATTTTATCTTTGTTTTTCCTTCCCATCCTTTTAGGTGCAGCCGGAATTGTACTGGGCTTTGTTGCACGCCGTAGAGGATCAGAAATGTTGGGTGCATGGGCTATAGGGATAGGTGTAGTTTCCATTATCCTTGGAATCTTCGTCCTGCCATTCTTTTAACAAGTTTTACTTCTATTTCAAATTTGGGAGCATTTTGAAATAGAATAAAGAGGTTGCCTTTGTAGGCAACCTCTTTACATTATACTTTTTCTTTTTCTTCTTCTTGCTTTTTGTAATACTCTTCTGCAATTTTATCGATTTCTTTCTTTAATTCCTCAACCATCGTTTCTTCTGGTACTTTACGTACTGTTTTTCCTTTACGGAATAGGAGTCCTTCTCCACGTGCACCTGCAATCCCTATATCCGCCTCACGAGCTTCTCCTGGACCGTTAACTGCACAACCAAGGACAGCGACTTTAATAGGGGCTTTTATGGTCTGAATGTACTCTTCAACCTCATTAGCAATACTGATTAAGTCAATTTCAATTCTCCCGCATGTAGGGCAAGAAATTAATGTTGCTGCATTTGAAGCTAACCCAAAAGATTTTAGCAGCTCTCTTGCCACTTTCACTTCTTCAACAGGATCGGCACTTAAAGAGATTCTAAGTGTATTACCAATTCCAAGGCTTAGAATGGCTCCAAGACCAGCAGCACTTTTAACAGTACCAGCGAAGAGTGTACCAGATTCCGTAATACCGAGATGTAGTGGATAATCAAATGCTTTGGCGGCTTTAGTATATGCTTCAATAGCTAAATTGACATCAGATGCTTTCATTGAAACGATAATATCGTGAAAGTCAAGATCTTCTAGAATTTTAATGTGGTGAAGTGCACTTTCCACCATGCCATCTGCCGTTGGATAGCCATATTTTTCTAATATCTTTCTTTCAAGGCTTCCAGCATTTACTCCAATACGAATAGGAATACCACGCTCTTTAGCTGCCTTTACCACAGCCTCTACTTTTTCACGTCGACCAATATTACCAGGGTTGATTCTGATCTTATCCGCTCCGCCTTCAATAGCTTTTAATGCTAATTTATAGTCAAAATGAATATCAACGACTAATGGAATATTAATTTGTTTTTTTATATCTGCAATAGCATTCGCTGCTCTTTCATCTGGACAGGCAACGCGGACAATTTGACAACCTGCCTCTTCTAATCGATGTATTTCTTTAACCGTTGCATCAACATCATGCGTTTTTGTAGTTGTCATACTTTGGATTACTAATTCGTTGTTACCACCGATGGTCAAATCACCGACTTTAACAGGACGGGTTTTAGAACGATGTATAATTTCACTCAAGTGTAATTCGCTCCTTTTAAAGGTAAGTTCTATATAATAAAAAAGGGTACGAAAGTATTGTAACAGTGTTATGTGAGTATTGACAAGAAATAGGTTGTTACCATAATCCGCTCTTTAAGGATATATAGGAATAGAATAAGTTTTTCCGATTTGAATGTCTTCAGGGTTTATGCCATTATTTAATTCCACAAAATCGTTAATGATCTGCTCAATTGCTACTTCACCCGATCCCTGTCTATGCTCTTCAACTAGTGATAACACTGTATCGCCTGGCTTAACCTCAATGACGAGTGAATGTTTATCTTCGGATTCAATCGTTTCATTAGTATCTTGTACTCGCCCTGTAGTAGTTATAGCAGTGCTTTTTGGTAAGGTTCCTGTATTTAAGTCATAATAAACACTATATAAGACGATAAGGACTAAAAGAAAATAAAAGGCTCTCTTCATAAAATTCCTCCTATAAAATCCTATATGCTTGTCTTAAAAAAATATTCCTGTTTTTTTTTACTATTCGGCATTCGTTTCTTTCTTTCCTACTAAAGCCAAAATGTTTATAAAATTATTCAGGTGATTCTTTTGCATTTATATCTATTGGGCAGGCATGGTAGAACTGACCATTGCTAGGATGAATGTTAACTATTTAATTGCTATGGAAAAGGGAATGGTTCTATAGTCCTTAATTAACCAAAAGATTACCCGGAATTTACATTTCCTTAATATTCCTCTGTGAAAATATAAAAGGAGTACATTGGGGAAGGGTGCATCAATTTGACAAGTGGGTCTAAGAAAAAGAAGCTTTTACCGTTTTTTCAAAGTGGAATGAAACAACCAGTTAACAATAGAAAACGGATCTTGAGTGAAATTTCTCTAAAAACTAGATTGTTAACGATTATTTTATTAATGGTTTTTGCAATGGGAACTTTGGTAGGGGTCATTTCCTATTTAAAATCGAAAGAAGCGATTATTTATTCAATGGAACAAAGGCTAGATCGAGAAGTGACCTCAATCTACGATATTTCACAAAATTTAACGTTGGCGTTTGTTGGAAATGAGGAAAGGATAGATAAAAAAGTTAACGGGGTAATAAAAAAGCAAAATGCGGCAATGTCACAGGATGGACTTAATGGGGAATTTTTTTTATTTAAAGATGAGGGGGTTATCCCATTTGCTACAAGTGAAAATAGTGATATTCGTTTTGATGAAGATATCATTCAAAAAATTAAGAGACAGGAAAAAGGGATTATTCACACAAACATCAATAATGAGAAATATACTCTTGCATTTCATAGCATACAAGAGCTAAAAGGAGTGTATGTCATCGCTATACCTCAGAGTGATTATATGAAAAACGTAAATGAAATGACTAGATTTATTATTCTTACCATAATTATTAGCATTATTATTGTATCGATTATCTTGACTATGATGGTGCAAACTCTTACATCTCCTATTGCACTATTACGTGAATCAATGAAAGAAGTAAGGGAAGGAAACTTGGAAGTAGAGATGGATATTGAGAGCACAACACCTGAAATTGTCTCCCTAGTAAAAAGCTTTCAATCCATGATTGATAAAATGAAAGAATTGATATCAAATATACATGAGACAACTTCAGATCTGTCGACCACTGGGGATAGGCTTCAACAATCCTCAAATAGCTTAATTATTGAAAATGAACATATGGTTGAAACAGTTAGAATCGTGAAACAAGGAGCTGAAGAAACAGCTGGAACTTCTGATGCAACCATAAAACACTTCCAAGCAATGAAGGATTCTATTAATTCAATTTTCACCCAGATGGATCATGTATTTGCTAAAGCGGAAGAAATGGAATCGTCTGCGTCAAAAAGCGAGGTGAATATTGGGAAAATGGCATCAACTTTGGACACATTTACGCAGGATTTCGGTGAAATGAGCGAGACAATCAGTGAGGTAAGAAAACATTCACTCTCAATTGTAAATGTCGTTTCGATTATTCAGCAAGTCGCGGAACAAACAAAACTGCTTGCCTTTAATGCTACGATAGAAGCAGCGAGAGCGGGTGAAGCTGGGAAAGGGTTTGCTGTAGTAGCCAATGAAATAAGGAGATTAGCCGAACAATCATCCCATTCTACAACTAAAATTACTAAGACAATTGAAAACATGGACAGAATTTCAGAGAAAGCTTCACAACAATTTGATCAGATGCTTATAAAATTTAAAAGTAATTTCTCAATCGCAATTGACAGCAGACAGTCATTAGATGATTTGTTGTGTAATATTAATGGCGTGAATAAGACATTAAAAACGATGAGAACAGATTTACAGTATCTAGAAGTAGCATTGCCTAAAATAGAGGAATCTTCAGAAGCATTTGCATCTGTCTCAGAAAAGACTTTAGAAGGTTCTGAAGAAATGCTTACTGCATTTGAAGATCAACAAAAGAATGTGAAAAATAGTCATTTAATTGGAGAGAAACTTCTTAATCTGTCTGAAAGCCTTAAAGAAACAACAAGTAAGTTTAGAGTAAATTAAAAAGCCTTTCTGTGGAGGTTGTTGTTTTTATTGAATGGAGAGCTTTTTAAATAAGGAATTTCGAACACAGTAAGTCGATTAGATACTCCTTCAAAGAAGAAATGACTAGCTGCAACCAAGTTATTTAAAACCGTAAAATAAAGGGATTGGCCACTAATGGAGGCCAATCCCTATTGCTATTTAGAAAGTCTTTTTTGAGGTATTTCTTTTATAGACAAGTAAAGCATCAAGCCTGTAACAATCCAGTCTAATAATAATGCACCTGGAATGAAAGTGTTTAGTAAGTTCATTATCGAGAAGAAAATAGTGGCTAAAGTGATGCTATAAGCAGTCAGTCTAAAACTATGTCGATAAGTAAGTTTTCTTTTTAGGATATTGGCAAATAATAACCCAATGAAAGCAAATATACTCACTTTTATAAAAGCCATAGCTGATGAAAACAAATAGAGAATCAGTATGATTACTGGAAGAAATATTCCTTTCAATGAATCCATTTGATCTAAGAAATCTATCATTTGCTCATTATCAAGATTTAATCCTTCAAGCATTGAATATGGAGTAGTTTGTATATTGCCAACACTAACTACAGCAAATTCATTTTGTAATAGTGCTATGGCGTTTGTTTCCTGGGAAAGATCATCTGCCTTTATTTTCCCAGTGCTATCAACTATAAAAGTTATGTTGCTTTTACGAACTTCGACAGGCTCATTTGAATCAGTAGTAAGTTTGCCATTATTGATAGTGAAATCGGGAAGATCTTCTGCAATGGTTTGCTTTCCTTCTTCAATAGCAGTATTCGTAAACATAGTTATTGAAATCGCTGTAGGTATCAGTGAGATCAAAACTAAGAAGAAGACATATAAAATTGTTTTTCCAATTCCTTGAAATCGGAATTTTGCGATGTCTTTTGGAGAATATAAACTTTTAACTAGTTGTTTAAAAATATTCATGTACTCACTCCTAGAATAATTAGGTTCTTCCTTATTTTATTCTTCCATTAAGCTATTCTTCAAGTTTTGTCTATAAATAAGAATATTCAGTGTTTAGTAATCTATTTGTAACACTACGTTAAAATATTAACTTAATGTAAATTTTCCGAAAAAGTCATTTACATATTACCTTCTTTTCATTAATAATTTGTATGGGGTTTTTGTTGTTACATGTCGAATAAAATTAATTAGGGGTTGAAATAATGGATCTTAATTGGCAACAAATGCTATTTGAATTCTTGGGTGGTCTTGGTATATTCCTGTTTGGAATAAAGTACATGGGTGACGGACTACAAAAATCAGCTGGAGATCGCTTAAGGGATATTCTTGATCGATTTACAACGAATCCTTTTATGGGAGTATTAGCTGGTATGATTGTAACAATCCTCATCCAATCAAGTAGTGGTACGACTGTTTTGACGGTTGGACTTGTAAGTGCAGGATTTATGACTTTACGCCAAGCAATTGGTGTAATCATGGGGGCTAATATTGGAACGACGGTTACAGCCTTTATCATTGGTTTTGATATTGGAGCATATTCTCTACCAATCTTAGCGGTAGGGGCGTTTCTATTATTTTTCTTTAAAAATAAAAAAGTTCAGTCCTTTGGTCAAATAGCTTTTGGATTTGGGGCATTATTCTTTGGACTGGAATTAATGAGTTCTGGTATGAAACCACTTCGCTCACTAGAAGCATTTACTGACCTGACTGTAAACATGAGTAGTAACCCGCTTCTTGGAGTTGTGATCGGAACGGTCTTTACCGTTATCGTTCAAAGTTCTTCTGCCACAATTGGGATTCTTCAAGAATTATTTGGACAAGGACTTATTGATATAAATGCAGCCTTACCAGTCTTATTTGGAGATAACATTGGTACAACGATAACAGCGGTATTAGCGTCAATTGGAGCATCCGTTGCCGCCAGAAGAGCCGCTGCTACACATGTTCTATTTAACCTAATTGGAACAACAATATTCTTGATTATATTACCGTTGTATGAGAAATTCATCTTATTTTTACAAACGCAATTAAATTTAAACCCGGAAATGACGATTGCATTTGCCCATGGGACTTTTAATGTAACGAATACAATTATTCAATTCCCATTCATTGCTGTGTTAGCCATAATCGTAACAAAATTGATTCCAGGTGAAGACACACTTGTTGAATACAAAGCCAAACATTTAGACCCAATCTTCATTGAACAATCTCCGTCCATTGCTCTTGGTCAAGCAAAGGAAGAAATTTTGCGAATGGGATCGTTTGCTGTAAAAGGATTGGAAGAAACGAACGAGTATTTAAAGACAAAACAAAATAAACATTCAGACGCGGCTTATCAAATTGAAGATGCAATTAATAATTTAGATAAGAAAATCACAGAATATCTTGTTGACATATCCTCAACTTCATTATCTGGACCTGAGTCTGAAAAGCATTCAATCTTAATGGATACAGTCCGAGATATTGAACGGATTGGAGACCATTTCGAAAATATAATCGAGCTTGTTGAGTACCAGCTTTCAAATAAGGTAAAAATCACTTCTGATGCAATGGATGACCTTGAGGGAATGTTTAAGCTTACAATTGAAACTGTTCAAAAGTCCGTTACTGCATTAGATACAAATGATCATGACTTAGCAAGAGAAGTTGCTGAAAAAGAAGATTTAATTGATAAAATGGAAAGAAAGCTCCGCAAGAAACATATACTTCGTCTTAATGAAGGTCAATGTAGCGGACAAGCAGGAATCGTTTTTGTTGATATTATAAGCAACCTTGAACGTATAGGAGATCATGCAGTAAACATTGCTGAAGCCGTTTTAGGTGTAGAATAATTAGGGGAAAAGGAGTTGATTCTTTTGAATCTAGCTCCTTTTTCTTTATAATAAAAGATATATTGACGAAAAGGAGATTAGCCATTGGAGATTATTTATTGGATCCTTATTATTGCATTGTTGATAATAGGTTTTATCGGTTTGATATATCCCATTATCCCAAGTGTTTTATTTATTTTTGGAGCCTTCTTACTTTATGGATTTTTGTTTAGCTTTGAACCATTCAATGTTTGGTTTTGGATCATCCAAGTCCTTTTTGTAATCCTTTTATTTGGAGCCGATTATCTTACTAATTTAATTGGAGTGAAAAAGTATGGTGGAAGCAAAGCAGGAATATGGGGAAGTACTATTGGGTTATTAATTGGACCTTTTGTGATCCCTGTTTTTGGAATTTTAATTGGTCCATTTTTTGGTGCTGTCATTGGAGAAATGGTGGTAAATAAGACAGACTGGAATACGGCTTTAAAAGTTGGCCTTGGTTCGTTGATTGGATTTATTTCTAGTGTAATTACTAAAGGGATTATCCAGGCTATAATGGTGGTTTACTTCCTATTCGTTGTTCTTTAAGGTTGAGAAGATAGTATAAGAATGAGAAAATTGGGGATTTTAATGAGGTCAGGTAACCTTTTTGATACTTTTAATGCATATCATTTGAAGGAATCTAAGGTTTTTGATACTCTTAAATTGAAAACGATGAATTCGTTTTACTATTCAAAAAATTCTACATAGGGAGGAATTTTATCATGGCATTTGAATTACCACAATTACCTTATGCGTATGATGCATTAGAGCCTCACATTGACAAAGAAACAATGAACATTCACCACACAAAGCACCATAATGCTTATGTAACAAAATTAAATGATGCATTAGAAGGAAACTCTGAACTTCTTAGCAAATCTGTAGAAGAAGTTGTTGCGAATCTTGATGCAGTACCTGAGGGTGCTCGCACAGCTGTACGTAATAATGGTGGTGGACATGTAAACCATTCATTATTCTGGACAATTCTTTCTCCAAATGGCGGTGGAGCTCCAGCTGGTGAATTGGCTGATGCCATCACGGCTAAATTCGGTAGCTTAGAGAAGTTTAAAGAAGAATTTGCTGCAGCAGCTGCTGGCCGCTTCGGATCTGGTTGGGCATGGTTAGTAGTTAATAATGGTGAGCTTGAAGTGACAAGCACCCCAAATCAAGATTCTCCATTAATGGAAGGTAAGAAACCAATTCTTGGTCTTGATGTTTGGGAGCATGCTTATTACTTAAACTACCAAAATCGCCGTCCTGACTATATCAATGCATTCTGGAATGTAGTCAATTGGGAAGAAGTTTCGAACCTTTACAATTCTGCAAAATAATTGGAAAGTAAAAGAGTCCTCTTTGAGGGCTCTTTTTTGTATAACTTTCTCCCCTTTTTCAAAAAATAGGAGTACGAAAAAGGGGAGTTTTATTATGAGTAGCTATAAAAAAATTATTGGTGACATCGACTTAACAAGAGATCTTTCATTATTGCTATTAATTGGAGGTCTTTATTCACTTAGTGTTGCTTTATCAAATACATTTGTAAATATTTACTTATGGAAGCAATCCGGTGAATATTTGGATTTAGGGATCTACAATTTAACCGTCGTCGTCTTTCAGCCTTTAACATTTATTCTTGCGGGCAGATGGGCTAAAAAGGTGGACCGAGTCATTGTTTTGCGAATTGGGGTCATATTCTTAGCCCTTTTTTATTTGTCCGTTTTATTTTTTGGTAAAAATGCAGGTGATTTTTTAGTCGTGCTAGGTGCACTCCTTGGAATTGGTTATGGGTTTTATTGGTTAGCCTTTAATGTGTTAACCTTTGAAATTACAGAACCAGAGACGAGAGATTTCTTTAATGGATTTATGGGAATATTGACTTCAGTTGGAGGTATGATCGGTCCTATCTTGGCAGGGTTTATCATTTCAAGGTTTGTCTCCTTTCAGGGTTACACCATTGTATTTGGAATATCACTAACTTTATTTTCATTAGCTGTTATACTAAGCTTCTTTTTAAATCGCCGACCAGCTTCAGGAAGATATTGCTTCGTGAGAATCCTTGAAGAACGAAAATATAACAAAAATTGGAGGCTGATTACAAATGCTCACTTCTTCCAGGGGCTTAGAGAAGGAACATTTGTTTTTGTAATATCAGTTTTTATTTTTATTAGTACGGGAAGTGAATTCGCTATAGGGACTTTTGGTTTAGTTAATTCGGGAATTGCTTTTGTTGGTTATTATTTGACTTCAAGGTTAATTAAAAAAGAGCAGAGGAAAAAAGCAATTTTAGCTGGAGGTATTCTCCTTTATGCAGCCATCTTTCTTATCGTATATGACATTAGCTATACAAAGTTGTTAATGTACGCTGCAACCATCGCTGTCGCATACCCAATCCTTTTAGTCCCTTATATTTCGATGACATATGATGTCATTGGAACAGGTTGGAAAGCCGCAGAAATGAGGATTGAATACATTGTGGTTAGGGAGATCTTTCTCAATTTAGGAAGAGTTGTTTCAGTCCTTGCATTTATCGTAGCCGTAAGCTTCTTTAACCAAGAAAAAAGTATACCAATATTGCTGCTTGCGCTTGGGGCAGGGCATACATTGATTTACTACTTTATTCGAAAAGTGAAAATTCCGAGTCCATCATAATAACACGCCGGATTATGGCTTTTCATTTATCTGCTATTTTCCGGTGTCTACTTACCTTTATTTTCCCTTTAAAAAGAACTTTTCAACTATAGAAAAAAACCTATAATTTCTTTAAAATATAGAATAGAAATAGGATTTTACATATAGGAAGGATTGTACGTTTTGAAAAGAAATAAGAAAAAGAAAAAGACGCATGTGTCAACTAGAATGAATCTTCTTTTCTTTGCGGTCTTTTTGTTGTTTTCTTTACTAGTTCTACGACTCGGTGTAGTTCAAATTGTCAGTGGAGAGGAATATAAAAAAGAAGTGGAGCGCACAGAAGATGTAGTAGTTGATACAAGTGTACCTCGGGGGAAAATCTATGATCGGTATGGAAATGTGGTTGTGGACAACCTGCCGTTAAATGCGATCACATATACTCGAACACAATCCACTTCACAGGAAGAAATGTTAAAAGTTGCAGAGCAGCTTTCAACATTAATTAAAAAAGATACAAAAGAAGTTACAGAAAGAGATAAAAAAGATTTTTGGATGATGAAACATCCTAAAAAAGCAGAAGAAAAGGTGTCGAAAAATGAAAGACAAAAGCTTCTAAATAATGAAAAATTATCCGAAGATCAAATGAACAGTGAAATCTATCAACTTACATTGGATCGCATAACGGAAAAAGAAATAAATTCATTAACAGCTGAAGATATTGAGGTTCTTGCTATTTATAGAGAATTTACGAGTGGATATGCATTAGTACCTCAAATTGTTAAAAACAAAGAGGTTACTAAAGAAGAGTTTGCAAAGGTTAGTGAGCACCTTCAAGATTTACCTGGAATCAACACCACAACGGATTGGGAGCGTACATATACCTTTGATAAAACGTTACGTTCCATTCTTGGTAATGTTTCCTCATCCCGAGAAGGACTTCCTAGCAATCTAGTAGACTATTATATTGCTCAAGGGTATAAAAGAAATGACCGCGTTGGAAAAAGCTATATTGAATTACAATATGAAGACGTTCTTCAAGGACAAAAAGAAAAAATAAAAAACATTACAAAAGATGGTAGTGTTCTTGATTCAAAGCTCATTCAAGAAGGACAGAGAGGAAAAGATCTAGTTCTGACAATTGATATGGAGCTACAGCAGGAAATCGAAAAAATCGTAGAAGAAGAATTAAAAAAGACAATGAGTCGAGCGGATTCACCTTATACAGACCGGGCATTTTTTGTTCTTATGGACCCAAATACAGGAGATATTCTTGCAATGGTGGGTAAAAAATATGCAAGAAATTCCGAAACCGGTAAATATGAGATTCAGGATTATTCATTAGGTACTTTTACAAGTTCTTATATTGTTGGATCAGCAGCAAAAGGGGCTACAGTATTAACCGGGTATATGACAGATAATTTAACCCCTGGTGAACACCTAATTGATGAACCCCTTTACATTAAAGGAACACCAAAGAAGAGCTCGTGGTTTAACCAATATGGTCCAGCAAGGTCGATTTCAGATATATTCGCTTTAGAAAAGTCATCAAATGCTTATATGTGGAAACTTGCATTACGAATAGCTGGAGCACAATATACCCGAAACGAACCGATTAATAATTACGATCCTGGTGCATTTACTATTATGAGAAATCATTTTGCCCAATTTGGATTGGGTGTTCCTACTGGCATTGATTTACCTGGTGAGTTCGTGGGATATAAAGGAAATACAAAAAACCCCGGCTATTTATTGGATTTTGCAATCGGTCAATATGACACATATACGCCTATGCAGCTGGCTCAATATGTTTCTGTCATTGCAAACGGCGGAGCAAGAATTCAGCCTCACGTTATGAAAGAAGTAAGAGAACCTGTAAGCAATAGCACTGAACTAGGACCAATCATATATGAAAAAGAGGTAAATGTATTAAATCGAATTAATGCAGCACCAAATGAAATTGAACAAGTCCAAAAAGGGTTTTATCGAGTTTTTCACGGTTCAGACGGAACGGCTGCAGATGCTTTTCATGATGCTAAATATGTAGCAGCGGGGAAATCAGGAACGGCAGAAGCCTTCTACTATGACCCTGAAACAAAGAAAAATAAAGAGACTTACAATACAACATTAATTGGATATGCGCCTTATGATAATCCAGAAGTCGCATTTTCAACTGTTATTCCTTATTCACATCAAACAATAGACCCGGCTATAAATGAAGCGATTTCAAGAAGAGCTTTAGATAAGTATTTTGAACTGAAAAAGAAACGAGCAAAACAAGGATTAAATCAATCTAAAGTCATTAAAAAAATTGAAAACCTAGAAGAAGTAGAAGAGATTCAAGAAGCAGCACGTGAACAGAATGAATAGAACAAAAGTAGGTTGGCCTTTTTATCGAGGGTCAACCTTTTTTATGCATAAATTATGTTTTATAAGGGTGAGAAATGAGGTTATAACCAGCTAGTAGAGCGGTTTTGAACTTAAATAATGATTTTGCTTTCAATAAAAAAAATGTCGAATTTACAAAAGCTTTACAATTAGTTAAAACCGAATTAACACTTATCTATTAATCTATAACTCGTAGGACAAAACAACCAAATTTCTTAGGGGGAATTTAGGAATGAAAAGCTTTAAGTATCTAGCAATGTCAGCAATGATTGGATCCGCATTAATGTTAGCGGCATGTGGAACAGATAACGCAGAAGGAAACAACGGTGGTTCAAAAACTGAAGAGGCTGGAGATAAGCAGCTTCAAGGTGAAGTTCATATTGATGGTTCTTCCACAGTATTCCCAATTGCGGAAGCCGTTGCAGAAGAGTACATGTTATCGCAACCAGAAGTTAATGTAACAGTCGGGCTTTCAGGCTCAGGTGGCGGTTTCGAGAAATTAATCGCTGGTGAAATCAAGATGAGTAATGCTTCTCGTCCTATTAAAGAAGAAGAAAAAGCAGCTTTAGAAGAAAAAGGTTTAGATTATACTGAATTAGAACTAGCATATGATGGACTTTCAGTTGTTGTTAATAAAGAAAATGATTGGGTAGATCATCTAACTGTTGAAGAATTAAAGAAAATGTGGGTTGATACTGGAAAACCTGTTAAGTGGTCAGATATCCGTGAGGGATGGCCAGATGAAGAAATCAAGTTCTATTCTCCTGGTACTGACTCTGGTACGTATGACTATTTTAATGAAGTAATTCTTGAGGATGCACAAATCAATAAAGGTGCAACTTTATCTGAAGATGATAATGTACTTGTACAAGGTGTTTCAGGCGATAAGAATGCCATTGGTTACTTTGGATATGCTTACTACCTTGAAAACAAAGATAAACTAAAAGTTGTTCCTATTGATGGTGGAAAAGGTCCTGTTGAACCAACAAATGAAACCATTGAAAGCGGAGAGTATGCACCATTATCTCGTCCATTGTACACATATGTAATCAATGATGCTATTAAAGAAGACGATGCTATGTATGATTACTCTAAATTCCTTCTTGAAAACGCTGGGGTAATGGCGGAAGAAGTAGGGTATGTATCACTTCCTGAAGATAAATACACTAAACAACTTGAAAAACTTGAAGAGCTTCGTAAATAGAAGTGAATTTTTAAAATAGAACAAGATGGGAAGCCGATTTATACGCTTCTCATCTTGTTATGTAGGTGAAAGGGGTTATTTCATTGGCTTCAAATACTTCAAAGACATTGTCTGTTCAACAGATGATTGAAGAAAAAAGCAAAAGAGGAACATCTCATACTATCGAGAAAATAGTTCCAGGGGTCTTGTTTTTATTAGCGGCTGTTTCAGTGCTTACGACAGCGGGTATTCTTTTTACACTGGTATTTGAAACATTTACCTTCTTCCAAAGGGTTTCAATTATTGAATTTATAACTGGTAAGGTGTGGTATCCTTTCTCTGATACTAATGGGGAATTTGGTGTATTACCACTTATTGTGGGTACCTTGAAAATAACGGTAATTGCTACATTAGTTGCTGTACCTATTGGGTTGGGTGCTGCCATTTATTTGAGTGAATATGCTAGTGATCGAATTCGAAGAATAATCAAACCGATATTAGAAGTGCTAGCAGGTATTCCGACAATTGTTTATGGTTTCTTTGCCTTAACATTTGTCACTCCTGTCTTACGATCATTTATGCCAACATTAGAAATCTTTAATGCTCTAAGTCCCGGAATTGTAGTAGGGGTGATGATCATTCCTATGGTTGCATCCCTTTCAGAAGATGCAATGGGATCAGTTCCAAATTCCATTCGAGAAGGTGCAATCGGTCTTGGTGCCACTAAATTTGAAGTAGCAATCAAAGTCGTATTACCTGCAGCTATTTCAGGAATAATTGCATCCATCGTATTAGCAGTATCACGTGCAATTGGTGAAACCATGATCGTTACGGTTGCGGCTGGTTCTACTCCAAGGTTCGATATGGACATAATGGGCTCTTTACAAACTATGACGTCTTATATTGTACAAGTAAGCACAGGAGACGCAGGGTATGGAACAACGATCTACTATAGTATCTATGCAGTAGGATTCACATTGTTCCTATTTACTTTATTGATGAATATGTTGGCACAATATATTTCTAAGAGATTTAGGGAGGAATACTAATGAGGTTCATTAATCATGAAGAAGTAACCAAAAAAATGTCTTCCCGAATTCTATTTAATAACTTTTTTAAAAGTCTATTTTTAGTAGCTACTTTATTCGGGTTACTTGTGCTTGCTATTCTTCTTTATCGGATATTCACTCAAGGATATGGTTTTTTAAGCTTTGATTTCCTACAGAACTTTCCTTCTCGTATTCCTGAGCGAGCAGGGATTAAAGCGGCGCTAGTCGGTTCAATCTGGATGATGGGGGTTATTGCACCTGTAACATTTATTTTAGGAGTAGGAACTTCTATTTATTTAGAGGAATACGCAAAGCAAAATAAAATAAATCGATTCATTCAAATTAATATTTCGAATCTTGCCGGGGTGCCATCAGTTGTATTTGGTCTATTAGGATTGACCATCTTTGTAAGAGCATTACTCCTTGGTACGAGTATTCTAGCTGCAGGATTTACGATGAGTTTACTCATCCTGCCTGTCATTATCGTTGCATCACAAGAAGCCATTCGTTCGGTCCCATCTGAACTAAGGGAAGCATCATTTGGTATGGGTGCTACTAAATGGCAGACGATACTGAGAGTAGTGTTACCAGCAGCAATACCAGGAATTATTACAGGGGCAATTCTTGCATTATCGAGAGCAATCGGTGAAACGGCTCCACTGGTTGTAATCGGAATTCCAACATTTATCGCCTTTTTACCAAGTTCAGTAATGGATATGTTCACAGCCTTACCAATGCAAATTTATAACTGGACATCAAGACCGCAGGAAGAATTTCATCAGTTAGCAGCAGCAGGAATTATTATTCTATTATTGCTATTACTCATCATGAATACTATTGCAGTCTTAATTCGTAACAAGTTTCAGAAGCGCTTTTAATATAATTGGCTTTTTACAGGATGAAGGAGGCTTTTCATATGCAAATTACATTAGTAAACGAAAGAAATTCAGCTAAAAATAAATCAGGTCAAGAAACAAAGAAACCTGTTTATAAAACAAACCAGCTTAATTTATGGTATGGAACACACCATGCGTTAAAGAACATTGATTTAGATATTCGCGAAAATGAAGTTACGGCTATTATTGGTCCATCAGGTTGTGGGAAATCTACATTTATCAAAACCCTAAATCGAATGATTGAGCTTGTCCCTAGTGTGAGAACTTCAGGGGAAATTCTTTACCGTGAAAAGAATATCTTTGGAAAAGATTATCGTGTGGAATCTCTTCGTACGAAAGTAGGGATGGTTTTTCAAAAGCCAAACCCATTTCCAAAGTCTATTTACGATAATATCGCTTATGGTCCAAGAATTCATGGAATTCGAAACAAGAAAATGCTTGATCAAATTGTAGAGAAAAGTTTACGTGGTGCCGCTATATGGGATGAGGTTAAAGATCGATTAAAGGAAAATGCTTACGGTTTATCTGGTGGTCAGCAACAACGAATTTGCATTGCTCGATGTTTAGCTATTGAGCCTGATGTTATCTTAATGGATGAACCAACATCGGCACTTGATCCGATCTCCACCTTGAAGGTAGAGGAGCTAGTGCAAGAATTGAAAAAGGATTATAGTATTATTATTGTTACACATAATATGCAACAAGCTGCACGTATTTCTGACCGAACTGCATTCTTCTTAAATGGAGAAGTTATTGAGTTTGATGAAACGGATAAGATTTTCTCAAACCCATCAGACAAACGTACAGAAGACTACATTTCAGGTAGATTCGGATAATAAAAAATCGAAATAAGAATTAGAGGATTCCTATATGTGTGATTCAGGAATCCTCCTTTCCACAATAAAAGGAAAAAATGATCATTTGGAGGGTTTATTATGTCTGCTGTACGTGTTCAATTCGATGCCAATCTTAAGGAATTACAAGATAAATTAATGGAACTAGGTAAACTTGCAACAGAAGCGTTAGAAAGAAGTATTCAAGCACTAGAAGCACAGGACATTGACCGTTGTTTAGAAATTATTGAAGATGATCAAAAAGCGGATCAATTGGAAGAAGAAATTAACGATCTTGCTATTCTATTAATTGCGAAACAACAGCCAGTTGCAACCGATTTAAGAAGAATCATTGTAGCCATAAAAGTTGCAGCTGATCTAGAGAGGATTGCTGATTTTGGAGTAAATGTTGCAAAATCTGCCATTCGTATTGGAAAAGAGCCACTAATCAAACCGATAAATAATATTAAAAAAATGTATTCTCTAACACATGAAATGATTCAACTTACATTAGAGTCATTTGTGGAAGAAGATATCATAAAAGCAAAGAGAATTGCTGACATTGATGACCAAGTAGATGATTTATATGGGGAAACCATTCGTGAACTATTAGAAATGAATAAACAAAAGCCAGAGCATACTGCTCAAATTACTCAGTTATCCTTTATATGTCGCTATTTAGAAAGAGCAGCAGATCATACTACAAACATTGCTGAAGGAGTCTTTTATCTAGTAAAAGGGCGTCGATACGATTTAAACGAATAGTGTTTTATATGGTAAAGGGGCTGTCCAAAAAGGGGTCCGGAGCCACTATGATTGTCCATATATAGAAGATGTTCCTATGGCTTTCTTCTACATATTGAAGTTGTGGTTCCTGACTCTTTTGTTTTTGGACAGCCCCTTTATTTTTAATATTGTTTAAATAGTCTAGTATTGCAGTCAAGGATTTAGTTTTAAAATCCACCATGGAGTTAATTAATTTAGGATCAGAACGAAAAAGAAAGCCTAATACAAAGAGCCGGGAACCAACTACATATAATGTGGTTTCTGTTCCTGGCTCTTTCAGGTGATATAGGAAAATTAAAATAGAAATATATTTATATTTTGAAATACGCATATCCTAACCTAGCTTCAGCGCTAAAGCCCTTGAGACCAAAAGGAGGCTGTCCTAAGGGGGCGGCGGGGACCCTTTTTGTTCGTGTGGTTCCAAACCCTTTTGGACAGCCTCTTTAAGCGATTCCTACGGAAGTTAGTCGAGATTCTTCGATTTGAACTAATCCTTCCAACCTCTTAATTTGTTTTGGTAATAATTTTTGCAATTTGATCGATGGTCATTTCAGAATTTACATCATATTCACCAATCTTAATTTGTTCTGCATAATTTTTCTCAGCTAAATAGTCACTCATTTCATCTGAACTCTTAATGATTTTGCTAGCAGCTAACTTATCGCTAATTTGGACAATGTTCATTCCTGAAGTGATGTTGAGGACGGCTTGATATACTTTTGGCTCCTCTTTTTTCTCTTTATTGATTGTGTCTTCCTTATTCGTCTGTTCTTTTTTGTTTTCTGCTTTTTCTTGTGTCTTCTCTTCTTGTTTAGGAGCTTGTGATAACTGTTCCTGTAATTGTGCTATTTGCTTTTCGTTTGCTTTTGTTTCCTTTTCAGAAAGGACCGTATATCCTTCTTTTTCTAATAACGCAATGCTCTCTTTTTCATCGATTTCGTAAAAGAATTGCTGATAAACAAATAATATGAGACCAGCTAAAAATAATCCAAAGGCGATACTGCGGGTTGATTGCTTACTCATGCTTTCTCCTTTCTACTACTTCAGGCTATTAATAATTTTTTTTACTTCAAGAGTCGATAGTGCCGATTGTTTAGCTATTTGATCAACATGTACTCCTTGTTGATGGAGGGAGATGACCTGATTTTTGACAATCTCATGAATTGGCTTTTGACCTAAATTATGTTTGGTATCTGTATGTACTTTTATAAATTCACCATTTTCTACAAGAAGTTCTTCTTCTAGAACTTTCAATCTCTTCTTAATTTGATAGTTTTCCTGAAGATAATTAATTGAAACTTCTTCTACTTCCTTTTCGAGTAGTCGATAGCGATCTTTTTGAATAAAAGATAACGCAAACAGTAACAAGCTGACTCCTAATAATACGATAATAATTGTATTCATTTTCTTCACCCCATACTTAAATCTATTCATATTTATAGCATACATAGAGGATGAAGACTAGAATGATTCTATTTTTTAAATAAAATTTAATAGTATTAAATTATCAAATTATTTAGAATATAATGTCGAGTACGATATTATAATAGGCTGAAAACTTGTCGTAAATGCTCTTAGATTAGAAATTTCAATGAAAATCATAAAAGAATAAAAAAGTTTTTGTTAATCTGTCAAAGGTTAGCGACAATACAACAATAACCGACAAAATGCGTTTATTGTAGGTTTTTAATTACGGTGATACCATTAAGATATATCTAAATCGTCATAATTTTTTGATAGAAAACATAGAATCTTTAATTTAGGTGAGGTGAAAGAAGTGCTTGAGAAAATTATAGAACTTCGTAAGGAAGGAATGTCATTTCGGAAGATCGCTAAGGAACTTAATTCTACAGTTGGAAAGGTTCAGTATCAGTGGGTAAAACATCAAAAACAAATTTATATTGAACCAGTTAAACAAAAAGAAGAAATGAAACCACCAGCTCCTAATAAGAGGTCAGGTGTATTAAAAGCGAAGGTAAGAGGTATTCGTAGAGAGGTATCCCCCAAGACAGAAATACAACAATTGTTTACTAGTCCAACAAGATTATTTATCTATTGGAAAGTACCGGAACCTATCATAAAAATGGTTCTTGAACAATTTCAAATTAATAGGAATGAGATTAGATATTTCTTGCGACTATACGATGTGACTTCCATAGAATTTAATGGTCATAATCATCACAGTACATTTGAAATGATGGTCCCTGAAAATGCTAACAATTGGTTTATCAACGGCTTAAAATCAAATAGAAGTTATTGTACTGAATACGGGATTATTTTGCCGAATGGAAAGTTTTTTAGTATTTGTCGTTCTAACGTATTACATACTCCAAGAATAGAAGACGAAGTGGAATATCATAGCATGGGTGCATTAGCAGATTTTGAAAGTGGTCAGGTTGAAAAACCGCAATGGGTAGAACATGTTAGTACGTATTCTTATTATGTTAGGAACTAGGTGTTTTTGTTCACATAGTAACGAAAGCTTTAATAGCTTGGGTATTGTAATAGGAATAAACTAGAATGATTGATCAAAAACACTAGGAGGGACGGTTGTGAACAGTTGTCAGAATGTCGTTATATTGCCTTCGCATTTGGGTTTTTCTCCATTAGAGTGCAAGAAAAATGAATCCGACACATTAGTGGAACTAGTATTAGAAGAATTTCTTGGGGTAATAGATTTATGTGAGCACGAACAGGAAACGAAGCTCATTGTCGTTTCTCCTCTTATTTTAGAGTGGCTGATAACAGATGATTTTAAAGAGAGGGCAAATACTTATTTTAAAAATAAGCTATCGGAAAATCAACAGTATCAAAAATCCTTTTCTCAGTGGTTGAATTGTCAAGAAGATATACCCGCTGCACTCCAAAAGTTACAAGAAAAACAAAAGCTAATCATCATTCCTACATCATTAAGTCATTTTCCATTAACACATTTACTCACAGATATTGGAATTGATATTCAAATCAATGGAGCTATTTCGATTTATAAAAAAGTATTTGGAAAGAAACCTAAAGGGTTCTGGTTACCTTATTGTGCTTACTTGCCAGGATTGGATTTATACCTTACTGAAAATGGAATTGAATACTCATTTATTTCCAGCTACTCCTATCAATTTAGTGAAAAAGATTCGGATGAGAACATGATTCTCCGTACGCCAAGAGGGTTGAAGCTTATTCCTTTAGAAAAGAATCATAAAAATGGGAACTATTTTCTTCCGACTATTTCTGCCAGTGGAAGTGAGACATTACATTTTAGTGAGGAAATATGGCTTTCACATCCGACATCATTATCAAGAGTTGGTTTTGGTTATCTTGAAATGGAGTCAGAAAAGACGTTATTTTCCGATGAAGAAATAAAGCAGTTAATGGTTATTCATGAAATGGAAAGGAATTTAAAGAAAGCTAGTCTCACGGAATCTAGTTCATCACGCTTACTTGACCAATTAGTTACTGAGTGGGCACATTATTTGCTAATGTATCAAAACGATGATGAAGTCTCAGTATCATGTAAACAAGCATTTCAAAACATATACCAATATATTATAAAGAACGATAGCGATTCCCACTTTGTTTCTTATAGGGAACAATTCACTTCACACCCTTCAGATTTAACAATTGGTCAATGGCGGAATGAAAAGAAGGTTGAAGAGAAGCGAAAAGAAGCGGAAGCGATTCTATTATTAAGCTGGGAGTATCCACCATTTATTGTTGGGGGATTAGCGAGACATGTACATGATCTGTCTAAAGCTCTAGTAAAAAAAGGTAAACGGGTCATTGTATTAACAGCCAAAAATGATGAAGGTTTACCTTACGAAGTAGCTGATGGTGTTGAGGTTTATCGAGTGCATCCTTTACAGCAATTTGAAGAAAACTTTTTACATTGGGTGGCACAATTAAACTTGGCACTCTTTGAAAAAGCCGCAGAAATAATGAATAGTCAAAGAATCGATGTTATTCATGCTCATGATTGGGTAGTAGGGATGGCAGCTATCAATTTAAAAAAGAATCTCTCTAAACCATTAGTTACCACCATCCACGCAACAGAGCATGGTAGAAACAAAGGGATTTACACAGACCTTCAAAAGCAAATTCATCATCAAGAAGAGAAGTTAATTCAAGCTTCAAATCAAATTATTGTATGCAGTGAATTTATGAAACAAGAAGTCCAAGAAGTATTTCCCGTAGGAGAATATCCACTCAATATCATTCCAAATGGAGTGAATATTTGGGAAGTCGAGAGAGGTTCGATTGAGGATAAGCGGGAAACAAACAAACCATTTTTTCTATCAATAGGAAGAGTTGTAAAAGAAAAAGGATTTGACACCTTAATGGAGATGGCCTCAATGCTCAGAAGTCAGTGGGATGGTCAATTTTTGATAGCGGGTAAAGGGCCTTTACTAGAACATTATCGGCAAATAGTGAAGGACAAGAATCTTGAAGATTATATTCAATTTATCGGTTTCATTGATGATGATAAACGTAATGAGCTTCTTGAAAAATGTGAAGCAGTGATATTCCCTAGCGTCTATGAACCATTCGGTATCGTAGCTTTAGAGGCTATGGCGGCAAAGAAGGCTGTTATTGCTTCGAAAACTGGAGGCCTCAAAGGAATTGTCCAACATGGTCATGCAGGTTTATTATTTGAACCTGAAAATCCAGAATCTCTTAAATTTCAAGTTGAGTCGATCCTTAAGGAAGAAGGATTGAAAGAAAAGTTAGGGAACAGTGGGTTTAAACTAGCTCAAATGTTGTTTAGCTGGGAGCGTATATCTGATCAAACACTTAAAGTTTATGAAGAGGTATCCTTGAACAAAAAAATGGAAGGATCTTATTTATGAAAGGGGTCATTTTAGCAGGGGGAGAGGGAAAGAGACTCAGACCCTATACCCTCAAAACACCTAAACCTATGGTTCCCATTATGAATAAGCCTGTAATGGAATACAGTATCAAGCTATTAAAAGAATTTGGTATAACCGATATTTATATCACCATCTTTTATAAAGGCGACAGCATTAAGAATTATTTTCAAAACGGTGAAGATTGGGGAGTTAATATTACTTATTTAAACGAGTATAAACCATTAGGTTCTGCTGGAGGGATCTTTAAGGCTAAAGATTTACTAGATGAGCCCTTCATCATTATCAGTGGAGATGCTTTCACTAATCTTTCCATAGAAGACGCAGTTAATTTTCATTTTCAGAAAAAAGCACTAGTGACGATCGTTTCTAAGAATGTAGAGAATCCATTAGAGTATGGCATTTGCCAAAGTGATGAAAATGGAAAATTAGTTAGCTTTGTTGAAAAACCAAATGACTATAAACTCGATGTCCAACAGGTTAATACAGGTATTTATGTCATGGATCCAAAGGTGATTCGTGAATATTCCTTTTTAGGGGAAACCGATTTTAGCAGGGATGTATTTCCAGCACTTTTAAGAAATAATGAAAGGGTTTTTGTCTATAATACTCCAGATTATTGGAGAGACATTGGGAGTCCTGATTCCTACAGAAAAGCGAGGGAAGACTATTTAAGAGGCTATGTGACTGAGGTGCTAGATCAAACCCTTAACACGGACTGGCTAGAAAATATAGATTCGCTAAATGGTGAAACAAATCCTCATAATAGTAAATATATTACAAGATTATTAGTTCCTTGCCCATCTTACAAGAAACAAGAAGTTCTAAACTTACTCTTTCAAGATCAACATGATGGTCGATATTCTAACCGTCCAGAGGAAATATTCATTTCACATTGGAGCGGTGGCTGGACAAGAATTATTGATGAACCATCAAAAGGATTCATTATTTATTCAAAAGCTTCTAGAAGGAATTTAGCAAAGGAATTTGCGAACTATTATTTTAAAAAAATCAAACAATGGCAAAAGGTGTAGAGGCGTATGAGTATAAACCTATCTCAACCAATCAATAGTGATAAAAAAACTAGTAACCTTTTCTCTTGTGAAGTATTTGCTTGGATGAAGCAGAGCCATTGTCATTCATTGAAGCAAGTAAAAGGAAATACAATTTGGCAAGGCTTTGAGATTGATCTATCTTCTTCCCATTATAAAAATACCCAGCGAAATTCATTTAGGGTTAGTAATACATTTAACACGCATCAAAGGTTAAAGTTGTTTTATTTATTAGAATTTAATCATCAAGAAAGAAATCATATCAGCTTTACTTCTCCTAAAAGTCATGCAGTATGGAAGTATTCGTCTTCAACTACATTAGTTGATATATCGTTACAGGAAGGAATTTTGGTAAGGAAATCGCTCTATCCATTAACAGATCAAGGGGTGGAAATGTGGAGAGAAACCCTGAAAAGCGGACATTTAGCATACCAGCCTTTATTAAAGGGACCTTCTATAGCCGTCTATAGCCTCGATATCGTGCTAAAACCAAACGAGTCTATGGAAGGAACGGTATTTGCTATACAAAATGTGTGTAGAGATCAAATTAGAAAAATCCATTATGGTATGAAAAACGGACTAGCATTTCCCTTCAAATAATGATATTATATAAAGGTCGTATGAAGAGATGAAGTTTTATGAATGTTTGGAGGGATATAACGATGCGTGTAAACATTACTTTAGCTTGCACTGAAACAGGTGAGCGTAATTATATTACTACAAAAAATAAACGTAACAACCCTGATCGTTTAGAGCTTAAAAAATATTGCCCTAAATTAAAACGTGTAACATTACATCGCGAAACAAAGTAAGCAGCTGGATTATCTCCGCTGCTTTTTTTGTTGTATGGGAATTATTTAAAGGGAAAATCGTAACCAAAGACGAAGTGATTATAAGACGATGACAGAAAGCAGGTTGAATATATGAATAAAAAACAATTAAGAGAAGCACAAATCCAACTACTGTCTTCCTTGTCTAAACAGGAGTACGAGCAAAAATCATTTGAAATATCTAGAAGGTTATTTGAATCCAAACAATGGAAAATTAGTAGTGTGATTAGCCTAACCATTTCAAATTTTCCTGAGGTTAATACATGGGATATTATAAAAAGAGGATGGGAAGAAAATAAAAAAATCGTTGTTCCCAAATGCAATTCTACTGATAAAACAATGGATTTTCGTACAATTACTTCTTTTAACCAACTGGAAAAGGTTTATTTCGGTTTACTTGAACCAATGCCATCAAGAACTGTAAGTGTAACCACAGATGAAATGGATTTAGTCATTGTACCAGGTCTCTCCTTTACACGTAATGGATATCGTTTAGGTTTTGGAGGCGGCTATTATGATCGTTTTTTAGAAAATTATCATGGAAACACGGTTTCACTTGCTTTTAAAGAGCAAATCGTTGAATCTGTTCCGGTCGAAACCTTTGATCTCCCTGTTCAGACGATTTTATCAGAGGAAGAGGATATTACTTGTGAATGAATTCACACCAGTTCTATTTGCTTTTATTGTACTGATAAGTGTTTTAGGGTGGTATACTTCAAACCTTTCAGTTTCCGGCGCACTCTCGGCTTCTCTTGTTGGGATCGTGATTGGTGCCGCTTTCGGATGGAAAGGGCTTACTATTCTAGGGTTGTTTTTTGTTTCTTCAAGCCTTTTGTCAAGATTCAAAAAGAGTCAGAAACATGCAATCGAACAAAAATTAGCGAAAACCTCTAAGCGTGACTGGCAGCAAGTATTAGCGAACGGTGGCCCAGCTTCTATTTTTTCCATTCTTTTTATAGTTATAAATGAACCTAGCTTGTTTTTTGCATTTATTGTTTCAATTGCAGCCGCAAACTCTGATACATGGGCTTCTGAAATCGGTCCATTAAGTAAAGGAAAACCATTCTCACTTAGGACGCTTAACAGAGTTGAGAAAGGAACTTCAGGGGCAGTTTCATTAATAGGAACATTATCAAGTCTATTGGGTTCTTTTGTTATTATATTATTTTCGTACATAATTACTCCATCTATGACGGTTAATGAGTTGATCATCCTAACATTGTTCGGATTTCTTGGAAGCATAGTGGACACATTACTTGGGGCTTCCATCCAAGTTGAGTACCAATGTAGTCGTTGTGGAATGAGGACGGAAGCAAAGAAACATTGTTCATTTTCAACGATGAAAGTTAAAGGCTTAGTACAGATAAATAATGAGGTTGTTAACTTTGTTTCTTGTATATTGCCGGGTTGGATAGTCTTAATCATTTATTAGTAAAGGCTCTTTTCGTAAACTTTGTTGCTTTTGATCAATTATAAACATCTAAAATCATTCAAAATCAGTGAAACAATTATTGGTTTGACCAAAAGATGCCCCGGAACCTTAATTATTCCGGGTTTCTACTCTTTGTTCAAATAGCAACAATCTATGCGAATACAGCATTAGTAAAAAATAGGAGGATGACCCGCCTGGGCCATCCTCTTACGACCGAAATGAGCTCTGTAGAAACAGGGAACGAATTCCAGGGATTTTCATCGAAGCACCCACGACTGCCTTTCGAATATAAAAATTACCAAGCAATACATTTAATAAACGATAGCGATTACGATAAAACATATAAAGAAATGTTCCAAGTGTAAGCCATTTTAATAATCCATTCATCACATATCAACCTCCTACTTTTATTTTGTGAAGTATTTTCTTTTTTATCCTTATAATAGAAGAAATGAAACTAATTAACGATATCTATATATATGACTCAGGGAAAAACAAGAAGGCTATGATCCTTTAACAACCTTACCTTATAGCTTTCAATTTAGTTAGGGCACCAGTATAGTAGAAATATAAATAATTTCAGGAAAATAGCTACACAGTTTACGAAAACAGCCTTACGAAAAGAACGATGAAGAAAGTGGAGGATAAAGTGAATTTTCGATTGAATTATTTATTTTGGAGAATCGCATATTTTCTCATTGTTGATAAGAAATATCGAATCATTACCATGTCTAGAAATCATCAAGAGCTTTGGTTGGAGAATTTTTCAGAAAAGAGTGCGCCGCTTATTCGGTTACTTCGATACGACTTGGATTGGGGTAATTGGGTGAAGAGGGATGTAGAATTAACCTCATATAATGCTGAAAAGATCAGAAAGAGTTATGGTAAAAGGAATTTATCTGTAACAAATGTTTATGTTAGTCAGTATCCACCAGTGGATGATTATGAAGAGTTTTTGAATAAACCATTTGTATTTCCTAAAACCAAAAAAACCGATGTTCACTCGTACCTCATTGATGAGTCAAATTGGGAAAGAAGAACAGAAAACCTTCTTTCTTTGGTCGATAAGTCACAGGATATTTGGAACCTTAAAGAGGAATATGAGGATACCGAGGTACAGGTATTAAAGGAATTTGTTCTTACGAATGCCGGCAAGCAAGTTGAAAAAGAACGCTCTCTATTTAAAAATGGGAAACCATTTTTTACGTATTTCTTTATCGTTGTTCAATTAATCATTTTCGCGTTCTTAGAGATGAACGGAGGGAGTCAAAATCCTGAAACATTGATCAAATATGGTGCAAAGTATAACCCGCTGATCATTGAAGGTGAGTGGTGGAGGTTCATTACGCCAATGTTTCTTCATATTGGTTTCGTTCATTTATTGATGAATACGTTAGCTCTCTATTTTCTTGGTAGTGCAGTGGAACGAATTTTTGGGAGAGGACGATTTTTATTCATCTACCTTTTCTCAGGGATTGTTGGGACTCTGGCAAGTTTCGTGTTTACCTCAAACCTTTCCGCAGGAGCAAGCGGTGCAATTTTTGGCTGTTTTGGTGCTTTATTATATTTTGGTGCCACACACCCAAGTACTTTCTTTCGTACAATGGGGATGAACGTGATTGCTGTGATTATTTTGAACTTAATTCTAGGATTTACGATTCCTGGAATTGACAATGCAGGACATATCGGCGGTCTAATTGGGGGGTTTCTCGCTACAGGCATTGTCCATTTTCCAAGAAAGAAAAAATGGCTTTCACAAATTCTTTATATGTTATTAAGTGCTGCTGTCGTGAGTGCGTCGCTCTTTGCAGGCTTTGGAGGCTTCGGCAGATCTCTGAATCCAGAAACCGTTAACGGACTCGCTCAGCAAAGAATTGAGGAGCATGATTTCGAAGAGGCTTCAACCCTGCTTTTCGAAGTAATAGAAGATGGGAAACCGAATGCGCAAACTTATTTTCTGCTTTCATATGTTGAAATAAAGCAAGGTGAAATAAATGTTGCGGAAAACCACTTACAAAAAGCCATTGAACTTGAACCAGATTTTCATGAAGCCCATTATAATTTAGCATTAGTACTTGGAGACAAAGCCGATTTGAAAACAGCATTTGTTCATGCTAAAAAAGCTTTAGAACTAAAACCTGATGAAAAAAGCTATCAACAACTAGTTGATAGACTAGAAGAACAAATTTAAGCTAACTATGCTAAAATGGCAAAGCTTGTTTTAATAGCATCGATTCTCCATCCTTTGTTGTAGTAACCACTAGTAATTCCTTTTTGTTTTTATTAATTAATAAGAGCGGGATGGTACTTCCTAATGAATCGACAACGGTACCGTCCTGTTTTTTTATGCCTAGAAAATAGTTTTTATATAACCCTTCCCATAAATTTCCTACAACGAATTTCCACTGCTCTGAGGTAAAACCTTTTACGGGAATGTCATTGTAGGCTGGAAGTTCTGTTAATGGTATTTGGATATATTGATTTAAATCGATTTTGTTTTCCTTAATAACTTTATCCCAAGAATAATCTAGTTGTTGTTTAGTGACTCGATCTAGAGTTGATTTCCATTCTTCTTCACTTTTCTTACTTGGTTTTTGGAATCCTGTCAAAGGATGAAAATTTGAGTCAATGACATATAATTGGTCTTCCGACATCCTTTGGGAACTTGTAAAGTCCTCCTCTGTTTCGTGTATCTCTGAATAATGGAAGGAAACCGCTTCAATAAGACTGCTTTCATTTCCTTCTACCGTTTTTTCCTCAATGACACGATCTGTATTTTGCTCCCACTTATTCATCTTTGCTCTAAGTACACCATTCATAAATAAAAAACCTATATCCTGGCGTAAATAAGCATCCTCACTCAAAGTTGAAGAAATCTTCCAATCAATTTGAAAATGGTTATTCATCTTTTTATCTTCCAAATTTAACTGTGTTTCAGCGGTTTTATAGAAAGCTTCTTCATCTATCGGAAAGAAGATAATACTCTCTTTTGCTAAAGGTTTATAAATAATCAGACTGGCAATGATTACGATTGAAAGAAAGGATATGATGGGAATTAACACCCTTATTTTTTTCTTTATAATTTTCTCACCCCAGTTTCCTAGATAGATTGTTTGTTTGGAACCATTCTATGAAACAAGCTGTAATTTTATGATTTATAAGTATGTTTTTAATGGTTAATGTCTAGGATGGAAGGTATATGAATGGAGTGAGAGTGGCTATGGGAGATCAAAATAAAAAACCAGTTTCTAAAAATATAGATGAAAATATAGATTTCTTAAAAGATGTCCTAGCAGTAGATAAAAGCTTTGATGTCATTCAGTTGGATTTACATTATGCAGGCAGAAAAATGGCGATGTTTTTAGTAGATGGATTTGTTAAGGACGATATTATGCACTTTATAATGAAGCTCTTGGCGGATTTAGAAGAAGAGCAGTTAGATGGGAATACCATTGAAAAGCTATTAAAAACGTATATTCCATATATAGAAATTGAGAAAACAGATGAATTACATGGTGTTGTAGACAAGGTATTAGCAGGACCTACTGCCCTTGTAGTAGATGGTGTGGATGAGGTTATCATCATTGATGCACGTACATACCCGGTACGTGGCCCAGAAGAACCAGACCTTGAGAGAGTAGTTAGGGGTTCTAGAGACGGGTTTGTTGAAACGATCGTTTTTAATACCGCGTTAACAAGAAGAAGAATTCGAGATCGGTCCTTAAGAATGGAATATATGCAGATTGGACGAAGGTCGAAAACGGATATTGTAGTTTGTTATTTAGAGGATATTGCCGATTCTGAATTAGTTAAAAAGATTAAAGATTCATTAGAAAAAATCGATACTGATGCCCTGCCAATGGCGGAAAAAACATTGGAAGAATTTATTTCAGGACGGCACTGGAACCCTTATCCGATGGTGCGGTATACAGAGAGACCAGATACTGCAGCAGCACATTTATATGATGGGCATGTTTGTATAATCGTGGATGGATCGCCAAGCGTCATGATCACTCCTACCAATTTTTGGCATCACTTACAGCATGCTGAAGAATACCGAAACAAACCATTAGTAGGGGCTTATTTTAGATTTGTTCGTTTTTTAGCCGTGTGGGCATCCATTTTTCTTTTACCATTATATTTTTTATTTGCCATGAAACCAGATTTATTGCCATCTAATTTTCAATTTATTGGTCCGAATGAGACTGGGGAAATTCCACTGATATTTCAATTTCTGATCATTGAAGCAGGGATTGATATGCTAAGAATGGCCGCGATTCATACCCCATCATCTTTAGCTACAGCATTAGGGTTAGTTGCTGCTTTAATGATCGGACAAGTTGCCGTTGAAGTGGGGCTTTTCGTCAATGAAGTTGTTTTGTACCTTGCAATAGTTGCTATTGGTACCTTTGCAACACCAAGTTATGAAATGAGCTTAGCGAATCGCATTATTCGAATAGTATTATTAATTTCAACTGCTCTATTTGGAGTATATGGGTTCGTCATTGGGGTATTCGTATGGATTATTTATCTCTGCAGAATTAAATCCTTCGGAGTACCTTATTTATGGCCATTCATCCCATTCAATTTCAGAGCGTTTCGTGATGTATTTATACGCACTCCGGTGCCGCTTAAAAACAGAAGAGCTAGGTATTTACATCCTAAAGATCCCGATCGATGATCAATAGTTCTGTCCTATTCTTGTTTAGATGATGTTTTTATTTTATACTTTAATGGTGTATTGATGCTTGAAAGCCGGTGGTAAAAAATGAAAACGATTTATGATATTCAGCAGCTCTTAAAACAATACGGTACAATTATTTATGTTGGTCATAGACTATCTGATCTCCAATTAATGGAATCAGAGTTAAAGGATTTGTATCAATCTCAACTAATAGAGCCTAAAGAATTTCAAATGGCTCTTTTTCTGTTGAGACATGAAATACAAAAAGAGCTAGAAAAACAAAAAAAATAGGGTGGATGAGCATGTCAGAAAAATGGTTGGTTGGTGTGGATCTTGGAGGAACCTCGACAAAGATTGCTTTTTTAAGTTTGTATGGAGAACTTATACATAAATGGGAGATTCCTACGGATAAATCTGAAAACGGTAAAAATATTATTATCAACATTGCAAAAGCTATTGACCAAAAGATAAGTGAACTTGATCAGCCAAAGTCAAAGCTAATGGGCATTGGAATGGGTGCACCTGGTCCAGTAGATATGGTAAAAGGAATCATCTATGAAGCAGTAAATCTTGGATGGAACAAGAATATGCCTCTGAAGGATTTATTAGAAGTTGAAACGGGTCTTTCCGCTGTTATTGATAATGATGCAAATTGTGCAGCACTAGGGGAAATGTGGAAAGGTGCAGGTGATGGAGCGAAAGATATTATTTGTGTCACACTTGGTACTGGTGTTGGAGGCGGAGTGATTGCAAATGGAGATATCATTCATGGAACAAGGGGGGCAGCTGGTGAAATCGGACATATAACGGTTGTGCCAGTAGGGGGATATCCTTGTAACTGTGGAAAGAATGGATGTCTAGAGACTGTAGCATCTGCCACTGGTGTTGTTCGATTAGCACTTGAGGCACTTAAAAATGCATCCCAAGAATCCAGCCTGAAAGATATTAAAACATCCCTAACAGCAAAAGATGTTTTTGATGCCGCACGTACAGGAGACGCCTTAGCGAAAGAAGTGGTGAACAAACTAGCGTTTTATTTAGGGATTGCCATTGCAAACCTAGGAAGCGCGCTTAACCCAGAGAAGATTGTCTTGGGTGGGGGCGTTTCCCGAGCTGGAGATATTCTTTTAAATGGAGTAATCGAAAAGTTTAAAGAATACGCTTTTTCAACTGTCGCCACTTCAACGAAAATATCAATCGCTACATTAGGAAATGATGCGGGAGTAATCGGAGCTGCTTGGCTTGTTAAAAACAAATTAAATTAATGTAAAAAAGGTTGACTTTAGAAGGTCAACCTTTTTTTATTTGACTACCTATTTAAAGTCCCGTTCTCCTTCAATCCCCAGGTTCTTTTCACCTAGTGGAACTCTATGAAGATTGACTTATTTTAATTTAATGTAAAGAGATTGAAACTTTTTTTCGTTTAAAACGTCTAATATATAGGGTAAGTGAATACCATTGAAATTACTATTCTAACTAACTAATATTAAATGAGATTTGACCTTTTGTAAAAAAAGTATTAAGATAAACTTTGATTGATTTTCGGAACACCTAATTATGTAAAAAATATGAAAATAATTCCAAGTGAGATTTGTTACGTAATTTGTAACAAGGAGGTACTAGTAAATGAAGAAGATCAAGTGGCCAAAGGTTTCACTTATTCTGTTAGCAAGTGTGTTACTTTGGTTAAAAACTTATATTGTCTATCAAACTAGCTTTGATATTGAAACTGAAAATTTAATGCAGGAATTCATATTATTCATTAACCCATTGAGTTTTATTCTATTCATTTTAGGCTTAAGCTTATTTTTAAAAAGTGAAAAGAGAAGAGCCAGATACATTTTAATTACAAGCTGTATTCTATCTTTTGTTCTGTATGGAAACGTTGTTTTCTTTCGTTTCTTTGATGACTTTTTAACCTTACCAGTGTTGTTCCAAACAAATAATTTTGGTGATTTGGGATCAAGTGCTAGTGCAATAGTTGAATGGTCAGATTTGCTCTTTTTTGCTGATATTATTATTCTAGCAATTGTTTTAAAACTAAAACCTACGTGGTTTGCTATTAAAACATTTAGTAGGATGAATCGTAGAGCATACTTTTTAGTTGCTATTGCGCTTGCTTTCTTTAACTTAGGTTTGGCTGAGGCTGAAAGACCACAACTTTTAACAAGAACTTTTGACCGGGAGATCCTTGTGAAAAATATTGGTACTTACAATTATCATATATATGATGTTTTTCTTCAGTCCAAATCATCTGCGCAGCGTGCGCTTGCAGATGGAAGCGAACTTGCAGAAATCGAAAATCACGTTCGCGCCAATCAAGTAGAACCAAACAAAGACATGTTTGGGGTTGCAAAAGACAAAAACTTAATTTTAGTTTCACTTGAATCATTACAAAGCTTTGTCATTAATAATACGATGAATGGGCAGGAAGTTACACCTTTCTTAAACGATTTCATTGGTGAAAGCTTCTACTTTGAGAACTTTTACCATCAAACACAGCAAGGGAAAACTTCTGACTCAGAATTCATAATGGATAACTCTCTATATCCATTAAATCGTGGGGCGGTTTTCTTTACTCACTCTGGAAATGAATTTGAATCTATGACAGAGCGTCTTAACGAAAATGGTTATTTCACTTCTACAATGCATGCGAATAATAAGAGTTTCTGGAACCGTGATATTATGTACAATGCTTTAGAATATCAACGTTTCTATTCAATAACAGATTATGAAGTTACTGAGGACAATTCAGTTAACTGGGGAATGAAAGATATTCCGTTCTTTGAACAATCTGTTGATCATATGAAAGAAATGGAACAACCATTCTATACAAAAATGATTACTTTAACGAATCACTATCCATTTACACTTGATGAAGAGGATAAATTGATTGGTGAATATGATTCTAATTCAGGGACATTAAATCGCTATTTCCAAACGGTACGCTATATGGATGAAGCCGTTAAAAACCTGATTCAAGATCTTAAAGATTCTGGTCTATACGAGGATTCTATTATTGTTATGTACGGGGACCATTACGGTATCTCAGAGAATCATAATCATGCTATGAGTAAATACCTTGATAAAAAAGTAACTCCATTTGTAAGCACGCAATTACAAAGAGTTCCACTAATTATTCATATTCCAGGGATGGAAGGGAAAACAATTTCGAATGTTTCTGGCCAGGTTGATTTAAGACCGACAATGATGCATTTACTAGGAATTGAAACAAAGAATGACATTCAATTCGGTGAAGATTTATTCTCCAAAGAAAATGAGCAATTTACAATTCTTAGAGATGGACGTTTCATTACAGAGGATTATGTTTATGCTGGAAATGAATGTTATGATAAGCAAACGGAAGAACCTACGGATATGAAGTACTGTGAGCCATATAAAGAACGTGCAACAACAGAGCTAGAGTATTCAGATAAGATTATCTACAGTGATCTCCTTCGCTTTTATCAAGGAGAAGAGAAAAAGATAGATAAAACAAAAAGCAAAGAATAAATAGCTATCCCAATAGGAGTCGGGAAACCATATAATTTAACTACTAATGTTGAATTTGTGGTTCCCGACTTCTGTTTTTGGGATAGCTTTTTTGTCATCTTTTATCCTTCAAAACATACATGTAGTAAGAGAAAATATAGGTAGGGGGATGCTCTAGATGAAAGTAACGATAAGAAAAGGAGACACTTTATGGTATTACAGTCAGCTTTTTCATCTTCCGTTTCAATTGTTATTAGATTCTAATCGGCAGCAAAATGTGAATACATTAATGCCTGGGATGGAAATTGAAATCCCTGGGTTTCAATCAAAAGCCTATAAGGTGGAAAAGGGAGATACATTTTGGACGATCGCTCGACAACGAAATCTATCACTTGATGTGATATTTTTATTAAATCCGAATGTAGACCCCAATTTTCTAAGCATTGGAGAAACGCTGATTCTTCCAACACGAATAACAAATCCGATTATAGTTGCTAAACAAGCATATAGTTCAGAGCAGCTTTCTAACGATTTGAAAAGACTTTCAGAGGTATATCCATTTATCATCATAAATGAAATTGGAAAAAGTGTTCTAAATCAACCGATACAAGAAATGGTGATTGGTAATGGAGAAAAAAAGGTTCATTTTAATGGTTCATTCCATGCTAATGAGTGGATCACAACCCCAATTATCATGAGATTTCTAAATGAATACCTATTGTCGTTAACAAACTATCAGACCATTAGAGGAGTTCAAACATTACCCCTATATAATTCTGTATCACTTTCTCTGGTCCCGATGGTCAATCCAGATGGGGTGGATTTAGTGCTTCAAGGCCCTCCCCCTTCCATAAGGGAGCGAGTAATTGAAATCAATCGGGGCAGTGAGGAATTCACAGGCTGGAAAGCGAATATTAATGGAGTAGATTTAAATAATCAGTACCCTGCTAAGTGGGAAATTGAAAAAGAGCGCAAAGAAGAGAAGGCTCCCGCTCCAAGGGATTTCCCAGGCTATAAACCATTGTCTGAACCAGAAGCGGTAGCATTGGCAGATTTGGCTCGAGATAAGCGATTTGATCGTATGCTTGCATTGCATACACAAGGAAAAGAGTTTTATTGGGGATATGAAGGTCTTGAACCACCAGAATCTGAGCGGCTTGCAGAAGAGTTTGCAAGAGTCAGTGGCTATAAGCCTGTTCGTTACGTAGATAGTTATGCTGGATATAAAGATTGGTTTATTAAGGAGTTCCAAAAACCAGGTTTTACAATGGAATTAGGGAAAGGCATTAATCCACTTCCACTGTCTCAATTTGAAGAAATTTACCAAGATATTCTAGGAGTTTTTCTTGTTTCAATGTACCGATAAATTTATATTGTATTTTGAAGGATTAGGAAGTAAAATAAATTCAATCAAATGTTGTGTCTAAGTAATGGGGACTACGCTTGAAAAGACGTTTCTGAGTCTAAAGAGCTAGTCTCCTTAATAAATTTGTCACATTTCCTTAATATTTTTTAATATTATTGAAACATTTTTATCATTCAAACGTACTAATTATAGACGAGCATTTTAAAAAGGGAGGGGAAGTATGGAAAAAAATAGAATGTTTAGTTTCATTCTTTTATTTGTTACCGTTTGTATACTATTCGGTTGTAACAATCCTGAAACTTCTCCTACCCAAAAAAATGATGGTGAAGAGCAAAAAGAGGAACCTGAACAATCAAAAGCTGAAATCTTACCTATAGAAATCAGTGAAAACTCATTTCAAAAAATTGTAGGGTGGGTAGATGAGGAGAACATCCTCTATCTACATAAAGTAGCAGAACAAACACATCTTACTAAATATAACGTGTTTACAGGTCAGTCAAAAACAATTTACAAAAGCGATCAACTAGTTATAGATGCAATCATATCACCGAGCTCTGAGCGTGTGTTGATACATACTGCTCCATTGACCTACTCGGCAACGGTCACGATTATTGATATGGAAGGAAATCCATTGGTCACTCAAGATATTCCTTCAAAGGAAATCTATTATAATTGGAATGGAAGTAATCATGATCTACTCTTTATCGTTGGCTTTGCCGAAGATTGGAGCTATCAGACCTATATTTTGAATACAAGTAAAAAAGAATTAGTGCCAATACAAGCACCCGAACCATTTATCAAATGGTACACCCTTGATAGCTATTTGTATCAAGACTGGGGCGAAGACACCATTAGTATTGCAGCACCGATTTTTAGTCGGAATATCGATAATCAAGAAAAAAGTAAAATTGTGGATTCCTCGATTCATTTTCAGAAGTTCAAAAAGGAATTACTATCAGTATTTATGAAAAACCAGGAGAATGGAAATGGAACCTATCAATTTTTCTCTGAAGTAGGAGAAGTAACGGCAGAGTATACAGTTCCGCTAATAAGCCGTTATTCAGATTGGTTAATACCATATTATGATATGATAGAAGAAAGTGGAGTTTTTCTTACCCTAGTAGCCAAAAGCAGTGGCACTGTTGATACCTATAATGACAAATTCACACTCACTTCTTGGAATGTGAAAACGCAAAAGGAAAACAAGGTTCTAGAGGATTTAGATAATGAACCATTAAGCTGTTCTAAGAATTATTGTTTATTTGGATTTCAGTTTGAGAAAATTATTAATTTAAAAGAAAAAGTTATTGTTCCGCTTGTGCAATTAAAGAAAGGATGAACATTTTGGCGATTGTAGATGTAACGATTATACCGATAGGAACTGATTCACCAAGCGTTAGTTCCTATGTGGCAGAAATACAGAAAATATTAATAAAGCATGAAGAAGAAGAAAAAATCCGGTTCCAATTAACCCCAATGAGTACGCTTATTGAAGGAGATTTAACAGATTTATTAGAGGTTATTAAGGAAATTCATGAAGCACCGTTCCAGGAAGGTATTCAACGGGTAGCTACAAATATTCGCATTGATGACCGTAGAGATAAAAAGAGGAAAATGGAAGACAAACTGACAGCGGTTAACGAAAAAATGTAATGATAAAAATAAAAAAAGAGCCGCATTGGCTCTTTTTTTATTTTTTAATGTCCTCCAGGATAACCTGAGTTAAGCACAGTCATAACTGTAAACCAGCCAAATACTGCTAGTGAACCGCCTGCAAACAGAATACCCAATAAATTTTTGTTTTTTAATGCACTAACAGTTGCAAATAATGCAAGCAATGTCACCAGTGCTGTAATAATGACAAATCCCATTGTAAGACTCCTTTCATCCTAGACCCTTTTTGTACCTTTTATAGGTAAAAATTATATCATATGTAGATAAATGCATTCACATTTATTTTATATTTATTTTTCAGATTTGTCGAGGTTTAAAGTTTGACACTTCTTTGTCAATCATTTAACTCTTATTTTGTATCATTTTAAAAAAATTATTCAGGATGTAATCGGATTCATATACAACCGTATGAATGCTTCCACTTTTATTAAAGGCTCTTTTCGTAAACTATGTTGCTTTTGGTCAATTATAAACACCTAAAATAATTAAATCCTAGTGAACCATTAATTGCTTTGATGAAAAAATGCCTCGAAACCTTATAATTTCGGGTTTCTATTCTGGTTCGAAAAGCAACAATCTATGCGAAAACAGCCTTAAAAAATGATACAATGATTATATACATATAGGAGGTGTTTGTAAATGAAGTGGAAACAGCTACCTTTAGGTCCACTGCAAACAAACTGTTATTTAAGGTGGAATGAACAGAATGAATGTATCATTATTGACCCAGGTGGCGAAGGTGAACGGCTCATTCACTTTTTAGAAGAAAAATCATTTAAACCGATAGCGATTCTTCTCACACATGCTCATTTTGATCATATAGGTGCAGTAGATGATATAAGGGAAAAATATGAAATCCCACTATATATTCATGAGAAGGAGGCAAATTGGCTATTAGATCCTGCATTAAACGGCTCTCAACGCTTTAATATAGGTGAACATCTTAGAATGAAGCCAGCTGAGAAAATTCTCGTTAATGAAAAGGAATTAATGATTGAGAACTTCCACTTCCACATTTTTGAAACCCCAGGACACTCACCTGGAAGTCTTTCTTATTATGACCGAAAAGAAGGAATTGTATTTGCAGGGGATACCTTGTTTAGTGGAAGTATTGGTCGTACCGATCTTCCAGGTGGGAATCATCAGCAATTACTAGATAGTATCCATCATAATTTATTAACTCTACCTGAAGAAACCATTGTGCTGTCAGGTCATGGAGAAGCGACTACAATTGAACGTGAAATGGATGGAAACCCATTCCTTAATGGGTTTTAAAGAAAATAAAAAAACCCCTAAAGCAATAAAGCTTTAAGGGGTTTTTTTATTAATGCCCGGCACCTGGTGTCATCATAAAGGTCGTCCAATAAGTAAAACCTGCAAAGAAGACAGTTAAATATGCGCCGAAAATATAAATATACATACGCTCAGATAATTTCAAATAGCTTAACATCACGAAAAATCCTGTTTGTCCTAGGAAAATTAGAGATGTAATTTTCATATCACCAAGATAGAACATTACTGTAAAAATCCCAGTCCAGAATCCTAAAACTCTGTACATACGATCCATATGTATCCCTCCTTTGCGCCCTCAGTCCATCAAACAATATTATATATGAAAAATCTATCAAAAGTAAATAACTGATTGTTTCTAGTTTGTGACGATTACGTGATTGTTGGCGCTTTTTTAGTATTTTAACCTATTTTCCAAGCAATAATCCATTCAAAGAAGGAAGGAAATGAATTTTTCAAGTGTCCAGTTCCGGTGCCTAGGCCCTCGACACATAAGCCAAGCCACCAAGGAAGGGAAAGGGCTTCCTTCCTTGGTGGCTCGTCTTATGCTTGTCGGAGGCACACAGGATGTGGGTCAGAAAGGCGTTGCCACAGGACGTGGCGAACTTAGCCTTTCATCCTTAAAAACGAGGCGCTGCTGCTTTTCGGGTGTCCAGTTCCGGCGCCTAGGCCCTCGAGTCATAAGCCAAGCCGCCAAGGAAGGGAAAAGGCACCCTTCCTTGGCGGCTCGTCTTATGCTTGTCGGGCCTGTTCGAGGCGCCTCCACTTTTCTAACTGGGCTAGCTGGATTCGAACCAACGCATGACGGAGTCAAAGTCCGTTGCCTTACCGCTTGGCTATAGCCCATTGATGAACTAACAGTTTTTATTTTGACATATTTCAAGAAAAATATACAAAAACTTTTAAAAAAATAGAGGGAATTCATTTTTTCTGTCGAATAGTAAATGTTAGAATAAAGAAAGGTGGTGTATGAGCATTATTCCTCCCATAGAAAAGCTTGCTGAAGAATTATTACAGAAAGCCGTTTTATTGGATGCCTCGGATGTACATTTCTTACCAAGAAAAACCGATTATATCATTCAGTTAAGAAAGCAAGGTACAATTGCTCCCCATACCATTATCCCTGCCCAGGAAGGTGAAAGAATCATTTCACACTTTAAATTTATGGCCTCCATGGATATTGGTGAAAAAAGAAAGCCTCAGAGTGGTTCATTCTCAATCCCAATTAATGATCAGCCTGTCTCACTACGAATTTCAACTCTTCCTTCTACCCATTCCAAAGAAAGTCTCGTCATTCGAATACTTCCACAAAATTTTAGTCTTCCCATTCAGAAAATGTCGTTATTCCCTTCATCAGCCAATAAACTATTAGCGCTACTAATGCATTCACATGGTTTGATGATTTTTACTGGTCCAACAGGCAGCGGCAAAACGACGACTCTTTATACTCTCGTTCAACATTGTTCCGCACAATTGAATCGAAACGTGATTACTTTAGAAGACCCAGTCGAAAAAGAAAACGAAGAATTGCTCCAAGTTCAGGTGAATGAAAAGGCTGGAATTACCTATTCAACAGGATTAAAAGCGATTTTGAGACACGACCCGGATATTATTATGGTAGGAGAAATACGAGATCGTGAAACAGCTGAAATTGCCATTAGAGCTAGCCTTACCGGTCACCCAGTCATAATAAAAGAACTATGCAGTGATGGTCCTTTAAAAAAATTGAACTTCCTTTATCTCTAAGCAATCAGGTTTTAGTTGATTTCCAACTCGGTCAACAACAATTTTTTTCGTAAACATCTGAAGAAGCATTTTCTTCTCCAAAGTGTCGAGCTGGTACCAATTTGATTTCATATCCCTTAAGATATCAGAAAGATCTTCATTATTCATTTTTTCGCTTGACGGCTGGAGAGAAGAGAGCTGTTTATTTACATCTTCTTCTTTACTATTTTCTTCGTCCATTCGGAGAGAAAAGTCTTCATCGTTAATCATGTCATTGACCCATGCATATTGCCATTTTTTTCGACGTTTATCAATTTCTTTTAATTCCTTATTAAGTGTGTCTAATCTGTCTTGTGTGTCATCGATTTCCTCTATGGTAGTAACATCCTCTAATACATCTGGTTTGATTTGAAATGAGTCAAGATAGTTAATGAATTGTGTCTCTATATATCGCTCAGACATATTCCTTTGATTACATCCACCAACCTTTTGCCTTGTACAATAATAAGATTGTGTATGATATTCTTTATTACCTCTCTTAGAATATCCATACTTTCCTGCTAAAGGAGATCCACACCTTGCACATCTCGCTATTCCTGAAAAGATAAACTTACTGGTAGCGGATTTAGGATGAACAATTCTTCTGTTTTCTCTCATTCGCTTTACGTTTTCGAAAGTATCTGCAGTTATGATTGCGGGATGAGAATTTTCAACCTCAAAATAATTATCTTTATTGACTCTATAGTTATATCTCATGGTGCCCTTATATAATGGGTTAGAAAGAATATATTTAATTTTAAAATCATTCCAAATGGTATCGGTCTTTGTAAATATGTTTAAACGATTAAATTCTCTTGCAATGTAGTTCATGCTTTTACCACTTAGGTATAAGTCGTATATTCTTTTTACAACCTTAGCCTCTTCTTCATTAATAACAAGGGTTTTATTTTTCTTATCTATCTCATAGCCATAGGGTGCTTGATTGATCATCCATTGCCCCTCACGAGCTTTTTGTTCCATTCCCATGCGAGAACCCTCTCGCCTGTATTTTCTCGTTCCCATTGAGCTAATGCAGCGACAATAGTAATGAACATTCTTCCCATAGCAGTGGTCGTATCATAAACCTCAGTTGCTGACTTGAACTTGCAATCATGTTTATCAAATGTTTCTAAGATATTATAGAGGTCTCTAACAGATCGAGTTAAGCGATCTAGACGATAAACCAATACACAGTCAATTAAGTTCTCCTCGATGTGCTTCATCATTCGCTTCAGATTAGGTCTGTTCGTATCTTTTGCACTATACCCATCATCAATGTATATCTCGAAAATATCCCATCCCTGAGACACACAATAGGCTTTTAGACGGTCGGTTTGAGCACGAATAGAATAACCTTCAGTAGCTTGTTCAACAGTACTAACACGTATGTAAATAGCTGCTTTCATATAATCACTTCCTTATATAAACAAATTACTTTAAATATGTGAACAATAAAATATCGCTAAAGGTAAACTTTAGACTGTTGAATATGCACTTGATTTCTTCTGTAGATTTGCTTCAATCGTTCCTCACATAGTTCTGGAGAAACTTTGAACATCTCAGTCATTTGCTTAATTATATCCATATCATTAAAAGGAATATATTTAATCATGTGATAGGGGATAGCTGCATACTGTGTGAAATGGTTAGCGTCCCATTCTTGTAGCTCTCTAAAAGCAGAAGGCATGATCGTTTGGATTCCTGAATGTCTAAGGATGTGGCAAAGTTCGTGAAAGAAGATTTCTCTATGTTTTTCTACAGGTTCACGACTATCAATTACTATGTCTTTGTATCTCCCGATGATATGAAAACTACTGTGCATGGGCTTCTTTTTTACGTAAATTTCAAAATAACGAGAAATTTTTTCTTCATTGATTTGCGAAGGGCAATTAATTCCTAATTTTACATATAACATTGAAACCCAATCCTCTAATCCGGTGGTCCTGTATGTTAATTGGTACATTTTGCTCACCTCGGTAACATTATACAAACATATGTTCTGTTTTGCAAAAAAAAGAAAAAGCCATGAAAGGCTTTGGTAGTTCATTCTTCAGTCTCATTTTTTATATCATTAAGATAAGTTGTGAATATTTTTTTGATGGATTTACAGTCTTGCATTAAAGATTCAAGTTGCTTAATATTGGCATTTCGGTTCTCATCAGTAGAAAAGACAATAAAACTTAATCTGTTTACTATTGACGTGAATAATTTAATATCTTCTTCAGATTGAAAAATATAAATAAACTCATTCTTTAATCTATCTAATGATGTAGTGTAAATGAATGGTTTGAGCTGGATTTCCTTTAGCTGCTTTTGAGAGTTCTCTTTAATGAATGTTTGAATTCTACTTATAATAGTATCTAAGTCACTTAGCACAAGAACCAGTATGTTTTTTTGTGCTTTAATTTCTTTTCGTCTTTCCAGTTCTTTATTGCCTTCTACTTGCATTTTACTCGCATAAAATGCCACAAATCCACCTATAATTGCGCTTCCAACAGTTCCTAAAATATCTATTGATGTAGTAACAACTTCTGATTTAAGATCCAAGTGACCAAGACTAACTATGATTACAAATAAAGATAATATAATGGTTAAGATAGTTGGTTTACTCACTTAAAGTTCCTTTTCGTTCTTCATTTTGCCACATTGCTTCAAGTAAATCAGAGTCTTCATCAGCAACAGTTAAAGGTGGAGAGGGCTTTTTTTCATAAATACTTAATTCATCATCGACAGATAATATTGGGTCATCTAACAATTCGAAGAAGATATTAATTTTCTCTGGATGGTCAGCGGGTAAAAATGAATAGCACATATCTTCTTTGCAGCAAATTGAATCTTGAGGAATATCATTCCTGGAAAAATAAGTGTTTATGTTTTCATTACAGTAAGGACAATCAAGAATATATTTTACTTTGAGTAGTGGGTTCTTTTCGTCCTGACTTTCTCCATGTGATTCAAAATACTTGATTGAAGAGGCTAAGGAAAAAATCGAGAGAGCCAACTTTTTATTGACTCTACATTCAGCTACAAATTCTAATGGATTTAAGTAGTCCGTATACATTTCTGATTGGGAAGCGAGCCAACCATCAAAAGTATTGATGAGGTAATCATTCATCAAGCGGTTTGTTTTTAAAATGTTTAATTTCGGAAAGTACATAATAAAGTTCATCCTCGCTCAAATAGTTATAGAAGTGTATTTGATAAAATTCATCATTAGCTTCTAATCGTGTACTTAGAGATACTTTTTTTCCTGGCACAAACCAATTTGCCCACACTATATCGTAAGCTTTCTTTTTGTCAATTGTATCTCTAGTATCATAATATATTTCTGATAGGTCAATTGCACGTTCTTTTTCACGAGAACTTGCTTTGATTTTTCCACCAGATCTGTCTGAAAAATGAAAGGCATTTACGAACCCCTTTTTACCTGGTTCCTTTTCTTTCATTTTTTTGAAATTACTTTGTATTAAAGCTCTTTCCAGCAACCTTTTTAATCGAAATTCAAGATCGAAAACATCAGGTTTTATCCCTTCTAGTTTAGATAGCATCTCCTGGGAAAAGGTCTCTATTTCATCATTATGTTTCTCAACTTCTTTTCTCCACGGCTCCTCGGCCTTTTCAGTCAGATCCTTAGCAATTTTATAAAGAGTGGATTTAAAATGAGAAGAGTCCAATAAACTTAAGTTTAACATCTTCTGTACCCAATTCTTTATTTTGTAAAAACATTGAACGTCTGTAACAATTTTGTACTCATCAAAGCCTACTTGAACAACATTATTACCTCTAGGTCTCATACGTACGGAAAATATGTTGTTAATTAAATCTACGTTGACAAAATAATAGTTGTTTTGTCTATCAATAATGTCCTTTTTCTTAATTTCAACTTCTTCAATGAATGTAAGGGATATATTGCAACCTTCTTCAATTCCTACTTCAACTAAGGTCAGTTCCTCAGGACGGTAGACATTTAGTATGCTATTTTGTGAAGGAACTTGCCAGCCCTTAGAGATAATAAGTTCGTAAATTTCCTTTTCACTCATTTTTTTCAAGGAGTTAGAAGAATAAGAATCAATATCTTTCAAGAATAACGTACGATTGTGGCCGAATCTAGTTTCTTTGTCTAAGAAGCTATTTAGATCAGCAGTAGATATGGTTCCATTTCGTACAGCTTCTTGGAAAGCTCTAATAATATCCATTTTTATTGATGTGAATACTACCTTTCTTTCCTTAAGGAAATCTATGAAAGAAGGTACTAATATATCTTCAGCATAATCCTTTCTTAGAAAATATTGTTCCGTTCCAGTATTGGTGTTCATGTTACATCCTCCAATCTAAAATAAATGCGCCGTTGCATACCTGGGTACCCAATCTCAGTATTTATCAATAAATGATTATAATAATTATTTAATATATTGCCTTCTAAAATAGTTCATCCCAAAAATCATTCTCATGAACAATTAGAATACTTGATCCTTCTCTCCTCATTTGGACAGCTTTTTCTACTTTCCTTCCGTAACAAGAAAATGCCCAACAAGGATTCCCATCCCCACCAACAATAAGATAATCAGTCTTCTTAGTGACATTCTTATTAAAAGTACCACCTTTGTTGATGATGAGTTCTGCGATTTCATTACGAGTTGCCTGTGAAGAGGTACCGGTGAAACAGAAGTTCTTACCTTCAAATTCAATCTCAGGGCACATTGCACAGATTCCACTTACAGAATATTTCCTCTGCAATTTTTTAATTTCGAATTCATTTACGTTGTAAGAAATCTTAGTATCAACAAAGTTACCAAAGAAGGCCTTGAGCATATGTTTTTCATCTTCACTGATAACTCCAGCTTTCCTGGCGCTGGTAAGAAGGCTGTCTATTTCATCGAAAGGGTAAGTTCCTTTAAGAAATGCATGTTTCTCCATCCAAATAGCCAGCTTATTGATTTCTGTTTCGGTCAATTCGTTATCTGCTAAAAGTCCATGAAGAATTCCTTCGAGTTGCTGAATTGAAGAAGTGATCAGGTTGTAATATTCATTGGAATCGTCTTCTTTAATGACTCTACGGCAAAGCCAGAGGATGTCCTCGACCTCATCAGGTTCCAAAATGTTATCTTCTAATGCATGATCAATAACAGGAATAATTTCTGAGAATGGGGATTTCTTTTGTAAATGCCTGTGCATGCTGCACCAATGAACGATCTCCTCGAGTTCTTCTACATTAATTGCTTTATCTAACTGTATTCCTTGAATTATGCCAATTAGAGTATTGATAGCTTTATGTATCTCTGCCTTGGATGTGTATTTTCGATACTCATGCAATTCTTTAAAACTGTTATTCAATGAAACTACCTCCTTTTTATTTTAGGTTTTATCTTTATTATTGATCAGCTACTTAGGTTGTTGTCCTTACAAAAGTATTAGTTGGAATAAATATTGAAATAACTATCATCCTCTAATTGAGTCCAAATAAAATGATACACTTATTATTTAACCAAATTCCGCCACATTTTTACAGGGAAATATTAGATTAGTAGTTATTTTGTGCTATATTTGTAAGTGAATCATTCTCGCCTATGATTATTTTAAAAGCAAAGGAATTTTGTTGGAGAAATCATTTAGTTTACCATGCGGTATTGAAACAAAAATGAATTATGTATTTGATTTAGGGTGTAATTCTAATGATGAAAAAATAATTGTTGAATGTAAATCACATAAATGGACGAGTGATGGTAATGTTCCGAGTGTTTAATTAACAGTTTGGAATGAGGCTATGTTCTATTTTTTATTGGCACCTTAAGAATATAGAAAAATATTCGTGGTTTTAATGGACTATAGTGAAAAAAGAGGCAAGAGCCTTGGAGAATTAAAGTGGCATCAATGAAAAGTGTAGAAGTAATAATTGCATAAATATGTAATAAAGTGGAGGTTTATATACTTGTTGAAACTAAAGAATGAATCCTTAGAGTGGGCTTTACAACATATAGAAAATTATGGTGATACTGACATTTTTCCAATTCCCTTCGAATATGAAGCAATAAGGTACTTATGGGACAAAAATACAAGAGAATTGCCAAATGGAACTACACTTAAAGAATATTTACGAAACCAAGATATTCTAAAGTGGAATGTTAGGGATTTTCGAAGAAGTCTCACACCTAAACACAAATTTGGATTTCGTTTATCAACTCAATTAGATCCATTGGATACAATAATTTACCTAGCATTAGTTTACGAAATTGGTGAAGATATTGAATTAAAGAGAATTCCTATAGATAGAAATGTAAGTTTCTCCTTTAGATTTAATCCAGATGAAGACGGTAGAATGTTTAATTCTGATATTGGTTATGGCAGTTTTATAAATCATTGTGCTTCAAAAGTTGATGAATTTATCGGTGATGATAATATTAATTATGTAGTATTAGCAGATATTGCTGATTTTTTCCCAAGACTCTACTCGCATCCACTTGAAAATGCTCTAAGCTCTTGTACAAATAAGACTAATCATGCAATTGCAATAAAACGTTTGCTAAATAGCTGGAATTATAGTATTTCATACGGAATACCAGTTGGACAAGATTCTTCCAGATTACTAGCTGAGCTTACACTTAATGATATTGATGAAGGTTTGTTAAGTGAAGGAGTAGATTTTTGTAGGTATGTTGATGATTTTAGAATTTTTTGCTCTAGTAAAAAAGAAGCCTACCAACAATTAGCTTTATTAGCGGAAATGTTGTTTGAAAACCATGGTTTGACTCTACAACAGCATAAAACTAGGATTGTACCAGTTGAAGAATTTAGAAGAGATTATTTAAAATCTGAGGAGTCTATAGAAGTTCAAAGGTTATCAGATGAATTCGAAATAATACTAAATGAGATTGGCATAGATAATCCCTATGGAGAGATTAATTACGATTTGTTACCAGAAGATTTACAACGACAAATAGATAGCATGAATTTAGTAGCTATCCTTCAAGAGCAAATTAATTCAGAAAGTATTGATACCAAAATAGTTGGGTTTGTTTTAAGAAGGATGGCACAACTTAAGAATACAGATGCACTAGAATTAGTACTTGATAATATAGATAAACTATATACCGCGTTTAAACATATATTTGAGTATATAAATGAATTAGAATTGGATATTTCACAAAAGGAAGAGGTCGGAGAAAAATTAATAAGAATACTAGACAACTCTATTGTAGGACATTTAGAATTTCATAGAATGTGGCTGTTTAAGACTTTTAGTAACGGAGAAGGTTGGAAAATAGATAGGTTAGCTACATATTATAATGAATATTTTGATGACTTTTCAAGAAGGAAAATAATTTTAGCGCTTGGACAAGCAAATCAAGAATCATGGTTTAAAACAAGGAAGAGAAACATCATGCAATTAACTAATTGGCAACGAAGAGCCTTTTTAGCTTCTGCTAAATGTCTTCCAGGTGATGAAGCGAGTCATTGGTATCGCTCTATTTTACCTAGGTTAGATGTGTTGGAGATAGCAGTTGTAAAATGGGCAGAAAAATGACTACGATTTGTTCTTCAAGAAAATGGCGCTTTAAAGGAATAAGAACAAAACCCCATCGTAAATTGATGGGGGTTTATTCTTCCTTATTTCTTTGTTCAGCCTAAAACACTACAAAACTCAAAATCTTTTAAACTTTTTATTCAACAAACGGGTAATTTTTTGGAAGATCAGAAAGAATTTTTAAAGGAAAGGAATGATAATAAGATCTGATAGAAGAATACACCCTTCACTAAAAAGGTATCAACCAAGCATTGTCGAATTATATGATTATCATAGTTAATAGGTGCTAACCATATTCAATGATTGTGATTGTTACTAATCCCAAAATGTTTACGAACTGTATTACTATCAAACTGAAGAGGTGTTTGTCTTGAAAGACCCAAGAATACAAAAGATTGCTAACTTATTGGTAAACCATTCAATAAAGGTTCAACCAAATGAACATGTACTGGTTCAAACCAATACAGAAATCGAGATTGGTGTTGTAAGAGAAATCATCAAAGAAATTCATAAAGCTGGAGGTTTTGTACATATTGATTTGAGAGAAGCTACTGTTACAAGACAATTGGTTTTAGGTGGAACAAAAGAACAGTTTAATATATTAGCCGAATGGGAAGTAGAACGTATGGCAAAAATGGACGGATATATTAACTTGAGAAGTCCAGTTAATACCTCTGAGCTTTCTGATATTCCTACTGAAAAATTGGAGCTATATGCAAAAACATATGGTAAATTTCAATCAGAAGCAATCTATAAAACAAAATGGGTTACTACTCGTTTCCCTAATGCTTCTATGGCTCAAGAAGCCGGTATGAGTACAGAAGCTTTTGAGGATTTTTATTTTGATATTTGTACCGTTGATTATAAGAAACTTTCTAAAGCAATGGAACCCTTGAAAGATTATATGGAAAAGGCGAAGGTCGTGGAAATTAAAGGACCCGAAACAGATCTATCCTTCTCTATTGAAAATATGGGTGTGATTAAAGGGGATGGTACTGATAATATCCCTGATGGAGAATTATATACTGCACCTATCAGAGATTCAGTGAATGGAACGATCACATTTAATACACCTTCCTCTTTCAACGGCTTCACATTTGATAACATTTCACTTACTTTTGCAAAAGGAAAAGTAGTAAAGGCAACAGCTAACCATTCGGAAAGATTAAATGAAATCCTTCATACAGACGAAGGGGCAAGTTATATTGGTGAATTTGCTTTAGCCTTTAATCCGAAAGTGAAAGTTCCTATGAACAACACCTTATTTGATGAAAAAATTGATGGAAGCTTTCATATAGCATTAGGCAGTTGTTTTGATGAAGCAGATAACGGGAATAAATCGGCTATTCATTGGGATTTGATTTCAATTCAACGCCAAGACTATGGGGGAGGAGAAATCTATTTTGACGGTCAATTAATTCGGAAAGATGGGCGATTTGTTAGTCCTCAGCTTGAAGGATTAAACTCAGACAAAGTATTAGCTGAATAAAAACAAAGTCTGTATGACTTTTCAGATGGCGTGCTAGCCTTCTTAAGTAGTAACTTATTGTTTGGAATTTATTAAACACACTATCATTCATCTAACGGAGGCTTATTAGAAGTTACTTTTAACTTTTTGTCTCCAATTTTTAATTTCGTTATTCAGGAAAAGGGCGCTTTAATTGATAAAAAACAACACCCCATTAAATATTGGTGGGTTTATTTAATCTTCCTTATTTCTTTGCTTTGCTTAAACACTACAAATTCAAAATTCTTTATGCTTCTTATTAAACAAACGGGCCATTTAGTGAAATACTTCTTGCTTATTCACATAAAAACCATCCCCTTTTGAATGAAAGTAGAGGATGGTTTTTTTAAGAAGTGTTATTTATGATTTTACTAATGATCAAGCCAATTAATATTCCAGGAAAAGTAAACAACATTGGGAGCCAAACAGGACCCAATAACACTCCAAATATCGTTAAATTTGAGGAAAAAATCAATCCAACAGTTACAAAATACGCAGCGAACACATACGGAAGAAAAGAATAAGGGTCTTTCCCTCCGCCTGCATCTTTCGTCGCATCCCACATAGAAAAAAAGTACAAACAAGGATAAAACATCAACCACTGATAATCCGCATGTTTTATCGCATCACTAATTTCCCCATGAAAACTTAGTAGTATGACCTGATTAAAATTGGCCTGTATATTAATCAGAAATTCAAATATCAATAAAACTGTGCCTTTAAAATACTTACCGTTTAAATACTGCCCAAATCCAGGAAGTGCGATGCTCCACATTAGTTTTTCAAATGGACTGTTATTCACTTATACATACCTTAGTAACAATGTTTTATTATTTTTCTTTTGCAATTTCTTTTCTATTGGGAGCAAGTGGTGGTTGTTCTAACCATTTATTTTTTACCATAATATCGAACCATTTTTTAGTAACAATGAGAGTTTGTAGAATAGTGCTTTCGTAAGTGGTTACAAGATCTGTTCGCATGGCTGATGCTAGACCTGTCCCATGATATACCTGTGCAGCTTGGAACAAAAAACCAATATGATACAACATTAATTTATCGGAAAAAGGAGAGTCTGTTGAAGTTGTCACTTCTGTTTCCCACGACATAGCAACTGGTAAATTATCCTTGTGCATTATTTTTGCAAGGGCTTGTATTTGATTATCAGACGTTTTTTCGGAATCTTCTAAAAATTTTCTTACTTCTTTTGTTTGAGTCACTTGACTGAATGCGATAGAAAGAGTTTTAGCCATAATACTCTTTTTAAGGTTGAAAGAAATACTGATGATTTCAGTTGCAGTTAAACGTCTCCCTTTTCCGAAAAATCCATCTGTGAAATCTTGGCTAGAAATAAATTCAGGGTTCTTAGCAGGATAAAATAAAGGATCTCTTTGGAAATTCCCTTTCTCAAGCAACAACTCTATGGTTTGATGGTACATTTTTTTCGCATCGTTATCGCAAGAATCGTAAAAATCTCGTAAGTCTTTTCTAACAGAAACACTTAAGGCAGTGGTATGTCCGAGCAAACCATGCAAAGTCATGATATGTAAATAATTTAAGCAAAATATGTCAGTGAACAGTCTCTCTGCACCTTTGTTAAGGTCAGATTCAGTAAATCCAATTGGAACTGGAAATCCCTCGTTCTCAATAAAAGTTACGAGCTGTTTCTTTTGTTTTTCAAACGTCTTGATAGCATCCTCGAAAATAGTTTTTATTGATTCATCTTCAATAATAGAGTACATATATCTATTTACAATATCTGTCATTGTTCCGTTTACATACTCTCCCCACAGTGTTCCTATTTCAGAAGATGTGAGTTTTAATTTATTTTTATCCACATTATCACCTCTTAGGTATTATTTGATAATTTGGCAATATATATGAATTTTTTTTGTATTAAAGGGTGAGTAAAATAACTAAGGAGCCATTATTGCAGAACTTTCGGATTTTACAGTATTCCGCAATCTGGCGCTATAATGGAATAACAATAAACCCCCATTATTTATTTGATTGAAGTTTATTCTTCCTTATTCCTAAATAGCCACTTATTTCGTTTTTGGTTGTTATACGGTTTTTCCAACACTAATAGCCAAGACCATTTCACGATTATAAGAACCTGTTAGGTTTGTGTTTTTCTAATTTAATACTAAAATCACAGATTGATTAATAAAATTTTTCAAGTTGGTAAAGTTAAAGAAAACGAATGGGATTAGGAGGCTTTTGGGTGAATAGTTCAAATCAAGTACCAATTACATCTTCAGAATTAGGGAACTTGTGGATGACATATCAAGACAAAACAATGATCATGAGATTTCTGGAATACTTTCTTGAACATGTTGAAAAAGAGGAAACACGGAAAATTCTGCAGTCTTATTATGAACGTGCTACTGAAAGTGTAGAGTTTGTGACCAATGTTTTTCAACAGGAAGGCGCGGTTATTCCGATGGGTTTTATTGAAAAAGATGTGAATAAAGATGCATCCTAAGTTATTCGACTATATGTATGATGTTTTGTATTTACACATGATGGCTAAAATTGGAACTAGTCTTTACGCGCTCTATTCGACTATGTCTTACCGTCAAGATATAAGACAATTTTTCAGACGTTTAACAGCTGAAGGACAAGAGGCGTATGACTAAGCAACACATGTTCTATTAGAAGCAGGGGTTCTTTCTCGTCCCCCTTATGTATCGATGCCAAAAGAAGTGAAGTTTGTACATAATAAAAATTATTTAACCGGATTGAATTGGTTAAGTAATGAAAGATCCTTAAATACAATTGAGGTTTCTCTTATTCATCATTCGATTGAGACGAACCTTACAGGGATGCAATTAATGATCGGATTTGCGCAAGTAGCACATGATCAACGGGTACGGAACCATTTTGTAAAAGGAATGGAACTAGCGATGAAAGTCGAAACAGCACTAGGTGAATTTTTACGGCAAGATTACATTGAACCACCGGCTACTCACGCCGGAAAAGCGACAAATTCAACTGTCGCTCCATTCTCTGATAAATTGATGATGTATAATACCAGTTTGTTAAGTACATTTGGACTTGGAAGTAATGCACTTGGCGGTGCGTTTAGTTTACGAAGTGATTTACCGGCGAAAATGGCGCTCCTTGCAAAAGATATTTTTGATTTTGCAAAACAAGGTGGAAAAATTATGGTCAAAAATGGTTGGATGGAAGAACCACCACAAGTTGAGGATCGAAATCAATTGACAAGAAGTTAGGATAGGTATTATAAAGGGCATATTAGATGCCCTTTTTAAATGATTTTCATTTTAATACAGGTGTAAGCTTATCTACAGCTTCTTTTATTTTTAGCGTTTCCCGCATACGTTGGACCTAATCTAGATGAAAATCGATTGTTTTTAAGAAGTCTTGTAGTCTTCTTTGTTCATTAACGGGCACTTTGATGGAATAAGAACAACGCCCTAACATAAAATGATGAAGTGTTGTTTTAATATTCCTTATTACTTTGGTCAGTTTGAAATACACCTCATTCAAAATTCTTTATGCTTTTTATTCAACAAACGTACCATTTTATCGAATTAGATTATTCGGATCTCACAGGCTATTATTAGATACCTGTGAGTTTGCTTCATTAGAGATCAAATGGTCGGTCAGTTGAACAGCGCTTATGCATCAACATTTCGTCGATTGTGACGTGAGACCTTCATACGATTTCCGCATATTTTCATCGAGCACCATTTACGCCTACCACTTGTATCTATAAACAGTAAAACACAGTCTGGGTTAGCGCAACGTTGTAGTACTTCTAAATCTCCAGTGTTATATAATCGTAATGCATCAAATGCTACTAAGGAAACAATTGCATCCAACGAAGTCCCGACAGGAATCGGTACAAGGTTTCCTGATATCAGTTTAAATGATAAAGGAGCTTTTTCGTTTAGGTATTCCAGATGCGATACCCATTGATCGTCAAGATGTCTCCCGTTTGCAATTTTCTCAAACCCACCCCGTAAAAACTTTCTTAGATCTAAAAAAACATTAAGTCCATCAGAAAGTACACATTCTTTGTTAAACTGCTCATCAACTAAGTTTCCTGACTTTTGCATAGTTTGAATCCAATCCGCGAAGTTCTCTTTAAGTAAATCATGTCGAATCCCTCTTCTTACAATTTCCGTATTTACAAGATCCAATGATAAATGGTTTGAGATAAGCGGGAAAATTTCACTTGCTGACATCTATTTTTCCTCCTGGTCGCTGTTTCGATAATAATTAAACTAACCATATTGTAACCTATTGACAGGTTAATTAAAAGTCTCTATACTAACCATTGAAAACTAAAATAAATGGTTAATTCAAAAGGGGCAGATGTATATGTCAAAATCCATCAAACCACCTTTCAATTATGAGACAGCTCTTGCAAAGGTGAAAGCAGCAGAAGATGCATGGAACACTAAAGATCCCGAAATTGTAGCTCAAGCTTATACCCTTGATTCACAATGGAGAAATCGAACAGAATTTTTTTATGGTAGAGAAGCCATCAAGGAATTTCTTAGGAGAAAATGGGCGAAGGAACTTGATTATTACTTGATGAAGGAGCTTTGGTGTCACACAGAAAATCGTATATCTGTTCGTTTCGAATACGAATGGCGTGATGCTGAAACCGATCAATGGATGAGAACACACGGAAATGAACATTGGGAATTCGACGACAATGGCCTAATGAAACGTCGTGATATGAGTGCAAATGACTATCCAATTCAAGAGTCTGAACGTCGGTATCGGTAAAACACAATTAAATAGTTTTATTTTCGATCTTCCAGTATTAGGATCTCAACAAAATAAGAAAAACAGCCCATCATTAATTTGATGGACTGTTTAATTCTTCCTTATTTCTTTTCTTGAAACACTACATACCAAATGCTTTTAAACTTTTTCTTCAACAAACGGGCCAGTTAATTGAATAAGGAAGGAAATTTATTGACTTGCTGACTTGCATTATTAAGAATTGTCACCTTATAGTTGAGAAAAGTTAATTTAAATTGTTTTTGTTTTTTAAAAATTTCGAATTAACCATTTACATAATTGATTGAATATTGGATAATGTTAAATAATATTTAATTGCGATGAAGAGAAGAGTAGGTAATGGTAATCGTTCTCAGAGAGCTCCGGTTGGTGAAAAGGAGTAAGGATTTATTTACTGAAGCAAGCCTCGGAGCATCACATTGGAACTTTACTAAGGGATAGTGTGACGGGTACTCCCGTTATAGAGGAAGGGTATAAGCAAATGTTATATTTGCGTACCTAATAAGGTTAATATGGTGACATATTAATAAAATGGGGTGGCATCGCGATAATAATCTCGTCCCCAAGACAAATGTCTTGGGGGTGGGATTTTTTTATTTGTTTTTAAAGAAAGTTAATAAAAATAGATTTTACGAGTAAGTTTGATGAATTTGAAACACTTGATAAAATCCTGGAAATATCCTTCTATTTTATTACTAGGTTTAGGAGTATCAAATTTAGGTGCATAGGTTTACTTTATTGCACTTAATGTTACTTTTGTTTAGGTCAGTTTTTGTTATGACTGCTGCTGTTTATTCATTAGAAGGTGCTTTTGCAAAAGAAGGTCTTAGTTTATCAGATAGTGTAATTATAATATGAGATTTAGGTTGTGAAAGTTGTGTGATTTAGCTTGTGAATTTTCCTGAGTTTTTCTGTTTTGTACCTCTGAAGTAAACCCATCAAGGTATTCCAGTATGTCGATATTTATTGGGAGAATGTAGTAATAAATCTTATCTAGAGGAGAATGTTTATGGCTCAAATATCAATTCAAAAATTAACTGTGAAAAATATGTATAAGTGCCTAAACCTAAAGTTAGCGAAGGATCAAGTTGATCGAATTGCTCCTAACGTTTACTCTATTGCAGAGTCTAAGGTAAACTCCAATTTTACACCTTATGCAATCCATTTGGATGATGAAGTTATAGGTTTTGTGATGACGGAATTTGATCCAAACGAGATTGAAGAGAGGAAGTATTGGATTCCTAGATTTATGATTGATGTCTCTTATCAAAGAAAGGGATACGGGAAAGAGGCGATGCAACAAGTCATAGATATGCTCAAAATAAATAATGACTGTCATTATATTGGCCTTTCAACAGAGCCAGATAATTATTCGGCACTTCGATTCTATGAGTCACTTGGATTCATAAACACAGGCGAGTTGTTAGAGGAAAGAGAAGCTATTTTACTTTTAAAAGTTAGACGGTAACCTTCGATAAATTCCTTATTAGGAAAAAAATGAGTTATATATCTGGGATGAAGTGACCAATACCCTTCTTCAACAAACGGCGATAGTTTATGTCTGTGGGAATTCTGTTATTTATTTATTGGGGCGTTTGGTGAACAAGCAGCCGCCCTTTGTTCAAGTAAAGGGCAGCATTCCTCTTTCTTTATAGAGGCAGGTTACTTGAAGAAAGAATCCAAATAATCGGTATCGAATTATATTATAAATTTCATAAGGAGATAACAAACGATGAAGTTCAATACCGTTCACATTGATAGATTATATATATAATGTACGAAAGGCTGGAATAAATCATGGCAAAAAAAGAAGCACCGAAAATTCAAACAGAACGATTGATTTTACGTCCGAGAGCGGAAAAAGACATTCCCAATATGATTAAAATGTTTAACAATGATGAAGTAAGAGAATTTCTTGGAATTAATCCCCCTCGTGATGAACAATCAATGTTAGAAATGGTTAGGAATCGTACTGAAACAAAATGGACTGTCGCATTAAAAGATACTGATGAATTCATCGGTGATGTAATGATTCCAGAAATAGCAGAAGGTTATCTTGGCGAAATTGGTTATCGCTTCATGAGGGAGTATTGGGGATGCGGTTTTGCGTATGAAGCGGTTTCCGCGGTCATTGAGCATGGTAAAAGCACATTAAACCTTAAACGCCTATCTGCTACTATAGATAATAAAAATATGCCGTCAAAAAAGTTAATTGAAAAACTCGGATTTTCTTTGGTAGCGGTGTTGCCTGAATCGAATTTAAGGGGCAGAGTTACCGATGTAGCTTACTATTCTCGTATAGTATAAGCATCCTTACGCTCTCCTGAGAAAAATGAACAAACAGGTGAGTGTTTAAATGGGGGATATTTTTGGTCAAGCGATATGATTTAGTGAAGAGGATTAGGCGGGAAGATATTGAAAGAGTGATTAAATAACTAATAATAGATGGTGAATTTGAAAGAGTATTTAGTCGTTGTGAATAATAGGCTTATTCCACTAACGGGGGCTTTAACAGAAGAACATAATTCAATAATTCAAGTTATCTCGAATTCGAGTCTTCAGCAAAAGGGCGCTTTAAATTGAATAAAAACAACACCCCATCGTTAATGAGATGGGGTGTTAATCTTCCTTATTTCTTTGCTTAGCTTGGTAAACCACGTATTCAAAATGTTTCTTAATCTCCTCGATATCTTCAGGTGAAAGATCTTTCCATTTATCAATATCAAAGAAACCAAATTGTTCTATACCGTATTCTTTTACAAGCTTATTGATTTCCTCTAAAGAACCGTCATTTGTATTTTTCTTATCTTTAATAGATCTAATTGGATCATTAGTTCTTCCTAATAAGTAATCGATACTTACATTAAAAATATCTGCTAATTTATTTAATGTTTCTGTGTCAGGCTCACTTCTTCCATTTTCGTAATGAGAGTAACGAGCTCTAGAAATACCTAATTTACCTGCAATTTCTTCTTGGGTTGTTTTACCTCTTAATTTCTTTAGCCTTTTAGTTAGCATTTGCAACCCTTCCTCTTACTTTACTAAGTACGTAATACTACGTACTTTCTTATATTATAGATACAAAATTTATCGTTTTAAACAAATGATAAAAAATGTATCGAAATTAGTTGACGATACAAAATTTATCATTTACAATAATAAACATGATACAAAATGTATCAGAAAGGAGGTGTGATTTTGAAACGTAGAAAACTTATTGAACTCAGAAAGCAAAGAAAGTTAACTCAAAAACAAGTTGCTGATGTCCTTGGAATTTCTGAGGTATATGTAAGAAAGATTGAAAGAGGAGATTCCAATCCTGGAAGAGATACAATGTTAAAGTTTCAACAACTTTACCAGTATGACCCAAACGAGCTTTTCCCAGATCTTTTTTTTGTAACTATTGATACAAAATGTATCAATTAATTAGGAGGTGTTCTAAATGAACCAGCCATCAGATGAAGTAATCAAAAAAATCCTACGCTACTTCTTAAAAACTTCAGTCCCAAGAATCATCGAAGAACGAAAACAAAAATCTGAAAAAGCAAGTTAACTTCATTTTAAGACCTAAGCACGAACAATTAAATCCATATATAGGTAAAGAAAGGAGCAAAACTCATGAAAGTCATGGAAGGAAAGGAGCTTGCGAGTGCTAGAAAACGTCAGGGACTAACTCAACAACAACTATCATTTAAGCTTCCTATTTCAAGAGAAAGTATTGCTAAATACGAAACAGGTAGACAGCGTTTCCCAAAAGATTTAAGGGCTATCACTGCAGAGGCTATCGATGATGAAGAATACTTCTTTGTTCGCTGGAATGAGTCAGCTGGGGATGTATCAATACCCTATTTAAATGGTGAGTTCATCGAACATCATCCAACTTCTATGATGATATTGGTCAAAAATGAGTCGCTAGAGGCTTTAGATCATTTAGAAAAAGTCTGTTGGTTTAAACCAATTCATAAACAAGATGAATCAGAGCGAGAAGAAATGAAAAAAGTGGTCTTTGAAATGTTAGATGCTGCAGCAAGTATGATAAATCTTGTCGCTCTGATAACCAAAGAATATCAATTTTCTATGGTACAGATTTTTAAGCAATGGAGATTAACTTTAAAAGCACGGAGGATGCAGAAGTGAGTTCAAATCAATTTATCAAAGAAGATTTACGTAAAGCTGTTCAACATCAAAGAAGTTCATGGAACTCTATCGAGTCAATAGAAGAGAACATCCACCGAGGAGAGTACAAGGATGCATTGTTAAATACAGTCGATTTACTTAACTCTATTAAAGAGCTCGATAGTTTAGCAGAAAAGAAAACCAAACAGGATGAGTTACATCTGATTACTCAAACATTCGTGAATGTATTGATGAAAAGAAGTTAGGGAGGGTGGTTCAATGAAGATTAAAGCAGTGGATTTGTTAAGTCTTTCATCTTTTGAAAAAGTTCTTCTATTGAGAAATAAAACTCAAAAAGAAGCAGTTTAATAAAAGGAGGTGATTTATGTGTTAGAACATCCGGAAATCTCGAAGGTTGAAAGGTTTGGTTACACCAATGTAGTCTCTCAGCCAGAGCATAATGGAACGGATTACTTCGGGAATGAAATCTTAGTTGGAGATTCGATTGTACTAGATCCAGACAATGGAGAAGTGGTTTTAGAAGAGAACTTAGAAGATTATCTTATTGAAAAATGTAAGTTTTATTTTACGACAGCAGAATAAAGACCTGTGCTGCAACACAGGTCCAGTTGGAAAGAGGGATCAAACCCTCTCGAAAGAGTTTATTACATTTTACGGTACTTTGAAAATGAAATCAATAGGAGGGAAATTCATGCCAGCAGTATTAGCAACTACTAGCAACATGGAGCGTAGTGAATGGTTAGAAATGCGTAGAAAAGGAATTGGGGGTTCAGATGCCTCAATCATTCTAGGATTAAATAAATACAAAACCCCATTTGAATTATGGCTTGAGAAAACAGGGCAAGTTTTAGTTGAAAATTCATCTAATGAGGCTGCCTATTTTGGAAATTTATTCGAGGATATGGTGGCCAAAGAGTTTGAAGTTCGAATGGGCAAGAAAGTCCGAAAGAGAAACGCTATTCTACAACACCCTGAACATGAATTTATCATTGCCAATATTGACCGGAAGGTGGTAGGGGAGGAAGCCTTACTTGAATGTAAGACAGCCAATCAATTTCTTGCTAAAGAGTGGGAGAGTGAAGAGATTCCTGAATCCTACCTGGTTCAAGTACAACATTATCTTGGAATCTTAGGCTATCCCAAAGCGTATATCGCGGTGTTAATTGGCGGGAATAAGTTTGTATGTAAAGAAATTGAACGTGATAAAGAACTGATCAAAATTATCTTTGAAGCTGAGAAACACTTCTGGGACTATCATGTTATTCAAGGAAATCCACCAGCATTAGATGGCTCAAGTGCAGCAGAAAAATATTTGAAAGAAAAGTACTCGGAAGCTGAAAAAGGGAAGACCATTGAGCTGAGGAGCGTAAATAAAGAGAAGATTAGTGAGTACTTTGATTTGAAGAAAACGATAAGTGACTTAGAAAAACAGAAGAAAAAGATCCAACATGATCTACAACATGAATTAAAAGAAGCTGAATTGGGGTTTTGTTCTAACTATGAGGTTGCTTGGAAACCGATTGAATCGAATAGAGTAGATAGCAAACTCCTAAAAGAGAAGTTTCCTAACATCTATAAAGAAGTCATTAAAAAGAGTGCTTATAGACGATTTGATATTAAGGAGGCTAAATAATGGCCACCAATCAATCTCTTAAGAATCAATTAGCAAACAAGAATGGACAAGCTCCTTCTACTCAAGGGACAACGATAAAGAGCTTGCTATCAACACCAGCTGTATTAAAACGCTTTGAAGAAGTATTAGGTAAGAGAGCTACTCAATTCACGGCTTCTATTCTTAGCTTGTATAACAATGAAAAGATGTTGCAGAAATCAGATCCTATGACCGTTATAAGCGCCTCGATGATTGCAGCGACTTTAGATTTACCGATTGATAAGAACTTAGGATATGCCTGGATTGTTCCTTATAAAGGAGTTGCTCAATTTCAACTCGGATATAAAGGATATATTCAGCTGGCTTTAAGATCGGGGCAATATCGCTTTATAAACGTAACACCGATTCATGAAGGGGAATTAATCAAATGGAATCCTCTTACTGAAGAGATAGAGATTGATTTTGAAAAAAGGGAATCCGAGGCAGTTATTGGGTATGCTGCGTACTTCGAATTATTGAATGGCTTTCGTAAGACTATCTACTGGAAAAGAGAACAAGTAGAGAAGCATCGTAAGAAATTTAGCAAGTCTGATTTTGGATGGAAGAATGACTGGGACGCAATGGCCATGAAAACGGTTCTGAAATCACTGTTATCGAAGTGGGGCATCTTATCTGTAGAAATGCAGAAAGCCGTTGTCGAAGATGAAAACGATCAGGAAAGAAAAGATATTACAGAAATAGAGAATGATAACATCATTGACTATGAATCTCCAGCAGAGCAGGAAGCAGCTGAAACAAAACCAGATGAAAATTCAGCACAACATGCATTGGATATGGATTTTAAATGATAGAGAAGGTAGTACCTTATCGAGTTCTTCTTCCGGCTTGGATGGAAGAAGGCTCGTAATAAAGAAGAAGCCAAACAAATGGTTCTGGATTATATGGAGCATTATCCTAATTACATTATTGAATCAGTCAAAAACGGATATGCAATTTGCAGGAGAAAAGAAGGGAGAAATGAAGAATGAAAGCAACGGGCGTTGTAAGAAAAATTGATAATTTAGGTAGAGTCGTTATTCCAAAGGAGGTACGTGTTACTCAGGGATTATCAACGGGCTCACCAGTTGAGTTTTATGTAGATAGTACTGGCATTATTATTAAGCCTTATCAGACGGACTTAGATAAGAGGAATGCACTTACTTGGCTTGATAATGCATTAAGTGATGCTGTGAATGAAGAGGACATAAACGCTATCCAATCAGCCATGTCATATATCAAAAAAGCATAAGTAGGTGATGTTTTGAATTATCTCAGGGAACTTAAAGCTTTTAAGGATTGGTTGCTACTGAATGATCTTAATACCAGCGCAATTGCGTTATGGCACACCTTGATGGCCATAAACAATATGGCTGGCTGGAAAGAACGATTCAATGCACCCAACTCCACAGTAGAGAAATTAACTGGCCTTTCAAAGCAAGGGCTGGTTAATGCTCGAATAAAGCTAATTGAGAACCAACTTATTGAATATGAAAAAGGGAAAAAAGGAAAGGCTCCTATTTATAAAATTATGTCATTGGTCAACTCAGTTGACCAATCTTTATACCAATCTGATGACCAATCGCTATACCAAAACGTATACCAATCCGATGACCAACACTTGACCATACCTAAACAGAAACTAAACAAGACAGAAACAAAGAAAGAGGATGATGAAGCAGGTGTGAAAACCAATCCATTTCAATTTTTCGAACAAGAGGGTTTTGGGGTCCTTGGTGGATACATACCTCAAAAGATTACTTCATGGTGTGAAGATCTTTCAGAGGAACTTGTTTTAGAGGCTATGAAAATCTCGGTAGAACGCGGGAAGAAGTTTTGGAGTTATGTTGAGAGTATCTTGAAAGACTGGGCCCAAAAAGGAGTCCAGTCTATTGACCAAGCATTTGCTGATCAACAACGATTTAAAGAAGAGAAAACTAAAAGGTTCTTCAGTTCTAGGTCAAGGCAAGGTAAACCGTTGCGTTACGAGAAACTGCCGGATTGGTTTAAAGAGAATAATTACAAGCCGGAGCCAGTGGAAGATGAAACTTATGATTTTGAAGCTGAGAAGGCTAAGCTGCAGGCAGAATTATTAGAGTTTAAGAGAGGCTAGATGAAAGGAATAGGGAGTATGGGATTGCTGTTTGAAACTGTTAAACATAGGCATGAAACTAAGAGGAAGTTAATACTTGGTGAATTGCTTCGTAAAGGAATTACGAGGTCCAAAAGTGGACAAGATCTCTCTGAACTTAGTTATTACGAACTGCAGGATGAGGAAGCTTTGCACCATGTAAAGTTAAAGGAGTGATCGACTCTGAACCACATTATTATTGCTGACGATCGAGCTGAATGGATGAAAAAGGAAGATAGAGTGATGGTGTGTATTTCACGCTGTTCACTCTATCGAAAATGTACTACCCGAATAGGGTATGACTGTAAAAAGTTTGGAGGTTCTAAGATTCCAAAGATTAAGTGAGTAAATTAGGACCTGAAGACTTGCTATCTTCTAATCCCTTAAGTTCAATTTGTTTTTCTAATAATCTTATAAAATCTAGTGAAGTTCCAACACTATTTGCTTTCGTTAATATAGTTTGAAGCTCATCTTTTGTTAAAGAACCAATAGAACTCAATAATATCCCCTCTTTCATTTTATAACAAAAATGTATTCTTTTAGAATATATTCTAAATTTTTTGTAATGGAATGGGGGTCGTAAAAGGAAAATATTCTTTTATTAAGATAAGTTATATGTTTTGTTTTAGACAATCATCTGAAATAGAAAAAAGCCAGGATCTCTCCTGACTCAGCCAACTTAATTATACCATAGGAGGGATCCTGGTGAGGTTATCAGACTTAGAAATTAATCCTAGTACTATGAGACTAGAAGTTGATATAATGGAACAAAAAGGTAGTTTTGCCATAGTGGTGTGTGATGGGAAGGCTAAGTTAACTGAGCTGCCTCCTTTTGGAGAGACAAATATCGTTACACATCAAGGGAAAGTTAAGCGGATCAGGTGGAATGAGGGGGAAGAGTTTTGAAAGTGTCTGAAATAGTTACAATTTTAATTACGCTATTCGGGATGGTGGGTACTGTTGGGGCTTCAATAGCTGCTTGGAGAACAGTTATTGTTTCAAGTAAGAGGGATCGTGAAAGTAATAATGAAAAACAATACTCCGTTCAACCATGGTTTCACGTAACTAGGATGTCTAGAATGGGGGAGGGCGCTCCGATACAATTAATAGTATTAAATGATGCTTCACCTTCCGTTAAGATAGAAAAAGTAGAATTAGAAATGCCAGACCAATATGAAAACATAAATTTGGATTTTAAGTATCTTAAAAAAGATGATACTTTTGTTGAAACAGGAAAATGTTTTGCTTTTTTAATCGAAAATAATAATGAGTATTTTGGAAGAAAAGGTATATTAAATATTTATTATACCAACCTTTATAACAAGAGTATGAAAGCTTCTTCACCGGAATTTAATTTTGTTAGAAAAGAAAATCAATATACTTTGCTAGAGATTGAAAATAATAAATTTTTATACGTTCCTTTTTCAAATATAGTAATTGAACAATAGTTCTACCAGCCAACTGGAGGACACTAATCTTTACACAGGATAACTGTGTTTTGATAGGTGTCTATTTTTCTTTTTAATAGTTCCTTTTCACTATTAATTGATATAATGGTATAAATAGGATTAAAAGGAAGGAATTAATATTGAGAAACCTAATCAAGTATTACCAATATGACAGAAAAGAGATTCACGATATCTTCTCACCCCATTCAACTTTTCAACCATCCAGAGGAACTTGGGGCTTACAAGGAATAGTTAGAGTTCCAGATAGACTTAAAGATTATGTTTTTATGGTTACTTTTACACAAAGTGCAGTTGAGTACCAGTTTGATGAAAGTGTTACTGATTCGGGTGTCCTAACTTGGCAATCTCAGCCTAAACAATCTTTGAATGAAAGTCGTATATTAGACTTCATTTCACACGATCACATCAGGAGTAACATTTATTTATTTTTAAGAACAAATAAGAAATCACCATATACCTATCTAGGGAAATTAGCATATTTAAGTCACGATCCCACTAGAGAGAAACCTGTACATTTTAAATGGCAAATACTAGATTGGAAGATTAAAGAAGATCAATTAAATTCTATGGGACTAGAGCTTGTTTCCACTGAGGTAGAAAAGGTTCCTTCATCGGAACTTATTTTGAATACTTCTCCTGATCCAACAGAGTCTAACTCAAAAATTGAACATGATTTTAGAGGACGAAAAATTGATTTTGCTGAGAATGATGAACGGAATAGGGAGTTAGGGTTATCTGGAGAGTTACTTGTACTTGATAAGGAGAAAGAATACTTAACTAATAATGGGAGGGCTGATTTTGCAGAAAAAGTGGTTCATGTATCTCAAGTGATTGGTGATGGTACTGGATATGATATCCTCTCTTATAGTCTGGAAGGTGAAGAAAAATACATAGAAGTTAAGACTACAAGAGGTGGAATAGGTACTCCTTTTTATATTTCTTCTTCTGAATACCACTTTGCTTTGGATTGTACTAATTATGCTTTGTATAGGTTATACAATTTTAATATGAGTAAAAACTATGCAGAATACTTTATCCTTAAATCTAAAGAGTTAACGGAGCTTTATAAAGAACCTATAAATTATAGGGTATTTCCTAGAAGAAGGACTGACTGATTTTTCTTTTTAATTTATAGGGGGAGTTATGATGAAGTTAAAGAGAGAGACCGGGAAGATACGTTCATCTGCGATATTCGATAGGTCAAAAAAGGGTTTCCCTTACCGATATATATTAAGAAAGGTATGGAATAAAAACCTTCCAAAAGCTACCTTGATTATGTTAAATCCTAGTATTGCTGATGAAATTAAAAATGATCACACAATTAATAGAGTTATAAATTTTTTAATAAAAGAAGGGTATGGAAAACTTGATGTGCTTAATATTTTTGCCTATATAAATACGGATTCTGAGAATTTAAAGGCAAGACCAGAGTTCGTTGGCCCATTAAATGATAGGTTTATCAAGAAATTCACAAACAAGTCTAGCATAGTTTTGATTGGCTGGGGAAGTGACAAAAATTATTTTAATCGTAAAAGAGAAGTCCTACACATACTTAAAGATAAAAAATTAGAATGCTTTAATGATCTATCATCTAGAAATAAACCTATCCATCCATCAGTGCTTGCTAAAGAGTTTTGGCTTGAAGAATATATTCCTAACTTTTAATAAGACTTCGTGAAGATGAGGAGATTTATTATGAATATAGAGTCATACATTAAAACAGTAAATGATATTCTTAGTGAAAATAATACATATCATGTAACTAGATTTCAAAGAGAATATGCATGGGAAAAAGATGATTTGCAAGAATTTTGGAATGACATTAATTCTGCAATAAACAAAGTAGAAACTGAGTTTTTTACATCAGATTATTTCATAGGTTCAGCAGTAATGATAAATCAAGAAAAAAGCCCGAGATTTGATATTGTAGATGGACAGCAAAGGCTAACAACCATCTCAATTTTAATATCAGTAATAATAGAGGCATTTAAAGAGTTTAATGAAGATGAGGCTAAAGCAATCTATAATAAGTTAATAGTAGGTACTGATCCGACTGGACAGAAGACCTTTAAAGTTATTAACGAAAATGCAAAGGAATATTTAAATACACGAATATTGTTCTATGATAAGGTTGAGAGTGAGGTAAACAATAACGAGGAAAGAAGATTATTGTTCGCCTACGAATTTTTCAGAAAAGAATTGATTAAAAAGAAAAGGGAATATAAAGAAGATTTTCAAAGTTATTTAAATATCCTAATTAATCAAATTGAACGATTGAAAACCATTTTTATTACTGTTGATAAGGAAGATGAAGCTTACATTATTTTTGAAATTCTAAACAGTAAGGGACATGATTTAGAGAATATAGATTTGATAAAAAATTTAATTTTTAAATTGTTTGATCAAGAGTTTCCGATAGATCGGGCAAATACGAATTGGAAAAAGATTAAAGACGAGCTTATGAAAAGAGATCGTAAATTAGACATTGATACTTATTTTAGGACATATTGGTTATCCAGGAACGGATATATATCAAAGACTAAGCTCTATAACTCTGTTAAAGATCAAATAGTAAATGAAACTCAAGCAAAAAATCTACTTGAAGACCTTTTAGAGAAAGTGGATTTATACCAAAAAATATGTAATCCACAAGAAAATGATTGGACAGAAACACGGAAAAGAATAATATATGATTGTGCAAAAGCTTTGAACTTATTTGCAGTTAATACCCCAAGGCCATTTATTCTTGCACTACTAAATAGGCATCAAGCTGAAAATAGAATTGTGAAGATAAAAGAAATAGAAGATGTTTTATCAGTAATTGAAAATTTTCATTTTATATTTACAGCTGTATCTTCGCAAAGAGCATCAGGTTTAGATAGAATGTATGCCAAGTATGCCAAAGAGATCGCAGAAAGTGATACGATTCAAAAAACTAGAGAAATAATACTCGATTTTAAATCAACTCTAGAGTCCAAGCTTCCTTCAAAAGAGGAGTTTACTAAAGGTTTTAGAAAGCTATATTTCACAAATGATCAAACAAAAGATAAAAAGCTGATTCAGTATATATTTAAGAAATGGGAGGGGCATTTAAGAAGAACACAAGAGTTAACTACCTATCACTTCACTTTAGAACATATTTATCCTCAAACACCGCCAAGAGAGTTTGTTGGGTATATAGGTAATCTATTACCCCTAGATGGTGACATAAATAACAAAATTGATAAAAAGCCATTTCCAAGAAAAATAGAACTAATGGAGCCGTCAGAATTAGAAGTAGTAAAGGTATTCATTGAGAAGTACGAGGGTAAAGTTGAATGGGAAGAGGATGATATTAAACAACGTACAAAGGAAATTGCAGTTCTTGCCTACGATGAAATATGGAGTTTAGGTTAATTCAATACCTTAATAATTAATTACTTTTGTTCTACCAGCCAACTGGAGGACACTAATCCTTACACAGATTTCTGTGTTTTGATTGGTGTTCTTTTTTTATTTTTACTAAAAGGAGAATTCTAATGAGTAAAATGAACCTTGAAAGAATTATAAAAGATTATCATTGGATGATGAATTCCATCAAAATCATGCGTGAATCACTTGAAGATGCTGGTGAAGGGATTACAGCTCAATATGGGGTTATTTCTACTATGCCAAAAGCAAAGGGAACTTTAGGCGATCCAATTTATAAAGAAGTGCTAAGAAGAGAAAAGAGACGAAATAAACTCCAAGAATATATAGAAAAAGTACTAGTGATTCAAGAGAGAATCCATGTGATTACCGACGAAAGAGAAATCGAGGTCCTACATTGGCTTTTAGAAGGGAAAAGCTATCGTTGGATTGGTATGCATATGGGATTGTCACATTCTCATATTAGAAGGTTAAAAGATTCGATTGTATACCAATTAGAAAATAATGTTCCAAATGTTCCAAAGGACACGATTTTGCCAAAAGAAGAGTTAAGCGTTTAAACTTAAAGGCAGGTTCGGGAGGCTGATTCTTTGGGTTTTAAACCTCCTAAAATAGAAAGGGATTTAATTATTAAGAGATTGTTAATACTTTGTAAAATAGTGGGGATTCATCATTCTTGTGTCGAAAAGACTAGTAAAGGAGATGAACCCTATGAGTACAGAAAAATGTGATGTATGTTTAACGAATGAGCAAGTATTAGAAGGATTATGTATTTATTGTTTAAGTCGAATGAAGCCAGTAAAAGAAGATCTTAATATTCTCATGATTTATATGAATACAATGACAGAGATGCTGATTGAAGCTGGAATTATTGATATTTATGAGTTTAAACAACGGTTTCAACGAAAATTGGAGCATGAGAAAAGTATGAATCAATAGCAGGAAAATATCTCCTTTTGTCGAAAATATTAGTCAAAAGGTGGTGTTATTATGAATTTTGAAACAAGATACTTGGTAAGGTGGGGAATACCTGGTTGGATTTTTATTATTCTTCTCTCACTATATTTTTTAATTAGAGATATAGAGTCTTTTACCCATTCAATGCCTCAAGGAAATGGTAGCACTATTGTAGCTACTGGGGCAATACTCGCTGTTATAGGTATACCAATTGGTTACTTATTTAACCAACTTCATCACACTCTTACCTTTGTACTAACTAGAAAATTTCATGGTTATAAAGGTTGGGATGAATATTTTTCATTTGAGGCAAGGTTTGAAAATTATTTCTTTACGTATGAAGTTCAAAGAGATAATGAGGATTCGGAACAAAAAACTGGCATAGGAGAAAAAATTCTAGAGAGATATAAATACCTGTTATCAAGAATTCACGAAATTGGAAGTATTTGTTTTGCTATAATATTCTCTGAAGTTTTTTTAACTTACTGGGAAACTTTTATTGGAGGTAAAATAAATCTAACGATAATAATTTATCACATAGTAATTATATGTTTATTAGTATTATTGTTGATAGACAGATGTTATTTTAAGAGAAACCTAGAGGTTTTTGTTAATTACCATAGTAATATTGCAGGATTAAAAAAATATTATAGAGATTAGCACCAAATGGTGCTTTTTTCTTTTGTCCAAAACAAACACAAATAACGGAGGTGGCAGGTGATGTAGCATGGCTGAAAAATATGTGAAAGCCGAGATAGATTATGTCAAAGGAATGAAATACAAGGATATTGCCGAGAAGTATGAAGTCTCAATCAACACCGTTAAGTCATGGAAAAAAAGATATGGCTGGAATCGAGATAGGGGTGCACCCAAAGAAAAAGGTGTGCACACAAAAAAACGAGGTGCTCCAAAAGGTAATATTAATGCAAAAGGTAATAAAGGCGGTGCTGCCCCAAAGGGAAATTCAAATGCAGTTACACATGGATTCTTCTCAAAATACCTACCAGAAGAATCATTAAACATTCTAAAAGAGATTCAAGAACGTTCGCCATCAGATATGATTTGGGACCAAATTATGATTCAGTATACAGCCATCATTCGTGCACAGAATATCATGTTTGTTAAGAGTAAAGAGGAAATGGTAAAGGAGATAAAGAAGAAAAAAACTAATTCAGGTGATAACTACGAGACTTTTGAAGAAGAATACGAGTTTCAATTTGCTTGGGATCGTCATGCTACATTCTTAAATGCACAGTCGAGGGCCATGAGTGAGCTTAGAAGTTTAATCAAACATTTCGATGAAATTGCTAATACGGATGATGAAAGAAGATTGAAATTAGAGCAAATGAAATTAGGCATCAAGAAAACAAAAGCAGAAGTGGATAAGATAGCTAACGACGATAATGACACACCAATAGAAATTGTCATCAAGCGAAAAGGTGAACAATGATGGAGAAAGAAGTTAATCCTCGTTTTGATGATTTTCTATTTGATTGGTCTCAAAAGTTTTATTTTCTCGTTGGTGGCTATGGATCATCTAAAAGTTATCATGTGGCTCTCAAACTTATATTGAAGCTTCTAGAAGAAAAGCGAACTGCATTAGTTGTGAGGGAAGTATACGACACTCATAGAGATTCTACCTTTTCTTTGTTAGAAGAGATTGTTATAGATTTAGAGCTCGAATTCAGAATTAAATGTATTAATTCACCAATGCAAATTAGGTTTCCTAATGGCTCCAAAATCATCTTTAAAGGGATGGACAAGCCCCAAAAACTAAAGTCTATCAATAATGTATCTATTGTATGGATAGAAGAGTGTTCAGAAGTAAAATATGAAGGGTTCAAAGAATTATTAGGACGTTTACGTCATCCATCTTTTAAACTCCACATGATACTCTCTACTAACCCTGTAAGCAAAGGGAATTGGTCTTATAAGCACTTCTTCAAAGATGAGTTAAATGATTACTTTATCTTGGATGATGAAATGCTATATAAAGAGCATACTGTCATTCGAAACAACACCTATTATCATCACTCTACTGCTGATGATAATTTATTTTTGCCTTCAGACTATATTGAACAGCTGGAGGATATGAAGAACTATGATCCAGACCTTTACAGAGTGGCTCGTAAAGGTCGTTTTGGTGTGAATGGAAAGTTAGTATTGCCACAGTTTTCGGTACGATCACATGATGAGGTAATGAATGCTATTAATCTTATTCGAAAGCCTCTTATGAAAAACGGGATGGATTTTGGATTTGTTAATTCTTATAATGCCGTAGTTAGAATGGCAGTCGATCTAAAAGAAAGAATTCTTTATATCTACTGGCAGTATTACAAAAACAATATGACGGATGATAAGACAGCTGAGGAGTTGAAGGATTTAAAGAAAGTCCTAATCAAAGCTGATAGTGCTGAGCCGAAAACCATTCAATTTTTTAGGCAAAATGGTTTTCGAATGATGGCCACAAGGAAATTTGCAGGATCACGAATTCAATATACAAAAAAGGTAAAACGATTCAAAAAAATAATCTGTTCAGATGCATGTCCTGATGTGATAAGAGAACTCAAGGATTTAACATTCAAAGTAGATAAGGACGGGGAAATCATTGAGGATGAGTTTAATATAGATCCTCACACATTCTCAGCCATATGGTATGGGTTAGATGATGTAGAAATTACGAACCTTAAGGAAGAGCATTAAAGGTAGGTGAGAAAATGCAGAAGTACTTGCAAAATATCAAAGACCTAAATGGTTTAATTACTCCCGATCTATTAAAAGATATTATCGCTAATCATAAAGATGAAAGTGATAGAATGATAAAACTCTATGAGCGATATAAAGCTAGTGAAAAAGGTGTCCCTATTTTGAAGAGGTCACTTATTGAATATGATAGCTTCAATACGAAATCAATGAAACGAATCGATAATAAAGTAAACAACATGCTTAATAATGCATTTGATGTTGATATTATCGATACAAAGATAGGATATTTTTTAGGTCATCCAATCACGTATGATTTTGATGATAAAAGAGAGCCAGGAACAACTTCCAACTCTAAAGAAGAAATAGATACATTTAATCTACGTAATCATGTGGAAGATGAAGATGCAGAGCTTGGGAAAATGGCTTCTATCAGTGGTAAAGGTGCTCGGTTAGCTTATATCGATAAAAATGGAGACGAGAGAATCAAGAATATTGATCCGTGGCAGGTCATTTTCATTGGAGACAATATTCATGAACCGGAGTACTCCATCCGTTATTACGAAAGTGTTGATAACGAGATACAAGCAGAGTTTTACAATGAAACTGATATTCATTTTTTTGTCTCGGAGCAAGGAGAATATAAATTTAAAGAGAGAAAGCCTCACCTATTCGAATATAACCCATTATACGGGTTAGCCAACAACAAAGAGCTACAAGGTGATACGGAAAAGGTGTTAAACCTTATTGATGCTTATGATCGTACCTTATCAGATGCTTCGAATGAGATTGAGCAATACAGGTTGGCTTACCTAGTATTAAAGGGTATTACTTCAGACGAGGGCACTGAAGAGGATTTGAAGAGGGGGCGGATCATCGAATTACTAGGTGAGCATGACGATGTATCTTATCTGACAAAAGATATTAACGATGACTTGATTGAACACCATTTAGATCGATTAGAAAAGAATATCATTCGGTTTGCTAAATCAGTGGATTTCACAGATGAGTCATTTGCCGGAAATATTACTGGAGTAGCCCTAAAACAGAAGTTAAGATCACTTGAAAACAAATGTATAACCATGGAGCGGAAATTTACAGCGATGCTTCGTTATCAATATAAAGTGATATTTTCAGCAAGATCAAAACGATCCTCTGTTAATAAAGATGACTATTTGAAAGTATGGTTTGGCTTTAAACGTAATAATCCAGTTCATTTACTAGAAGAAGCACAGGCGACACAAGCACTTCGTGGCCATGTAAGTGAAAGAACAAGATTGTCTGCGCTAAGTATTGTGGATGATGTTGAATTCGAAATTGAGGAAATGAAAAAGGAAATGGCTGAACAAGATGAATATATGAGTAACTTGAAACCTTTGGACAATGGGGGAATGTCAGAAGGTAACAAAAAGAAGAGTAGTAGTTCTACTAAGTCTGATACAAATTGTAGTGAATGTGGTGGAGACGGTAAAGTTCCAAGTCAAAAAACAGGAGACCAAATACAATGTAAGTCTTGTGGCGGAACGGGCGTGAGATAATGACACGTAACCAGAATGAGATTGATAAGTTCTTAGATGACAAGATTACAAATGCTGAGAGGGAGATAGACAAACTATTTGCTAGTCGATTAAAAGAATTACTCCTCCAACTTTCTAATATGTACCATAAATATACTTCAGGTAAAGATCTTAGCCACACCGATTTAAATAAGTACAATCGATTCAAGAAAGAAATGGCTTTGATGGCAGAAGCTATCGATCAAGATTATCGACTGTTATTAAAGGAAATACAGGCTCTTATGGAAGCTCAATACATCGAGAATTATTTACGTTCTGCTTATTTATATGAGTTTGAAGCCCAAGAGACAATGGGATTTGGAGTTCCTTCATTGAACGTTGTTAGAAAAGCAATAGAGAACCCCATTGAATTGCTTAAACTATCTAAGTTATTAGAGGGTCAACGTAATGAAATCGTGAGGAAAATCTCAACAGATATAGCCCAAGGGTTACTAGCAGGTGAGAGCTACTCTGATATTTCTTTTCGAATAGAGAAGAGTGTCATGTTCAGTGCCAAAAAAGCTAGAAGAGTAGCAAGAACAGAAGGACATAGAACACAGGTCCAAGGAAGATTGGATAGCGCGAAGAAAGCTAGTAAACATGTTGAATTTAAAAAGATGTGGGACGGGACTCTTGATGGAAGAACTCGCACAGCTCACAGAAAGTTAGATGGAACGATCGTGGATTTTGATGGAATATTCGTATCCATCGCTGGGGGAAAAGGAATTGCTCCAGGTCTCATGTTCAATGCTTCTGATGATTGCAATTGTAGATGTTCCGTTTTATTCCTGGTGAATGGCAAAAAGCCAGAAATGAGACGTTCTAGAAACGAAGAGGACCCAGCTTATCAAAAGAAGCTTGCTAATCGCATAGAAAAATACATGAACGAGGGATTAACTCATACTCAAGCTGAGAAGAAGGCGAAACGAGAAATTAAACCACCAAGTCTTGTTATTCCTTATCAATCGTATGAACAATGGTATAAAAAGATTGCTTAAAGTCCAGAAGGGGCTTTTTTATTTTGTCCTAAACATGACTCTAAAAGGTTTAAGTACTCAAAAAGGCTAGAACTGTAGAGGATAAAGGAGGATGAATAATGGATTTAGAACAAATAAAGAAGTTTTTAGAGGAAAACAAGGATAAAGAAGATGTCAAAGCCTATCTAAATAGACTCTCTACCGTGTCTTCAGATAAGGTTAGTAGATTTTTAGATACGGAAGAAGGAAAACGGCTAATCCAACCGAAGCTAGATTCCCACTTTACAAAAGGTCTGGAGACATGGAAAACAAATAATCTTGATTCGTTAGTAGAGGCCAAAGAGAAAGAACTTTATCCGGAAGAAACGGAAGAACAAAAGCGAATTCGAAAGCTAGAAAAGGAACTAGAAGATCAACGGAATGAATCAAAACGTGAAAAACTCATGAATAAGGCTGTTTCTTATGCTTCTGAAAAGAGTTTACCAGCTGATATTGTGGGATTCTTTCTCGGTGATGATGAGGAGTCTACCATTAAGAACCTTGGAACACTTGAAGAAAAATACACTGCTGCAGTTAAAAACGCAGTAAATGAAAAGTTCAAGAATGGTGGGAGAGATATTCAGGTAGGTGCTAGTGCTGATGACAGTCTAGGAGCAAGCTTTGCTAAAACTGCAAATCAGCAAAAAGAAATAAATGAAAAATCCATTTGGGATTAAGAGAGGAGCTTATTTATGTATGTGAAAAATACAGTGCAAGTTAAACAAATTAACTTTTTAGCTAGTGCTAAATATGTGAACTTTACGTATCAGGTAAGTGATTCAGGAGTTGCTGCAAATGCAGAAGGAAGAAAAATTGTACCAGCAGGAACGGTTTACCCTGCTAATGATACCACTGCTATAGGGATTCTCTTTAATGATATTGACGTTACAGAAGGTCCACAACCCGGGGCAGTTATGGTAGAAGGGTATGTTTTAGAAGAACGTTTACCTATAGCGCCTTCTGTAGAAGCAAAAACTGCATTAAAAGAAATTAAATTCAGATAAACCCTAAAAAAAGGAGAGGATAATATGCCAAATATTTTAGATCTATTTAGTCAAAAGGAAGTATTAAATTACCTCCAAAATCGCGAATACCCTACACTACTAGGAACTGCATTATTCCCAGAAGTTAAACGTCAGAGCCTTGAGTTTGAACAAATCAAAGGAGCAGGCAAAACACCTGTTATTGCAAGTGTTCATGCGTTTGATTCAGAAGCAGAGATTGGTAGCCGTGAAGCAAGTAAACAAGCATTAGAACTAGCACTAATCAAACGTAAGATTCAATTGAATGAGAAAGATATTATTGCTTTAGAAAACCCTCGAAATAATGCAGAACAACAATATCTCATGCAAAACGTATTCAATGATGTGGATGCATTAGTAGCTGGAGTTAAAGCTAGAGTTGAAGCAATGCGTATGGAAGTCCTTGCTTCAGGAACGGTTACATTAGCTGAAAATGGACTTAGTGCGACGATTGATTATGGAGTTCCTGATGAAAATAAAGAAGCTCTAGTTGGGACTGATTTATGGACAGATGAAACCTCAGATCCTATTGGCGATCTTGAACGCTGGGCAGATGAATTAAATGGTGCTGCAACTCGAGCACTTACTTCTAAAACAGTGTTAAATGCTTTAATGCGTCACCCTAGAATTATTGCTGCACTATTTGGTAAAGACTCTTTGCGTGTGCCGACTCGTCAAGACTTAAACTCTTTCTTACAACAACATGATCTTCCTGTTATTGCAGTTTATGACAACAAATACCGTAAACAAAGTGCAAATGGGTCTTACACGACTCAACGTTATTTTCCAAACAATAAGTTCGTAATGTTTGGGGAAGGGACTCTTGGTGAAACAATATACGGTCCAACTGCAGAAGAGATTCGTTTAACTCGAGATCCATCTATTCAAATAAACAAGATTGGTAATGTTCTAGCAATGGTCTATGAAGAGAATCTTGATCCGGTTAGTACTTGGACAAAAGCGGTTGCAACTGCCCTTCCTTCTTTTCCTGCAGCTGATGAAGTATTCCAAGCACAGCCAATTGTATAAGGAGGAGTTAAGTATGAAGGTAATCGTTAAAAACATTCCCGTTCGTTACAATGGGGATAGATATGAAAAAGGTAAATCATTAGAGATTGAAAAGAAACATTTCGATGATAAATTATTTAGTAGATCAGAAGAGGACGATCAAGATTTAGATTACTTCGATTTGTCTACTGAAAAACTTAAAAAAGTATCAAATGATGATCTAAAAGCGTTTCTGGAAAAGGAAAGTATTGACTATCCTTCTAACGCTGTAAAAGAAGAACTAATTAAGCTTATTCGTGGTGAGGAGTAATTCTAATGAACAGAGTCAAAGTGAAAAGTCACAAAGAGAAACTCCGAATCGTTCAATCGGGTGTGATTCCTCCTGGATATCACTATGTAGAGGACTATGTTGAGCCAGTAAATTTCGCTGAATTATCAGTAAGTAGTCTAAAGAAAGTAAAAAATGATGAGTTAAAGGCTTATCTTGAAAAACGAGGAATTGAATATAAAGATGAAGCTCAAAAAGATGAACTTATTGAACTCATTAAGAAGTAGGTGATCTTATGGAGCTCCAGAACGTCAAAAATATGCTAGGGATTAAAACAACAAAGTATGATGACTATATAAACGAGGTACTTCCTCTTTTTATCGAAAAAGCAAAGGAAGAGTGTAGTAACTCTTTTCAGGGTAGTGGTAAAGAAAAACTACCAGCTGGAGTTAAGCTATATGTTGCTAAAGCTATTGAATTTAATATGGGACAAGCCAATCTCAAAGGTAGGTCTGCAGATACTGTTTCATATTCTTATGAAACAAATCTCCCTAGGAGTATTACGGATAACCTCGCTCCCTATAAGAAGTTGAGAGTCAAATGATACATGATCATGAAGAATACCCTCATGAAATCACATTTCAGATAGGGAAGAACGTTCCTGATGGTGGTGGAGGATATAAGGTTGAAGGTTGGACTGATGTGTTTACGACTGAAGCTTTTGTTAACCCTGTATCCAGTAAAGAATTTTACCGTGCAAGACAGGCTCAGACCCCGATTGATTACAATGTGCTGTTTCCTTATAAGGAGGATGTAAAGCCTTCTATGAGGATTAAATATGGTGATCAATATCTCGCTCTAAAATCCAAGCCAATCGATTTAGGTGGATGGGGTGAAAAATTAATGTTGAAGTGTGTATCAATATGACAATCAGGAGCGGAAGTAAACGGTTTGAACTTGCAGTAGATGAATTTGAAAAACGAGTAATTAAAGAAATCAAAAGGATCGTCAAAGAAACGGCTGAAATGATTGTGACAAATGCCAAAGCATTGGCCCCAGTTGATGATGGTAGTTTAAGAGATTCAATTGACGTAGTGTACACAAAAGGTGGTCTAACGGCCATTATCAGTGTAGGCGTTTCTTACGGAATTTATGTTGAATTCGGTACTGGGATCTATGCAATTAAAGGAAATGGACGCAAGGATCCTTGGGTATACTTTAGCAAGAAGTTGAACAGGTGGGTTTATACAAGAGGGATGACAGCCCAACCTTTCTTTTTCCCTGCTTTGGACATTGCTGAAAAGCATTGGAGAAGCGAGTTAAAAAAATTGGGGTGATAGAATGATTGAAACATCCCTATGGTCATTACAACAAGCGATAGTCAAACGTCTTAGCGAGGATATCGCTCTGAATGAAGTTGTAAATGGTGTATACGATGAGGTTCCAACCGAAAGGAATGAAGCAGGAGAATTAATCCCCGTCAAGTTCCCTTATGTAACAGTTGGCGAACCAACGACCACTCCTTTTGAAACAAAAACAAGTTTCGGAGAGGACGTTGCAATAGTATTAGATTGTTGGAGCCAGTATAAAGGCAAAAAAGAAGTTTACGATATTCTCAATTTAATGCTCAAAGCAATAGCAAAGTCACCCTTGGAATTAGAGGGTGATTTTTCTTTGAACGAAGTTAAGCTTCACCAAATGACTGTGATTAGGGATATAGACAATATTACTAGACATGGAATCATGAGATGGAAATTTAATATTAACAATGGAAAGGGATGAACTAAATGGCCCCCAAAAAAGGTAAGCGAATTATTTATCTTGTACAAGCGATTAATGCCACGATTGGGTCTGATGCCTTAGTACCTGGTTACCAAACAGAAGGAACATGGGGAAGAGAAAAAGAAATTGCTTCTGAACAAACAAAATCTGGTCGCGTTGTTGCTGGTGGAGGAAAAGAAGAAAGTATTGAATTATCGCTTTTTGCTGCTGAAGGAGATCCAGGACAAGATGCCATTGATGAAGCGTTTGACGAAGATCTGGATATCAAGATATGGCGTGTTGATTTAGATTTAAATGCTAATGGTAAACATAATGCACGATTTGGTTACGGGGTCATTGAAAGCTTAGAAATGACTGAACCCACTGATGGATTTGTAGAAATGAATACAACGATACAAATTCAAGACGTTATGAAGAAAGGTGAAATTGAACCGTTACCACCTGAAGTAATTGAAGCTGCAAAGTACGACTTTGAAACACCTGGTCAAACAGGAGAGCCAGCACCAACAGTTTAAAATAGTTAAAAGCTAAAAGACACTCCACTGGGGGTGTCTTTCTATTTTAAGGAGGTACCATTATGACAAATTTAACAATTAATAATAAGCAGTATGAAGCAAAAGCAAATTTTAAATTTGAGAAATTAGCGGATAAGAAATATAAAGATGAAAGTCAAGAATTATCAGGGTTAGAGAAAATCTATCAAGATTTAATGTCCTATAAATCTAGTGCTTTAGTGGCATTCTGGGATTGTGCGACTGCTCATTATAAGAAGGAGCAGCCAAGTGTAGATGACATTGAAGAAGCACTAACAAAATTAATCGAAGAGGATCCGGAAAATCTTGATCAATTGTTTAAAGAAGCCTTTCAAACGGTGGATAATTCGGGTTTTTTCAGGCTACAACTGAAAGAATTCTGGAACAATCTCGACTTGATCGACAAAATGGCCACCGACGAAATAGAGAAAGAACAAGCTCAGCTAGGGAAAGAAATGTTCCTAGAGAAAAGGCGAAAGCTGAATCCATCGATTACTACCGAATCTTTACCGAATCAGCAAGATTCTTAAAGGTATACGATACAGAACAAATATTGTCATGGACTCCTAATGAGTATAATGCGTTCATTAAAGGAGCTCAACAACGTGAAGCAGATCAACTTGAAAAGTTAGCTATCAGTGCGGTGTTCAATGCAAAAGCAAACAACGAAAAACGAATGTCAGTAAGAAAGCTTTTCGATGCAGATAAAGCACATAAACGCATTAATAGTCAAAGTGAAAATTGGAAGGAATCAAAAGAAACAGTGATCAGTTTAAAACAATACAATCGGATGAAGAAGGCCTTAAAAGGCTTTAAGCCTACCTTTAATGCTTTATAGAAAGGAGGTGGGACCGTGGAAGAGCGTTTAGATGCCCAGGTGGGGGCTAAGATTTCAGAATTCCGAAAGAAAATGGCTGAAGTAAAGAGAACAGCAAGAAAAATGCCGAAAAAGATAGTAGTTAATGTTGAGGCGCGAATTAAAAAGTTCCAAAAGAAGATTGATCGTATAGCCAGCTCTATAAATTCTATGAATACCTTAATGAGTAATTTCAGACAAGGATCACTTATAACGATATCCCCAACCCTTGTTCCACTATTGGCAACCATTATAGGGTTACTCGGAACTCTTGGTCCAATGATTGGGACCATTGGTGGTTCTGCATTTGCTCTTGCTACTGCGTTTGGCTTTGCTGGAACTGCAGCGGTAGCTTTTGGTGCAGCGGCTATCCCTACTATCTCCAAGTTATTTGACGAGACTAATAAACTCACAAAGGCACAAAAAGCAGCCAAAGGAGAGTATAACAAATTTAAATCCACCTGGCAGGGGATTGTTAAAGATTTAGAAAAGCCAGTACTACAAGCATTCTCTAAATCTATGCAGATTGCTAATAAGACTCTCAAAATGGCACGGCCACTGTTTGATAGTGCTGCTAAAGCGGTTAACAACCTATTAAATTCACTAGATCAGTCCTTAGATTCTTCTCTAGTAAAAGAGTTTTTTAGTTTTATGAACAAACAAGCAGGTCCTATGTTAGAAACCCTAGGGAAAGCTGGAGGTAACTTTATAAAAGGATTCATGAGCATGATGACTGCTTTTGGTCCTCTTGCGTCTGAAACAGCCCAAGGGTTCCTAAATATGTCTAAAGGGTTTTCTGAATGGGCAGCGGGGCTTTCAAAAAGTGAGAAGTTTCAATCCTTTGTGAACTATATTAGGGAGAATATGCCGAAGATTAAATCCATTTTTCGGGATGCTTTAGCAGGGATCACTTACTTCTTTTCAGCCTTTGGTCCTTTATGCTCTGACATGATGACAGGGTTACAAGGTTTGATGGCTAAATTTAAAGAATGGTCTAAATCTCTTAAAGAAGATCAATCCTTCCAGAAGTTTATTCAATATATTCGAGATAACGCTCCAAAGGTCATCTCTTTAATAGGGAATCTGTCAACTTTTATTGCGAATATGGGAGCTGCACTAGCTCCATTAGGTTCAAAACTATTAGATATCGTTAATAAATTCATTTCATGGACCAATAAGATGATGGAAGCACATCCGATTTTCGGGCAAGTTGTGGCAGTACTCGTAGTCATTACAGGAGCGCTTATTGCACTTGCACCAAATATCATTGCGGTTGCCACATTATTTGGTGGTTTAGGATCAAAGGTTTTGGCGGGTACCACGATGGCCAGGAATGCTTTCGCATTATTTAAGAATGAAAAAATCATCGGTTTAAAGATGATCGGTACATCCTTAAAGACTTTTGGTACCACTTTAATGACGAATCTATCAAAGGCTCGATTATGGGCAACCTTGATGATGACTCAAATGAGAAAGACGGCTACAACCTGGCTTGTTTCAATGGCAAAGATGGTTGCTAGCGCTGCCAAATCGGCAGTGAAGTTTGTGGTCCATGTGGCCAAGATGATTGGAAGATGGGCGCTCTTAGGTGCCAAATCATTACTTCATGCTGCAAGGGTAGCGGCAGCATGGTTTATAGCATTGGGTCCTGTCGGATGGGTGATAGCGACTGTTATCGCTTTAGTTGCCCTCATTATCGCAAATTGGGACAAAGTGAAAAAATGGACGTCCAAAATCTGGAATTCTGTATGGAATTGGATAAAGGAGACCTGGAATAAGGCAAAATCATGGACGTCCAGTAAACTAGGGAATATTTTATCCATTGTTGTTAGCAAGTTTACTTCTATTGTGAGCTCTGTACGAAATAAAATGACAGAGGTGTGGAATAAGGTAAAAAGCATCTGGGGGAAAACAAAATCCTTCCTTGAAGGAATTAACCTTTATAGCATTGGTAAAGACATCATTCGAGGATTAATTAACGGGGTAGGAGCGATGGCACGTTCCCTTGTGAACAAAGTCGGAAATGTAGTAGGAAATGCGATTGATAAAGCAAAAAGACTACTAGGCATCCACTCTCCATCAAGGGTGTTTATGCAAATTGGTAAATACACTGGAGAAGGTATGCAAATTGGAATGGGCAGAACGATTAGAGGAATCACTCAACAATCTGCTGAAATGGCCAGAGCCTCTATATTTGAGCCTCAAGTGGCGCAATTTGATACTAGCGGGTTTGAAGGGGTTAGATATAGCTCTACGACTGCAATAGGAAAGAGCAAAGTAGAGAAGGTCAAATCATCCAGAAGTCGCAATTCAGGGGTAACAAATGGAGATCCTAACGTTGCACACGGATGTCCAGGTAAGGTGTCAGCTCGTCTTAATGTAGCTGGAAAGGAAGTGGATGGCTTAATGGAGTTCTTCACTGAAAAGCATGATGCAATGAAACGAGGCAATAATAGAATGATAAAGGCGCGATTCTCATGAGTTTCGAAATGATCTATAACGGAATCGTCCTCCCTATTGAAGTGCAAGAGGTGGGAGGGCGAGGCCCGTATACACAACAAGCAATTAGGAAAGCAGTTCCAGGACGAAATGGAGCTTATTATATTAAAAAACGGATTCCAGAACGTCCTTTACCTGTGAAATATTTAATTAAATCGCAATCTGAAGAGGATCTCCGAATCAAAGTAGATGAATTATCGGCAATCCTAAATGTAGAGGGAGAAGTTCCAATTACTTTTACCGATGAAGTGGATAAAACCTATTTTGGAGTTCTCGATGGTGATCAAAATTGGGATGAGATAAAAAAACTAGGTAGAGGGGTTCTTCCTATTGTTCGTTTTGATCCCTATAAATATGGTTCAGAGAAGTTAATTACCGTCACATCAGGAACACCATTTGATGTGCTGGGAAACGTTGAGATTAATCCAATTATCAAAGTAACGTTTTCAGCTTCATCACCTGATATCAAGATTACTCACCAAGAAAGTGGGAAATATGTTCGAGTAAAATATAGCTTTTCAAATCTTGATATTTTAGAAATTGATTTAACAAGGCGAAAGTATAAGATTAATGGCAATCTAAATATGATGGCTTACGATTTTAATAGTATCCCATTTAAATTGAAACCAGGTGTTAACCACTTAATCATTGAGTCTTTAGGAGTATCGAAAACAGAAATAACGTATAGACCTGGTTGGTCATAAAGAGCATCTGATTTTTGGTTCGGAGGGAGGTGCAAACATGTTTGAAATATCAGACTTACTAATATTCAATCCTGATGACATCCTGCTTGCAATTCTATCAAATGAAGCAGAAGGGGCATGCCCGTTTTGGGATGATGAGACGGAAGAGTTGCTTAATCATGGCCAAACTTTTCGATTCGTTGCTCCAGCATATCATGAAGATTCAAAATATCTAGTTGCTGAAAATCAAGTGGCCTTCAAACATATTGATGGGGATTGGCGTTTATTTGTAATCAAGGAGCCGGAGTATGTAGAAAGCGATGAAGGTCCACAAATCATTTGTGTTTGTGAGCCATTCATGAATGAATTGCACGATGAGCGATTAGAGGATATAAGACCGTATAATGTTATGGCTAAGAATGCTCTTACCAGAGCACTGGAGAAAACAAGAGTTTTAGTAGGACAAGTAGATGATCTCGGATATAACAGTACGAACTTTTATTATATCTCTTCAGCTGAAGCTATCCCTAAGATAGTGGAAACTTGGGGCGGGGAATACAGAGATCGGGTTGAGTTCGTAGATAATAAAATTTATCGATATATGGACCTTCTCGTTAGACGAGGACAGGATATAGGCAAGAGTTGGGAGATGGACAAGGACATCTTATCGATCAGAATGAAAGTTCAATCCTATCCTAAAACAGCCATGTATGGACGTGGAGCCAGTCTTGAAACCGAAAATGAAGGGCACACACGTAAAATTACAATTGCTTCAGTAGAATGGATTGGTCCAGAAGATGGCGGAACGGATCCTGTTACCAAACCACTTGGTCAAGAATGGATGGGCGATCTCGAAGCACTACTATTATTTGGCCGTAAAAATACGGATGGATCACGCCGTCATCGATTCGGCCAGTACGATAACGGGAATCAAAAGGATCCTGAAAAACTAGCGCATGAAACTTGGGAAGCTCTCCAACAACAAAAAGGGCAACTTTCAAGCTTTGATATGGATGTTGTTCTATTAGGTCAAAAATTAGGATATGAACATGAAAATATAAGACTTGGGGACACAACTTATGCGATTAATCGAAACTTTGCTAATCCTATTGTAGTTGAAGAACGTATAATCGGGTTTAAATATTCTGTATCGGATCCTAATAACACTGCAACAGTAAAACTTGGCCAATACATCGATCTATTTAAAGACTCAAATCGTTTAGATCGAATCGAGGAAAACCTTAATGATAATCAAGGGTTAATAGACAAAGCAAATGAGCCAATTAATGACATCGATTTCCCTGACATTACACCAGAAACTCCTACAGGGTTTGAAGCTAGGGGACTTTTTAAATCCATAATGCTTTCATGGGACTATAACCCAGCATCGTTTATTGCTTTTTATGAGGTGTATGGATCACAAGTAGCGAACTTTACTCCAGACGCATCTAATTTGTTATGGAGAGGGAGAGCTGGAGGATTTAATTATAATGCTGATGTAGATCAACAATGGTATTTCAGAGTTAGAGCTGTTAATACGCATGGAACGGTTTCTTTATTTACAAACGAATTACAAGCCAACACTCAAAAAATTGTCACGAATGATATGTTATTTGGGAGTATTACAGCAGATCTACTAGCAGATTTAGCGGTTCAAGCAGAACACCTCGCAGAGAACTCTGTTACTGAATTTGCGGTTGGTAAGGCTGCCATTGGTTCAGTTGCCATTCAAAACGCAGCCATTCAAAATGTTCATTTAGGTAATGCAATTATTGATTTTGCCCAAATGAAAAAGGCAATCATTACAGATGAATTAATTGCCCCCAATGCAGCTATTGATTTTGCGAAGATTGCCAATGTTGAAATCACCAATGCAGAAATAACAGGTAGATTACTAGCTAATCAGGTTGCTATCGGCCCTACATCATTCTTCGAGAATGGATATGATCCTACGAAAATTAAAATCGGAGGAACGAATCTTGCCCGAAACACAAACTATCTAAAAGGAACCCACGATTGGGATCGATGGGGATTGGATACTACCCTAAAAATATTTGAACCGTACAGTATGTTTACTACCTCTGGTCTAAGAGTTGGTATTGGTGTACCTGGAACAAATGCTTATGGGGTTGAAACGTCAGGATCCTTCTATATGGAGAAGAATAAAACCTATACAGTATCTTTCACATGGCAGTCTAACAGTAATACTGGATACAATGTGGATTATATCTACTTAAGGAAAACAGATGGAACCACTGTGAAAAAACTACCAAGTATTAATCTAGCAAATTGTCCAACAGTACTAGGTTTAACTTATGTGTGGTTGGTAGAGTTCCAGATGTCACATGACGTTGATGTGCCAGATGCTAGACTATTAATCGGTCAGTTTGGTACAGGTGCAGCGGATCAGGGGTTTATCCTTCGAAATGTAATGATTGAAGAAGGGACAAAGAGGACGGAATACTCTCCATCTCCATTAGACGTACACGAAAACGTAAAGCTATGGCAATACGAAGATACAACGTATTTTGATGGGGGAAAAATTTACACGGATACCGTTACGGCAAACGCTATAAACGTTGCAGATCTTAGTGCAATTACGGCGAACATCTTAACCAAAGACGGAAACCCGATGATCAAGGCCCAAGGCTGGGAAATGTACTTCTACGATTCAAATGAGAATAATCCAGGTTTTGTACCTGATACAATCGCCGGCACAATAAGTAGTTCATGGAAACTTAGTGATACGTCAAAAAGAGGATTGACAATCGTAAACTACTTAGACTACTTCGCCATTGGTAGGAATACAGGGCCAGGTACCCACAAGGAATCATTCACGATAGACTACGCCAATAGGCATACTGAGTTGGATGGGTCTAATATTCCAGATGAATGGCAAGGCAGGTTATTATTAAAAGCTACTAGCGACGGGGGAACAGCTAACGGTCTTGTACCTGCTATACGGCTGGAGAATTACCACCGAGCTTCTGATAACACTTACTGGTCAAACTTGATGTTTTTTGCCGGACGCGACGACTCATTGCCGCATATCGATGGTCGACGTTATGGTCACGAATTTTGGCAATATCTTGGTGATGGTGCCGGTGGTGCCAAACAATTGATGAAACTGGACACTGCCTCCGACGGTCGGTCTTATATGGGTGTATACACTGATTTCGCCTATCTTCCGAGAACAAAGATTCAAGGAGATAACGGAGGTTCCTATTGGGCTATGGGTGCTGGGGTGGACTCCAGTCTGACTGTACATGGTTCCCACGACTGTTCAATCATAATCTGGATAGACGACATGGACATTAACCTACCCGCGGGTGAGACACTCACTTATAAGGATTACAATTTCAGTGGGGCTGAGAATATATTTATGGTAATCGCGCAACCGTATAGTGTTAACTCTTATAATTTTGTGGCTCGTGTATATGGTCAGTCCAGCACGGGCTTCAGGATTTATTTGTGGCGTGCTGATCCCCATACAGCAAGTCTTACGATTACTGTTCGTATGGCAATTTACTATGAGCCATAGGAGGTGTTATGAATGATAGAAATTAAAAGGATTACCGGAAGGCGCTTTATGGGGGGGTTCGACCTAGAACACTCAAGTTCATCTATTAGAATTGGAGAAGGTTCATTGGATTCCTGCACTTTACCGCAAGTCGTGTTTGAACTAGTATATGATCCCCAAGTTAAGATAGTTTACGATTTATATATCGTGGAATCCTCGGAGGGCTACGAGTACCACCTACAAGCTACCTATTTAGATGGCGTAAATTTAGCGTTTTACGAGGGGGATAAGAGACTATTCCACCGATTCTTGTCCGTAACCACTCACCCCGATGGAAGCTACGCTGGGGATATAGTGTATATCGATGAAAAAGAATCGGAGGTCGTTGAGAATGAAACTAATCCCCTTGGTGAAAGAGAAAAACCCTTCTGATGAAACTGAAAGTCCTGAAGAAAAAATTAAAGAGTTAGAAAATCGTGTTTCTGAATTAGAAGCAGCAATCCAAAGTAGTACAAGTGTAGAGGTGAATAAAGTATGAGTAATAATCAACAGCCGAATCTATATGAAATCATTGGTCAAATAACTGTAAAAAATAATTTACTAGCACAATCTGTTCACGAATTATCAAAAGAAAATGAAGACCTTAAAAAGAAGTTAGAGAATGAAATCAATAAGAATAAAAGCGATTCAGAACCCAAAGTAAATAATTAGGTTCTTTTTTTATGCCGTTAAAGGAGGTGAAAACATGAAGTTCTACGCAGGAATCTTTAACCTATCAAATATGGGCACAGAGAAAAACATTTTTGCAGCTATTTTAAGCACACCCTTAGGTTATTTTTTAACTCTAACGTACGGGGGAGAATGGAATCTCCTATGTATGACTGCTCTAGTTGCTGCCACGGCATACGATTGGGTTTCGGGTATTCAGGCATCGAAAAAAGATGACACATATGCATCTGTATATGGGTTGCAGGGTATGATTAGAACGCTGGTAGTATTATCATTGCCTGCATTCGCTAGCACCCTTGATCGCATTTTCACCCTACCAAACATTTTCTTTTTTCTGTTTTGGGGAGGAATAATGGTCCATACTCTTACATCATTTACAGCAAATTCAGTAAGGGCTGGATGGGACCGATGGATTCCAAACTGGGCAATAGAAGCAGTAGCTAGCGAGATTAATGCAAAGATTAACCGTTCAAAAGAAAGACTACCTTCTCCTGGAGCAAATCCAGAAGAGGAAGAAAATAAAAGGGCGAAATAAATTAAACTAGGAGGAAATAATAATATGAAAAATCTTGACAAAGGCACGGTCATTCGGACGGTGCTTCTTTTAATTGCGTTAATTAACCAAACATTAATTATGGTAGGCATGCCAATCATTCCAATTGAGGAAGGACAAATTACTAGTCTGGTAGATGGTATCTATCTAGTAGGGTCTATTCTATTTACGATAGTGACTATAGTCATGGCGTGGTTCAAGAATAACTATGTCACTAGGAATGGCAAGTTACAGAAGAAAGCATTGCAAACTCAAGGGTTAATTAAGAAATAAAGCTCTCAATTTGGAGGGCTTTTTATTTTGAAAAAGGAGAGGATTGTAAATGGTTAAACTGAATTACAAGAAGAAGCACATAAAAAAACACCCTACAACAAGAACAGGGATTAAATTAATCAGAGTCCAAGCAATTGTAGATCATTGGACTGCAAATTATGGGGCATCTGCGTTAAATCATTTTAAATACTTCAATACGACACTTCCAAACCTAAATGATAACTTACCTGAGAATAAAAAGAGATATGCAACTGCGCATATCTTTGTAGATAAAAATGAAGCCTTAGAATTAGTACCACTTGATGAAGTTTGTTTTGGAGCTAATGATGGTGGAACTCCAGGATTAAAACTTTCCACCTTAAGAGCAACACATCCTCAATACAAAGAAGGAAACGCAAACTTACTATGTCTTCATGTTGAAATGTGTGTTGAAGAAGATGGAACTATTCATCCTGACACTATTGCACGTACAGCATTAGTTCATCAATATCTACAAAAGAAGTTTCCACAACTCAAAGATACAAAGAATCGAATTGTCCGACACTTTGATGTAACTGGAAAGAACTGTCCAGCTCCAATGATTTCAGACGCTTCTAAATGGAATGAATTACTCGAATTAACAGATGCAAAAGTCGTAATACCACCAAAGAATCCAGCAGAAGTGATTCCTGAAGAAAAGCCTTCTAACCCCGAAAATAAAACAAACTGGTTAAGATCAAAAACGGAAGGCTTAAGATATTATGACACCCCTTCTTGGTTAGATAAAGACGTTGCAGGACGTTTACAAAAGGGATATGGATTCCCACAAACTGTCCGCAAAATTTGGGTTAAGGATCCAAGAGACAATTCTGCTGCATGGCAATACGAAGTTAAAAACAGTCGCGGAAAAGTATTTTACGTTACGGCTGCTGAAAAGCATGTATCAGTTGAAAGGGAAGCAGCTAAATCAACAGCAAAGAAACCATTACCTCCTAAACAGAGGGGGCCAAAGCCAATTGGAGAAATTACTATTATAGGTGTTAGCAATGCTGCAATCATTCAAGACAGACCGGACAGACTTAAATCCAAAAACCTAGGAACAATCGACAAAGGAAAAAAGATTAAAGTGACTGGGTCAGTTCGTGGGAAAAATAGTACTAGTGGTTATTGGGAGGTTATATTTAAAGGAAGACTTGGGTATGTAACAGGTGAATTTGGAAAGTATTATTCATATTAATACCAGCAAGATAAAAGAGGCTGGGACAAAACCAGTGAATAAATGAAAAGAGTCTGTGAGAAGGTGCAATCTTCTCACAGACTCTTTTTATAA
>JANAVG010000014.1 GCA_024213275.1 Rossellomorea sp. BNER
GAATTGGAAATCATGTGGCTCATTTTTTATGTGATCATGTTGTATAAAAGTGGCTCAAATCTAAATTATCAAAAACAGTGTGTCTTTAAAGTTATCCTCAGCATGACCATCCTCCCTGTCACAACATCAGCAGAAATACAACCTTGGAAGGGCAACCCATGGGAAGGAAACCCGTGGGAGGGAGATCCATGGGAAGGAAGCACATTTGAAGGCGAAGAAGAAAAGGAAGAATGGGTTGAAAAAGAAGAAACAAACCAGCTTGACCCTGAAGTACTCGAAAAGTTAAAAGAAGAAGGCTTGGGGAAAGAAGAGACCGAGAAACTAAAAAACATTGAAAACCTAGAAAACATTAAATACACAGACCCAGCGCTTTGGGAATTCTTAACGAATGGAAAAGAAGTGGAAAATTACTTTAAGCGGGTCGGTATCGGATTAAAGGATACCTTCGTCGGTTTATGGGGAAGGGACGAAAAAGGGAACAAGTGATGCTTGGGTTTATGTAAGCTCTGGGGATATTTGGTCCGATATGAAACTATTTACTAGTGAAACCTTTAATTGAAAACTGTGATATAGCAATTTGATCTCAAGCATGAATAATAGAGCATTAGAACACCTTGATTATAGACGATTATCAATATGATAAATTTATTGCAAGAATCTAGTTATTTAAAGATTAGAACTGTTATTACCTTTTCACTTTACCTCCTAACCGTTATAATGAATTTACTTTTACAAGTTAATATGTGGGAATTATTGTGAGGTGATGAAATGAAAATCGATGATGTTGATCGAAAGATTTTACAGTTATTAACCGAGAATGGCCGTCTTTCCTATGTGGATATCGGCAAAGAGTTAAATTTATCTCGGGTAGCGGTACGTGAACGGGTTAACCAGTTAATCGATGGTGGGGTAATCGAGCGTTTTAGTGTGGTGATCAATTCAGAGAAAGTTGGTAAACAAGTGTCTGCCTTCTTTGAAGTGGATTGTGAACCAGCCTATTTGGTAGAGGTTGCTCAAACACTAGCCGACAATCCGAGTGTGGCAAGCTGTTATCAAATGACAGGACCGAGCACACTACATATGCATGTGTTAGTCGAGGATTTCACCGCTCTCGAAAAATTCGTCAATAATGAATTGTATTCTCTCGAAGGAATTACTAGAGTAGAAAGTCATATCTTACTAAGAAGATTTAAAAGTCGTAATGGACTTAAACTATAGGATAAAGAGCTATGCCAAAAAAATTGGTTAGCTCTTTTTTTGTTGCTTAGTTTAGGGACGGTTCTCGAATGAGGTAACGCGTTACCTCATTCGAGAACCGTCCCGCAGTGTACTAAAGCATCACCGCAATCGAGAACCGTCCCTGAGTGGTTTACCGCGTTAATGTGGTTTAGGTTTATTTAATTTTCTAAATAAATTAATTTTTTTGAAAAAACGACTAGATTTATCTTTCGACATTCGATATAATCGGCAATAACATATTTTTAATTTCGTTTGTTAAGCTAATTTTGTATTTTTCCTAACAAACGGAACTTACCCGAAGGATTTTTATCATCTTAAGTATGAAAAGGTTTTCAAAGAAGGGGGCAAAAGATTACGAAATGGTCGCACTTATAATTCGTCGATTTGTACAGCTAATTCTCTTACTCGTTGGAATTTCCTTTCTTGTGTTTGGCAGCATGCATATCGCACCTGGGGATCCTGCTTCCATCATTGGAGGCCCAACCGCTACTGCATCTGATATTGAAGCGATCAGAGACAGTTTAGGGCTAAATGATCCATTCTTGGTTCAGTATTGGGACTATCTAAAAGGTGTCTTCCAAGGTGATTTTGGTTATTCGTATCAAACGAAACAATCTGTTTCAGAAGCGATAGCGGTTCGATTTCCGAATACGTTAAATCTGGCGATAGCCAGTATGATCGTAGCCGTGGTCATTGGGATCATTGCCGGAATGATATCAGCACTGAAGCAAAATTCATGGTTGGATGTTTCGAGTACCGTTTTTGCACTTGCAGGCATTTCCATTCCGAACTTTTGGCTTGGAACGATTTTAATTCTAGTATTTGCTGTTAATTTGCAGGTTCTTCCTGTAGGCGGGTTGGATGCCCCGTTTTGGACTGTAGAAGGAATGAAGCAGCTGATTCTTCCAGCCATTACGTTAGGTACTGGTTCGGCAGCAATGATTGCTAGGATGAGTCGTTCCTCCATGCTAGAAGTCATTAGAGCCGATTATATCCGAACGGCAAGGGCGAAAGGGGTAAAGGAAAAATCGATCATTTGGGTTCACGCCCTTAAAAATTCAATGATTCCTGTCATCACCGTTATTGGTTTGAACTTCGGATTCTTATTAGGCGGGACCATCATTACCGAGCAGGTATTTGCGATAAATGGGGTTGGGCGCTTAATGATTGACGCGATTGCCGCCAGAGACTTCCCGATGGTGCAAGGATCTGTCTTACTAGTCGCCACACTTTTCGTACTTGTTAATTTGATTGTCGATATTATTTATGTCTTTGTGGATCCGAGAATCAGTTATGACTAATAAGGAAAGGGGGATGAATGGTGTCTGCTGAAGTGGTTACGAATAAAGAAGTTTCAAGCTCCATCAAACCAAAGAAGAAAGAGAAGTATCTTGTGACAACGGTCAAACGTTTATTGAAAAATAAACTTGCCGTTGTTGGACTGATCATCATTGCTTTTCAAGTTTTTCTCGCCATTGCGGCTCCGGTCATCACAACCTATGATCCGGTCAGACAGGATTTGGCTGCAAGTGAACTTCCGATTTTTTCTGAAGGTCATTGGCTCGGAACTGACAATTATGGGCGCGACATGTGGAGCAGGATTGTTTTTGGTGCAAGAATTTCCCTTCTTGTTGGGATTACGGCTGTTAGTCTCGGTCTCATTGGAGGAGTTGCCTTAGGGCTTATATCTGGATATTATCGAAAACTTGATGGAATCATCATGAGGATAGTGGATTTGCTTTTCGCTTTCCCGGGGATTTTATTAGCTATGTTGATCATTGCAGTGCTTGGAACGAGTTTAGTAAATGTTGCGATCGCTATAAGTATTTGGTCGATTCCAACATGTGCCCGGATTGTAAGGGGCTCCGTTTTAACGGTAAAAAAACAAGAATACATTCAAGCGATGAAATCCCTTGGGGCGAGTGATTTAAGAATTTTAGTGAAGCATATTCTTCCTAACTGCTTAGCTCCCATTATTGTTTTTGCGACGATGAGGATGGCAACAGCTATTCTATCGACAGCGGCTCTTAGCTACTTAGGGCTCGGTGCACAGCCGCCAACACCTGAGTGGGGAGCGATGATTGCTCAAGGACAAAACTTTATGTGGACATCACCTCATATGACGATTGTTCCTGGGATTGCGATTATGCTGATTGTTTTTGCTTTTAATGTTGTAGGAGATGGATTAAGGGATGCACTCGATCCGAACATGGATTTGAATCAGTAACTATACAAGGGGGACTTAAGGTGAAGAAATGGCTAGTGGCAATGGTAGCACTAATGGTAGTTTTAGCAACAGGATGTTCAAGTAGTAGTTCAAGTGGAGGGAATAATGAAGGAGGAGATGTACCCCAAGAGATCACCTATGCAACAATCACTGATGTCGTTGGACTTTCTCCGATTTTAACGAATGACTCGGTTTCTTCTAGTGTTATCGAACAAGTTTATGAAACGCTATTTACAAGAAATCCAGAAACGATGGAAATTGAACCATTGTTAGCTGAATCATACGAAACGCCAGATGATAAAACATGGATCATTAAATTGAAAAAGGATATCAAATTTCATGATGGAACGGATTTTAACGCAGAAGCTGTAAAGTATACTTTTGATAAGTTCATGGATCCAAAAACGGCTGCACCTCGAGCTTCTCTCTTAGAGCCAGTTGAGTCGGTGACAGTTGTTGACGATTATACAATTGAAATTAAAACAAAGTATCCATATGGACCGCTATTAGCGGCATTATCTCATACGAATTCTGCAATTGTCAGTCCAAAAGCAGATCAGGCTCAAGACTTAATGAAGGAGCCAGTAGGTACAGGACCATTCAAATTCGTAAGCTGGACTCCTGGTGATCAAGTGGTTATCGAAAAAAATGAAGATTATTGGCAAGGGGCTCCTAAGCTTGAAAAGGCTACCTTTAAAGTGGTTCCAGAAATAACAACGGCCATCTCTATGCTTCAAACTGGTAAGGTTCAATTCATTGATGCGATCCCAACAGAGCAATTGAAACGGGTAGAGTCTCTGAAAAACGTAGAAGTAACAAAGAAAGAAGGAACACCTGTTTATTATATGGGCTTCAATATGAAAAAGGAGCCAATGAACAATCCTGAATTCCGCCAAGCAGTTGCTTATGCTCTTGATCGTGAGGCATATGTAAATAAATTAAACGGTTTAGGAACGAAAGGAAATAGTGTCATTGGGCCAAAAGTCTTTGGATATGACGAGTCAGCTGATGGTGCAGGCTACAAGCATGATTTAGAAAAAGCGAAAGAATTGGTCAAAAGTAATAACTTTGGAGATTTAGAGCTTGAGATTTTAGTAGCAAACCGTGACAGCTATATGCTGATGGCGGAAATTGCTCAGTCTCAATTAAAAGAAGCTGGACTTAATGTATCCATTGAAACAATGGAATGGGGAACTTTCTTAGACACAGCAAGAGACGGAAAATATGATATGACATTCCTAGGCTGGTCGAATACAACAGCTGATGGTAGTGAGCTGCTTTATCCAAACTTTCACTCAGATAATATTGGGTCATCAAACCGTGTAGGCTACAATAACCCAGAGTTTGATCAATTAGTAAACGAATCAAGAGAAAACGTTGATCAAGAAGTTCGTGTGAAAAAATTACAAGAAGCGAATCAAATGTTAGTGAAGGATGCACCAGTCATTGTAATGAATCATGGTGTAGTAACGGCCGCTCTAGATAAATCGGTAAAAGGCTTGGAGTTAGATCCCACAGGTCAATGGTCACTTTATAAAGTTTACAGAGAGTAGGGGTAATCATGACAACAGATCTATTATCTGTAAAGAATTTAGTTACAGCCTTTAGGACGTCAGACGGTGAATTGTCTGCCGTCCGAGGCGTTTCTTTTTCAGTGAAAAAAGGGGAAACACTTTGTATTGTTGGGGAGTCGGGATGTGGAAAAAGTATTACGTCCCTATCGATAATGGGCTTACTTCCAAGTAATGGCTATATAAAAGAAGGAAATATTGATTTTGAGGGACGGGATCTAGCAAAGTTATCCCAGGAAAAGTTGAGAAGTGTTCGCGGGAAAGATATCTCAATGATTTTCCAAGAGCCAATGACAGCGCTAAATCCAGTATTAACAATCGGTTATCAGTTGAGAGAGCCCTTAATGCTTCACCATCGACTTAGTAAATCGAAGGCGCATAACGAAGGAATTGAATTACTAAAGCAGGTAGGAATCCCCTATCCAGAAAAAAGGATGAAACAATATTCCCATGAACTAAGTGGGGGGATGAGACAGCGCGTGATGATTGCAATCTCACTTGCCTGTCATCCGAGGTTATTAATCGCTGATGAACCGACAACGGCTTTGGATGTAACGATTCAAGCCCAAATTCTTGACCTCATACAAGACTTAAAAGATAAACTTGGAATGGGAGTTATTATGGTAACTCATGATATGGGCGTTGTCGCGGAGGTAGCCGATCGTGTCATGGTCATGTACGCTGGTGAAAAAGTAGAAGAGGGATCGGTAGAAAGTATTTTTAATAGTCCCAGGCACCCATATACACGGGGATTATTGAATTCTGTTCCCAATATTGATGAGCCTGATTTTGAACTTGAGGCGATCCCTGGTTCTCTCCCTAACTTGAATGAAGATATTAGTGGATGCCGCTTCCATCCTCGTTGCCCTTTTGCAACGGATCGATGTGCAGTAGAGGAACCTAAAGAATTTGAAGTAGGGGAAGGTCATAAAGTGAAATGCTGGTTACAGGAGGTGGAGGAAGATGCCAACAACCGTCAATCAATCGTCCATTCTTAAATTGGAAGGAGTAAAGAAATATTTTCCGATTAGAGGAGGACTTCTCAAACGAGTACAAGGTCATGTGAAAGCTGTGGAAGATGTCACCTTAGAGGTCTTTGAAGGTGAAAGCCTTGGAATTGTCGGTGAATCGGGTTGTGGAAAATCAACATTGGGTAGGACCGTTTTAGGTTTAGAAGACGTGACAAATGGAAAGATTTTTTTTCAAAATCAAGAGCTTCAAAATCTTTCAAATCGCGAACGGCTTCCGTTTAAAAAACAAATGCAAATGATTTTCCAAGATCCTTATGCTTCTCTTAATCCTCGCCAGCGTATTGGAGATGCACTTGAAGAAGTCTTTGTTATGCATACAAAGCTCTCAGGTAAAGAAAGAAAGGCAAAAGTGATCGAGCTTTTGCAAGAAGTAGGGTTGAAAGAAGAACAAATTGATCGCTATCCCCATGAATTCAGTGGTGGTCAACGACAAAGAATCGGGATTGCCCGTGCTATTGCTCTAAATCCTTCTGTTATTATTTGCGATGAAGCCGTATCTGCTCTTGATGTCTCTGTCCAGGCACAGGTCTTGAAGCTCTTGAAAAATCTTCAATCAAAGTATGGATTAACTTATTTATTTATCTCCCATGATCTTGGGGTTGTCCGTTATTTTTGTGATCGAGTGATGGTCATGTATTTAGGGAATACGGCGGAGTTAGCTTCTGCTAAACAACTATATGAAAATCCCCTTCATCCCTATACAAAAGCATTGTTATCGTCCATCCCACGTCCAAAAGTGGGAGGAAACCGTGATCGAATTCGTTTACAAGGTGAGATTCCAAATCCAGCGAATCCCCCTTCTGGCTGTGCCTTCCATACACGTTGTCCCATTGCGACAGATGTTTGTAAACAAGTGAAGCCGGAATGGAGAAACATGGGAGAAAATCATTTTGTTGCTTGTCATCATGTAGAAAAGGAGCGTGAACTCCAATGAAAATGGATCACCTTTATCAACCATATCCATCGATTCGCAACACAGCTTTTGCTAAAAAGGGGATGGTGGCTACTTCACAGCCACTTGCTTCACAGGCAGGGTTGGAAATTTTACAAAAGGGCGGCAATGCTATTGATGCAGCGATTGCGACGGCAGCGGTCTTAACAGTGGTAGAACCTACTTCTAACGGAATTGGTGGAGATGCGTTTGCCCTTGTTTGGGTAAAAGGAAAACTGCACGGGTTAAATGCTAGCGGCCCTTCGGCAAAATCTATTTCAATTGAGGCTGTTAAAGAAAAAGGACACGAAAAAATGCCGGTCCATGGAGTTATACCAGTGACGGTACCAGGTGTTCCTTCCGCTTGGGCGGAGCTCTCGAAAAGGTTTGGAAAGCTATCACTAAAGGAGGTTTTAGCTCCAGCCATTCGTTATGCAGAAGAGGGATACCCGATAAGCCCGGTTTTAGGGAAGTACTGGGGATTGGCTTATAAAAAATTCCGTGAGATTTTTAAAAGTGATGAGTTCAAACCATGGTTTGATACATTTGCTCCGAAAGGAAGAGCTCCTTTAATTGGTGAGATGTGGTCATCACCAGGTCATGCTTCCACGTTAAGATCAATTGCAGAAACCGAAGGAGAGAGTTTTTACAGAGGAGAATTGGCCGGGAAAATTTCTTCTTACATGAAAGCGTATGGTGGATTTTTATCAGAAGAAGATTTGGCTGATTATCGAGCGGAGTGGGTAGATCCAATCTCAACCTCCTACCGCGGCTATGATGTATGGGAAATCCCGCCGAATGGTCAGGGACTTGTAGCGTTAATGGCCCTTAATATTGCTAAAGGCTTCGATTTTTCCGAAAAAGAGGCCGTTGACACCTATCATAAACAAATTGAAAGTATGAAACTTGCGTTTACGGATGGAAAAGCGTTTATTACAGAAGATAAGGATATGCCGCTATCTGTTGATGAACTTTTATCTGAACAATACGCTAAGGATAGAAGAGACCTTATTGGAGAGGAAGCTATTTTTCCGGAAAATTATGAACCCCCAAAAGGTGGAACGGTTTATTTAGCGGCAGCTGATGATGAAGGGAACATGATTTCCTTCATTCAAAGCAATTATATGGGCTTTGGGTCTGGGATAGTCATTCCAGGTACAGGAATTGGCTTACAAAATCGAGGGCATGATTTTTCATTAGATCCTGAGCATCCTAATGCATTGAAGCCCGGAAAAAAGACGTATCATACAATTATTCCCGGATTTTTAACAAAAGGAAACGAAGCCATTGGACCGTTTGGCGTCATGGGAGGTTATATGCAGCCACAGGGACATTTTCAGGTGATGATGAACACGATCGATTTTCATTTGAATCCGCAGGCGGCTTTAGATGCGCCTAGATGGCAATGGATGAAGGAGAAGCAGGTATTGGTGGAACCTGGATTTCCAAATTATATTGCACAAGCACTGGCTAGAAAAGGTCACAGCATTCAGGTTGCAACAGACCATGGTGCATTCGGACGCGGGCAGATTATTTGGAGAAATCCAGAGACAGGTGTTCTCATGGGAGGAACTGAATCACGGACAGATGGAGCGATTGCTGCTTGGTAAGAGGAGCCTTTTTAATGCGTATGAAGAGGGTGATAGAGCGATGAAGCAGTGGCATTTATTTGTAGCTTTCTTCCGTGTGGGGATGCTTGGATATGGGGGTGGTCCCGCCTCCATTCCACTTGTGCATAAAGAAGTTGTCGAGAGATATAAATGGCTGAGTGACGATGATTTTTCAGATATCCTAGCTCTCGGTAACGCACTGCCTGGTCCAATAGCCACTAAAATGGCAGGGTATATCGGGTATAGGGTCGGAGGATATCTCGGAATGGTCAATGCAGTGATAGCCACGATTTTTCCTACGATTGTTTTGATGGTGTTGTTGTTAACGGTTTTGAATGCATATAGGGAAAAACCATGGGTGCAGGGTATGGCCAGTGCGGTTGTTCCTGTCGTGGGAGTCATGCTTGGCGTTTTAACATGGGATTTCGTAAAAAAGTCTAAGAAAAGCCTTGGATGGAAAATTACGATCGTGTTGTTGGCAGGTAGTGTATTATTGCTGTCCGTTCTCGGTATACATCCGGCGATTGTGATTGGTGCGATGTTAGGCTACGCACTGCTTTCCCGTACGAAGCCGGAAGGTGAAAAGCAGGTGAAAGCATCATGATTTATATTCAAATTTTCTTAGCTTTTTTTATTCCGGGCATTCTTGGGTATGGGGGAGGACCTGCCTCCATTCCACTTGTGGAAAATGAGGTCGTCGATCGTTACGGTTGGCTGTCAGTGAATGAGTTTAGTGAGGTGCTCGCTCTCGGTAACGCGTTGCCTGGTCCGATTGCTACCAAAATGGCAGGATATATCGGATTTCAACAAGCAGGTGTGCTGGGAGCTATCGTTGGAGTGTTTGCATCCGTGGCACCTTCCTTAATTTTGATGATTGTGCTTCTGAGTATTTTAATGAAATATAAGGAATCTCCTAAGGTACAGAAGATGACGAACTTAGTGCGCCCGGCAATTGCGGTATTGTTAGGAATCATGACCATCGGCTTCTTTACAACAGCCTACGATGGAATCGGAATCTGGCAAACACTCATCATTGGGGTGCTAAGCTTCTTCCTATTACAAAAATGGAAAGTTCATCCCGTTTACGTCATAAGCGGTGCACTTGTATACGGTGCAGTCTTTCTGGGGTGAAAAAAAGTATATAACGAAGAATTTAGAGGGACGGTCCTCAAGTGCTTTAAAGCACTTGAGGACCGTCCCTCAGCACTTTACCGCAGCACTGAAATCGAGAACCGTCCCTGGGTGCATCACCGCGGTACTGAAATCGAGAACCGTCCCCGGGTGCTTCACCGCAGCACTGAAATCGAGAACCGTCCCCGGGTGCATCACCGCGGCACTGAAATCGAGGACCGTCCCTGGGTGCATCACCGCGGTACTGAAATCGAGAACCGTCCCTGAGTGCTTCACCGCGGTGCCGTGACATGGAGGGTTTTCGCGGGTTTTAGGGAATTTGTTGGGAGGACTTTTTTTAGGAGGTTGTTATGGTGAGAGATCCAAGGTTAGAGAAGTTGGCGGATATGTTAATCACTCATTCGTTAAAGCTTGAACAAGGGGAAAAGGTGATGATTGTTGGGGATGCAAATACTGTTCCCCTTCTGAAGGAGCTGATGAAAAAGGCTTTTGATATTGGGGCGATTCCGTATTATCAGATGAATGATCAAGAGCTCAATCGTATCCAGGTATCTAATGCAAGCGAAGAATTAGCAGCAACTCAAAATCGCTGGAATATGCATCAGTATCAAGATTTAGATGCCTTGATTCAGGTGGCGAGTGAGTGGAATGATGCCGAGTTTGGAGAAGTTCCTGCAGAAAAGTGGCAGGTCATCATGAAAAACACCCAAGAATCCCAAGACTTCTTGATAAATAATAAGAAATGGGTGCTGTTAAATTATCCGAATAATGCTCTAGCTCAAAAAGCAAAGATGAGCTATGAACGTTTTTTCGATTACTTGCTCGAAGTGTGTAATGTTGATTATCAACAAATGGAGGAAGCACAAAAGCCACTTAAAGCTTTGATGGACAAGACGGATAGGGTTCATATAAAAGGAGAAGGCACAGATCTTACTTTTTCGATAAAAGACATCCCAGCAGTCATGTGTTTCGGTAAACGTAATATCCCTGATGGTGAGGTCTACACGGCACCTATTAAAGACAGTGTCAACGGCTATATCACTTATAATACACCAACACTTTATCACGGCCATACCTTTACCAACATCCATTTAAAATTTGAAAATGGCAAAATTGTCGAAGCAACAGCAGATAAAACGGAAGAATTGAATAAAATTTTAGATACAGACGAGGGTGCACGTTACATAGGCGAGTTTGCTATTGGAGTAAATCCAATCATTCAAGAACCAATGCTGGATATCCTATTTGATGAAAAAATCGGAGGGAGCTTCCACTTTACACCTGGTCAAGCTTATGAGCAAGCAGACAATGGAAACCGCTCTTCCGTACATTGGGATATGGTGAACATCCAAAGACAAGAGTATGGTGGTGGAGAAATCTATTTCGACGACGTACTCATTCGTAAAGATGGGTTATTTGTTATCGAGGAATTGAAGGGACTAAACCCTGACGCACTAAAATAAGGAGGTAGAACATATGACTTATTCCATTGTAGGACATGATCCAGACACAAAGGAATGGGGGATAGCGGTTCAGTCAAAATTCATTGGTGTTGGGGCCGTTGTACCATTCGCAAAAGCAGGAGTAGGCGCAGTAGCAACTCAGTCCTATGCTAATACGGCTTATGGACCACAGGCATTGCAGCTAATGGAAGAAGGGAAAACCGCTGAAGAAGCAATCGAGATCATTACCAAAGACGATCCTGAGCAGCATCTAAGACAAGTAGGGATGATTGATGCTTTAGGAAATCCCGCTACATTTACAGGAGAAGGCTGTTACAACTGGGCGGGAGGTATGACAGGTCAGCATTTTGCTGCTCAAGGAAACATTTTGGTAGATGAAAATACGGTGAAGGCAATGGGAGAAACGTTCTCGAAAAGTGAAGGGGCTCTTGCGGAAAAATTATTAAAAGCCCTTGATGCCGGTCAGGACGCAGGAGGCGATTCTCGTGGAATGCAGTCTGCTGCCATTTTAGTTGTAAAAGAAAATGGTGGTTATGGTGGATTTAACGACCGTTTTATTGATCTGCGTGTCGATGATCATCCTGACCCAATTAAAGAATTAATCCGAATTTATCAGCTTCATCAACTCTATTTTGCTCCTTCTAAACCTAAAAGAGTCGTTCCGATTCAGGGTGAAATCACCCAGATGCTTGAATCAGAACTAAGCCGCTTAGGTTATCATAAAGAAAACAAACCACTCAATCAAAGTCTAAAAGATTATCTTCATACAGAAAACTTTGAAATGCGGGAACAAGAAGAGGGAAGAATGGATTTGGATGTATTGGAGTTTATGAAGTTACAAAAATAGCGAAAAGGTGGTGATCCAATGGGATCCCACCTTACTTATCTACCCGGAAATTTTAAATGTGCAATAAATATAATTTTCGTGCAATTATAGTAGCTTCTCGTGCAATAACTCAAATTTTTCAAGCAATCAAAACGATTAAGACAAAAAATTCATCATAATTATGTCCAAATCAAGAAATCATTGTCGGGGACCCCATTATTTATCCTAAATATTATCATTCACGTTTATCACATTTTGTTTCGACCAATTTAAATGCTCAGAAAGGATATCCTTTGCTTTTTTCTCGTCATTTTCACGGAGGGCTTGGACAATATCTTTGTGTTCATTTACAGTTTTTTCTATATTGGCGGAGGTCATTTGGTGGTGAGGTACTTTTGAGAAATACTCTACAATCAGATGGGTAATTTGGATAAATAGTTCATTATGGGTAGCTTTTATAAGAGCCCGGTGAAAGTCGATATCCGCATTTTGTATCCATTCTGTATTTTGGTTAGGATCATCCATCTTTGTGGCGATTTTCTCTAATTCATTTAGGTCTGCCTCATTTCCATTTCTGATGATTTCACCAATGGCAGTTAATTCAAATAATAAACGGAGATCTAGCAGCTCATTAATTTTTTTGTTTTCAATTTTCCATAAAAACATCATTTGTTCCAATAATGGTGTTAGGTCATGGGGCTTCACGAAAATGCCCTGCCCTTGACGAATCGAGAGGACCCCTGTATTTTCTAAATAGCTTAACGCCTCACGTATGACGGATCGACTGACATTTAGAATTTTAATTAGTTCTCTCTCAGGTGGAAGCTTTTCACCTGGTCCAATTTCATGTTCAATAATATATTGTTTCAAATGTTCAATGACCATTTTTTTTAGCGTGAATCTCTCAGTTTTCTCGATCGGTTTCATATTCTGCTCCTTTTAAATCCTCATATCGATCTAGAAATTTTTGGATAGGTTCGAAGTGCCTGAGCATGACCTTTTGTGCATTTTCAACGTTTTTTGCTTTAATCCATTCGATAATCTCTTTATGCTCTTCAAAGGAACGTTTTAATTCTTCACTGTCATTATACGATCCGAGGATGCTTGTATTAAAATATTCAAGTGTAAATTCATTGAGTTGGTAGAAGGTATTATTTCCAGTCGCCTTAAATAGAGCACGATGAAATCCAATATCAGCCGCTCTGGGGTTTTCATTACGATTGATCTTTTCTAAATAAAGCTGATTCCACTTATCCATTTCTTCAAGCTGTTCGAATTCATTATTCTCTATGGCTAGATTAATGGCTCCAAGCTCTAATACTTTCCTTGTTTCAAACAGTTCTTTCAATTGAATGCCATTCGTTTTCCAATGGTAATCAAGTAAGTTATGGACACTTTTTAAAGTCGAATCATCTACATATATTCCTTCTCCAGCTTTAATCCGAATCATTCCCATTGCTTGCAATGACTTTAATGATTCTCTCACGACCGTTCTGCTAACAGATAAGGCTTCGGTTAAATCCTTTTCTGAAGGAAGCTTATCACCAGGCTTTAAGTTGTTATCAATAATATAGTTTCTTATTCGATCACTCACAATTTGAGCGAGGGTCATTTTTGGAGGAATCCCCACAGTACACACTCTCATCCTATAATTTAATTTCAATGGCCTTAAATTGGTCAGACCATCTCTAAAAAATCGTAATGCTATTAGGAACTTTTGTCAATCAACTTAAATTCTTCAGATTTGAAAATTTGAATTGACAAAATATTAGTTATTCGATATTCTAATTCTAAATTGGTCAGACCATATTACATTTAAATTGGTCAGACCATATTACAAGATAAGCAAGGCTGTCACTGAAGATGCGGGAACCACAAGATCCAAACATCTTCATCCTACTTTTTGCCAGCCTTCACTTAAAACTGAAAATGATATGGAGGAATACAACATGAAGGGAATATTCTCGGCTTTAATCGTACCGTTTGATGAAAGCGGAAACATTATCGAGGAAAGCTTAAGAAAGATTGTTCGTCATAATATTGATGTTTGTGAGGTGGATGGGCTATACGTAAATGGTAGTTCAGGGGAAAACTTTTTACTATCGACAGACAAGAAGAAGAAGATTTTTGAAATTGTGAAGGACGAAGCTAAAAATGATATTCAGTTAATCGCACAGGTTGGATCTTTGAACTTAGATGAAGCCATTGAATTAGGAAAGTATGCAACTGAACTAAAATATGACTGTCTTTCAGCAGTTACACCGTTTTATTACAAGTTTGATTTTGAAGAAATTAAAGACTATTATTTTTCTATTATTCGTGAGACAAAGAATAAAATGCTTATTTATTCTATCCCGTTTTTAACTGGTGTTAATATGTCTCTTGATCAGTTTGAAGAATTATTTGAAAATGAAGATATTATTGGTGTGAAATTCACAGCTGCAGACTTCTTTTTATTAGAACGTATGAGAAAACGCTTTTCTGAAAAATTAATTTTCTCAGGTTTCGATGAAATGCTTCTTCCAGCAGCCATTTATGGCATTGATGGTGCGATAGGAAGCACGTTCAATGTAAATGGAAAACGAGCAAAAGAAATTTTCCAACTTGCACAAGAAGGAAAAATCAGTGAAGCAAAAGAAATCCAACATAAAACGAATGATTTAATTGAAAAGATTCTTGAGTTAGGACTTTATCAAACGATCAAAGAAATTTTTCATGCAAAGGGAATCGATGCTGGTCAATGTCAAAAACCAATGAAGCGTTTCGATTCTGAGAAACGTCCAGAGGTTGAAGCGTTGGTTAAACACTTTAATTTGTAAGCGTTTAAAATCGATTGATTTATACGAATATAGGGGGGAGTTTTCATGGAGAAAATAGGGTTTGGAGCTTTAAACTGGCTAACATTAGGTATTTATCTTATAGCTATGCTAGGGGTAGGAATTTATTTTACAAAGAAGAGTGGAAAAGACACAGATGCCTTTTTTAAAGCAGGAGGAAAGATTCCTGCTTGGGCAGCGGGTCTAAGTATTTATGCGACAACTTTGAGTGCCATTACCTTTATGTCAACACCAGAGAAAGCCTTCTTAGGTGATTGGACATATGCAGCTGGGAATATTGCCATTATTGCTATTGTACCGATTCTTATTCAATACTATATTCCGTTTTTTAGAAAACTTAATGTCACAACAGCCTACGAATATTTAGAGAAACGATTTAATGTTTCCTTGAGGTTATTAGGCAGCTTGTTGTTTATCTTGTTTCATATAGGGCGTGTAGCCATCGTCATTTACCTACCGACGTTAGCGATTACATCGATTTCAGACATCAATCCATTTCTTATCGCTGCCGTCATTGGATTGCTTTGCGTTGTCTATACATTCCTTGGTGGTATGGAAGGAGTAATCTGGAGTGATGTTATTCAAGGGATCATTCTTATCGGCGGTGCTTTGTTAATTATTGTTTATGGTGTTGTGAATATTGACGGAGGATTCGAAACAATTATTAATGATGCAATGAAGGATCAGAAAATCGTTTCAGCAGAAGATTGGAAGTGGAGCTTTGCTGCAGCAACAATCCCCATTATCTTCCTTGGTTCGATTTTTAATAATCTACACCAATATACAGCTAGTCAAGATGTTGTTCAGCGTTACAGTACAACAACGAGCATTAAGGAAACGAAACGTTCACTTTGGACGAATGCCTTTTTTGCAGGTATTACCATTCCTATTTTTTATGGGATCGGTACCGTTTTATACAGTTATTATGAACAGCACCAATTATTGACTGAAGGATTTAATACCTCAGCTCTTGTTCCATATTTCGTCTTAACAACTTTACCTGCAGGGGTTGCAGGTCTCATTATAGCAGCGGTATTTGCAGCAGCACAATCGACGATATCCTCCAGTTTAAATAGTATGTCCGCATGTGTGGTCGTCGACTTTAAGAAAAGGTTTTACCCTGAAAGCAGTGAGAAATCGAATGTTCTCCTAGCACGTTATGTTATTATCATCACTGGAATTTTAGGGGTAGGGGTTTCACTATTTTTAATTAACACAAATCAAAGCGAAACCTTGGATTTATTCCTTTCCTTAGTTGGATTGTTCGGGGTTCCAATTGCTGGTACGTTCGCTCTAGGAATCTTCACGAAACGAGCAAATGCACCAGGTGCTTTGATCGGGCTCATTGTTAGTGCGATCACTTGTTACATCTTGCAGCAATCCGGACTAATTTCATTCTTCTTTAGTGTTTTTGCCTTCTTCAGTAGTTTCGGAATTGGCTATGTTGCAAGCTTCTTTTTCCCTAATGGAAATAAGAAAACTACAGGGCTCACGGTCTTTACGATTAATGAGGAATATGAACACGAGGAAGCGGTATAGGAAGATTTATTACGGGATTGATTCAAGACTTTTTTGAGTCAATCCCTATCAATTTTAAAAAGGTGGTTTCATCATGAGTAAGCATGATTTCTTTGAACGAATTCATCATCATTTAATTGTATCTTGCCAAGCATTAGAAAATGAACCACTGCATGGCTCAGAAACAATGGCCAAAATGGCTCAAGCAGCAAAAGAAGGTGGAGCTGCAGCCATCAGGAGCAACTCCCCAGAAGATATTTTTGCTATCAAACATAAAACGCAATTACCCGTGATTGGTTTGCTAAAAAAAGTTTATCCAGATAATGAAGTATTTATTACACCAACGAAAAAAGAAGTGGACGAATTACTTGCCGTACAACCAGAGGTCATTGCCCTTGATGCGACTATCCGGGAGAGACCTAATAAGGAATCTCTTCAGGACATTGTTCACTACATTCATAATAAAAGCAGCACCCTTGTAATGGGGGATATATCCGATCTTGGGGACGCAGAATATGCGACTAAATGTGGAGTTGATATGCTGTCTACAACCCTATCCGGTTATACCAGCTACAGTCCGCAACAAGTCGATCCAGATTTTGAACTAGTGAAAACATTGAGTCAACAAGCAACCATCCCTGTTATTGCAGAAGGCCGAATTCAAACACCTGACCAAGCACAGAAAATGTTTGAACTAGGAGCTTGGTCCATCGTGGTTGGGGGAGCTATTACAAGACCTCAGCTAATTACTAAGAGCTTTATAGATAAAATCAACATGAAATAGTAGAGAACTTTTTATAAAGTCTGCTTTTGCAAACTATGCAGCCTTTCGCAAAAATTATATTAAGATACGAGGCTCCTTTCTTAATCATTTTTTAGAATCAAAAACAACTAAATTTAAGAAAAGAGCCTTTATAAAGGGTTGAGTACAATGAAAAAGGTTATCGGAATCGATATTGGAGGAACGGGGATAAAGGGCGCCGTAATATCTGAGATTGGTGAATTACTTGATTTCCAAACCGTTTCAACAGATGCTTCCAAAGGTAGGGATCACGTTCTTAAAAATGTTCATCAAATGATTCAACATTTTATTGAAAATCACTCAATTGATGCCATTGGGATTGGGAGTGCAGGTAGAATCAATACTCAGGAGGCAACGGTTGTGTATGCAACAGATAATCTGCCTCAATGGATCGGTGTTAATTTTATAGAGGAATTTGAAAAAGCATACTCACTTCCGGTTTTCGTCGATAATGATGTCAATGTTGCTGCAATTGGAGAAGCTTGGATGGGAGCGGGTAAGAACATTCAAAATTTCTTCTTTCTTGCCCTAGGAACGGGAGTTGGTGGTGGAATCGTCATAAATGATGACATCATCCGAGGGACCAATTGGTCTGCAGGAGAAGTGGGACATATGATCCTTTATCCAGGAGGGAAAAACTGCAATTGTGGACAAAAAGGTTGTGTAGAGCAATATATCTCAGGTACTGCTTTATTGAATCAAGTTAACGAGACTAGTCATTCATTTAAGCATGGAAGTCAAATATGGACTGCTTATAATGAAGAAGATCAGCAGATTCAAACTTGTGTGGAGCATTTTATCCATGATCTCAGTATTACACTTCATAATATTAAAATCCTGTATGATCCAGAAGTTATTATCATGGGTGGCGGCTTATCAGAATCTCATCATTATTGGGAGGAAGCCTTGTCAAAACAACTGCAATCATTTGGACATGATCCAAGCATTGTCAAATGGGCAACGCTAGGCAATAAAGCGGGCCAATATGGAAGTGCGAAACTAGCATTAGATTCAATGGAATAAGGATACAAAAAGTGTGGTGACCCGAATGGGATCCCACCTTTTTGCTATTTTAAGAGTTTGTAGTAAGCTCAGATTGATAGAATACGGGAGGTAAATAAAATGAAAAGAAGGATTGTTTGCTTTGGTGATTCAAATACATGGGGCTATGATGCTAAAACCATGGAAAGATTTCCGGAAGGAGTTAGATGGACTAGTCTATTAGCTGAATGGTTAGGTGAGAAGTTTCAAATTGTGGAAGAAGGTCTGCCAGGTAGAACTAGTGTTGTAGAGGACCCGTTACTTGAAGGGGTAAATGGGTATACCTACATCCATCCTTGTTTAATGAGTCACGCCCCTATAGAGCTTGTCATTATTATGCTAGGTACCAATGATACGAAAGAAAGGTTTAATCTAACGGCTTTTAATATTGCTCAAGGAATTGCTAGACTTTCATTAAAAGCTAAAAATACTTCAGCGGGTATAAAAGGGAAATCTCCAAATGTACTAGTTATTGCACCTCCACCTATCGGAAAAGAATATGATGGCATTGTGGGGAAATCGATGGGAAGAGATTGCGATCGTAAATCGGAGGAACTCCCAAAGTATTTAAAGGAGCTTATAGGGATTCAAGGTACTGAATTTCTAAATACAAATGGATTGGTATCCATGAACACGATTGATTATATGCATCTTGATGGGAAAGGGCACAATCTGTTAGCAACTCTTGTCTATGAAAAAATAAAAAGCATTCTGTCAGGCAATAAGTGAAAGAATTTTGAAAAAGCTGTTTTCATAACAGTTTTTTTACATTTAAACCTTTTTCAATCACCTCATCTCAACTATCCTATGATTCGACACCAATTTCTCCATTACGGACATAATCTCTATTTATATTAACGAAGGATATTACAAAAATCTGTATAGGTTAACGCAATGATTTTATGCTCATAAGAATAGTTTAATTTGTTAAAACGAGGGAAAGTAGTGAATATGTTCCTTCTTGCTTGGAATAACAGTTTTGTTTATGGAGGTGATCACCATTTACATATTCGCCAACTGTCTGTAGTAATATCTTTTGTTAGCAATTATATTATTCGTTCTTCTGTTTGGTACATAATGTTTAAAAGGAGTGGTTTATATTTATGAAGTTAGTAAAAAGAGTAATGGCAGCTGTAGCCTTTATTTTATGTTTGGGGATCGTCGAGTCTGAAGTGAAAGCATCCCAACTATCGAAAGGTTCTGTTGGTCAAGAGGTTGTTTATGTTCAATCCGTTTTGAAGAAATTAGGTTACTTTCATCTTGAGCCGACTGGATATTACGGTCCGATCACAACTGAAGCGGTAAAACAATTTCAAAAAGATTTTAATATAGATATGGTTGGAGTGGTTGGTCCCGAAACGACCAACATGCTTTATCATGTAACCCTGATGGCCCAAATCGTACATGGAGAGGCACGCGGGGAAAGTTATGAGGGGCAGGTCGCAGTCGCCGCCGTTATTTTAAATCGTGTCGAATCAAGCGAATTTCCAAATACGATTTCTAATGTCATCTTTCAAAAAAATGCTTTTACAGCGGTGAATGATGGGCAATATATGCTTGAGCCCGATACTAGTGCTTATCGAGCAGTAAAGGATGCTTTTCTTGGATGGGACCCTACCTACGGCTCTTTGTACTATTATAACCCTACCCTCGTTACGGATCATTGGATTTTCACACGCCAAGTAACAAATCAAATCGGAAAGCATCATTTTGCTTATTGAAGTCGATTCTGAAAAGTTAATTTGTACAAGCCCTAAGTAATAGGCTGCCAGGAACCACAATTTCAGTAAAATGGAATTGTGGTTTATTTTTTTTCTAGCACCTTGAACACTTCTCTGAAAACGTTTTTAATCTAATGGGGAGAAAAAGGTGGACAATAGAGGAAGAGTTATACTATGATTTAAATGAAAATCATTATCAATTAAAACGGTTTAAAGTTTATTTACATATATAAATAGATGGAGGGGATTTTGAATGGATGTTTTTGAAGCAATTAAAAATAGAAGAAGTATAGGAAGAGTGAAACCTGATCCAATTGATAAGGAAACGATTACTAAACTATTAGAAGCTGCAACATGGGCTCCGAACCATTACAATACGGAGCCATGGAAGTTTTTTGTGTTAACAGAAGATGGAAGAAGACCTCTAGGGAGAACGCTTGCTGAAATTACCAAAGAAGCTATGGAGGATCCTAGTAGTGAAGAAAACGAGAAAAAACTTAAGAAGTTAGAGGATAAGGCTTTTCGTGCACCTGTTATTATCACAGTGGCAGTAACCCCTTCGGATAATCCTAAAGCCGAGCATATTGAAGAGGTCGGAGCGGTCAACGCTGCCATTCAAAACATGTTACTCGCCGCGCACGCCCTTGGGCTAGGTTCCATTTGGCGAACAGGAAAGGCATGCTATCATCCAAAGATGAAAGAGCTATTCGGCTTGGCAGATAAGGAAGAAGTTCTAGGGTTTATTTACTTAGGGTATCCTGATATCCCTCAAAGACAAAGTAAACGAACTCCTTTTGGAGAAAAGACAGTATGGGTGCATTCAGATCGTAGTTATTGTTGAATTTGAGCGATTCATCTCCTATTCATTGATAGGTTGGGGATGGATGGCTTTTTTTATAAGGCTGTTTTCGCATAGATTGTGCTTTTCGAACAAGATTAGAAACCCGTAAGTATTAAGGTTTCGGGGCATCTTTCCGTCAAAGTAATAAATGTTTCACTAATATTGGATATTTAATTGACCAAAAGCAATAAAGTTTACGAAAAAAGCCTTATATAATAATGTTGAGATTATTAGGCACAAGCCTTCAACAATCCAATCAAATCAACTCCATTAGTTCTTCTTCAGAAATGACGTTGAACCCTTCTTTCCTCAGTAAGGCCGTTGTTACCCCATCACCCTGTATTTTCTGGTTAGAAAATTCGCCATTATAAATAGAGGAACTGCCACAAGATGGGCTGTTTTCTTTCAGGACAATGGACGTTGCTTGAAGTTGTCGAGCTAGTTCTAGTGTTTTATAGGCACCAGCAATATATAAGTCTGTCACATTGGCACCAGACTTCCCCATCACTTTTGCTTGACCATTTAATACATCTTCTCCGTTACCACCAACAATTTCTGCAGGTTCACGAGGAGTGGAGAATCCGCCAAGTAATTCTGGACATACCATGATCGCTCTTTTTTGTTCCACTAGCTTTTGAATTTTATCAACTAAACTATGCGTACCATTATATCGGCATTCTTTTCCGGCTAAACATGAACTAACTAGAATCATTAAGATACTACCTCCTTTTAGGGGCTTGACCTAAGTTGAATTTTGTAACAGATGAGTCTCAATTGAATTCAGATTTTGTAATTAACACTCTTTACATACATCATTATAGATTTCATTTTTATAATAGCCAATACTAGTTTTTTAAAATGAAAGGTTCCCCCATTTATTTTCTGGGGAAATGAGTAAAGCAGGAACTGGTTCATTTTTCTTGTTCGAAAAGAGTTTAAACAATGGAATCTCTACGTTATAATGTATCTTTGTGTAATCGACACTCTTTTACGAAAAAGAGGAGGAAGACGAAATGAGTGCTATCGGTAGAAATGAACCATGTCTTTGTGGCAGTGGGAAAAAATATAAAAAATGTTGCGGCAAAGCAGGTGTCGTAGATATTAACCAATTGATCCATCAAGAGTTGGATGTTCTTCAGGCACAAGCCTATGACTATATAGCTCTACATAACCATCCGAAAATGGAAGAAGCCTATCATCATTATTTAAATGATTTAAAAATGTTGAAGAAAGATCAAGAAGTGTATGAAATGGCATTCGTTAGCTGGTATGGTGTAACGCATCCGTTTGAAAGCGGGCAATCATTACTAGAACAGTTTATTGAAAAGCAGATATCTATGGTTACGAGACCGCAAACGAAAGAAGCATTAGAAAACTGGTCGAAGGTGCGTCTGACGGCGGGGAGAGTGGAGCAAACAAGCCCGACAGACTTAGTTGTGACTGAGGCGGTTTCAGGGGAAATCATAGAAATCCATGAAGAGTTTTCAGGGTTAGAGGAAAATAGTTTCTTTGTAGGAATTTTGCTTCCGTATCGTGAAAAATACGTCCCATTTGCTCAATATTTTATTTATCCGCAAATTGAGGCTGTAGTGGGTCAAGTGTTAAGTGAAGAATTTGAAGACGATAAAGAATCTACTACTCTTCATGATCATCTCATGAAAAATTATCTCTGGTTGGCAGATCTAGGATTCTTCCTTTACGGTGTGGAAAAAAGCCAAGGTAAGGAAGAGGAAGAAGTGGGAGCTCAACCAGAAGAGGAAGAGTTTACTTGGTCAGACCCTGCTTATCCAGAGGCATTGGAATCTTTGAAGGGATTTCTCGTAGCGGAAGGAGAAAAGGAGCTATCAGTAGAAAGAGCTTTCCTTTCCTTAGAAAATTATTTCTTGAAAGAAAGACCAAAAATCCGAAACCCGAAAATCTACTCAGCTGCGGCAATTGAAGCGGTGAAAGGGGATATCCCTTTCAATAAAAACTATTTACAAAAAGACCTTGCCGAGGCATTCGAAGTCTCAGCAAACAGCATTTCCCGCAGAAGCAAAGAAATGAAAAAAATCTTATACTAACCATTTGGGGACGGTTCTCGATCGCGTTAAAGAATTAACGCATTCGAGAACCGTCCCTTCACGCATTAACGCTTTACCCCACTCGGGGACGGTTCTCGAATGAGTTAACGCTTTACCCGAATCTAGGACCGTCCCGCACTGAGTTAACGCGTTACCCGAATCGAGGACCGTCCCGCACTGAGTTAACGTGTTACCCGAATCGAGGACCGTCCCGCACTAAGTTAACGCGTTACCCGAATCTAGGACCGTCCCGCACTGAGTTAACGCGTTACCCGAATCGAGAACCGTCCCGCACTGAGTTAACGCGTTACCCGAATCGAGGACCGTCCCGCACTAAGTTAACGCGTTACCCGAATCGAGGACCGTCCCGCACTGAGTTAACGCGTTACCCGAATCGAGAACCGTCCCGCACTGAGTTAACGCGTCACCCGAATCGAGAACCGTCCCGCATTACGTTAATGCTTCACCTCATCAACGAATGGTTCCCCGGTTATTTTTCCCGTCGTCCATCCATATTCGCCATAAGTTGTCACTGTCTTTTTATAGTGGTAATATTAAAAAGGGAATATTGTGATTTTGTGAGAGGATTCTAGTGATTTTTCTAGAACTTTATTAGGTATTGCAATTGAAGGCAAGAAAATGACGCAGAAGCTTTTCCGCCTTTAATTTTAATCAGTTGTATCTCATCAGAATTTCATCTTATAAGGATCCCTGATGATCATGCCCTAAACTACTCTCTCACACTTCCATATACAAAGGAGCGTTCATACATGCTTGGAATTTTAAACAAAGTTTTTGATGCAAATAAACGCGAATTAAAGAAGCTAGAAAAATTAGCTGATAAAATAGACGATCTAGCTCCGGACATGGAGCATCTAACAGACGATCAAATACGTGAAAAAACAGCAGACTTCAAGCAACGTTATCAAAACGGAGAATCTCTAGATGATATGATGGTTGAAGCCTTTGCGGTTGTTCGTGAAGCTGCAAGACGTGTTTTGAGCCTTTACCCTTATAGAGTTCAGCTCATGGGTGGTGTTTCCTTGCACGAAGGAAATATTTCCGAGATGAAAACCGGTGAAGGTAAAACATTAACTGCCACAATGCCTGTTTACTTAAATGCTATCACTGGAAAAGGTGTTCATGTTATCACTGTCAATGAATACTTGGCAAGCCGTGATGCAGAGGAAATGGGAAGACTTTATGAGTTTCTCGGTCTGACGGTTGGACTAAACCTTAACTCCATGTCAAAAGACGAAAAACGTGAAGCATACGCAGCGGATATTACGTATGGTACGAATAATGAGTTCGGTTTTGACTATCTTCGTGACAACATGGTGTTATATAAGGAAGAAATGGTTCAACGTCCACTTCACTTTGCCGTCATTGATGAGGTTGACTCGATTCTTATTGATGAGGCACGTACGCCATTAATCATTTCAGGGCAAGCAAGAAAATCGACACAGCTTTATCTTCAAGCGAACACGGTTGTACGCATGCTAAAAAGAGATGAAGACTACACATATGATGAAAAAACAAAAGGGGTTCAACTGACGGAAGACGGTATTACAAAGGTCGAAAAAGCTTTTAACATCGATAATCTTTTTGATATTTCTCATGTAGCCTTGAATCACCATATTAATCAGTCACTAAAGGCACATGTTAGTATGCACCTAGATGTTGACTATGTGGTACAAGAAGGCGAAATTGTTATTGTCGATTCCTTTACAGGTCGCCTAATGAAAGGACGCCGTTATAGTGATGGACTTCACCAGGCGATTGAGGCAAAAGAAGGGCTTGAAATTCAAAACGAAAGTATGACGATGGCAACAATCACGTTCCAGAACTACTTCCGTATGTACGAAAAGCTTTCCGGTATGACGGGTACAGCAAAAACAGAAGAAGAGGAATTCCGTAACATTTACAATATGAACGTTGTGGTTATCCCTACAAACAAGCCTATTGTTCGTGATGACCGCTCGGATCTTATTTATGCATCCATTGAAGGGAAATTCCTTGCTGTTGTCGAGGATATTGCCGAGCGTAATCAGAAAGGGCAACCGGTTCTTGTCGGAACAGTAGCGGTAGAAACGTCAGAGCTTATTTCGAAATTTTTAACTAAAAAAGGCGTACGCCATAACGTGTTGAATGCGAAAAACCACGGACGTGAAGCGGAGATTATTTTGGAAGCAGGTCAAAAAGGAGCGGTAACAATCGCGACAAATATGGCCGGCCGTGGTACCGATATCAAGCTTGGAGAAGGAGTCATTGACATCGGTGGATTAGCGGTAATCGGTACAGAGCGTCACGAATCCCGTCGTATTGATAATCAGCTTCGAGGTCGTTCTGGTCGTCAAGGGGATCCAGGGGTCACTCAATTCTACCTTTCCATGGAAGATGAATTGATGAGACGTTTCGGATCTGACAATATGAAATCGATGATGCAGCGACTTGGAATGGATGATTCACAGCCGATCCAAAGTAAAATGGTCAGCCGGGCTGTGGAATCAGCACAAAAACGTGTAGAAGGAAACAACTTTGATGCACGTAAACAACTCCTATCCTATGATGACGTTCTTCGTCAACAACGTGAAATCATTTACAAGCAACGATTTGAAGTGTTGGATTCCGCTAACCTTCGCGATATCGTTGAAAGCATGATTAAATCGGTAATTGAACGTTCGATTTCGGGCTATGCACCATTAGCTGAGGATGAAGAAAATTGGAACCTTCAAGGGCTAGTGGACTTTGTAAATGCAAATCTCCTTCCCGAGGGTGATGTTACGGTCGAACAATTAACCGGAAAAGACCCCGAAGAAATGGTAGACCTTATTTATAATAAAGTTCACGAACGCTATGATGAAAAAGAAGAAGATCTTACTTCAGAACAAATGCGTGAATTCGAGAAAGTTATTCTTCTTCGTTCTGTTGACTCCAAATGGATTGACCATATTGATGCGATGGAACAATTACGTCAAGGGATCCACCTGCGTGCTTATGGCCAAAATGATCCGTTACGTGAATACCAGCATGAAGGCTTTGCCATGTTTGAAAATATGATTACAGCTATTGAAGACGATGCCGCGAAATATATTATGAAGGCAGAAATTCGAAATAATTTAGAGCGTCAAGAAGTGGCAAAAGGGCAAGCAGTAAACCCTAAAGAAGACGGGGAGAAAACGAAGAAAAAGCCTGTCCGCAAGCAAGAAGACATTGGTCGTAATGATGCATGTCCATGTGGAAGCGGGAAAAAATATAAAAATTGTCATGGTAATTTAGAGTAATGTGAATAATACCTGGTGCCTTTTGAGGTGCCAGGTACTTTTGAGTACAAAAATCAGTAGGAAAATTTTTTTGAGGTGATTGCAGATGATGGAACTTTCAGAAGTAAGAGTTGAGTTAGAAAAAACAGCTTCAACAATAGCGGACTTTAGGGGGTCTCTTTGACCTCGAAAACAAAGAAGCCCGAATTGCTGAGCTAGATGAAGTCATGCTCCAACCCGATTTTTGGGACGATCAACAAAAGGCACAAGGTATCATTAACGAAGGAAATGGTTTAAAGGATCTTGTTAACGAATACCGGAATCTTGAAGAAACCCAAGAAAATTTAGAGGTTACACTCGAACTCGTTAAAGAAGAAAATGACGCTGAGCTTCATGAAGAGCTGGAAAACGAACTAAATGATTTAGTCAAACGTTTAAATGAGTTTGAATTACAGCTTTTATTAAGTGAAGAATACGATAAAAATAATGCTATTCTTGAGCTTCACCCAGGTGCAGGTGGAACAGAGTCACAAGATTGGGGATCAATGCTTCTACGCATGTATACACGCTGGGCGGAGAAAAAAGGCTTCAAAGTAGAAACATTAGATTACCTGCCTGGAGACGAAGCAGGGATTAAAAGTGTTACATTGTTAATTAAAGGTCATAATGCTTATGGCTACTTGAAAGCTGAAAAGGGTGTTCATCGTCTCGTCCGTATATCACCGTTTGATTCATCGGGACGCCGGCATACATCCTTCGTTTCATGTGAGGTTATGCCAGAATTTAACGAAGAAATTGAAATAGATATTCGAACAGAGGATATTAAAGTTGATACCTACCGTGCAAGTGGGGCTGGTGGTCAGCATATCAACACTACTGACTCTGCTGTTCGTATCACACACACGCCAACAGGTGTCGTTGTAACATGTCAATCTGAACGATCGCAGATCAAGAACCGTGAACAAGCCATGAAAATGTTGAAAGCCAAGCTATACCAAAAGAGAATCGAAGAGCAGGAAAAAGAGCTTCTCGAAATCCGTGGAGAGCAAAAAGAAATCGGCTGGGGAAGCCAAATTCGTTCCTACGTCTTCCACCCATACTCAATGGTAAAAGACCACAGAACTAACACGGAAACTGGAAATGTTCAAGCTGTTATGGACGGAGACATAGGCACATTCATCAACGCCTACCTAAGAACACGAATCCAATAAATCCAATAACACTTTAGTCCACTGAGGGACGGTTCTCGAGCGCGTTAATACGTTAACGCAATCGAGAACCGTCCCTCTTTGCGTTAATGCATTACTGTATTAGTCCACATGGTAAACTCGACTAAGAAAGAATAAAAGCAACGGGGTGGGACCAAACTATTTACATAGAGTGATTCTTTGATAATCAACAACCATTCCTCATGTTTGTAGTTGATCAAACATAATTCACAAAGTTGAAACAACTAGTTTGAGGTATTGACCCGTTCGCATTCCTTGTTACAGTAGGCACTTCATAAGCACTTGAAGAAGGTTTCAAACGAGCATGGTATTGGTATAATAAGGTATGAAGTCAATATAAATATTGAGACGGGCATTGAAGATTGAATATGTTCGTATTCTATTTTTTCCGAGGAGGAGAAATGATGAAAAAAAAGCTATTAGGGATTCTATTTGGAACTTCACTAGTGTTAGCAGCATGTGGTGGTAATGATGGTGGTGGAGAGACAAGTACAGAAGCCGATCCAGAAAAAATTGTTAGCCAAAAATGTATGAGCTGCCATGGTGAGAACTTAGATGGTGGAGCGGGACCTAAAATCAGTGATGTTGGTTCAAGACTAAGCAAAGATGAAATCTTAACGGTTCTTGAAAAAGGAAAAGGAAATATGCCTCCTGGAATTATTGAAGGCGAACAAGCTGAAGCTGTAGCAGAATGGTTAGCAAATAAAAAATAGGAATGAAAAGGTCTGGATGAAAGAAATCCAGACCTTTTTATGTACTATTTTAACACTATTTAGGACCAAAGACCCGCCTTGGTGATTTAAAAAGTAGCTTCAAAAAACATCGAAAATTTGACATCGACACTGCAACAGATCCAATAATCCGACAAAATAAATAAATTTTAATAAAAAAACTGTTCGAAAATTCACTTATATTTATGTTTTGTTACAAAATCACTACTGTTTTTTTGGGATAAAACACCTATAGATAAAGGATTCTGGGATAGTAATTATGTTAAATTAGGTAAATATTTCATATTGTGTTTCGCTTTGAAACGAAAATGTAATATAAATTTTCCTTAAAATCATAGTTGATGATGTTATAATATTTTTGTGAGTCTCAATTCGAGCAATTTTGATGAAATTCTACAAAACAAACGATTATGGTTAATAATTGAACGACAACTTAATAGATGATCATTTTCCAACTTAGAACGTACAATACATAATGTTTAAATTAGGTGGTTAAAACATGATTGAAATGCAAGAGGTATATAAACAGTACCCGAACGGTATAATGGCTGCCAATGGTTTTAACATACATATCAAGCAAGGAGAATTTGTTTATGTTGTTGGACCGAGTGGAGCGGGGAAATCAACATTTATTAAAATGATGTACCGTGAAGAAAGACCAACGAAAGGCAGTATTATGGTAAATGGCATTGATCTTGCGAAGTTAAAAGCAAGTAGAGTGCCGTACCTAAGAAGAAATATTGGGGTCGTTTTCCAAGACTTCAAACTACTACCGTCATTAACAGTCTATGAAAATATCGCGTTTGCTCTTGAAGTTATTGAAGAGCAGCCGAAAAATATAAAAAAACGAGTTATGGAAGTACTAGATTTAGTAGGGTTAAAACATAAAGCTAGAATGCTGCCAAATGAATTATCTGGCGGAGAACAGCAGCGTGTTTCACTTGCCCGCTCGATTGTTAATACACCAAAGGTTGTGATTGCGGACGAGCCTACTGGTAATCTTGACCCTGAAACATCATGGGATATTATGAACATTTTTGAAGAGATCAATACCCGTGGAACAACTGTTGTGATGGCCACTCATAACCGCGAAATTGTAAACACCATTAAACATCGAGTGATTGCCATTGAAAACGGAAGAATTGCCCGGGATGAACTGAGAGGTGACTACGGCTATGAAAGCTAGAACAGTTGGTCGCCACTTCAGAGAAAGTTTTAAAAGTCTGGGACGTAACGGTTGGATGACATTTGCTTCCGTTAGTGCTGTAACCGTCACGCTGCTACTTGTTGGTGTGTTTGTGGTTTTAATGTTAAATATGAACAAAGTCGCTTCTGATATAGAAAAAGACGTTGAAATACGTGTTTTAATAGAGTTAGGAACTGAACAAGCCCAGATTGAAGCATTAGAAGAAAAAATACAAATGATAAAAGGTGTAGAGAGTGTTGAATACTCTTCTAAAGAAGAAGAGCTTAGACATCTTGTTGAAGACATGGGAGAAGATTTCCGCCTGTTCGAACAAGATAACCCTCTTTATGATGTTTATATAGTAAAAGCAGAAAATCCACGTGATACGAAGAGAATTGCTCAGAGGATCGAAACGTTTAAATATATAAATGATGCAGTATATGGAGAAGCAAAAATAGAAAAACTATTCAGCTTCCTTGAAATGAGTCGCAATGTTGGTTTGGTACTGATTATCGGACTTCTTTTCACGGCAATGTTCTTAATCTCCAATACTATCAAGATTACAATCGTTGCTAGAAGAAGAGAAATTGAAATTATGAAACTAGTAGGAGCAACAAATTGGTTTGTAAGATGGCCATTCATCCTTGAAGGCTTATGGTTAGGTATTCTTGGATCGATTATACCAATAGCTCTCGTTACATCAGGCTACTATTATGCCTATCAGTTCATTGAACCAAAATTGCGAAACCATTTTATTCAGATACTAGACTTTACCCCGTTTATTTTCCAAGTGAACGCCTTGATCGTGATTATGGGCTGCTTAATTGGAGCGTGGGGAAGTTTTATGTCCGTCCGTAAATTCTTAAAAGTTTAATAGGTTTATTGAGATCGAAAGGGGTATGCAGCTTGAACAGGAAAACATTAGTAACTATGTCAATTGCGGCAACACTTACAATCGGAACGTTTGGCACGGCTACTGCTCATTCATCTTTATCTGAATTAAAGGATAAGAAGAGTAGTATCCAACAAGAGAAAGCACAAGTAAACGAGAAAATAGATAGTAAATCTTCCGAAATCAATCAAAACATTTCAAGACAAAATGAGATTCAAGCAGAAATCGCGGCAATCGATAAAAAAATTATTGATACAAATGCAGAAATTCAAGAAAAAGAAGCAGAAATTAACAAGACAAATGATGAAATTGATAAATTGAAAGTAGAGATTGAAGCTCTTAAGAAAAAAATTGAAGAGCGTAATCAGCTTTTAGAAGAGCGTGCAAGAGCGATGCAGGAAAAAGGCGGTTCTTCTAACTACCTTGACGTATTACTAGGTGCTGATAGCTTCGGAGATTTTATCAATCGTGTAACAGCAGTAAATACAATTGTAAATGCTGATAAAAAAATTATTGATGAGCAAAAACGCGATCAAGCCGAATTAGAAAAGAAACAAAAAGAAGTAGAAGATAAACTAGCAGAACTTGAGAAGTCAAAGGAAAATCTAGTATCTCTTAAAAAAGACCTTGATAGCCAAAAAGGTCAAAAGAACGCATTATTTGCAGAACTTGAAAAAGAACAATCAAAATTAAATGTAGAAAAAGAAGAACTAGAAGCAAGTGCTAATGAATTAGAAGAATTAGAAAAGCGAATTGGTGGGGAAATTCAAGCTGAGCAATCTAGATTAGCGGAATTAGCTCGTCAAAAAGAATTGGAACGTAAAAAGGCTCAGGCAGCAGCTGCTCCTAAGGCAACAACTGCTTCATCGTCAGGAAGTAGTAATTCATCTGCTTCTGTAGACGCTCCAAGCGTGAGTGCGGGAACTTGGACAAGACCTGCAAGTGGAATCATTACGACTGAACATGGGCCTGACGTTTTAAACGGAAAGCCACGTATGCATTATGGAATGGACATTGCCGCAAATGGAAGTGTACCTATCGTAGCAGCAGCTGATGGCTTTGTTATTAAAAGTGAGCGTAGTTCAAGCTATGGAAACGTTGTGTATATGACACATTCAATCAACGGTCAAACCTTTACTACAGTTTATGCACATATGTCCTCATCACTTGTAAGTGGTAGTCAATATGTACAAAAAGGCCAACAAATTGGTTATATGGGTAACACAGGTTTCTCTTTTGGACAACATTTACACTTTGAACTTCATGCAGGTGCATGGAATGGTGCAAAATCAAATGCTGTGAATCCTAGAAGATATATTAGTTTCTAATATAAAAATATTTAAAAACTCTATAATTAGCGCATCCTATTGAATTACTAATCTAGGATGCGCTTTTTTATTTAACCAAAACGATTTCAAGCGACTCAAGCTTAAATACCAAATTCCTTTTTATTTATCTTAGTAAAGATCAATTTCAAATTTAATAATCCTTCAGTAAAGCGACATAAAGCACATTTTGATTAATTTTTGGATAACCCATCGACATAATTGGTCTCATTTTTCACATCAAAAGATATATTCATTGGAGGTAGGGGAACATCCAGCAATGATAACACCAACAAAGGTTAAAAGGGTTATTAATTTTGATTCTTCATCGTTTCTCCTGCTTTCATTGTTGTTTTTTCCACTGATATCCGATTCCCCAAATTGTTTTTAAATGGTTTTCGATGGGGAATTCGGCTTTTTTCAATTTATCTCTTAAATTTCGAATATGGGAGTCTACCGTACGTATCTCTGTTTCCGAATTCATATCCCAGACCAATAATAATAATTGCTCTCGAGTATAGACGCGTTCAGGGTTTTTCATTAACACATCAAGAATCATAAACTCCTTAAGGGTTAGAGAAATGGATTTCCCGTTATATTTTAATGTGTAGGATTGACCATCTAATATGAAATCATCTCTGATAAGATTCAGGTTATCACTAGTTTTTGATTGATGATCTTTTCTACGGAACAGAGCGTTTATTCTAGCTAGTAATTCCCCTTCATCGAATGGTTTGGTGATATAGTCATCTGCACCATCATTAAGTCCTTTAATGACATCTGTCTTATTGCTTCTGGCCGTCAGGATAATAATAGGAACATTAGAGAAAGTCCGGATTTTTTCACATGTTTCCCATCCATTCATCTCTGGCATCATAAGATCAAGGATGACTAAATCAATGGTAGCATTTTTCATCTTATTTAAAGCCTCATATCCACCATTTGCCTTTAGACAAGTATACCCATTAGGCTGAAGGTACAACTCTAACAGGTTTAACATTCTAATTTCATCATCTACTAGTAAAATCGTTTTCAAAAATTTAAACCTCCCTACCTTTTTTAAATCGTATCTCTACACATGTCCCTTGGTTTTCTTTACTTTTGATTGTTACCTTCCCGCCATGTGCTTCAACTAATTCTTTGACAATCGATAATCCTAGCCCTGCCCCGCCTAGCTCTCTTGATCGCGATTTCTCCACTCGATAAAGCCTATTAAATAGATGCGGGATTTCTTGTTCTGGGATCCCCACTCCTTGATCGTGAATTGATATTATCACCTCTTCTTCTTGTTCCTTCACTAAAATTTGAGTAGATGTACTAGGGGGTGAATACTTAAGTGCATTATCTAGTAAATTAATAATAATCTGCTCTAATCGTAAGGGATCTGCGTTTATCGAGTGTTCCGATTTACAGGAGAAAAGTAGTTCAATATTCTTGCTTTTAAAAGCAGGTGTTACCTTTAATAGAATCTTTTTAAGAAAGGGGAAAATCATGATCGGTTCTTTTGAAATCGAAAAGTTATTTTCATCGATTTTTGCCAACTCAAAGAGGTTCTCTATTAATGTCACGATCATTTTGGATTCTTCCTGGATGATTTCTAAGTACTCTTTTCTATCTGAATTCTGAATATCCTCACGTAAGGCAACATTCGTATATCCTTGAATATACGTTAAAGGAGTTCTTAATTCATGAGAGATACTCGCAAGAAATTCAACCCTATCTCTTTTAATATTCTCTAAATCATTAGAGAGCTTTTGAATAGATTGAGAGAGTTTTCCTAGTTCATCGTTTCCTAAGTCTGGTAATTTAACAGCAAACTCTCCATTACTTAATTTCTCCGTTGCTTCTTTCATTTTGACTAAAGGGCGGGTCACAATCTTGGATAATAAAAAATGGATGAGACCTAAAATAACCAAGCTAGACAAGCCTGCTAGTAAGAAGTGCATATTTAACCGATCAATTAATGTTCGTAAAGGTCCTGTATTTTTAAACATATAGACATAGCCATCTTCCGTTCCTGTACTAAACTCTGTCACAGTCGCAAGGTAATTCATTTCCTTCCAATTTGACTCTATTAATACGCCATTTCTGTTTAATTGGGCAGGAGTGTGGTCACGAATAATATTACTCATGCCTTTAGTAGGCGCTTTTGAACTTGCAATGATCTCTTTTTTGGTATTCGTTATAACGACTTCCGTATCAGTTTTTGATTCCATAAGGGCGATATGATGGAGTGTTCCCTCAGAATAGGTATCTTCTAGTACATCCCGATGACTATTTCCCCTGGATAGGAGTGACTGGAATTCCTCTGTAACCCGGGTATCGACAATATTATCATGGAGATAAATCATTAATATTGACTCCATAATGAACACGGCTATCGTAAAAGACACGGCCAATTTAGTAGAGATTTTTCTCATAGAGACGAAGCCTCATTTCTGTTTATTCTTTATTAATAGAGTATCTTAAAAGTTTGAAGAAACTGTGCAGAAAGTGGTTTTTTCGTAAACTATCAATCTTTAAATTATAAATAGAATAAAAATCTTTTTCTATTGATTAGTACTCTTTATGGTGAGGAAATTAACAGGTAATTAAAGGCTGGAAAGAAACTGAGGAATATTCCCAAGAAAGAGAGTGGCATGTACAAGCATGGGAACAAATGTTAAAGAGTTTAAAGTCGAACATGGAATCAGGTGAGGGAATTCTGTGCTGCCAGTAGATTAAATGATGCCCCTTTGTACTGAGGTTATTCAGTGCAAGGGGCTTTCTATGTTTTATAGCTTTAAAGTTTGGACTTAGGGTCGTTCTTATTTTTGTTTGGATAAATACAGAGAGAAGCGAGAAGAGAAATAGATTAAGCAGTAAATATAGAAAAAGATTGTACTTACTACTCAATCCATTCAATTGACTTTTCCATACAAAATGAGATTATAGACTATATTACTTTCAAATTTTTCTGAAGTTATAAAGGAATGATCATATGAATTGGTATTCCATTGGTGCCCTTACATTTCCAGCTTCATGGCTGGCTATTCTCGCCGCATTTATCTTTACTGCCATTTTTCTTAGAACGGTATTTGGGAAAGCGACTTTAGAGTGGTTTGGCAATGTGGTTTTTTGGTTTTTAATTACATGGAAATTTAGCATGGTGATATGGGATTTTGAAAGTGTTATGAATCAACCGTTAACATTACTATACTTTCATGGGGGAGAAAAAGGCTACTGGTTAGCGATTATCATTAGCTTTATTTATATCTTTATACATAGCCGGAAATCTAGCCAACCGATCCATTCGCAGATTATGATAGTGTGGGTAAGCATTATTTTCATATTTGAGTTGGCTATCGGGTTCTTGCTGCCTCGAAATCTTTGGGTTACTTTATTTTCCGGATTCATTATGGGATTTTTACTAATCCTAGCATGGAAAAAGGCGAATCAGTTTCAATCGATGTGGCAAATCTTAGTTCTTTCTGTGGTCTTCCAATTTTTCATGTATTTATTCTATGGTAAGCTTTTATCAACTCCAGCTATCTCATATTTATTGATTACGTTGCTCATGGTCATTTTGATTTTTCGAGGGAGGATCCAAGTGAGTAAGAAGACATTTGGCTTTGCGTTAATGGCATTGTTGATTGGAATTTTTATTGCAAATATTGTTCAAACGCAGATGGACGAAAAACAAAAAATAGATGATCCAGAAGATGTACGAGCTTCTGATAATACTGTTCATGGAGACGGTAGCAAGGAAGGGTTAACGAAAGGTGATCTAGCACCAGATTTCACACTCACCACTTTAGAAGGCAAGATACTGACGCTCTCAGATCTTCGAGGGAAAAAAGTGATCCTCAATTTCTGGGCTACCTGGTGCCCGCCCTGTAAAGCAGAAATGCCTCATATGCAAAAATATTACAAAGAAAATGCGAAACAACATAATGTGGAAGTAGTTGCCGTCAACCTTACTAATATGGATGAAGGAAATAAGAACATCCAAGAATTTGTAAAAGATTATGAACTTACTTTCCCAGTACCCCTTGATAAAGAAGGTGAAATTGGATCTACCTATCAAGCATTCACAATACCTACTAGTTATATGATCGATACAAAGGGAAGGATCCAGCATAAAATTATCGGACCTATGAATGAAGAAATGATGGAGAAAATGGTCAAAGGGATGGACTAGCAGCTGGGAATAATAAAGTATTTAGTACTTTAGTTGAATAAAGTATAATAAGGGATAAGGTAAGATAAATGTCTCTCAATAGGTCATAGCATTCTTGCGAAGAATGTATGAAATTCAGGTGTGAAAACAGATAAACAGGTTTATCGATGTCCAAGCTCGAGCGCCTAGCCCCCTTGAGGTAAGGCGCTTACGCTTTTCTATTAAGAAAGGGGAAATTTCAGTATGAAGTTCGGTACAAAAGTAGTACATAGTTCGTTACCAAAAAACGAGAAAATAAAGAGTAAGGCAACTCCGATTTATCAAACATCAGCCTTTACTTTTTCCTCATTAGAAGAATTAGAAGGCTTTTATCAAGGGGATTCCCCTTATCTCTATTCACGTGTGGGAAACCCCAATACAGATGAATTAGGGATGACGGTGGCCCAATTGGAAGGAGCACCTTCTGGAGTTGCTGCTTCCTCTGGTCTAGGAGCGATTCTTTCTGGTATTGTGGCGCTCTGCGGACAAGGCGATCATATTGTGGCGTCAGAAGATATCTATGGTGGTACCTATCAATTATTAAAGGAAGAGCTCCTGTCATTTGGAATCACAACAAGCTTTGTTGATTTTACCGATCATCAAAAAATCGAAGAAGCCATTACTCCACAAACAAAGCTGTTATTCAGTGAAACGATTACAAATCCGTTTCTTAGAGTGGAGGATATTGAATTTCTCGTAGCATTAGCGAAAAATCATCGTTTGAAAACGATGATTGACAATACATTTGCGACTTCCTTCTTACTACAGCCTTTTACAAGGGGTATCGACTTGGTTGTCCATAGTGCAACGAAATATATTGGCGGGCATAGTGACATTACAGCAGGTGTCATCGTTGGTACGGAGGAGATCATGAACGTCGTAAAAACGAAAGTTGTGAATCTAGGTGTCAATTTAAGTCCGTTCGAAGCGTGGTTAACCTGCCGTGGAAATAAAACTTTGGCACTAAGAATGTCAAAGCAATCAGGGAATGCTGAAAGATTAGCAACCTATTTACGCACCCATCCACATATTGAAAAAGTGTTCTATCCTAAAAATGTCTCATCGAAAGGAAACGGGGCAATTGTCACGGTTGAACTATCTCGTGAGTGTGACATTAGTACATTCTTCCGTTCCCTTGGTTGGGTAAAAATTGTTCCTACTCTTGCTGGAGTCGAAACATCGGTTTCTTATCCATTAGGAACGTCACACAGAGCACTTCCCCCACAAGCACAGGAAAAACTGGGAATTACAACACATGTAGTAAGAATATCAGTTGGAATTGAAGAATCAGAAGATATTATTGAGCAATTTACTAGTGCACTAGAATCTTCTCTCTAATAAATTTTTAAAAAATATTGAAAATTATGTTGACGTTTTAAAAAATTCTCGATATAATCCAAAACATAGTCAATACACATTAATGTATTGAGCAAATGTTATATCTCTTATCTAGAGTGGCGGAGGGACTAGGCCCGATGAAGCCCGGCAACCTTCAAGCAGTATTACGCTTGAAAAGGTGCCAATTCCTACAGATCCTAATGATCTGGAAGATAAGGGGAGGAGCCATTACTATTTAAGCCCTCTTCTTAGAGAAGAGGGCTTTTCTGCGTTTTAACCCTCTCTTCCTTCTTTCATTCATTTTTTTCAGAAAAAAACCTTTCCTAGTGGATTTGTTACCAGTAAACCTAGTATTCACATCTAATTAATAAAATTTAGGAGGAATTTTTTATGACAGCGAATCAATATGATCTTGAAACTTTATTATTACACGGAGGGCAAGCTCCAGATCCGACAACTGGTTCTAGAGCAGTACCCGTTTACCAAACCACATCATACGTTTTCAATGACACGGATCATGCCCAAAGCTTATTTGCTTTAGATGAACCAGGAAATATTTATACGAGAATTGGAAATCCGACAGTGGATGTTTTTGAAAAAAGAATTGCTCTTTTAGAAGATGGGGTTGCCGCTGTAGCAACTTCTTCAGGAATGGCTGCAATCTCCCTCGCGATTTTAAATGTAGCTGGAGCAGGAGACGAAATTATAGCCGCTACAAATCTTTATGGTGGAACATACAATTTATTTGCCGTAACCCTTCCGAAATATGGAATCAACGTGAAATTTGTGGATCCTGAAGATCCTGAGAATTTTAGAAATGCCATTACTTCAAACACTAAAGCATTTTTTGCTGAAACTATTGGAAATCCAAGCTTGCATGTTCTCGATATTGAAGCAGTTGCGGATGTCGCACATGAAAATGGAATTCCACTCATCGTTGATAACACCTTTGCCACTCCATATGTTTCACAGCCACTTTCATGGGGAGCAGATATTGTTGTTCATTCTGCAACAAAATGGATTGGTGGACATGGAACGGCAATCGGTGGAGTTGTCGTCGATGGAGGCCGATTTAACTGGAACAATGATAAATATCCTGGATTTACGGAGCCAGACCAGAGCTACAACGGGATTCGCTATGCAAATGATTTTGGAACACTCGCTTTTGCAACAAAATTACGTGTTCAATTGCTTAGGGATTTTGGGGCGTGTTTAAGTCCACATAACGCATTCCTATTACTTCAAGGCTTAGAAACACTTCATCTTCGGGTTCCAAAGCATAGCGAGAATGCTTTAGCCGTCGCTAAATACTTAGAGGATCACCCGTCAGTTGAATGGGTATCGTATCCAGGTCTTGAAAATCATCCCGCACATCACCTTGCCAAAAAGTATTTAAAGGATGGCTTTGGATCGATTGTCAATTTCGGAATCGTTGGTGGCAGGGATGCTGGAAAGAAAGTGATAGATAATATCGCTCTTTGGTCACATGTTGCGAATGTCGGTGATGCCAAATCACTGATTATCCATCCTGCTTCCACTACACACCAACAATTAAGTGGGGAAGAGCTAAAACAAACAGGGGTAACAGAGGAGCTCATTCGCCTATCCATCGGGTTAGAATCTGTTAAGGATCTAACAAATGATCTAGATCGGGCGATTTTTGAAGCAACAGGACAATCTAAAAATGGCAGTGCAAAAACGGAAATAACCGTAAATGATGAAGGGGTCATTCGTTGGGCACTTCAATCTCCTTTTGATCGGGAAGAGCATAACGGGGGAGTCGTTCAACGTCAAAAAACATTAGCCATCGTTGGATTAAGCAGTAATCCTGCCCGTCCAAGTAACCGTTTGGCAAGAAAGATGCAGCGATTAGGTTATAAAATCATTCCTGTTAATCCAAGAGAAACCGAGGTATTTGGAGAAAAGGCTTATCCTGATTTGACTTCCATCCCAGTTGCCATTGATATTGTTCAAGTTTTCAGAAGTCCCGAAGCAGCGATTGAAATTGCGATTGAAGCGGCAGCAGTGAGGCCGAAAATCTTTTGGCTGCAAGAAGGAGTTATTTCGCAAGAAGCGGCACAAATTGCAAAAGATGCAGGACTTGAAGTTGTTCATAATCGCTGCACATATAAAGAAGCACAACGATTAAGAGGGACGATCGAGACATATGCATCAGAGGTGAAATGAAGGTAGAAAGCATAGATATACAAGAATATTTTATTAGATAAACTCGTTTAAAAACTGCTGGAAATAACAAAAAGGAGGGAAACAATGAAGCCAACAAATATTGAACCTTTGAAAAACCAACACTATAACATTATAAAAGATGAAAAGTTGGTTTCCTCCTTTCAATGGGAAAATCTTAATGAATCTTTTACATGGCACGATACAGACAAGGTCAATATGGCTCATGAATGTGTAGACCGCCATGTTGATGATGGATATGGAGACAAAGTCGCCTTTCATTATATTGAAGGGGAAATAGAGCAAAAAATCACGTATAACGAATTAAAAAGAGAAACTGATCATTGGGCAACCATTCTGAAGCATCATGGTGTGAAAAAGGGAGACATTGTTTTTGTCTTCCTTCCTAAACACCCGCACTGTCATATCGCCATTTTAGCAGCTATTAAACTGGGAGCCATTGTCGGTCCATTGTTTGAAGCATTCATGGAGGATGCTATTAGAGACCGAATCCAAGATTGTGATGGTCAGTTTCTAGTGACGAGTTCAGACTTTATAAATCGCGTTCCTTTAAAGAGCTTACCTTCTCTTGAAAAGGTATTTCTTACAGATGAGGGAAGTGCTGAGATTCAAACGGTACAGATTCAAAAGGAGAAGGAAAGACTAGCTGCAAATTCAGCGATTACTCAATGGGTTGAGCTTGACGATGGTCTCAATATTCATTATACAAGTGGTTCAACTGGTCACCCAAAAGGAATTATTCATGCTCATCGCGTGATGATCCAACAGTATATAACGGGAAGATGGGTACTTGATCTTCAAGAAGAAGATGTTTATTGGTGTACGGCACATCCAGGCTGGGTTACCGGAACGGTTTATGGGCTGTTTGCTCCATTATTAAATCGAGCAACCATTGTTATCCACGGAGGCCGTTTTAATGCGGATAGCTGGTACAGTACGATTGAAAAGGCGGGAGTAACGGTTTGGTATAGTGCCCCAACCGCTTTTCGGATGCTTAAATCACAGGGATTTGAAGCATTATCCAACTATAATACTACTAGTCTACGCCATGTCCTAAGTGTCGGTGAGCCTTTAAATCCTGAGGTGATCTATTGGGGGCTCGATGTCTTCCAACTTAGGATCCATGACACATGGTGGATGACCGAGACAGGTGCACAACTGATCGTAAATCTTCCAACAACAGCCATTAAACCAGGTTCAATGGGTAAACCGATTCCTGGTATCGCTGTAGAAATTGTTGATGATGAGGGAGAAACACTGGCAATCGGGGAGGTAGGTCATCTTGCTATCCAAGCACCATGGCCATCCCTCATGAAAGAAGTATGGAAGAACAAGGAGAAATTTGATTCCTATTTTACTACGAATGGGAAATGGTATTTGTCTGGTGATTTGGCTATTAAAGATGAGGACGGATATATTTTCTTTCAAGGACGCAGCGATGACATGATCAACTCATCTGGAGAAAGAATAGGTCCATTTGAAGTGGAAAGCAAATTAATGGTACACAAAGCCGTTGCAGAAGCTGGGGTGATTGGAAAACCAGATCCTGTTCGTGGAGAGATAGTAAAAGCATTCTTAGTGTTAGCAAAAGGTTTCCAAGCAACAGATGCTTTACTGGAAGAAATCCGTCTCTTTGTCCGCAGTGAATTGGCAGCACATGCTGCTCCAAGAGAAATCGAAGTCATCGAAGAACTCCCGAAAACTAAAATTAGTGGGAAAATTTTAAGAAGAGAGCTGAAGGCCCGTGAACTTGAAAAAATCGCCATTACCTCATAGAGTCCGTGAAACAGGGAAGGTGTTTATTGGGAACTTAGCACTTGAATCAGGTGAGGAGCTAGAAGAAGTCGAATTAGCCTATGAGAGATGCGGGGCTGATGGTGCTCCTGTTATTCTAGTTTGCCATGCGCTAACAGGAAGTCAATATGCAGTTGGAACAGATGAGGAACCAGGCTGGTGGCACGGATTGATCGGCACGAACAAAGCGGTTGATCTAAACAGCTATCAAGTAGTGACGTTTAATGTGCTTGGGGGCTGTAATGGCTCAACAGGTCCACTATCCATTAACCCTTCTACAGGTGAAAAATACCGTACAAATTTTCCTAAAATAACGATTCGCGATATTGTTAACGCGCAACACAAGGCACTTTGGAATCTAGGAATTGATACATTATTAGCGGTAATAGGTGGTTCACTTGGAGGAATGCAAGCATTAGAATGGGGACTTCTTTACCCATCCTTTATAGAAAAAATTATTGTATTGGCTGCAACTTCACAGCTAAGTGATTATGGAATTGCATTTAATACGATTGGTACCGCAGCTATTGAAAATGACCCAGGTTGGAATGGTGGCTATTACAAACATCCTGAAGAAGTGAAGGGATTAGAAGTCGCTCGTATTGCTGGTATGGTCACGTATCGCAGCCCTTACTTATTTGATCAGCGATTCCAACGAAAAGAAAAAGAGAATTCTACTTACGAAGTGGAATCGTATTTAAAATACCAAGGAAAAAAACTGACAAGGAGATTTGATCCTAACAGTTATTTATATTTACTACAAGCCATGAACTCACATGATATTGGAAGAGGAAGGGGAGGTATGGAAGAAGCAGCTCGTTCATACAAACCCGAGGTCATTGGCATAGGATTTCAGCATGATCTAATTTATCCTCCAAATAAGATAAAGGAATTTACTGAATTAATCCCAAGAGGAACCTATTACTATATTCCAACCCAATTTGGGCATGATGGATTTTTAGTAGAGTTCGAGAGATGGGCAACGATTTTATCTTCACATTTGGCAGACCATACAAGACAAAAGGAGGCTAGGTAATGGGAATCATAAATGTTGCACTCCTCGGCTTTGGAACCGTTGGCCAGGGAGTCTATGAAGCAATCGATTCACATCAAGAAAGACTGAAAGAAATTTTAGGCAAAGAAGTGAAAGTAAAGGCGATTTTAATTAAAGATCCTACGAAAGAAAGATTTGTAGACCCATCGATAACCTTAACAACCCAGTTTCAAGACATTCTTGAAACGCCCGATTTAGATTTCATTTTCGAGGCGATAGTAGGGGAAGAACCGAGCTACTCCTATTTATCTCAAGCCATTGACAAAGGAATCCACATCGTAACGGCTAACAAAGCGATGTTTGCAAAGTATGGACCGACGCTTCTTGAAAAAGCTAAAGGTAAGAATGTGAAATTTGGCTTTGAAGCGACAACGGCTGGAGGAATTCCAGTGATCGGTACTATTAAGGAATTATTGAAGGTAAATGAAATTCAAAGAATACAAGGAATCTTAAATGGGACATCAAACTTCATCCTTTCCCAAATGAGAACAGAGGGACTCTCATTTGAAAAGGCACTGAAGCTTGCTCAGGAAAAAGGATACGCGGAGGAAGATCCAACAAGCGATATCGAAGGCTACGATGCTTTTTATAAACTATTAATCTTAAGTCAAACGGCGTTTGGACGACAGCCATATCTGTCCGATATTAAGCGAAAAGGAATCACTAGTCTAACAGAAGAATGGCTTCAAGCAGCCGACTCATTTGATCTGCGATTCAAGCATGTGGGTTCATTGGAACGAGATGAAGAAAACAATATTTACGGAAGTGTTGAACCAGTCCTCGTCCAAGATTCCCATCCTTTTTATGGAGTAGAAGAAGTGGAAAATGCTATTTCTCTTAAGGGAAGCTTAGTAGGAAGAGTGACACTCCTAGGACCAGGAGCAGGAAAATTCCCAACAGGAAGTGCAGTACTCGAAGATTTTCTATCTTTATTACACGAGGATCCAGTCCGTCATCAAGCTGAAAGCAGAGCAGCTCAAGAACTCGAAGTAAATGAATCCCCTAGTGAATGGGTTATCAAAGTTTCCAAAAATGAACCTGTTTTTGAAGAACTGGAAACTCGATTTACATTTAAAGACCAAATTAACTTTAAAGAAGATTTGTTTTTATTATCAACGGGAAAGGATTCCGACATCCACTCCATCCTCGCTTCCAACAGCGAGGTGCAGGCAATCCCAGTACTAAAAGAAATTCCATTAGAAAATAAAGTGAAGAAGGCAGTTACCACAAAATAAAGTAGACCATGTGTACCAGGTACAAAAGAGCAGAATTGTACCAGGTACAAATCCTTGAAACCTGCTTCCCTCCTTTAATTAGTGGAATATAGCTAATTACTTCTGGTTAAATTCCCAGCGAATAATCATAACTTGTCCCTCTCCCTCATATAGTGAGAGTAACAAAGACACCGCACGTTTTTGTGGGGTGTCTTTTTTATGAAGAAAAACGTGCTGTGTTTGATATTGAAGGAACGTGTGTGGCAAGTGAGAGTTGTCTGGAGTGGCTGTACCAGGTACAAAAAGGCAGGATTGTACCAGGTACAAAACCGCAGATTTGTACCTGGTACCGGCGGAAAACCTAATTCCACACACTGTTTCCACGACATATTTTCGGCACTTTATGACTTCGATTTGGAGGGGGATATATGGAACGGAATGGGAAAAGGGTTTTAATATTCGTAATCATCGCTTTTCTGATTGGCGCGGCAGGAATGTATGGAGGAATGATGACATGGAATCTCGTGAGTGCTGGAGATGCTGGAGATGATGGCGCGGCTTCTAGTGAAGAGACTGTTTCAGACAGGCTTCATAAAGTAGAGGTAGCCTATGATTTGATAGCGGATAAATACTTTCAAGAAGTGGACAAGGGGCAACTTGTAGAAGGAGCGATTGAAGGGATGCTTCAAACCTTGGAGGACCCGTATTCTGTTTACATGAATGCTAGTACAGCTAAGCAATTTAACAATTCTCTAGGATCCTCTTTCCAGGGAATTGGAGCAGAAGTGACCGTGATGGATGGGAAGCTTATGATTGTTGCTCCTTATAAAAATTCACCTGCCGAAGAGGCTGGTTTGAGACCTAATGATCAGATTTTAAAAGTAGATGGAGAAAGTGTAGTGGGATTAGACCTCTATGAAGCTACAACAAAAATACGTGGCAAAAAAGGAACGACCGTTGAATTGGAGATTGCTAGAGAAGGAGTTTCGAAACCGATCAACGTCAGCGTAAAACGTGATGAAATTCCAGTAGAGACGGTTCATTCTGATTTGAAAAAGGATGGAAATAAACCAATTGGGTACCTTGAAATTACATCCTTCTCCGAAAACACATCGAAGGAATTCAAGAAGCAATTATCTAAATTAGAGGAAAAGGATATCTCAGGCCTGATCATTGATGTCAGAGGAAATCCAGGCGGTCTCCTTTCCAGTGTAGAAGAAATACTAAATGAACTCGTAACAGAAGAGAATCCATTTGTCCAAATTGAAGAACGAAGTGGAGAAAAAATTAAATATTTTTCTGAGAAAAAGAAGAAAAAGCCTTATCCGATTACCGTATTAATTGATGAAGGAAGTGCTTCCGCTTCAGAAATTTTGGCGGGTGCATTACAGGAGGCGGAATCCTATCCTCTAATTGGTACAAAAACATTTGGAAAAGGAACGGTCCAGCAAGCTGTCCCAATGGGGGATGGAAGCAATATTAAATTGACGATGTTTAAGTGGTTAACTCCTAATGGTCAGTGGATTCATAAAAAAGGCATTCAGCCGGACATTCCTGTTCGTCAACCGTCTTATTTCTATGCACATCCAATTGAAGTAGAGAAGGAGTTAAAGCAAGAGATGAACAATGATCAGATTAAAAATGCTCAAGAAATGCTGCAAGGTCTGGGTTATTTTCCAGGGCGAACAGATGGATATTATAACGAAAAAACAGAACAAGCCGTGAAAGCATTTCAATCTAAGAATGAGCTTGAACCTACTGGAATCATTGACGAAGATACAGCTAGCAAGCTTCAAGAAGAAATCTTCCTTTCTATAAAAAATGAAAAAAATGATTTACAGCTTCAAGCAGCAATGGATTATATAAAACGAGTAAACTAATGTTAAGATGGGCTGTTCCGGGACATAAGCTTAATGAAGGAGTTTCTCCGGTCTATGTGATAATGTCCTTCAACGGCTAAATGAAAGGAGTTTCTTCGGTCTATCTATGTGATAATGTCCTTCATCAGCTTAATGAAGGGCATTTCTTCTGTCCTCCTGCATGATAATGTCCTTCAACGGCTAAATGAAGGACATTTCTTCGGTCATCCTACATGATAGTGTCCTTCAACAGCTAAATGAAGGACATTTCTCCCGTTCCTCCTACATGATAATATCCTTCATCGCCTTAATAAAAGTCCCAATCATTTTCGGGTGAACATATTTATTTCATAAAACATTTTAAAAAAATGAACTAAATTTCCCTAAATAAACCTAAATTTTTTCATTTTTACCTAAAATTCTATTAAATTTGGGGTAATTAGTTCCATCTAAAGATAGATGACAAAAGGAATATAATCGTCTTCTTTGTTAAGAAACCGTTGGTGGCCGTTTTCCTCTTTCTTCCTTTACTAGGTCATATGGACTTGTTTTAAATGGTTGACTGTTCGGAATTATCCCAATTTACATACTATTTAACCACTGTCATGATAGAAGTAGAAACGAAAAGAAAGGAGAGAAAAATACTAGAATCCAACCAAACCATTCCCAATACCTGCGAAGATCTACTATGAAAAAGGTGGGAGAACAAAATGAAAAATAAATCAATGAGAAGTGTAGGGCGAATCTTTTTGATTCTAGGTATTTCCTTAGTAATCTATATTTTTTTCACCATCTATCAATCGAATAAAACACCTGGGGAACTTCCCAGCTTTTTTGGCTATACACCGCTAACTGTACTCTCAAACTCTATGAATCCTCACTTAGAGAGTGGAGATTTGACGTTTATTCAGAGAGTCCCGTTTGACAAAATATCAGTGGGAGACGTCATAACGTATCGGGAAGAGACAGATAAGTTTATTACACATAGAGTAATGCAAATGACAGAAAAAAATGGACAAGCCGCTTTCATTACAAAGGGTGACAACAACAATGCAGACGATGCAAATCCAGTCCTAAAAGAACAACTGATAGGCAAGCAGGTTTTCACAATACCCAAGATTGGTTTTCTTATACAATTTATGTCGAAACCGTTAGGCTTTATGTTGTTCTTAGCAGTACCGTTTACAGGATATATTTGCCTGACTGTTTATGAAAGGCTTGCAAGAACAAGAAAAACTGAAACTAATACAATTGGGGGATCATAATATGAAAATAGTAGCGGCAAAAAAAGCACTTTTGGGTACTACGTTAGCTGGAGCAATTGCTATAGGAGCAAGCTTTGGGACTTATTCTTGGTTCACATCTGAGACAGTGGCAACAGGTGAGATTACTAATGGTGTCTTAGAAATAAATAACGGTGAAAATATTAGTGAACGCATTGTAAATGTTGATAAGTTTGCTCCATCACAGCTCATTTATGGAGATTGGATGACCTTAGATAACACAGGAACAATGGACGCACATTTACAAGCGACATTACATCAATCCATTAATAAAGAACTATCAGTCGATACATACAAAATGGGGTATGTAGCACTTAAATACAAGGTAAAGCCATCAGGTGATGTTCTGAAAAAATCCCAGATGATGCTAGAAGAACTTTTTGATGGAACGACGAATGAAGTAGGTAAATCCGTAAAATCCGGAACAGAAATTGCTCCTGGTGTTGAAGTCATCACAGGTTTTATCAATAACACGGATGCCAAACAGCGTTCCGCGAATATTGGTGAGAAAACAGTCGTTCTTGGAGATGGAGCAGAGAATGGTAACATCAATAAGTTCTGGCAATTAAAATCGGATGAATACATCGATCTTTCCTTTGCGATTAAACTAGACGAACATGCAGGGAATGATTATCAAGGTGTTCAATACAATGCGGAACTTACTGTAAAAGCCAAACAAACGGATGACGGTTCACAGTACGAATAAATGTAAAAGGAGTGTAGTCGGCTGGGAGATCTCCCCTGATTACACTCTTAAATTTTTCAAAAATCCATGTCGCATGATAAAGTAAACTTACCTAATAAAGCACAGATAGGGAGTGTCCAAGGTGAGTGACTTAGAAATTATCGTTTTAAATGAAGAAGATGCAAGAGTAGCGGAGGCTAGTGGGGCGGACCGGTTAGAGCTTGTAACAGCGATTAGTGAAGGCGGATTAACCCCTGGTTACGATGTGATCGAAAAAGTTGTGAACAGCGTGACGATTCCTGTGCAAGTAATGGTTCGTCCACATAGTAACTCTTTCGTTTATAGTGAAACGGATGTTCGACAAATGAGGAAAGACATTGAAATCGTTAAGCAATTAGGAGCGAATGGCATTGTTTTTGGTTCATTAACAGAAAAAGGTGAGCTGAATACGCCCTTATTAAGAAAGATTATTGAGTTTTCAGAAGGACTATCGGTTACCTTTCACCGGGCGATTGACGAAGCAAATGACCCGGTTTCATTGTATAAGCAGTTAAAGTCCTTCCAGATAAAAATTGATCGTGTGCTCACATCCGGAGGGGCTGCAAATGTGAGTTTGGGATTACAAAAGCTACAAGCCATGCTGAAATATGGGGGGCCAACCATTATGCCTGGATCGGGTTTAACCTTAGATAATATTGAAGAAATTCATGGAGAATTAAAAGCAAAGGAATATCACTTTGGTTCAGGAGTACGAAAACAAAGTCATTTCCAATGTGGAATTGAGCCAAAGAAAATAGAAGAAATAAAGAGAATCATTTCAAAAAGGTAACCGTGGTTCATTTGAAAATACAATTTATCACGTTTGTATGTTTGTGAATAGAATAAAGCAAATGGAAGGAACGGAGATGGAAGAAGAAATGAATACATCAATATTTGTCGATCCTGATATTGATTTAAGCAGTGAAGGGACTGTTTCAGTAATTGTTCACTTCAAAACTCAGCCTGCCCGTGTAGCAATGGCGCTAGCAAAGGAGCAAGGAAACCTGCTATCTTTTGAACAAGCTACACAAAAGGTTGAAAACAGTCATGCCCGCTTCCTCAAAGAGCTCGAACAAGGCTTAGTAGGAAAGCATGTGGAATATACGATAACACGTACCTATAAAACGGTTATTAATGGAATGGCGATGAAACTGCCTGCAAAATCGATTATAAGGTTATTACAATCATCGGAAATAGCCGCCATCTATGCTAATCAAGAAGTCCAGCTTGATCCGCCAATTCAGTTTTATTAATCACTAGAATTGCTGTCCCAAAAGGGATCTGGACCCACCATATTCGCCCATATAAAGAAGATGTTTTGGGTTTACTTATATATATTGAAGCTGTGGTTCCTGACACCTTGATTTTGGGATAGCCTCTTTCCATTTACAGTTCGGATTTATTCTAAATCATAATAGCTTTTTTCACTTGTCATTTTATCGGATGCCAGTTGAAAGGCTTTTTCTTCTTGTTCTGTTTTTACATAATACAAAAATAGTTTTTTTTCATAATGCTGCTTCATAAACTGATCTCCATTGGCAATGAAATTGGGAAGGGCTGTGTTTTCGATATACTCATATAGTTTTTTCTCGTTTTGATTGATTGTATGGAGTTGAATGACAAAATCGCTTTCTTTTGGATCCTGATTTTGTTGTGCCATTTTCAATCCTTTTTTAGCTAAATCGATAAGTTCTGCTTTGGTGAGGAGACTCCCTTTATAGCAAGCAGAAATATATGCATTCAGTGAGATTAAATAATGAGAAGCTTCCTCTGTTATAAGCTCCAGGGCTTTTTCATACGATTGTTTTGCCTCGGAGTATCGTTTTCTTCTAAAATATTCGAATGCTAGATTGTGATGGATCTTAGACGCTCTATCAATAGAGTTGACTGATTCACAGACTTTCAATAGCTTTTCATATTGTTGTTTGGTTTCCTCGATATCATGAGGTTCTTTGGAATTCAGCTGGACTAATATTAATGTTTCTGTATCTATGATTCGTAAAATATTTAATGTTCTCTGGAAGAATTGCAACGCTTTCCTTCCGTAATAATAGGCAAAGATATTTGAGTGGGTGGAATGGTAGGCAATTGCCAAATGATAATAAAATTCTGCGTTTGGATAATCGTGATCAATTTGCTTTAAAATTTCAATGCAAGATTTAAAATTACCCGTTAGAAACAGAAAGATTCCCTCAACATGTTTAAAGAAGTTCTGTTCATAAGGGGAAAGGAGACGATATTGCTCTCTGATTGTTTCTAAGATTTCTTTTGTTTTCGGCTTTTCATTTACAAATAAATAATATCTTGCCAGTAATAGATTATATTGAATTTTAAAATCAGTTAGAAATCTTAAAGGTTCTTTTTCTATTTCGTCTTTAAGTTGGTGGATTTCATTTGAACGGACCATTATGATTGCATTGTTCCATTTTGACAGTTTTTCTTGTAAGAGACGATAACGAGAACGTTCAGTATCCATGGTGATTCCAAGCTTATTAGCAAGTAAATCGGTAATTTCATGGGAATACTCTGTGATCCCTCGTTCGATTTTACTAAGGTGTGTAACTGAACAAACTCCTTGAGCAAGCTGGCCTTGAGTTAATCCTGCCTCTTCGCGATGAAATTTAATCAATTTTCCCTCAATCATAATTCACCCCAAGTAAACGTTTTTCCCTCTATTATAGGAAAGTCTATATATTTATTCTATAGTGGAAGAGGAAGACGGAGGTCTGATGACAAAAAAACACTCCTTAGGAAGGGGAGTTGAAACTAAAATGTTATTCACATAAATAGTGGGATAAAAGGCCTATTTCACTACCCTGAATCTTTCTTTTAATATAAAAAGATTAACAGAAAGGTTTTGTGTATTAATTTCTGAAAATTATGATAAAATAACGTTTAATCTGATAATTACTGACGACATTTTTTCTATTTCCCGGGAAAGAACCTTAATGCTGTCGAAAGAAGACATAATTTCCTAAAAGATTATGACAAATAGCAATAGGTTTTAGTGGTAGCTTTTGATAGAATGATAAAAAAGACTAGTTACTGGAGGATGGTGACACACATTGTTGCAGCTATGGTTCCTCGATTTAGTAGAATCAATTGGGAAATTTTTTATCCATCCCATTTTCTATATTTCTATTATATTGACATACATATTAGGTCTTGGACGTGTAAAACAAGAAAGGAAGTACTTTCATACAAGAGTATATGATCTCTATCATGAACTTCGATTCTTATTTCCATTAGGTTTTCTATTAGGGATTAGTTTTTCACTTATTACCATTGCAACAGGAATGACAACTTCTATGGGGGCAATCATGTTAATAGCTGTTGTTACACTGTTAACGGGAGTTACTTTACGACTTCGATTGCTTACGCCTGCTATTACGATTGGGATTCCTTTTTTGGTGCTTTTTATAATAAAGCAATTTGAAATAAAGGTTCCGGTTTTTAGTGCTTATTTTAATCGAATAGATGAAGGTCTATTAACTTCATTGGTGTTGTTAGCAGGTCTTCTTCTCCTAATCGAAGGAATTCTGATCAAGACGAATGGATGGAAAAAGACGACACCGCTTTTGATTAAGAGTCCTAGAGGTTTAAACATTGGAGCCCATCGAGGGAAGAAACTATGGTTGGTCCCTATGTTTTTATTGATTCCGGGCGGGGAATTGGCTCTGCCATTTGAATGGTGGCCAGTTATTTCTGTTGGAGAACAAACCTTTTCTCTAGTTTTAATTCCATTTTTAATTGGGTTTCAACAGTTGGTCAAGAGCACACTTCCTCAGGTTGCAATCAAATACCTGGGAAATCAAGTATTCTGGCTAGGGGCATTTGTCATTACGTTAGCCATCATCGGTATATATGTACCGCTATTCATGGTTTTTGCTGTCGTAACAGCGATTATCGGAAGAGAGTGGGTTTCATTCCGTCACCGTTCAGAAGAAGAATCCAAGAGCTTTTATTTTTCTCAAAGGGAGAAAGGCTTAATGGTATTAGCGGTCATTCCAGGATCTCCTGCCGAAAAAATGACACTTGAAGTTGGAGAGGTCATTGAAAAAGTGAATGGTGTCGAGGTTCATACGGAGAGAGGCTTATATGAAGCCATCCAGAATAACCGTGCCTATTGCAAACTTGAAGTGATCGACGTAAATGGACAAATACGATTTGCTCAAGGGGCGCTATATGAGGATGACCATCATGAACTAGGTATTGTTGTGGTTGGGGAAGGGAAGAAGTGGTCCAAGGATGCGATGTGAGAGTGATTATTCAAAATCATCTGGAAACCTAAATGATGCCTGAATTAAATGATAAAAAAACAACGGGAGTATAAAAATACTTAAACCGTTGTTTTTTTTGTTGGGAATTTTTAGGGGCTAGATATTAAGTCTTTGAAGGACAGAGCTACTTAAAAGAGGACTTAAAATGTTCTTCGTTTTGAAGGATAAACCTCCTTAAAAGAACAACTTTCTAAGCGTCTGTACATACGTGATCCAAAAAGAGCTGCCCATGGTTGGTTTCTATTTTTAAAGAAGAAACGAATCGGTTCATCTTTGTTCTTTATGACAAGAGTATCTGCACCACTTGCCCTCAGGTCAAATTGCCTTCCACCCGATTCAGCTTTTAGCGTATCTTCATCTAAAAGAATCGTAAGTTCCCCTTGCTCTTCTGTCCTATATGTACCAACAAAACGTTGGAGCTCTTGTAAAGAGGCTTCATAGTGTGGTTCAATGCTTCGTTTTTTTTCTATCGGTAACCCTAATGCAGTATTTATGGCAGCCAGCCAAATTTCACTTACAGAAACAGCTGATCCATTCGTTAACACTGCTGCCACTAACTGTTTCTCAGGCACAAATCCAAAATGAGAAGAGACTCCAGGCTGGCTGCCCCCATGTTCGACCAATGTTAGGTTGGAATAGTGAGGTGTCATTTTTAACCCATATCCATAAAATGAATTTCTACCGACACGATGTACGGGGTTCCACATTTCTCTCAAATCTTCTTTGTTTAAGATGGATGTATCATTTGAACTACGATTTCCAACAAATCGATGACCATATTTCAACAAATCTATTACCGTGGAACGGATCCCTCCACCGACTTCATAATTTCCTAAAGCAGGCCAAGAACAGCATTCTAATTTTTCAGTTTCCACATTCCATTCGTATGGTACAGATACATTGTGAAACTTTGACACTTCTTCAAGACTAAATGTCGAACGGTTCATGTTCAATGGTGTTAACACTTGTTCTGTGACATACCTTCTAAAGAGACGACCTGTCAATCTTTCAATAATGGCTCCTAATAATAGAAATGTATCATTACAATAGCTAAAATATTCTCCCGGCTTCCCTAATAGTTCGTATTGTTCTGTTGCTAAATATTCGAGATGTTCATCAAACTTATTCAACCCTTCTCTACGTTTCATAGGGGGCAGTCCAGTTGTATGGGTCAGTAGGTGATGGATTTTAATACTGTTTAAATCTTCTCTCCCACGTACTTTGAACTCAGGAAGATAGTTTGTTACCGGATCGTTGACCGAAAGCATTCCTTGTTTCGCTAACTGCATGATCACCATCGCAGTAAATGATTTTGTAATCGATGCTATACCGAAAATGGTATCCGGTGTGACTGGTTGTTTAGTGATGATATCACTCACACCAAATCCTTTTTGATAAATGATTTCTCCGTTTTGTGCAACAGCAACAGCAGCACCTGGTATGTTTTCCTTTTTTATTAACGTTTGGAGATGATCTTCAAAAAGATTCCAATTAATATTTTGCATAATTACCTCCTATTTACCTTTACTCTTCTCAAAATTATACAGTACGAACGCGATAACCTATATCTTAAATAAACATTCGAAGGTTTCATTCTTTAGAAAAGAAATTCTATTAGACTATCAGATTAATCCATAAGTCTTGCATTATTTATTTTAAAAAGAATGTCACTGCAAATATAGGGGAATCCCCCTATTTAATTATTAATTTCTAAATATTACTATTAATAAGACAAATACTTTGTCTAAAGGGATTCATTTGAGTAGTACAAACTTATTGAAGGAGGTATTCTAAATGACATCACATTTTAAAGTTATTATTGTCGGCGGTGGGACAGCAGGAATTACAGTAGCTGCGCGCTTGCTTCGACAGTCTAAAGCTTTTGAACAGGACATTGCTATTTTTGATCCGGCAGAGAAACATTATTATCAGCCGTTATGGACACTTGTTGGGGCAGGAGTGGCTAAAAAGGAAACGACTTGTCATGAAATGAAGGGCTTAATCCCAGAAGGAGCTCATTGGATTAGACAAGCGGTATTACGTTTCGAACCAGAAGAAAACCAGATTACGACAGCAAGTGGTGAAACTTATACTTACGATTATTTAGTAGTAGGTGCAGGAATTCAAGTTAATTGGGACGGGATTGCAGGGTTAAAAGAGACTCTTGGAAAGAACAACGTATGTAGTAACTATTCATATGAACATGTTGATTATACTTGGGAGACGATTCGTAATTTCACAGGAGGAAATGCCATCTTTACTCATCCGGATACTCCGGTAAAATGCGGTGGTGCACCCCAGAAGATTATGTATCTAGCAGAGGATTCATTTAACCGATCAGGAGTACGGGATCAGTCTACCATCATTTTCGGGTCCGCGAATCCCGCCATTTTTGATGTTCCGAAATATCGGAAGGCGTTGGAGGAGGTCGTGCATAGGAAACAAATCGATCCTCATTATCGCCATAACTTAATAGAAGTTCGTGGAGAACAAAAAGAAGCCATTTTTGAAAACCTGGATACAGGAGAAATCAAGACATTAAAGTTTGATATGCTTCATGTAACCCCACCAATGCAAGCACCAACTTTTATTAAAGAAAGTCCATTAGCGGATGAAAACGGTTGGGTGGATGTACATAAGTATACGTTGCAGCATAATCGCTATCCTAATGTTTTTGGACTTGGAGATTCTAGTAATCTTCCAACTTCGAAGACGGGTGCCGCGATTCGCAAGCAGGCACCTGTCGTAGTAGAGAATCTAATGGCGATTATTAAGGACCAACCAATCAATGCTCGCTATGATGGATATACATCCTGTCCTCTAGTGACTGGATATAACAGTCTAATATTAGCGGAATTTGATTATGAAAAAAATCCAAGTGAATCGATGCCATTTAATCAAGCAAAAGAAAGAAAATCTATGTATTTTCTTAAGAAAGATATGCTCCCTGTTATCTATTGGGACGGAATGCTGAAGGGTGTTTTATAAAAACTAGTAAGGAGGGCATGTTATGGCTTCAGGCTATGCGGATCAAACAAAGACGTATGATTGGATAAACGAGCTGGAACGTCCAGAGGTACAAGAATCCTTAAAACAGTTAATTCAAAAATTACCTGAGATTAAGCGGTCAATGGATTCAATGGGAAGCCTTATCCAGTTCAGTGAATCTGTAATGAGAGATCATGAAACCATCGATAAATTTGAACAGCGCTTAACCTATTCATCTATCAATGCAGAATCATTAGAAGCCCTAATAGAATTGTTAGGAAAATTGCCTGTTCTTCTTAAACTAGTGGAAAGACTAGAGCTAGTAACCGCTTTCCTGGAAAATATTTGGAAGGATAAAGAATCATTGGACCAGCTTTATCAATCTGCACTGGATTTTCCCGTAGTTGAACGAGGGAAGAAAACATTAGAATTAATCGATCAAATAAAGGAAAAAGCGGAATCACAGCCACAGCAGCAAATCTCTATTTTTACGGTGTTAAAGTGGATGAAGGATCCGAATGTTCAAAAAGGTTTACATTATATTCAAGCTACCTTAGATACCATTTCTGAAAAAAGTCGATAATTGATTATATAGAGGGGGGTTATAGATGTTATTAAAGTACTTTTATGATGAGAAATTGTCACATGCCTCTTATATGGTAGGATGCCAAGCCGTAAAAGAAGCGGTCATTGTCGATCCGGGGCGTAATGTTGATCCATATATTAAAGCAGCGGAAAAAGAAGGAATGAAACTAGTTGGAACGTTAGAAACACATATTCACGCCGATTTCGTTTCAGGTTCTCGGGAACTAGCCAAACGTATGGGGGTGAAAATGTTTCTCTCAAACGAAGGAAACTCTGATTGGAAGTATCAAAATATCGATCATCTTCCACATCAGTTAGTAAAAGATGGGGACATCATTAAAGTAGGGAATATAACATTTGAAGTGTTACATACTCCTGGGCACACGCCAGAGAGTATATCCTTTACCCTGACAGATGGAGGAGCCAATGCGGATATGCCTATGGGGATCTTTACTGGTGATTTTGTTTTCGTTGGTGATATAGGGCGCCCTGATTTACTTGAAAAAGCAGCTGGGATACAAGGGACATCTATAACAGGTGCCAGCGAGATGTTTGAATCTTTAAAGCGTTTTAAGGATTTGCCAGACTTTATGCAAGTGTGGCCGGCTCATGGGGCGGGTAGTGCCTGTGGGAAGTCTTTAGGAGCTATTCCTTCCTCTACTGTCGGTTATGAAAAGCGTTTTAATTGGGCGATGAAGCATGTAGATGCTGATCACTTTGTAAAGGAATTATTAGAAGGACAACCAGAGCCTCCGAAATACTTTGCTGTTATGAAGCATGTGAACAAAGTTGGGACAAAAAGTGTGAATGAGATCCCATCACCAGGAATTATTAAAGGGAAAGAAGAGTTAGAAAATCGGATTGAAGGAGGGGCACAGGTTATCGATACCAGAAGCTCTAAAGAATTTTCTCACTCTCATATTCCCGGAACCATCAACATTCCCTTCAATAAATCGTTCACAAATTGGGCCGGCTGGATTGTAGACTACCGTCGTCCGTTATATCTTTTAACCAGCCCGGAGAATATCGAAGAAATCGCGATGACTCTCCGTTCCATTGGCATTGACCGATTAGAGTATTATATGGATGTAAATAAGGCTATCCAGTCAGCCTCTAAGCTAGAATCCTATAAGAAAATGAATCCAAATGAAGCGAAACGCCTTATTGAAAATAGCGAGGTTTCCGTTCTCGACGTCCGTAGTCAATCCGAATGGGATGCGGGGCATATTAACGGAGCGAACCACATTATGTTAGGAAATCTACTAGATCGTATCGATGAAATTCCGTTAGATATTCCCATTCTGATCAATTGTCAAGCTGGTGGGAGATCAGCGATAGCGGCAAGTATTCTCCAGGCTAAGGGTGTTAAGAATGTTCTTAATCTTGCAGGCGGCTATGAAGATTGGCAAAGGGAAATGAAGAAACAGAACGTTTAAAAAACTGGTTTCAATCGTTCCAGTTTTTTTCATTAACGTAAAAAATGTAAAATGGAGAAAACATGAAATGGATGGAGCGATCATCACCATGAAACCTTTTAATCTCGAAAACAAATATTTAAAAACCATTTTTGAGAGTATCCAGGATGGGATTATCATTATGAACCACGAGCGTGAGATTTTATTAATGAATCCTGCTGCTAAGCAAATGACCGGTTGGTTATTACATGATAGCGTTCCATACTGTTCTTTTTGTGAAAAAAGGACGCTTGCAGAGGGAGAGAATAAATGCTATTTGATTGCCAGAGAGGAAGTTCCCTACTTCCTCTCTGACATGCCGACCTATCATGGAAAGAAGATTAACGTAGAGATGAGCACAGCACTTATGTATGAGGATGATGAATCCAATCAAAAGGAATATCTTTTAGTATTAAGGGATCAGAGTGTGAAAAGGAAAAAAGAAGAGGCCCGTGTTTCAAAGTTAATGATTCAAAGATTGATAGAAGCAAAGGAAACAGAGCATAAACGTCTTGCACAGGAATTGCATGATGGTGTCGGCCAGTCACTCTACACGATTTCTGTAGCCCTTCAAGCTATTGAATCCTATGTAAAGGATGATAGGCTGCAAAATTATATTGATGAAGTCCGCAACGAGCTAGATCATGTTATGAATGATATCAAGGCCTATTCCTATCAGCTTCGTCCTCAAAGCCTTGATAGATTAGGACTTATCGCTGCCATTCAAGGACTGATTATAACAATCGAAAAAAGTAATCCGTTCGTGACAATCGACTTTCTATCAAATATTGAGAATCGTTTACCGGCAGCTGTTGAAATTAATCTTTACCGTGTGATTCAGGAAGCGATGCACAATATTTCTAAATATGCCGAGGCGAAACACGTAGCCATTCAATTAATGGAATATCGGTATAAAATTGAATTGCTCGTGATGGATGATGGCAAAGGTTTTGAAACGAAACGAATCGATGAACGAGGTTTAGGTCTACAACATATGGAGGAACGACTAGATCAATTAGAAGGCTCGTTTGTGATCGAATCGACTCTTGGAAAAGGGACAAAAATAGTTGCCTCGATTCCTAAAGGGGAGGGGTTTCTTTGATACGCGTTTTAGTTGTTGATGACCATGTATTGATTCGACGAGGAATTGTTTTGTTACTCGAATCCTATCCCGAAATCGAAATTGTTGGAGAAGCAGATGGTGGAGATGAGGCAATATTAATGGCTTCTAGTAAACGACCTGACGTGATATTGATGGACATATCAATGCCAAATGGTCTTGACGGCTTTACAGCTGCTGAGGAAATATTGAGCTCTTATAAAGATATTCGGATTGTATTACTATCCATGCATGATGAGGAAGTCTATATTCAAAAAGCTATTCAGCTCAATGTATGCGGTTATATTTTGAAAAAGAGTCAAGGCGGAGAATTGTTTGAAGCGATTGAAACCGTTCATCAGGGAAAGCGCTACTATAAAGTAGGAATTCCAGATAAGCAAGTAGAAAAGCTTTTTCAACAACGTGAAAAGGAACGTTCGATTTTGTCGATTCGAGAGAAGGAGATTGTCCGCTTAACGATTCTGGGCTACTCCAATAAGCAAATTTCTGAACGTCTCATTATTAGTCCTAAGACAGTTGAAAACCATAAAGCGAATATCATGAGTAAGCTTAATTTGAAATGTAAATCAGAGATGATTCAGTATGGCATAAACAATCATTATCTGGATATTAAGGCATAAGGCTGTCCAATAGTAGGGTGTCGTAAACCGCAGCGCCCATAGATAGATGAACCTTTGAAACTTCTCTATCTATGACAAACAATGTGGTTTTAGGATATCTTAGTGGACAGCTCTTTTTAGGAGGAAACATAGTGGATGTTGGATTTATTATCACCATTTTTTTAATCGGGTTTATAGGTTCATATATTTCTGGAATGCTGGGAATCGGTGGATCCATCATTAAGTATCCAATGCTGCTTTATCTTCCGCCTTTAGTCGGGGTAGCTGCCTTTAGTGCACATGAAGTTTCTGGAATCAGTGCTGTTCAAGTGTTTTTCGCTACTATTGGCGGGGTATGGGCATACCGAAAAGGTGGGTATTTAAATAAAACATTAATTGGTTATATGGGTGGAAGTATTTTAATAGGAAGCTCTCTAGGTGGATTTGGTTCTAAACTAATGTCGGAAGCTGGGATTAATTTGACATATGGAATATTAGCATCCGTTGCTGCCGTCATGATGTTTATTCCTAAAAAAGGAATTGACGATATTCCCCTTGATCAGGTTAGATTCAATAAATGGCTTGCTTCATCCCTTGCTTTAATCGTTGGAGTCGGAGCGGGAATTGTAGGTGCGGCAGGTGCCTTTTTATTAGTCCCCATCATGCTGGTAGTGTTGAAGATTCCAACTAGAATGACGATTGCTTCCTCATTAGCGATTACATTTATCTCATCAATAGGCTCTACAATTGGAAAGGTATCGACTGGACAAGTAGACTATTTGCCAGCCTTGATTATGGTTATCGCGAGTTTAATAGCCTCACCATTAGGGGTCATTGCCGGAAAAAAGGTAAATACAAAAGTACTTCAAGCTATTTTGGCTGTACTAATATTCGCCACTGCCATAAAGATTTGGCTAGATATAGTAGAGTTTTAAACCAATGCACAATCGTTAAAAACAAAAAATTCAAAATAATCATTGGATTTTTTCTTCAATAAAGTTAATCTTTAATTAACGAGATTATGCAAAGGAGGGGCAAAAAAATGGGAGAAAAGAAGGCAAATTGCTGTTCGGTTAGTAGAGACAATCATAAAAGCAGCCCTGTTGATTTAAAGAAAGTAGTTTCTAAAGCCATTATACGAAAGGAAAATATGATTCTAATACCCAGCGGAGAGTTTCTGATGGGGACAGACGATCAAATCGGTTTTCCGAATGACGGTGAAGGACCTGTTCGTCATGTTAAGGTAGACTCTTTTTATATAGATACATATGCTGTAACGAACGAGCAATTTGCAGAGTTTATAAGGGACACTCACTATATTACAGATGCTGAGCGTTATGGTTGGTCATTTGTCTTCCATATGTTTGTTCCAGAGGGAATAAAAAAGGTATCTAAACAGGTTCCGCAAACACCTTGGTGGTATGCGGTTGAAGGAGCTTATTGGAAATGTCCTGAAGGTGAAGGCTCTACCATTGAAGCAAGGTTAGACCATCCCGTTATCCATATTTCATGGAATGATGCTATTGCTTATTGTCAGTGGGCTGGAAAACGTCTCCCAACAGAGGCTGAATGGGAGTATGCGGCACGGGGAGGCCTGAATCAGAAAATCTATCCTTGGGGAAATAAATTAACCTATAAAGGAAAATACCAGTGTAATATCTGGCAGGGCGAATTTCCTATAGATAATAAAGCTACTGACGGATATGTAGGAACGGCACCCGTAAATACATTCACACCGAATGGATATGGGCTCTATAATGTTTCCGGAAATGTATGGGAATGGTGTAGGGATTGGTTTAGTCCGACCCATCATATGAATGCGAATCATATTAATCCAAATGGTCCTTCGAGTGGTACGTCGAAAGTAATTAAAGGTGGCTCTTATCTTTGTCATAAATCGTATTGTAACCGCTACCGGGTTGCCGCTCGTTCCTCCAATACAATAGACAGCTCTACTGGAAATATGGGCTTTCGTTGTGCTGCAGATGAATGATCTTGGCTTTGAATTTTGTTTCTAGGTATGAAGTTGTGCGAATGAAATTTCACTTGGTGGGTTGACAGGTTAACATGGGTGAGTGTATATTTTAAATAATTAAAATTTTCTGTAACAATTCTAAGAAAGAAATTTTTTTGGGTAAACTTGTACCTACAACCCACTAACGTTAGTTTAGCCCAAACTCGCCCTTCATTCACCTTGGAATAATGAAATATTCAAAAAATATTTACGGACAAACAATCATTTTTGTTATTCTAGTAAATAAGCGTTTACTTTAATTATTTAGGGGAGTTTTACGAGTGACTAGATTAAAAGATATAGCAGAACATGTTGGTGTATCCATATCTACAGTATCAAGAGTGATTCAAAATGATCCGACTAGAAATGTAAAATCAGAAACAAAAAGAAAAATTTGGAAGGCAGTAAAAGAATTAGGGTATATCCCCAATCAGAATGCAAGAAACTTAGTGGCAAATAATCATCAAAAGAAAAAAAGTAGAACCATGAAAATTGGTTGGGTTGCAGACCCAAAATTAGCGGAATTTTACCCCTATTTTTCAAGTGTTTATGCAGGGATAAGTGAAGGATTAACGAAAGCAGATTATGCGTTAGTTAACATTTATAAGGAAGAGCTTCAAAATGAGGCAACACTACACAAGGCCATCCATGAATCCGATATTGAAGGTCTCATCCTAATTGATAACATCGATGACAGTATTTTGGAGTACATAATGAAATTTTTACCGGTAGTAGGGGTGGATTTCAATTATACAGACAAGGATATGACCGTTATCGATTTTGATCGTGAAGCTGCTGTACGTACCGCTGTTAACCATTTGATCCAGCTAGGTCATGAAGAGATTGGGTTTATCGGCGGTGGGATCGAGGGGAATTTGTATGATGAGAAAAGGTATAAAGGTTTCCGCCATGCGATGGAAGAGGCCAAATTAGAGATTCAATCACATTGGGTATTCAATACGGGATGGGCGCTGAAGGAAAGCTATAACAGTATGAATAGACTTCTAAAGGAAAACCCGCATAGATTGCCAACAGCCATGATTTGTGCAAGTGACATGCTGGCGATTGCAGCTATGAGGGCCGTTGTAGAGAATGGAATGAGAATCCCAGAAGATATCGCTTTTATAGGAGTAGACAATATTGAAATGTCTCAATATTCGTCTCCACCTCTTACCACCATTGATATCCCTAAATATGAAATCGGAGAGATGGCAGCGAAAGTGATGATGGATCAAGTGGAAGGCAAAATTAAGCTTCCTATCAAAATGATTGTGCCCTATAAATTAATCATTAGAGAGTCGACCTAAAAGCTAAGTTTATAATCCAGGAAAACGTTTGGATAGTATTTTGGAAACTGTAATGAAAAATTTGTTTCCTATTATTCTAATAAAAAGCTAAATGTTCTATTATTTGTAAATGGAAAACGTTTGGATAAATTAATGAAACTATTTTCCTATCAACTTAAGGAGGTGGATCGCCTAGTTTTCTGAGGGTTATAGTTGACCGGATGGATAAGCCTGAGAGTAACCAGTTTAAGAATAGGAGTGAAAACAATGGAAAAAGTCAGAATTGGAATCATTGGGGCTGGACTGCGTAGTGGAATTGCGAAATATTGGCATGATCCTGATGGAAAATCAGTGGTTGTTGGTGTAGCAGATGTTTCAATGGAAAGGCTTAAAGAGTTTCAAGAGAAAATAAATGAGGACGCTTATATCACAACAGACTATCGAGAACTGTTAGAGCGGAAGGACATTGATGCCATTGCTGTTTTGTCACCCGACCATTTACATGAAGAGCATGCGATTGCAAGCCTTCAAGCTGGAAAGCATGTCTACTGTGAAAAACCATTGGCCATCACAGTTGAAGGCTGTGACCGAATTATCGAGACAGCAAAAAAGACAGGAAAACATCTAATGGTTGGCTTCAATATGCGCTATATGAGCATGTACCAAACAATGAAGGGGATTATTGACTCTGGCGTGATTGGAGATCTTAAAGCGGTATGGGTTCGACACTTTGTCGGCTTCGGCGGTTACTTCTATTATCACGATTGGCATGGAAATTCCAAAAATACGACATCATTATTATTGCAAAAGGGTTCACATGATCTAGATGTCATCCATTGGATTACAGGAAAGTATACGAAAAAGGTTTCAGCTTTTGGAGGACTTGATTATTTTGGCGGATCTCAGCCCAACACTTTAACATGTCCAACTTGTGATATTAAAGATACTTGTCCAGAGGCAAGCCTACATACGCTGACACAATGTGCGTTCCGTGAAGAGATTGATGTAGAGGATAATAATATGGTGATTATGGAACTTGAGGGAGGAATTAAAGCATCTTACTTACAATGCCACTTCACTCCAGATTATCAACGGAATTATACATTTATTGGAACAAAGGGCAGGGTAGAAAACAATGATCAAGATGGAAAAGTATATGTTCGGACAAGAAAATCAAATTCCTGGCACGAATTCAGTGACGTAACCTACGACATGAAGAAAGAAAAGGGAAGTCACGGTGGGGCAGATCCAAAAATTACAAATGATTTTGTGGAATTAGTGTTAAATAACAAACAGCCGCTTACAACACCTTTTGCAGGAAGAATGAGTGTTGCAGTTGGATGTGCAGCAACAGAATCGATTCGTTCAGGCGGCAAGGTCATCGATGTCAGTCCTGGCCCTAGTATTACCTATGTCTAGTTAGCTTCCGCTAGGAGAAGGGGGGAGAGAGTGTGAGTAAAATTGTTCAAAATACACCTAGTATACAACCAACTACTGTTGTTGAACCCAAAGTAAATAATTCTGTTTCAAGAATGACCAAGTTAAAGAAATCATTTCGTAAAAACTGGGATCTTTATTTATTAATTACGCCAGTTATGGCTTACTTTATCATCTTCCACTATGTCCCTATGTATGGTGTGCAAATCGCCTTCAAAGATTTTATTGCCACACAAGGAATTTGGGGTAGTGAGTGGGTAGGCTTAAAACACTTTGAACGCTTCTTTGATAGTTACTATTTTTGGAGGCTCATCAAGAATACGTTAGGGATTGGTCTTTACACATTAGCTGTTGCCTTCCCTATCCCTATTATTGTAGCACTTATGCTTAATGAAGTAAGAAATTCAAAGTTTAAAAAGTTCGTTCAAACCGTCATTTATGCTCCTCACTTTTTATCCACTGTTGTTGTGGTTGGGATGATGATCTTGTTTCTGAAGCCTGATGGATTAGTGAATCAGGTGATTATCTTACTTGGAGGAACCCCGATTAGCTTTATGACAGAGCCTGCTTGGTTCAAATCACTATATGTGATGTCTGATGTTTGGCAAACCATGGGATGGAGCTCGATTATTTATCTTGCCGCATTGACAGCCATCGACCACTCTCAGCATGAAGCCGCTATGATTGATGGTGCTTCGAGACTACAGAGGATTTGGCATATTAACGTTCCAGCGATCATGCCGACTATTGTTATTTTATTTATCTTAAATGCTGGAAATGTCATGTCTGTAGGATTTGAAAAAGTATTTTTAATGCAAAATACGTTGAATATGTCCACTTCAGATGTAATTTCAACCTTCGTTTATCGAAGTGGGATATTAGATGCGCAATATAGTTTCTCTGCTGCGGTTGGGCTTTTCAATTCGGTTATTAACTTCATCTTACTTGTCATGGTGAACCGTTTTGCCAAAAAAGTTAATGAAACAAGTCTTTGGTAGGTGGTGATTAAGATTGCAGGATACAAAATCAGATAAAGTGTTTAGTTTTTTTAACTACTTTTTACTAATCATTGTCGCATTACTCGTGATTTACCCATTAGTGTTTGTTTTAGGTGCATCTGTCAGTAATCCAGCACAAGTGCTTAAAGGCGATATGTGGTTGATCCCTAAAGGCTTCAATTTAGATGCTTATGTTAAGGTGTTTAATAATGAAGATGTCGTAAAGGGATTCATTAATACGATTAAATATACCACCTTTGGAACAGCGATCAACGTTGTGTTGACGATTATGGCAGCCTATCCACTTTCAAGAAAAGACTTTTATGGCCGGAATCTTATCATGGGAGTGTTTGTCTTTACGATCTTTTTTAGTGGGGGATTAATCCCAACGTATTTATTGATTAAAGACCTTCATATGCTTGATACGTTTTGGGTGATGGTGATACCTAATGCCGTTGCTGTTTGGAATATCATCATTATGCGGACGTTTTTCCAAACGACGATTCCAGATGAGCTTCGCGAGTCAGCTATGATTGATGGATGTGGAAACATTAGAATATTGCTAAAGATTGTCCTACCGTTGTCATTGCCGGTAATCGCAGTGATGGTGCTATTTTACGCAGTAGGACATTGGAATTCGTATTTCCAAGCTTTAATTTATCTCCAAGATCGAGAGAAATTTCCTCTTCAACTAATTTTGAGAGAAATTCTCATACAGAGTCAAACAGACGATATGATTCAAGCAACAAGTGAAAGCTTTGCAAAGCAGCAGCTTGCTGTAGAAGGTTTGAAGTATGCAGTCTTAATCATTTCAACGATTCCTATGTTGATTTTGTACCCATTTTTACAAAGATTTTTTGTAAAAGGATTTATGATTGGCTCTATTAAAGGATAACAAAGGGGGAGATTTGAATGTTTGGAAAAAAGTATGGGAGAAGGTATTTAGCAGGTATTGTTGCTAGTGCACTATTTTCATCATTATTGTTAAGTGGGTGCTCTGATGAAGAGACTTCCAAGAAGGTAGAGAAAAACCTCGATAATGTGAATAAAACAGGAATGCCAATTGTCGAGGAAAAAGTTGAAATTGATGCATTTGGTGCTAAGTTTTTCGCTTCACAGGATTGGGACGATCTTATGCTCTGGAATAAATACGAGGAAATGACAAATATTGATGTCAATTGGGAAACTGTACAAATTCAAAGCTTAGAAGAAAAACGTAACCTCATGCTTGCAAGTGGAGATTACCCTGATATGATTTTCGCAGCCGCATTTAGTCGATCTGATATTGCGAAATATGGGAAGCAAGGAGTTTTTCTTCCATTAAATGACCTCATTGATGAATACGCTCCGAACTTAAAGAAGCTTATGGAAAAATATCCTGTCATTGAACAAGGTATCACGATGGCGGACGGAAATATCTATTCACTTCCAGCTTTTTATGACCCAGAATTTATCGGGCTTTCAACGGGAACTTCGTGGATTAAAAGTGAATGGTTAGATAAATTAGGTTTAGAAGAACCCAAAACATTGGATGAATTTTATAACGTCTTAAAAGCATTTAAAGAACAGGACCCAAATGGAAATGGAAAAGCGGATGAAATTCCTTGGGGTGGAGGATATGGAATCGATCCATTAATCAATGAACTAGGCGGAGCTTTTGGAATCAACTCCCGCGGTACATCAAATGGGCATATTGACCTTGATGTCGAAACAGATAAAGTAAGATTCGAACCGACTTCAGACGACTACAAAGAATTATTGAAATATTTAAATAAGTTATACACAGAAGGGCTAATCAATCAAGACATCTTTACAACGGAACCACATGAATTTAATGCAGCTGCTGGAAGTGGAAATTATGGGGTGCTTAGCTCTATTGACCCTAAAACACTACTTGGACTTGATGGTTACGCTGGAATTCCTGTTTTAGCCGGTGAGGATGGAAAGCAATTGCTCACTGGAGTCGGATCACGTTTAGGAAATATCGGTATGTTCGTGATGACGGATAAAAACGAAAATCCAGCCGCTACCTTAAGATGGATGGACCATTTCTATGGGGACGAAGGGTCGAAAATGTTCTTTATGGGCTTTGAAGGCGTAACATTTGAGGAGAAAGATGGAGAGTTCGTATACACAGAAGAAATCACGAATAACCCTGATGGATTAAACTTAGATCAAGCAATTAGTAAATATTTAACATGGCCGGGTGGATACTATCCAGGATTTGTTCAGAAGAAATATTTCCAAGGGGCCGAAGCAAAAGACGCACAAACAGCCAATTCCGAAAAAGCTTTACCTCATACACTAAGCCAGGATAAAATATGGCCAGCCTTTAACCTGACTGTTGAGGAACAAGATCAAATTTCGGCGATGTCCACAGATATTGATACATTCGTGGAAGAATCAACAGCCGCTTTTATTACCGGGAACAAGTCTTTCTCAGAATGGGATAAATATGTGGAATCTTTAGAGAAAATGGGCTTAAAAGATTATTTGAAAATTTATCAAGCGGCATACGAGAGATATAAAGAACAGAAATAATTGGATGGACTCATAAGGTTGTCCCAAAATCAAGATGCACGGAACCACAACTTTTATATATAGAAGAAACTTACAGAGTGTAGCTTCTATATATGGACAAACATGGTGGTTCAGTATCTCTTTTGGGACAACTGTATGAGCTTGTAAATAGCTGTGAAAGGAGAGGTCATCATGAATGGGCTAATGGAAAGGTTTTACCGCTTTTCGGAGATTATTATGAAAATCGCCCTTTTTCAGATTCTTTGGTTTGTCTTTTCCCTTTGTGGCCTTTTCATTTTGGGAATCATGCCAGCTACTATCGGGCTATATACGGTTATTCGTAAATGGCTAATGGGAAATGAAGATAATCGCTCATTAGTTAAGGTTTATTGGAGTACATTCCAAAAAGAATTCTGGAAAGCAAACGCGTTAGGCTTTGCTTTATTTTCTATTAGTTTCTTACTATATCTAAATTTTTCTCTCATTAAATTTACAGAGGGTATATTCCATATTTCCCTATTAGTGGGTGTTTGCACTTTAAGCATTCTATTCATCATCCTCCTAATCTATTTTTTTCCAGTCTATGTCCACTTTAATCTAAAAAAATGGACACAGTATTTTACTATGTCTCTTTTAATAGGAATATCATTTCCATTCCACACAATAGCTATGTTATTTGGAATCGTTGCCATATATATGCTCTTTATGTGGATACCTGGATTGATTCCATTTTTCAGTGTCAGTATGTTCGCCTTATTATTCATGTGGATGGCTTTAAAGGTGTTTAAAAAGATGCAGGATCATATGAAAGTAAATTGTGAAATTACTGAAGGATATAGTAATAAAGCGATTCCTTCTAAAAACATAACGAATGAAGTCTAATGGATGAAAATTAGATGGAAAGGATAATGGTAATGAAGAAGCCAAATATATTACTCATTACAAGTGACCAGCAGCACTTTGATACAATTGGGGCCTTTAATGATGAAATCGCTACGCCAAATCTTGATCGGCTGGTGAAAGAAGGGACGACGTTTACTCGTGCTTACTGTCCAAATCCAACCTGTACACCGACCCGTGCCTCGATCATTACAGGCAGTTATCCAAGTCAGCATGGGGCGTGGACCCTTGGAACAAAGCTGATGGAAAATGTTCATACCGTAGGGGAAGACTTTATCGAAAATGGCTATCGAACCGCTTTAGTAGGAAAAGCTCATTTTCAGCCAACAAAATCGACAGAAGAATTTCCTTCCTTAGAGGCGTTACCACTCCTACAGGATATTGAGTTTTGGAAGAACTATCAGGAAACCTTCTACGGATTTGAAAAAATTGAGCTGCTTCGAAACCATACGAATGAATATTGGGTTGGACAACATTACGTAGCATGGATGGAAGAAAAAGAATTTGATTGGAAACCGTACTATTTGCCACCTGCAGGAACGATGGATAAAACGATCAAATACAAATGGGATCTCCCTGAAAAGTATCACTATAACGCGTTTATTACCGAGAAAACAAATGAGTTACTTCAACAGTATCAAGAAGAAGATGAGAGCTTTTTCCTTTGGGCTAGCTTTCCAGATCCACATCCTCCTTACCTTGTACCTGAACCATGGACATCGATGTATGACCCAGAAAAATTAACAATACCTGAAATGGTAGAGGGTGAACATGAGAATAATCCACCACACTTTAAAATGACGCAAGAAAAAAGCCCTGATTTCTCTGCTCTACGAGAAACAGGTGAGGGAATACATGGATACCATTCTCACCTGATACCAGATGAAGATAGGAAAAAACTAGTCGCAAATTATTATGGAATGATTAGTTTTATGGATAACTATATCGGTCAGATTCTCGATAAATTAGAAGAGCTTGATATCGCAGACAATACGATTGTTGTATTTACAACAGATCACGGTCATTTTTTTGGTCAACATGGCCTACAGTATAAAGGTGGATTTCATTATGAGGATTTAATTAAACTCCCTTTTATTGTTCGTTACCCTGGGCATATTCCAGCCAATCGTCAAAGTGATGCTCTCCAATCCCTTGTGGACTTAGCTCCAACCTTCCTATCGTTTGCTAATATCGATATTCCTTGTTCGATGACAGGAGAAAACCAAAAAGAGGTATGGTTGAATCAAGTAGAAAGAAAAAGGGATCATGTTCTTTGTGAATTCCGTCATGAACCAACAACCATCCATCAAAAAACGTATGTAGATGATCGTTATAAGCTAACAGTTTATTATAACCAAACGTATGGAGAGCTCTTTGATTTACTAGAGGATCCTGGAGAGGTGAATAATCTTTGGGATAACCCAGACTACCTATCCCTTCAAAAAGAGCTGCTGTTAAAATATTCATGGGCTGAATTGCACAAAGAGCCAATGCCGATGCCGCGAATCACACACGCATAAGGAGGAAGCCATGAAATCGACTATCTTCACTAATGCGCGAATCGTTTTAGAGAATGGGATAATGGAAGATGGGTATATTGGTATACAAGGAGAGAAAATCAAAGAAATAGGAAGAATGCAAAGCTGCCCGACTCTAAAGGACTTTCACCAAGTCATAAACTGTGAAAATAAAGGATGGCTGCTCCCGGGTATGATTGATATTCATATACATGGGATTGGTGGTAGTGATGTAATGGACGCTTCAATAGAGTCATTGGATAAGATGACACATTTGCTTCCCAAAGAAGGGACGACAGCATTTCTAGCTACAACCATGACGAATCCAATGGATAAGATTGAAAAGGCAATTGAGAAGGTTACGGAGTACATTGAGAACCATTGCCATGAAGGGCAAGCTGAAGTGCTAGGTATTCACCTCGAAGGACCGTTCATTCATCCCAAGCAAAAAGGGGCTCAGCCTGAAAAAGACATTATTCCTCCAAATGTTGAGCTTTTTAAAAAGTGGCAAAACCTTGCCCATCAACATATTCGATTAGTCACGCTGGCACCTGAGCTAGATACAGAGCATGCTTTGGTTCGCTATTTAAATGAAACTGGAGTGATATCATCAATGGGGCATACAGATGCCACTTACGATGAAGTAAAAACAGCAGTAGAGGCAGGATTAAGTCAGGCTACCCACCTATTTAACGGTATGCGTGGTTTACATCATCGTGAACCAGGTGCTGCTGGAGCTGCGCTTTTATTAGATGAAATCACAATTGAAATCATTGCAGACGGCATTCATGTCAATCCTGAGTTGATGAAGCTGATTTATCGACTAAAAGGACCGGAAAATATGGTTCTTATTACCGATTCAATCCGAGCGAAATGCTTGAAAAACGGTAGCTACGATCTTGGTGGTCAGGAGGTGGAAGTAAAGGATGGAAGAGCATGGCTTACTGCACAGAATTCATTGGCTGGCAGTGTTTTAAAGCTCCATGAAGGAAGGAGAAACATGGAGGAATGGTTAGATCTTGGGATTCAGGAACTCATGATGATGACTTCTACAACTCCAGCCAAAAGACTAGGAATCTATGATCGCAAAGGCTCACTCAATGTCGGAAAGGATGCCGACCTCATCTGTCTGAATGTACAAGGAGAAGTGCAATTAACTGTTTGCAGAGGCGAAATTGCTTGGTTATCCAATGAGAGATTCCTTCAGTCCAGTTTTAATCTTGATGGATTGACACAACAACCATAGATAGATATAATTTAATTAAATTTTCAATCGATTTAAATGACTGTTTTCTAAAAGAGTATTGTTTTTTTAGAATGTAAATTTTTGTGAAAGGTTGGTCTTCGCTGCAGGTGCGAGACTCCCGCGGAAAGCAAGCAACCTTTCGTTGCAACCAACTATGTTTATAAATACAGCCATTTAAATTAATACAGCATAGAGTCATGTGATATTAAGATGTGGAGGAAAGAAAAAACTTATGAAGCCTTTGCAACATGATAGTGTGATCCCCCTTTATCATCAGTTGAAAGAGCGACTGAAGGAGTCAATCCAAAATGGTAAATGGACATCCGGAGATAAAATCCCATCAGAAAATCAACTAATGGAACAATACAGCGTCAGTCGAAATACGGCAAAAAAAGCTATTGAAGAACTAGTACAAGATGGTGCCCTTTATCGAATTCAAGGAAAAGGCACCTTTGTAGCAAAACCTAAACTGCAGCAGTCACTCATGGGCTTTTACAGCTTCAGTAAGGTTCTAAAAGAAAAAGGAATGAATCCAAAGGACATTATTCTTAACATTAGTGAAGTCAAACCATCAACTAAAGTCAAGAATGGCCTTCAGTTAAGTGACGATGAAAATGTAATCGTCATGGAGCGGCTGCGCTGTGCGAATGATGAGCCGTATATTCTGGAATCTTCCTATATGCCCAAAAGCATTGTTCCTGATATGGAGCCATTAAAAAAGGTTGGGCAAATTTCACTTTATGATTTATTAGAACAACAATTCAATGTTATCGTAACTCGAGCACAGGAAGCATTTGAACCCGTTCTAATTCGCGGAGATGAAAGTAAACATTTACAAACAGAGGAAGGTCTCCCTGCACTATTGTTAGAACGTACGGCATATAATGATAGTGGCTTACCTGTTGAGTTTTGCCGCTCGATTGTAAGAGGAGATCGCTGTCGCTTCTACACAGAATTAACTTAAAAAGCGAATGGGGGCTGTCCCATAAGGGGTACGGAACCACTATGATTGTCCATATATAGAAGCTGTCTTGAGGGTTTTCTTCTATATATTGACGTTGTGGTTCTTGACATCTTGGTTTTGGACAGACCTTTTTCCTTACCTTAACTTGTACCAACAACCCATTGATAGGAGATGATGAAACAAATGGCATTAGTATCGACTAAAGAAATCCTTCAGGATGCATACCAAAATCATTATGCTGTAGGTGCATTCGGAGCACATAATCTTGAAATCATTAAAGCTGTTATATCTGGAGCAGAAAAAATGGACGCTCCTGTCATCCTGCAAACGACTCCTGGAACCATTAAATATGTTGGAATCCATTATATGAAAGCCATGGTTGAGGCAGCAGCAGAAAAGGCTAAAGTACCAATTGCTGTTCATTTAGATCATGGGGATTCCTTTGATACTGTAATGAAATGCATTCGTGCGGGTTATACCTCCGTCATGATTGATGGATCGCACTTACCTTACAATGAAAATATTCATCTAGTAAAAAAAGTAGTGGAAGCTGCTCATGCGGCAAATGTTCCTGTTGAGGCGGAGCTCGGAACGATTGGAGGAGTGGAAGACGACTTAGTGGTGGAGGAAAGCGCAACCCTATACACAGATCCGGAACTGGCAGAACAATTTGTATTAGAAACACAAATTGATTCCTTCGCTCCTGCATTTGGAACGGCACATGGAATGTACAAACAAGAACCGAAATTACACTTTGATCTCTTAAACGAAATCCACTCACGTACGGATTGCCCACTTGTTATGCATGGAGCGTCTGGAGTTCCGGTTGAAAGTGTTCAACATGCATTAAATTATGGAATTGCTAAAGTCAATTTTTCTACGGAGTTAAAAGATGCTTTTGCAGAAGCTTTACGTCAATACATTAGGGAAAATCCGTCTCAAAATGATCCACGCAAATACTTTGTGTCTGCTTCAAAGGCTGTCGAAGAAATTGTAGTAGAAAAGATCTCGATGTTACAAAGCCCACTAAAGGTGTAATCCGATGATTACGACAATAACATTAAATGCTGCTCTAGATACGACGTATTACCTCCCTTCTTTTACTTTGGGACGAACAAATAGATTAAAGGATTTACATGTTGAACCGGGTGGTAAAGGGATTAACGTAGCAAAAGTTCTTTATTCACTTGGAGAAAAGATCATTGCCGGTGGTTTCGTTGGTGGAAGCAATGGTATGAAGATAACCGAATTACTAGAGGAAAGAAATATCCCTCATGAGTTTGTAAACATTCAAGAAGATTCCCGAGTTTGTCTGACGATTATCAATGAAGAAATCAAAGAAGAAACAGAAATATTAGAACAGGGTCCTACGATAACAGATGAAGAATGGTCTACTATCTGTGATTATGTTAAGAAAGCAGCAACTAAGAGTAAAATCATCACATTGGCAGGAAGCCTTCCTAAAGGGGTTCCAGTTGATGGATACAGCCAACTTATTGAAATTATCCAACAAAATGGATCTAAAGCGATTCTCGATACAAGTGGGGAACCATTACGACATGGTTTAAACAGTGGTCCATTTGCCGTCAAGCCAAATGAACATGAATTAAGGCAATTAATCAATAAAGAGATATTGACTCTGACAGATGCCATTGACGCAGGTAAAAACTTACTGAAAAAAGGTGTTCAATATGTATGTATTTCCCTTGGTGGTGAAGGAGCCTTACTCCTAAACCAAGAAGAAGTCTATCATGTAAAAGCGCCTGAAATAGAGGTTGTTAATACCATTGGATGTGGGGATGCCATGTTAGCAGGATTAGCATCAGGTTTTGATAAAGAACTCCCAATCGAGCAAATCCTTTCCTTAGCAACAGCATGTGGAGCGGCAAATGCCTTACAGCCTTATGCGGGTAAGGTTGATTTAGACGATATAGAACATTTACGGAAAGATATCGAAGTGTTCAGGTTGAATCACATATAATTTACTAAAGGAGAATGTCAATTATGTATACGTATCAAGAAATTTTAAATCAAGCAGAGCAATTACAAAAAACATATGTTGAGGTAGAAAAACAAACTTTTCAAGACCAGCAATCAGATGTTTATCTTTTTATTGGCTGCGGTACTTCATTTTATCTTGCTTCTTCAGCAGCCCGTTATTTTCAAACGGTTACAGGAAAAGTAGCTCAAGCTCTTCCAGCTTCTGAAATTTTTATCCATCCCGAATCGTCTATTCTTGAAAAGCCAAATTACCACGTTATTGCAATATCACGATCAGGGACTACCTCGGAAGTAATAGAAGCCCTTAAATTTTTGCAAAAGCGAGCAAATGTAAAAACACTATCTGTCACATGTCATGGTGATAGCCCAATGGCAAAGCTTTCAGATCAGACGATATCATTAGATCATATTAACGAAAAAAGTGTAGTGATGACGCAATCCTTCTCTAATATGCTTTATGCTCTTCAAATCTATGCTGCAAAATTAGTCTCTTCAGTAAAGGATCTACATGAATTAGCAGAAGTACCGAATTTGACAAGTGAACTATTAAAAGATTGGGAGAACACAAAAGCTATAACAGATAATCATTCCTATAAACGTTATATTTTCTTGGGCTCTGGAATTTACAATGGTATTGCAAAAGAAGCAACATTAAAATTAAAAGAGATGACTCAGACAGAATGTGAAAGCTACTCAAATCTAGAGTTCCGTCATGGTCCTATCTCCGTTGTTGATAAATCTACTGTTGTCGTACTCATGTCGCAATCCAATTCAGATACATTTGATCAAGAGCTAGTTAACGATATTCAAAGATTAAATGGGTCTGTATTAGCTATTGGTCCATTCTCTGAGCAATTTTCTGCTAATCACATTATTCAGCTAGATCCAAGTTTATCAGACAGGAATAGATTAGTCCTCTATGTACCGCATTTACAGCTGCTTGCCTATCACAAAGCGTTGAGCTTAGGCTATAATCCTGATCAGCCTCGTAACTTAACACAGGTCGTAACGTTGAATCTTTAATAAGGGAAGTGTATCCTTTGCCTAATCTATTAGTAGCAGATATCGGCGGCACAAAGATTGCTGCAGCATTAGCAGATGTTAATGGGGGAATCAAGCATCAAATACAAGCGAAAAGTGCCGTCCATGACTCTGAATCCATGTTTGAGAGCCTCTGTGCATCATTCTTTGAACTTCTAACTCATGATGGAAAAAAACGTGAGGATATAAATGTAATTGGTTTAGGTGTTCCTGGTAAGGTGAATCCGGAAAAAGGCATTGCTATTTATCAAAATAATTTGCCATGGAGGGATTTCCCACTAGCCTCAAGGCTGAAAGAAGTATTCCCTAATGCAGAGGTCGTCATCGATAACGATGTGTACTTGGCTGCATATGGAGAATGGCAAGTGAGAAACCTTACACAAGAAACCTTTGTCTATTTCACTGTTAGTACAGGAATTTCTTCATGTATTATCAACAAAGGTGAATTTATTCGTGGAGCTGGCATGGCCGGTGAAGTTGGATTGACGATTTTGGAGATAAATCACCCCATAAAAACATTAGAAAACCTTGCTTCAGGACCAGCTATCGAAGCAGAGGCAAGGGGACAATTACAGGACCCAACGATAACAACCAAACAGGTTATGGAGTCCTATTATCAACAGGATCCCCAAGCAATTGTCATTATTAAAAAATCAGCAAAGCATATTGCTCACGGGCTTCACCAAATATTTTCAATAGTGGATCCTCACGTAATCGTAATCGGTGGAGGTGTCATCCATAACCAACCAGTATTCTTAGAATTGATTCGAGCTGAACTTAGAGAACTTGTTCAAAATCCGGTTCAAGATGGGATTTTTGATCGTATTCATATGAGCCAGTATAAGGGTGAAGCGGGTCTGCAAGGGGCGCTTCACCTTGCTATAAAGCATAATAGGAAAAGTTCATTTGCTTGAATATGAAAAAGGATAATCAAATAAAGAGCTAGAATACTAAACTAGCGAGCACGATAAGATGAACCGACCTAATCGTTATGTAGAAAGGTAGGAACCATCAAATGAAGCCTAATATTGTTCTAATTATGGTTGATCAAATGCGAGCAGATTGTCTAAGTATCCAGGATCATCCAGTAGTGGATACCCCGAACCTTGATCAGCTTGCAAGAGACGGTGTTTTATTTAAAAATGCTTATACGGCTACTCCATCTTGTGTACCTGCAAGGGCAACGGTCCTAACAGGAATGTCTCAAACATCAACGGGAAGGGTAGGATATCAGGATCAAGTTCCGTTTAACTATGAGCATACACTGCCAGGTGAGTTAACCAAAGCAGGTTATCATACTCAAGCTGTTGGAAAAATGCATGTATACCCGGCAAGAAATCTTTGTGGGTTTCATAACGTCGTTCTACATGATGGGTATTTACATTATAATCGCAATAAAAGTTGTAATCTGGAATCTGAATCCTTTAACCACACAGGTGACGACTATCTCCCATGGTTGAAGCAACAAGCCGGCTCCCAAGCGGATTTAAACGATTTAGGTCTTGATTGTAATGCTTCAACGGTTGCGAGACCATGGCATCTACCAGAGGCACAACATCCGACAAACTGGGTAGTAAGTGAATCGATTGATTTTCTTCGGAGACGTGATCCTTCCAAGCCATTTTTCTTAAAAATGTCATTTGTACGACCACATCCACCCTTTGATCCGCCACAGGTGTTTTTTGATATGTATAAGGATTTAGATCTTCCTGATCCAGCGGTCGGTGACTGGGCAGATTTAGAAGATCAAGAGCGAAACGGATTAAATCCGGTTACATTAAAAGGAAACGTACCAAAGAATCGATTTAAACGTGCACAGGCAGCTTACTATGCATTAATTACCCATATTGATTATCAAATTGGACGTTTTATGCAGACCATGGCAGAATACGGGGTAATGGATAATACCATCATTCTCTTTGTCTCAGACCATGGTGAATTATTAGGCGACCATAACCTTTTCCGTAAAGGTCTACCATATGAAGGCAGTGCAAAGGTTCCATTTATTCTTTCTGACCCCGGAAATGTATTGAAGCTTAAGAAAAACCAGTCAATTGAAGAAGTGGTAGAGCTGAGGGATATCATGCCAACGATACTGGATGCAGCAAATGTGGATATCCCAAGTAGTGTCGATGGGAAGAGTGTTCTTCCACTTTGCACAGGCGATGCGGTGGAATGGCGCGATTATATTCACGGCGAGCATGCCTATGGAGCAGGTTCCCATCAATTCTTAACAAATGGAATAGAAAAATATATTTGGTATTCTCAATCTGGAGAAGAGCAATTATTTCATCTTAAAGAAGATCCTAATGAAAAAAACAATTTAGTAGACAAATCAGAATATCAGGAAAGGTTAGTGTTTTGGAGAGAAATCCTTCTAAGAGAATTAAATGGTCGAGAGGAAGGGTATACAGATGGCAAAAGGCTCATTGCTGGTAAAAAAGCGAAGCCGACTTTGGAGCATTTATTAGCGTCTGTAAACGAAAAGATTTATAAGTGAAATAACTTCCATTCAAGGGTTCAGAACTATTATCAATACTAAGTATTGATAAGTAGTTTTGGATCTTTTTTTATATTAAGTTTACCTGAACTTGGAGCTAGTGTTAAAGCCCCTATCTATATCTGGTGGTGAAATTTGTCGAGAAATGTGGATTGGTCAATAAATAGTGGGTTTTGGACAAATAAATGGAGTTGCGGACAAATTATTGGAGCATTTGGACAAATAATTGACCAAACTGGACAAATAAATGATTCAGGCGGGAATATTCAGCAGAAGGTGGAGGCTAGTCACTGAAGAAGCCCTTGTTTTTACATAAAGATTTTTTTAGTAAATGAAAAAGTTTGCCTATATTTAAAACCAATAATATTGCTATTCATCCAAGTGTCTACTATTCTGATATCAAGCACATTTTTGAATAAAAGTAGGTGGCTTTATGAAAAACATACTAGTTGTAGATGATGATCAACATGTCAGACATATTGTAAGGGACTTATTAGCCAAAGAAGGGTATCACGTTTTAGAAGCTGAGAATGGGATAAAAGCTCTTGAACTTCTTCAAAAAGAAGATTGTACCCTAGCGATTGTCGATATCATGATGCCTCATATGGATGGCTATCACCTTACAGGAGAAATTAGAAAACATTATGATATTCCGGTTATTTTATTAACATCGAAAGGTGAGCTTGAGGATAAGGAAAAAGGCTTTTCTTCAGGGACAGATGATTATGTCGTAAAACCATTCGAACCCAAAGAGTTATTATTCAGGGTCAACGCGATTTTGCGAAGATATGGGATGGTTCATGAATCGAGTATAAAATTAGGGAATTTGTATATTGATAAAAAAAGCTATGAAGTGAAAGTGAATGATAAAACCTATCTGCTACCGTTAAAGGAGTTTGAGTTACTAGCATTCTTAGCTTCCCATCTAAATCAAGTTTTCTCAAGAGAGCAAATCATCGAGAAGATATGGGGACTAGAATATGAAGGAGATGATCGAACGGTCGATGTACATATAAAAAGGCTTAGAGGGCGATTTTCCTCCCATCAACATTGCTTTTCTATTAAAACAGTAAGAGGGGTCGGCTACTACATGGAGTTGAATGAAAATGAAAAGCCTGTACTTTAAATTTGCCGTAACAACGATTTCAATTATGCTGTTGAGTGGACTCATCTCTTTCCTTCTATCTAATTATTATTACCAGATAAATTTAAAACAGAAAAATGATGAAAAGATTTCAAACTTTGCCTCAGAGGTTTCCCATTACATTAATCATCATGATGAAATCGATTTAACAAAATACTTAGAGCACATTGGATTATTAGGCTATCAGATTTATATTGTAGATGAACAAGGAGAAACTCAATTCTTCGGATCTGCCTATCGCGATAAGGATCTACCTGCATCCATTGTCGATAAGGTTTTAAATGGAGATACTTATCATGGGGTTAAACATTTCCCACATAACCTATTTGTGACAGGCTTTTTTGCTAATGAGCTTAAAAATACAATCGGAGTGCCATTTGAATTTGAAGGGAAGGATTACGCCTTATTTATTAGGCCGGATATTAAGCTGTTTTTTAATGAAATGCATCTATTATTCGCCTTTATGTTAGCGTTAACGATTGCTTTGAGTATTGTGTTAGTCCTGATTAGTACAAAGTATCTCATTCGGCCAATTAGTAAACTAAATAGTGCTACAAAGGATATAGCGAATGGGAATTTCACAATATCACTTGATATTACAAGAAAAGATGAAATTGGTGATTTAGCTGCAAGTTTTGACGATATGACAAAGAAATTAGCCAAAGTAGAAGAGATGAGAAAAGAATTAATCTCTAATATTTCCCATGATATTCAATCACCACTATCTAATATGAGAGGGTATGTTAACCTACTAGATGCCTCAAGTGCTGAAGAGCGAAGCCATTATATTGAGATCCTAAATACAGAAATCAATCGCTTATCAAGTTTAACCAAACAAATGCTTTTACTTTCGACGATTGAAAGTAAAAAGGAAATCATGGAAGTAAAGGAATTTGATCTTGGGGACCAATTGAAGAAGGTCATTAGTCAATATCAGTGGCAATTAAGTGAAAAAGGGATCATGGTAAGCTATTCATCCTCAAATGTCATGATAAAAGGTGACCCATCACTTCTCTATACCGTTTGGGAAAACCTTCTCACCAATGCGATTAAATACAATCATGAATATGGAGAAATTGAGATTGCTGCACAAGAGAAAGACTCTAGCGTTCTCGTTAGTATGAAGGACACAGGGATCGGACTCGAACCTAACCAAGTGAAAAGGATTTATGACCGCTTTTATCGGGGAGATCATTCCAGAACACCCTCAGTTGATGGAACGGGCCTTGGATTATCGATTGTTCAATCCGTTGTAGAGATGCACAGTGGAGAAATTAGTGTAGAAAGTGTCGAAGGAAAAGGAACAGTATTTTATGTTTCCTTGCCTAAGTTGTGACTATAATTCTTCTGGGTCTATTTTTATTATGAAAATGTTTTCGACCAGGTAATCAAAAACGTGAAATAAAGGAAGATTCCATGATTGTAATATAGGTCAGTATAGTAGCTTGAGGTTGATGAAGCGACTGTACTGGCTATTTTATTATTTGCTGTTTTCTAAAAGATTGTTTTTTTAAGAACATAAATTTTTGTGAAAAGGTCTTCGCTGCAGGTGCGAGACTCCTGCGGGGGTAGCGGGACAGGTGAGACCACCTAAGCAGGAGCAAGGCGACGAGGAGGATCACCGCCCGCCCCGCGGAAAGCGAGCATCCTTTCGCTGCAACAATCCCCTCCCTTTTCAAATAACAAAAATGTTTACGAAAACAGCCTTTCAATTTAATTACGTTTGTCCGAGAATAATACAAAATTTAAGCTGAAATGGGATGTTACGGATTATTTTAGACCTATTATTTGTTAACTCTCCTCGAATATTGATTTCCTGACAAAATCCGACAGAAACAATAGTCTTCATAGTCGAGCAGCAGAAAAAAACATACAAACGCTCCAAAGTCTATCTATTAACAATGAAAGCGCTTCATATATTTCCCCTTAAAAAAGGACCGTTGACCTGTCATCAATAGCTACTTTATAATGTAAAAATATTCAGACTAAACATACAAAGGTGAGGGATGTTTTGTGACTAGAGTTGCTAATTTTTCCGCAGGTCCGTCCGTTTTGCCCGTATCGGTTTTGGAGAGAGCTCAAAAAGAATTGCTGAATTATAAGGGAACAGGAATGTCTGTAATGGAAATGAGCCATCGGTCTAGTGAATTTCAAGAGATTATCGAAGAAGCAGAGGCGTTACTAAGAGAATTGTTAAAGATTCCAGAAAATTATCATGTTCTTTTTTTACAGGGTGGGGCTTCTTTGCAGTTTAGCATGGTTCCTTTCAACCTGCTTACTACTAATCACAAGGCAGATTATATTATGACGGGATCTTGGTCAAAGAAAGCCATGACAGAGGCAAGTAAGCTGGGGGATATTAATGTCATCACCCCATCTAATCCATTAACAGAGATTCCTTCTTATACTCAAGACGACTTTCAATTGGATGCTGACTATGTACATATTACAACGAATAATACGATTGAAGGTACCCGTTTTTCTGAACTGCCTAACACGGGAACGATTCCGTTAGTGGCTGATATGTCCTCACATATATTATCAGAAGAGATTGACGTAAATCAATTCGGTTTAATTTATGCTGGTGCCCAAAAAAACTTAGGACCTGCAGGTGTTACCGTTGTCATTGTAAGGGATGACCTTACGGATAAAGCTTTTACTAGTTGCCCAACAATGTTGAACTACACAACATATGTTAAGAATCAATCCCTATTTAATACACCGCCAACGTTTTCAATTTATATCATGAAAATGGTATTGGAATGGATTAAAGAATTAGGTGGAGTTACGGTTATTGAACAACACAATAAGGAAAAAGCAAAGTTGCTTTATGACACAATTGATCAATCAAAGCTTTTTAACAACCATGTAAATCCAAAAAATCGTTCTCATATGAATATCCCATTTTCAGCAGATAGTGAAGAACTGAATAAAAAGTTTTTACAAAAAGCAGACGAAAAGGGATTGAAAAACTTAAAAGGACATCGTTCCGTTGGTGGAATGAGAGCAAGTCTTTATAATGCCATGCCTTTGGAAGATGTGAAAAAGTTAACTGAGTTCATGAAAGAGTTTGAATTAGTTTATCAACAGGTGCTTGCCTAAAATATGTGTAAAATCAATTTTGAGGGAATGGTCGTTAGAATTGGTTTCAGACACGAATATTAGGTCAGCTTCATTATAGGAGGGGAAATGATGTATTCTATCCAGGCATTTAATGCGATTGCTGATGCTGGTTTAAAGTTAATTGAAGAAGATATTGATTTTGTGCTGAACTCTGAGACTCAGGAGCCAGACGGTTATATTGCTAGAAGCTTTAATTTTCACAACTATCCTTTAGGCGAGCAGGTGAAAGGAATCGCGAGAGCAGGTGCAGGTGTTAATAATATTCCAATCGATTCTTGCACTGAACGAGGAATTGTTGTTTTTAATACTCCAGGTGCTAACGCGAATGCAGTTAAAGAATTGGTTCTAACCTGCATTATGGCCTCTTCTCGAAACTTGTTTGATGCTGTAAAGTGGACAGCGGGAATTGAAGGCCGCGGTGAGGAAATACCAGAGCTTGTGGAGAAAGGGAAAAAGCAGTTTGTTGGGACAGAAATTAAAGGAAAGCGCCTAGGGGTTATTGGGGTTGGTGCGATTGGAGTTCTTGTCGCAAATGATGCCCTAGAATTAGGGATGGAAGTCGTTGCATTTGATCCTTTTATTTCGGTTGAAACCGCTTGGCGTTTGTCTCAGAATGTAAGGCGAGCCATTACTCTTGAAGAAATATTCTCTACTTGTGATTACATTACTATGCATGTCCCTCTTAATGAGAAGACAAAGGGTTTACTAAATGAAAAAGCGTTCAAGCAAATGAAAGATGGAATTCGAATTCTTAACTTTTCACGTGGGGAACTTGTAGATGAGCAAGCATTGAAGCTAGCAATCGAAGAGGGAATCGTCGAAAATTATATTACCGATTTTCCAAACGAAAATATTTTAGGTACAAATAAGGTGATCGGTGTTCCCCATTTAGGCGCATCCACAAAAGAATCAGAAGAAAACTGTGCTGTGATGGCTGCCCGTCAGCTTAAGCACTATCTAAAAACAGGTAATATTAAGCATTCCGTCAACCTGCCAGATGTGGAAATTCCATTCTCCGGTAAAAGAAGACTGGCCATTATGCATAAAAACATTCCGGGAATGGTAGGGAGAATGACAGGAATTCTAGCTACCTTTGAAATGAACATCGCAGACATGATCAACCGAAGCAAAGATGCATGGGCCTACACGATCATCGATATCGACAACGAAATCGACGAAAAAACCGAGCAAAACATCAAAAACAGTGTAAACGAAATCCAAGGAACCGTCTCAGTAAGACTACTATAACCAAACCCTTCACCCCTTTAAAGCACCGCGGGACGGTTCTCGAGCGGTTTAAAGGGTTAAAGTGATAAAGTTTGAGAAACAGAATGACCAATTTAATTTATGATTTTAAGGTTGACTAGATGATGAGTCTGGTACTACATAAGCACAATCAAAAGCTTTATAGCACTTGGAATTGTGTCAGTTAGTACCTACTCTCGTTTGTCATCCTTTTTTTAAACCTTTAAGTGTAATTTTAAAGGGTTTGCAAACAATAATGAGTAGTTTGTAAATGAAGGAAGTGGATAAGATGGGGTATTGCACGTTTCAGCATAGACAATTATTTTTCGAAGATATGGGGGAAGGAACTCCCATCATAATGATTCATCCTCCTGGCATGGGTCGTAAAACGTTTATATATCAAACCCCTCTTGCCGAAAAATTCCGATTAATTTTACCTGATCTAAGTGGACATGGGGATTCAACGAATGAACATTCATTTGTCAGCATGGCTACGTATGTAGAGGAAATAAAAACAATTGTCGATCATTTACAGCTTAATAGCTGTGTCCTACTTGGATATTCCGCCGGTGGAATTATCGCGCAGGAATTTGCTTATAAATACCCTGAATTTATACAAGCCATTATTTTAGCTGGGGGATACCCAAGAGTAAAAACGATGAAGCTAAGACTCATGCACTTATTAGGAATGAAAATGGTAAGGGAGAGACCTCAACTTCTCATTAATACCTTAGCGAAAACACATGCTCACAACGAGGAAGAAAAGCTGATTTTTCAAGAGCATATGGAAAAGGCGAACAGACAAATTTGGTACCATTTCTACAAACAATCTCTATACTATAATCGAGAAAAAGATCTAAAAAACTTAAAAGTACCAGTTCTTCTTATTTACGGTGGTAAATCTCAATGGATCAACAAACATTTGCCATTGTTTAAAGAACTACCACAGTATGAGACAAAAATCATCGAAGAGTCATCACATCAATTACCAACAAAGTATTCAAATTCGTTTAATGAAATCGTTTATTATTATGTTAAAAAAATTTATAACAGGGAAATATGAATGGTAATGAATTCAATAAAAAGGGAGAGGTCTTATGGGGGTCCATCACTATTTTAAAAGTTTATCAGACTTGGAACAATTGTTTCGCTGTCCAGGTCGTTTTAAATATCATGAGCATAGTGTGGCTAGCCACTCTTTCAAAGTAACCAAAATTGCTCAATTTCTAGGTACGGTCGAAGAAGAATATGGTGAAAAAATTGATTGGAAAGCCCTTTATGAGAAAGCAATCAACCATGATTATGCCGAGATTTTCACGGGGGATATTAAAACACCTGTTAAGTATGCGTCAGAAGAATTGAGGAAATTATTTAGTCAAGTCGAAGAGGAAATGGTGACAAAATTTATCGAACAAGAGTTTCCTCGACAATTCCAGGATATTTATCATAATCGGTTTAAAGATGGTAAGGATGATACGATTGAGGGCAGAATTCTCTCAGTTGCTGATAAAATAGATTTATTGTATGAGTCATTTGGTGAAATTCAAAAAGGTAATCCAGAGTCTTTATTTTTTGAAATTTATCAGGAAGCCCTGTCGACTATTCTAAAGTTCCAAGAGATGTATTGTGTTCAATACTTCTTAAATACGATCCTGCCTGACATGCTGGCTGAAAAGTTTATTCCTCACAGCCAGTTAAATGATATCACCAACAAGATCATTGATGATTCTCAAAAATAGCTTTTTCACTGAGATTATTTCAGTTAAGATAGTAGAAAAGCTTCGAAAAATGAGGAGAGAAGTAAAGAATGGTCTCTAAAGTAATCCTGGCACTATTTTTGCCAGCACTTCTAGTCGTTTTATTTACAAGAGTCACCTATAATCATTATGTTGGGCTTATCCTAACAGTTGCGCTTATTACAGCATCGGTTTATAAAGGGTACACGAACACATGGCTGTTAATAATCATTGACGCTGCATCGCTTACACTCGGGTTTTGGTATTCAAATCAGATGATGAAAAAGGCGAAAAGAAGTGCCTAAGAAAGAATAACTTTTCAATTAATGTTAGGTTCAACTAGATAAGTAGTGCAGGATATCCAAAGTCATCTGTTGCACTCGTGAAATGAATATAGGTTAATCAAAGTTCTGAATTCTACAGCAAAAAGCTAATGAATTCGGAATTTTTTATTTGTGTTGTGCTGGCACGACCCGTATTATGTCGCGTAGTTGATAATAACTTTTTGGAAAAATTTCTCATTATCTTAAGCCCTAAATAGTGTTTATCATAACGGAATCTGTGGATAACCTAAGTTTTTCCACGACGCACACTCGTAAAAAGATATCTATTCACAGTTCTTAACTTAGTTATCAACAAAAATATCCACTTATTCACATAATTTAAAATTTATACACAAAGTTATAAACAGTTTTATCCACAAGAATATTTAGTGTGTATTTAAAGTATTAAACGTCCTACGAAAGTCAATAGATATAAGAGCTATTCTATTGGAAGTGCCATAAGATTTGTTTTTTCGTATATAGATATTAAAATATGTTGAAATTAAACGAACTTTTGTTCGCTTTTTAATGGTTAATCCTGTAGAATATGTGGTAGAATGTGAATGAAGATTAATACAGAACAACGAAATTTACATAATAGCACATATACGTTTTGAATGGGAGGGAAAACGGTGAATAATCAGTTTCAACTTAAATCAAAGTACCAGCCTCAAGGTGATCAACCACGAGCAATTCAAACCATAGTTGAAGGCATTAAAGAAGGAAAACGACATCAAACCCTATTAGGTGCAACTGGGACGGGGAAAACGTTCACGATGTCCAATGTTATTAAGGAGATTAATAAACCAACACTTGTCATCGCTCATAATAAGACTCTTGCAGGCCAGCTTTATAGTGAATTTAAAGAGTATTTTCCTGATAATGCTGTTGAATACTTTGTCAGTTATTATGATTATTATCAACCAGAAGCCTATGTTCCTCAGACAGATACGTTTATTGAAAAAGATGCAAGCATAAATGATGAAATAGATAAATTAAGGCACTCAGCGACATCATCCCTTTTTGAACGTAATGATGTTGTGATTATCGCTAGTGTTTCTTGTATATACGGCTTGGGTTCTCCTGAAGAGTACCGTGAACTTGTGGTTTCTTTAAGAGTTGGGATGGAAATCGAACGCAACCAATTATTAAGAAAATTAGTCGACGTTCAATATGCTCGCAATGATATTGATTTCCAACGGGGAACCTTTCGTGTAAGAGGAGATGTAGTGGAAATCTTCCCAGCATCTCGCGACGAACATTGCATGAGAGTGGAATTCTTTGGGGACGAGATAGACAGAATCAGAGAAGTGGACGCTCTTACAGGAGAGATACTTGGCGACCGGGATCATATTGCCATTTTCCCAGCCTCCCACTTCGTAACCCGTGAAGAGAAAATGAAACTTGCAATCGTAAATATAGAAAAAGAACTTGAAGAACAACTCGAAATAATGAGATCCGAGAATAAGCTACTTGAGGCACAACGACTCGAACAGCGGACGCGCTATGATCTCGAAATGATGAGTGAAATGGGCTTCTGTTCAGGGATTGAAAACTACTCACGTCATTTAACATTAAGACCGGCCGGATCTACACCGTATACGTTAATCGATTATTTCCCGGATGACTTTTTAATTGTCATCGACGAATCCCATGTTTCAGTTCCACAGATCAGAGGGATGTATAATGGTGACCAAGCACGTAAAAAGGTGCTTGTTGATCATGGCTTCCGGTTGCCATCTGCGATGGATAACCGCCCATTACGTTTTGAAGAATTCGAGGGGAAAACAAATCAGATTGTCTATGTTTCAGCAACACCAGGTCCATATGAACAAGAGCATAGTCCTGAAATGGTGGAGCAAATCATTCGACCAACAGGCTTATTAGATCCCACATTTGATATCCGGCCGATTGAAGGTCAAATCGATGATCTATTAGGCGAAATCCAAGAACGAACTAAAAATAATGAACGTGTACTTATTACTACCTTAACGAAAAAAATGTCAGAAGATCTCACCGATTATTTAAAAGAAATTGGAATAAAAGTTCAATACCTTCACTCTGAGATTAAGACATTAGAACGAATAGAAATCATAAGAGATTTACGATTAGGTAAGTATGATGTTCTAGTAGGAATTAACCTGCTTAGAGAAGGATTAGACATTCCAGAAGTTTCTTTAGTGGCGATTTTGGATGCAGATAAAGAAGGGTTTCTCCGTTCAGAACGTTCATTAATTCAAACGATGGGCAGAGCAGCACGTAATGCCAATGGACACGTCATTATGTATGCTGATAAAGTAACTGATTCTATGCAAAAAGCTATGGACGAAACAGAACGACGTCGAATCATTCAGCAAGAGTATAATGAAAAACACGGAATTACTCCACAAACCATTAAAAAAGAAATTCGAGATGTTATTCGTGCAACAATGGCTGCTGAAGACCAAGAAGAATATGATGCACCGGCAACAAAAGTCTCAAAAATGTCTAAACCTGAAAGAGAAAAGCTTATCTCAAGTTTAGAGGTAGAAATGAAAGATGCAGCAAAGTCATTGGATTTCGAGCGTGCTGCACAACTGCGAGATACGATATTGGAGTTAAAAGCGGAAGGATGACCGAAATATGGCAATAGATCAAATTATCGTCAAAGGAGCAAGAGCTCATAATTTAAAAAATATTGATATAACGATACCAAGGGATAAACTTGTCGTATTGACGGGATTATCAGGCTCAGGGAAATCCTCTCTTGCATTTGACACTATCTATGCTGAAGGACAGAGAAGATATGTTGAGTCACTCTCAGCCTATGCCCGTCAATTCCTTGGTCAAATGGACAAACCAGATGTAGATGCCATTGAGGGACTGTCCCCAGCTATCTCCATCGACCAAAAAACAACGAGCCGTAACCCGCGTTCTACAGTAGGGACTGTTACAGAAATTTATGATTATCTACGGCTGCTTTTTGCAAGAGTAGGCCGACCAGTTTGTCCAGTTCACGGTATTGAAATTAGTTCTCAAACGATTCAACAAATGGTTGATCGCATTCTGGAATACCCAGAACGAACAAAGCTTCAAGTTCTTGCACCTATTGTTTCTGGGCGAAAAGGGACACATGTTAAAACTTTAGAAGATATTAAAAAACAAGGGTATGTCCGTGTCCGTGTTAATGGAGAAATGCGCGATCTTTCAGAAGAAATCGAGTTAGAGAAAAACAAGAAACATTCTATTGAGGTTATTGTTGACCGAATTGTTATAAAAGATGGTGTAGAGTCAAGGCTATCTGATTCATTAGAAACGGCGCTAAACCTTGCTGATGGTAGAGTAATTATAGATGTTATTGGTGAGGAAGAACTTCTTTTTAGTGAACATCATGCATGTCCACATTGTGGATTTTCAATTGGTGAGCTTGAACCACGTATGTTTTCTTTTAATAGTCCTTTTGGAGCTTGCCCAGAATGTGATGGATTAGGTACAAAATTAGAAGTAGATGAAGATTTGGTCATCCCTGACTGGGATCGAAGTCTAAATGGACATGCGTTTGCACCATGGGAACCTTCTAGTTCTCAATATTATCCACAGCTTCTTCAATCTGTGTGTAATCATTATGGTATTGATATGGATTTGCCTTTGAAGGATGTCCCTAAAACTTTATTGGATAAAGTGCTTTATGGGTCTGAAGACGAGGAAATTTATTTCCGATATGAAAATGATTTTGGACAGGTAAGAGAGAATTATATTGAATTTGAAGGTGTAATTCATAATGTAGAGAGACGTTATAAAGAAACTAGCTCAGACTACATCCGTGAACAAATGGAAAAATATATGGCCCAACAACCTTGCCCGAAATGTAAAGGTCATCGGCTCAAAACTGAAAGTCTTGCAGTGAAAATTGATTCTCTTCACATTAGCGAAGTTACAGCTTTTTCTATTGAAGAGGCAGATGAATTCTTTAATAATCTTCAACTAACAGAGAAAGAAATGAAGATCGCTAATTTGATTTTTAGAGAAATTCGTGAACGTTTAGGGTTTCTTGTCAATGTAGGATTAGAATATTTAACACTTAGTCGTGCAGCAGGGACACTTTCTGGTGGGGAAGCTCAACGAATCCGATTAGCAACCCAAATTGGATCGCGCCTTACCGGGGTTCTTTATATTTTAGATGAACCTTCTATTGGACTTCATCAAAGAGATAATGACCGTTTAATTGATACCTTAAAAAACATGAGAGATATCGGCAATACTCTTATTGTTGTAGAACACGATGAAGATACTATGCTTGCAGCAGATTATTTAATAGATATTGGTCCTGGCGCTGGTGTGCACGGGGGTAATATAGTTTCAGCCGGTGCTCCAGCAGAAGTGATGAGTGATGCAAATTCATTAACTGGACAGTATCTAGCAGGGAAAAAGTTCATTCCGCTGCCAATTGAACGCCGAAAAAGTGATGGACGTTCCATTGAAATTGTAGGAGCAAAGGAAAACAATCTTAAAAATGTAAAAGTAAAGCTGCCATTAGGAGTATTTACTGCTGTAACTGGCGTATCGGGCTCAGGAAAAAGTACTTTAATTAACGAAATTCTTCATAAATCACTTGCACAAAAACTCCATAAAGCAAAGTCAAAGCCTGGTCATCACAAGGAGATTAAAGGGATTGAACACTTAGACAAGGTGATTGATATTGATCAATCGCCAATAGGGAGAACTCCTAGGTCGAATCCTGCTACTTACACTGGCGTCTTTGATGATATTCGTGATGTTTTTGCCTCCACGAACGAAGCAAAAGTCCGTGGATATAAAAAAGGCCGATTTAGTTTTAATGTCAAAGGTGGACGTTGTGAAGCTTGCCGTGGAGATGGGATTATAAAAATCGAAATGCACTTTCTTCCAGACGTTTATGTACCGTGTGAAGTGTGTCATGGAAAACGATATAATCGCGAAACCCTTGAAGTTAAATACAAAGGGAAAAACATTTCTGATGTTTTAGAAATGACGATTGAAGCTGCACTAGATTTTTTTGAAAATATCCCTAAAATAAACCGTAAACTTCAAACGATTGCCGATGTTGGACTAGGCTATATTAAACTCGGTCAACCAGCAACAACCTTATCAGGGGGAGAAGCACAGCGTGTAAAGCTTGCGTCAGAGCTGCACCGACGTTCAACAGGCCGTTCTCTTTATATTTTAGATGAACCAACAACCGGGCTGCATGTTGATGATATTTCCCGATTACTAACAGTTCTTCAACGCCTTGTAGAGAATGGTGACTCAGTCTTGGTTATTGAACATAATTTGGATGTCATTAAAGCATCAGATTATATTATTGATCTTGGACCTGAAGGTGGAGACAAAGGTGGAACCATTGTTGCTCAAGGTACACCAGAAAAAGTGGCGGAAGTAAAAGGCTCATACACAGGAAAATATTTAAAGCCGATATTAGTTAGAGACCGAGACAGAATGAACAAACGGATAAAAGAAAAAGAGGAAGTAACAAGTTCTTAAAATTTAAAAAGGTTTCCTACATGGTTTCCATGTTAGGGTGCCTTTTTTCTTTATACTAACGTTCACAACATTGCTTACTTAAGTGCATAAACTCCTTCGACAAGGTAATGCCCCATCATCAATCATATTGCCTCCCCAATTAAATATTTCCTTTGCCCATAGTCAAAAACACAGCTTTATACCGATTTTTAATCCGTCTCTAGAAGGAGGGAGAAAGGTTTTAACTGTGTAAAAATATTAGTAAGTGGAATGGGAAAAAAAGCTTTGCGAAATTTTCAACTCATTGAAACCTTCTTTTATGCGTAACGTAAATAGTAGTAAAGGAGTTGGAGATGTAATGGAGACGAACAAACTACTTTCTTCTCTCTGTTATTTTAGTATATTTTTCGCTGGGTTCATTTTTCCGATTATCATCTATTTTATTGTTGAAGATCGAGATGTGAAAAAACATGCAAAGGTCGCATTACTTTCTCACTTGCTCCCTGTTATCGCTGTTCCGATAGTTATTGCCGGAGTGTTTTTTGACATTGGTATTCTAGCGACAGGAAGCGGTTTTCCACTCTTTATGAGTTTAGGGATTGTGATATCGGTTTTATTAAGCGCCATAGTGATGATTTGGAATATTTATAGAGGAATTAAGATACTACTTTAATTGGAGGGTTTAGAATATGAGTGAACAACGTAAACGAATACTGGAATTAGTGGAAAAGGGAACAATATCTGCTCAAGAAGCATTAGCCCTTTTAGAAGCATTAGATAAGGAAAAAGCGACAGAAGAGGAAAAAGAAAAAGACATATTTAATGAACTAGTTGCAGATGTTCATGAGGAAAAGAAAAATGAAGAAAAATCAGAGAAAACTTCATCACATCAAAAGCAAAAGGATAAGCTGATGGATTTTATGCAATCAGCACTCAATAAAATTAAAAACCTTGATTTTGATTTCCAAATCAATCATTCTGTGGAAGTTTCACATGTCTTTCAACAATCAGATGTTTTATTAAAAGAAGTTTCGGTGGATGTTGCCAACGGAAAAGTAGAGCTGCATCCATGGGATCAAAATGAAGTACGAATTGAATGTAAGGCAAAAGTTTATCGAACAGAAGATGAGGAAGTAGCAAGACGTAATTTTCTAGCAAACACGACATTCTCCATAGAAAATGGAGCGCTCCGATACGGGACAGAATTAAAGTGGATGAAGGTTGATACCAAAATTTATATTCCCCAACAGCAATATGAAAAAATGTATGTAAGAATTTTTAATGGGGGTATCAAAGCAAATAAGCTTGAAACAGAAACCCTTAAACTCAAAACAGCTAACGGTAGAATTGATGTAAATGGATTGAAAAGTAAAAAAGCTGAGATTGATACATCCAATGGAGCGATAAAATTATTAGACGTCGTGTCGGAAAAGGTGGAAGTTGAATCAATCAATGGGAAAATTCTTGTGGAAGGAGATATCCATTACAGTGATCTCCAATCTCTAAATGGTAATGTTGTCTTCACTTTAACAGGAGAGAAAGCAGATACCATTCACACCAAAGCGGTTACAGGGAATATTGATCTGTATGTTCCAGAACATATGACAATTGAAGGGGAAGCAAAGTCTAATTTAGGAAGTTTTAAGATGGCCATGAAGGGAATAGAAGTTATAGAGGAGAAAAATGAAGTCGTGCAAAAACATATTCGTTTTTCTAAACAAGGAGATCTAGTAGATAAGCTTCATATTTTTGCGGACACAAAAACGGGATCGGTCCTCATAAAAAAGTATGAACCAACAAATGATACTAATGATGAAGCTTAAGAAATAGAAAGGTTGATTTTATGAGAAACAAATTAGCTCGGTCACGTTCAGATCGGAAGATTGCAGGAGTATTGGGAGGGTTATCACATACTATCGGTATAAGTGCAACAATTTTAAGAGTTATTTTTATTGTTGCACTCATTCCAACAGGTTTTTTTCCTCTAGCCATTGTTTATGCTCTCTTAACCTTTGTGCTCCCGAATGAGGAGGATCAAATAAACGAATGAGATGGATCATCGGGATTATTATCAATGCTGTATTATTTTTAGCTATTGCTGGGTACTTCGAAGGGTTTGAAGTATCCGGCTTTGGTTCTGCAATGATCGCTAGCTTAATATTATCTATTTTAAACGTTTTGGTAAAACCCATACTCATCATTTTAACCCTGCCTGTTACGATTTTGACTCTCGGTTTGTTTCTATTCGTCATAAACGCTATTACTCTGCAAATAACGGATGGGATCATGGGGAGCTCATTTGAAATTGATGGATTTGGAATGGCGTTGCTCGCATCTGTTATTTTAGCGCTTGTCAATTTAGTCATCCAAAAAGCTGTTATAGAACCAATGAAAGAAAAAAAATAAGAGGCTTTCCCATAAGGGGTCCGGAACCACAATAATCGTCCATATATAGAAGATGTTCCTGAGGCTTTCTTCTGTATATTGAAGTTGTGGTTCCTGACATCTTGGTTGGGTCAGCCTCTTTCTTTTTGGCTGTTTTCTAAAAGATTGTTGTTTTTTAGTGAAAATTTTGGTCTTCACTGCAGGTGCGAGACTCCTGAGGGAGAAGCGGGTCAGGTGAGCCCCCACAGGAGCAAGGCGACGAGGAGGATCACCGCCCGCCCCGCGGTAAGCGAGCATCCTTTCGTTCCAACCAACTAACTCCTTTTCAATTAACAACAAGGTTTACGAAAACAGCCTTCTTTTTAAATGGGAATGATAAGCGATGCCGTATGCAAGCAGTACCCCCCTCTCATTTGGTCATAAACCAAGTAACGAAGGAGCTTGCCCTATTTATTATTTTCAGCTCTGCTTGATAAAGGAATCAAAACCAGCCTTTTTCAATTTCTTTGAAAGTGCCAAGGCGTTTTCATAGTTAGAAAAAGCCCCTGTTTGAACGCGATAAAGCTTGGTTGATTTTGTTAATGCATAGAAAGAAGCGATTCCCTTTACAATTGCTTCTGCACACAATCTTCTATAGGCATCTGTCTTTAATAATGAAGCCTCGTGTTTATTTGTCATGAACCCGCACTCTACTAAAATAGATGTCATCTTTGTTTCTCTCAAAACATGAAAATTAGCTTTTTTCACCCCTCGATTTCGAAGTCCTGTTCGTTTGATGAGTTCATTTTGAACGGTTTTAGCCAAACGTGAAGATTCAGCAGTAGGGGTTGTATAGACATATGTTTCAATCCCTCCAACGTCATTCCACCCTCCACCATATGCATTGGCATGTATCGAAACAAAGCAACGTGCATTTAAACTGTTTGCAAAATCTGTCCTTGTGTGAAGTGGAACATCAAGATGATCAGAATGGGTCATATTTACTTCTATATTATTGTATGATTCTAACTTCTCCTTTGCATACTTTGCAACACTCCTATTAAATTCGTACTCCCTCATTCCATCTGGTGTTCGTTTTCCTGGAGTCATTAAGCCATGACCCGCATCTAAGACAATAATCATTGATTCTCCTCCTTTTTAGTATCTTCATTTTTTATATAGAGAAGTGGACAAGATATTGGACACCTTTTAAAAATCTGCAAGGCTGGTCGATTGAAAGGGAATAATGCTAAAATAGGAAAGTACTTAAACATTTATAGATTTTTACCCTCATTAGAAGATAAAGGAGGATTTCCTTTGGCGAAGGTCCGTACAAAAGACATATTAGAAAAATTTAATCTAGAGCTTGTTAGTGGTGAGGAAGGATTGCACCGCCCCATTACCACAAGTGATATTTCAAGGCCGGGACTAGAGATGGCAGGCTATTTTAACTACTATCCGTCTGAGCGAATTCAGATTCTTGGAATGACCGAGCTTTCTTTCTTGGAATTATTAAGTAATAAAGAAAGAGAAATGCGAATGGAAGAGTTATGTACTGATATTACTCCGGGAATTATCATCTCGAGAGGATTAGACATTCCAGAAGAATTAGTCACCGCTTCTGAGAAACATTCAGTACCAGTCTTACGTTCTCCGATGAAGACTACTCGATTCTCTAGTAGATTAACGAATTTCCTTGAAAGTAAATTGGCACCTACAACGGCTATTCATGGCGTACTCGTGGATATCTATGGGATTGGAGTTCTTATTACTGGGAAGAGCGGTGTCGGTAAAAGTGAAACGGCACTTGAGCTGGTGAAAAGAGGACATCGTCTTGTTGCGGATGATTGTGTTGAAATCAGACAAGAAGATTCTGACACACTTATTGGAAGTTCCCCGGAATTGATTGAACATTTATTGGAAATAAGAGGACTTGGGATTATCAATGTGATGACTCTTTTTGGTGCTGGAGCGGTCAGAAGTTATAAACGAATCACTCTGTGTATAAACTTAGAGCTATGGGATCAAACGAAACAATATGATCGTTTGGGTCTTGAAGAAGAAACAATGAAAATCATTGATACAGATATTACGAAATTAACAATTCCTGTCCGTCCTGGTAGAAACCTTGCTGTAATTATTGAAGTGGCTGCAATGAATGTCCGATTAAAGCGTATGGGAGTTAATGCAGCAGAGCAATTCACAAATCGTCTGAATGATGTAATTATTGATGGAGAACACGAAGACTTATAAGAAAAGGAGATCAGATAATGGAACAGACTATTACCCCGCTTAACCCGATAGCCTTTGAACTCGGCCCCATTCAAGTTCACTGGTATGGGATTATTATTGGTCTTGGAATCGCACTTGCTCTCTATTTGGCTGTAAAAGAAAGTAAGAGGCTCGGGATGCCTGAGGATACGTTTATAGATTTGGTCGTATGGGCGATACCTGCTGCGATTATCTGTGCAAGAATTTATTATGTTGTATTTGAATGGGAGTATTATGCTGATAATCCTGGAAGTATTATTGCCATTTGGAATGGTGGAATTGCGATCCATGGTGCATTAATTGGATCTGTCATTACTACATTGATTTTTGCAAAGGTAAAGGGTCTTTCTTTCTGGAAATTAACAGACATTGCAGCACCTAGTATCATTCTTGGTCAAGCAATTGGTCGCTGGGGAAATTTTATGAACCAAGAAGCACATGGCGGGGAAGTCACTCGTCAGTTTTTAGAAAATCTAATGCTTCCTGACTTTATTATCAATCAAATGTATATTGATGGTGCTTATTATCATCCAACCTTCTTGTATGAATCTCTTTGGAATCTAGCAGGCTTTATTCTTCTGTTGGTTATAAGAAGAAAAGTTAATTTACGTCGAGGAGAGTTGTTCTTAAGCTATATTATTTGGTATTCGGTTGGCCGATTCTTCGTTGAGGGACTGCGAACAGATAGCTTAATGCTTACAGAATATTTACGAATTGCTCAAGTTCTATCAATTGCCTTAATTGTTGTAGCCGTTGCCATTTGGATTTACCGTCGTACAAAGGGGCATGCAACTAAAAAGTATAATGAAATAGATGCATAGCTCGTAAGATAGGAGAGAATTTTTAAAGAGGGAGTAGGGAGAATGCTTGGAACATCTGTGAAAAATGGTACTGTTGTCGGTTTAAAAACAACGTGGTCGCTTGGGAAAATAATTTTTCCTGTCACGCTTATTGTTGTTATATTGCAGTATACCCCAGTTCTTCCATGGGTAATAAAAGTGATTTCTCCTTTTATGAAGATGCTAGGTCTTTCAGGAGATGCAGCGATTCCGTTAGTACTCGGAAATTTTTTGAACTTGTATGCTGGAATAGCTGGAATCCTTTCGCTAGATCTAACAGTGAAAGAAGTCTTTATTGTTGCTGTTATGCTGTCGTTTTCCCATAATCTTTTGATTGAATCGGGTGTTGCCACCAAAGTGGGCGTTAAAATGTGGGTCATTCTGTTGGTTAGGCTTGGGTTAGCGCTAATATCCGCGGTTGTGATCAATCTTGTGTGGGATGGAGGAAGTGAGCTTGCTCAATATGGAATGGTCCCTCCACAAGAATCGACCCCAGATGGATGGGGAGAGATCCTATTGATGGGACTGCAAAAAGCAGGATATGGAGTAGTACAATTAGCGTTAATTGTTATCCCGCTTATGATTGTAATTCAAATCATGAAGGATAAGAAGTGGCTTGAGGTGTTTTCGAGGTGGATGTCTCCATTTACAAGAGCACTTGGAATGAATGAGAATACATCCACAACTTTAGCTGCAGGCTTGCTTATAGGATTAGCTTATGGTGCTGGCGTCATGATTCAAGCTGTTAAAGAAGACGGTGTAAGCAAGAAGGACGTCACGATTGCCTTTATTTTTCTTGTATCCTGTCACGCAGTAGTGGAAGATACCTTGATCTTCATCCCGCTAGGCATTCCTGTACTGCCATTGCTCATCATCCGACTCGTAACAGCTATCCTCTTAACACTAGTGGTCGCGTTTGTATGGAGAAAGCTAGAAGTGTCGAAAGGAAAGGAAGCAACTTTATGAAAAAGCAAAATATCACAACGATTTTATTTGATTTAGATGGAACACTTATTAATACGAATGAGTTAATCATTTCTTCATTTTTGCATACATTGGATTATTATTTTCCAAATAAGTATGGAAGAGACGATGTCCTGCCGTTTATGGGTCCTCCTTTAGAGGAGTCCTTTCAAAAGGTGAGTCCGGATACAGTTGATGAAATGATCAAAAGGTATCGTGCGTTTAATTTAGAAAATCATGATTTGCTGGTTACTGAGTTTGAAGGCGTTTATGAAACGGTTAAAACTTTATATGAAAATGGGTATAAGCTGGCAATTGTGTCTACTAAAACAAGGAATGTCGTTTTAAAAGGGTTAAAACTAACAAATTTAGATGAATTCTTTGATGTCGTGATTACCTTGGATGAGGTCGAACATGCAAAACCACATCCAGAACCAATTGAAAAAGCTTTGGAAGAGCTTGGAGCTTCAGCGGATGAAACCGTCATGGTTGGAGATAACCACCATGATATTCTAGCTGGGAAAAATGCTGGAACTTATTCTGCGGGTGTAGCATGGAGTGCAAAAGGTCGTGAACATTTAGCAGGCTTCGAGCCAGATTTTATGCTAGAAAGAATGGCTGATTTATTAGAAGTTGTCGGAGTAGGCCACTAATGAGAAGAACCACTCGGTACCCAGTCAGTGGTGGGAATTCGTTGTGGCATGTTTATAAAACGGTCCCTTTTGTAAAGGTCGTGAAAAATTTCGTTGTGATCCAAATCGCCAGATATACACCTTTTCTTGGATTGAAGAACTGGTTGTATCGGAGTTTATTAAAAATGAAGGTAGGCGAACAGACCTCATTTGCTCTTATGGTTATGCTGGATGTCATGTTCCCTGAAAAAATTTCAGTCGGCCGAAATACGGTGATTGGATACAACACGACGATCTTGGCTCATGAATATTTAATAAAAGAGTATCGATTGGGAGAAGTCATAATTGGTAGTGAAGTGATGATTGGTGCAAACACAACCATTCTTCCAGGTGTAAAAATCGGTGATGGGGCCATAGTTTCCGCTGGGACTCTCGTACATAAAGATGTCCCTTCAGGCTCTTTTGTTGGAGGGAATCCGATGAAAGTGATTTATACACGTGATGAGCTTTCGGCTAGATGGAAAGATGATCCTATTTATGGTAATGAAAAGGGATAGAAAACCGTCCTCTGTGCATAATGCATGGAAGGACGGTTTTTTGTTGTTTTTTAAAGAAAAATGAAGTTAAAAAATTTTGAAGTGATTCAAAGAAAAAAGGTTTATCAGTGTCCAGCTCCAGCGCCTAGCCCTTCGAGTCATAAGCCAAATCACATAGAAAGGGAAAAATCACCCTTTCTATGTGATTCGTCTTATGCTTAAACAAGGCGCTTCCGCTTTTTTGATTTCCGACAAATTCCGGGTGGTACCAGGCACTGTTATATGATAAACTACTAAATAACTTCAGTTCATTAGCGAAGTAAAGGATTTTGAATATTGGGATATACAAATCTTTAAGTAGGATAAAATGATAACTGAGAGCGATTCTTTAGAGTTAGGTGGTCATTATGTCGAAGCTATTCATGTTTGAGAAGCCATTAGGAATGAGAGATACATTTCCTAATTTATACGAAGCAAAGCATACATTGAAAAAAATTATGGAACAAACCGTTAATGGCTGGGGATATCGTTTTATTGAAACCCCAACATTAGAATATTATGAAACGGTTGGCGAAGCGTCTGCCATTCTTGATCAGCAGCTTTTTAAATTGTTGGATCAACAGGGACATACGCTTGTACTAAGACCAGATATGACCGCACCCATTGCAAGGGTAGCGGCTTCAAAATTATTAAAAGATGAACGACCTCTCAGGTTAGCCTATACAGCAAATGTTTTTCGAGCACAACAACGGGAAGGTGGTCGGCCTGCTGAGTTTGAACAAGTAGGAATTGAGTGTATTGGAGATGCATCCGTTAGTGCAGACGGAGAGGTCATTGCATTAATGGTTTCTGTACTGAGGGAAACGGGGTTAAACAATTTCAAAATTTCCATTGGACATATTGGATTTGTACAAGCTCTGTTTAAGCAAATTTTAGGGACAGAAGATCGAGCAAATGTTCTTCGCAGATTTCTATATGAAAAAAATTATGTCGGATACAGACGACATATAGAAAATCTATCGCTTTCATCGATAGATAAGAAGCGCCTATTATCCTTCTTAACCTTGAGAGGAGAAGAGGCATCATTAGAAGAGGCTTTTCCCCTATTAGAAGGGAATGAAGACGGAAGAAAAGCTCTAGCACAGCTCCAAGAACTTTGGGCGATATTATGTGATTATGGCATTGAAGACTTCGTAAAATTTGATTTAAGCCTCGTCAGTCATATGAACTATTATTCTGGCATTCTTTTTGAGGTGTATGCAGATAATGTTGGATATGCGATTGGGAATGGAGGACGTTATAACAAGCTTCTTGAGAAGTTTGGCAAAGAGGCAGGTGCAACAGGATTTGCACTAAGATTGGATTATATGTTAGAGGCTTTAGGAACGTTATCTTCAGAATCCGATTTAGAGTGTGTTCTTTTTAGCGCTGAACGGAGAAAAGAAGCGATTGATATGGCTAGCTCATTACGTGAAAAAGGGAAGAAGGTTGTCCTTCAAGATTGGAAAGGAATTGACGATGTCGATGACTTTTCAAAACGATTTAACGATGTGCACTACTTTATCGGAAGAAGTCAAAGGCAGGTGGATGAGGATGCGTGATTTAACGATTGCGATGCCAAAAGGAAGGATTTTTGAGGAAGCAGTTGAATTATTACGTAAATCAGGATATCAATTGCCACCTGAATTTGAAGCTTCTCGAAAGCTCATTATCGAAGTGCCGGAAGAAAATTTACGATTTATTTTGGCGAAACCGATGGATGTTCCTACCTATGTTGAGCATGGTGTAGCGGATCTTGGAATAGCTGGTAAAGATGTGATGCTTGAAGAGGAACGGGATGTTTATGAACTGTTAGATTTGAAAATCAGTGCCTGTTATTTAGCAGTGGCGGGATTGCCAGGGGCAAGATTAAATGAAGTAGCCCCCAAGATAGCCACTAAATATCCGAATGTAGCTTCGACTTATTTTCGCGAACAAGGGGAGCAAGTAGAAATCATCAAACTGAACGGATCGATTGAATTAGCCCCATTAATTGGCTTGGCTGATCGAATTGTTGATATTGTCTCGACAGGCAGAACCTTAAAAGAAAATGGGCTGGTAGAAACGGAGCGAATTGTTGAAATTACTTCAAGGTTAATCGTTAATCCTGTTAGCTACCGCATGAAGGACGAAAGAATTGAAGAAATGGTGAATCGGTTAACAGATGTGATTGAGCAAAAAGGCTAAGGAAAAGGAGGGGGACCAATGAAAATCCTTCAAGTGGACGATACTATGTCGATGAAGAGATCTGTTGACAATGGCACAGGTGAACAGCGTAATAGTGTCATAGATATTTTACAAAAAGTGAAAGATTCAGGTGATCAGGCATTACATCATTTCACTTTGCGATTTGATGGAGTAAGGTTAGAGAATCTAAGGGTAACAGAAGCTGAAATAGAAGAAGCATTCACTAAGATTGATTCGGAAATGATCGAAATTATTGAAGAGGCAGCCAATCATATCGATGATTTTCATCGAATGCAAAAACGAGAATCGTGGTTTAAAACATTAGATAATGGAACATTGTTAGGGCAAAAAATGACGCCACTTGATTCCGTTGGCGTGTATGTTCCAGGTGGCACAGCAGCCTACCCATCCTCTGTGTTAATGAATGTCCTTCCAGCTAAGGTCGCTGGTGTGAAAAGGATTGTCATGGTTTCGCCTCCTAATAAAGAAGGAAAAATACCTGCCGGTGTGTTAGTGGCAGCAAAGGTTGCTGGTGTAGAAGAAATCTTCAAAGTCGGTGGTGCTCAAGCGATTGCGGCAATGGCATATGGAACAGAGTCCATTAAAGCAGTTGATAAAATTGTTGGTCCAGGAAATATTTATGTCGCGCTTGCTAAAAGAGAGGTATTCGGTGATGTAGATATTGATATGATTGCTGGCCCGAGTGAAATTGTGGTGTTGGCGGATGAATCGGCCTCTCCTGTTGAGGTGGCGGCTGATTTACTGTCACAAGCAGAACATGATGAAAATGCTTCTGCTGTGGTGGTGACGACTTCAGAAGGATTAGCTGGAGAAATTTCATCTGAAGTGGACCGTCAACTAGCCGATCTTCCAAGACGGGATATTGCCCAAAAATCAATTGAACAATTTGGAGCCATTTATGTTGTTAAGGAGCTAGTGGATGCAATAGAGGTTGTGAATCAGTTAGCGCCTGAACATCTTGAAGTTTTGACAGCAGACCCGATGGTTGTAATGGCAAAAATTCGTCACGCAGGGGCAATTTTCCTAGGCCGTTATAGCTCCGAGCCTGTTGGAGACTATTTTGCTGGGCCTAACCATGTATTGCCGACAAACGGAACTGCCCGTTTTTCAAGTCCGTTGAATGTTGATGATTTTATGAAAAAATCAAGCATCATATCCTATAGTGAAGAGGCATTGGAACAAAATTATAAAAAAATTGCCGCACTGGCAAGACTCGAGGGCCTCGAAGCTCATGCGAGAGCTGTGGAAGTTAGATTTAAAAAAGACTAAACAAGGGTCCGTCCCTGGTTATAGTAACGCGTTAAAGTGGTTGGGGACGGTTCTCGATTGCTTTAAAGCAATCGAGAACCGTCCCGCAGTACGTTAAAGGAGTGAAGTGGTAATGGAGTTTGTGGATCGGAAGTTTGAGTTGTCGAGGAAGACGAATGAGACGGATATTAATTTGGCTTTTTCCGTTGATGGGGAAGGGTTTTCAGATATTGAGACGGGTGTTCCGTTTATGAATCATATGCTGGACCTGTTCACGAAGCATGGTCATTTTGATTTAGCGATTGATGCTAAAGGAGATATTGAAATTGATGATCATCATACTACAGAGGACATTGGCATTGTTCTTGGACAGGCTCTCATTCAGTCATTAGGCGATAAACGTGGAATTAAACGTTATGGAAACGCATTTGTCCCAATGGATGAAGCCCTTGCACAAGTGGTTGTGGATTTGAGTAATCGTCCTCATTTAGAAATGAGGGCAGAATTTCCAAGCCAGAAAGTGGGCACTTTTGATACGGAGTTAGTTCATGAATTTTTATGGAAGCTAGCACTTGAAACAAGAATGAATCTCCATGTCATCGTTCACTATGGACACAACACACATCATATGATTGAAGCGATTTTTAAGGCACTTGGCCGCGCGTTGGATGAAGCAACGACGATCGATCCTCGAATAAAAGGAGTACCTTCCACGAAAGGGATGTTATAGATATGATAGGCATCATAGATTACGGCATGGGGAATTTGTTTAGTGTCAGTAAAGCCCTTGAAAGGCTCGATATACCCTACTTCTTAAGCGATTGCCCAGAAGAATTAGGAAAAGCGGATGGCTTGATTTTGCCGGGTGTCGGCGCATTTCGGGATGCCATGAAGCTTTTAAAAGAAAAGAAGCTCGATCAGTTTCTCCAGAATTTTACTGACGAAGGTAAGCCATTGCTTGGTATTTGCTTAGGTATGCAGCTTCTTTTTGAAAAAAGTGAAGAAAACGGAGTGTGGCAAGGACTTAGTCTACTTAAGGGGAGGATTACAAAAATTCCCAGAAAAGAAGAACAGCTAAAAATCCCTCATATGGGGTGGAATGAACTTACTTTTTCCCACGATTCTGCTCTTTTAGACGACTTAAAAGAAGGCTATGTCTATTTTGTTCACTCATACTATGCCTCTGAAATGAATCAAGAGGATCGAATTGCGGTGACTTTCTATGGGGAAGAAATCCCTGCTGTCGTAGGAAGAGGAAATATATTTGGTATGCAATTTCATCCGGAAAAAAGTAGTGAACTTGGAATAGGGCTCCTCCAAAACTTCACGAACATTGTTAAAGGATTGGAGACGATAAAATGAGTTTTACGATTTATCCTGCGATAGATATGCGTGGAGGCAAGTGTGTACGGTTAATTCAAGGTGACTACAATCAAGAAACTGTTTATGGTGATTCTCCCTTTGAAATGGCAGAGCGTTTTGTAAATGAAGGTGCGGAATGGATTCATATGGTAGATCTTGATGGTGCAAAGGATGGAAAGCGTGTAAATGATTCTTTTGTGATTAAGGTAGCAAAGGAGCTTCCTGCTAGAGTGCAAATTGGAGGCGGGATACGAACGAAAAAGGATATTGAACATTATTTAAATAATGGGGTAGATCGCGTTATTATAGGAAGTATTGCCGTTTCCCAACCAGATTTGGTGAAAGAGTGGTTAACCATTTATGGGGACAAGCTAGCGATTGGACTTGATGCTAAAGATGGTTATGTCGCCACCCATGGCTGGTTAGAAACATCAGAGGTTAAGGCGATTCAGTTAGGGAAAGAGTTTGCTGACGCTGGGGCTGAGACATTTATTTTTACCGATATTGCAACAGATGGAATGCTGTCAGGACCAAACATTCAAGCGGTAAAAGAACTTGCACAGCAAACCGGAAAAAAAGTGATTGCTTCAGGAGGGGTTAGTTCCCTTGAAGATTTAACAATGCTAAAAAAGTATGCATCGAGCGGAGTGGGTGGCGCCATCGTTGGAAAAGCGATTTATACTGGTAAAGTATCCATACAACAAGCGATGGAAGAGGTGAGGTCATCATGCTAACAAAACGCATCGTTCCTTGTCTTGATGTCAAAGATGGAAGAGTTGTGAAGGGGATACAATTTGTTGAACTTAGGGATGCTGGTGACCCAGTGGAGTTAGCCAAAATCTATGATCAACAAGGTGCAGATGAGCTTGTTTTTCTAGATATTTCTGCATCACATGAAGGAAGAAAAACGATGGTAGAAGTCGTTAAAGCTGTAGCTTCTCAACTGGCGATTCCTTTTACGGTTGGTGGGGGAATAAATTCTGTTGAGGACATGAAAAGAATTTTACGAGCGGGTGCAGACAAAGTATCTTTGAATACAGCCGCTCTTTTAAATCCTGTTTTAATCAGGGAAGGTGCGGATTATTTTGGTTCCCAATGTATTGTCGTTGCCATTGATGCGAAATACGATGAGGAGTCGAAAACTTGGAACGTTTTTACTCATGGAGGTCGAAAAGCAACCGGAAGAAATGCCGTTGAATGGGCAGTTGAAGCAGAGAGGTTAGGAGCAGGAGAGATTTTGTTGACAAGCATGGACAATGATGGCGCCAAAAGTGGTTTTAATCTGGCGCTTACAAAAGCGGTAGGAGGCGCGGTGTCAATACCAGTGATTGCTTCTGGCGGGGCCGGAAACGCTGAGCATTTTGCTGAGATTTTTACAGAAGGAAAAGCAGATGCTGCTCTTGCAGCTTCTATCTTTCATTATCAGGAAACTAGTGTAGAGCAAGTGAAAAATTACCTAACGGAGAAAGGGGTACATGTTCGATGAAGGAAAATGTACTGACCGAAATTAAATGGGACCAAAACGGACTCGTACCCGCAATTGTTCAGGATATATCGACAAAAGAAGTGCTGACCCTCGCTTATATGAATGAATTGTCATTAGGGAAGTCAATTGAAAGCGGGGAAACATGGTTTTATTCTCGTTCCCGTCAGGAGCTTTGGCATAAGGGGGAGACAAGTGGTAATACTCAAAGAATTGTAGAAATGAAGTATGACTGTGACCAGGATGCATTACTTGTTCTTGTAAATCCTGTTGGGCCTGCCTGTCATAAAGGAAGTGTTAGCTGTTTTGCAGAGAGTTTTTATCGCGGTAAGGAAGAGGCTTCTGATTTTGAAAGCTCCATGATTTTGCAACAGCTTGAGAAGCTTATCGCAGATCGTTTCGAAAAGCGGCCAGAAGGAGCTTATACCACCTACTTATTTGAAGAAGGTGTCGATAAAATCTTGAAAAAGGTGGGAGAAGAATCAGCAGAAGTCATCATAGCGGCGAAAAACCGTGACAAAGAAGAACTCAAATGGGAAGTCGCTGACCTTTTCTACCATACCCTTGTACTCCTAAGAGAACAAAACCTCCCACTAAAAGAAATCTTAAACGTCCTGCAAGAACGCCACAAAAAATAACCTGGGGACGGTCCTCGACCACTGCACCGCATCAGTGCATCCGGGGACGGTTCTCGATTGCGGTAATGCTTTACCGCGACCGAGAACCGTCCCCGAGTGCTTTAACGCGTTATTGCATTTGTTTGCCTTGTTTGCTTAATACTTTGTTGTTTCGGAAGGTGATGTGGATGAAGGATTGTCCTCCTTTGTCGCCATCCCATACGTATACAAATTTGTGGTTGTTTGTTCCTTTTCCAGTTTCAGAAAACCTTTCACCTTCGCTGCCGACAATCTTTTTCACTTCTTCGTAGCTCATTCCTTTTTCGATCGCTGCAAATTCCTTCACAGATGCTGTTGGTTTATTTTTCTCTTGAGCTGGTGATGTACAAGCTCCCATTATGAAGCAAGCCAACATAATTCCGGTTATCGCCATCTTTTTCAATCCTACTCCCCCTTTATAAGATGAAACTCAAGCAAAACAAAATTTGTTTCAATCAGGGAATCAACTTTTCCAAAAATTATCCTTTATAAGTGGTTTAGGAACGTACTTATATGTGATATACTTTTGTAGTTAAAATTGTACGTTCGGAGGACTTTCATGAGAAAAGGTTCAAAGGCAAGACAGCAAAAAACGAAGATATTGTCTTTTGTTCCTACGGGGGAATATTATTTTCACAAAGGGATGAAGGCATATCAACGAAGAGAATTAATGAAGGCAAAAAAATACCTACACCGGGCTCTTCAATTAGAACCTTTGGAACCAATGATTGCTTGTCAGTTATCCATTGTCTATACAGAGATCGGAGAATATAAACAATCTAATGAGCTGCTTCATACAATAGTAGATGATTTAGATCCTCATATGATTGAATGTCACTATTTCCTAGCAAACAACTATGCTCATCTAGGTCTTTTTAAAGAATCATACAAACATGTAAGTACGTACCTGGAAAAAGAGGAGTTCGGAGAATTTTCAGAGGATGCGGAAGACTTGTTAGAATTACTTGAATTGGATTCGGATGACCCTCTCGAAGCGGTTTATGAACAGGACGAGTTGATTGTGAATCAAGAAAAAGCACGTGAATTATTAGAGTCTGGAAACTTCCAAAGAGCGGTGGATCTCCTACAAACCATTATTAAAGAATATCCTGAATTTTGGTCTGCTTATAATAATTTAGCCCTCGCTTATTTTTACCTTGGGGAAGTTCAAAAAGCGACAGATACCCTTGAAGAGGTCTTGGAAAAAAATCCAGGAAATCTTCATGCTCTTTGCAACACAGCCGTATTTTATTTTTACCAAAAAAGATATGACGAGCTAGATGAACTAGTAAATGGGTTAGAAAAAGTACGTCCAATGCTTCAAGAGCATCGCTATAAGTTAGGCGCGACATTTGCATTAATTGGGAGCTATGAAAAATCATTTACTTGGCTGAAAGCATTGCAAAAGCAAGGTTTTGAAGGAGACAACAGCTTTAATTATTGGTTATCACATGCTGCCCATCATACAGGTCACACTCAAACAGCACAACAAGCTTGGAAGAGGGTTCTAAATGAAACCCCAGAAAAAGAGGGGATGGAGCCATGGAGTACGGAAGACCATCATCCAGATGGATTTGAAAATCATACTCCATCGATTTTGAAGAAGCTGAGAAGCGAATATATCGAAGAGAGGCTCTTTGGTTTGTTTTTAATTTCTGTTTCTCAAAACCCAAAGGAAATTCTGACTCATACTGATTTCCGCGACCTAGAGGAGCTCTCCTTGATGGAAAAGCTCTATTTAGCGGAAATATTAGAAGCAAACGCAAGAAAAGAGTTTAAGGGAAGTAATGAAATCAAGTTGATTCATGAGACAGCGAAAATCCTTTATCAGCAACATCATCCAATCGGTGCGGTTGATTCTGGTTTATTTTTAACCTGGTTTGCAACAGGGTATCGTGGATTAAAAGAGGGAGAAACTTTTCAAAATACAAACGCACTTGCAGCAGCAACTGAATTTGTTTGGAGCCGTCTTCGAAGTGCGAAAAAAACGAAAAAAGAAATTTCCGCTCAATATCAGATATCAACAAGCACTCTTAATAAATATATTAGTATTATTGAGACCTATTTACCGTGAGCATATTTTTGGACGAATGAGCTCATAATTTTATAGGATATGGATAGGCAGGAAATACTATATAGAGTCAAAGGGAAAATGATCAAGAAAGGGAACAACCCAAAAAGGAACACGACAATTGTTGACGTTTCTTTTGAGTTATCCCCTGACTTAGACTCAGTTTTGAAGGAGTGTCGGATTGTGTCTGAAGAACAAATTTATGATGTAATTATTGCTGGTGCTGGTCCAGCCGGTATGACAGCTGCAGTTTATACATCTCGTGCAAACTTATCTACACTTATGATTGAGCGTGGAGTGCCTGGAGGGCAAATGGCGAATACGGAAGAGGTTGAAAACTATCCTGGTTTTGATCATATTCTTGGACCTGATCTCTCTAACAAAATGTTTGATCATGCGAAGAAATTTGGCGCTGAGTATGCATATGGAGATATTAAAGAAATTGTAGATGGAGAAGAGTACAAAATCATTAAAGCTGGATCGAAGGAATATAAAGCGCGTACAGTCATTATTACAACAGGCGCTGAATATAAAAAAATCGGTGTACCGGGTGAAAAAGAGCTTGGAGGCCGTGGGGTATCCTATTGTGCCGTCTGTGATGGGGCTTTCTTTAAAGGGAAAGACTTAGTGGTTATAGGTGGAGGAGACTCTGCTGTTGAAGAAGGAGTTTACTTAACTCGCTTTGCTAACAAAGTAACGATTGTTCACCGCCGTGATGAGCTACGTGCACAGAAAATCCTACAGCAACGTGCATTTGATAATGAAAAGGTTGATTTCATCTGGAGTCATACAATTAAAGAGATTAATGATAAAGATGGTAAGGTAGGAAGCGTAACATTGGTTTCTACTGAAGATGGCGAAGAAAAAGAATTTGAAGCAGATGGTGTCTTTATCTATATTGGAATGCTTCCTTTAACAAAGCCTTTCCAAAATCTAAACATTACAAATGACATGGGCTATATCGAAACGAATGAACAAATGGAAACGAAAATTCCTGGGATCTATGCAGCGGGAGATGTACGTGAAAAGTCGCTTCGTCAAATTGTCACTGCAACAGGCGATGGAAGTATTGCAGCTCAGGCAGCTCAGCATTATATTGAGGAATTGAAAGAGAAGTTGAAAGTTTAATGAACAGGATCTAAGGGTCTGAAACCACACTTGTTTTCGGGGGTAAATCTTTCATTATTAAGGTTGATCCGAATAATCAAATGGTGGTTTTAGATCCTATTTTTATATGACTTCAACTGTTGGTACATATCGGATTAGCCTTAGTAAGTTTATTTCGACAATGCTTGTCTAAAATTTAGGAATTGTGGAGATATGATTAACAAAACCGTAACTGCCTTTTAAACCTCCTGTAACAATAGTGAAACAATTTTCGGGTATTATAGAAAATAAGAAATTGACCCCCTTTTAAGTAATAAATCCCGTTAACGACACAGGAATCGCCTGTGTCAATTTTTTTGCCCTTAACTTTAATGCGTTAATACGTTAATCTAATCGAGAACCGTCCCGCGGTGCGTTAATTCGATAGAGTATGAAGCTCCCCTTCCTTTTTATAGTTCATAATTCTTTAACATTCTACTGAACGCGGAAACATTGTAGCTGTTCTTTAATCATAGTATAATAAGAGGAATGAGAAGAGGTCTTGAGTCAAAACAAAGCGCCAGAGATCATAACGTCGATAAATAGGCGAAATCTAACCAATATATAGACATTATGAAAGGATTACAGAACCTTTTGAGGCAAGCCCTGATCGGAAGCTGAAGATTGAGGTGGAATAGATTGCAACGAGTGACGAATTGCTTATATTTAAAAGAGAATAAAGTACTTCTTCTCCAAAAGCCGCGCAGGGGTTGGTGGGTAGCTCCTGGTGGAAAAATGGAACAAGGAGAATCGATTCGAGATGCTGTGATTCGTGAATATCGAGAAGAAACTGGAATCTATTTACGAAATCCAAATGTCAAAGGGATTTTTACCTTTATCATCAAGGATGGAGACCAGGTAACTTCCGAATGGATGATGTTTACCTTTTTTGCTACAGAAGCAGATGGTGTAAATCTTCAGGAGTCTGAAGAAGGAAGCATTGCCTGGCATAGCTTTGACGATATTAAAGACCTTCCGATGGCAGAAGGAGATTATCATATTCTTGATTATATGATCCATGGAAAAGGGGTCATCTACGGTACATTTACTTATACACCAGATTTTAAATTATTATCATACAAATTAGATCCTAGTTAAGTATATAAATAGAGGGGGAAGTGAGATGAGCAGCGGAACAACTAATGATGTTCAATTAGTCATCATTACAGGTATGTCAGGAGCAGGAAAAACAGTAGCCATTCATAGTTTTGAGGATTTAGGTTTCTTTTGTGTGGACAACCTACCACCCACTCTACTTCCAAAATTTCTGGAACTGATGAAAGAATCAGGGAATAAAATGAACAAGGTTGCTCTTGTAATGGATCTTCGTGGTCGTGAGTTCTTTGATCATCTATTTCAAGCACTGGATGAATTAGCAGAAACGTCATGGGTGACACCACAAATATTATTTCTAGACGCAGAGGACTCTGCTTTAGTAAGAAGATATAAAGAAACAAGACGCTCTCATCCATTAGCTCCATCAGGTCTTCCTCTTGAAGGAATTAAGCAAGAACGTCAATTATTAGAGGAACTTAAAGGGCGCGCTCAAACGATCTATACCACATCTAAAATGAAGCCAAGAGAGTTAAGGGAGAAAATCCTGACAGAATTCTCCGTTAACAAACAATCCATTTTCACCGTGAATGTAATCTCATTTGGATTCAAGCATGGTATTCCAATAGATGCGGATTTAGTATTTGATGTTCGATTTCTCCCTAATCCTCATTACATTGATCATATGAGACCTAAAACAGGATTGGAAGAAGAGGTCTCAACCTATGTACTAAAATGGACGGAGACACAAAAGTTTATTGAAAAGGTAACGGATTTATTATCCTTTATGCTTCCACATTATAAACGAGAAGGAAAAAGTCAGCTGGTGGTAGCGATAGGATGCACTGGCGGACAGCATCGTTCTGTTGCTCTCGCCGAACACATCGGCCATCATTTTGAAGAGGATTATCATACGAAAATTTCCCATCGTGATATAAAGAAGAGAAAGGAACCGACAACATGAACTTACAGAAACAGCCTAGTGTTGTCATTATTGGAGGAGGAACAGGGCTTCCAGTCTTGCTCAGGGGGCTGAAAAAGTTCCCTGTGGACATTACCGCTATTGTGACTGTTGCGGACGATGGTGGAAGTTCTGGTCGTTTACGAGATGACCTGCAGATCCCGCCTCCAGGTGACATTCGAAATGTCTTAGCCGCTCTTTCAGAAGTCGAACCGCTTGTGGAACAAATGTTTCAGCATCGCTTTGAAACATCCAATGAACTAGCCGGTCATTCCCTTGGTAATTTAATCATTGCTGCCTTAACATCGATTACAGGTGATTTCGTACATGCAATCCAAGAAATGAGCAGGGTATTGAATGTGAGTGGGAAAGTTCTTCCGGCTGCTAATCAAAGCGTTGTCTTAAACGCAGAAATGGAAGATGGAACGATTGTGTCAGGCGAATCTAAAATTCCATTTTCGGGCAAAAAAATCAAAGAGGTTTTCTTAACTCCGAAGTCAGTCGAACCGGTTCAAGAAACGATTAACGCCATTCGAAATGCTGACCTTATTATCATTGGTCCTGGTAGTTTATATACGAGTATTTTGCCGAATCTTCTCGTTCCCCAAATTGGGAATGAAGTTCGAAAGGCAAAAGCTCAAAAGGTTTATATATGTAATATTATGACTCAAGCTGGCGAGACATTAGATTTTACAGCCAGTGATCATGTGACGGCACTTAATCAACATATGAAACGTCCATTTATTGATACGATACTTGTAAACAACGAGCAGGTCCCGGAAGAAATTCAAATCCGCTATCAAGAAGAAAAGGCTAAGCCTGTTATTTTTGATATTGAAAAACTGACAGCTATGGGTTTAAATGTCCTTTTTGATGAAATCATTTCATATGAAAATGGTTATATAAGACATGATACTGAAAGGGTAGCTGAAATCATATACTCTTTATTAGAGAAGAAAGATCAAAACATCATATAGAAGATTCAAGCGCAATCGTTTGTCTTTAGGAGGTGAGGGGATGTCGTTTGCATCTGAAACCAAGAAGGAACTTACTAACTTAGAAGTAAAAGAATGCTGTTCGAAAGCTGAATTGTCCGCACTCATTCGGATGAATGGTTCGCTTTCGTTTTCCAATCGTTCACTGATCGTAAATATTCAAACAGAAAACGCTGCCATTGCTCGTAGGATTTATATATTATTGAAAAAAGGGTACGACACCCCTGTAGAACTGCTTGTGAGAAAGAAAATGCGGTTGAAAAAAAACAATGTTTACATCGTTCGATTAAATGAAAACTCAAAAGAAATATTAGAGGATCTTCAAATTTTAGGAGAAGGATTTACCTTTATTCATGACATCTCTGAAAATCTAGTGAAAAAGAAATGTTGTAAACGTTCCTATCTAAGAGGTGCTTTCCTTGCAGGGGGATCTGTTAATAATCCTGAAACATCCTCCTACCATCTAGAAATTTTCTCACTCTACGAAGAACATAATCAAGCATTGTCCCAGTTAATGAATAGCTTCGGACTAAATAGTAAGATTCTAGAACGAAAAAAAGGATTCATTACCTATTTAAAAGAAGCAGAAAAAATAACGGAGTTTCTTAATGTTGTAGGGGCTCACAATGCATTATTACGATTTGAAGACGTACGAATTGTTAGAGATATGAGAAATTCAGTTAATCGTCTGGTGAATTGTGAAACAGCCAATCTAAATAAAACGATTGGGGCTGCCTTAAGACAAGTAGAAAATATCCGATATATAGAACAAACCGTAGGATTGCAAGTACTACCAGATAAATTGAGGGAAATTGCTGAATTAAGAGTAACCTATTCAGATGTCACACTCAAAGAATTAGGGGAAATGGTATCGGGAGGATCGATAAGTAAGTCTGGTATTAACCACCGTCTCCGTAAAATTGATCAGATTGCAGAGAAGTTACGAGCTGGTGAAAATATAGGGGCAAAGTAACGCGAACATATTGGGGAGGAGAATGAAGAATGGTTGAAAAACAAGTACAAGTGAAATTGAAAACAGGCTTACAGGCAAGGCCAGCTGCACTATTCGTACAGGAGGCGAACCGATTTTCATCTGAAATCTTGTTAGAGAAAGACGGGAAGAAGGTCAATGCCAAAAGTATCATGGGGTTAATGAGTTTAGCCATAAGCTCTGGATCAACGATCACCCTCTTTACGGACGGCAGTGATGAAGATGAAGCCATTAGAGCTTTAACGGAATTTATCCAAAAAGAAGACTGAAATGAATAAGAAAGGAGGATGACTCTTATCAGGTCATCCTCCTTTTCTAAAGCTTCGATTATTTATTATTTGATTCATTACGAGTGATAATTCGATCGATCAAGCCATATTCCAATGCTTTTTCCGCTGTCATGAAGTTATCACGATCTGTATCTCGGGCAATGACATCAATTGGTTGACCTGTGCGCTCTGACAAGATCGTGTTTAGTTTTTCACGTAGGAAAAGGATGCGCTTAGCGGCAATTTCAATTTCTGTTGCTTGCCCTTGTGCTCCACCTAATGGTTGGTGAATCATCACTTCACTGTTTGGAAGAGCTGAGCGCTTTCCTTCTGCTCCAGCAGCCAATAGGAATGCTCCCATTGAAGCAGCCATCCCAATACAAATAGTATGTACATCAGGTTTAATGTATTGGATAGTATCGTAAATCGCCATCCCTGCCGTAATGCTTCCACCAGGACTATTAATGTAGATAGAAATGTCCTTTTCAGGGTTATCAGATTCAAGGAAAAGCAATTGAGATACAATTGAATTTGCCACATTGTCATCAATTGCACTACCAAGCATAATGACTCGGTCTTTCAAAAGACGTGAGTAGATGTCATATGCACGCTCACCGCGGTTTGTTTGTTCAATAACTGTCGGAATTAAGTTCATTCTTATTTCCTCCTCTTATCATATCAATTGTAGATTGTAATGTAATCATACACTGTTGGTCAATAAAGGTCAAACGAATTGCTACCTATCTATGTACCTTTTTCTCGACAATCCTCTCTCCATAATACCCATTTTTGTCCTTTTTAAACAGGTAAAAGCTATTGCAATAACGATTTTTCTCCATTATAATAGGTTATCGTACAGCAAAAAAACATGCCCTCGTGGTGCAACGGATAGCACGTGAGATTCCGGTTCTTAAGATGGGGGTTCGATTCCCTCCGAGGGCGTTACCATTAGGAAAACAAATTGAAAGCAAAAAGCCACGTTCTGCCAAAACAGAACGTGGCTTATTTTCATAAAAAGGAGATCTCCTCTATTAGAGTAGTCCTTTTAACTTACATCATGATTCACAAATATTTTCTCCTGCCATTTGTGATAGGCATAGAGAATGAGTGAAATAAAAACGGTAATTAAAAAATATTAAAATGGTGAAATATTTTTAAACTCAGCAACTCCAAATTTAAGTAAGAAACTTTTGATCACAACATAGGATAAAAGAAAATCCATTATGATGTTTGCGAGTAAAAATAATAAAATACGGTGAGAGGTAATCTGAACACCCAAAATATGCCCATAGCGGAAATTCCATATGCAAAGCTTACGTCGGTGATATAACCCCAAGGAACGATTGATATATGTATAGTCCACCATTCGTAATGGTAGGCAATCTGAAAAATAATCGACAGTAAAAATCAAGAGAAAATCGTTACGGGCATAAAACGCTTAATCGTTTTTCGATGGACAAAAAATAATGAAAACCAAGGAAGTACAAGAATAATCCATAATAACATTTGAATACCCAAGATATTGCCACTCCTAATAGAAGAATACCTATATTATTTGGTGTGAAAAGAAAAACATGCAATTTTCATCAAATTTATTTAAAAGGATTTATGGCGAACGTAAATAACGGCGTCAATCGCATAGACATCGTACTTATCATCATTTTATTTCCACATAATTTTTAACAGAAAGCGCGCTGTAACAAGTTATTTCCATACACGAAGCTATGAATCTAGTGTAAAATAAGTGTTGGGGGGGATCATATGAAACTGCAAGCTGGATTATGGCAACAGCAAACATTAAAACTTAATATGACTCAGGAGCTATCACAAGCCATCACCCTTCTTCAGTATACTTCCCTTGAGTTGAATGCTTTTTTAGATAGCAAAGCCCTTGAGAATCCTTTAATAGATATTGACCCACCTCAAACTTCGGTAATGGATTCACCTCACTATAGAAGGAAAACCACTACCAATTATGATCATCAGGATTGGATCGAACAAATTTCTGTTAACCATGAAACTTTAACAGACTACCTATATGCTCAATTAGATTTGAAATCGCTTTCAAGCGAAGAAATGAAAGTCTTGTCTACCCTTTTTGAAGAACTTGATGAAAATGGATACTTGCCCAAAGATATAAAAATAAAGGGACTACAGGATTGGGAGATTGAAGGATTTATTCATACCCTACAAGGTTTAGAACCTGCCGGGGTAGGGGCACGAACATTACAGGAATGCCTTCTTCTTCAAATTGATAGAGAAGAAGCTGCTCCACCTTGCACAAAAGAGGTCATTCTCCATCATTTTATAGAATTTGGAGAAAGGCGTTGGAAAGAAATAGGAAAGAACTTGAATATAGAATTATCAGAAATTCAAGCAATTGCAGATTATGTAAGGGGCCTAAATCCTAGACCGGGTTCAGAATTTATTGTTGACCAGCCTTCCTACATTACACCTGAAGTACTTGTTTCAGTAGAAGGGGATAGTATATTTGTAAAGCTGTTTGATGGTACAGTGACTAAAGTAAAATATAATGAAGAGTATCGAAAGCTTTTCCAAAATAAAGATGATCCGGCAGTCAAACAATTTTTAAAGGAAAAAGAACAAGACTTTGAATGGATTATCAACAGCTTAAGACACCGGAAAGAAACGATTTTAAAGGTAAGTCAGGCTATAGTGGAACATCAACAACCTTTCTTCTTGAAAGGACCACAATATTTGCAGCCCCTTACGTTAAAAGATTTATCTAATGAAGTAGGAGTACATGAGTCAACAGTTAGTCGGGCTGTAAAAGGTAAATACATGCAGACTCCATTTGGAACGTTTGAGCTTAAATTTTTCTTTTCTTCTGCTGTTAAAACTTCCTTGTCTGATTTAACGTCATCCACAGGAGTGAAGAATGAAATCGTTCAAATGGTAAAAGACGAAGATAAGAAGAGGCCATTATCCGACCAGAAAATTGCCGATATCCTAAAGGAAAAGGGAATCGTAGTCTCAAGAAGGACGGTAGCAAAATATCGAGACCAACTAGATATTCCGTCTTCTTCGATTAGAAAAAGATACGAGTAAGGTGAAAATATGAGAACGGTCATTTTTTATACTAGAAAACAATGTCCTTTATGTGTAGAAGCCAAACAAATGCTTACACTAATACAAGAAGATATACCTTATAAATTAGTGGAGAAAGATATTGATGGAGACGATGATCTAACAGAGCAATTTGGATTAATGATTCCTGTTGTTCAAATCGATGATGAAATCGTTCAATATGGGCAGATTGATTATTTTACTATTCGTAAACGTTTACAAGAAAAATGATAAGATAAGTTAGTTGAATTAAGGTTCATCACCTGCTAGAATAATTATTGAAGGCAGGGATGAATTTTTTTTGGAGGTCGCGGGACATAATATGTCTATACGGGACATTAATTGACCAACGAACTTTAGCGAGGAGTTTTCTATGCAATCAATGATTGATATACAAAAAAGATTATTACCAGACCTGCTTGAAACTATGCAAAAGCGGTATCATATTTTGAGATCCATTCGGTTTATGGAACCCGTCGGCAGGAGAAGCTTAGCTGGTTCCCTTGGTTTAACAGAACGAGTACTTCGTGGCGAAGTGGAATTTCTGAAGGACCAAGACCTCATTGAAATTAAGACTTCCGGGATGACGATTTCAGAAGAGGGAAGAAAACTTCTTTATCAACTGGAAGAAATGATGAGAGAGGTTTCGGGAATAAACGAATTGGAAACAAAATTAAAAAATTTGCTTAATCTCCATGATATCGTCATTGTTCCTGGGAATAGCGATGAGTCACCTTGGGTAAAAGAAGAATTAGGAAGAGCCACTGCACAAAGTATGAAACAACAGTTAATAGGAAAGAATATCATCGCTGTCACTGGTGGTTCAACAATGGCGTCCGTTGCAAAAAAGCTCACACCTGATTTTTCGGAGAACGAAACATTATTTGTCCCAGCAAGAGGTGGGATTGGAGAGGACGTAAAGAACCAAGCAAACACCATTTGTGCAAAAATGGCTGAAAGAACGGGAGCTAAACATCGTGTTCTTTATGTTCCTGATCAAGTAAGTAAGGAAGTTTATCAATCCTTTTTAAAGGAACCTGCCATAAAAGAGGTTTTAAACCTTATCACCTCGGCTAATATTGTACTGCATGGGATTGGTGATGCGATTACGATGGCCGAACGTCGAAAGACAGATTTAGAGGATTTCAAGAAAATCCAAAATGGGAAAGCCGTTGGAGAAGCCTTCGGATATTATTTTGATGAAGAAGGAAAAGTCGTACATAAAGTGACGACGATTGGCCTTCAGCTTGAAGATTTATGTGAGATTCCTAATGTCATTGCCGTTGCAGGCGGCAGCTCTAAAGCAAAGGCGATTCAAGCCTATTTCAAGAGTGCTCCACACTCGACCGTATTAATCACGGATGAAGGAGCAGCAAAGCAGCTTTTAAAAGGATAACCCTTTTGAAATATAAAATTTAAATACATCCTTAACACATTAAAGGAGGAAGTTATTCATGGCAACTAAAATTGGTATTAACGGATTTGGACGTATTGGACGTAATGTATTCCGTGCAGCTTTAAACAACGAAAACGTAGAGGTAGTAGCTGTTAATGATTTAACAGATGCAAACATGCTAGCTCACCTTTTACAATATGATACAGTTCACGGAAATCTAAATGATAAAGTAACGGTTGACGGTGATTACCTTGTAGTAGGTGGTCAAAAAATTAAGGTTCTTGCAGAACGCGATCCTGCTCAACTTGGTTGGGGAGATCTTGGTGTAGATGTAGTAGTTGAATCTACTGGACGCTTCACTAATCGCGCAGATGCAGCAAAACATTTAGAAGCTGGAGCGAAAAAAGTCATCATCTCTGCTCCTGCAAAAGATGAAGATATCACAATTGTAATGGGTGTTAACGAAGACAAATATGATGCGGGTAACCACCATGTTCTTTCAAACGCTTCTTGTACAACGAACTGTTTAGCGCCATTTGCGAAAGTGTTAAATGATAAGTTTGGTATTAAGCGTGGAATGATGACAACGATTCACTCTTACACAAACGACCAACAAATCTTAGACTTACCGCATAAAGATTACCGTCGCGCACGTGCTGCAGCTGAGAACATCATCCCAACAACAACGGGTGCTGCTAAAGCCGTATCACTTGTTCTTCCAGAATTGAAAGGTAAATTAAATGGTGGAGCGGTACGTGTGCCAACTCCTAACGTTTCATTAGTTGACCTTGTTGCAGAATTAGATAAAGAAGCAACTGTTGAAGAAATTAACTCTGCTCTTAAGGAAGCAGCAGAAGGAGATCTTAAAGGAATTCTTAGTTACAGCGAAGAGCCATTAGTATCCAGCGACTACAATGGTAACCCTGACTCTTCTACAATTGACGCTTTATCTACAATGGTTATGGAAGGAAACATGGTTAAAGTCATTTCATGGTACGATAACGAAAGTGGTTACTCTAACCGTGTAGTAGACCTAGTAGAATATGTTGCTTCAAAGGGTCTTTAATTTTTAATTCCAAAAGTATATCCTATTTAAAGGATTGTGACACGCTTTTTAGACTTTTAATGGATAAATTGTGTAACAACCTCTATAATGAAAAGGGATGAAGGGGAGAGGGATTGTTCCCTACTCCCCTTTTTGCTTTTTAACAATACGGAAGCTTGCATGCTTTCTAAGAACAAGAGGAGGGCCTTTTGAAATGAATAAGAAAAGTATTAAGGATGTTGAGTTAAAGGGTAAACGTGTTTTCTGTCGTGTGGATTTCAACGTTCCAATGTCTAATGGAAACGTTACAGACGACACGCGGATCCGAGCAGCTTTACCTACTATTCAGTATTTAGTAGACCAAGGTGCTAGAGTTATTCTGGCGAGTCACTTGGGCCGTCCTAAAGGTCAAGTAGTAGAAGAATTACGTCTGACTCCAGTAGCAAAGAGACTTTCTGAGTTGCTTGACAAAAATGTGGCAAAAGCCAATGAAGCCTTTGGGGAATCAGTACAAGCAGAAATTAAAAAGCTTTCTGATGGGGACGTCTTATTACTTGAGAACGTTCGATTCTATGAAGGTGAAACGAAGAATGATCCAGAGCTTGCAAAAGAATTTGCTGCTTTAGCAGATGTTTACGTTAATGATGCATTTGGAGCAGCTCACCGTGCCCATGCTTCAACCGAAGGAATTGCCAAGCATATACCAGCCGTTGCTGGACTATTAATGGAAAAAGAACTTGAGGTTTTGGGAAAAGCCCTATCGAATCCTGAAAGACCTTTCACTGCTATCATTGGTGGTGCAAAAGTAAAAGATAAAATCGGTGTGATTGATCATCTTCTTGATAAGGTAGATAATCTAATCATCGGTGGCGGACTTGCTTATACTTTCGTCAAAGCACAAGGGCATGAGGTTGGGAAGTCGCTGCTTGAAGAAGATAAAATTGATTTAGCAAAACAATTTATGAAAAAGGCAGAAGAGAAAGGCGTTAAATTCTACATGCCTATAGATGCAGTCGTTGCAGATGATTTCTCAAACGATGCTAATAGTAAGAATGTGGATATCGATTCGATTCCAGCAGATTGGGAAGCATTAGACATTGGACCCAAAACAAGCGAATTGTTTAAAGATGTAATCCAAAGCTCGAAGCTCGTTGTCTGGAATGGCCCAATGGGTGTATTCGAATTAGAATCCTTTGCGAACGGCACAAAAGCCGTTGCAGAAGCACTAGCTGATGCAACAGATACATACTCTGTCATCGGTGGGGGAGACTCTGCTGCAGCTGTTGAAAAGTTTGGTCTTGCTGATCAAATGAGTCATATTTCGACAGGTGGAGGCGCTTCACTTGAATTTATGGAAGGGAAACAACTTCCAGGAGTTGTCGCCTTAAACGACAAATAAGAAAGGATGATAGGAATGCGTAAACCAATTATTGCAGGTAACTGGAAAATGCATAAAACAATGTCAGAGGCAAAGGCGTTTGCAGAAGAAGTGAACGGACTTGTTCCTGATATAGAAAAAGTGGACACTGTCATTTGTGCACCAGCACTATTTTTAGAACGATTAGTAGATTGTACAAAAGATTATAAACCAGAAATTGGTGCTCAAAATATGCACTTTGAAGAAAGCGGAGCCTTTACTGGTGAAATTAGCCCTGTTGCTTTAGAAGACTTAGGCGTGAAATATGTAATCCTGGGTCATTCTGAGCGTCGCGAAATGTTCAATGAAACAGATGAATCTGTTAATAAGAAGACTTTAGCGGCATTTAAGCACAACTTAACTCCAATCGTGTGCGTAGGCGAAACGTTGGATCAAAGAGAAGCTGAACAAACAAAATCGGTTGTAAGTGAGCAAGTAACAAAAGCTCTTACTGGTTTAACGGAAGAACAAGTAAAGAAAACTGTTATTGCTTATGAACCAATTTGGGCTATCGGTACCGGAAAATCTTCAACTTCGGAAGATGCTAACGAGGTATGTGCTCATATTCGTAAAGTGGTAGCAGAGCAATTTTCACAAGAAGCGGCAAACGAACTCCGCATTCAATATGGCGGAAGCGTGAAGCCGAACAACATTAAAGAATATATGGCTCAATCAGATATCGATGGAGCACTTGTTGGTGGTGCAAGCTTAGAACCGCAATCTTTCCTACAACTTCTGGAGGCAGGTTCTAATGAGTAAATCTCCTGTTGCTTTAATCATCTTAGATGGATTTGCACTACGTGAAGAAGACAAAGGAAATGCAGTTACTGCGGCAAAAAAGCCTAACTTTGACCGCTACTGGAATCAATATCCCCATCAAACACTGCAAGCATCTGGAGAAGCAGTTGGTTTACCAGAAGGTCAAATGGGAAACTCAGAAGTAGGACATTTAAATATCGGTGCAGGCCGAATTGTTTATCAAAGTTTAACTCGTGTGAATGTTGCGATAAGAGAAGGAGAATTTGAAAAAAATCAAACCTTCCTAGACGCCATTGAACATGTGAAGAAAAAAGGTACGGACTTACACCTCTTTGGATTGTTATCGGATGGAGGAGTTCATAGTCATATCAAACACTTATTTTCCCTTCTTAAACTAGCTGCAGAAGAGGGTGTTAAGAACGTATATGTTCATGGTTTCTTAGATGGACGTGATGTTGGTCCAAAAACAGCTGATAAGTATATTCAAGAAACGCAAGAGAAAATGAGAGAATACGGTGTTGGAGAATTTGCTACCATTTCTGGGCGATACTATTCAATGGATCGAGATAAGCGATGGGATCGGGTAGAGAAATCGTACCGTTCAATGGTTTATGGAGAAGGTCCAAGTTATTCGAACCCACTGGAAGTTGTGGTGGATTCCTATAATAATGGAATCTTTGACGAATTCGTATTACCTTCCGTGATCAAAAGAGAAAATGGTGAACCGGTAGCAACGATCAAGGATGACGACGCGGTGATTTTCTATAATTTCCGTCCTGACCGTGCCATCCAAATTTCAAATACTTTCACAAACGAAGATTTCCGTTCGTTTGACCGTGGACCAAAGCATCCGAAGAACTTACATTTTGTTTGCTTAACTCACTTTAGTGAAACCGTTGATGGCTATGTAGCCTTTAAACCGGCTAACCTGGATAACACCCTTGGTGAGGTCCTTTCACAAAATGGGTTAAAGCAATTAAGAATTGCTGAGACGGAAAAATATCCTCATGTCACGTTCTTTATGAGCGGTGGACGTGAAGATGAGTTTCCTGGAGAAGAAAGAATTCTAATTGATTCACCTAAAGTGGCTACTTATGACTTAAAGCCTGAAATGAGTGCTTATGAAGTGACGGATGCATTGTTGAACGAAATTAATCATGACAAGCATGATGCCATCATACTCAACTTTGCCAATCCCGATATGGTTGGACATTCAGGAATGCTTGAACCAACCATTAAAGCAATCGAAACAGTGGATGAATGCTTAGGGAAAATTGTTGATTTAATCCTTGAAAAAGGTGGGGCAGCTATCATTACTGCTGACCATGGAAATGCTGACGAAGTCATTACATTGGAAGGTAATCCAATGACAGCACACACCACAAATCCTGTCCCTGTTATTCTCACTGAAGAAGGTGCCGAGCTTCGTGAAGGCGGAATTCTTGGAGACCTAGCACCTACTGTTCTTGATTTACTTAATGTAGCGAAACCGAAAGAAATGACAGGTCAAACATTAATTAAAAAATAACCATTAAAAGGAGAGATTTTCATGCCATTTATTACAGATGTTTATGCACGTGAAGTATTAGACTCTCGTGGAAACCCAACAATCGAAGTAGAAGTTTATACACAATCAGGTGCTTTTGGACGCGCGTTAGTTCCAAGTGGAGCTTCAACTGGTGAATACGAAGCAGTTGAACTTCGTGATGGAGACAAAGATCGTTACCTTGGTAAAGGTGTTCAAAAAGCAGTTGAGAACGTAAACGAAATCATTGCAGAAGAATTAATCGGTTATGACGTGACAGAACAAGTAGCCATCGATCGTGCTATGATTGAACTTGATGGAACAGAAAACAAAGGAAAATTAGGTGCGAATGCAATCCTGGGTGTATCAATGGCTGCTGCACGTGCTGCTGCTGATTTCTTTGGCGTTGAGCTCTACCAATATCTTGGAGGATTCAACTCGAAACAGCTTCCAGTTCCAATGATGAACATCGTTAACGGTGGAGAGCATGCAGACAACAACGTAGATATCCAAGAATTCATGGTTATGCCTGTTGGCGCTTCTACTTTCAAAGAAGGTCTACGCATGGGGGCGGAAATCTTCCACAGCCTTAAGTCTGTATTAAAAGAAAAAGGTTACAATACAGCAGTAGGGGACGAAGGTGGATTTGCTCCAAACCTTAAGTCAAATGAAGAAGCATTATCTACAATCATCGAAGCGATTGAAAACGCTGGTTACAAACCAGGCGAAGAAGTACTTCTAGCGATGGATGTTGCCGCTTCTGAAATTTATAATAAAGAAGATGGGAAATACCATCTATCAGGTGAAGGTGTCGTTCGTACTTCAGAGGAAATGGTTGGCTGGTACGAAGAAATGGCTTCTAAATACCCAATCGTCTCAATTGAAGACGGGTTAGACGAAAATGACTGGGAAGGTCATAAACTCCTAACCGATCGTATTGGTCACAAAGTTCAACTTGTTGGAGATGATTTGTTCGTAACCAACACAAGCAAGCTTGCTCAAGGAATTGAACAAGGTGTAGGAAACTCTATCCTAATCAAAGTGAACCAAATCGGTACGCTAACAGAAACGTTCGATGCGATCGAAATGGCTAAACGTGCAGGCTACACAGCGGTTATCTCTCACCGTTCTGGTGAAACAGAAGATAGCACAATCGCTGACATTGCTGTTGCGACAAACGCTGGTCAAATCAAAACGGGAGCTCCTTCTCGTACAGACCGCGTAGCAAAATACAATCAATTACTACGTATCGAAGATCAATTAGCACACACTGCAGAATATCTTGGTGTGAAAACTTTTTATAATATTAAAAAGTAATGAATGAAAAAAGAGCTGATTCCAAATATTTGGAATCAGCTCTTTTTTAGTATTGTGACAGGAGTAGTTGCAGAGGCGGGGTTGTGGTGGTGGCGAATTTTGTATAAATTTGTCGAACGGTCAATATATTGTCTTCAACGGACAAATAAATACTGATATCGGATGAATTAATTAGATATACGGACAAATTAACTGCGTTTTTGGACAAATAAATTAGACCGAAATCGATTATAGTATATAGATTGTACGATAATCAGCAATAATTGCATCGACACAAACCATAATTGCACGAGAATTTGATTTATTGCACGGAAAACTCTATTAATTGTACAAAAGTGAAATTAATTGCATCTTACACCAATTACTTAAACTCCCTAGCTCCAGCTAACAAACAATCTTCTAACTCACCGACACTATGCACAATTGCAGTCGGAGCATATTCTGAAAGCTCTTCATATGTACCATATCCAAAAGTAACCCCTATTGATGAAATTTGATTGTTATGAGCTCCGATTACATCATGCTTACGATCACCAATCATCAAAAACTGATCATTTGCATATTCAGGATACTGATCCATGGCGTACTTGATAATTTCCGTTTTAGAAATTCGAGAACCATCAAGATTACTTCCGACAATCATATCGAAGTATTGGTCAATATTAAAAAACGTACAAATTTGTTCTGCAAATGGAGTAGGTTTCGAAGTCGCTACCACTACCGTTTTATTTTCATTTTTTAATCGCCCTAATAACTGTTGAATCCCAGAATACAACTGGTTCTCAAACATACCTTTCTCAACAAATCTTTCACGATAAAAGGCAATCGCTCTATTCACTTCCACATCATTAAAACCATATTCCTTAGAAAAGGAGTCTTGTAGCGGCGGTCCGATAAAGCTTTCTAGCTTAGTCAGGTCTTTTTCTAAGATACTCATTTTTTGTAGTGAATACTGTACAGACTTTGTGATACCTATCTTTGGGTCTGAGAGTGTACCGTCTAAATCAAATAAAATCATTTTATAATTTCTGATAATATTTCCCCTCCTCTAGTATTTCATTATATTTTATCAGTAAAAGCCTGAACACAGCACTACACATTCCTATTGTCCAATGTTTGACAATATGATAAACTTATCATATTGTCAGGTTCGTTTCAGGAGGTGGGTCTCGTGTATACATTAGCGGTTACTCTATTAGTGATTGTGTCAATTGCTCTAATTGTTGTCGTTTTACTACAATCTGGTAAAAGTGCAGGATTATCAGGTGCCATCTCTGGTGGTGCAGAACAGTTATTTGGTAAACAAAAAGCACGTGGAATTGATTTAATTCTACATCGCGTTACAATCGTGCTTTCAGTGTTATTCTTTATTCTAACAATTGCCGTAACGTTCTTTTCTGATAAGTTATCATAAACTGGAACCTGGCCCGGAAAAATCGGGTCGGGTTTTTTTAATGCTTTAAGAAAATACGAAATTCTGGATTGTCACTCTTTACTTTGTTAAAAATAGAGAGTGAACTTATTTATAAAACGAATTGTTTAAATTTATATAAAGGGGTTAATGATGATGAAAACAGTGTTACCAAAGCCATTTACGTTCGAAGCAGGGCCAAGAGCTGTCCTGCTGCTTCACGGATTTACTGGAAACTCAGCGGACGTAAGAATGCTTGGTCGATTCTTAGAAAAGAAAGGCTACTCTTCCCATGCTCCACATTATAAAGGTCATGGTGTTCCTCCTGAAGAGCTTGTACATACAGGTCCAAAAGATTGGTGGCAAGACGTCTTGAATGGTTACGAACATTTAAAGAGTAAAGGCTATGAAGAAATTGCTGTTGCCGGTTTATCATTAGGCGGGGTATTTTCATTAAAATTAGGTTACACTGTACCTGTAAAGGGTATAGTGCCAATGTGTGCGCCTATGTATATAAAAAGTGAAGAAGTGATGTATCAAGGTGTAGTCGACTATGCACGCGAATTTAAAAAGTTTGAAGGGAAATCAGGAGACATCATTGAAAAAGAAATGGAAGAGTTCAAAAACACGCCAATGAATACTCTTCGTGCATTACAGGATCTCATCAGTGATGTTAGAAACAATGTGGATATGATCTACTCCCCAACGTTTGTCATTCAGGCTAGAAATGACCACATGATTAATACCGATTCTGCAAATATTATTTATAATGAAGTCGAATCTGAACAAAAGGATATTAAATGGTTTGAAGAGTCTGGCCATGTCATTACATTAGATAAGGAAAAAGAACAATTACATGAAGATGTCTATCAATTTTTAGAAGGATTAGATTGGCAGGTTTAGGAGTATTGTCTAAGGAGGGATTTTACGATGGATGAAAACATACAAGAGCATGTAGACCGACTTCTCACTTACATGAAAGACGAGGCATACAAGCCATTAACGGTTCAGGAACTAGAAGCGGCATTTGGAATAGAAGGATCAACGAATTTTAAGGATTTTGTAAAAGCTCTTGTCGTAATGGAAGAAAGAGGTTTAGTCGTTCGGACCCGGAGCAATCGTTATGGTTTACCGGAGAAAATGAATCTAATAAGAGGTAAACTGACAGCCCATGCAAAAGGGTTTGCTTTTGTGATTCCTGAGGAGCAAGGTTTAGATGATATCTTTATCCCTCCTAATGAAGTAAATAATGCTATGCATGGTGACATCGTTCTTGCAAGAGTATCGTCTGAGACATCAGGTTCACGCAGAGAGGGAACAATTGTAAGAATTATTGAAAGAGGCGTCCGAAAGATTGTTGGAACCTATACAGAAAGCAAGCATTTCGGATTTGTCATTCCGGATGATAAAAAGTTTGCAAGTGATATCTTTATCCCGAATACAGCAAAGTTAGGTGCCGTAGAAGGGCATAAGGTGGTTGTAGAACTCACTTCTTATCCTGAAGGAAGAAAGAGTGCAGAAGGAGCAGTCATTCAAATCCTTGGTCACAAAAATGATCCAGGTGTAGATATTCTCTCGATCATTCACAAGCATGGAATTACAGTAGAGTTTCCAAATGAAGTGTTGGAGCAAGCGAATCAGACTCCAGACCAAATTGAAGAATCAGAAATTGAAAATCGCCGGGACCTGCGAAATGAAACAATCGTGACCATTGATGGTGCCGATGCGAAGGATCTTGATGATGCCGTTACGGTGACAAAATTAGAAAATGGAAATTACAAACTGGGTGTACATATTGCTGATGTCAGTTATTATGTAAAAGAAAATTCTCCAATTGATCAGGAAGCTTTTGAAAGAGGGACAAGTGTGTATCTTGTTGACCGAGTGATTCCAATGATTCCACACCGTTTATCCAATGGAATTTGTTCATTGAACCCAAAAGTCGATCGACTAACGCTTTCTTGTGAAATGGAGATTGACCCTCAAGGTGAAGTCGTTCATCATGAGATTTTCCAAAGTGTGATTCGAACAACGGAAAGAATGACGTATTCGGATGTTAGAGATATATTAGTTGATAAAGATGAAGCATTAAGAGAACGTTATGAGCCACTTGTTCCGATGTTTGAAAGAATGGAAGAGCTTGCAGCGGTTCTAAGGGCGAAACGGATGAAGCGTGGTGCCATTGATTTTGACTTTAAAGAATCAAAAGTGATTGTCGATGATGAAGGGCATCCAACAGACGTTGTCCTACGAGAACGCTCTGTTGCAGAAAGACTCATTGAAGAATTTATGTTGATTGCTAATGAAACCGTTGCTCAACATTTTCATTGGATGGACGTTCCGTTTATTTACCGTATTCACGAAGACCCTAAAGAAGACAAGCTTCAACGTTTCTTTGAGTTCATCACGAACTTTGGTCTTGTTGTGAAGGGTACTGCTAATGCTGTCCACCCGAGGGCTCTGCAAGAAATCATTGAATCTGTTGCGGGGAAACCTGAGGAAATGGTGGTCTCGACCGTCATGTTACGTTCGATGCAACAGGCTAAATATTTTCCTGAAAGCTTGGGACATTTCGGGTTATCAACAGAGTTCTACACACACTTTACCTCTCCAATCCGTCGTTATCCGGACTTAATTGTCCACAGGCTTATTCGTACGTATTTAGTGGAAGGTAAATTGGACGAGAGTACCCGTGAGAAGTGGGATGCCCAAATGGATGAGATTGCCGATCACACGTCAAGTCGTGAACGTCGATCCGTTGATGCTGAGAGGGAAACAGATGACCTCAAGAAAGCAGAGTATATGGTCGATAAAGTTGGAGAAGAGTATGATGGAATCATAAGCTCTGTTACAAACTTTGGAATGTTCGTTGAGTTATCGAATACGATTGAGGGACTTGTTCATGTAAGCTATATGACAGATGACTATTATCGATATGATGAGCGTCATATGGCCATGATTGGGGAACGAACAGGAAATGTATTCCGTATTGGTGATGAAATCACTGTCAGAGTTGTGAAAGTCGACAAAGATGAACGTGCGATTGATTTTGAAATCGTAGGAATGAAGAGCAACCGAAGAGAAATCCCAGACTTCACGAGCAAACCTTCTAATCCAAAAGAAAAAACAAGAAGTCGTACAAAAAATAATAAACAGAATCGTGACGATGGGGAATGGTCAACACGACCTCTAAATGCAAAAAAGAAAAAGAAAAACAAACGATTCTTCGAAAATGCACCAAAAAGCAAACGGAAAAAATAGAAATAGAATAATTAGACAGGAGCAAAGTCGCCTCTTCCCTTTGCTCCTTGTCCATTCTTCGCTATAATAGAAAGACTAGAGAGAGATTGGGGGAGAGCGTATGCCAAAAGGTGAAGGAAAATTAGTGGCACAAAATAAAAAAGCACGCCATGACTTTACCATTGAAGAAACCTACGAAGCAGGACTTGTACTTCAAGGAACAGAAATCAAATCGATTCGTGCTGGCCGAGTAAACTTAAAGGACTCTTTCGCCCGAATTCGTAACGGCGAAGTCTATGTTTTTAATATGCATATCAGCACATATGAACAAGGAAATCGTTACAATCACGATCCATTACGTACGCGAAAGCTGCTTCTTCATCGCAAACAAATCAACAAATTAATTGGTGATACAAAAGAAACAGGATATTCTTTAGTTCCATTAAAGCTTTATATAAAAAATGGAGTGGCCAAGCTTTTAATCGGACTAGGAAAAGGGAAGAAGAAATTCGATAAACGTGAAGATCTTAAGCGTAAAGAAGCCAATCGTTCCATTCAACGTGAATTAGCACAAAGACAAAAAGGAAACTATTAAGACAGCCTCCTATAATCTTACAATTGCATTTTTCCGTAGATTTGTTATAATAGTAATTGTCGATAGGAGATAACCTAAAGACAGGAACAATTGAATAGTTGACTTAAGACTCAACTACTTCCCGTTCTCCCTTACTATCATGGGGACGTTACGGATTCGACAGGGATAGTTCGAGCTTGAGTTGCGAGCCGAGGGGATCGTCCTCGTTAAAACGTCAAAGCCAATAATAACTGGCAAAACTAACAATAACTTAGCTTTAGCTGCGTAATAGCACTTTAGCTGTTCCTCCCTCCATCGCCCATGTGGTAGGGTCAGGGACTCACTCTTAGTGGGCTACGCCTAATTCCGCAGTCTCGAGGATGATGGAAGAGACCAATCAGACTAGCTGCTCCAACGCCCGTCGATAGGCATAGGAGTTAGCGAACTCGCGAATATATCGACTACGCTCGTAGACGCTTAAGTGCCGTTATGTCTGGACGTGGGTTCGATTAGTAAATAGTCGCCTTATGTGGTAACACATAAGTGAAAATTCGGCTTTATCGGTGAAACCTAAGTCACATGATTGTGATAAGGCAATGCCGAGCGGTATGTGGAGTAATCCAACAGCCGTGTATCGACTCATAGGCTGCCCTCTTATGAGGTGTAGTACTAGGATGCGGAAATCTGCCTGAGATCTTCAGGTAAATCTACCTTTCGCATAATACGCCGAAGGACCTGTAAACCAGGTTCAAGATATAGTCAGTGCCATGACGAAAGCATGGAATAGCACGTCCCACCGTCTCCACCAAATACATATTTGGTGGTTTTTGATTTTTAAAAACCAATAGAAGTTTTATTAAATTTGGAAAAATACCTCTTTAAATAATAATTTCTTTTTTAATAACTCAGGGATATACTTCCCGTTCCTTAAGGTTACCTTTTCATAGTTTTCAAGAATCCAAAATGCTCGGGATCTTTTTTGATCAATTCTTAAGTAACTGGATATATGTTTTAATATTGACAGTACTCTTTCTTTTTTCTTTATAACTAATGTGAAAGAGTCTTTATGTTTATCGGGCTTGTAATTCTTTTTAGTATTTATAGTTCCACTGGTTAGAGTTTGAATATAAATTAAAAGTTCTTTATCAGTTGAGGCTATTGTGATACACGGTCGACGATGTTCATTTTCACTCATTTTAGTTAATGTGATAGTCCCTTCTCCATCTATAATTCCTGCTAAATAGGCTGCTTCCCAATCAGCTTAGTAAAGAACAGATGGATAAATTAAGGGAAGAACAAAGGAACTGGATAAATCATAGAGACGAAGCTGCTAAAAAATCATCATTAAAATATAAAGGCGGTTCGACGGAATCATTAGAATATGTGGATACACAAGCAAGTCTTACAAGAGAAAGATGTTTTAAGTTAGTTGCAAAATATATGAAGTAAAGTTTCAACATTTAAGTCATTCACAGTATCTTAATTCAGTGTACAGAAGGCGATTTAGTTTGTAAGAAATACTTACACGATCGGGCCCCGATTGCAGCACAGTGTGATGCTCATTGTATATCAAAAACCTAGCAGAAAAAAGGATGTTATCAACGTATTTTAGTTTGTGGATAGATTATTGAAAAATCTTCCTGTATACTTTTAAAGTAGATGTAAATGGAAGGGGAATTCAACTTAACATGTGGATAACCTTGTAATGATTAATTAACTAAATAGGATACTATCCTGTTAATCTAACGGGGAGGTATGTCTATTTATCAAGCATTATCAAGGGTTGCATGGTGTGATTAATTCCTAGAACACCAGTGGATACCTTTGTATCTGCTTTTTTGTGTTTTAAGGAAATTTTACATCTCTTATATACACCTCTTAGCACCCCGAATATTAGGAGGATGGCTAATGACAGGTTTAAAAGGTAAAGTTGCAATTATTACAGGTGCAAGTCGTTCTAAAGGGATAGGGGCAGCAATTTGTCGCTCACTTGCAAACGCTGGAGCAGATATATTTTTTACACATTGGTCTCTATTTGATGAGACTAACGGTAATGGTGTAGATAAAGATTTTCCCAATATCTTAGGCGAAGAGTTAACCAATATAGGAGTAAATTCTGCCCATATGGAAATTGACTTGAGTTTGAGAGAATCACCAAGTCTTATTATGGATAGTGTAGAAGAAAGATTAGGTACACCTTGTATATTAGTTAACAATGCTACATTTGAATCACCTGTAAATTTTCGAACTTTAAATACAGAAATTCTAGATAAACATTACAAAGTGAATAACAGCGGGACACTCATGCTGTCTATGGAATTTGCTAAAAGGTATGAAAAAACCTTTCCTGAAAGAAATGATGGTCGAATAATTAATATGGTTTCTAAAGGTCCAGATCCAAACAATCTAGCTTATATAGCAACTAAAGGGATGGTGATCGCAATAACTGAACCTTTATCAGTTGCATTAGCGCCAATCGGTATTACAGTAAATTCTGTAGATCCTGGACCCACTGATTCTGGTTGGATAAATGGGGAAATAAGAAATCATTTACTTCCACTATTCCCAACAGGACGTTTAGGAGTACCTGAAGATGCAGCACGATTAATAAGATTCTTAGCCAGCGATGATTCTGGCTGGATTACAGGACAAACCATAAAATCCGAGGGTGGATTTTTAGGTAAATAGTAAGAGAAGGGAACCTGCTAATAAATTAAAGGGATTTTTCAGAAATAAAAGTGCAGCCTACATGCATTAAAACGATCTTCCGCAATTGGGTGCTTATCTGAAATAAGGTAAGCATCTTTTTTTTGCGGAAAAGACATCCTGATTAAAGATTGTTTGTATAAACTTACACTTAAGCCAACGGACAGTACTTGAATAAGATTATGGTAAAATTAAGAAGGATGGAAGACTTGGTAAAGAATATAAACTAGTTGGTTACAATTAAAATTTAAGGAAGGAAGTGCAAAACTATGGATTTCGAAACAGTTATGCAGGAGCTTGAAGCCCTCGGTAAGGAACGAACTAAAAAAATGTACATATCCAATGGTGCGCACGAGCCGCTTTTTGGTGTAGCTACAGGTGCTATGAAACCAATCGCAAAGAAAATAAAAATAAATCAACGTTTAGCTGAAGAGCTTTATGCGACAGGTAACTATGATGCAATGTACTTTGCAGGCATTATTGCAGACCCAAAAGCTATGAGTGAGTCGGATTTTGATCGTTGGATGGATGGGGCGTATTTTTATATGCTGTCCGATTATGTGGTGGCAGTAACTTTATCAGAGTCAGATATTGCGCAAGACGTTGCTGATAAATGGATTGCAAGCGGTGACGAGCTGAGAATGTCAGCGGGCTGGAGTTGCTACTGCTGGCTTTTAGGGAATCGCCTAGACAATGAATTTTCCGAAAGCAAGATTTCCGATATGCTTGAAATGGTGAAAAGTACGATTCATGATTCGCCAGAACGAACGAAATCCGCTATGAATAATTTTCTATACACCGTAGGGATTTCATATTTGCCGCTACATGAAAAGGCAGTCGAGACCGCAAAGGAAGTAGGTACAGTAGAAGTCAAACGGGACAAGAAAAAAAGCAGTTTCCTAAATGCTTACGAAAGTATTCATAAAGAAATTGATAGAGGAAGGCTTGGTTTCAAACGCAAATATGTAAGATGTTAAAGAGTGGCTTCATATAGGGGTGTTGATCCAATAAGGGTTGACGCTCTTTTTTTGAAATTCTCCAATTTAAACAACCATAAAGAATTGTTATCATTTTGTATTCTCTCGCTTAAGACTTCAGATAATACCCTCCATCCTCTATATTAATATTCTTTTGAAAAAACACAGTTACTACTGTTAACACTTTCAAGAAAAGTAATTTTTTGGTATGATAATATTTGGTAATTTGATGTAATTTGTCGGAAGAAGGGATGTATAAATTAGTAGTTATAAACCCAATAGGTAAGTTAGATAAAAAGGGAACCAATAAGAAATACTGAAAACCTTGCGGAGAATATGATAACTTACTAATTTGCAAGATTATTTGCTTATGCCTTTCCGCGGTTTTTGTCGGGATTTTTTTCTGTCTTAAAGCTATAAATCTAGCAAACAAAATAGGGGGAATGAACATGCGTAGGCGCAGGCGATTAAACATTAGGGGAAAAATTGCGGTAACCATTTTACTGACAATAACCGTTATCATGTTATCGGTATTGGTTGGCGGTGGTAAAGATGAGGCTAAAGAAAAAGATTCTACTATACATGCCACATCACATGCCCCTTCATTAGAAATGTTATCAGTCTCTTTTGAACCAATGGTAGCGTTTGCTGATTCTACCTTAAATCAACCATTCTTTGCAAAAAAGAGCCAAAAAAAAGAGAATGCCAGACTAAAAGCAGTTGCCAAGCAAAAAAAAGTAGATCAACTCGAGAATGCGATTTATTTAACATTTGACGATGGTCCATCAAACGTTTCGGATCAACTATTGGACATCTTGGACGACTATCAGATGAAAGCCACCTTTTTCATGCTTGGCCCGAACATGCAGGATCACCCTGAGGTAGTAAAACGTATGCAGAATGACGGATTTGGACTTGCATTACATGGTATTACCCATAAAGCAGGGGAAATTTACAGCAGTCCATATGCTCCAGTAGAAGAAATGACTGAGGGTCAGGAAATATTGGAGAACTTGACAGGTGTTCATTCCAATCTTATCCGGCTCCCTTATGGGAGTGTCCCATACTTAACGGAGAATATGCGTTATTTATTGGATCAAAATGACTTTAACATTTGGGATTGGAATATAGACAGTCGTGATTGGGAATTAAAAGATGAACGGTATGTTCAGCACACTATTCAAAAAATCCAGCAAATGGAACAAGCAGGAGAAACTCCAGTTATACTTTTGCACGATAAACCAGAGATTATTAAGTATTTGCCAGAACTCCTGTATTACATTAAGAAACAAGGGTATAAAACGAAAGTATTGACCAATGATATGGCTCCAGTAACATTTCCATGTGAAGGCCGCTGTCACCCAATCAACTGATTTGTGGATTGAGGTGCGGGGTAAATAGGTAGGGATAGTCCGGAAATCAAAAAACATAAAGGAAAGGAACCCTGTTCAAGTGTCGGATTCCTTCCTTTATTCGTCGCTGAAAAAATCTATATTTTATAAAAGAAAATGAAACTATTCATTTTTTGAGCGCGCATCGGTAGGAAAGATAGCAAATGTAGGAGTCACGCCAACAGTTTCCGTTACAAAAATATCTTATTTGAAACTAAGCTAGTAGTAATGCCTGGAGAGGACTCCTCCATTTGATAACACTATTCTAAAAATTAAATATATAATATGATTGAACGTTCGATCAAGAAGGATTAGCTTATGAAGAAACCGGACGGAAAAACGACCATGAGTGCGTTTGTCGTTATAGTACTTGATCTATTTTTAATATCTGGTCCAGCTGTTTTTCTTACCATTACTCGTACAGTTCAAAGCTGGCGTAAAGCCGTATTATGGCTGGTCTTGGAATCGCGACGGGCGATTTAATTCATATATTTGCAACAGTAGGACTTTCAGCCAATTCGATGACCTCTGAACTCGCTTTCGACTTTACTTTTTGTTATTTACTATGACAGGAATAAATATAGTAGAAAAATAGTAAACTGCTTTTAAAAACCGTCCGGAATATTCGAACGGTTTTTAAAACTTTAGAGAATGGTGTTTGACTAAACGACCAGGTTGTCATTGTGGAATCCTCTTTATTGAACTAGAACCAGCTAATAGCAGCAACTTGACTATATCATTATGGGACACGACCCAGAAACAATTCGTGTCCGCGAATAGTATCTGTGTGATTTGCCATCCAATTTATCTGTATATACGGAGGGGGCGGTTAGTGCACACGACCTGGAACTATAAATATCTTATTTACCTGAAAATAAGTTATGGGATTTAAAGGGATATCAGGGAAAAACTCCGCACACTATTTTGCAAGTATATAGATTTTAATTGAAATTTATTGAAAAATTTGCCATGATTGTAACGGAATGGAGTTGAGTAAAAATATCAGTATGGAGGATACATTATGAACTCGTTAAAAAAAATGGCAGGTAACAAGAATTATATTTTGTTACTTTGTGCAAATTTAACTTCTCAAATGGGAAGCATCATCGGATTAACTGCTTTTATGTATTATATTTTAGATAGATTCTCTACACAGCCAATGTATGCAACAATTACTGAATTAATATATTCGTTACCAGTGTTGTTTGTCTTTTTTTTGGTGGGGGTGCTGGCGGATAAGATGAATAGAAAAAAAATAGCCGTATACTCTGAATGGCTTTGCGGAATATTATCTATTCTTTTGCTCTACTTCTCTATTAAAGAATGGATTATTTTGATTTTTGCAGTACTATTTCTTCGGAGTGCAGTCGCTAGGTTTTTCCAACCCGCTCAACAGGGAATTATTCAAGGTGTATTAACGAAAGATGAATATGCCGTAGCCGCAAGTTTGAATCAATTAGTAAGTAGTTTGTTTTTGTTGTTTGGCAGTGGTTTAGGATTGCTCGTATATTGGAAAGTGGGGTTGCAGGGGGCAATATTAATCGATACGGTTTCATTTATCGTATCGGGCATTCTTATACAGTATTGTTCACTTAAAGAAGAAGTATGTTTACCAAATGGACCACATCAGTTGAAAGATATGAATATCAAATCTATTATTAGAAATTATGTAGAAGGTTTACAATACATAGTTAATAACAAATTATTGCTCTCTTTGGTTTCAGGTTTTTGCATTTTTGGCATCATTAATGGAGGACTTTCTATCATGCCTGTCTTCATGATGAAATATAAGATCGTTCCTGAAAATTATGAGACCGCCATGGTTTGGGTTGGAATTGTATTCGGAAGCGGGATGTTAATAGGCAGTATCATTTCGTCGATCATTGCAAACAAATTTAAATTATATCAACTCATTATTACAGGTCTGATTTTCACTGGTACTTTTATAGGAATGTCAGGTTTAACTGATAGTATATATACATTTTTAATTCTAAGTTTTTTTGCAGCATTATTCCTTCCTTTGATTAATGTTGGTATCGGTGGGTGGCTGCCAAGAATTGTTGAATATAAGATGATGGGGAGGGTGCAAGGGTGTATAACCCCATTAATTATGCTGTTTCAATCATTGACTTTATCCATTATAGCTGTCGTTTATCCAGATGAAATTAAAATTGAATGGTTATTCGTTCTAGTGGGGTTTTTATTAGTTATCGTTGCCATTATTTACTTTGTCCTTCTTCCAAGATTGGTGAAAGAGAATCAAAAAATAATAGATGTATCTCTAGAAATGTAGAAGCTGTCACCCGACAGCTTTTTTTATGTGCAAATATTACTAATAAATTACAATATCTGACCGGATTTGACCTTATTTTACAAAAAATTATAAAAAATATAACAATTTTTCGTTGAAATTGTAACATATATTAGTTATCTTAGTAATTGTTGGAAAGAATTTGGTTTAATAATCCATTAATGTAATTTAGTATGGAGGAATAGAACGATGACTTTATTGAATGTTATTCAAAAAAAAGCCTGCGAAGAAACCAAGGGAATTACGTTTGTTAAAAATAAGGCAAAAGAAAAGCATGTATCGTATAAGGAATTGTTGATGTCTAGTTCAAAGATATTAGGTTTTTTGCAAAGTAAAGGAATCACTTACAAGGATGAAATCGTTTTTCAATTAAAAGATAATGAAGATTTTATAAAAGTATTCTGGGCGGGAATCCTTGGAGGGATTATTCCTGTACCAATAAGTTCAGGAAACAATGACGAACACAGATTGAAGTTTTACAAAGTTTGGGAAAGATTGAACAACCCCTACCTAATTTGTGATATGGAACAATATGAGAACTTATTGAAATATGCAGAGCAAGCAGGAATAGATACTCTAAATCTTTCAAATAGAGTGATTGATATCAGGGAAGTGTATAGCTTTGAAGGAGATGGCATCATTCACGAAAGTACTGAAGATGATATCGCATTTATACAGTTTTCATCAGGTTCAACTGGGGATCCAAAGGGTGTTGTATTAAAACACCGTAATTTGATGGCTAATATCGATGGAATCATTACTAATTCACAAATGAGCGAGAATGACAGGTTATTAACTTGGCTGCCTTTATCACATGACATGGGGATCATTGGCTGTCACTTAGTGCCGACCGCTTTAAATATTAATCAGGTACAAATTAATACAAACGATTTCACAAGAAGACCTAATCTCTGGCTGGAAAAAGCAACTCATCATAAATCAACGCTGTTATTCTCACCGAACTTCGGGTACAGATATACCTTGAAATATATGAAAAAATCTTTATCCAATTATGATTTGTCTCATGTTCGATTGATTTTTAATGGTGCTGAACCCATTTCGGCTGATTTATGTGAAGAATTTTTATCCGAGATGAGTCAGTATGGCTTGGATAAAAGAACGATGCTGCCATCTTATGGACTTGCTGAAGCTTGTCTTGGGGTAGCTGTGCCTAATCCATCAGAAGGAAAAATCATAAAATGGGTCATTGATAGAAGAAAGATGAATATTGGTGATACCGTGGTTGTAATGGACAATGAAGAAAGTCGTTTTGCTGCGGTTTTTGTTGATGTAGGTTATCCGATTAAGCATACAGATGTAAGGATTACAGATAAAGGAAGAAATGTGTTAGATGATAATACCGTAGGGTTTATTGAAATCCAAGGTGCAAATGTAACAAGCGGATATTACAATATGCCGGAAAAAACGAAAGAAGTACTGAACGATGAAGGATGGTTAAACACTGGTGATTTAGGTTTTATGCGGAATGGCAGACTTGTTGTAATCGGTAGATACAAGGACGTTATATTCTTAAATGGCCAGAATTTCTATGCACATGATTTAGAAAGAATCATTCAAAGTGTTGCGGGGATACCTTTAAGTGAGGCAGAGGTTGCTATTGGCGGAGCAAGAAATTATAAAGAGCAATCAGAAGAGGTAGTAGCGTTCGTTAAATTCAGAAAATCTGTTGATAAATTTCTAGATGTCGAGAGTAATATAAAAAGAGAATTGAACTTTCGACTGGGTGTACAAGTAGATCACGTGATTCCGCTTAAACAAATTCCGAAGACGACCAGTGGAAAGGTACAAAGATTTAATCTTGTTCAAAAGTTTGAAGAAGGTATATTTGATTCAATAGTCAACGAAATAAGGGAAATAAAGCTCCAGCTTCAACAAAAACATAATGAAGAAATAGGACAATTGGAAGAAGATTTACTAGCTATGTGTAAAGAGTTTTTAGTAGACAGGGATTTTGGAGTAACTGACAATTTATTTGAAATTGGAATTAACTCTCTTACACTGACCCAGATTTCTTCTTTATTGCAGCAATCATATAAAGAACAGATTACGATTGCTGATTTCTATGCTAATCCAACCATTAGAGAGTTAGCTAGATACATAAAATTGGGGGATTCTTTATCAGAAAAGCGTGAAAATCAAATGAAGAATCCGGCTGGTTCTCAAAATGAGGACGTAGCCATCGTGGGGATTTCATTAAGAGTAGCAAATGCAGTAGGGCTGGACGAATATTGGGATTTAATTCGTAGTGGATCAGAAGCAGTTAGGGAGTTACCAGAGAAAAGGAAAGAAGCTCTTTATGATTATTTCATGAAGGAAGGACAATTTTCAGAAAGCCTTGAATTTCAACAGGCCTCTTACTTAGAAGAAATTGATGCCTTTGATTATAGTTATTTTAATATACTCCCAGTAGAAGCAATTGCCATGTCACCTGCCCAGCGGTTATTTTTAGAAGAAGCTTCCAAAGCAGTAGAGGATGCGGGTTATAGTGGTGGTAAATTGAAAGGAACAAAGACTGGAGTTTACGTAGGTTATATGGGTGACATGGATGGTTTTAAATATCAACAAATCGTAAAATCATCTGAAGACTTCTCGACTCCGACAGGATATTTGTCTTCTAATATTGCTGGGAGAGTGTCTTATATTATGGATTTAAAAGGTCCAAACTTGATGGTCGATTCAGCTTGTTCCTCGTCTTTGGCAGCACTTGATATAGCTTGTAAGGGCTTAAGAGACGGAAGCTGCGAGCAAGCCATCGTTGGCGGAATTAGATTAAAAACGGTTCCTGTCGAAGACGGTTTTAAAGCTGGTTTTGAATCAAGTGACTATAGAACGAGACCCTTTGATATAAACAGCAATGGAACAGGTGAAGGAGAAGGTGTTATCGCTATAATGATTAAACCGTTAAGTGCGGCAGAAGCGGACAAAGATCATATTTATGCTGTCATAAAGGGTACTGCAGTTAACAATGATGGAGCATCATTAGGATTAACTGCACCAAATCCAGCGGCACAGACGGATGCTATTTTAGAAGTATTACAAAAGACTGATGTGGATCCGAGTACTGTGAGTTATATAGAAGCACAGGGAACTGGAACACCTATCGGAGACCCGATAGAAATTCAAGGTTTAACCAATGGTTACGGAAGAAGAAATGGAGAAACGCAGTATTGCTCTATAGGATCGGTTAGGGGAAATATAGGGCATCTATATGAGGCTTCAGGACTATCAAGCTTGGTTAAATGCTGTCTAATGATGCAGCACAAAATCATTCCGCCGTTAGCTAATTTTAAAAAAGCGAATAAAGACATTCAGTTTGAAAAAACGCCATTCTTCCCTGCTACCGTTGAAATGGAATGGAAGCCTATTAATGGGGTCAGAAGATGTGGAATCAATAACTTTGGATTTTCGGGGACTAATTGTCATGTTCTGCTAGAGGAGTATTCAGTAGAGAATGAGTTTCATCTAGAAAATCGACCAGCATTGCCCTGCATCTTTACTCTTTCGGCTAAAAACAAGCAAGTACTGGAACAGCTTATTGAAAGATATATCAGGCATCTTGAAAAAAATACGGATCTTAGAATTGAGGATATTTGCTACACATCTAATGTAGCCCGTGAACATCATGGAGTTAGGACAGCTATCATAACAGATTCAACTAAAGATTTACTTGAAAAACTAAAAGGGTTTACATTTAAGACCAACCTTGTAACGAAAACGTATTTTGGGCTCCATAAGAGAGTGAAGGAATCTGCGTCATCTAAAAAAATTGGGGAGTTAAGCAATGATGAGGTTAACCTTCTGAGTACGAATGGTGATGCGTTGATTTCTGAGATTAATGAAAGTAGCAGGGAGACCCATTTGATTAGAATATCTCAGATATATACCAGGGGAGCAGATCTTAATTGGGAAGGCTTGTATAGTTTGTCTCATGTCAACAAAGTTAGTTTGCCGACCTATGAATTTCAGAAGCTAAGATGCTGGCCATCCTTTACATCCAATGGAAAGGTTTTAAACTAAAGCCTTCTTGATGTTTTGGGTATTCAAATTTTGAATGTTTCCTTGTACATTTCCATGAATTTATATTTGCTTTTAGAAATAAATAGAGTGTTATGGTTTTGCCATTATCCTATTGCATTTAAGGGGATGATCATTGTGTGAAAGAGTATTCTCTGTCTAATCTGGTGATCAACCTCTTTTTAAATGAATCAGATTTGTCTCCTCTTAGATTACCTAACATAAAGATAAAATAAGGCAGGGAGTTAGAAGATGAATACTAGAATGTTTAATGAAACATTAGATAAATTGCTTGATATCGTTTCGGAAATAACAAAAATGAATAAGAGTGAAATAGATATAAATGAAAATCTTGTTGAAATGGGCATGGATTCTATTGTATTTACTAGAATCAATCATGCTATCATGCAACATTTCGAAGTAGAAATTCCTTTTTCGAAAGTATATGAAGAATTATCAGACCTATATAGTATAGCTGAATATCTTGTGGAAAAAACAAAATATAAATCACGTCTAGAAAAAGTGACCAATCCTCTGATAAGGGGAGAATTTGAAAAATCGTTTTCAGAATCAGCAGCTGCCTTTGAAGCTGATAAGGGTACATCAATGGAAGACACATCCAGTAGGTATAAAAAAATTCATAAAATCATCACCAAAGTAAAAGCCAGCACAAAATCAGCCGACCTTAATAGAGACGCTAATGGAAGATTTCTATATGAACTGCCCCTTACCAAGGAACAGGAAAGTATTCTTGTGCAAAATGATTTATCAGGAACCGCTTTTAACGAAACAATAGCGTTAAGAATTACAGGTGAAATTAATGAATCTATTTTGGAAAAGAGTATCAATAAAGTAGTTGAGCGGCATGAATCACTTCGGACAATAATAAATAAAGAAATGAAAATGCAGCAGATTATTAAGGAACAAGTTATCCCTCTAAAAGTGATCAAGGAGCCTGATTTGGAGACAAACAAAATTGTTAGGGATTTTGTAGAACAGCCTATCAAGTTATCTGAAAGTTTAATGAAGGCGCTGCTGGTAGAAATGGACGAAAATCAATCCGCTTTTGTGCTTGTGATTCACCATATCATTGCAGATGGATGGTCGATTGGCATTTTGCTTAGTGAAATCACCGAGATGTATAACAACCTCTCAAATGGCAAAACTCCGGAAATGGAAGATCCTCTTCAATTCAGGGAATTTATCGAAGTAAGGGATGAATGGTTGGGCTTGAATGAAGAGAAAGGAAATGCATTCAGAGAAAAATATTATTCGAAAACTGAAAACTTTATAGATCTGAATTTCAATCATCAACCAAAAAGTAAGGGATATACTGGAGCTAGGCTGGATTTAATGGAAAGTAAGGAAATGTTTAAACAACTTAGAAGAATTTCAGCCAAAAACAATACAAGTTTCTTTCATACGATGTTTTCTTGTTTTCTAGCCCTTATCAATAAGGTTAGCCAGAACCGACATATAACCGTCGGAGTTCCTTTTGCGGGTCAAAATATTATAAATGTTGAAAAACTCATAGGGAACTGTGTCGAGATGATAGGGGTTCATCTAGAGGTTGAAGACTCAGATAACCTGAATAATCTTTCACGTAAAGTATCAGAGTTTTTTAGAGAATTAGATGAAACAAATTACCTTCATAAAAATAATGCAGAACAGAGCTACAATGTGGTTTTTAATATGATTAAAAACGTAAATAGCAGCTTCAATGAAACAGAATGTGAGTTTCTTCCTATAGCCATAAGTGAGAGCAAATATGACTTATTTTTGACCGTTATAGAGTTTAATAGTCAAGTGATTATTCGTTTTGATTATAACCAAGAGGTTCTTTCCGAAGAAACAATCACTAGATGGGCAAGCTACTATAAGGGAATGTTAAAAGCAAGAATAGATGAAGATGCTACAGCCATTTCTGAAATGAATGTTGCTTCCGATGAAGAAGAAGTAAATATAATAAATCATTTCTCTACTTTTCCATATGATTACATTAACAGTATGGTTGGAGCAGAATTAAGTCAGTATGGATTATCGGAAGGTGAAGCTGTTAGAGTATTCATCCTAGATAAGAACATGCAGTTACTGCCTATGGGTATGGTAGGTGAAATCTATATTGGGCCGAATAATATAGAAATTTACAATACTAATCAGTTAGGCAAATTAAATGACGATGGACAGTTAACCGTACTTGGAGAAGAAGGGAAACAATTTGTAATAAAGGGAAGAAAAGCAAGTTTATATACAATTGAAGAACATGTAAGAAGAATCCCTAAAATCATCGATGTTTTATGCGAATATGATAGACAGAATTTTGTTCTCAAAGCCTATGTTACGTTTAATGAGGCGATCAAGGATGCGAGTGAACTTGTTACAGAATTGAGAAAGAGTTTGCCAGCTTTTATGATCCCAGCTACTTTTATAAAAGTAAGTGACCTTGAAAACAGAGTGGACAGTGAAATATTAGAATACTCTGAGCGGTTGTCCGATACTGAAACGAAACTTATATCAATATGGAAAGACATACTGGATGTGAGAAATGTTACTGCAGAAGATCAATTCTTTCAACTTGGCGGTAATTCTCTAAAAGCAATGAAAGTAATAGGAAGTATACAAAGAGAATTTAATAAAAATATTCAACTAAAAGAACTTTTTACTGAGCCGACCATAAAGAAATTAGCTGCCATTATTGACTCTGCAGTCGTCAATGGTAGCGAACAGGTTGAAATAACAAACATTGGTCTAAAAGATTACTATCCATTATCTTCAGTGCAAAAAAGAATGTATACCCTTCATAAGCTTGACCCAAGTAGCTTAAATTATAATATCTCGACAGCTATAAGACTAGAAGGGAAAGTAAATGTAAAGAAATTGGAGGATTCAATCAATAGCATTATAAAAAGGCATGAAACCTTGCGTACATATTTCGATGAAGTAAATGGAACGGTCGTTCAAAAAATAGAGGAATCATTTGAACTAAACGTTCAATACTCTCAAAAGAAGAGTTTCATGAACGAAAAGGAATTTCTTGATAGGGAGATAAGTGAATTTCTGAAATCTTTTGATTTAAATAAGCTGCCACTTATTAGAGTCAAAATAGTTAGGCTTGAAAAGGATATTCATGTCGTACTATTGGACACTCATCATATTATTTTTGACGGAGCAAGTTCAGGGGTATTCTTACAGGAATTATTGACAGAATATAATGGACTTGATCTGCCTAAACTTACATTTCAATACAAGGATTATGTGCATTGGAATAACCAGTTATCTGAAAAAGAAGAAAGAGTAAAACTGAAAAACTACTGGAAGAATCTCTATCAGGATGATGTTCCAGTTCTAAGTATCCAAACAGATTTTTCTAGGCCTGCTAATCAAACCTTTAATGGAAATAATATTTCATTTGTATTCGATAGAAATATGAGCAATCAAATTGAAGAATTTTGTTCCATAAATCAAGTGACACCTTATATGTTCTTCTTAGCCGGCATGAATGTTCTCCTCGCAAAATATTCCGGTCAGGAAGATATTGTCATTGGAACTGCGGTTGAAGGAAGAAATCATCTAGATCTCAATAACCTAATCGGAATGTTTGTAAATACCATTCCACTTAGAAATCAACCTGAATCTCAATCCACTTTTATGGAGTTCCTAAGCCATGTAAAGGAAAATACACTACAAGCATTTGAACATTCGGATTATTCTTTAGAAGAGTTACTTGATTTACTTGATACAGGAAGAGATACAAGTAGAAATCCACTATTTGATGTGATTTTTACTTATCAAAATAATCTTATAAAAGAATTTAAATCTGCAGATTTGGACATTAGTAGCTATGAAATTAAAAAGGAAGGCTCTAAAGTTGATTTATTCTTTGAAATTAGTCAAGACACACAGTTTCAATGCAATATTGAATACAACTCTGACCTTTTTACCAAAGATACGATTGAAAGAATGGGATTGCACTTTCAATCTTTACTTTTTCAACTATTAAATAGAGTTAACGATAAATTAGAGGATATCCATATCCTGATTGATGAAGAACGAATAGACCTTTTATCCACATTTAATGATACAAGTGCAGCCTATCCCAAGGACAAAACTATCCATCAGCTTGTTGAAGAACAGGCAGCCAGAATACCTGATCACACAGCTGTCGTTTTCGCTGACAAGAGACTTACCTACCGGGAGTTGAATGAAAGGGCCAACCAGCTTGCTTGGGTGCTAAGGGAGAA
>JANAVG010000015.1 GCA_024213275.1 Rossellomorea sp. BNER
GTCTAATTGTTATTATACAAAAAAGTACCCTATAGGTAGACTTTTTTAAGTGTCTATTCTATAGGGTACATATTAAAAAATAGGGTTCCTTTTTAATACGCTTTTTTATAATATTTGATTAGCGGGTTATGACCAAAAGTATAATAGCAAGAAACAACGATATTCCTCCACCAATTCCCAGAACACCCGCACGTTTTTTTAATATATTTTTAGGTGGATAAACTCCTGTTTTTTTCAAAGATAGTAAATAATGTGCCATGCCAAAAAATAAAATAATGCTTAAGGCGAATAAACCAAAAATAATTCCATCCACTACTCCACCCCTTCTCCCTATCATTTTAAATCCACGAAAATTCAAATGGTTTATTACTATACTATGCGATGGAAAATAGGGATATGAAAGGTCAGATTACTCATATAGTAAATAGGGTAAAAGGAATTTAAGGCGGAATGTAGAAGTTATATAATTAAGAGACTATTTAAGAGGTGAAAACGATGAATTTAAAATCCTTTGGATATGGGCTTTTGATTGGAGCAGCCATTGGAGCAGCTTCAACTTTATTCTCTACCCCTTCATCGGGAAAAGAGCTCCGGGAAAACATGAAAGAAACAAAAGACGAATGGAAAAATGCATTTATCGACATTAAAGACAATTTGAATGATTTAAAAGCTTCATTAAAGGATTTAACAAAGGATGGAAAGGAAACTGTTACACAGCTTATATCTGACATTAAAAGCACGGTTCAACAGTGGCAATCTTCCATAAGCTCCAACAAATTTCATATTCAAAATGAAATTAAGGAAATTCAAAAAACGATTGAAGAACTTGAACAAAATTTAAATCAAGACGGAGAGCGAGCTTAAACAGCTATTTCAAGTGGGTAGATCAAGAAAGTGCCAAAACTACTTATATCATCAAAATATAGAGGCATTTCCTAGTTTTTTTCTATATTTTAAATTATGATTATTGACACTTCCGTATTGATCACCCGCTTTTTTTTTTACATTTTTACCCCTTTCTAAAAATTTTGTCAATTTAGACCTTTATTAATTTTTACTTTATTGGCATAATAATAGTGAGTCATTTTTTCTTCTATCTGCTAATATTTTTCATTATGTACTCTAACAGAATATTTTTGTTTGATAGAAATACGGATAAAAAAGTAGGTGAATGGGATGGACGAAAGGGAATTTTCAATGAAAGAAGCCATGCTATTTAGTCAAAGGATGGCGCAATTGAGTAAAGCTCTTTGGAAAGCCATTGAGAAAGATTGGCAGCAGTGGATTAAACCCTTTGATTTAAATATCAATGAGCATCATATCTTATGGATTGCGTATCATCTTAAAGGGGCTTCTATTTCTGACGTAGCAAAATTTGGGGTAATGCATGTATCAACAGCATTTAATTTTTCTAAGAAACTAGAAGAACGAGAATTGCTTCAATTCTCAAAAAGAGAAAATGATAAACGTAACACTTACATTCAACTAACAGATAAAGGCGAAAGCATTTTATTAGAGTTGATGAAAAACTATGATCCAGAAAAACATTCAATATTCCAGGGTGTTGGTCCATTAAGAGAATTATATGGCCGTTTCCCTGAAATGATTGAAATGATGGCAGTAGTGAAGAATATATACGGAAATGACTTTATGGAAATATTCGAAAGGTCCTTCCACAATATTAAAAATGAATTTACAGAAGAGGAAGGAAAACTTCAAAAGATTAAAGAAGACGATGAAGAGCTAGCATAGTTTAAAGATTTTTGTTAAGATGTATCATTAATTCAAGATATAAGTTTTGCTTTATACAGCTTTCAATAACCTCTTTCGGTTGAAGTTTAGGGTGCAAATTTAATGTAAATTCTTGAAAAAGCGGAGCAAAAAAGACAAATCCTTCCGCTTTTTGCTCTTTTGATTTCTTGTTCAAATCTTCACATAACGAATAAAAATCTTCCACTTCTTTCTGAGATAAATCTCTCTCCATTACCAGTCGATAAAAACTATATTCTTCTTTTCTTACGATTTCCATAAGTAGAGAATGATAATATTCTATTTTTTCGATCCTTTTTAAAAGTTCCTGCATTCCAAAAACCCCACATTTCCTACAATTAAAGCCTTTTCCCCTATTGTACAGAGGTCAACAAGAAAAGCGCAAGCGCCTTGTTCAGACTTATATTCAGCATAAAGATAGTCAGACTCCTATCTAGCCCTGCAAGACCTTAGAAACCTAGCTCCTTGCTTTAAAAATAGTCACACCTTTTTACCCTAAAACATTCGGAAATTTTAACGTTTCTTTTATGTAAAAAAATTTCTTGTCGTCCTTAATATTTTTTTACATAAAATCTTTGTTTTTCCTATTGATTTTTTCTACACTTCATCGTAAAGTATGTAAAGCGTAAGCACATATATTGACAATTTGTCGTCTAAAACGGAGGCGATTTTTAATGCATTGTTGGAAAACAATTAATCTTGATAAACAATTTGGTTTCTACAGAATCTTTTTCTTGTCTTTGTTTGTGATGATGATGGTTTTCTCTGTTATCTATGTACCTATTAATCTAATTATTTCTCAAGATTTGTATGATAGTCATTTTTATTATTTTCTTATTGGAGCAATTATCGTCTATCCATTACACAAGCTATTACATTTGATCCCAATTTTACGTTACATGAATAAAGTCAAGTATAAAGTTAAAATGTACTTCGGAATCTTTCCTGTCTTTTCTTTTAGAGTAGACACACCCATTCCTAAATATAGATATATTATTGCTTTATTATTTCCTTTTATCACATTAACGGTAGTGTTTTTATTCGGCTGTTTGTATTTCCCACACTATGCCCATTATTATACGATACTAATGGCTTATCATACTGGAGTTTGTGCGATCGACTTTATTTATGCGAAAAGTCTCATGTATTCTCCTCGTCATGCAATGATTGAAGAAAACGAAGATGGTTATGAAATATTAATTTATCAATAAGGGGGAACCACTTTTCAGGTCTCCCCTTTTTGTTTTTTTGATTTTTCCAATAGGGTTACACTACACCTCAAAATCATAAAAATACCTTACCAACTGATATTCGTAATACTTCGCTCTACCATTTTTCAGGGAAATTTGATATTGTATAGCATATAGGAGAGATATAGGGAGGGGAAAATATGATCTCCACATTTGTCATATTTGCATTATTTATTCTTTATTTTATCAATAGAATGACCAATACATTATGTCTACAGAAAGAGATACCAGAAGAAAAACAACCAAAAGTATTTAGAACGATTAACATCCTCATCACCATACTGTTAATCTCATCTTATGTGGAGGTTCTTTATACATAAGAAGAAAAGCGGAGCCGACTGTTATGGGGCGACAAGCATAAGGCGAGTCACCAAGGAAGGGCGATTTTCCCCTTCCTTGGTGGCTTGACTTATGTCTCGAGCCCCAAGGAGGCGGAGCTAGACAAAGAAAAGCGGAGCCTACTCATACTAAGGATGAAAGGCTAAAATCGCCACGTCATGTGCCAGCGCCTTTTCTGACCCATATTGTATGTGCCGGGCATAGCTTAAGATGTGCACTAGTGGAAGGTATATCTTCTCCCTTCCTTCAGGGCATTACTTTTGTTTCGAGGCGACTCTCAGTGGGTTTATAAAAGACAGAACAAAAGACGCTGGAGCCAAATTTGGATAAATTTAATTTCAAAATTACTTTATAATTTCCTATAAAACAAAAAAGGGATGACATCGATCAATGTCATCCCTTTTTTTACGGTCTTTAGGTATTAATAAACCCAAGATGCCCCAATGATGATTAACAAAATAAAAAGAACTACGATTAACGCAAATCCTCCGCCGTATGCTCCAGACATGTACGCTTCCTCCTTTCTATTAGGAGAGCATAAGGTAACTTTGTTCCCTTATGCTCCTGTTTGAGGCTGGATTATAGCCAAGCTGCACCTACAATGATTAACAAGATGAACAACACTACGATTAACGCAAATCCTCCGCCGTAAGCATTACCCATAACATTCCACCTCCTTTAAAGAAGCGCTAATGTATCCTATTCATATTCAATGACTTTCGTTTAGGCATTTGTCATACTTAAGTTAATTTTTCTTAGCACAGATATGCTGCACCAACGATTATTAACAAGATGAACAGCACCACAATTAAGGCAAATCCAGAATTGTACCCACAGCTCATTTATAAAACCTCCTTTTTTTCCTTCGGTTTATCATATGTAAGGGCGAAAGAATTGGGTGTAGCAAATGCCCATTTTTGGTAAACTATATAGGATTTTTATTTTTTTCCATTTAAAAATGTGTTATAGTATGGTTTGTAGATTTAGACAAGCCTTCTAACAATATAAATAGTAGGAGTTGTTCAGCATGAAAAAATGGATTATTTCCGTTACGCTAGCAACAAGCGTGATCGGACTAGCTGGTTGTAATAGTAATGGCGGTGGAAATGAAAATGTCGTTGCTGAAACAGGGGCCGGCAATATTACAAAAGATGAACTTTACAGTGCCATGAAAGAAAAATTCACCCCTCAAATGGAACAAGCACTTCAAGAATTGGTGTACACAAAAGTTCTCTCTGAAAACTTTAAAGTGTCAAAAGATGAAGTGGATGAAAAGTTTAAAGAGGCAAAAGATCAGCTCGGACCACAGTTTGAGATGTTTTTGTCCCAATATAACTTAGATGAGAAGTCCTTTAAAGAATACTTAAAGCTTCAACTATTACAAGAAAAAGCAGCTACAGCGGACGTAAAGATTTCTGAAGATGAATTAAAAAAGTATTATGAGAGCTGGAAGCCTGAAATTGAAGTTCGTCATATATTAGTGGATGATGAAAAAACGGCGAAAGAAGTAAAACAAAAGCTTAGTGAAGGGGCAAAATTTGAGGAACTTGCAACGGAATACTCGAAAGACCCTGGATCAGCTGAAAATGGCGGAAGCCTTGGTTGGGTTGATAATCAAGGGCGTCAAAATTTCGTACCAGAATTCTCAAAAGCACTAGATACCCTTAAAAAAGGCGAAGTGAGTGAACCGATAAAAACAGAATACGGTTTTCACATTATCGAAGTTACAGATACAAAAGAAAAGAAATCCTTTGATAAAATGAAAAAAGAACTTGAAAAAGAATTAAAGCTTGCAGAAGTTACTCCAGAAAAAATTCAAAAAACGATGAAAGAACAAATTGAAAAAGCTGATTTAGATATTAAGGATAAAGATTTAGAAAAAGCATTCGATCAAGTCTTGAATCCACCTGAAACACCAGCAGTTCCTGGAGAAGGAGAAACTCCAGCTCCAACCGATGAAGAACAGCCTAAGGATGAAGCAACTGATCAACAATCTAAAGAAAAAACTGAAGAATGATTTGTAATGAAAGGAGAGGCTCTTGTGGGGCCACTCCTTTTTATATTTATTAAATGTATGTTTTATTAAGAAATCCCTCTACGACGTTCTCTTTCGTCTTCAATCCGTTTTATATATACTTCTCCCTCTTTTTCTATCCATTCATTTTCTGTTTCTCGCTCTTCCTTCGCTGTTCTAAGTGTCATAAAAGCACTGACAAAAATCCCTGCTACAATGAAATACATCCAAATAGGCAATGTCATTTATTCATTTCCCTCCTAAGCCTGTCCTTTTAACACAATATATGATTTGCTCATAAAAAAAATGACTTTTTAAATCAAAGTCATTTTCTTTAATACTATTTATGAAAAGTCGGTTTATAAAATGAACGATTATCCAATGCAAATACTCTTTCAGTAAACTCACCAGGATTCGCGCGATCTAATGCACGATCTAACATATTCATTTTCGCATCTAAATTATCAATATAGTGAAGGATTTCTGCTTCTTTAATCATTGGAGGCTTAGGACTTCCCCATTCTGCTTTTCCATGATGACTAAGCACTAGATGTTGGAGAACCATCACTTCTTCTCCTTTTATATCTAATTCTTCAGCCGCTTTTCCTATTTCATTCACCATAATGGTTATATGCCCTAAAAGGTTCCCTTCTACTGTATAGGTTGTGGAAACAGGACCTGATAATTCAATGACTTTTCCTAGATCATGTAGAATGACACCTGAATATAATAAATCCTTGTCTAATGATGGATATAAGCCTGCAATCACCTTTGAAAGATCCAGCATAGAAACAACATGATAGGCAAGTCCTGAAATAAATTCATGATGATTCTTGGTGGCTGCAGGGTATTCTAGAAAAGCTTGTTGGTATTTTTTAATTAAATGCCTTGTAATACGTTGGATATTAGGGTTTTTCATCTCAAAAATATACTGAGTAATCTTACTTGTAATTTCATCGGTGCTTATAGGAGCGGTTTCTAGAAAATCTGAAACTTTTACACTATCAGATGTTGAAGTTGGACGAATTTGTCTAATTTTCAGCTGTGATTTTCCACGGTAGCTTTGCACATCACCTGACACCTTTACAATCGCTTGGGGAATGTATTGTTTTTCATCAATTTCTGACGAATCCCATAACTTCGCTTCCATTTCCCCACTTTTATCCTGAAGAATTAGTGTTAAAAAGGGTTTACCTGTATTTGTTATTCCTTTAGTGGCATTCTTAATAAGTAGATATAAATCAATTGTGTCTCCAACCGCGAAATGAGTGATTCCTTTCATCGTTATTCCTCCGTGTTTTTTTCTTTTGGCTGTTTTAATAAAATTAGTTGCTATTTTTCAAAATAGAGTAGTGGTTGATGGTTGATTACAGCGAAAAGTTGCTCGCTTTCCGCAGGAGTCTCGTACCTTCCGCTCTTATCAATTTCTTTATCGATGGTTTGCTTTCGCAAAATTCTATTTATAAACAACAATCTTATAGAAAAGAGCCTTTCTTTTTTGTCAGTATACCATATCACCCTAGCAAATTCCTAAATAGGCAATATTGTAATTTTGAAGCTAAATAGATAAGGCTGATCTGTAATATCATATAGGTAAAGGGGTCACGATAATGACCAAAAAGGGCAGTTCCAATATGATCCGGAATTACATCGTTTTAATAGATAGAAGTAATATCGAGGGTTACTTCTATACATTTAAGCTATGGCTGACGATACATCATTTTTTGGACAGCCCCCATAATCTTTGATTTTACTCCTATCACTATTCTTATTGATATTATATTTCTTGTACTTTTCTCCCTTTCTGTGAAATCCATACTTTTGTTGAGATAAGACCAACAATCATAATAAATGCCCCAAACAGATAAGGGATATGAATATTCCATTCGAATAAAGTTCCTGCTAAAAGAGGCCCTGCCACATTTCCAAGGCTAAGAAATGAATTATTCAGTCCCATTATCATTCCTTGACGATTCCCTGCTAGTTTGGAAATCAATGAGTTTAAAGACGGTCTAAGCATTGAGTTTCCAACAAAAAATACTGCTGTCGTAATAAGGATCCAGGTCATATTGGTGGCAAGTGTCATAATAACGAAGCCAAAAGCACTGATTAGAAGTGAAATCGTTACAACCCGTTCATCACCGAACATCTTTGTCATTTTTCCTACCCCAACACCTTGTACTACCGTCCCAATGATTCCTATGAATAAAATAATGAACCCGACCTCTTGCGGCCCATATCCATACCTTTCTAATGCGTAATAACTAAAGATAGACTGAAAATTGGCCAGTCCGAAACTCATAATAAATACTAAAACAAGCAAAAAACCTACTGGACTCTTAAGTGCGCTTTTCATTAATACAAATTGATTTTCCTTTTTAACTTCAGGCTCCATCTCTCTTTTTTCTTTCGGATAGGATTCGGGCAGAATGAGGATAGAAACAATCGCAGCGATTGTAGCGGCAATGCCTGCGAAGATAAATGGGTATGACAAATCAAACTCTGCCAGCCAGCCTCCAATACCAGGTCCGATCACGATACCTAAGCCCATTGCAGCCCCAAGGAAACCCATTCCTTGCCCACGCTTTTCCGGTTCTGTCACATCTGAAACATAAGCCATTGCAGTTGGCATAAGGGCAGATCCGAAAATCCCTGCCAAAATTCTTGAAACAAACAACATCCATAAGCCTAGCGCGAAGGCAAATATAAATTCAGCGATGGCAAAACCAATAAGACCAATCGTAATGAGCGGTTTTCTCCCAATCTTATCGGAAAGTCTTCCCCAGACAGGAGCAAAGAGGAACTGCATAAATGCAAAAACCGCTACTAGTGCTCCTAAAACCTGAGCATTTGCATTAAATTTTTCTACATAAAAAGGTAGAATGGGGATGACCAATCCAATCCCGACCATAACAATAAATAAATTAAAGCTTAATAAAGCAAGCGGTCCACTATTTTTGCCCATCTTTTTATTCATGAATTTGTCCTTCTTTCCGTAATTAATCCCACTGTCTACAAAATGGATTGTACCTAAAGGATCTTTTCGTAAACATTGTTGCTTTTGGTCAATTATAAACATCTTAAATCATTCAATACTAAGTGAACATTGCTTTGACGAAAAGATGCCCCGAAACCATAATCATTACGGATTTCCATTCTTGTTCGAAAAGCAACAATAAATACGAATACAGCCTACCTAAAAAAGACCTTATGGATTATTACTTATTCATCTCGTGCAAGCTTGAGTTTGTAAGATCTACACCATTCAACTGATAAACGTCCTTTTTCTGAAAAAGATGTTGTAAATGTGAATGGCAGGTGAAAAAGAATACTTGATGTTCACTCTTTATTTTCTTAATTATCTCGATTACGGCATTTGTCCTATTTTCATCAAAATGGACGAAACCATCGTCAATAATGATAGGGAACGGATAGTCTTCCTTTAGGATGTTAACAAGTGCAAGTCTTAGGGCAACATAAACCTGCTCTTTTGTCCCTTGACTCAATTCACTTGGAGTAAAAATGATCCCATCTCTTCGCTCTATTTCAAATACACTTTCGTCACCGATGTGAATGTTCGTGTATTCTCCACATGTTAAGCTATGTAGAAACTCTTTTGCAGTCACCATAAGCTTAGGTAATCGATCTCTTTTATATCTCTCGATCGTTTTTAATAAGGCTCCTTTAGCGATCGAATACATTGCCCATGTTTTGGCATCTAGATTTAGATCGGCTTTCATTTCATGGTATTGTTGAAGAAGTAGAGAATAGGAAGTGCCTTCTTCTAATAAGGAAATTTCGTATTCGATTTTCGCTAATTGCTCCAGTCTTTTTTCCTTTTCAGAGTGAAGATCCTCTAAGTTTCGAATAATGGACTGATATTCCATTTCTACTGCTTGTTTGTTTGCTATTTCTTGAGTTTCTTTCAATAAATCTTTTCCAACTTGGTGTTCAAGCATCTGTAATCTTTCTTGGCGACGATTCGCCTCATGCCACCCCGTTTCCGCTCTTCGAAACTCTTCCTCGTTACTAGCATCAACACTCTCTAAGAGCTTATTCATTTCTGCCTTGATTTTACCCATTTCAATTGAAATCTTGTCAATCTCGTTAACCATTCTATCCTGTTCCTGTAAATATTGCTGATGGTAAACTCGCTTTTTATCTTCATCAAAAAGACTATTCTTTAACTTTATCAGTCTTTCCTCCACCTCTTGTACAGATAAGTCAGCTTCCCCCAACTCCTCTTTAAGCTCATATAGAAACTCGTCTATTTTAACTTCTAGTTCCCCTGCCTCTTCTTTCATCATGGAAAATTCATAGTGTTTTCCAACAAGTTCTTTTAGTTTTGAATAGGCATCGGATAACAAACTCCATGGAAGTGATGAGGGCATATTTAAGTCATGCTTTAATTCCTCGATTTTTTCGATAACGGTGGCTTTCTCTTTAAGTACGGTGGCTTTTTCATCCAATAGTTGATTCATTTGGTGTTCTTGACCTTCTAATTTAAGAATCCATTGTTTCCATGATTCTCTTATACTCATCTGTTCCTTAAGTATAGCTTGACTTTTAGAATGCTCGCCATTGCCAACTCTGTCAGCAATATTAAGTCGGTTTTCATACTCCTGTGCTTTTTTATTTAAACGCTTTAGTACTTGCTCATTTGAATTATCTTTACTTTTAAGGAAAAAGAGATATACACTCGTTAACAACGCAAACAATGAAATCGCCGCAATCAACCATTGTTCTGTAAACCCGGCCCATCCACCAAGTGCAAGGAGTAGTATGGAAATAATCAACTCTCCCCCTTTCGGCTGTGATTTCCTTCGCTTTTGTTCTTCAAAGTCAATTTGCTCTCGTATGAATTGATGCTGCGATCTTACCGATTCAATCTCTTCAAATTGTTTTATTGAAGAAGAAATTGCTTGAAACTCCTTCTCTGGAAGGAGGTTTTTCTCGAGATCTTCACATCGACTCTCTATATACCGAAGTTCTCTACGTTCCCTTTCAATCGATTTAGTTAATTGTTCTTCGACTGTTTCTACTCGACTGATCCTCTTAATAAGGTCTTGAACCTTTTCTGTTGTCATCATACTAGTATCTATCTCATTTAGGGGTACGAGTGGACTCAATCCAAGATCGCGTTTATGTTCGTCTATGACCTCTTCATAGCGTTGTAGTTTTCGTTTCCTTTCAACAAGGAGATCTCTCCATTTTAGAAATAAAGGTTGTTTGTCTATTAACGCTTGTAAACTTGTTTTCCTTTTCATTATCAATAGATTTGGCTTACTTTTATTTAGTTCGATGGTTAGCTGTTTTTGTTTTTCTTCATTGACTTCTCGAGATGCATCTAGTTCTTGAAGTCTCTCCTGCCACTTTTCGTACCTTTTCACTCCATCTACAGGAAAATACGTTACTTTGCTTGTTGAGGAATGCTTCATTAAATGGCGATACTCTTCAAGCATACTCCATGAATCTATCCAATGTTTTACCCTTTGTTCCTTCTTATCCAATTGATTGATTTCTAGATTTATTTCTTTCAATTCAGAAGAAACTTTATCCCGCTGCCCGATATGTAGGCTATAATCATTATTTTTCTCTTTTGCTTTTTGAAGCATTTGCTCTAGCTCCCGCATCCTAGTAAGCTTTTCATTAATAATCGGTTTACGGCCTGCTCTTTTAAAAAGTCCGTCCATTTCTTTTTGCCATTGATTTTCTAATTGTAGTAACAGATCCGTTCCTGTTAGTCCCGCACTGAATAAATATCGGTTAATGTCTTCCTCTTTCAAACGATGAAGATTTTGCAGTCCATGAATATTAAAAGAGAAGATACTCTGATAAGTAGATTTATCGATTCCATTTAAAATTTCCTTTAACCCGTCCTCTCCTTCTGTTCTTCCATCTTCATGAATGACTGTTACATCTCCTACTGCTTTTCCCATAATTCTTTCAATGGTTACTAATCCTACTTGCTCCAATTCAACCTTCATTTTCCCTCCATATTTTGAATGGGTTTTAGGCTCATACCTTGATTCATTCTGCTGCTTTGTTGGAAAGCCAAACAGAATACTATGAATAAAGGACATGATGGTTGATTTTCCAGCTTCGTTTTCTCCGTAGATGACTTGAATATCTCCAATCGAGTTTAGTTTAAAATTTTCTAATTTTCCGTATCCATATATATGAATCTCCTTGATATTCATACAGCTTCACTCATTTCTATCGGCTCTCCCCAAGGAGTAAAGAATTCGTCATAGACTTCACATCCTTAAGTAGTCCTTCTTTTTCATCATCGTCTAAATATTCTAGGTAACGAAATGCTTGTGGGTGTTGATATAGGTCACTTAAAAACCTTTCCCAATCCTCATGTGTCCACTCATCAAAGGTTTGTAAAAAGGTATGAATAAACGATTGCTGATCTTCAGTATTTATCTTTAACTCTTTATTTATCACTTTTAATTGGTGAATCCATACAAAACCTTGTTGAAGTTCTTCACCGTCTTGTAATGCTTGTACCAATTCACCATTATTAATTCTTTCAAGAATGGCTTGTGGAAGCTGATCCGTATCTTGTAATTTCAGTTCTAAAAATGTCCCGCCAAATTCCCTGTAGGATTCGATTGTTTCTTTTAAAAGGTCAAACATTTCACTAAGATGGTGGACATTTTTTAAGGATATTGAAGCCGTTTCAAATCGAATATCATTAGTCTCAATAAAGTAAAGTTCACTTCCGTTTTTTGTTAAGTGAACCTCATAGCACCCTTTTGGCCCCGTCTCCTTTGAATGTCTACCTTGAATGTTCCCTGGATAAACAATAGGGGGTTTAGAAGTAAGCTCACTTCTAGAATGAATATGACCTAGTGCCCAATAATCATATTGCTTCGTTTTCATTTCTGTAATATTGAAAGGTGCATATTTTTCATGGGCCGTTTGCGAATTACCTTCACTGCCATGTAGGAGTCCAATATGATATTCGTCTTTTGATGTTGCAATGGGGTAGTGAGGAAGCTGATTCTCGACAATATGTCGTTTTCCATAGCTAAAGCCATAAAGATGAACCACCTGTCCATTTTTTGTAAAATATGTCATACTTTCTACTTGATCCCCAAAAATATGAACATTCTCAGGCATTTCCATTTCCAATAGACGACTTCCTAAGAAATCATGATTTCCGTGTATTACATAGGCTGGAATACCATTCTCATTCAATCTTTGAAACTGTTCTCTTAGCCTTGCCTGGGCTTTAATACTTCGATCTTCTTCATCAAATAAATCTCCTGAAATGACGATGAAATCAACCTTACTCGAGATCGCTTTATCTATAATTCTTTTAAAAGATAGAAAGGTACTATCCATAATTCTGTTAAATAATTCTTTCGGGAGCTGCCTCAAGCCTTTAAATGGGCTATCTAGGTGTAAATCCGCACAATGTATAAATTTTATTTTTTCCATAATCATTCTAACCTCCCTATACGAATACACGTTCTCTTATCCTTCCATTATAGCCTAAAAATCTCTAGAAAATTAGGGGGAAAAGAAAATTATTACCCTAAAGTTTCATTACTAGAAAAGCGGAAGTGCCTGAAAAAAGGATGAAAGGCTAAGTTGCCAAGTCATATGGGCCGTAGACATAGCATAAGTCAAGCCACCAAGGAAAGTTGCCTTTTTCCCTTCCTTGGTGGCTTGACTTATGTCTTGAGGAGCAAATCACGGACAAACTCTACTATCTGTAAGCACTCCAAAATTTTTACTTATCTTATGAAAAAACGACTGTCCTATTAAGAAGCGGACCACATTGTTTCCATAAATAGAAGTTGTGGTTCCGGACTCCATCGATTTCGGGACAGTCGTTTTTCATTATTTATTTTTTGTTAACTCAATTGCTTTTTTAATATCTTTAAACGAATTTGACTTTCCATACATTAATACTCCTCCACGATATACACGTGCACCAAACCATCCTAACACAAGTATAGAAAGGAGCAATACACCCATTCCAAGGATTGGCTCCCAAGCAGCGATATTTAGCATTCCTACACGTAAGAACATTACCATTGGAGTGAAAAATGGTATATAAGATGTAATCGTAACAAATGTTGATTCTGGATTTCCAAGACCAAACATGGCAATGAAGAAACCAATCATAACAAGGAAAGTCATGGGCATGATCATTTGTTGTACGTCTTCAATTCTACTTACAAGGGATCCGAGTAAAGCAGCAAGGGTGGCATAAAGGAAGAATCCTAATAAGAAAAAGATCCCTGCATAGATTATTAGTGAAATTGAAGTGTCAGCAAATCCTAACCCTTCAAAAAAACCTCCCACCAATTCTTCTTTATTTTGACTAATTGCAAAATAACCTGCTGCTAAGAGGACTGCCATCTGTGTTAATCCTACAAGCCCTATCCCGAGAATTTTAGCAAACATCTGTTTAACAGGTGAAACACTTGAGATTAAGATTTCCATGACCCGGGAAGACTTTTCCGTTGCCACCTCCATCGCTGTCATATTCGCATAGACAATCACGGAAAAGTAGATAAAGAATAATAGCACATAGACTATTCCTCGAGCCTCACTTAGCTCTTTTTCTGATTTAGCCCCTTCAACAAGAGCCTCTCTCTCGAAAGTAGGTGGAGTGTTTAGTGATTGCAGTTCTTCATTTGACAAATTCAATTGCGTAGCTGCTTGCTTATTTTTTACAGCTTGGAGACTATTGAATAATTCTGTCCACACTTCAGAATTTGAAATAGAAACCGATTTATAAACTCCCTGTGGTAAATCATTATGATCCTGTGAAAGGATTAAATATCCCTCGTATTCTCCATCTTTTACTGCTTTTTCTAAAGCTTTTTCGTTTAATGTTACTTTTTCTACTTGGATTTCATCGTTTAATTGGGCTAACTGAGTAGAAAATGGCTTATATAGATTCCCCTCATCAAGAACGGCGACCTTTGGAGGTTCATCCTCCCCAGTAAAATTTGTAACAACGTTTTCAAAATTAACTAATAAGAAAATAGCTGCAACGACAATAACCGTTGTTAAAATAAATGATTTTGTTTTTAACTTTGAAAAATAGGAATGTGAAAGCATGAGCCAAAAATTATTCATAGGAAGTTCCCACCTTTTCAATAAATATATCGTTAAGTGAAGGCTCTTCAAGCTCAAACTTACGAAGAAATCCTTTTTGCACGACTTCCTTAAATAGTTCTTCAGCGATTTGCTCTGATTCCACTTGAAGCTGAACACCTTCTGTCGTTTTCTTTAATTTCACGACACCAGAGAATTTTTCTAAATAGGTTAAATCAAAGTCAGCATGTATTGTGACATTTTTCTTTCCAAATGATCGCTTAATATCCTTAAGGCTTCCATGGACAACAGGTTTACCTTGATGCATAATACACAAATTCTCACAAAGCTCTTCCACATGCTCCATTCGGTGGCTCGAGAATACGATTGTCGTTCCGCTGTCTTTAATATCATGTACAGCCTCTTTTAATTGTTCTACGTTTACTGGATCTAACCCACTAAATGGTTCATCTAAAATCAATAGCTGCGGTTTATGAATCACAGATGCAATGAATTGAATTTTTTGCTGATTTCCTTTTGAGAGTTCTTCAATTTTTTTCGATGCATTTTCAGGCACATTAAACCTTTGTAACCAGTAATCTAGCTCTTTCTCTGCGTTTTGCTTACTCATTCCTCTTAGTCTAGCTAAATAAACGATCTGTTCTTTGACTTTTAATTTAGGATATAATCCTCTTTCTTCTGGGAGATACCCTATGTATGGACTCGTAGAATAATTAATTTCTTTCCCATTCCATGTTATTGCACCATGTGATGGATCTAGTAATCCAAGAATCATTCTGAATGTGGTTGTTTTGCCAGCTCCATTCGCCCCTAGGAAACCAAACATCTCTTTTTCGGGTATGGTAATACTAAGATCATCTACAGCCGTAAATTTCCCGAATCTTTTTGTTACTTTTTCTATGCTTAATGTCATTCCATTTCCCTCCTCTATCTTCTTATACGAATGAATTGCTAAAAAAGGTTCAAATATCCAGTGAAAAATTCACACTCATATTAAGACTATTCAAACTCTGGAAATTATGCAAAAATAATAGTAACTATCAGAATTTTTTCATAAAGGGGTAATAACATGATGACTTACAAATTAACGGTGTTTGAAGCAAATGGTGAGAAATTATTAGAAGATTCATTTGAAGCCGGTTCTGAAAAAGAAGCTAAAGAACTTGGGGAGAAAATACTTGAAGAAAAAGGGTTTCTCGAACATACTCATAGAGTTACTTCTTCATTAGGGAAATTAGTTTTATTTCATGTTTAATAGTAGCAATTGGCAATATCTTATATTTAAGCCTTCTCAAATTTCAGAAGTGCCCTTTCCATTGTTAGATTTAGTAACATATAAGCCATGAAAAAAGCGACCCTATTTGTGAAGTGGGTCGCTTTTAGTTTTATAATGTTTGTTCTACACTCATGGAGTTGAGGATTCCCTCCTTTTTAATTCGAATAAATAATACACATAATCTGTAGGCGTTCCTTTATACCCTACCTGTCTCAAAATAGCCGTAATGTTTCCTCGGTGGTATGTTCCATGGTTCGCCACATGTTGAAGAAGTTCAGCATAGCTAATTGTCCACGATCCATAACTAGGATGGTTAATGGTAATTTGAGCGTTCACATCTTCCAATCGCTGAATAAATGTTTTGTACTTCTCATTTATTTGGAGATAATCATTCTCTAATACTTCCATACTTCTATCAATATTTTCGTTATTTAGTTGTTGAACATCCTTGAGCGTTTTATCGAAGCTTACACCTTGCATCGTTTTCAACCAGACAAAATCTGTTCTGTACATATGAGAAAGTGTATCGTACAATGACGGAAATACACTTTGGACATCTTGGTGTGAAACTTCAGAAGGAAGCTCCTTTAAATGTTTAAAAACTAGGGCATTTGCCCACAAATGATAGTCAAAAAACTGTAATGATTGATTCATTTTGTCCCTCCTACATTAATTTATCTTCCTGTAAACACAGGCTTTCTCTTCTCTACAAATGCTTTAATGCCTTCTTTGTGATCTTCTGTCTGTCTCATTAACCATTGAGCTTGTTTTTCCTCTTCTAGCATCATCTCTAGTCTCGTTCGGGTCAACTTTAGATAAACCTCTTTCGTTTTGACCATAGCTGCTATTGGCATTTGTAAACATTGCTGAACATATTGATCAATGGAATGTTCAAGTTTACCTGGTGCGGTTAACTCATCCACAAGGCCCATCTTTAACGCTTCCTGGCCTTCAAGGATACGACCATTCCATATGAGCTTTTTCGCTTGAACGGTACCCAATCGCTCACTTAGATGAAAATGACCGCCTCCATCTGGAATAAGCCCAATACCGATAAAGTTCATCGCGAGTTTACTATCTTCTTCACAAATCATGTAATCACAGGCCAACGCCAAGCTTAGCCCAAGTCCAGCTGCAGCCCCATGAATCCCAGCAATTGTCATTTTCTTCATCGAGTAAAGTGTTAAAGCTAGTTCATTGATTGTATCCATGATTGAGGAAAATTGTTCTTTTCCTGCAAGAGCTAACATTTCTTTAATGTCTCCTCCAGAAGAAAAACCCTTTCCTTCTCCCTTTATAACTAGAACTCCTACTTCTTTGTCTTTTTCAACCTCTTTTAAACAGTCTAGAAACTCCCTTAACATTAGAACGTTCATTGCATTTAAGGCCTGCGGTCGATTTAGTGTCAGGTAGGCAATTTTATTTTCTTTTTTTAAAATGATCGTTTCGTATGTAGATGTGTTCGTTTCCATGGAAAATCCCTCCTTATCATTAGAATAGCCTAAACTTTTCTAGGAGGGAATGATAATGTATTGAATTTTATAAATTTTCGGAACTGAAAAGGATTCTAAAATAAAAAGAAGGATGTGATCGAATACTATCACTCCCTCCTCACCCGATTATACTTTTTTCAGCTCATCCTTTACCTGTTCCCGAAGTGTACGCTTTAAAAACTTGCCAACAGATGTCTTTGGAATTTCTTTCATAAACAAAATATCATCAGGAAGCCACCATTTCGCAAATTGCGGCTCTAGGAACTCTAATAGCTCTTCTTTAGTTACTGCCTTCTCCTCTTTTAGGACGACACAAGCGATTGGTCTTTCCTGCCACTCTTCATGTGGAACAGCAACGACTGCTGCTTCAAACACACTTTCATGGGCCATCAAGCTATTTTCTAAATCAACAGAAGAGATCCATTCTCCCCCTGATTTAATCAAGTCTTTTGTCCGGTCGACAATTTTAATGTACCCAAACTCATCAACTGTTACGACATCCCCTGTATAGAGCCATCCATCACGAAATGCATCTTTTGTTCTTTCATCTTTATAGTATTCTGAGGCAATCCATGGGCCTCTAATCGTTAATTCACCCATCTCCTTTCCATTCCAATCAACTTCGCCATCTTTCCCTACTACTTTCATCTCTAGTCCAGGTACAAGCATTCCTTGTTTGGACTTAATTTCTAGTCGATCTTCTTTATCTGTCTCCTCATGCTCACTTTTAATAGATGCAACTGTGGCTAATGGGCTTGTTTCTGTCATTCCAAATGCATGCATGAAAGGGATACCATGTTTGTTTTCAAAAGCTCTTATCATCCCTTTTGGTGCAGCGGCTCCCCCGCATAATATAGATCGCATATTCGAAAGGTCATATTGATTTTCATCGAGTTCCTTTAGAAGCCCTAACCAAATGGTCGGAACTCCTGCAGTAATCGTTACTTTTTCATTTTGCATCAGTTCTGCCAATATTTTTGGTGTGAAATATGGCCCAGGTAAAACTTGTGTTGTTCCAAACCAAACTGCCGCAAAAGGCAGCCCCCATGCATTCACATGGAACATAGGTACAACTGGTAATGCTATATCGCTTTCACATACACCTGTTGTATCAGCTAATCCTAGAGCCATACTATGTAGTACAATGCCTCTATGAGAATAGACAACCCCTTTCGGATTTCCAGTTGTAGCACTTGTATAGCACATACCAGCAGGAGCATTTTCATCTAAATCGTCTCGGAAGCGGTAGCTAGGATTACCTTCTTTGATGATGTCTTCATAGTGATAAACGTGTTTTAGTGAGGTTTGTGGAAGTTCTTCCTTATCGGTCATGATAATAAACGCCTTAACCGTTTTTAGTTGATGTTGAATCGCTTCTACAAGAGGAACAATGTCTGAATCAATAATGAGAACTTTATCTTCTGCGTGGTTGATGATGTAATTCACATGTTGAGGGGATAGTCGAATGTTGATGGTATGTAAGACAGCACCACTACAAGGGATGGCAAAATAGGCTTCTAAATGACGGTGATGATTCCACGCTAATGTTCCTACTCGATCTCCTTCTTTGACACCTAACATCTCCAATCCACTTGCAAGCCTTCTAGTCCTTTCAACCATCTCCTTATATGTAAAACGCTGAATTCCGCTTTCTGTTCGGGAAATGATTTGCTTATTCGGATAGTACTTTTCCACCCTTTCAATCATTTGTGTTAGTAACAAAGGAGTGTTCATCATATTAATCTCCCCCTAAATTGTCATCATTTAGTTTGGTTAAATTGATGGCTGTATTTTAAGAGATTGTTGTTTTTTAAGAACATAAATTTTTGTAAAAAGGTTTGCTGGAGTGGATATGCGAGACTCCTGCGGGAGTAGCGGGACAGGTGAGACCTAAGCAGGAGCAAGGCGACGAGGATGCTCACCTCCCGCCCCGCGGAAAGCGAGCATCCCTTCGCTACAACCAATCCTTTTCAAATAACAACAATATTACGAAAACAGCCAAATTGATAAATCGGTTAAATTAGTCCTTTTATTCCCTTCTAAATTTTTTAAACTACGCCATTACTACTATAAACTTTCGGGATTGTTCACAAAAAATCCTCCTAAAGTTCGTTTGAAATTTCTGATAATTTAAGTTAGAATAAGACAAAATTCGATGTCTAAAGGATGGGTGTTATGTCATATTTCGCCAAATATAACCTCCTTAGGTTACTATCCTATGGATTATTATTTGTAGTTATCTTTAGAGATGCCTTACCTTTTCTTTCACTAAACAATATATTTGTGATAATCGGTGTCCTCATCTTTTTAGTAACGGGAATATATTCGCCAAGTGTTGGGGGAAACCTCACACCAAATCTTGAAATGCGAATTGATGTAATATGGGCGCTTTTATTTGGATTGATTAGCTTAATTGGAATTACACAAGGTACACTAATTGCCTCCTACTCATCATCCGATAAAGTTATCATTATTGCCGCTATTGGCCTTGTAGTAATGCTTCGTATTGTCTGGAGCTATTTACGAATTTATAAATCAGAGCAACATAAATTATACTCATAAACAGGAATCGGGACTTGTCCATAAGGATCAAGACCACATTGTTTGGCTTTATAACACATTTGCCAAAACTTCTTCAAGATGTGGAAATTCCGGTACCTTAGTTTTGGAAAAATCCCGATTCTATATTATGAAAATAATTCGTTTAAGATTTTGATTTTCTTTTCAGTGTATTCTTTAAACCCTAAATTATAGGCATTTGGTTCCTTTGGGTTAGCAAACTGAGTGATTTTCCCTGTTTTAGGATCGATGAATTTACTCGCTGCTCCACATCCTATCCCAATAATCGTTTGAACTTCTTCCATGATTATAATGTTATACATACTCTCCTGATCAGGAAATGCATATCCAACATTCTCTAGGTTCCCTAGAATATTTTTTTGTCTGTAAAGATAATAAGGTTCATAGCCTTGTTCAGATGTCCAAGTTTCGGCAAGCTTCATCATTCTCTCAATTTCTTCACGATTTGCCACCTTGTACTTATCTTTATTTTTGGTCATTTCGGATGCGCGCTTGAATGATAATGTATGAACAGTGAGAGATTCAGGCATAAGCTTTCTTGTTTCATCTAATGTATATTGAAACTCTTTTACCTTTTCACCTGGCAAGCCAATGATCAAATCCATATTGATATTGTTCATACCCATTTCTCGTGCTAAATGATACTTATCAACTGTTTCCTCAACAGTATGATGTCGACCAATTGCTTGTAAGGTTTCTTGTATATAGGATTGAGGATTGATAGAAATCCTGTCAATATTCCATTTATTTAGGACCTCGAGTTTTTCTGGTGTAATCGTATCAGGTCGACCAGCTTCCACTGTTATTTCTCTCACACTTTTCACATCGGGAAAAGAACGATACATTTCTTCATACAGAGCATCCATTTCCTCTGCGGTAATCGATGTAGGAGTACCTCCCCCATAATATATGGTCGTAATGCCAATGCCTTTTTCTTTAAGCCATTTCCCCATTTCCTGTATTTCATAGTGAAGACCCGCAAGGAAAGAATCAACTCTTCCCTGCTTTCCTAAAATTGCATAGGCTGGGAATGTGCAATAGGCACATTTGGTTGGACAGAAAGGAATTCCAATATAGATACTTACCTCATGCTTTAGATTGTAAAGATCCGGGATAACATCAAGCTGACGATCTACGATTCTTTCCATAAGATCAATTTTTTCATCTGTAATTTGATAATCTTCCTTTAGGCTATTACGAGTTAATTCTTTACTGTTGCCTTCTCTCCTATTTTTATGTAGAAGTTTAGTTGGTCTAATTCCCGTTAGAATCCCCCATTTTTGCTGAATACCTGTATAATCCTGTAAAACATTCAGGTACACATGGGAAATTGCATTTTTCAGTTGCTTAAATCGCTCTTTTTCAGTGTTGGAGGGAACAAGTACCTTTTCAAATTGTGCATGAAATTTTTCAACGTTCCTATTCATGGTCAATATTGCTTCTGATTTAATTTTTTCATTGATGTTCAAGTAGAAATCAATGACTATGTCAGCATCTTCTATCCGTTCACGGGATACTGTTGGTTCTTCAAAAAATAGATTAGCAATCAGCTGAAGCGGACGTTGAAATCGATCATCATTTAGTCCGTTAATTTGTATATTCAAAATATATCACCTTTCACGTTCAGTTTTAGCTTTTACTAGTGTACTGAAAGCGATGGTGTGGGTCAATGACTTTAGTTTGGGAAAGAGATAAATATCGGATAAAATCCAAATAAAAAGCCCAAAAGGACCTAACTTCCTTTCAGGCTTACTCTTATCCATTTATTTGATCACATTCATTTTCTTCAAAAAGTCAATTGGGTGTTGCTTTCTAAATAATTCCTTGACCATATACTGTACGCCATTTTGCGCCTCAGTTCTTGTGATCCAGTCCGCTGCCTCTTTTACTTCTTTTGGCGCATTGCCCATTGCAACGCCAAGGCCACAGCATTCCATTAGTGAAATATCATCGAGCTTGCTTCCGACCATCACGACTTGTTCCCGTGTGATTCCTAATCTTTCACACAAGTAGAGAAGTCCGCGAAGTTTTGATACTCCTTTTGCAACAATATCCATTTTACCTTCTCCACGATGAATACACTCAATCTCATCGTACATACCATTTAAAGCTAGTTCAATTTCTTTCGCTTCCTCATTTGAAGAAAATGCTGCTTCAATTTTAGGTGCAGCCACTGGTTTTTCTAATAAATGTTCACTAATGGACTCAACGTATTGCTTCCCGTAAAATAGCTTTGAATCTCGTTGCCAAGATATTTTTCCTAACATCGAGCTTTCAGCTTCCTGTTTATTCATTACTGTGAATTTTTCGTGCACAATGGCGATTTGAACATTGAATTTTTCGAGAAAATTCACGACTTCATAGGTAATATCTTCATTAATTTTATTCACATAAAGTGGTTTTTCAAGTTTTGAGGCAATATATGCTCCACTATGGGTTACGATATACCCCTCTATTTTCAAAGCTTTTGCTAATCGTTTTGAAGTTGAAAAGTTGCGGTTTGTTACAAGTGTGACATGTATTCCTTTGCTTTGTGCATATTCGATTGCTTCTTTACTTTCTTTATTTAAGCGGCCATTATGATTTAATAATGTCCCGTCAATATCCATTGCCAGCATACGATAGATCATAGATGCTCCCCCTCTATATGGTGTCAAGTGCTTTTTATACTTTTATGACTTAAAGAGGGCTTTTATGACAAGTTCATACTTATTTAATTTGAAAAGCAGAAGAGTTCAAAATGTAAAATGATCTTATCATAAAGCCCATGAAATACTCACTCCTCAATAAAAATTTACTCGAAAATGGGCTTCAGCTCTATCCTGTCAGGAGCACAGGGGTCGGTCACTCCCAAGAAGAAAATTTAAAAGAAAATGATCTGCATACTCCATCTAAAAGTCTCCCCTTGTTGGGAGGGACTGACACCACGAACTTAAAGAAAGAGCACTTACATTTCTTTAGCATAAGATTATAACCTTAAATAAAAAAGACCCCGCGATAAGGGTCTTTTAGAATTATTTCTGCATTGAACCATATAGTTCTTCAAGTGGTTTCATAATTACTTTATTCAGTTCTGTAATTAACATGCTCATACGTTGCTCTGCTTCCATTAATTGTGAAATCTTTTCATGTTGCTGAACAAGAGCAGCCGTTTTTTGTGCTTGTTCTACTTCTTCCTGAGTGATTTCTTCTCCGCTCATTTGCTTTTGCTGGAGATTCAGTTGAATATCTCTAAAGTTTTCAAACATACGTTGAGCCGTTTCATCGCTATTAACTTCATCGTACATTTTCTTTAAGTTTTCGAATTCTTCACTTTGACGGATTGCTCTTTCAAGCTCATTCGCATGATCATATACATTTACTGACAAAATAAAACCTCCTAGTATTTGAAACCGATCCGACGCTAAACTTACTTTTGAATCTGCTTCTTTATGTGTCTTAGCCAATACCCACTATAACAAACTATGTTTCAGATTGCGAGGAAGTTCCTTTGAATTATTGGAGTAAAACCACGATGCTTCCTTGAATTAATCCAATAATCCCCCCAAGAAGGGCTCCTAAGTATGTGATCATTTTTAATTCACTACTCGTTATTCCTAGTACCATTTCCTCGATCCGTTCTACGGAGAAGGTTTCTACTTGTTCTTTAACAACCTCCTCTAATTCAAGCTTGTTAAGAATATCTCCCATTCCTTTGGTGACTTTTTCTGTTGCCATTTTGACTAAAGTTGGGACTAAGTCCTCAAGAATATAGACCTTATATGGAGTTAAATATTCTCTCACACTCTTTGAAAGAATTTTATCTATATCCATCACTTTTTTGACGGAGCTTTGAAGGAACTGTAAAATATGATCATCTTCCACATATTGAGATAATTCGCTCCATTTGAGTGCTTGAATTTTTTCCCACTCTTTTAATAGGAGTTTATATAAGATTTCTTTTGTTCCCTCATGTTTAATAAACTTTACAATTTCAGGTTGAATCCGATCGGAAATGGAAGTATTACCCAGAAACATTCCAATCATATTTCCAAGTGATCCCCGCTCTTTGAAGAAATCATCTATCATCACTTTAACTTTTTGCTTGCCTTCTGGACTAGTAAAGTATTCTTCTCCTTTATAGGAAATCCAGTTTACGATATCAGGCACTTTATCACTAAGCCTTTGAAGAAATTCTTCTGGAATGGTTTCTAAAATTGATTTGTCTTGATATTCTGCTTTGATCTGCAGATACTTTTTCTCTACAAAACCTTCAACAGTACTTTCGATCGCCTCTTTATTAACAGAGATCCCCATGTTGGTTATAAACGCTTCAACCGATTGATCCGTGTCGATTAATGGATCCATTTCTTTTTGAATCCATTTTGTGATTTCACTTTGAAATTCTTCATTTAGAAATTTTCTTTGGATTCCTTCTGGTGTTAATAAATGATGTACAACCATTCTTCCCATTTGCTCAGCAAGTTCATCTCGTCTCTTAGGAATAAGTCCTGGAGTAAAAGGAACTCTCCATTTTCCGATATAGATAGGATTATATGGTCTAAATAACATCTTTATCGCTAGTGAATTCGTCATTCCACCGATAACGGCTCCAATGATCACCATAAATAATATCGTTAACAATACATTCATTCTGTTCTTTCATCCTTCCTTAAAAACACGTTCATCACATTTTATCTCTCTCTACATAAAATGCTATATCAGCATTAGCCCAATTTAATATTATAATGTCAAAAATATAGGTTGTCCAAGTGGGGAATGTGTATGAGATTACAATGCAAGCTCATAATTGAACAACTTGAAACAGATTTTCCATGTCTCTATATTAGTAGGGATCTTTTTAAAGTAAAACAGGAAGGAAGTCTTTTTCCATTCTATTTTGGAAATAATTTAGAGTATGTAAGGATTTTTCAGCTAAGTGAAAATTCTTCCTCACCATTATTACTTTATCAGACGAAACACTATTCTTCCATGACTTTACCTTGTATGAATGTGAAATATAAACCGGAAAAATCTTTGCATGTTGGTCCTGTCATTGGATTGGTGACCGATTGTAAACAAAAGGAAGATGGTGGACTATCATTGGGGCTCATGGGGGCATTCTGTCAAGAATTCAAGCAATGGGTTGACGCGCGCGGTGGATTATTTTTTCTTATTCATATAAAAGATTTAGATCAATCACTATTAAAAGGGTATTCCTACAATGATGAACAAATGGATTGGATGCAATCCATTATTCCTCTTCCTTCAATCCTTTATAATCGGATCCATTCACGAAAGAGAGACCGTGAGGCCACAGCCACACTTGAAGACTTTATGAATGAAGGAGTTTATGTATTTAATCATTCATTTTTATCCAAAATGGAAGTATACAATCAATTATTTTCAACAACTTCCCTACATCGATATCTTCCGTGTACAAACAGATTTACATTTTATGAATTAAAGGAAAAAATGGATATATATGGTGATTTATTCATCAAACATAAAGCGGGAAGCCAAGGAAAAAATTTAATTCGATTAAGAAAAAAGGCTTCCACCTACTCAATCGTACAAAATTCGTTTTCCACCAAACATGAAATTATTTGTTCTAATTGGAATGAAGTGGAAGAGATACTTGATAAATGGTGCCGTCCTCGCTCTGCCTATCTCATACAAGAAACAATTCCACTTATTACCTATCAGGAGCAATCGATTGACTTTAGATTTTTATGTCATTCAATCAGTAATGACTGGAAGGTAACATCAGCCGTTGCAAGAATTTCCGGGGAAGATGAGTTTGTCTCAAATCTTTCTAGAGGTGGAACAATAGAAAACCCCTTAGTCCTGTTAGCATCTTTATTTAAAGGGAGCCAGGTTCAGGAAATATATAATAGGATGAAAGAGTTAGCGATTGCATCGTGTGAAACGCTGTGTAACGTGAGGCACCAACCTTTTGGGGAACTAGGAATCGATATTGGCATCGATCAGTCGGGTAATCCATGGGTCATTGAAATCAATTCTAAACCCTCAAAGCAAAACTATCACGAAATAAAGGGCATTCGACCATCTGTCAAAGCTCTTTATCAGGTATGTAATGAAAAGTGGCTAGAAAGGAGTGATGGAGAGATATGAAAACATTAGGAATTTTGACATTAGATCCGGAGGCAGAACATTCATATTATAATGGGATAGCTAAAGAGGCAGATAAATATGATATCAAAGTGTTTCAATTCTCCCCAAATAAAGTTAATCCAATACGTGAAGAATTCAACGGATATTATTTCAATCATCTAACTCAAGAATGGATAGCAGGTACCCATCCTATTCCCGAATATATCTATGATAAAACGAGCTATACACAGCACCCGGATTCTCTTAAAGCTAAAACAATTGTTCAATGGTTAAAAAATAAACAGGACATAACGTTTCTTGGGTATGGATTGCCAAATAAGTGGAGAATTCATGAAACTTTACAAGCTTACCCTTCCATAAATCAATATCTGCCACCAACGGAATTGGTAGAGAATGAAAAAGATGTATTATCTTTTTTAAAGTCTGAAAAAGAAATCATTTTAAAACCGATTGATGGTGCAGGAGGATATGCGATTTATCATATCTCTACCTCAAAAGATCGGATTATCGTGAAAACGACAAAGGCAAATGGAAAAATGGTTGATTCACTTATACAACCATCATCATTCTTACGATTGATCAGAAGATTAATGAAACATCATACGTTTATGATGCAACCTAGGCTAAACAATCTTTCAAACGAAAACCAACCATTTGACCTACGGATTCTTCTACAAAAGAACATGGAAGGAAATTGGAAGATAACAGGAAAAGGGATTCGGGTTGGTGCCAAAAATGGGATCTTAACGAACATTAGCGCTGGAGCCAGATTTGAACACTATCATGAATGGAAAGAAAAGAATAAACAATTTGATTGGGACCTTATTGAAGATCAATTAACAACAATTTTACAAACATTTCCCCTATTATTAGAAAGTTCATTTGCACCACTTTTTGAATTAGGCCTTGATATTCTCATAGAACCCGATCATTCGTTGTGGATTCTCGACACCAATTCCAAACCAGGGCACAAGCTGATAACCTCACTCTACCCTGATCGTGATACTGCATTATTTCATGCACCATTAAAATACCTTTCTAGTATGGAGTCAATGTTTGAACATCCTTTTTCAAGAGGTGAAATAAAATGAGAAAAGCCTACAAATTAGAATGGTTTGAACATGACGAGGAAGTTATTTATTGTCCAAGAAGCATTGTAAAGGAAAGAGAAAAAAAATTAATTAGCTTTGGTTCATACCAAGAAAGTGTTGTATGTCTGCCTCACCCTAATAAACAAAATGTTTTTGCCATAAGCATCTCACTATCCAAACGCCTGCACATTCCGAAATTCATATCGAAAATCAATGTGTTTGTTCGAGAAAATACCATTTTTTTTGGGCCATTGATCGGCATTTTCACAAATGGGTTCACAAACTTCAGGCTCTATCCTATTGGTCAAAGAAGTTCAATGTTTTCAAAACTTCTCTCTGTTCAATCGTCCGTTGGGGTTGTACCATTTCTATTCGGAGAAAACCACATTGACTGGGAGAATGGGATGGTAAAGGGACATTTTCTTCATGATCATAAGTGGGAAACCTATCACATTCCACTACCAAATGTTGTTTACGATCGCCTCCCCAATCGAAGAAGCGAAAAAGGAATACAGTACAATGAAATAAAACAACGTTTACAGAATCAATATGGAATCCCTTGGTATAACCCCGGATTCTTCAACAAGTTAGAGGTATTTGAAAAAATTGAAAATGACCCAGAAGCCGCAACATTTTTACCCGAAACACATCCTTTACAATCTTTTTCACAAATAGAAACCATGCTTTCCAAATACAACACTGTCTTTATCAAACCAATCAACGGAAGTCTAGGACTTGGAATTCTCCAGATTTACTATTTACCTACTGAGGAGAACTATTATTGTCGATTGCAAGATAAAAAAGGAAAAAATAGACTTTATCGATTTACTTCACTTGAGAAGCTGTGTGCCAAACTTATCAGTCCCAAAGTTTTTCATAAAATGATTGTCCAACAAGGAATAAAACTAATTCAATTCGATAAGCGAAAAATTGATTTTAGGGTTCATACAAATAAAGACGGGGCTGGAGAATGGCAAGTCAGTGCTATAGCAGCAAAAGTTGCCGGCCAAGGAAGTGTCACCACCCATATTCATAATGGCGGATTAGTAAAAAGTTTAGCTGAGGTCTTTCCGGATGACGTCGTTCGTCAACAATCAGAAGCACGGTTAATGAAGACAGCTCTTTGTCTCTCTAAAGCGATTGAAAACAATATGAATGGTTATATTGGAGAAATCGGATTTGATTTCGGAATTGACTCAGAAGGCGAAATATGGTTGTTCGAAGCGAATTCTAAACCAGGACGATCAATTTTTTCCCACCCTGATCTTAAGGAATTTGATTTACTTACAAGACAGCTCTCTCTTTCGTTTGGCATTTATTTAGCGGATCAATCCATTACTGCTACAGAGGAACTTGTCACATGAAGATTTATTACAATAAAAAAAAGGCGTTTTTCTTTCACAGGGATTCCAGATATTCTTCTTTGGGATTTGGTCTGAACAAATATGTGATCTATAAACCAGAAGAAAAAGCAGACCATTCATTTACGCTCAAAGAAGATAAAAAAAACTGTGGATCCCTTATTGGAATCTTAGTTAGTAGGAATTCTGATGGGAATTATCGAGGAAACTTTTCCTTGTTTAAAAAGTTACAGAGTGCTCTTCAAGAGCAAGGGGCCCTATCATTTGTGTTCACTCCTTCAGACATCCATCATCAAACAATTGAAGGTCTTATCTATCATGCAGAATCAAATAAATGGCTAACCTGTACGCTTCCGTTTCCGCATTTTATTTATAATCGCGTTCCATCCCGTACTGCAGAAAACAGTCATGATCATCATATTTTTAAATCATTTGTAGAAGAAAATCAGATATCTTATTTTAATCCGCATTTTTTTGATAAATGGGATATTTATCAAGTCTTAAATAAAAATATGATCATTCAACCATTACTACCCTTTACTGAAAAAGTGACATCAAGGGAAAATGTACAATTATTTTTAGAAAAATACACAAAAGCATATGTAAAACCTGTGCTCTCGTCACAAGGCAATGGAATACGACTTATTGAATATAAAGCCGATGATAAAATCATATGTAGAAGTACAACAAAAATAGAAGGATTTTCTTCATTCGATAGGCTTCTTCAACATTATCATCATTGGTTTATCGAAGGCAACCACATTATCCAGGAAGCCATTGAATGTCAAACCTTTCAAAATCACCGATATGATTTTCGCGTTCTCTCTCAAAACGTCAACAATGAGTTTGTCGTAACCGGTATCGGGATAAGAAGTTCAGAGAGGCAGGAAGTAACCACTCACGTTCCACAGGGAGGAAAAATTCTATCTCTTGAAGCTGTTAATTCAAAAAAACAAATGGAGGAAATCCCTGAAATTGTCAGAAGTTGCGGAGAGTTACTCATGAACCATTATGGTTTGATCGGAGAGTTTTCCCTTGATTTAGGAAAAAGAAAAGATGGAGAACTTGTGCTTTTTGAGGTGAATTCGAAACCAATGAAGTTTGACGAGGAAGAAATCGAAAAGAATCGACTAAAACGTTTAGTAGAAGCCTTTCTCCTTCATGCAAAAGAAAATCAAGAATTGGGTTAACAAAAGGTCCGGAGCTGACCATAAAGGATCCGGAACCACACAATAGAAGATATTTTTTCATGAATTGAAGTTGTGGTTCCTGACACCTTAGTTTAGGGAAGTTTCCAGATATATAATGAATAAATTATTTTAAGGAATTATAAATAGTAGAAAATCTAGTACTATGCTCCATTTCATCTGTCATCGCTACAAAGAGTGGCTGATATGCTTGTTGATTAGGGATATGAAACAGCATATCGCGGTAAAACTCTGCCGCCTCCAATTCGTCCTTTAATGCCATAAGGATCCCCTCTTTAAAGGTCGTATAATTCACCTTATCTTGCTTATTTTCATAATACTTTCCTGTGAGTAGATAATGTAAGTATTGAAACATTTCATAATGCTTTTTCTCATCTTCCATTGCATGTCCAATAAAATCTACATATAAAGGGTTGTTTGTTTTGGCTTTAAGATCCTTATAAAAATAAAAAGCTGACCATTCATTATTAATAGCATTCTGCAGGTTCTCTAAAAAATCCACCTTAAATCCTCCTTCACCGATCCTCACTAAAATTTATGAAGGCAGATTAGAATTTATGTCCACAGTTGTACCAGGTACAAAAGAGGCGATTTGTACCTGGTACATAAAGACTGTTTTGTACCTGGTACAAAACCACAAAACCATACAAACCAATAGTTGTCTTTCTCTGATTATCTTCATTAAACCTTTATCAACAGCTTCCATCTTTAATAAAAACCCTTTACAATTAATTCTGAGGTGATAGATGTGATTTCCCATTTTCAATTTAAGAACATGTATAATAATAAACAGCTTCCTGGATGGGTGTTTTCATTCTATTTCAAAGGGATCAAATATGAGGGCAATTATCATAAAAACGGTGAAATTGAATGGATTGGTCAATCCCCTGGCGAAGAAAACCAAGAATTCATAAAAAAACAAATACATGAACTAATGCTTTTTCATGTTTACGAATAAACGGATCCGAAGATATTTTCCATAAAGCTCTATACATGAAGTCCTTTTGATCATCAAAAAATATTCTTAAGGAGATGATGAGCTTTGAAGGAAAAAGAGAAAGAATATCAATTTCTTCCAGATACACAATACGAAGGAAGAGATCAGGTCTTTTTAGATGTCGACCGTTTTATTAATGAAGGAATGTGTGGCGGATCTGTTCATATGAGGGAAGATTCGACTAACATTGAGGAAGCTAAGGACTTTCCAGAAGAAGATCCTCCCCATCAATATCATTAAGTTAGTGAAAGGTGTTAGAAACCATTCAAGCCATTGTTTGGTTTCTCTAACACCTTTTTCACTTTGAAACTTCACTGTTTTTTCGTAAAATGGAGGAAACGATAAAAAGAGGGAATTTCATGTTAAAGCAGCTTCTTAAAAAATATCCAAATTCAATACTATCCGAAAATCCAGTTTCATTTTATCCTATTGACCATCTTTGGCTAAAAGAAAATAATAATAATCAATATATTGGAATTCCTAGGTCTGTGCTCACAATAAAAGAAACAGAATTACTTCAAACTCTATTTGAAGAGTGGAGTCCTACATCCGAGCCTTTAAATAAGGACCCTAACAGTGCTATCTGGTATGAATACCTCTACGTCGGGAATTCCATCATTTTAAATGAAGACAAGCTGTATAGAACCATCCATTTTTCACTGAAAGATACCACGGACTTTTCCATTCTTTCTGAGGCAATGCATCATTTGTTTTCCGAAAACGGTATTGTAATCTTTGAGTCTGAATCAAATGGATGCATTATTGAAGAAAACTCGCAGTGGAATATTACTGACGAACAATTACTCTCTAGCATTCAAGTACTCGAAAGTGATTTATATACAGTACCCCAATTCTTCATTGGAAAATTCTATCCGTTTAATTCGTCTTTTATTACCTTATTTAGAAGAGAAGAAGGCTTATTTAAAGAAGCAAGAGAAAGACTTTCTGGTCAACGTATACATAGCCTTGAAACGATTCTCCCGCATATCATTCTAGAAAAGATACCACTTGCCGAAAAAAAAGAATGGTTTCACAGTATTGAACAGACCTTTCTTGAAGATCCCGAGCTCATTACAACAATTAAGACCTATTTAGAGAATCATTCAAACACAACACAAACCGCAAAGGCTCTTTTCATGCACAGAAACAGTGTCCAATACCGAATTGATAAATTCATCGAAAAAAGCGGCCTCGACATTAAAAGTTTTCAAGGAGCTCTGACTTCTTATCTTGGGTGTCTTTATTTTCAGAAGAACAACCTGCCCAATAAATAGTAAGAATTTTTGTGCAATGTACACATACTCCATTGTAAGGGCTTTCGTTAGAATGAATTTATAGATAAAAACGATTGCAAAAACAGGAGGAGATCTAGTTGGCAGAGTTAAAGCTTGAAAATATTTATAAAGTGTATGAGAAAAATGTAACCGCTGTAAAAGATTTCAATCTCAATATTCAAGACAAAGAGTTTATCGTATTTGTAGGACCATCTGGTTGTGGGAAATCAACCACACTTCGTATGATTGCTGGTCTTGAAGAAATCTCCCAAGGTGAATTCTCTATCGATGGAAAACGCGTTAATGATGTAGCTCCTAAAGATCGTGATATTGCGATGGTATTCCAAAACTACGCGCTCTACCCTCATATGAGCGTTTATGACAATATGGCTTTTGGATTAAAGCTTCGTAAATTCGATAAGCAGGAAATTGATCGACGTGTAAAGGATGCAGCTAAAATACTTGGACTTGAAGCATTGTTAGATCGTAAACCGAAAGCTTTATCAGGTGGTCAGCGTCAGCGTGTTGCCTTAGGACGTGCCATTGTCCGTGATGCAAAAGTATTCTTAATGGATGAGCCATTATCTAACTTGGATGCGAAACTTCGTGTTCAGATGCGCGCAGAAATCGCCAAACTGCACCAACGTTTACAAACAACAACCATCTATGTAACCCATGACCAAACAGAGGCAATGACAATGGCTTCTCGTATCGTTGTTATGAAAGATGGAATCATTCAACAAGTGGGTTCACCGAAAGAAGTATATGACAATCCTGAAAATGTATTCGTGGGTGGATTCATTGGATCTCCTGCTATGAACTTCTTCAATGGTACATTGGAAGATGGTTCATTTAAAATTGGGGATGTCTCGGTTGCTGTTCCTGAAGGTAAAATGAAAGTGTTACGTGAACAAGGATATGTAGGACAAGCGTTAATTTTAGGTGTACGTCCTGAAGATATTCATGACGAACCATTATTCATTGACGCTTCTCAAGGTACTAAGATTAAAGCTGCCATTGAAGTTTCAGAGCTTACAGGTGCAGAGACAATGCTTTATTCTCAATTAAGTGGTCAAGAATTTGTAGCTCGTGTCGATTCACGTGCAGATATTCAAGCTGGTCAAGTTATCGACCTTGCTTTTGATATGAATAAAGCCCATTTCTTTGATGTTGAATCAGAAAGCAGAATTAGATAAAGAGAAATTTGTAGAAGTTGCGTTATTTGCAGATGAAAAATAAAAACGGAGTAGCCTCTTTTAGGCAACTCCGTTTTTATAATGTAGAAAACTTAATGATTACGGGTTTTTCAAATGTGCAATTCGAACAAGCAAATAAGTGTAAACATTCTTCTCCCCCAGAACTCCCTGGTATTCCATCTGCTAATTGGATACTGTCAATATCCATATAGGCACTATAATCATCATAATAGTCATAAACTCTGCCATGATCCGTCAATATTCTTTCACACCGTGGACAGTTTTCTTTATAATGAGTGACCCCATTACACAAAGCACAGGCCTTCATCTTTATCACCATATTTCACTTGTTAGTATAATTATATCCTTTCTGAAAAAGAATGAAATATGTACACAAAACCTATAAATGATTAGGAAGAAATTCCCTCTTATTTTTTTGAATATAAATCCTCAGGATATCCATAATACTTAGTAACAGCAGGCAATAGCAGCTGAAACAATCAAAAAGGAGACTTGTAGAAGTCTTATCCTTTACTACTTATTTTCATTACTGGGTTACACCATATTAGATGGTCACTACTCTTATAATGTAGCGAGTTGGTGCAATTCCAACTAACCCAACCAAAAAAACTATATTACACAACAAGGAGATGACAGAACATGCCACAACAACAACAATCTCGCGGCAATTCTTCTAACCAACTAGTTGCACCAGGAGCACAAGCAGCTATCGATCAAATGAAGTTCGAAATCGCTTCTGAGTTCGGCGTACAACTTGGGCCAGATGCTACATCTCGTGCAAACGGGTCTGTAGGTGGAGAAATCACTAAGCGTCTTGTTCAAATGGCTGAGCAACAATTCGGCGGACAAGCTTAATTAAAAAATTGAATAACATGACTTGAGCCCTTGACTTTCGTCAAGGGCTCTTATCTTTTGTAAAGGCTCTTTTCGTAAACTTTGTTGCTTTTGGTAAATGATAGACATCTTACATCATTCAATACTAGTGAAGCAATTATTGCTTTAATGAAAAGATGCCCCGAAACCATAATCATTACGGGTTTCTATTCTTGTTCGAATAGCAACAATCTATGCGAATACAGCCTTTGTAAATATTAATTCGATAAATTCACCATTTTCAATGGATTGATCCATTCCTCATATTGTTTCTCGCTAAGATAACCTGTTTGTAAAGCCGCTTCTTTCAAGGAAAGTTTTTCCCGATGAGCTAATTTAGCAATTTCAGCGGCTTTTTCATACCCGATATGAGGGTTTAGGGCCGTGACAAGCATGAGAGAATTGTTAACGAATTTCTCAATTACTTCCTCATTCACTTCGATCCCTGCTGCGCATTTGTCGTTAAAAGATTTAATTCCATCTGAAAGTAACCGGACTGATTGAAGAAAATTGTTGATAATCACAGGTTTAAATACATTGAGTTCAAAATTACCCTGGCTTGCAGCAAATCCTATGCTTGCATCATTTCCGAAAACTTGAACAGAAGCCATTGTTAATGCTTCACTTTGAGTGGGATTAACTTTTCCAGGCATAATCGAACTTCCAGGTTCATTTGCGGGAATGATAATTTCACCTATCCCGCTTCTCGGTCCACTTGCAAGCCAACGAACATCATTAGCAATCTTCATTACATCTGCAGCTAACCCTTTCAACGCACCGTGAACGTGCACGATTTCGTCATGTGAGGTTAATGCATGAAACTTATTATCTGAGGATACAAAAGAATAACCTGTTTGTTTAGATAATTGACTCGCGACAGTATCACCAAAAGAAGGGTCTGCGTTTATTCCAGTTCCAACAGCTGTTCCTCCTATAGCGAGATTTAATAAATGTTGGCTACTCTCTTTAATCATTCGAAGGGATTTTTCTACCATTGCTCTCCAACCACTTATCTCTTGCCCAAGTGTTAGCGGTGTGGCATCTTGCAGATGTGTTCGTCCAATCTTTATGACTTTCATAAACTCTTGCTCTTTTTGAATTAATGTCTGTAGAAATTGATTTAGAGATGGATATAGGGATGCATTGATTTCTTTTACAGCAGCAATATGCATGGCTGTAGGAAAGGTATCATTTGAGCTTTGAGACATATTGACATCATCATTTGGATGAACTTTTTCATTTGACCCGATTTCTTTAAGAAGCTGATTTGCTCTATAAGCCACCACCTCATTTACATTCATATTCGATTGGGTGCCGCTCCCAGTTTGCCAAACAACTAATGGGAAATGCTCATCCAATTTACCCTCTATCACCTCATCACAAGCTTTTGTAATGCTCTTCATTTTTTCAGACGACAACTTACCAAGATCATGATTGACAATCGCAGCTGCCTTTTTTAATTGTGCAAAAGCATATGTGACTTCTAAAGGCATTTTTTCATGGCTTATTTTAAAATTTTCTAGACTTCTTTGTGTCTGAGCTCCCCAATATTTATCAGAAGGGACATTTATTTCACCAATGGTGTCTTTTTCGACTCTATAATTCATTAGTACTCCTCCTATTCTTAAACCTACATTATTGTTCCACAAATAACCATTTACTAATCTACTTCTGGACTTGGTCTTGTTTAATCCACTTAGGATTTTCCCACTTTCCAATCATTTTACCATTTACACTGAAGATTTCCCCTGTTTCAAGTTCAACCCGATTGATAATAATGTCTTTGACAAAACAAGCCACATCATTGACCGTTCCAATCTCCCAGTAGGGGTCGAGGGGTTCTCCTTTTTCTTTAGCTCTTTTTCTAGCTTTTTCAACATGTGGAACCGTCATGTCTGTTAATGCAGCAGGGGCGATGGCTACAACTTTGACATTCATTCTTTTAAGTTCCTCTGCTAAAGTTTTTGTCATTCCTATGATGCCAGCTTTTGCGGCACTATAATTAAGTTGACCTATAGAACCTTCTACGCCCGCCAAAGACGTCATATTGATAATCATACCGCCACCCTCAGATTTTTGATGATGGATAAATGCTTTTGTACACGAAAACGTGCCTTTCAGATGCACATCAATAACAGAATCCCAGTCTTCTTCTGATAATCGATGTGCCATGCGATCCTTAACATTTCCTGCATTATTTATCAGAACATCCACCCTTCCAAATGCCTTCACCGCTTCTTCAACAAGTATTCTTCCAGTGGACATTTCTTGAACTTTGCCGGGAACTCCAATGGCTGTACCACCACAACCCTTTATCTCATTTACTATATAACTAACTTCTTCGTTCTTTGTTCCATTTACAACAATTTTTGCTCCTACTTTCGCAAGTTCTAGTGCAATGCTTTTTCCAATTCCCCTTGTCGATCCAGTAATGATGATTACACGACCTTTTAGCATGGACATCCCCTTCTAAACCACATTTTCTTCAATCCTCGAATCCTTTAAATAAAGCGGCTAGCCCCATGCCACCACCAATACCTAACGTGGCGATACCATATCGGTCCTTCCTGCTTTTCATTTCATAAAATAATCTTGTCACAAGGATAGCTCCTGATGCTCCATATGGATGACCAAGGGCAAGCGCGCCTCCGCCTCTATTTACTTTTTCTTCATTTATATTTAATTCTCTTAAAGAAGCAAGTACTTGAGAGGCAAAAGCTTCATTAAATTCTATCGTGTCAATATCTTGGATCGTTAAATCTTCTTTTTCTAAAAGGGTTTGAACCGCTGGAACAGGTCCAATTCCTAATATATTCGGATCTACTCCTTTGACAGAGCTGTTAACAAATTGCATTGTCGGCTTAATACCTAATTCTTCACACTTTTTTTTAGACATAACGAGGACAATGGCTGCACCATCATTAATGGGGCAGGCATTCCCGGCAGTGACGGTTCCACCCGCTTTGAAAGCAGGAGGAAGCAATTGAAGTTTATCAAAGGATGTATTTGGTCTTGGACATTCATCACGAAAGCTTTCTCCTACCAAAACGATTTCATCGAAAAACCTTTCATTTTCTAATGATTCAACTGCTTTTTGATGACTTTTTAAGGAAAACCGATCTTGTTCATCCCTTGAAATTCCGTATTCCTTTGCTACATTTTCAGCAGCTATCCCCATCTCTGGATCACCAATCTCATCCGGTGAAAATCGCGCTCTTGTAAAAATTTTCGGCGGTAATGGACTATAGGAATTAGCAGGCTTTTCGATTTTCCAAGGAGCTTGACTTGTACTTTCTACCCCACCTGCTAAATAAATGTCTCCAGCCCCTGCCTGGATAAAGCGGCAAGCGGTTACGATTGCTTCTAATCCTGAACCGCATTGGCGATCCAACGTCAGGCCAGGCACAGATAATGGTAAACCTGCTGTTAATGCCGAAAGCCTTGCTAAATTCCCTCCAGGTCCAACCGTGTTTCCAAGGATGACATCATCAATAGAATTTGTTATAAAGGGATATTCATTATTAATCGATTGAAGAACCTTGGCTGTTAGAGCTTCTGGGCTATAATCCTTTAATACCCCTCCAATCTTTCCAATCGGCGTTCTTTTAGCGGTTACGATGACAGCTTCATTCATTCCTCTTCCTCCATTTCCCTTTGTATAGCTTGACGGTCAATCTTTCCACTTTTTGTGTAGCTGAATCTTCCTCTTGAAATAAATTGTTTTGGACATTTATAGGAAGAAAGATATTTTTGACAATAACTCTTTAATTCTTCCTCTGTCATACGACGGTCAATATGTTTCCATTCTATTAGAGCGACAACCTTTTCTCCCCAATAGTCATCATTAACGCCTATAACAACGACCTCGTTAATTTCATCAAGTCCTTTTAAAGTGGATTCTATTTCTTCAGGAAATATTTTTAGTCCCCCACTTTTCAGCATGTTACTACTACGCCCTACTAGTGTGAGCTTCCCATTCCCTTCTAAGTAGCCAATATCCCCAACGGTTGCTCCAAACTTAGTGAGTACTTTTTTCGTCTCTTCATCATTTTTTATGTAGCCTGTAAATAGCATTGGACTATTAACAAACACTTCCCCTACTTCACCTTCCCTACATTGCATCCGTCTTTCATTTAAAACAGATAGTTTCACATTAGGAAAGATCTTACTTGAGCATGACACTTCTGGTGTTAATTCTTTATAAGATACAAAACTAAGCTCAGATGCCCCATAATAATCATATAAACGTGCCATAGGAAATCTTTCTTTTGCACGTGATATAGAGTTATGTGACCACCCTGCACCCGAAACAATAATCTTTTTTAGAGTATAGTTGTTAGTATTAAATCCGTTTGCTCTTGTGATTGCCTCCACCATTGTCGGAACTCCAACAAATACATCCACCTTTTCTCTAGTCATCCAGTTATATAAATCAATTGGATCAAATTGTGGCGATACATATAAAGTTGCCCCCGTTTGGATCGTATGAACACTTGTAAACAAGCTAAGAGAATGACAAAGAGGACCTGGTGAAATAATCGATTGAGTTGAATGTAAATCAAATATGTTCTCATAAACATCGAAGCTTTCAAGCCATGAACGATGATTTCTCATAAACCCTTTTGGCTTCCCAGAAGAGCCTGATGTGAACCCAATATAAAATAGACTTTCGGATGACAAAATATGTTCTAAGCTTTCTTCACTCCCCTCCTCTCTTGCTAATTGATCCATATGAATAACGGTGAAAACTTCATTATGCTCAAAATTGTTTGAAGTGATGATAAAATCTGGTTCTGAAATAGTAAGAGCATGGTTCCGTTCATTTTTCGTCCACTTTGGATCAAGTGGTACTGCGATACAGCCATTTCGAATAATCGCAAAGAATAGCGATAAAAACTCTGTATCATCGTCCATTAATAAAGCAACTTTTTCCCCCGCTTTGGCAATAGAATTAAGCTTTTTTTGGAGAATCATGACATCCTGTGTAAACTCTCCATATGTTATTACTTTTTCTTTCGTGACAATTGCCGGTTTCTCTTTTAGTTCCGCACTAAACTTTTCTAGATGACTACCAATAAACATTTTCGAAAGCTCCCCATCTATTCTAATTTCCTCTATTTCTATCAAATCATGAATGGAAGCCCTAATCAAGAAAGGCGTAAAAAAGAAGCTGACCCAAAAGTGTATGGGAATCACATTATTCATCATAGCTTTCTATATATGATGAAGTGGTAATCCCTAACACATTATTTTGGGTTAGCTTCTGATAAATGTATTCAATGACTTTAAGCAGCTTGCCGTTCTTTGTATAATTTTGCAACAGGTGCAGTTTTATGGAGTTGTAGCGCTAACATTCCTGATAACACAGCTTTCACAGCATCACCTGGTATATAAATAAGAGCAGAATTAGCGGCAACCCACCAGCTCATATCGGATACAAAGGCTAAATACGAGATTCCACCTAAATAAACGATCAGGATTCCTCCAATAAAATTAAACAAAATCATATTCCATAATTTTAATTTATGTCTAAATCGATCCACGAAGAAACCGATAACTAAAGCGGCGATTGGCCATGACAGAATATATCCGCCACTTGGTCCAATAAGCGTTGGTATTCCCCCTCTGCCACCAGATAAGATAGGTGCACCAATGGCAACAAGTATCACAAAAATACTTAAAGAAATTCCACCTAGCCGTGCACCTAGAACAGCGCCAGCTAACATAACTCCGAAGGTTTGAGCAGTAATAGGTACTGGTGTAAAAGGAAGTGTAATCGGTGGAAATACCCCTAGTGCAGCAACAATAGCCGCGAACATAGCTGCTAGTATCATATCTCTTAGCTTCATAAACAAGAACCCCCATTATTTATCTATAATTCAAAATATATAGGGTAGAAAGATCATTGTCAACCATTTTTATAGTTAGGTTTACTTAGAAAAGAGGACTAAAGTCGAATGGAGAGATCATCAATTGAACAATTTGTTGAGGGTCGTTGTGTGTTGTTACTTTTATTGTTTCCAGGGATTAATTTGCCCGCGAACGATAATAATTTGTCCAGAAATCAGCATAAATCGACCGCTCGACATATTTATACAAAATTCGCAAATTAACCATCCAAGTCTAAACAAAGGACTGACTTCAAACCTAGTAAAAAATAAATAGCTATCTTCACCTTAATTCACAAACTAAAAAAGCCCTTACATAAGAGCCCTTTCGATTCCATCATTTTGTTGAAATTACTCTAACCTTAATTCGTTGATACCATTGAAAGTACAGGGTTAATGCACTTAACATACATAAGCTCGCTACAAGCATGAAAACTACCGTAAAAAACTTTCCCCCAATAGTCGGTGAGGATGCTATTATACTCCCAAGGAAAAATAATAACGCTCCAACAAAACCAATAAAGATCGCCAACCTTTTATGATAATTTCCAAGAATCACATAGCCTATCAACATAATCAAATAACATCCACTAATGAACATCATCAATGGATACGCAGGCTTAAATTTTGCAGCGTAGATGAAAAAATCGAGCTGTGAGATATCGCTGTGATGCTGGACTTCACCATGGATCCATTGTGAAAATAAAGCGGTGTATTTCCATTCCCATGGATTATCCAAAATCGCACTGCCTTCATACCAAGTAGCCGTAGTTGAAAATAATATAAGTAAAATAGCAAACATAAATTGGACTATACTTTTCAAATTCATTTTCACACACCTCAAACCCAATATACCATATTTTCACAAGTGAAATAAATATAGTAAAATAAAAAAAGGATTGAGCCCTAAATGGATATCTGTAACCACTACTTCAATATTTTCAGTATATTGTAGAAAGCTGGTTCTAACACCTTTTTGGGTTAATCCTTTTTCTTTATTGAAGGCTGCATTCTCATAGATTGTTGCTTTTCGAATAAGAATTGAAACCCATAATGATTATGGTTTCGGGGCATCTTTTCGTCAACTCAATACTTGGTTCACTAGTTTTGAATGAATGAAGATGTCTATAATTGACCATTAGCAACAAAGTTTACGAAAAGAGCCTTATTGAATTAAGCTTAAGAATTTACGTGTTCGATCATTCTGAGGATTTTCAAAGATTGTCATTGGGTCGCCTCTTTCAACAATATGACCACCATCCATGAAAATGACTTCATCTGCTGCTTCTTTTGCGAAGCGCATTTCATGGGTGACAACAACCATTGTCATACCTTCTTCAGCCAAGTCTTTCATTACTTTAAGAACTTCACCAACAAGCTCTGGATCAAGGGCAGAAGTCGGTTCATCAAATAGCATTACCTCTGGTTCAATAGCAAGAGCTCGTGCTATTCCAACCCTTTGCTGCTGTCCGCCAGAAAGCTGGAATGGATAATAATCAATCTTATCTCCCAATCCCACTTTCTCAAGTATAGCCTTTGCTTTTTCACGAACTTCTGATTTTGACCTTTTTTGAACCGTAACAGGTCCTTCCATCACATTTTCTAAGGCCGTCATATGCGGAAATAAGTTATAACTTTGGAATACCATACCGGTCTGTCTTCTAAGTTTCAGAAGTTTTTGTTTCGGAACCTTCCCATTAAAGTTTGCTCCGATATCGCCAATCGTTATTTCTCCTCCATTTGGGATTTCGAGAGCATTTAAGCATCGTAAAAAGGTCGTTTTCCCAGAACCTGATGGGCCAATCAATACGATAACTTGGCCTTTTTCCACTTCAATGTCCATTCCTTTTAAAACTTCTAAATCGTCAAATTGCTTTTTTAATCCTTTTATGGAAATCATGATAATACTCCTTTATTTCCTTAGGGTGTTTTCGTATAGGTTGTTGCTTATCGAACAAGAATTAAAACCCGTAATGATTAAGGTTTCGGGGCATCTTTTCGTCAAAGCAATAAATGGTTTACTAGTATTGAATGATTTAACATGTTTATAATTGACCAATAGCAACAAAGTTTACGAAAAGAGCCTTTCCTTATTTAGCAATATATCGGTCTAATCGGCTTTCGATTCGATCTTGAATAATTGTTAAAATGAAGCACATGATCCAATAGAGGAAGGCTGCTTCAACGTATAGTAGTAAAAATTGATAGTTAGTTGCCGCAATTTCCTGTGCTCTACGGAAAAGCTCCGTTACTAATATTAAGGATGCAAGGGAAGTGTCTTTTACAAGGCTGATAAAAGAATTAGATAAAGGTGGAATCGATACTCTGGCCGCTTGGGGCAATATGATTCGCTTTAACGTTTGTCCATAGGTCATTCCAATGGAATAACCGGCTTCCCATTGTCCTTTTGCAATCGATTGGATTGCCGCTCTTACAATCTCAGATGAATAGGCACCGACATTTAATGAAAAGGCGATTACTGCTGATGAAAATGGGTCGAACTTTAAACCGATCGATGGTAATCCGTAAAAAATAATAAATAATTGAACGAGTAAAGGGGTTCCTCTGACAGCTGAGACGTATACCCTTGCAATCCCTCTTAAAATATTAAAACCTGAAAGTCTTGCTAATGCTGTAAGGATGGCCAAGATCATTCCAAGAATAAATGAGATAATTGTCAAGGGAATAGAATAATACAAAGCCCCCTTGACCATTGGAAGGAGGGAGCTTTGTAAAATGTCAATCATACGTTCAGGGTCTTGTAGAATGCTACTTAGGAGAAACATCTTCGCCGAACCATTTCTCGGAAATTTCTAGGTATGTGCCATCCTCTTTCATTTCTTTTAACGCCTTATTGACTTCTTCTACAAGTTTTTCGTTTCCTTTTCTAAACATCAAACCACTTTGAGCAGCATCTTCTTGTGTTGCAGCAATTTTAATGTTGGCGTTCTTTTTCTTATTTTTGTAATCAAGAATGGAAAGTTTGTCATTAACCGTAATATCTACACGGCCTTGTTCTAGTAGTTGTATCGCTTGCGCTAATCCTTCAACACCTTGAATTTTTGCACCATAGCTTTCTGCGATATTTTTATAATTACTTGTTAAAGATTGTGCAGATGTTAGCCCTTCAATGTCTTCGAATGATTGAACTTTATCGTTATCTTTAGATGTAACTAATACAGCAGCTGATTCAATGTACGGATGGGAGAAATCGTATTCTTTTTGACGATCTTCTCTAATACCTACTTGATTCGCAATCATATCAAATCGTTTCGAGTTTAACCCTTCAAACATTGCATCCCACTGGGTTTCTTTAAACTCCGCCTCAACACCTAATCGTTTGGCAACTTCTCTTGCAATTTCTACGTCAAAACCTGTTAGTTTTCCAGACTCATCATGGAATGTGAATGGAGGATATGTCCCTTCAGTACCAACAACGAGTTTCCCTTCATCCATTACTTTGTCAAATAGCGATTGTTCTTTATTACCAGAAGCGTTTTCTTTATCTTCTGATGTTCCACATGCAGCTAAAACAATAGAAATGGATAGAATAAGTATTAATGATAATTTCCACTTTTTCATTTTTAAACCACCTAATCTTATCGGAATTATTTGTTCGAATGTCATCATAAAACGGATGGGACCAAAAGTCAATGAAAATGTTTCATTTTCGAGATATTTTTATATCATGATAAAATCTTGATTTTGTTCTCCCCTTATCATGCACTATTAATGAGAAAATCATAAAAATGATCTACAATTTAATTTAGAATATAAAAGGAGGTATAATTCATGAAAATTGCATTATTAGGTGCTACAGGGCGAGTCGGTAGCGTCGTTCTTAAAAATGCATTACAAAATAACGATTCAATCAAGGCTTTGACAAGGGACCCTGTAAAGCTAGAAGATTCACCTAATTTGTTGAAAATCAAAGGGACAGCCCTGGACCATGATCAACTCGCAAAAACGATACAGCATTGTGATGCCGTGATTAGTTGTTTAGGGACTGATCAGAACGATGTTTTATCCAGTAGTATGCCAGCGATTCTAAATTCAATGAGATTTGCTGGTGTTACACGAATCATCACAATTGGTACTGCTGGAATTCTTCAATCAAGGCAAGAACCGTCTCTCTACCGCTTTCAATCAATCGAATCGAAAAGAAGAATGACCCGTGCCGCAGAAGATCATTTAAAAACATACATAATGCTTAGAGAGTCGGAAATGGATTACACAGTGGTTTGCCCTACCTATTTACCTCTGGGGGAACGTGTCGGAAACTTTCGTACGGAGGAAAATATCCTGCCAGAAGATGGACAAAGTATCTCCGTGTTCGATACAGGAGACTTTGCCTACCAACAGCTTTTTAGTGATCAATTTATTAGAACCCGCGTGGGAATTTGTTATTAAGGGGAAAGGATAGAAAAAATGAGGGGGGAGATCCCCCTCACCGATTTACACTTGATGACTCGGCTACTTTTTTAGGTAATAGGCTTCTTCTCGATACATATGATCCGCCATTAGGCTTGAGAATGTACTTAAATTTTTATGATTTAATTCTAATTCTTCTAGTTCACTCAAAAACACCTGAAACAGCCTAATCTCAATTTCTACATCATCATTGAATTTTTTTAATGCTTGGAGGGATTTTACATTTGTTCTTAAATATCCTGCCATCTCAACAGCCTTTAAGTAGAAATCATTAAATTCGCCTTCAAATAGTTTACTTTTTCCCCTTAAATCTCTCTCAGTTAAATCCATTGTACTTCCGATGGATCCAGCATGACCCGATGCGTCGAGAAGCCAAAGTAAATGATGATGTAATTCATGAAATATCGGTGGAATTTTACCATCTATTAAGTACTTTAGCACTTCCTCATATTCTTCAATTTCATTGACCATATGATTAACAAACGTCGGTACAAGATGAATGACAATATCCCCTGTTAAGTGCCTTTTTAAAAGGGATAATTTGAATTTTTTTAATGCGTTAACATGGTCTTCCATGTCTTTACTAAATTGAATGAATTGCTCTTTTGAAGATAATCCCTTTAGTTCATTTAATCGTGATGAAAACTTCTGCTTCAATTCCATTGTCTTTTGAATATCTTTTTTCTGCTTTTGTCCTAATGATTCTTCTATAAAAACTGTATGTTCTTTTAAAACATTCAACCAGAACCCATGTTCAAGCTTTGCTTCGTCTACATATTTTTTTGCCGTTATCATTACTCCTTTCTTCTCATTTATATTTTTATTCTTCAATAAGTCATGCTTATGTCTCTGGATTGCTTTTTATCTCTATCACCAATTCCATAACAGTTTTTCAAACTAAGAAAGGTGACTTCAACATCGTTTTTAAGCGATGTTGAAGTCACCTTTGTATTCTAGGATTATCCGGCTTTTTCAGCTTTGTTCCCTTGCTGAATTTGATACATTTGATAATAACGTCCTTGTTGTTTCATAAGTTCATCATGGTTTCCTTTTTCCATGATTTCTCCTTTTTCTAATACAAGGATTTGATCTGCATTTTTAATGGTAGACAGTCTGTGGGCAATAATAAAAGTTGTTCGCCCTTTCTTTAATACTTCCATTGCTTCTTGTATAATCGCTTCTGTTTCGGTATCAATACTTGATGTTGCTTCATCTAGAATGAGAATGGCTGGGTCGTAGGCCAATGCTCGAGCAAATGAGATAAGCTGCCTTTGTCCAGACGAAAGCGTACTACCTTTCTCGATGACAGGCTCTTCATATCCGTTTTCAAGATTCTGAAGAACTTTATCTGCTCCAACAGCTTTTAGAGACTCTTCCATTTTTTCTTTAGAGATTTTTTTATTTTCTAAGGTTACATTCGTTGCAATTGTACCTGTAAACAAATAAGGGTCTTGTAGTACGATTCCCATGTGTTCCCGAACCGCTTGATAAGGAATGTTCTTAATATCCTTTCCATCGATTAATATTTTCCCTTCATTACAGTCATAGAAACGGAATAATAAATTCATAATGGAACTTTTCCCTGATCCTGTATGTCCTACTAGTGCTACTGTCTCCCCCTGTTTGGCCGAAAATGAAATATCCTTTAACACATATTCATCTTCTTTGTAGCCAAAGAAGACAGAGTCAAACGTAACATCTCCCTTGTATCTAGGGATTCTTTGGTCTTCGACAGGTATTCCTTCCTCATCAAGTAGCTCGAAAACCCGTTCCCCTGCTACTAAGGCTTGCTCTAAATTTGCTAATTGATTTACTATACCTGTTACCGGCTGAAATAATCGATTGATATAGTCTACAAAAGCATATAATACACCTAGGGTAACAAAGGTACCTACTCCGATTGATCCTCCACCGAAATACCAAATAAAAGCAACAAAAGTGATATTTCTCAACACATTCACGAGATTATGAGAAGTAAAAGAGTTTAAACTCAATAGTTTATTTTGATAGTTAAAATGTGTGCTGTTTAATTCTTCAAACTCTTTTTCTGTTGATTTCTCTCTTCTAAAAGCTTGAATGATATTCATACCTTGAATGGATTCATTTATGGTAGCATTTATATCACTAACCTTAGAACGTATTACATGATTATATTTCGATGCATATTTGCGATAAAAGATCATCCATACGTACAGAATCGGTAAAAGAATGAGGCAGATGAATGCCAGCCTCGTATCTAGAATAAAAAGAGCAATATAAATTCCAGTAATGTAAATTGTACTAGTGAAGAAAGTTGATAGTACTGTGACATATAGTTCTCTTATCGCCTCTGTGTCATTTGTGATCCTTGCTACCACTTTCCCAGCAGGTAGATTATCAAAATAGCGGATCGGCAATCGTCCAATATGTTCAAATATATCCGTTCTCATTTTTTGAATGACTCGATTTGCCGCTTTTTGAAGATAGAAGCCCTGACCATATTGGAAAAACGTTGCGAGTACCAGTAAGCCAAAATAGAAACCAAGGAGCTTGATAATTCTAGGGATCTCTGGTTGATAAAAACTTACTACCTGTTTTGCTGACATTTTTACAACAGGGACTGTAAAAGTTTCATCCCCTTTAGTTACTGATAATGTATTGTTCTTTATACTTCTCTCACCATCAAAGGGAAGGGAAGCATTTGTAAAATAAAAATCGCGATTCACTTGAAGAACTCTTGCCTCTTCCCCTTTCCTTTCCCCCTCATTAAAATAACTTCCCCTTTTGTACCATGTTCCTTCATATTGAACTGCATCTTCACCCTTTGTGGTTTCGTACCAGGATGTCTCAATACCAAGAATGTGATCATCAATCATTTTTTTCGCTATAAATGGTCCTGCTAGTTCTGCAGCAACAGAGACGGTTAACATGAGAAGAGCTGCTATAATCATTTTTTTATAAAGTAGTGCGTATCCTACTAATCTTTTTCCGACGTTCATACTTCCACCCCCTTAAGCGATGATTCCTCAATTTGTTGTCGATCATATTGTTCTTTATACCAGCCATTATTCTGTAAGAGCTCTTCGTGTCGACCTTCCTCAACGACTACACCATTATCAAAGACAACAATCCAATCGGCGTGCTCTACAGCTGATAATCTGTGGGTTGTAATGATCGTTGTTTTCCCGCCACGTTCCTTTCGAATGTTTTCTATGATTTTTGATTCTGTTTTAGCATCAACAGCTGAAAGAGAATCATCTAGAATTAAGATTTCGGGATCTTTAATCAAAGCCCTCGCAATTGAGATTCTTTGCTTCTGCCCTCCAGAAAGAGCGACTCCCTTTTCACCAACAAGTGTTGCAAGTCCATCCGGAAGCATTTGTAGATCTTTCCTGAAATCTGCTAATTCAATGGCTTTAGTTAACTCTTCTTCTGTGGCAGCTTCTCGACCAAATAAAATATTTTCTTTTACTGTTCTTGAAAACAACACATGATCCTGAGGAACATAACCAACCCAGTCTCTAACGGTTCCAAGTGGTAGGTCGTTAATTAATGTCCCGTTTATTGTGAGCTTTCCGCCCCCAACAGGGTATTCCCGTAAAAGCTGTTTAACAAAGGTTGTTTTTCCACTTCCTGTTTTCCCTACAATTCCAAGGGTCTCACCTTTACTTAAAGCCGTATTTACCTGAGACAGGTTTACCACTTTAGATGTAGGGTATTGAAAGGATACTTCTTCAAATCCGAGTATCTCTGGATTCTGAACCGATTGTGGATTTGCGGGATCTTTTACATCCTCCTCATACCTCAATGTTTCCTGTACCCTGTCAAGTGAAGCATTTCCCCGTTGCATTACATTAATCAATTCCCCAATAGCAAACATCGGCCATATCAACATTCCTAAATAAACATTAAAGGATACAAGATCACCTATCGTAATCGTTTGATGAAAAACCAGATAAGACCCATAGCCGAGACCAATTAAATAACTAAGTCCTACAAGAACTTTAATGGTTGGATCAAATAATGAATCAATTCTTGCAACTTTTATATTCTTGTTGTACACATCCTCTGTCATATCCGAAAAACGTTTTTCATCAGCTCTTTCCTGAACATAGGCACGGATCACACGTACGCCTGCTATCGATTCGAGCACTCGATCATTCATATCACCAAAGGCATCCTGTGCTTCTGTAAATCGTTTATGAATTCTCGCTCCATACACCTTCATTAATAATGCCATAATCGGCAAAGGAATTATTGCGGCAAGAGTAAGCTTCCAACTAACTAAAAACCCCATAGTAAAAAGAATCGTTAACATAAACACACTTGAATCAATGAGCGTTAATATCCCGAACCCAGCTGTTACTGAAATTGCCTTTAAATCATTTGTGGCTCTTGCCATCAGATCCCCTGTTCGGTTTTTCTCAAAAAAGGTAGGGGTCATTTTAAGGAGATGCCCCATAAATCTTGAACGCAGCTTTCGTTCAATGAGAAATGCTCCACCGAATAACTGATACATCCAGATATAGGTCATTCCATACGAAACAACCGTAATGATTATAAGAAATAATATATAATTCACTAGAACATCCCACGTCAGGTTCCCTACATATATAGAGTCAATCGCCATTCCCACTAATTTTGGGGGCATCACGTCCAATATACCGACAATAGTAAGTAAAACAATCGCTATCGTATATCTCTTCCAATTCTCTTTGAAAAACCATGATAATTTTTTAAAAATGCTGAACATATTCTCTTCCTCCCGTCACTTACCTTGTTGACCTTTCACTATCCACCTTCTATCTCAGCAGGTGTCATCAATTGATTTCTCTGAATCACAATCATTTTGTATTCCTCCTTATATTGTTCAAATATAAAAAGGCTGCCCTAAAGAGTCGATCATATGAAGAGAATTGTCCCTCCAAATGAGATGCGCCCTTTAAGACAGCCGTTCTAAAGACATAAAAAAGGCACAGGTATACATACGTAACCTGTGCCTTAATAATTAATAGTAATTAAGACTAACTTAACTGGTAGGTTACGTGATATTCATGTGATTCTACTACAAATAACTTTACTGTTAGAATGTTTACTTTTTCCATGATCACGTACCTCCATTTCATAATTTTTCTAATTCCTTACTTACTTTACCATGACAGAAATAATTGTGTCAATTTTATTTTTATTTTTTATTTTCGAAATTCCAGTAGAACGTTTTATTAGGTTAGGCGTTGATTACTGAAGGAGTGTTAAAATGAATTGTCATGAATTTCGGAAGGATGACTGAATAGAAGATCCCTATTGAAATTAAGCATCCTCCCACTATCCAATAAAGCATTTCAATACTTAAAATGGATGGAAAGCTCCATGCAATTAACCCTAATGTGATAGATTGAGAAACCATCATAAGTGGACTGATCCAGCCCTGAACTCTTCCCATCATTTTGGGATCAACAATACTTGGCATCCATCCTCCAAGTGCAATATTTACAAAAGGGAGCCCAAGAGCAGAAATAAATATGACCCCTAGGAATATCCATGTTTGAGAAGCAAATGATGCTAGTATGATAAAGCATCCTGAGAACAAGAGCCCTGCTACGATCATTTGATGGAATTTAAACTTTTGTAGAAGAGTTGTAGCAATCAAACTTCCGATTAATACACCCCCACCCAATGCAACTCCTAGCAATATAGAATATTCTTCATAGCTTTCTGGGGCTAATTTATATTTTAATATAAAGATTGGCATAACAGTGAATCCACCATTTACAATTCCAAAGACGAAGAAACCACTTATAAGTGACATCAAAAGCTTAGATTTAAAAATATATCGGATCCCCATGATAAAATCTTTCGCAACAAACTTTATATTTAAATCCTTCAATGAATGATATCCGTTCGGAAGACGAACCTCCTCGGGAATATGACATTTTCTAATGAATATAGCACTGATGATAAATGTCATTGCATCGACAATGATCGCTCCATAAATTCCAGAAAGCCAATAGATTAAAATCGCGATTCCATTTCCAAATAACATGAATAGACTCATGACCATTTGATTTAAACCAGCTGCTGTTGAAAAATCATCCTTTGAAAGGATTCCTTGTAAAATCCCCTGCTCTGCAGGAAAGAAAAACTTTTGGATGGCACTTTGTAAAAAAAGCACCGCAAAAATCAATGGCATCCACCCGATATAGATCACCCCTAAAAGGACAATCGACAAAAATGCACAGATGGTATCGCAGTGATAGGCAATTTTTTGTCTATCAAGACGGTCAGCAAACACACCTACAAGAAAAAAGACAAATAATGTTGGAAGTGAATACATCAGTTCTGTTAAAGTCGCAAACATTGGTTGATTTGAAAAACGATCTAATAAATAAAACATAAAAGCTGTAACACCGATGACGCTTCCCAAATGTGACGTGATATTCGCCAAGAATAATTTCACAAAGATTGGCTTACTGAAAATCTCTTTAAATTTTCCCATCCACTTCCCCATCCTTACATCGATTTCTGTCTATTAGTCTAGACTTATTACAAATAAGGTTTGAGCGTCTTATGATGGTTTTTCATTCCGTCTTAAGTCGGAGGGGGAATCATCCAATATAAAAATTTTATTAAAAGGAAGAGTATATCTAAGTAAGAACCCATAATTATTTCACTAGTATAGAAACCCCATAACCAGGACCTTGCTGAAATTCTATAGGGTTTATCTTTCTTTTCAATGGGTACATCTTCATTAACAAGTTAATAAAGAATTCTCGTACAGAGGTGATAAATATGATTCGTACTATCTTAATGATCATTGGAGCAATTATTGTTATTGGTTGGATTATAAGTCTTCTTTAATAAGCAGCAAGATAGTCACTTGAAATTTCAAATAAATAGGATTGATGAGTATTAAATAAAGGTAAACAGTAAGAAGAACCAAAAAATCTATTAATCACTAGAGGTGAGGGCTAATGTATAAAAATATTTTATTAGCTTATGATCAAACTGAACCGAGTAAAAAAGCGTTAAACAAGGCCGAAGAGTTATTAAAAGTTATACCAGGGGTAAAATTAACCATTGCTCACGTAGCAAATGAAAAAAACGTTAACAAGACTTCTTCCCGCTATGAAAGCTTTGTCGATCATACCGCAGTAGCGAGTCCTGGATTAGATAGCACATACGTAACAAATCTTCCTCCTAACTATGATAACCATAAAGAAACTAACGAACATCTCTTAATCAGTAATAAAGAACATGAAATTCTAAAAGGAATAAGGGAAGATTTCGAAGCTCGAGGCCTTCAGGCTCAATTTGAAATACTAACTGGTTCTGAGTCTGAAAGCATTATTAGTTATGCAGAAGACCATAATATTGACCTAATTCTATTAGGGAATAGTGAAAAAAGCGGAATCAAGAAATGGTTCCTCGGGAGTGTCAGCGAAAAAATATCACATGAGTGTCCATGCAGCGTGCTAATCGTTAAATAAATTTGGGGCTTTCCAAAAAAGGAGCCGGAACCACTATGATTGTTAATATATTGAAGATGTCCCTAAGGCTTTCTTCTATATATTGAAGTTGTGGTTCCTGACACCTGGTTTTTGGACAGCCCCTTATATTATGTATATACCATGTTGATTTGGCTAACATGTTTAAAGTCATTCATGTTCAGAAAACAATTCTTCGAATCTGGCTAAAGCCTCAGTTTCATCAAAAGTACTATAAATTCGATAATAATCTTCATCTAATATCCGAAAATGTTGACTGATTAAATTCCGCTGAATGATGTAACCCTTTTTTTGATTGAGTTCACGCCACCATACTTTTCCTCCGAGAGTTTTTTCTTTACGATAATCGATCCCATCGTGAGCAATCGTTTCAATTACTTCAAGAGGGTCTCCTCCTAATGCGTTGGAAACGGTATCACTTTCGTGAAATAATGCGCAAACGGCAATCACAGTTGTCCAATTGGCTATGACTCTTCCTTTTTCAATCTGCACCAAAGTCTTTTTGGATATTCCGATCACAGTCGCCATCCTATCCTGTGTGTAGTTTGCCTCTGTACGGATTAATCTTAATTTTTCGGATATCAGTAAAATAATTTCTTCTTTTGTCATTCCATCACCTTTTCAATCATCATAGTGAAATTTTACACTATCCATATTAAAAGTTCCAATATTTTGGTAATGTTGTTTCAAAGGATTTTGAAATTATGAATGATTCACAATGAAAATTTTCCTCCTTTTTTAGGAGTATAGGTGGAAAAATTCATCTTCTATTAAATATTTTAGAATTTTTTGTCATTTATTCTATAAGACTGCTATAATTAAAAACGAGGTGAATTATATGGCCCAACTCAAACATGATGTAATACATTATTTTGTTCAAAACCAAGAAAAGTTGATTAGTAATTGGCATCATGAACTTAACCTAACACCCCACAACGCTTATGCACCTAAACAACTTTATAAAAATTCTGAGATTATTTACGAGCAATTTCTAAAAGGATTCACATTACCGCATGAACAGATTGATTCTTATGTTAAGGAAACAGCCTGTACGATCGCTGAGCAACGATTTCAGTCGGATACGAATATTGGAGAATTTGTATATAATTTAAACCTAGGAAGGACAGAAATATTGAAGCAGTTTCATCAGATTAATAATAATCTGAACGAGGTACAGGACAGCATTGACAAGATCAATTATTTCTTCGACAAGTTTTCCTTTTATACAGTTTCTCACTACACCAATCTAAAAAATGAGCTGATTGAAAAGAAAGATCAGTATATTGATTCCAATCATGAAGATCGTTTATCATTACTTGGACAAATGACCTCTAGTTTTGTTCATGAATTTCGTAATCCTCTAACATCTATTAATGGTTTCGTGCAGCTGCTAAGGTCTGAGTACCCTTCGATTTCATACTTAGATATTATTGCTTCAGAGCTTGAGCAATTAAATTTTCGGATATCTCAATTTTTACTATTATCAAAAAAAGGCAGTATGGAAAAAGAGAAAAGCTTCTTTAAACTAAATGAACTTGTTGAACAAGTTCTAACGTTTTTATATCCTCGAATTCTTGAAGTAAATGTTAATGTGGAGACAAGCCTTCAAGAAGATGTAACGATTGAAGGATGGAAAGACGAATTTAGACAGGTCATTATTAATATTATATTTAATGCTATAGACGTCCTTGATTCTATTGAATCGAAGCGAAAAATTTGGGTTAATACTGAGATACTGAACTCCTTTGTTATACTTAGAATTTCAAACAACGGGCCAAAAATACCAGAAGATATTCAAAGTACTATTTTTGAACCGTTTGTTACCTCAAAAACTTCAGGAACTGGCTTGGGCTTATTCGTTTGTAAGGAAATTGTTGATCGGCACGGTGGAGACCTATCTTGCTCTTCTAATGATTACCAAACTTCATTTATCATTCATATTCCCATTCATGCACAATAAAGAGGCTGAACCAAAATTGGCAGCCTCTTTTTTAATCACTTTTTTCGAATGATTGTTATTTTTCAGAAGTAGAAACTTAAATAGATGTAAATGGCATTTTTTCTATTTTTCAATTAGTCAGACTTTTCACTTAGCATTTTGCTTGTTGTAACAGTGTATGCGAATAAAGCCAATTATTCTATATACTATCTCCTCGTTGATCCTTGATCTTTCTCTTCTTTTCTGTTTCCGCAACATAAACAGCACAAGCAGCATCTCCGGAAATATTAACAGATGTTCTTGCCATATCGAGTAATCTATCAATTCCAAGAATCAATCCAATACCCTCTACTGGTAAATTAACACTACTTAATACCATAGCTAGCAGAATAAGTCCTACACCAGGAACCCCAGCAGTACCAATACTTGCTAATACAGCTGTTAATACAACCGTCACTAATTCACCCATACTCAAATCTACTCCATAGACTTGAGCAATAAACACGGTTGCGACCCCTTGCATGATTGCAGTACCATCCATATTAATTGTCGCACCTAGTGGCTGAACAAATGAACTAATTGGCTCTGGTACCTTTAATCTCTTTTGGGCAACCTCCATTGAGATTGGCAGTGTAGCATTACTACTGGATGTACTAAATGCAACACTCATTGCTGGTGCAAAATTTTTGAAGAACCAGATAGGGCTTTTCTTAGCCAGGAACATAATCGTTCCACCATAAGTAACAATAGCATGTATGATTAGGGCTAGTAGGACGACGCTAAAGTATAGTCCCATTGATTTTAACGCACTGAACCCTTGTGAACCAATTGCAGATGCAATTAGGCCAAACGTTCCGTATGGGGCGAACTTCATGACAAGTCCAACTAAATACATCATCAAGTCATTACCTTGTTCAATAAGTTTAAATATTCCTTTTGTCTTTTCTCCTAATACGGTTAAACCAAGACCAATGAAAATCGAGAATGCTATGATTTGCAGCATATTTCCTTCAGTCATTGCAGCAATGGGATTTTTTGGAATGATATTCATTAGTGTTTCACTAATTGGCGGTGCTTCCTCTTCAGCTTTATATCCTTCCGCCTGTGTCTTGTCAATTCCTTCGACAAGTCCAGGATCAAGGACATTCGCTAATATTAGACCGATGATTATCGCAATTGAAGTGGTTAATAAGAAATAAATAATTGTTTTCAAACCAATTCTACCAAGCATTTTTGGATCGCCAAGTCCCGCAGCTCCTAGTACAATGGAAAAGAATACAATCGGTACCACTAACATGGAAATAAGATTTAAAAAGATCTTACCTAATGGTGAAAAAAAATATGGATCTAAAACATCAAATATGTCTTTTGCAAACAAGTTTAATATTAAACCAATTACTGCTCCTAATACCAATGCAATGACAATCTTTGTCGTTAAATTTAATTTCATACGTCTCCCCCTAATAAAAAATTAAACAATAAATATTTTCTTATGACTACCGTTTTCTCAACTCGCAAAACACTTTAACGCATTAACGTACCCCGGGACGGTTCTCGATCGCGTTAGCGTGGTACAGTGCTTTGGGATAATTGTAACCGGTTTTATTCAGAAAATACAATATTATTATTATACAGATATAAGTCCATAGTTTTAAGTAAATGCTTAAAATTCATCCTATTTCCCTACTTTAGGGAAGATTATGTAAATGGTTATATCCATTTTTGGAAACCTTTATGAAAGAAAGGTGCAGCTACAATTAACCCAATTTATTTACAGTTTGGCTACGCGACTACTTCGCTAGGTTTGCCCATGAACCCTAGCCCGAAGTTTTTTTATTACTAAAACTGCATTTTACTAAAACGAAATCTAAATATCAGTTTTGGTGTCTACCAAGAACATTTAAAGAAGTTTTGAGTATTAGTGTACAATTGCTCATAGACTTCTTGAAGTGGTTGTCTTTTTAGAGTAGATATTTCCTCTACTACTTTATGAATACATACAGGATGTGTCATCTTACCTGCAAAAGGACCGTCAAATCTCCAAGGTCCATCTGTTTCTACCATTATTTGTGAAAGGGGATAATCCTGCACTAGGTCCTGTATTTCTTTTTCGTATAGAATATCAGGCGTCACAGAAATATAATATCCATTTTCTTGCATTCTTTGGATTGTTTTTGTATCCCCTTTAAACCAATGAAAATGTGCACGTTCCACAGATTCCTGTTCCAGTAAATCACAAACTACCGGTGCATCATCATAAACACTGTGTAGGACAATTGGCTTCCCTAGTTCATTTGAGAGTTGGATAAAAGCCTTTAAACATTCAATATAAGGCTCCATTTGTAATGAAGGGTTTTCCATTCTAGAATAGTAGGGTAAACCCACTTCCCCAATCGCCACCATGTCATGCTTATTCCGCCTACTAAAGGATATCAGTTTCTCTAACTCCGCTTCACTAACGAGAGGCTGCTCAGGATGAAAACCAAATGCTGACTTTATCTTAGGATCCCTCTTTGAAATCTCTAAATTTTTCATGCAGGATTCTAAATGGAAAGAGACAGAAACGAGCCCCTCTACACCCGACTCTTCAAGACTTCCGAGGATCTCTTTCCTCTCTTCACTATCATATAAATCTAAATGAATATGAGCATCAATGATGGGATAAGGATCAATTTTGGCCATTTTCAAACCCCAACTCCCCATAAATTTTCTTTTTCCACTGTAGAAATTCTTCAGAAAGTACAATGCCTTCATCTCTAGGCCGAGGAAAAGGAACCTTAAACTCGCTTCTGATCGTGGCGGGGCGATGGGATAAAACCATTACACGATCGGACAAAAATAATGCTTCTTCAATATTGTGGGTAACAAAAAGAACAGATCTCGGATGTTCTTCCCAAATGGAAAGTAACCATTTCTGCATTTCGAGCCTTGTAAATTCGTCAAGTGCCGAAAATGGCTCATCCAAACAAATTAAAGGTTGAGGACTCAATAGTGCACGAATAAACGCAACCCTTTGCTTCATCCCACCTGACAACTCATGTGGAAAAGACTGTTCATACCCTTTCAATCCAGCTCGATCAATTAACCGAATTGCTTTCTCTTTATCTGGTTTTCCACTAAGTTCTTGACCTAAAATCACATTATCTATAACTGTCCGCCATGGTAATAATGAGGGAGTTTGTGGCATGTAGCTGATAAACCCCCGTTTTCCATTTATCTCCTCACCATCAAGGACAATCTTTCCTTCTTCAGGAGAATAAAGCCCTCCAATTAGATGGAATAATGTACTTTTCCCACTTCCTGAAGGCCCTAGGATAGATACAAACTCCCCTTCCTCTATCGAAAGAGAAAGGTTATCAATAATTTTTGTTGAGTCAAATGACTTTTTAAGGTTTTGTATTTTTAGCTTTCCCATTTTATTTTTCTCCTTGTGGTCGCCATTTAATCATCCACTTTTCTAAAGCAATAATGAAAGCGAAAAACAATAGACTCAGGACCATTATCGTAAAAATCGCTACAAACACTCGATCCGTCCTGAATGATGAAGATGCAAGGGTCATAAAGACACCAACCCCGCTTTTCGCGCCAAGCCATTCAGAAATAACTGCCCCCATTACACTGTATGTCGCTGATATTTTCAACCCAGAAAAAATAGATGGTAATGCATGCGGCCATTCTAGCTTAGTGAAAATTTGTCTTCTTGAAGCTCCTGCCATTTGCATATAATGCTTTAATTCTTGTCCAGTTTGTCTAAAGCCATCCATCGTCGCCACTGCAACAGGAAAGAAACAAACTAGAGTGATGACAATGATCTTCGGCAGCAATCCAAATCCGAACCATACGACTAATAGCGGTGCAAGAACGATAATTGGAATATTTTGCGAAAGGATGATTAACGGATAAACGGATTCACGAACAATAGGGATCATATGTAGACTTACGGCTACTATTAGTCCAAAACTACATCCAATCACAAAGCCGAGTAGAGTTAATTTCACGGTAGATAATAAATGAATTTGAAAATTGGGCCACACGTCAATTGCTTCTGTAACAATATCCGATGGGGCAGGTAGTAACCATGCTGGAATCCCTCCGAACCTTGTACTGCTTTCCCAAATGATAAACAAAAGGATGATGACCACTAAAGGCCGCCATCCTTTTAACCATAATGACTTCATCATCGGTACTTCTCCGTTAAATCATCCATTGCAATCCCACTTGGCTGATAAAGAATTTTCACTTGAGAAATCACGTTAACCGAACCAAGTTCAATCATACGTTCATTCATTTTCTCGATCACCTTAAATAACTCAGAAAGCTCACCCTCCATCGTTGTTTCCAGAGGGTGTACCTCGAACTTCACACCGGATTCTTTTATAATGGATATCGCTTCATCAACTAAGGGAATGACACTTTCCCCATTTTTTGTCTTTGGTATAATTTGAATACTAATTAAAGAGTTCCCCAATTTTATTCACCTCTTATTCTGGTAAGAATTCATTTGTAAAAGCTTTCTCAGCATCTAGTTTCTTTTCAATCAAACCGTTGTTAAACATCCAGTCTCCATAATTCTCCCATACTTCTTTCTTTTGTTCACCCCATCTAGGTGCATCATCTTGGTACTTGTCAGCTAGCCATTCCTGACTTTTCTTAACGAGTTCTGCATCTAAATCAGGTTCAGCTTCAATTAAAATGTCCGCTGCTTCGCCAGGGTTTTCAATAGCAAATTCATAGCCTTTAGATGCAGCTGCAATAAAACTTTCTACCTTTTCAGGCTCATCACTTATCATTTTTTCCGATGTTGTTAGTACAGGTGTATAGTAGTCCAGCTTGTCAGAATAGTCGGTAAGGTAAACCATATTTAACTCTTCTCCGCGTAGCTCAGCCTCAATTCCTGTCCAACCATAATAAATCCATGCAAAATCAATGTCGCGTTTTACAGCTGTAAAAAAGTCAGTGTCGCCCATATTGACAATATTGACCTTGTTAATATCGGCACCATCTTGTTTCATTAATGCCGACATAATCTCTTTTTCAACAGGAGATCCGAAGCCACCGTATGTTTTGCCTTCAAAATCTTTAGGTGTCTTAATGCCTTTATCCACTGGTGAAGCAAATCCAGAAGTATTATGTTGAATGACTGCTGCAATTGAGACAAGCGGCACATCCTGTACACGCGCTTGTGTCACACCTTCTTGATAACCTACTCCAAATTCTGATTTTCCAGAAGCAACAATTTGATCTGCTCCCGCTTCTCCAGGCATTACAATCTCAACGTCTAAGCCTTGCTCTTCAAAATAACCTTTTTCCTTTGCTACATATAAGCCTGTATGATTTGTATTTGGTGTCCAATCAAGAACCACTGACACCTTTTCAAGTGAATCACTATTATCTTCTTTACTATCCTCTGAACCACAGCCAGCTAACAGTACGACCGATAGGATCACCATCAACCATTTCTTCATTGACTTTCCCCCTAAAGTAATATTAACCCAAAAAACGCCCCAGGGTCTTTGAACCCGGGACGCATATTATAAACGAAATGGTAATCGTCTAAGAATATGTTCCCTACGCTGGTTTAAACCAGATCAGGTTCAAAGGGTTAGTACTTATGTACAATCTCAACCGACATGAATCGGTTCCCCTACTATTCTCACTATAAAGAAATAAATTTAAACGCTTTTTCACTTTAATACTGTGCCATATTTCCCACTTTATATCAAGAAGTTTGTTCACTCCTCCCATTTACCACCCCATATATTTTACTTTTCTAATTTTTAACTTTCTTTAATCATTCCTTTTTTCTCATATCCAGAAAGCAATTTAGTATAAGGTTTTCGTATTAAACAGGTTTAATGAGGGTAACGAATAAAGAGGTCATTTTATGGAAAGAGTTCAGCTAGTAAACAATCAAACTTACCCAAGATTGATTCATGGTTTATGGCGTCTTGCTGATTGGAATCACCCATTTGAAACTACCTTAGATTTTATCCAGCATTGTGTCGATCAAGGTATTACCACCTTTGATCACACTGATATTTATGGAAGCTATTCTTGTGAAAAGCTTTTTGGAGATGCCCTTAAACTAACCCTGCATTTTTGTCTTAAAACATTTTAAGGAAGGTTATTTCTTTTATGTTATTAAACCATTGGATCTAACTATTTAAGATACTTAACTATAACGATCAATCCATTGTAGTAAATAAAAAAGAAACCCATCTATTGACAGGCTTCTTCTAGCCTAGGATGACTATGTTTTTGTCTATTCCTTCATTTTCTCCCCTAATAAACGCAACCCGTTAAGAGTCACTATTAATGTAGCCCCCATGTCCGCAAAGATGGCAATCCATAGTGTTAACCATCCTGGGACAACAAGAAGTAAGGCAACAATTTTTATTCCAATGGCAAATGTAATATTCTGCTTGATTATTGTGAGGGCTTTTCTACTTAATCGAACAATATAAGGGAGTTTCCTTAAATCATCACTTAGAAGAGCTATGTCCGCTGTTTCTAGTGCTGTATCTGTTCCAGCTCCCCCCATCGCAATTCCTATATTCGCAGCTGCCAAAGCTGGCGCATCATTGACTCCGTCTCCCACCATTGCCACTTTATCATAGCGCGCTTTTTGTTCCTTGATAAACCCTAATTTTTGATGTGGTAAAAGCTCAGCTTGTATTTCCTTTATTCCTAGTTCATTTCCAATTGCATTTGCAGTTGCCTCATTATCACCTGTTAACATGATGGTATGTGTAATGCCGTTTTGATGAAGTGTTGAAAGAAGCTCAGTACTATTTTCCCGAATTTTATCTGCCACAGCGGTAATCGAATAAACATCACTTTCTGAGCCAAAAACCATCACCGTTTTACCTTTGAGCTGTAACTGATAAATCTGCTCCGTTTGTTCTTGTGTGAGGAGACCGTTAAATAGCAAAGGACTTCCAAAATAATACATACTTCCCTCTATTGTTGCTTTGATGCCTTTACCAGTAATTGATTTAAAATCATCGATATAAACCGATTTATATTCTATCCCTCTCTCGGTTGCTTCAGATAAAATGGCACGAGCTAAAGGGTGCTGTGATCGATACTCCATTGCAGAGATTAATTCCCATTGTTTATCTTCGGATAATTCTCCTTCCGATAATAGGACAAAATCAGTAACTACAGGTCTTCCTTCTGTCAGTGTACCTGTTTTATCAAATGCTATCGCTTTAAGCTGGCCCATTTCTTCAAGATATACTCCGCCTTTAATGAGCACACCATTTTTAGCTGCATTTCCAATTGCTGTTACGATCGCAACAGGAGTGGAAATAACAAGTGCACATGGACAGCCCACAACTAACACTGCTAATCCTTGATATACCCATGTCAACCAATCAGTTCCAAGGAATAACGGTGGAATGATGGCAACCATGAAAGCAATCACAATTATGGCTGGAGTATAATATTTTGCAAATTGATCAACGAAGGCTTGTGAAGGGGCTTTTTCAGCCTGAGCCTCTTCCACTAAATGAATGATTTTAGATAGAGTGGTGTCTTCTACTTTTTTGGTTACCTTAACTTCTAAGTGTCCTTCTTCATTCAAAGTTCCTGCAAATACTTGATCATTTACGTTTTTTTCTACAGGGATTGATTCACCGGTAATGGCCGCTTGGTTAACAGTGGAGATCCCATTCAAAACTACTCCATCCATTGCAAATTTTTGACCTGGCTTTACAAGCATGATGTCATCAATCTCAATGTCTTCAACATCAATGACAATCTCATTCCCGTTTCTTCGAATCAATGCCTGCTTAGGGGCAATTTCCATTAAGGAACGGATGGAATTCCTCGCCTTATCCATAGAATAGGCTTCTAATGCTTCACTAACGGCAAATAATATAACAACAATAGCTCCTTCTCCCCATTCACCGATAAGAGCCGCCCCAATAATAGCCACTGTCATAAGCGTTCTCATATCAAACTTAAAGGCTATAAGATTTTTCAACCCTGTCTTAAATAGGTTAAAGCCACTTATAACAATGGCTAAAAAGAAAGCACCAACAGACCAAATCGATCCTTCACCAAATTGAAATTGGAGAATGAAAGCAGCGACAATAAATACTGCTGAAATCATGAGTTTTCCATATTTTTTTATATAAGAAATCTCTTTTGTCTTCTCATAATTTTTTTCGTCTTTAATAACCAATTTTTCAAAAGAACCAGCTTTTTCTATTTCTCTTAATGGTACGTCTCCATATATTGTTATTTTAGAAGCACCGAAATTCACCTTTGCATCTGTTACACCTTCAATACTTTGAACATTCTTTTCAAATGTAGACGCACAGCCAGCACAGGAAAAGCCCTCAACTCGGTATGTCTTCTTAAAGGGGGTCTCTTGGTTAGCTGTCACGTTCTTCTACCTCCTTTTGATGAGTAAATGCAATTTCAATTAATTGTTTTACATGATCATCATCTAGGGAATAATAAACAAGCTTTCCTCTTTTTTCGAATTTAGCTAATCCTTGTTTTGTTAATAGCCTTAAATGATGAGAAGCAGTGGCAGTAGTTGCCCCTACAATATTAGCCACATCACAGACACAAAGTTCTTCCTCTATCGAAAGGGCATAAGCAATCTTCATTCTTGTATCATCGGATAGGGCTTTGAATAAACCAGCTACTTTAGAAGTATTTTTTGTTGATAATGTACTTTTTAGCTTTGAAACCTTTTCTTCATGTATACAAGTAATTTCACATACATCCTGATTCTTCATAATAACTAATCACCATCTCATTCAAATGTTCTTTTGAATATAGTATATGCTAAAGAAGAAGAAATGGTCAAACAGTCATTTGAATATTATAAATAACAGAACATTTATTATATTCTGTTATTGTGATAAAATTAATGAAAGCGATACACTAAGGTGGGATGCTCAAATGGTTGTAAACGAAACAAAATTACGTAAAGAAGCTTACGATAAGTTGTTTGGGAAACAGCAAGAGCAATCGAATGGTCCCTGGTTGATGAACTACAGTTTACTTGTTTTATCTATTGTCTATATATTGTTTAAAAAGGGTTATTTCTAATAAATGTTCACTACATCCTGTGGAATGCAGTCATAGTTTAAGATGGGTTAAGAAGGTTGTTTCAGTTTATGCTACGTGAGATTTAGCGTTTAAGCTAAATAATGAAAAACTTCCACACAAAAAAGGATTGCCCAAGTTCAAATGGACAATCCTTTTTTGTGTGATTAGTTCTCTTGTACACTGCTTTGACGTTTTGATAATAATTCTAAGCCTACCCAAAAAGCAACAGATACTAGAGCATAGATCCCGATTGAGAAATAAATATCTTCTGTTTTCCAATCTAACGTAGGAATAAAAGCCGTTAATACACCTGAAATAATATAGTAGCCTCCAATAATCTGAAGGAAAAGTTTTTCGGATTGCAGCTTTTTATTTTCTAAGTATCCTTTACCTGCTTTACCAAGGAAAATAGCAATACCTCTTAGAATTAAATATATAGCAAAAGCCGTAATAATCGCGACGATAAGTTCTTGATTAAATACATCTGCCATATTATGACCCCTTTCTTGCTTTTCAAAGAAAAGTCTTTAATATACCTCTAAAAGTATACCATAAACGATCTTGAATCGTGTAGGAAGTCTATCCCATCTTTTTTCTTTTCATCAATAGTAGTATGATATGAAGTATTGTTATGTACATACTGTGAATAGTTCATTTTTCGAAGGAGCTCTTTAAATATGAACAAGATTAGAATAAAGTTAGATGAATTATCTCCTGCACAACTTATTGTTTCTTTTTATATAATAGCGGTCATTATTTCAGTTATTTTGCTTAGTTTGCCGATTGCTTTAGAGCCGGGGGTTAAGTGGTCGTTTATTGATGTTCTATTTACAGCAGTAAGCGCCATTAGCGTTACGGGACTCGGTGTTGTCTCAACACCCGACACATTAAGTACTGCTGGTGTCTTCATCCTCATGTTCATTCTGCAATTCGGTGGTATAGGGGTCATGACTCTTGGCACCTTTCTATGGTTAATTTTCGGGAAGAAAATCGGCCTTCGTGAACGTCGGCTCATAATGACGGATCAAAATCAATCCAATTTATCAGGACTAGTTGTCCTAATGAAACAAATATTAGGGATCATCCTTCTAATTGAATTCGTAGGAGCATTAATATTAGGAACTTATTTTCTTCAATACTTTCCTTCTTGGCAGGAAGCCTATCTTCAAGGGTTATTTGCTTCTGTAAGTGCAACCACGAATGCAGGATTTGATATTACTGGGGAATCACTCATTCCTTTTGCTAAAGATTATTTCGTTCAAGGTATTAATATCATTTTACTTACATTAGGGGCCATTGGTTTTCCCGTATTAATTGAACTTAAAGCTTTTTTTCAGCATAAAAGCGATAAAGACTTCCATTTTCGTTTTTCCCTTTATACAAAGCTTACCACCACTACTTTTTTTGCCTTAATGGCAGTTGGAACGGTTGTCATCATTTTGCTTGAGTTTGATCATTACTTTAAAGGAAAATCGTGGCATGAGTCTTTGTTTTATGCTTTTTTCCAGTCGACCACCACAAGAAATGGTGGATTAGCAACAATGGATGTCAGTGATTTCTCAGATGCCACTTTAATTGTTCTTTGTATTTTAATGTTCATTGGGGCATCGCCAAGCTCTGTGGGGGGAGGAATCCGAACAACTACCTTTGCGGTCAATCTACTATTTTTACTCAATTTTGCAAAAGGAAGTTCTACAATTAAAGCTTTTAAACGGGAAATTCACCCAGACGATGTATTGAAATCTTTAGCCGTTACATTGATGGCAGCGTTTGTTTGTACCATAGCCGTTGTATTACTTTCTATCACTGAACCGTTTTCAACACTGCAAATCCTTTTTGAAGTTTGTTCGGCTTTTGGAACGACAGGACTTTCAATGGGTATTACAGCCGACTTAAGTTCGTTTGGAAAAGTGATCATTATCGCTCTTATGTTCATTGGGAGAATTGGAATTCTTTCTTTCTTAGTAATCATAGGAGTACGTAAACAAAAGGCTTTATACCATTACCCTAAGGAACGGATTATTATAGGTTAATCCAATGTGAGTAGTGAGTAGTTGAATTCTTTTTCAACTACTCACTACTTACTATATCTGCTTGAATCAATGCTTCACATGAACAGTCATGCTTGTCAATATTCCAACAAAAACAATGGTAATTAAGGAATACAAAAATAGATGCCACTCTAAGATTGATAAACCAAGTACAACAATAATTCCGTCGATGAAAAGGATGAGCCATCCAACATTTATAGAAACCTTTTTTGCCAATATTTGAGCAATCATATCGGTTCCGCCTGTACTTGTTTCATATATAAGCATTAATCCAATTCCTACCCCTACAAGCATTCCCCCGATTACTGCACCAAGGAAAATGGGAACGAAGAAAAGCTCTCTTAGAAAATCCAATACATCTATACTGAACGACGTTAGGATGAGTCCATGAATTCCATGATAAAAATATTTCCGTTCATAGATCCAAGCAATGATATATAAGGGAATGCTTAGGACGAGGATGCATAGTCCCGTTGGATACCCAAGGTAATAATGAAAAATGAGCCCTAGTCCGATCATTCCTCCATCAAGTAGATGATGTGGTACTAGAAACCCATTGACACCGATCCCCACTAGTAAAGCTCCAATAATAATTGCCAGCATTTTCTCCATGTACTGGATCACCTTGTCCACAGTTCATTTACAACTAACTTATGTGAGTGGTGTAGTTTTTAGAAGAAATCCTATAATAATTCAGCTAAACTTTCACCATCAATATACCACTGATTTCCTGCCCCTTCTTTAATTAAAACCAAGTTCCCTTCAACGACTTCTTTTCTTACTCCCTTTTGTATAAGCTCAAATTCTATCGGTACCTCAATCACTATGAATCCTGAATACTCATCTGGGGTAAGTTTGGGCACTTGCAGGATTTTAATATTTTCTATTTTCTTTACCTTATTAGTTAATCTTTTCGAAATAGTAGTATGATGAATGACTTTATTAAATATCGTTGAATCTTTATTTTTCATGGAAATGAAAAGAGCATTTATAATTTGAATTGGGTCACTATATAATAAATACTCATCTAGCTCTTGGCTTGCTTTCAAAATCATAAGTTGATGAGCTGGATCTTTCTTATGTGAGCCATGGGTGGTACTTCCCTTAAAATGGATACAGAAATGACCTGAAAAACTATTGTCAAGTGCCCCTCCCCCATGTGGCATTCCATGCATAGAAGCAGCAATGAGTTGATCATCTACTAAGACTAATATCGCTCTTCGATTCCAGCTCCACTTACCTCCATAGATTTTTTTCATAATTTTTGTATCCTTTTTGGTTAATGGCTGTACATCCGCATGACTACTGCCGGCTCTTCTTTGAACTTCAAAAGATTTCCCTGATTCTACATCAATCACAGTGAACTTAGAATCCCTTGGTATAATCTTTTCTACCTCTTCCCATTCCATAGATTCGAGCGAATATGGAAGATTATCTGCTGAAACTTCAAGACTTAGACTACTCATTAACAAAAAAATGAAAATAAATTTTAATACAATATTAGGTCTCATTTAAAAAAACTCCAGTTGTAAAGTATTTACTATCATTTTTTTATTATGAGCAAATTTTGCTTTCACAATTTATTCTAGATTCTTCCACAGGAAGCAAATTAGTGAATAGCTCGTTTTTTAAATCTTCCGCCTCGAACCTCTGCAATTGTTCCAACAGCTAGAAAAGCACTCTTATCATAGTCCTCAACAATGGACTTAAGCTTCGCTTCCTCCAAACGAGTAATGACGCAGAAGATTACTTTTTTCTCATCACCTGTAAATCCCCCTTCACCATTTAAATAGGTAACACCTCTCCCTAATCTGGCTAGAATGGCGTCTCCCATTTCTTTAGAACGATCACTTATGACTAGAGCAAACTTTGACTCATCCAAGCCCTGAATAGCTACATCGATTGTTTTGAAAGCAATAAAGTAAGCAATTAATGAATACATAGCACGATCCCAAGTAAAGACAAACCCTGCTACTATAAAAATAAAAATATTGATGATCATAATTATTTCTCCGACTGAAAAAGGCATCTTTTTATTAAAGAGAATAGCCAAGATTTCTGTACCATCAAGAGACCCTCCATAACGAATCACAATTCCAATTCCAATGCCAATGCTGATACCTCCAAAAACAGTTGCTAACAAGAGATCATCGGTAACCCCCGGGACACTATGAAGCAGGGTAGTACCAATCGATAAAACGGTTATTCCTAAGAAGGTTGAGAGTGCAAATGTTTTTCCGATTTGTTTATAGCCCATAAAAAAGAAAGGAATATTAAGAAAGAAAATAAAGATCCCTAACTTCCAGCCCAATAAATGAGATAGTATAATGCTTATTCCAACTATGCCGCCATCTAAAACTTTATTCGGAACTAAAAATAACTCAAGTCCTATTGCCATTAATGCCGCTCCGAAAATAATAAACGAAGATCTTCTGACAACAGCCCATTTCGACATTTTTGTATGACTAATTTGCTTCATCACTTCTTGTTCAAAACCGGTCAATAAATTCTCCTCCTTTATTTACATTTTATTCATATTTAGAAAAAACCGAGAACATGTTAGCTGAGGAATTGAGGATAATTATGATAAAATTTTCACAAATAGTATTTAGGGGGTTCACATGCTTCTTCAACATTTTGATACAGATTATATTATTCTTCTTTTATCCACTTTACTAATTTTAGGGGTAATTACCACAAAATTCTCCACCCGTCTTGGTGTCCCATCACTCGTACTTTTCATTATGCTTGGCATGATTATGGGCAGTGATATCTTAGACATCATTTATTTCGATAATCCTAATGTAGCACAGCTTATTGGTGTCTTAGCACTCATCGTCATTTTGTTTGAAGGTGGTCTCCAGACAAAATGGAGCAGCATTAAAAAGGTTGCTTATCCTTCTTTATCTCTAGCAACTATAGGTGTCTTGCTAACAACAAGCATCGTAGCATTAGCTGCGAAGTACATTCTTGGTATGGACTGGTTGGTCGCATTTTTACTAGGAGCAATTGTCGGTTCAACCGATGCTGCTGCGGTCTTTGCAGCATTATCCGGTAAGAATGTGAAACAAAAGCTCGCCTCTACTCTTGAGGCAGAGTCTGGAACTAATGATCCGATGGCCGTCTTTTTGACCCTTTCTTTCATACAGTTAATCACCTTGGAGGAATCTAATGTCACTTTATTGATTGGTTCGTTCTTTTGGCAGATGGGAATTGGGTTAGTGATTGGTTTAATACTAGGGAAAATTGGTTCCAATTCTATAAATAAGATCTCATTGGATTCTAGTGGGCTATACCCGGTATTTGCCTTAGCCTTCGCTATATTAACCTATGGCCTGACAGCTATGGTTAATGCTAGCGGACTACTTGCTGTATATGTTGCTGCACTTGTAATTGGGAACAAAGAATTGACCTATCGTCACTCAATTCTTCGATTTAATGAGGGGTTTGCCTGGATGATGCAAATTCTGATGTTTGTAATCCTCGGATTACTCGTATTTCCATCACAGCTTTGGGAATGGTCATTAATTTGGAAAGGGTTCTTAGTTGCTTTTATTCTTATCTTTATTGCAAGACCAATTGCAGTATATCTTTCACTTTCATTTTTTAAATTCACAAATAAGGAAAAACTTTTTATTTCATGGGCTGGATTACGAGGGGCTGTTCCAATTGTTCTTGCGACATTTCCGATGATCTCGAACGTAGAAAATAGTCAAGTAATTTTTAATTTTGTATTTTTCATCGTTCTGAGTTCTGCCCTCATACAGGGGTCATCTATTGTCTATCTGGCGAATAAATTAAAATTGACTGGACCTAATAAAACAACTCCTCCGCACACGTTAGAGCTTGTTTCCATCGGAAAGGCTAATGCAGAAATGATTGAATATCATATAGGAGAGGCTAATCAGCTTATTGATCAAAAAATGAAAAACCTAGAACTCCCCCAAAATGTACTTGTGAACGCAATTATCCGGAACGAAGCATTAATTACTCCAAGTGGAGAAACAAGTATTCTCAAAGGGGACATATTATATATTTTATCAGATAAAAAAAGCGTTAGGGAACTAAAACAAAAACTAAACGACTACGGAGATCTCTCTATAGCGCACTAAAGCGCTGAGGGACGGTTCTCGAAGGCTTCACCGCGGTGAAGCCTTCGAGAACCGTCCCTCACTGCGTTAAAGCACTACTTTCTCCATTCAGGGGTCCACTTTTTCTTGTAGAAAAAGGCAATTGTATTCATAATGAAAGCCGGGATCTTTTTCGGAAAGAAACTTTTCAGATAATAATCACGGTAGACTCTTTTAAGGTCATCCCATTGGGTACAATCTTTATTTTGACGATACCTTGCCACGTCGATAATTTTAATCGTTCCCTCTTTTGTTAACAAAATATTGCGCAGATGGATGTCGGAGGGGTTTAGACCTTTTAATCTAGCTGTATCCAAGGCATCATCGATTTCAATGATCATATCTTCAGAAATGTAAATCCCTTTTCTTAGACAGTCAAATAGGGTGGTTCCTTCAACAAACTCAATAACTAAGTAACCCTCTCCTGCTTCAAATAGAGTAGGAAAATATTTATTTCCTTGCAGCTGTTCATATATTTGAGCTTCCTCTTTTGCCGTTTCAATAAATTGTGGAAAAAATACTTTAAGTACTTTGTTTGTCGAGCCAATTTTGAATACATATGCACTTCTTCCCCATCCAACGGTCTCTAAAGTTTCGTCTTTATCTTCAAGAATAACACCATTTTTCTTTACTATGAATTGAACACTGTTTGCTAGCTCTTTATAAGATTTCAAAGGAGATTCCCCTTCCGTTTCCAAAGCCATTGAAGTAGAAATCAGTATATTACAAAGGCTAATATTAGTTTGATTATAAGTTTACCCCATTCCAATGGTCAAACTTAATGCATTATAAAGAATTATTACATCATTTTTATTTCCCTTCCCGAAATACTTATCTCTATTTTATAATAGAATACAGTATACTTAATACATTATTTTTAAGATGGAGAGAACGCAGATGTCACATTTCATTAAATTGAGCTTTTTTCTCACTGGTCTCATCGTTTTCAGCTATGGAATCTCAATTGCTATCACTGTACAGCATTTAGGTATTCATCCATGGGATGTGATGAATATCGGCTTATTTGAGAAGTTTGGTCTAACCATTGGATCCTGGAACATTATTATTGGGGGAATGCTTATCCTTGGTTCTCTTATTCTTGATCGTAGATATCTTCATGTAGGCACTTTCCTTAACGCTCTTCTCGTTGGTCCACTAGTTGATTTTTTTCTGTGGGTAAACATTTTCCCTAAATTTCCCCATTTAGTTGGAGAGATGATTACGCTTATGATAGGAATTGTTTTAATGGGGGTCGGAGGAGGCATGTACTCTGCCTCGGGATTTGGAGCAGGTCCGAGAGATGGGTTTATGCTTTCGATCTCGGATAAAACGGGTATATCAATTAGCAACGTGAGAATTCTGTTGGAAAGCAGTGTATTAATTGTTGGCTGGCTAATTGGTGGTCCCGTTTTTGTGTTCACATTTGTTTACACCTTTATTCAAAGCCCATTATTTCAGATGTCATTTTTATATTGCACGAGGTTGAAAAAACAATTATTAACCCATGTTCAAACAGAAAGAAACCTCCCTCTTTAAGATAACCAAAACCACCATCTACTGTAGTAGTATCTTACTAACACATTATGTAGGACAGACAAAATCTGCTTGAACCAGGGCAACGACTAAACACTCATCCATAAAAAGGGAGGAAACCACCATCATGGGTTCCCTCCTTTGCCATTATAAATACTTCCTTTGAACACTTCTCCCATCATAAGTAAACAACATTTCACGGCTTTCGACCATCGTTTCAATGTGTACCGTTCTCCCCCATAGCTGCTGTAGGTATGGAAGTACTTTTTCAAGATATTTGATATCGAGGTCGATCCCTTCATACCAATGTTTCAAATAGAGTTCACCGTTTTTCATATAGTCTCCATCATTAACTGTGATATAAGGGAACCCACCGTTAACCCTCATGTTTACAAGCTGATCACGAACCGCTTCCCATTCCTTATCAACGATTTTGTAATCTTTCCCTTGCTTTTGGAAAAGATACATGTCTTCTCTCATAACAAGATCTTTATTTAAATAATTTCGTAAAAATGAAATATCCGACTCAATTTCACGAACCTCAAAGATTTTTTCTCGCCCTGTATTCGGCTCAACTCCAAGCCTCATCATTTCTTCTGATGGGTTATTGTATCTTTCTTCAATATCTTCAAAGATTTTAAGCCCTAAATAATAAGGGTTAATGCTCGTTCTTGAAGGCTGGACGACACCTGCATTCAGCTTCGCAAATTCAAGCGATTCACCGCTGGTTAAATCCAGTTCTCTTAAGATCCTTTGATGCCAAAAAGAAGCCCATCCTTCGTTCATAATCTTTGTTTCTAACTGTGGCCAAAAATAAAGCATTTCCTCTCTCATCATTGTAAGAATATCCCTTTGCCAATCCGTCAATTCACGACTGTACTGTTCAATAAAAAGAAGGACGTCTTTTTCTGGCTGAGGAGGAAATTTTTTCACCACTTTTTTACGTTCCCTGCTTTTTGGTTTTTCATCTAGAGACCATAAATCATCATACGGTGTTGTAGTGGCCGGATCTTCTTCCCACTCGACATCTTCCATCGTCCAGCTAAGCTTCGGTCTCATAAGCGACGGGTCAATATGCTCATCTACTGCTAAAACAGCATCTAAGAAGGTCTCCACTTCATGTTTTCCATGTTCAATCTCATAACGCCGTACTCGTTCTGCGGTAGCAGACATGCTTTCTACCATATCTCTTTTAGTGTTCTGAAAACGGACATTGTTCTTAAAGAAATCACAATGAGCCAATACGTGGGCCACAATTAATTTATTTTGAATAAGCGCGTTGGAATCCAATAGAAACGCATAACAGGGGTCAGAGTTAATGACAAGTTCATAAATTTTACTTAAGCCAAGATCATAGTGAAGCTTCATTTTATGAAATTGTTTTCCGAAGCTCCAATGAGAAAATCTTGTTGGCATTCCATAAGCACCAAATGTATATATAATATCAGCAGGACAGATTTCATAACGCATCGGATAAAAGTCAAGTCCAAACCCTTTAGCGATTTCAGTAATTTCAGCAATACTATTTTGAAGTTGTTTTTGATCCTCTTCTCTCATCAATTCGTCCTCCTTTATACTCTTATCACAATGTATGAAATAAAAATTCGAAAGATGAATAGAAAAGTGGAAGCGCCTTGGTCAGGCCCGACAAGCATAAGCCAAGGAGGCGGAGCTGGACAATGAAAGGCGGAAGTGCTTCGGGGGATGAAAGGCTAAGTTCGCCACATCCTGTGGCAACGCCTTTCTGACCACATCCTGTGGGCCGCAGGCATAGCATAAGACAAGTCACATAGGAAGGGTGCCTTTTCCCTTCCTTTGTGGCTAGACTTATGACTCGAGCTCCAAGGAGGCGGAGCTGGACAAAGTTTGAGGAGCAGACTGTTTTGTGGCGGTAAGTTTTTATACAACGAAAAAAAGGACGAACCCAGTCGGGTCCGTCCTAATTAAAGATTAAAGTTCTGTTTCTCTTTTAAGGGTATTCTGTATAAGCATGGTAGGAATGACAGTGATAAAAAGAAGACAGCTTGATAAAGCAAATACCCATTGTACTCCAATTAATGTAACAAGTCCTCCAGCTGCTAATGAACCTATTCCAAATAACAGAGTTGTAAGTGCTCCCTGTGCAGCATATACCTTACCGAGACGCTCAGGTTCAATACTCATCTGAACATGTGTTTGTAAGAGAATAACTTTTGTTTGATCACACACCCCAAAGAAAAAGGAGATGATCAGTGCCATAAATGGAATTTCATTATACCCAAATACAAGAGTAAGAATCGCCGTTATGATCGTAATCGCCACTAGGGGCTGTCGATTTGCAAAAATTCTATGCCATTTAAGCATAAATGTACTTGCTAAAATTAATCCAACGAAGAAAGCGCTATTAATAAACCCCCACCATTCCTCGCCTTGTAAAAGTTGACTTTCCACATAAATATATAAAATCGCTGCAATCCAAACGACACTGGCTAATGATTCCAAAGCATAGACTAAAAAAATTTTCTTTAAAATAGATGTTTTCCACACATCCAGCCAGCCTTCACCCAATTGTTTGAAGAAAGGGATTTTTGTATTCGATCCTAAATTTGAATGTAATTTGGCAGGAATACTATACATAAACGCTGTACTGATGATAAACAAAACACTTGTAACAAACAATGTCCCATCTTCCCCAATAAAAGCTACCATTAATCCACCGGCTGCCCACCCTGAAAACTGAATCAGTTGGTCGCTAGTGGATAAGAATCCATTGGCACCCATCAGTTCTTCTCTTTTAACGAGTGAAGGCACTAAGGCGTTTCTAGCTGGTAATGCAAAACCATCTAAAAACGCAATTAAGGACGCAAAAATAAACAAAATCACAACATACTCTAATGAAAATAGTAACATCACAGAAAGTATGATCATAAGGATGGTTTTTACTGCTTGCGAGTAATATAGCAGACCCTTCAAATGATAACGACCGATGAGAAGTGGCGCCAGTATTGAGCTAATAAACCTCGATAGGGTGATCACAACTGGAACAATCGTCATTAAAAATGGTGATTTTGTCCAACTAAAAACAGCGGCAATTAACGCCACAATATAAAAGACATCTCCTGCATTAGCAAAAGCTTGACCTAACCACAAAAATCGAAAAGCTTTTGTTTTCATCATTCTTCCTCCTTACTATTCAGTTGTTTTTGGAAGAAAGAATGATCCTACATGTTTTAGCCTCTTTCCGTAAAATATGTATAACTATTATATCAATTTATCCTCTTGGTGCCCACAAAATAATCGATACCCCGAGTAAACAAACAGCTGCACCAATCCAATCATACAAATCAGGTGTTTCATGATCAACCCACCATCCCCATAACACAGCTAACACAACAAAAACTCCCCCATATGCTGCATACACTCTGCCGAAATGAGGAAACTGCTGAAGGGTCGGTATGATCCCATATAATACTAAAACCACAGCTCCGACGATCCCATATGATAGTGGTTTAGATTCTCTTAACCACAACCAGATTAGGTAACCACCACCGATTTCAGCTAAACCGGCTAATATGAATAAAAAAATGGCAGAAGCCAAAATATAACCACCTTTCTTATATTAGGTTACACGAATATACTCGAGTATCAAAGGGGTATGTGCGTTTTTATGTATTGATTATAATATGAACTTTTTCTTATCGAAACGAATTTATCTAAATAATTCCTTAGCGAGTTTTGGCTTCTAAAATTCAACGATCTAGGCATAAAAATCTTTAAACAAAATCAATATTTTACATATTTAACTTCACTCGATAAATACTTACCATTTAACCAAAGTATCGAACACCTAATAAAATGTAGAACTAGTCGTCCATTTCAGGTCATGACTCGTCCCCTTTCCTTATAAAAAGACTAACTCCAAGTCATCAACATGATGATTAAAGTTAGTCCTTTTTGTTATTTTACCTCTTCTACATTAATGGATAATACTTTATCATTGTCTGCTTGATGAACAACGGTCACCAACACTTGTTTTTGTTTTCCTTGATCAGCAACAGAGAATTGAAATACATCAGCTACTTTGTTTGCTGAAACATTTTTTCTTCCCTTATATACATAGTCTTTGACAGGGTCACCTGGATAATCTTCTTGGACAACCGAAATGGCGATACGACCAAACTTCTCATAATCTGGTTGTTGGGCACCAACTTGTCCGTTGCTAAAACAAAAGAAAAAAATTGAAAACAATAATATCCATTTTTTCACTATACTTCACCTCTCGCTTTATTTTTCCTTAATGACAGTATTATTCCTACTGTTTGTTATTTTTAATATGATGTAAGTACAGTACTTCTATTCATCCAATACAAGGAAAACGCCTATCCATCAAGTAACCAACATTTAGTGTGAGAGTTCAGTGTCATTAGTGAACAAAATAGTATTAACCCTTCAAGAAGGAGGGAGTAGATTTGAACAAAGTGGATTATGACAGAGCCCTGTATTATACCCATCGATCAGAATGGGATAATCTGTTAATTCTCATGGTTCGAACAAAAGATGACCTACTTTCAAAAAGAATTGAACACTTTTTACATGCATATCACTTTTCTACTGATTATTCTGTCATAGAACAGAATTTGTATACACTTCTTCGTTACGTTGAGCATGCCAATATGACAGCTACTTGGCATCAGCCATTTGAAGAAACCGTAAAAATGTAAATAGGAATTCCACCAAAAAAAGCGGCTATCCAAAGATAGCCGCTTTACTAATCTAAAGTACTGCGGGACGGTTCTCGATTGCGTTAGTGCATTAACGCAATCGAGAACCGTCCCGCAGCGCTTTAACGTGGTGAAGTTTTTTATTTTCGATTTGGGTTACATTACAGTACATTAGGAATGGATGTTCATTTGTTGGTAAAGATTCACATACATTTCGAGTTCTTTCATCATACCCTTTACAATTTCTGCAGGTTGATCCAATAGGCCATCTTGACCATAATCAAAACAATCGGGATCTAAAACGAGTTGTTTAGGGATGACATTTGCATAAACACCTCTGGCTACAATCCTCATATTATTTAAACAATTAATACCGCCTTTTCCGCCCCCTGCGCATGATAATAAAGCAACGGGTTTATGAGCAAAATAATCACTACTTAGAAAGTCTAGTGCATTCTTCAAGGCTCCGCTCATGCCACTATGATATTCAGGTGACGCTAGAATGACTCCGTCCGCTTCACGAACTTTCTTTCGTAAATCCTTCACGCCATCATGATACGACTGTTCTTCTTCTCCATTATATAAAGGAAGATCTCCTTTACTAAGATCTACGATATCGAGATGATACTCCCTCGAAATAAAACGAGCGGCAATACCCGTACGTCCTTTTTTTCTTGGACTTCCATTTATGATAACAACATTCATGTTAGACTACACTCCTTAATAAATTTCATTCCCCCGTTACAAGTCCGTGCTTAACGGCATATAATGCTGCTTGCGTGCGATCTGACACTTCAAGCTTTGCAAAAATATTAGATATATGTGTTTTTACTGTTTTCTCTGTTATATATAGGCTCGAGGCAATCTCTTTGTTACTTTTCCCTTTCGAAAGCTCTACTAAGACTTCTCTCTCCCTTTTTGTAAGCTCATGAACCATATGTGGTGGTTGATGGCTTCGTGAAATTCGTGTTAACAGATGCGTAGTCGCTTTTGGATGTAGCGAATTTTCTCCGTCTAAAAGCTTACGAATCGAACGAACCAGTTCATCTGGTTCAATATCCTTTAACTGATATCCAGCTGCACCTGCTTCAATAGCAGGTATAACATGGTCTTGATCAGAGAAACTGGTAAGCATCATAATTTCAATTTCTGGATGTTTATTCTTAATAAGTTTCGTAGCTTTAATTCCATCCATTCCTGGCATTACTAAGTCCATTAAGATCAAATCTGGGTTTAACTCGTGAGCTAGCTTAACAGCTTCTTCTCCATTTTTCGCCTCACCAACGATCTCAATATCTTTTTGTGTTTTTAAAAAGAACACCAAACCACGTCGAACAACGTGATGATCATCTGCAATCAATATCCGTATCATCATTCTCACCTCTCTAATAAGGAATTTCTACTGAAATCCTAGTACCTTCTCCTAAGTTGCTGTTTATATGAAAGGATCCGTTTATCAGCTGTACTCTTTCCTTCATACTTTGAATACCTAGCGATGGCATTTGTTGCTTTGGATCATATTGGAACCCGCATCCATTGTCAATAATCGTAAGAATTACGTTTCTATCTACTATTGTGAGTTGATACCAAACCTTTTTCTGACCTGAATGCTTTTTACAATTATTTAATGCTTCTTGACTAATTCTCCATAAAGCCTCTTCAATTTTAGAAGGCAACGCTACCACTCCATCAACCGTTGTGACAAGTGTTAATCCAAGCATCTCTCCATACCCTTTCACTGCCTCAATTAGACCATTTTCTAACCCTTTTGGTCTTAGCTGCCAAATGAGTGCCCTCATTTCACTAAGTGCATCTTGAGCTAATCCTTGGATTTCATAAAAGGTTTGTTTCACTACTTCTTCCTTAGTTATTTCAGCTGCCCCTCTTGCTGTTAATGTAAGAGAAAACAGCAGTTGGTTGACGGAATCATGAAGGTCTCTCGCAAGGCGATTTCTTTCCTGCATAAGAAGGACATCCTGTTCTTTTTTGGTTAAGAGAATACGCTTAATAGCAGAGCCAATTTGAAAGGCAATCGATTCAAGTAATGCCAGTTCATCTCTGGAAAAATGCGTTTTGTTTGGTGCCGCAACATTTAACAACCCAAAGGATTCATTCCCTGACTGCAAAGGAACAGTGGCGTGATAATTGATTCCCTCTGTGTCGCCCCTTTTTTCTTCTATCGCTTTTTCTATCCTCTGACATTCAATTATATTAGAAGCCTTTGTCAATTTCCCTTTGTAAAATCGATTTAAGCACCAGCATCCACCTTTTTTCATGAGCTCACAACATTGTGAAGATAAAGAGGAAGGAAGATTCTCATATGCGGTTAACTCATGTTGGCTATTTTCATTAATTAAAAAAATCCAGCCCGTAGTAAAATTGGAACCTATTATCAACTTTTTTAATGCCCCTTTTACCATCGAAGCCATTTCTGTTTCCTCATTTAATAATTCTGCAATCTCTTTAAGTAATTGGATATTCGAATACTCATTTTCGTTCAAAAGAACTCCCCCTCATATTATTATACGAACCAGCCTTCATCTCGTAATTCACTTTCTGTATGAAATCCTTCTACGACTTTAGTCGGAGAAATTATATGTACTTTGAGTAAACGAGTAGGAATCGGTGAAAAAGCTAAATTAGACAGAATTATTTCAAAGTTATTTACATTTTATATTTTAAAGGCTGTTTTCGAAAACTTTTTTGATATTTTTCAAAAAAGAATAGTGGTTAATTTCCGCTCCAATCAACATCTTTATCGATGGTTTGCTTTCACAAAATCCTTTATAAACAACAGGTTTTTTAGAAAAGAGCTTTAAAAAAGACTGAACTTGTAAACGCCAGTTCAGTCTTACTGTTATATTATGCAATTGGGTAATCTTGCGCAAATGGATGAAGAATCATTTCATCAATCATCATATGTTTAGGTGCTGAAGCCATATAAACGACAGCACTCGCGATATCGGTTACCTTTAACCAATTCTCTTTCTCAGGAATGCCTTGAGTAGAATTGGCGAAATAGGTATCAACCATTCCTGGATTGACTGTTCCAACTCTAATTCCGTGCTCCCTAACTTCCTGTGCTAGTGATCCACAAAATCCTTGTACGGCGTATTTTGTCGCGACATAAGCAGATCCATTCGGTATCGTGTAGCGTGCTACATCTGAAGAAATCGTAATGATGGTCCCGGACTTTTGGTTCTTCATATGGGGTAGAACTGCTTTACTGCATAAGAAGACACCTTGAACATTAACTTCAAAGATTCTACGCCATTCTTCTTCCGTCACTTCTTCTGTTGATTTGAAAAAACCAATCCCTGCGTTATTTACAAGAAGATCAATTTTCCCATAGTTAGCAACCGTTTCTTCTATCACTCGATTGACATCGCTCTCTTTTGAGATATCCGCTTGAACGGCTAATACATCTTGGAATCCTGTATTCATTAGTTCCTGCCTTGTTTCCTTAATCCCGTCTGAACTACCTACGATTGTTAATTTTACTCCTTTTTCTAACAATTGCTGTGCAATTTCTTTTCCAATACCCCTAGAGGCTCCTGTAATGATGGCAACTTGATTGTTTAACATGATGTACTTCCTTTCTGTTACAAGTATTTAATCGTAAAAAAGAGGGAAGCTGGTTCCGATGTATCACTTTAAAAATAACGTTTCGGCCCTCAAATTTAATCCCTCATAATGATCTATTTAGAAATTCCGTCACTTTATTTCCCTACAAGTGTGTTTATCATTGTTTCCACTTTCATCATAATGGATTCTTGAAGTTTTTCTAGTTTCTTTTGACTATCTTCTGCAGTCTCCCCGATCACACTGAAATAGAATTTCACTTTAGGCTCAGTTCCTGATGGTCGTAAACAAATCCATGAACCATCCTGTAGGAAGTATTTTAATACATTGGATTTTGGAAGAAGGAGATCACTTTCCTTAAAGTTTTCCAAGCGCTTACTGGATTGGTAATCCTCCTGTGCAATCACTTCAATTCCCGCTACTTCTTTAATCGGATTCTTTCGAAAATCACTAAGAATTGCTTGGATCTGCTCTGCGCCAGATTTTCCTTTTAATGTAAGAGATTTTAAACCTTCTTCATAAAACCCAAAGCGTTCATAAAGATCCTGAAGAGCATCATCTAAAGTTTTCCCTTGCTTCTTGTAATAAGCTGCAGCTTCTGTGGCCATTAATACAGCTTGTACTGCATCTTTATCACGGGCAAAATCACCAATAAGGTAGCCATAGCTTTCCTCATAGCCGAAGAGAAATTGATATTCACCTGTTTGTTCATAGTTTTTAATTTTTTCACCAATAAATTTAAATCCTGTAAGTACATCTTCAACAGTAGCCCCATAGGATTCTGCTACTTTTCGACCTAACTCTGAAGTGACAATCGTTTTGAACACACGGCCATTTTCAGGGAGTGAATCTTTTTCCTGTTTACGAGCAAGGATATAATCTAAAAGTATGGCACCAGTCTGATTTCCTGTTAACAGCTTATATTCTCCATGACCCATCCGAACGGCAACCCCTAAACGATCGGCATCTGGATCAGTCGCAATCAGGATATCAGCATCATGTTTTTCACCTTCACGAATAGCTAATTCAAATGCCGCTTTATCTTCTGGGTTTGGCGACTTCACAGTTGAAAATTCCGGATCCGGGATAGCTTGTTCTTCAACCATGTAAACCTCGTCATACCCTAGTGCAGATAATCCCTTTTCCACCATTTTTAATGCTGTCCCATGAAGGGGTGAGAACACCACTTTTAAATCCACTTCTTTAGCGATTTGTGGTTTTTCTGAAATCATTAAAAGATGCTCTAAATAGGATTGATCGATTTCATCACCAATCATTTTAATTAAACCTTTTTCTTTTAGTTCTTTTTCAGAGCCTACTTCTATTTCGAGCTCACTTTCAACTTCATTCACCTTGTCGATTACAATATCGGCCACTTCCGGTGTCAACTGTGCCCCATCCTCGCCATAAACTTTATAACCGTTGTATTCAGGAGGGTTATGGCTTGCCGTGACGACAATTCCTGAGAATGCATGTAGACTTCTTACGGCAAAAGAAAGTTCAGGTGTTGGCTTTAATTCATCAAATACATATGTTTGAATACCATGGGTGGCTAATGTTTTCGCCGACTCCATTGCAAATTCCGGGGATTTATGACGGGAATCGTAAGCAATCACGACACCACGATTTTTCGCTTCATCCCCTTGAGATTCTATGTAACGAGCTAAACCTTCTGACGCCTTTCGTATTGTATAAGTATTCATTCGATTTGTTCCCACACCGATTTCTCCACGCATTCCACCTGTACCAAACTCCAGGTTCTTGTAAAAAGCGTCTTCTTGAGATTTTTCATCTCCTTGAATATTCTTTAGTAATTCTTTCAACTCGGCATCTAAACCTTCGAATTGATTCCATTTTTCATATGTTAATTTCCAGTTCAAACTGATTCCCTCCTAATGATGTCTATTCATTTTATGTAATTCGGCTAAAGATGACAATCTCCTTTGAAAAGAATCCGAGTTTTTTTGACAACTTTTTCACCTCCATATTATCATATAACCTTGAAAAAACTAGCTACCCTCATTATTAAAGTTGTTTTCGAAAATTTGTGTGCTTATATCACTAATCTCCCAACTTCTAATCATAACTTCCTTTGAAACAAAAGGCTGACCCATAAACACGAGCCAGCCCATTTCCCTGTCTATTCTTTATGATTTATTCCGTAAATATCATGACGGCGGTCTTTTAATTGACGAACTGTACCAGACTGCCTTTGACGCCTTAATACCTCTAAGTCAACATCGCCGATCATGACCATCTCAATATTAGGGTTTGTTTCCCCAACAATTCCATCTCTTGCAAATTCAAAGTCAGATGGGGCAAAGATCGCTGATTGCGCATATTGAATATCCATATTTTCCGTTTGCGGAAGGTTTCCTACAGTTCCAGAGATCACGGTATAAATTTGATTTTCTACTGCACGAGCTTGAGAACAGTAACGAACACGAAGATACCCTTGACGGTCTTCCGTACAGAAAGGTGTGAAGATGATTTTTGCTCCTTTATCTGTTGCAATTCTCGCAAGCTCTGGAAATTCAATGTCATAACAAATTTGAATCGCAATTTTCCCACAATCCGTATCAAATACTTTCACTCTGTCTCCAGGGCTAATCCCCCACCATTTACGTTCATTTGGCGTTATGTGGATTTTATACTGCTTTTCAATCGTTCCATCACGACGGAATAGATAAGCAATATTATAAATTTCTTCATCTTCTTCTTTTACAAAATGAGAACCACCAATAATATTGACATTGTAGCGAACGGCTAAATCCGTAAATAATTCAATATACTCCTCCGTAAAATCAGATAGCTTTCTCACCGCTAAAGATGGTGATTTTATATTTAAAAACGACATTAATTGTGAGGTGAAAATTTCAGGAAATACGACAAAGTCAGATTTCGCATCAGAAGCTACGTCTGTAAAATATTCTACCTGATTTGCAAACTCTTCAAATGAATTAATTTTACGCATCATATATTGAACAACACAAATCCGAACGGGATAGCTCGTCTTGAAATGTCGTTTACTGGACGGACGATAATCTACATTATTCCATTCCATCAGGGTAGCGTATTTTTGCGATTTCTTATCATCGGGCAAATAGTTCGGGTTGATTCGCATTAATGTAAAGCTATTCATTAGCTGGAATGAAAGCACTGGGTCATAAATCTTATGCATACTTACGGCATCTACATATTCCCTTGGAGACATCTCATCTGAATATTTATGGAAATTAGGGATTCGTCCTCCAATAATGATACTCTTTAAATTCAGCTGACGTGCTAAATCCTTTCTAGCTTCATAAAGTCGATGTCCAACCTTCATTCTTCGATATTCAGGATGAACCATTACTTCGATTCCATACAAATTATAGCCATCTGGATTATGGTTCGTAATATAGCCGTTATCGGTTACATCATCCCATGTGTGTCGATCATCATACTCATCGAAGTTTATGATGAGACTTGAACAGGAACCAATAATTTCTCCATCAAGTTCAGCGACAAGCTGACCTTCCTCAAATATTGATAGGTGGCTTTCTAAATGATCCACTTTCCAAGGTTGCATTTCCGGAAAACAAAATGATTGAAGCTCAATAATTTTATCTATATCATCATGTCGCATCGGGCGAATGATCATTTTTTTCTCAAACTGGGTAAGGTCTAGTTTTTCTGCCATTCTTGTAACACTCCTTTTATACATACCCTGATTGTATTCCCTAATTATTATAAACAAAACCATTACTAGCGACGAATTTTTTTCATATTCATTAGGATTAAGGTCTTTTGTTTACTATCCATTTCTTAATATACACCATCTAATTTTAAATCCCATTCAAAATTTGAAACCACTTCATTGAAATTTACATAAGTATGGATATGTTAGGGATTAGGGGTGGACATATGAACGGAGAAAATGATTTAAAAGGAATTCAAAAGAATCGAACATAGCTGCCACAAACAAAGTGCCCGGAATCAACTTCCTTATGTTGAAGAAAGCAAAGGCACATCTTTTATAAATAGATCTACATTGTTGGTTCCGGCGTCTTAAGGGGGCCGCTTTTTATTAGAGCTAGAATGGACGGAATGACTTTCATCGGGATTATGAAGGACGTAGTTCCTTAAAAAATGGAAGAAACGCCCTTCATCGGGATTATGAAGGACGTAATAGCCTTAAAGAATGAATAAAACGACTTTCAACGGGAACTTGGCGGACGATGATGGTCAAAGTTTTAACGAAGCACCATTAATCGGAACCCTTAGGTCAAATTTCCTGACGAGACTTATACAAAGTAATGAAAAACTACCGCTTCCCAAGGAGTTAGCTTTAATTGTCTAACATTCTCCTCTATAGTCCGCTCATCATTGGTAATCAAAATCGATGCGTTTGAAGGATCCAAATCCTCTGGTAAATCAAATTTCTGCGTTTCACTTGAAACATTACAAATAACTAATAATCTCTCATTTTCAAATGAACGAGTATAGGCATATATGGTCGGATCATTTTTCAAAAGCAAATCAAAAGTGCCTTCCGTAATGATCGTTTGCTCTTTTCTCAATGCGATTAACTTTTTATAATAATGGAAGACAGAGTCAGGATCTTGGATTGCTTGCTCTGCATTCACTTCATTATAATTGGGATTAACGTTTATCCATGGTGTTCCCTTGGTAAACCCAGCATTCATATCAGCATTCCATTGCATTGGAGTTCGAGCGTTATCTCGTCCTTTTACAAAAATGGAATTCATAATGGAGTTAATATCCCAGCCTTCTTCTACTTTTTCCTTGTACATATTTAATGTTTCAATATCACGGTACTCGTCAAGTGACCCAAATTTAACGTTGGTCATTCCTAATTCTTCACCTTGATAAATGTAGGGTGTACCTTGCATCATATGAAGTAGCGTCCCAAGCATTTTGGCTGATTTCACTCGGTACTTACCATCATCTCCTACTCGGGAAACGATTCTTGGCTGATCATGGTTATTCCAATATAGGCTATTCCAGCCTTTTTCAAATAACCCTTTTTGCCATTTTGTTAAAATGTCTTTAAGCTTTACAAGGTCGAATGGGATGACGTTCCATTTACCTCCTGGGCCTGAATCTACATCCATATGTTCAAATTGGAAAACCATATTTAATTCATCTCTGTCTGAACCCGTATATAAACTTGCTTCAGCAGGAGTAACCCCTGGCATTTCCCCGACAGTTAAAATATCGTACTTTGATAGAACTTCCCGATTCATCTCATGAAGATACTCGTGTATACGAGGACCGTTCATATAATAGTCTCCGCCAGATACATATGTTTTGCCTTCAGTATTCGGGGCATCAGGTAAATCTGGAGCTTTAGAGATAAAATTCACTACATCCATTCTGAAACCATCAATTCCTTTGTCTAACCAGAATGTCATCATCTTGTAGATTTCTTGCCGAAGCCTTTCATTTTCCCAATTTAAATCAGGTTGCTTTTTCGAAAACAAATGGAGGAAGTACTCATCTGTCCCTTCAGCATACTGCCAAGCAGAACCGCTAAAGGCAGATTCCCAGTTATTCGGTTCCTTCCCTTGTTTACCTTTTCTCCAAATATAATAGTCTCGATAAGGATTGTCTTTTGATTTTTTTGATTCAATAAACCATTGATGTTCATCTGATGTGTGATTGACAACAAGATCCATAACTAGCTTGATTCCTCTATTGTGCATTTCGGCAAGCATCTCTTCCCAATCTTCCATTGTGCCAAAATCGTCCATGATTCTTTGGTAATCACTAATATCATATCCGTTATCATCATTTGGAGATTGGTAAACTGGAGATAGCCAAACCACATCAACACCCAGCTCATTTAAATAATCTAATTTAGAAATAATCCCTTGGATATCCCCAATTCCGTCACCATTGGAATCCATAAAGCTACGTGGATAAATTTGATAGACAACAGATTTTTTCCACCATTGTTGGTTCATCTTTATTACTCCCTTCATGCGCAATCGTTTGCGCAATAAGTCAAAAAAATGTGCGTTTTATAAGTTAAATTATATGTATTTTACTTTTATAATCATAACATACTATAATTTTATTAAATACATAGAGAAAGGAATTATTTATGGACAAAAAAATAGAAAATTATCTATTTCTTTCATGGGCTACTGCACTTATTGCGACGCTCGGAAGTTTATATTTTTCCGAAATCAAGCTCTATGAACCTTGTGTGCTATGCTGGTATCAACGAATATTTATGTATCCAATGGCAATTCTTTTAGGAGTTGCTGCAGCAAGGAAGGATGCAAGCATTGCGATTTACTCTCTTATTTTATCTGGAATTGGTGGACTCATATCAATTTATCATTATTCCATTCAAAAAGTCAGCTTGTTTGCTGAACAAGCCCCTGCATGTGGGCGAGTTCCATGTACAGGAGAGTATATCAATTGGATGGGATTTGTAACAATTCCGTTTTTAGCCCTGCTAGCCTTTATCATTATTTTTGTAACAAGCATCATCATTTTAAAAACATCCAAGGAGGGTAAATAATGAAGAAAGTTATCATTTTTCTTATTGTTATCATAGGTATATTTGCTGCAATTGCCGTTGTGACGAAATTACAGCAGTCTGAAAAAGTTGAAGGAAATCCATATAAAAAAGACAATTTAGAACCTGCGACAATTGATCAACTGGAGGACCCGCTTTATCAAAATCTTATCCTTCCAGATGAGCTGGAAACAAAATTAGAGGACGAAGAAGATGTCACCGTTTATTTCTATAGCCCAACTTGCCCCCACTGTAAAGACACAACTCCAGTAGTTGCACCACTTACAGAGGATTTAGGGATAGATCTCGTTCAATTTAATTTATTAGAATTTGAGCAAGGCTGGGACAATTATCGTATTGAAGCAACCCCTACTGTTATCCACTTTGAAAACGGGAAAGAAACTGCGCGAATCACTGGTTCACAATCTAAAGAAACATGGGAAAATTGGTTTACGGAGAATGTAAAAGAATAAACAAAAAAGGCTGATCATATGCGATCAGCCTTTTCTATCCTAAAAAACGGCAATTATTTTTAAACTATACAAGTAATTCATTTGTTGCTTTTCCATATATACTTATTGATTCCTCACAATTTGATGGATGAAGAAACTGATCTAATGAAAATGGGAAAAATAATCCGAATTCCTGTAGGATTTGGACATTATGATCAAACATATCATCATATTCTTGTTTCTGATCATGACATTCAAGTATACTGATTAATGTTTGAAGACCTGTAATAACTTGAAAAGCTTCTTTTAACGTCCCAAAGTATTCGAAGTGTCTTGTCGTAGTATGTAACACTTTTAGGTCGTTATAGTAACGTATTTCATCATCTGTGAAATATTGTGGAAAAACGGTAAAATACATGTAGTTGATCAACTCTTGGATTTTTTCTTCCTGCTCATGTGTTGAAGCAATCAATACTTTCATGAGGAACCCACCTTTGTAACGGTTGTAATCTTCTTGTAACAGATACATACAGAATAACATATTCATAGTCCATTAAGGGTGGTAATTATAGCCATGGACAAAAAGTGTTCACAATATTATAGGTCCAAAGAATTATATATTTGTCTGATATTGACGAAAAAGGGGGTTAAGTTATGGATGATAACGAATTAGCATCAACCTTTGAACTACAAATTCCAGAAAAATGGGAGAATGTAACAATTGAAGAACTTCTTCGTACTAAATGGCAGGCTTCTAAGAAGCTAGTACACTCCATTCGAATGGAAAAAGGCATCACGGTAAACGGTATTCATGAATCGTGGAAAAAAGAACTGACTTCAGGGGATATCCTGCGATTTCACGGTTTATATGAGAACAATAATGATGTCTCTCCTGTAAATCATTCCATTGAAGTTTTATATGAAGATTCGCATTTACTCGTTGTAAATAAGCCTGCTAATATGAATACTCACCCTAATTCTCCAGGAGAATCTAGCACGTTAGCAAACGGAGTCGCATTCCACTTACAAGCAAACGGAGAAAAATGTAATGCTCAACATATACATCGTCTAGATCAAGATACAACAGGGGCAGTGATTTTTGCAAAACATGCTCTAAGTAAAGCCATTTTAGATCGTCTTCTGGCAGAACGGAAAGTTAAAAGGACCTACCTTGCACTTGTTCATGGAATAGTTAAGAAGAACAACGGAGTTATTGATAAAAGTATTGGACGGGATCGACATCATAACACGAGAAGAAGGATTTCTCCATCAGGACAGTCTGCTATTACACATTTCCGGGTTATAAGTACAGACTTAAAGAGAAAACTTACACTTGTAGAACTTCATCTGGATACAGGTCGAACGCACCAAATCAGGGTACATATGAGCGCAATCGGACACCCGTTGGCAGGGGACACATTATATGGTGGGAAATCCATTTTCAAAAGACAAGCCCTACATGCTAGGAGAATTGCATTTCCACATCCACTTACAGAAGAAGAAATCTGTTGTAAAGCGGGGTTTTTAGACAAACCTGCTATTTTTTACAATTGAAAATAGAAAAGCGGAAGCGCCTAGAAGAGGATGAAAGCTAAGTTCGCCACGTCCTGTGGGCTGCAGGCATAGTATAAGGGAATCTCGAAGACCTAGGTGTGGAGCTATACACCAATAAATCTTTTATAGCTATTTATAATCATATACTTTCTTATATGAAAAAGGATGACCCATGGCCATCCTTTTTTATCTTATTGTAATCCGTTTTTAACAGCAGCTGCAACTTGTACTGTACGTTTCGCTTGATGCTTCACTGCTTCTTCAACATCTTCTACCATGTTTCCTTCTTGGTCAACTGTAACACTTGTTCCGTATGGATTTCCACCACTAGTGAATGCTGATTGATCTGTGTAGCCAGGTGCTGCAATAATCGCGCCCCAGTGCATCATTGTAGTATATAATGCTAGAACCGTTTGTTCTTGGCCACCATGAGCATTACTTGCAGAACTCATTGCACTTACAACCTTATTTGCAAGCTTGCCATTAAACCAAAGACCACCTGTTGTATCAAGGAATTGCTTCATTTGTGCTGGAACATTACCAAAACGAGTTGGAATACTGAATAGAAATGCATCTGCCCACTCTAAGTCACCTAATGTTACGGTTGGTACATCTTTCGTTTCTTCCATATGCTTTTCCCATGCAGGATTAGATGCAATTGCTTCTTTAGGTGCAAGCTCCTCCACTCTCACTAACTTCACTTCAGCTCCAGCTTCTCTTGCTGTCTCTTCAGCCCACTGTGCAAGCTTGTAGTTCGTTCCTGTTGAGCTATAGTAGATTACGGCTAATTTTACATTTGACATTGAAAAACCTCTCCTTTGATTAAAATATTTATATTAATGGGTGACACACAATTTGATTATTCAGGTAAATCGATAGAAAGCATGTAATCTTGACTCACCTGATTAATAGTTTAAATATGTTAATTTTACATTTCTCACTTACACGCTTTATTAGCTAAACAATATAGCGTCAATGGAGTAAGGTCCTGCGCCAATAAGTGCGATTCCCACTGCGACAACAATTAGAAGCAAATTATATTCATATCCATTTGAAGTAGCCCAATATCCATTTGGCATGTGGACTTTTACCATCGCTACAAGCATCGTAGCGACAAATAACAAGGCTGCTATCGGTGTTAGGAAACCAAGGGCTAATAATAAACCAGCAACTAGTTCTGAAATCCCTGCCATAAATGCCATCGTTCTACCAGGTTTGATCCCGATAGACTCAAAGAATCCCCCAGTTCCTTGGAGACCATGTCCTCCAAACCAACCAAATAATTTTTGTGTTCCATGTGCTGCAAATGTTAGTCCAACAACTAAACGTATGATCAGTAATCCTAAAGATGCCATGACTGTCATTCATTTTTCCTCCTATAACTTTTCCCGTCAAGAAGCTAATTAAAACATTTGAACTTCATTTATTATCAATTAATATATCTTGAATTTGAGATATAAGTACAAAAAATAAGATTAGAGCTTTTCATATTTATCTCGAAGGGAATTATTTTTAATTCGAGATAATTGTAATATAGAATAATATGAACTGTCAACATAATTTTCTATTCTATTTCTAAAAGGCTGTTTTCGTAAACATTGTTGTTATTTGAAAAGGTTTGGTTGGTTGCAGCGAAGACCAACCTTTTTACAAAAATTTATGTTCTTAAAAAACAACCATCTTTTAGAAAACAGCTTTCTAAAAAGAAATAAAGCTACGCAAGATAAATTCCTATGCGTAGCTTTCCCTTATTAAAAATCAAAATGATCAGGATCTGGTCCAAATCTCTCATTCAAATTTAATTGATTCATTTGATTCATTTCTTCCATGGATAGTTCAAAATTAAATAAATCTGCATTTTCTTTTATACGGTTCTTATGCACTGATTTAGGAATAATCACAACATCGTTTTGTAAATGCCAGCGAAGAATAATCTGTGCTGGGGATTTTCCGTGTTTACCTGCAATATGATTCACTGTTGGTTCATCTAATATTTTTCCTTGTGCAATCGGTGACCAAGCTTCAACTGCAATGTCTTTCTCTTTACAGAACGTTCTTAATGGTTCTTGACTTAAACGTGGGTGAAGCTCTACTTGGTTAATAACCGGTTTTTCATTACCATCTTTTAAAAGATCTTCTAAATGGTGCTGATGAAAATTACTGACCCCAATCGATTTCACTACACCTTCACTGTAAAGTCTTTCTAATGCTTTCCAAGTGTCCTTGTACTTCCCCTCTACTGGCCAATGGATTAAATAAAGGTCTAAATAGCTCATATCTAATTTCTTTAAAGATTCATCAAAAGCTTTTAATGTAGAGTCATAACCTTGGTCACTATTCCAAACCTTCGAGGTAATAAATAAGTCTTTCCTATTTACCTTTGAGTTTCTAACTCCTTCGCCAACACTCTCTTCATTTTTATAAATAGCTGCTGTGTCGACTGATCGATACCCACTTTCAATCGCAGTTTGGACTGCCTGGACTGTTTCCTGCGGGTCTGTCATTTTAAAAACACCTAATCCAACATAGGGAATTTCAATACCATTATGTAGGCGTTTTGTACTTTGTAAGCTTTTTAACATGAATGAATCCCTCCTCATCATTATTTTACAAAGGAAAAAAAGAAATTGCGAACAAAGTGATTCGTCCGCAATTTTTCACCATATTATATAAACTGATTGGCTTCTCTGCTTAAAAAATATAAACGGTGAAGCGGTCTTGTCATCGCTACATATTGCAGCTTCACGTCCAGCTCATTTTCTTCATGGAACCTTTCGTTAACTGCCGCAATCATAACCACATCGAATTCTAAGCCTTTTGATAAATAAGATGGGACAACAACAATTCGATCTTTTGGAATAGTCTCCTGTTCTTTAAGTAGCTTCACTTTACCTGGTAAAGCTTCCTCTAGTGCGTTTGCCATTGTTTCACAGTCAACCATGCTCTTTCCAATCACAGCAAAGGTTTGAAATCCTTCTTCACGACCGCTTCGAACCATCTGCTCAATTAGAAGTGACAATTCCTTGTGGTTTTTAAAGGTTACTGACTTCGGTTGTTCCCCATGACGAACCACTGGATTAACCTTCGGAAATGTGTAAGGCAGCTTACTTAATAGCTTATTCGCATCATTCATAATCTCGATGGTCGTTCGGTAGCTTTTTTGTAATTCTGTGTAGGTTGCCCTTGGAAAAATGTCTTCATATACAGGCTTCCATGATTGTAAACCTCTGTAGGAGTGAATGCCTTGCGCAAGATCTCCTACTAAGGTAAACATATCGGTTTCTAATGCTCTTTTTAATGCATAGAGTTGAAGATAGCTGTAGTCTTGTGCTTCATCAATCACAACATTTTTTGCTTTATAGAATTTATCAATTCCATATAGATATGTTTGAAGGTAGAGGAGTGGTGCCAAGTCCTCCATTTCGTATTTTTTTTTCTTTACTATTTTCAACGTATAGTCGCAAAGCTGCTGGGATTTATTTAATGATAACTCTCCATTTGAATAGGAAACTAGCTTTTCTGGATCTTCAAATAACTCTTCATAGTACGTATATAAATTCTTTTTTTCAAATTGTTTCATATAACTTGTGACACTTGTCCGTATCGCTTTTTTAATTTCTTCAAGTCTCTCAGCTTTTTTATCAAGAGCTTTTGAGATGTAATCCTTACGATTAGCAGCTTGTTTTCGTTGATAGAGGGCTTTTTCAATTTTGTCATCGAAAAAGATTTCTACTTTCTTTACCATTTCTTTTTTATTCGACCTGACATAGCTTTGAAGTAATCCCTTTAGCTTCTCTACTCTGCGATAAATTGGTAAATAGGTATATTCTTCTTTAAGTAGATGGGTATATTTTTTCGCCGAATATAACCGGTACTTATCCACATAGAAGTCTGATTTAGCGTAGAAACGCTTTTCGATTTCTTCTATATACGCATCAAGTATTTTTCTAAATGTTTTAGAGCCTTTAAATCCTGAAATCCAGGAATTCTCTGTTGCTTTCTTTTCGTTATCTTCAATGAGTTCGATGAGTTTCTTATCATCTGTAAGCTTTAGCTGTTTCTCTAAGCATGTCATGACGTATTCACTAAAAGTAGTTTGCCTAACTTTTTCAACGCCTAGTTCAGGGAGTGCCTCTGAAATATAATCGATGAATAGACTACTTGGTGCAAGAATCATTAGTTCTCTCGGGTCAAAATACTGCTTATAATTATAGATAAAATAGGAAATTCGATGAAGAGCAATAGTGGTTTTCCCACTGCCCGCTGCCCCTTGAACAATAATCGGTTTGTTTAGATCCGCTCGTATTATACGATTTTGTTCCTCTTGAATCGTGGAGATAATTTCGGTTAAACGGTTGCTGGAGCTTTTGGCTAAGGATTCTTGAAGAAGTTCGTCCGTTGTCGTGAGATCAATATCTCGAATCTCTTCAAGTTCACCATCTTCAATCATGTACTGTCTCTTTAATGAGAGATGTCCTTCATAACGTTCATCTTCTACCTCATAACTGACATCCCCAATTCGTCCTTCGTAATAAAGGTTTGCAATCGGTGAACGCCAATCCACAATGATTTGTTCCTGATTCTCCCTTTGATAGAGGGAGGTTTTGCCGATATAATGCTTTTCTTCTTTGTTAGAATCCTTTTGACTATAGTCAATACGGGCAAAATATGGTTTCTTTTTCGCCTTTGTTAAAGCCTCTAACTCCTCCTTAGACATTTCGAAAAAACTGGCATTTGTTAAAATATCGATATACGCGGCACTTGATTCGAGCCAATCGACATCACCGAATGCTTTTTCCATATTCTCTTTAAATTTTTCTTTACTGCTTTGGGATGTTTGAATAACAACGTCGATGTAACGTTTCGTAAATTCTAATCGATCTTTTTCATTTGAGTAATCAGGGTGAAGTTGAGTTTCATTCGTCATATGTTTCCCCTTTCCATTTTAGTTCAGCCGCTAGTTTAGAACATTGAAAAGTTTAAGTAATGGTGCATATTGACACTGGGAAATCTGACAGAATTATGTAGACGTTTGGGAGCAGAAATATATATTATCAGAAAAATATCAACATTTCAATATTCCAGGAGGAAAATCAAATAAATTCTTAAAATAGTAAAATAAAAAAAGCCCTGCAAGGATTCAGGATACTATGCGAATGCGAGTACCTCGTCTTACAGGACTTTCGTTTATTTAGGCAAACAAATGGTAAAAATCGATCCTTTATTTACGCTACTCTCTACCTCAATTTTCCCTTTCATTGCTTCAATGATCCTATATGTAACCATTAAACCTAAACCAGTACCTTTTTCCTTCGTTGAAAAATATGGTTCGCCTAATCTGGATATCTGCTCTTTCTTCATTCCATTTCCAGAATCCTGTATACAAATCGTCACTTGATTCTTTTCTAATTTCGTTGATATCATGAGCTCTCCCCCATCAGGCATCGCCTCTATTGCGTTCTTCAAAATGTTTAATAATGCTTGTTGAAAATTTGAAGTATTTCCATAAACGATGGCAGGTTGAAGCTGATGATGAACGTTAACTGAATACTGTTTTGCTAATGGTTCAATAATATCCAACATTTTCAGCAGTTCTTCATCCACTTTCACCTCGACAATATTTTCTGGTGTCGGTTTTGCAAAAGTTAAATAGTCACTAATGATATTCTCCGCTCGACTAAGTTCTGCATTGGCGATTTGAATATATTGATCTTTCTTTTCTACCGTTAGATCCTTACTTGAGAGCATTTGAAGAAACCCTTTTACGACTGTCAATGGGTTTCGAACCTCATGGGAAATACTAGCTGCAAGCTGGCTAACCACTTCCATCTTTTCAACCTTCATCATCGCATAATTCATATTGATTTGTTTAATTAAGGTTTCTACTATATAGGTGATAACCAGCATTCCAATCGAAGGAATGAGAACAAAATTTATGGCGTATTTCATATCCGTAGGAAAATAGGCAATCCACTCCGCAATTATAGGAGAAATAATGGTATGAACAAGGAAGAGACCAAATGAAAATAAGATTCTGCCCCTACTCGACAACCGTTTAAAAGCTTTTACACAAAAAACCGTAATAACAAAAATTGTGACATGAATAATAAATGCCACTAGGCTCCATCCGTACAAATACATTCTAAATCCTAAAAGTACTATTAACAGAACTCCGCCGGAAACAGGACCACCATACAAAATCCCTAACACAAACGGAATCATTCTGAGATCATGGACACAATAATCGTTTTTATAAATAGGAGAGAGCATACATAATACGATAGCCATACTCGAAGAAACCGTCATTAACAGTCGATTAAATTTCTCTCTCACAATTTTCTTCTCAATAAGGAAAAACACTAAAAATATACTTAAGATAATATAGAATAGATTATTGATCGCATCCTGATTAAAGATGATCATCGTTTTCCCCTTCTCATTTTGGTCTTTTACCCAAATCTTAACACAAAGTAGAGTTTATTGTCCTTATAGTTTTACCACCACTAAACATAGTGTCTAAAAACTAATAAATTGTGACACCATCAGTGATACTAGTGAAATCCCTTGGACTTTGATAAGTTCCACTAACCGTTGCAGTTTAGGATTAATCCTAAAATCTAGCCTATCATATTAGCAAAACCCACCATTTTTATCGTTAGTTTTTAGGGAAGAATAAATATTGTGTCAATGTACCTTTGTAAACAAAGGCTCTTTTCGTAAACATTGTTCAATTGTAAACATCTTAAATATTCAATTTCAGTGAAATATTTAATGCTTTGACGAAAAGATGCCCCGAAACCTTAATACTTACGGGTTTCTATTCTATGTGAAAACAGCCTAAAAAAAAGAAATGACACTATTATGCCATCCCTCTTCATTGCAATCATATATAGGTTAAAAAATATACTTTCTTAAGATAGCGATTAAAAGCAGGAATGCTACAACAAACATCACAATGACTAATATTTTTTCATCTTTGTTCCCTTGCACGAGAGGATCACCCTCCTTTAAATCATGTCTCTATTATTGTACATTATTTTCCCTACTTTTAAGGAATAAACCGTTACAATCCTATGAATGATTGATGTTTGCCTATTTAAGCCATTCTTTGGCCCAATCCTGAACTTCTGCCAACACTCCTTCTAATGCGATGCCTTTTTCAGTTAAACCATATTGAATTCTTACTGGGGTCTCAGGATACACATATCTTTTAATAATCCCGATATTTTCGAGTTCCTTAAGCCTTTCTGAAAGCATTTTTTGGCTGATATTTGGGATAAGATCATTTAATTCTTTAAAACGGTAAGGGCCTGTAAATAATACTTTAATAATGATGCCCATCCATCGCTTACCTAAAAGTTCAAAAGCCGCCTCGTATTTGGGACAAAGGGACTGTTTTTCCATATTGATCACGTTCCTTAAAGATTTTTATCTTGACGAATAGAAAAACTTCTTTTATAGTGAGAAATGTTGTCACTTACAAAAAGTAAGTTACTTTACTTAATATATCACATTATTTTATTTAATGAAAACATCTAGGAGGGTTCCCTATGAATAATATATTAAACGTAATGGAAGAAAGACGTTCGACGAAAGTGTATGACCCAAGTGTAGAAATTCCTCGTGAGGAATTAGTCAGCATATTAGATATGGCTGGGAAAGCACCCTCTGCATGGAATCTTCAACATTGGAATTTTCTTGTTTTTGATCATAAAGAAGTTCAGGAGAAGCTTCTCCCTGTTGCTTTCAACCAACAACAAATCGTTGATGCATCAGCAGTGGTTGCCGTTTTAGGAGATCTCGAAGCAAATAAAAATGTAGATCCAGTCTTTGATCCTTCTGTTGAAAAGGGGGAAATGACTGCAGAAATAAAGGAAGTTTTAAACAAGCAAATCCAAGGGGCTTATACTCGTGACCAATACCCAAGAGATGCTGCTTTCAGTAACGCTTCTTTGGCTGCAATGCAGTTAATGATTACCGCTAAAGCAAAAGGATGGGACACGTGCCCGATCGGTGGTTTTAATCCGCAACTACTAAAAGAAACCTTCAACGTTTCAGATCGTTATCTTCCAATTATGCTTATCACAATTGGAAAACCGTTACAAGAAGCACGTAAAACAGATCGTCTTGATATACGTAATCTTATTACTTGGGCTGAGTAATCTTAATTTTATCAATTACAGAAAGGCTGTTCTAAAAGAAATCCGAAACGATTTCTTTTGGAACAGTCTTTTGATTTTATAATTTGAAAAGCTTGTAAACGAGTCTTTTCACTCTCTACACTTGAAATTCACATCAATAACGAATATTATATAATTTGTGTTTAAAAATTGTTCGTCTTTTGGAGGTTTCACAATGTTCAAATTGAAAGAGAACGGTACAAATCCTAAAACTGAAATTATAGCAGGTATAACGACCTTTTTAACAATGGTTTATATCGTCATTGTCAATCCTGTGATTTTAGCTGATGCGGGTGTACCTTTTGATCAAGTATTTCTTGCCACCATCATTTCAGCCGTTATTGGAACTCTTTGGATGGCACTATTCGCTAATTATCCAATTGCTATCGCACCAGGGATGGGGTTAAACGCCTATTTTACTTATTCTGTAGTTGGGGGTAATGATGATATCACCTACCAAACAGCTTTCGCAGCTGTTTTTATTGCAGGAATTATTTTTATTCTATTATCTTTAACACCTTTTCGAAAAAAATTAATTGAGGCAATTCCTGAAAACCTTAAGCATGGAATTACAGCAGGAATTGGTTTATTTATAGCTTTTATTGGATTGCGTCTTACAGGAATCGTAGCCGCTCATCCTACAAATCTTGTTACACTAGGCGACTTACATGATCCCGGTGTACTTCTTGCCCTTTTCGGTTTAGCTGTAACACTAGTATTGATGGTATTAAACGTGAATGGCGCTTTATTTATTGGAATGGTTTTGACGGGTTTCCTTGCCTTCTTTACAGGGCAGCTTTCCTTTAATGAAGGTTTCCTGTCTTTTCCATCCCTTTCAGAAGGCTTAATTGTCTTTAACCCCATTACTGCATTAGGAGATGTTATTCAACACGGTTTATATGCCGTTGTCTTCTCCTTCCTACTTGTTACGATCTTTGATACGACTGGTACTATGATTGGTGTCGCCCAACAAGCAGGTCTCATGAAAGGGAACACTTTACCAAGAGCAAAAGAAGCTCTTCTTGCTGATTCCGTTGCTACAACGGTAGGAGCGATGTTTGGGACAAGTCCAACATCTGCCTATATAGAATCTTCATCAGGCGTTGCAGCAGGTGGTCGTACGGGGTTAACAACATTAACGGTTTCGGTGCTATTTATCGTTGCTGCATTCTTTGGACCATTGGTGAGTGCTGTATCTGGATTATCTGCGATTACAGCCCCCGCCCTTATCATTGTAGGCAGCTTAATGATGGGAAGTATTTCTGCTATTAAGTGGAATCAGATTGATGAAGCGTTCCCAGCGTTCCTGATCATTTTAAGTATGCCGCTAACATCAAGTATCGCAACAGGTATTGCCCTTGGATTTATCTCTTATCCACTTTTAAAAGTAGTAAAGGGAGAAGCAAAGAAAGTCCATCCATTGTTATATATTTTTGCTGTACTATTCCTTTATCAGTTGGCATTTCTGCCTCATTAAATTGACAAGTAACCTAACCCGCCCGGAATTATTGGGCGGTTTTTTTATGAGCCTTAGAGAACTGTTTTTTCCATAAATATAAGTTCCTATTTTATTCCTCCTGCCCTTCCTTAAAATTATCTGCCTATATCAGACACGCACCACTCCATTCTCCTCTCATAGAATAGTACGAGAATACAGAAAGAGGAGGGTATTTGCCATGTATGACCAACGACAAACCTTTAATTTCCCATTCCCGCCTAGTGGAGGAAATCAAGGGTTTCCAGGATTCCCGAGCTTTCCGGGTGGAGGAGGAGACAACCAAGGATTCCCAAGCTTCCCACCACCGGGACAATCTGGAGGAGGGTCAAATCAGGGACCACCAGGACCACCACCATCCTTTGAACCTTCGCTTTCCGCACAAGGACCCAGTACATTTGCCGTAGACCCTGGAGCTATTCAAGGTTGCTTATTCCGCTTCACGTATATCTGGTTAAGAGGAAGAGAGTCTTTTTGGTTTTTTCCAATCTTTGTAGGAAGACGCTCCATTGCAGGATGGAGATGGATAGGTTTTAGGTGGGTATATTTCGGTGTAGACTTAAATCGAATCCAATCCTTCCAATGTTTTTAGGTGATCCATAATGTATCGTTCAATGTATGAAATAAGGGATAACTCTAAAACGTCAAGAGGAACCATTAAAGTAAGTGGAGAACATACTTTATTTATTGACCCAAACCAAGCGACTGCCACGCTTGGGGTTGTAACAAATGATAAAGAATTATCGATAGCCCAACAACAAAACAATCTAATTTCAAGCAGACTGCTATTATGTTTAAAAAATAGTGGAATCTCTGAAAAAGATATTCAAACGATTACCTACCAGGTCTTTCCTCAATACAGATATGAAGATGGTCAACAGATTTTAACTGGGTATGAGGTCAGACAAATCTTCCAGATTACCATTAAGGACATAAATAAAGTAGGAATGATTATCGATGAAGCTCTTAAATGTGGAGCTAATGTTGTTGAGAGCATCCAATTTGTCCACTCAGACCCTGGCTATTATTATCAAAATGCTCTTTCAACTGCTTATAAAAAAGCATTCGAGAAAGCAAAAACTTTATCAAATGTTTCTGGTCAGAACATAAATCCACAACCAAAGATGATCAATGAACAGCAAATGAATTTGCCTATTCCTTATGCAAATGTTCAATTACTCAAAGCTGCCGACCAAGGGGCACCTGTTCAACCCGGTCAAATTGCCGTTAGAGCCGCTGTTTCAGTTGAATTTCACACATATTAAGAAAAGCGGAAGCGCCTCATTGGAGGATGAAAGGCTAAATTCGCCACGTCCTGTGGCAACGCCTTTCTGACCCACATCCTGTGGGCCTCTGACAAGCATAAGACGAGCCACATAGAAAGGGTGACTTTTCCCTTTCTATGTGGCTTGGCTTATGACTCGAAGGCCTAGGCGCTGGAGCTGGACATAGAAATCTCCTTTTATTCCTAAACACTCCCAAATTTGAACTTTTTCATGTATAGATTCTTTTTCCTAATCCACACTAGTAGATGGACTAAGATTAGGAGGAAATGAAAATGGACATGAATCAAAGTCAATTTAATGGACAGCAGCCACAATCTCAAAATCCACCACAAATGAACCATGGTGGTCATGAACTATTCGATTTGCATGAAGACTTATCCGGGCTCATTGGTGTTCTGGATCAGTACTTAATGATGAAACAGTTTATTAAAGACCCTGAGCTTTCCGGAATATTAGATAGACAATATCATTTCATTGCAGACAACTATAATATTATCGTTGATTGCTTTACAACGGGTAAAGATCCAATGAAACCAACAGACAGTTATAAAATGACACAAAGTAATACTGTTACATACGGATTAAAGCCCTCCCAGCCGAAAAAGCCTGCTGCAAGCCTTCAAGAGCTGAATGATGATAAAGTCTCTGGACAAATGCTCGGTTCAATTAAGAGTTGTGCATCCCTATTAACGATGACCGCTCTAGAAGTAACGAATCCTGTTGTTAGAAGAGTTATTGCCGATAGTGTTCCTAATTTTATTGAAATGGCCTATGAGTTATTCTTTTACCGGAACAAGCATGGATATTATCAAGTTCCAAGGCTGAATCCACAAGATATGCAAATGATGGTCAGTGGATTCGGAAAGACTACTCAATCTTATCCGCTTCAGTAAAAATCATGAGCTGTCCCAAATGTGGTTCTAATCTACATTTGGGACAGGCCCTGTAACAATTTTGATGTTCGTGCGATTATGGTGAATTCTCGTGCGTAAATTTCATTTTTCGTGCAATTGATGGCCACTCTCGTGCATTAATTTTACTGGTTCGTACAATTAATGAAATTCTCGTGCATAAACTTTATTTTCATAAATTTGATTGGCATTATCTTGCATAAATTTTATTATTCAAGCATGTAATTTCCTACAATGAAGATAAACACTTCTATTCTATTTATTAATATCAGATTACTCCCGTCCTAATTTCACTGATTTCCTCGTACATTCCTCCATAGCTTTTAAAATCGCTCCACGAAATTGATTTTTTTCTAATGTAGCTACTGCTTCAATTGTCGCTCCACCAGGAGAGCAAACTTGGTCCTTTAATTCACCAGGGTGTTTACCTGTATCTATCACCATCTTCGCTGCCCCTAATAAGCTTTGGGCTGCCATTTGATAAGCTTTGTCCCTTGGAATTCCATCTTTGACGGCCCCATCCGCTAATGCTTCAATAAACATAAAAGCGTACGCAGGGGATGAACCGCTCACTGCTGGAATCGCGTCCATCAATCTCTCCTCAATCTCTTCTGATTTTCCGAAGCTTTCCAACAAGGATGTCATAACTGCTTTTTCTTCTGAATCGATCTTATGATTCATACAAAATGCGGTCATTCCCTCTCTTACTAGTGATGGTGTGTTTGGCATCGTTCTCACCACTTTTAACGGAAACTGAAATTGTTCTTCTATCCAGTCCATGGTGATACCCGCTGCAATCGTTACGACGATCACTTCTTTTTTAACATGTTCACGAATTTCTTCTATCACTGCCGCATACTGATCCGGTTTAATCGATAAAAACAGAATATCCGCTTCCTTTGCAACGAGAATATTTTCTGTTGTCATTTTTATATCAAAAGTTCCTCTCACCAGTTCAAGTGTTTTTATCGATTTCGCACTACCAATTATCGAGTCCTCTGGAAAAAGCCCAGATTGGACGATCCCTCCGATAATGGCCTGAGCCATATTTCCACAACCTATAAATCCTATTTTACGATTCAACTAAAACACCCTTTATAATAAGTTTTGTCTACATCAGTTTACCAAATGAAATAAGATTACCCTAAATGTTCATCCTAAAACTAGAGAACGTTAGGGTAATCTTACTATTAATTGTGTCTTTCTAGACTCAATAAATTGATGATTCGTTGATAATCAAGCTCTACGATCGGTTCTTTCCTTACCAATCTATCACGTATCTGCGATAGGAGTTTGCCTTCTTCTTCTGATAAATTCTCAATATCCCATTTTTTATGAAATACACTGTATAGAGTCAGATCCCTTAATTCCATAAACAAAGAAATCTTTTTTATCCATGGTTCATCGATAGAATTTTCTTGTAAGTATCCCTTTAAAAAGTTAGTCAGGAATTCTTCACCAAAACGGGTTCGAGTCTCTAAATCTTCTTCTCTAAACTTCCACCATATAGAATAATATAATGGGATGGCGATATCACTTATAAAATAATGGTATGCACTGTCATCAAAGTCAAATACATAGATTTCTCCTTCATGATAAAAGAAATTTCCCGGATGTATATCAGAATGAATCAATCCAAAAGAATCCTTCGTTTCTTCTAGCCCTTTTATGGAGTTTATTATTTCATATCCACGATCTATAATTTCCTGGTCATTTTCGGAAGATAAATAGTGCTGAAAATTAAAAAGCTCTTCCTCCTCCCATCGCTCTCTTCTCGAACCCTTCGCTTTATACTCTTTTGTAACCTTATGCATATGCCCTATTGTTTTTCCCCATTTTTCAAAAAGAGTTGGCCCAAACAAATCTTCTTTTGCCCGAACTGGACGACCAGGAGCTTTTTCAAAAAGGCAAGCAAAAAAGGACGAATTTCCAACAGAAATCCCTTCCACAAGTAGTTGATTATTCGAATGCTTCACTAATGACACGTTAACACCTTTTGAATGGAGGAAATTCACCCAATTTAGCTCCGCTTCTACTTGACTTTTTTCTCTGTGTGAAGAGTGAGTTAATCTTAATATGTATGGGGTTCCATCTTTGGTGACTTGATACACATAGTTTTCAAAATCCCCAAGCTTTTTCGATTCCTTTATACTTACGCTAAAACGATCAGCAGCTTCCTTCAATACTTCTTCATTAAATAAATTGGCTACCCATTTCTCCATGGCTGCACCCCTATTTTAAAGGATTTTTAGTAGTAAAATTCAAAAATGATTTTTAAAGCTCACCTTTAATTATACAGAATTTTCTGTAATTCCAGCAATCTTTTTGTACGGATATTCTGTCCTAATCTAATCAGACAGCTCATCCAAAATAAAAAGTCAGGAACAACAATAGTCGTCCCTGACTTTTTCAAATCTCTTTAAGCGTATGCTCTTTCTTCTTCTTTCTTAAAGAAGCTTCTCATGGCATGAAACACATCAGCTTTTTGTTTTAAAATGAAATAACGGAAATCTTCATTGTGGATATTTTTGTAGGCACTCATTAGAGTTGAATGACGATTGTATTGATTAACCTCTCCATACCCAAAAATATTAGATACCTTCATGATTTCTTCAACGAGTTTCACACATCGGACATTATCGGAAGTTAAGTTATCTCCATCTGAAAAATGGAATGGATAGATATTAAATCGACTTGGGTGATACTTATCTTCAATAAGCTCCAATGCTTTTCGATAGGCTGACGAACAAATGGTTCCACCGCTTTCACCTTTTGAAAAGAAATGTTCTTCTGATACTACTTTGGCTTCTGTGTGATGGGCAATAAACTCAATTTCAACCGTTTCATATTTTGTTCTTAAAAATCTTGTCATCCAAAAGAAGAAGCTGCGAGCCATATATTTTTCCCAAACCCCCATCGATCCACTTGTATCCATCATAGCGAGAACGACTGCTTTTGATTCTGGCTTCATTACTTCGTTCCATGTTCGGAATTTCAAATCCTCGGTGACGATTGGATGAAATTTCGGCTTCCCATTCATTGCATTCCTCTTGTACGCTGTAAGCATGGTTTTCTTTTTGTCAATATTTCCCATTAATCCTGTTTTACGAATATCGTTAAATTCAATGTGCTCAACGGTTTGAACATCTTGCTCTTTTCTTTTAAGGTTCGGCAATTCTAATTGACTGAATAAGGCTTCTTCAATCTCCATCATGGAAACTTCGGCTTCATAATAATCTTCTCCAGCTTGATCTCCTGCTCCTTGACCTTTACCTGGACCTTTTTGCTGAGAGCCATCTCTGGCTACGACATCCCCAACTTGACTTTCTCCATCCCCTTGCCCAACGTGTTTGTTTTTATCATAATTGTAACGAATCTTATACTCATCTAACGAACGAATTGGTATTTTTACAACTTCACGACCGTTGGACATGACAATGTTTTCCTCGGTAATTAAATCAGGTAAGTTATTCTTAATTGCATCTTGTACCTTTTCTTGATGTCGTTGTTGATCATCATGACCTTTACGATGGAGGGACCAGTCTTCCTGCGAAATTACAAACTGATGGTTATCCTTTTGGCTCATTATTTTCCCTCCTTGGAAAATTTTTTTCACACTTCTTGCCTCATAAGCATACAATATCTCGAGTGTCAAAATGACAAATATCCAATAGGTTATAAGATTCTTGATTACTCTATCCTATGCAAAAATATTAATAAATTTACAAATAATTTAGGTAATTCAACGTTTTTCCGCTCTATAGACAAGCCTATTTTATTTTCTAATGAAATTCTGACATGTAATGATACATATTATAAAAAATCGTATTTTATGAGTAAAAAAAGTCGCCCTTAGACGACTCTCTGTGAAAAACGAAGGTTCTTTTTAAGAAAAAAAAATCAGGTTGCCCTGATTAGTCTTCATCATACTGCGCCGGATCGGATACGCGGTTAATGCTCTTTAATTCACCACTTGATCTTAGCTTCTCCATTTGTTTTCCAAGCAGAATTAACTCTTCCATATTTGAAGCCATGCTTCCATTGAAAGGTTCTGATTCATTGTTAACTGGCTTGGTGGACATGAATGCACCTTCTTTCTGAAAGTGACGTCGTATCCGGCAATTCTTTTTACTTCACTATACTATATTCTGATTTTTCTGTCATTATTACTTATTTGTCCTCTTTTCGATATTGGACAGGATCTGGCTGTTTATGATCTTCTTCCAATTCCTCATTTGTTCTTAAGTTTTCCATTTGTTTACCTAAGTTCTCCATATCCTCCATGTTTGGGGCCATGGATCCGTTATCAGGTACAAAACTTTTGTCTAATTCTTTCGCTTTCTTTGACATGTAACCACCTCGAGCATACTTTTCCCTTTAAATCAATTAATTATTTAAACACTGGGGAGACAAAAATACTGCCCCTTAATCGGAGCAGTATTTTTCCCATCAGCGATTTAACAAGCTACCAACATAACGCAGTAAGTCATTTGCCGAGCTTGAATTGTAACCATGTTCATCAACGAGACGAGCAACCACCTCATTAATTTTCTTGAGCTGTTGTTCATCAGGTGTTTTACTTGATGTTGTGATTTTCACGACATCTTTTAAGTCAGCAAATAGTTTCTTCTGAATGGCTTCACGTAAACGGTCATGTGAATTGTAGTCAAATCGTTTCCCTTTACGGGCGTAAGCAGAAATTCGAATCAGGATTTCTTCGCGGAACGCTTTTTTAGCATTTTCTGAGATACCAATTTGCTCTTCAATGGAACGCATTAATTTTTCATCTGGATTAATTTCTTCACCTGTTAATTGATCACGCATTTTAGCCTTATTACAATAGGCTTCAACGTTATCTAAATAATTATCCATCAAGGTTTTGGCTGATTCTTCATATGAATAAACAAATGCTTTCTGAACTTCTTTTTTCGCAATATCATCATACTCTTTACGTGCTAACGAGATGAAGTTTAAGTATTTCTCTCTTAATTCCTGTGTAATCGATGGATGCTGATCCAAGCCCTCTTTAAGTGCTCGCAATACATCTAGTGCATTAATAGATGGTACTTCTTTTCGAATGATGGTGGAAGAAATGCGGTTAATGACATACCTTGGGTCAATTCCGCTCATCCCTTCATCTTGATATTCTTTCTTCATTTCATCTACATCAGCTGTATTGAAGCCTTCCACATTTTCGCCATCATATAAACGCATTTTCTTAATAAAATCAATGTCTCCACGTTTAGGTTCTTTTAACCTTGTTAAAATCGTAAACATAGCAGCCACTCTTAATGTATGTGGAGCAATGTGAACATTTGACACGTCACTCTCATTAATCATCTTCTCATAAATTTTTTCTTCCTGCGTCACCTTTAAGTTATACGGAACAGGCATGACAATGATCCTTGAATGAAGTGCCTCGTTCTTTTTGTTTGAAATAAATGATCGATATTCCGTTTCATTCGTATGGGCAACAATTAGCTCATCCGCCGAAATGAGGGCAAATCGACCGGCTTTGAAATTTCCTTCTTGTGTAAGCGACAATAGATGCCACAGGAATTTCTCGTCACACTTAAGCATTTCCTGGAACTCCATTAAACCGCGGTTCGCTTTGTTCAGTTCGCCATCGAAACGATATGCTCTTGGATCAGACTCTGAACCATATTCAGCTATCGTTGAGAAGTCGATACTACCTGTCAAATCGGCAATATCCTGTGATTTAGGGTCAGATGGACTAAAGGTGCCAATTCCAACGCGCTTATCTTCAGATAGGAAAATACGCTCAATCAGAACGTCTTCAATTCTTCCACTATATTCTTTCTCTAACCTCATTAAATTGAGGGGTGATAAATTTCCTTCAATTCTAATTCCAAACTCCTGTTGGAAATCCTCACGTAAATGCTGCGGGATTAAGTGAAGCGGATCTTCATGCATCGGACATCCTTTAATGGCAAAAATAGTGCCGCGATCTGTCCGAGAATATTCTTCTAACCCTCTTTTTAGCATGGAAACGAGAGTTGATTTCCCTCCACTAACGGGACCCATCAAGAGAAGGATTCTCTTTCTTACATCTAAACGTTTGGCTGAAGGATGAAAGTATTCCTCAACAAGTCTTTCTAGTGCCTCTTCAAGTCCAAACAATTGGTTGCTGAAAAACTTATACCGCCGTTTTCCATTGACTTCTTCTACACCTGCATCTTTTATCATATTGTAGACACGTGAATGTGCCGACTGTGCAACCCATGGCTTCTCTTTTAGAATTTCTAGATAATCTGCAAACGTCCCTTCCCATTTCAATTTCTCTTCTTCTTCACGATAGTTTTCAACTTTTTTTAAGATACTCATAAGGACCTCCCCCTGTCGCTTGTTGAGAGACGATTAATATACTCTATGCGCTTGGTCATCTGAACATGATAAACAAGAAGGATTTCTTCAAAAAGGATTATTCGTCACGAAATAGCCAGAAGGCAAAAAAGCGCAATCGCCCCGTTTAAGTGAAGAAAGGCTATGTTCGCTAAGTCCTATGGCAACGCCTTTCTTACCTACATTCTGTCGTCCAACGTCTTACATAAGGCAAGCAATGTAGGAAGGGCTCCATTTTTCTTCCCTCAGTAGACTTCCGGGGCTTTAGCGCTGGAGCTGGATTAAGACAGGCTTATTTCAAAATAAGAACATATTTGTATTTTATAATTTTCTATAAAAAAATAATGTGGCTTACATTCACTTTATCTTTAAAATAGGCTATACTAAAAATTAGACGGATAATGTTACCGAAGGAGGATTACATAAGATGGGTACAGTAATGATCTTAGGAGTAACTGTAACTTTCCTAGCAGCAATCTTCACTGCAGGATATAATGACAAACCAGGTACTAACAAATAATAGTAAGGAAAAAGAGGCTGATTCATCTTCCTTCCATAAGGAAGAATCGATCAGCCTCTTTTTTATCTTATTGCTTATTAAATTTTTTCTTTTCAACGAAGTCCTTCATATACATTCTTTTTTTACTTGACAGCATCTTCGACATTTGTGCGGTCCAGCGATCATTGCGCTTCCCATTAGTTCGGGTTTCATAATAGGAAGACACCGTTTTATTATATTCTTCAAGCTCCGACATGATTTTCTCTGGCTCACTATCATACCGATCCTCTTGATAGATATGATGTAAAGGCAGTCTTGGCTTTACTCCAGTATGTTCTTCAGGATAGCCTACAGCAAGTCCAAATAGTGGAATAACACGATCTGGAAGCTCCAATAATTCACTTACGGCTTCTAAATTATTCCGAATTCCACCAATATAACATATACCTAAGCCCATCGATTCTGCTGCGACTACTGCATTTTGTGCTGCTAAAGCGGCATCAATGATCGCAACCATAAATTTCTCTGTACTTTCAAGAGAATCAATAACATCCCCAGCTTCACGTTCACCAATTAATTCATGACGATAGAGATCTGCACAAAATATAAAGAAATGTCCATTATTTATTACATATGGTTGATTACCTGCGAGTTCAGACAATCTTTTTTTCTTTTCGATATCTTTTATTCCAAGAATGGTGTACGCCTGTATATAGCTGGATGTAGAAGCGGCTTGGGCGCTTTTTACAAGTGTATGTATTTGTTCGGTTGTTAGCTTTTCCTCAGTAAATTTTCTGACTGAGTGATGGCTAAGTAGTTTCTCGATGGTTTCATTCATATTCATACCTCTCCTTATCTTTATCGTATCTTGAATTAATACTTTTAAACAAATAAAAAGGGCTGTCCCAGAAGGGTCTGGAACCACCCTGTTTCGTCCATAAATAGAAGATGTTTTAAGGCTTCTTCTTCATACGGAAGGGTGGTTCCTGACACCATGTTTTGGGGGCAGCCTTTTTAATCATTATTTTAGCTTAGGAAAATCTTGTTGTCTTAATGCTTCATAAATGAGGATGGCTGCTGTATTAGAAAGGTTTAATGAACGTACGTTATCGTTCATTGGAATTCGTAAACAGCGATCCTTATTACTTGCTAATACATCATCAGGTAGACCTGTTGTTTCACGACCAAAAATAAAGAAATAATTTTGATCAAGATTGGAATAATCAAATGATGAGTGTTCTTTTTGCCCATGTTTTGTAAGGTAGAAGAACTCTCCACCTTCATTTTTCTCAAAAAATTCTTCGATTGAATCATAATAAATAATCTCAACAAATTGCCAATAATCTAAACCAGCCCGGCGAAGCATCTTATCGTCTGTAGAGAAACCTAACGGACGAATGAGATGTAACGTTGTATCCGTCGCCGCACATGTTCTTGCTATATTACCAGTGTTAGCTGGAATTTCTGGTTGAAATAATACTACATGTATACTCAAGTCATCTGTCACCTCGTCTATAAACTCTATGTGACATTATACCATTATTTAGAGGAAGAACAATATTTTATGAATCATCTTCAATCCTGTAGAATTTATATTGAATCTCGGGAGTGTACGCTGTGGAATCTTCATAATTCCAATAACGCATTCTGCTATTTGTTGTGTGAGCATTTACTAACGGCATACCATAAGCATCTTTTGCTGTGACAATCGTATTATGATCAAATCGCCCATCTCCTTCAAAGTCATAACAAATGACATCCCCTAGCTGTAGTTGCTGAGGGTATTGAACTTCTACTCCCCTTAACCCCACATTCGATGAAGGAAGATGCCACCGTAATGAATTGGCGACAGACCAGCTATAGCTCCAATTATTATTTCTCATCCACCAGCCTTTCCCTCGATTCGGATGCCCTCTCATTGGTGCTCCCCCTGCATGTAAACATTGGGAGATAAAGTTAGTACAATCGACTTCAAAGCTTTTATAAGCAGGGTTATAGCTATTCCACCAATACTCGGCATATTGAACAGCCTTTCTTCGGTCATAATGAAAACTAACTCGTTCATCGTCCTTATCCTTTTGATCCCCCTCAAATTCCTCCTCCTGTTTGAACACTTCTAAATCTTCTACCAGTTGATGATCCACAAATAAAGCAATTCTTTCTTCCACTTCTTCTTCAACATAAAAATGGGCATCCTGTTTTAACAAGTACGTTAAATGCACATAATAGTGCACTTGCTTTTCTTCCTGGAACGGTACGACTTTACGAACTTGGGCATTAGCATTCACTTTAATAATATCGACCTTTCTTTTCGAGCATAGTTCTCTCTTTCTTCTTGCTTTATCATGTAAATCGCTTCTATTATGATCAACAAAATCTTGTATCCGTTCATTTAGGGTATGAAGCAATTGTCTTTTCATTGATTTCCCTCCCCTTACATTATTTCTATGTTAGGTTGGGCAACTTCAAAACAAAAAGAAATGACCCTATTAAGAGAGATCTAATGAATCGTTTCTAGATACCTCACTTTAATAAAGTCATTTCTATTCTTCTAAGAGCTGAAGCCCTTTATTAATTTCTTCTATTACTTCTATATCTTTTTCCACACTTTTTGCTTCAATAAGTGCTGAAAATCCTCGTTCATGACCGATCTTTCCAATAGCCCATGCAGCGGTCCCGCGCATAACTGGCCTTACATCCTTCTGCATGACTGTAATCAGTTCTTCTATTGCCGTTTCATCCTTATAGTGAGCAAGAGCAATAATCGCATTTCGCTGAATAGGCTTCTTTCCTCTCCAAGAACCAGACATTTTCCCATACTTTTCTTTAAATTCACGGTTGCTCATTGTCAATAATGGTTTCAATAGTGGCTTAACTAGTTCAGGATCTGGTTCCATTTCTTCATGAAAATGAAAGTCTTTTCTTTTATTCTCCGGACATACGGTTTGACACGTATCACAGCCATAGAGACGATTACCAAGCTTTGTCCTGTATTCATCTGGAAGGAAGCCCTTTGTTTGCGTTAAAAAAGCAATGCATTTCCCGGCATTCAATTGTCCGCCTTCAACCAACGCTCCAGTTGGACAAACATCTACACATTTATTACATGTCCCACATTGATCAGTGATTGGCTCATCTGGTTCAAATGGTAAGTTCGTAATCATCTCGCCTAAATAAACATACGAGCCAAACTCAGGTGTAATGATCGCACAATTCTTCCCGCTCCAGCCAATTCCAGCTCTTTCAGCTACCGCTCTATCCACTAATTCTCCTGTATCGACCATCGATTTAAATTTTGCTTCCGGTACTTTAGAAGTAATGTACGCTTCTAATTTTTGGAGTCGATCTCTTAGCACATCATGGTAATCCTGTCCCCATGAAGCACGACAAAAAATCCCTCTCCTTTCACCCTTTTTACTTCTTGGAGCATTTTCCATTCGTGAGGGATAGGCTAAGGCAATCGCAATGATCGATCTTGGTTGATCAAAAATCAATGAGGGATCAACGCGTTTATCAATATCCTTTTCCTCAAATCCCGACTGATATCCAAGCATCTCCTGACGTATTAATAGATTCTTCATTTCAGAAAACGTATCCGCCGTCGTAAATCCAATTTTATCTATTCCGATGGTTTTGCTGTATTCAATGATTTCATTTTTTAATTTTTGAAAGTCCATACGTAATGTCCAGCACCAATGACTAGTCTTCAAGGAGATGGTGCTTTTCTAATACCCTCCTTTCTTACTTTAGAATAGTGAAAACTCATTGTTTTCTATGATAAACTATTTTTAATCAATTTGGGAGGGATCAAACATTGGAAGTCACACTAAATTCTTCTTTATGCAATCGTATTAGCGATTTTAAGCTAGGGATTATCACCTATCACAATATTCAAGTCGATGATTCTCCACAAATGCTGCGAGGTCGTTTACAGCTCTTTCAGGAATCGATTTATTTTGATCTTGAATCGAAAAAAGTGACAGATATCCCTTCCATTCAAGAATGGAGAGCTATCTTTAAAAAGTTAGGGAAGGACCCTAACCGTTATCGCCATTCAGCTGAAGCTCTTTATAGACGGATAAAAAAGCAAAATTATTTATCCCCTATCCATTCAGCAACCGACCTTAATAATTTCTTTTCTCTGCAATATGGGGTCCCCTTAGGAATTTATGACTTAGAAAAAATCAATGGATCTATCTCGATAACAGTTGCAGAAGAAGGCGAAGAATATATAGGGTTAAATGGCAGAATCAATTCTTTAGAAAATCTCTTAGTCACTAAGGATGAAACTGGTCCGTTTGGAAGTCCTTTTGTCGATTCAGAGCGAACTGCAGTGACTAGAGAGACTACATCAGCCATCCAAGTTCTTTATTTACAGCCTTCTTTAACGATGGAGGAAGCCAATAACTTAACAAAATCACTTATGGATATGTTTGTACAGATACATGGTGGTGATGGAACGTTTTCTATCCTTAAATGTTGACAAATTATTAAAATATTCTTGACAATTCGACTGTAAACATGATAAAAATTGTATTACCTAATATTGAATATACATGCCAAGAAGGAAAATTAGTAGCTTCCCTTTCCCTGTCTAAGAGAGCCGATGGTTGCTGAGAATCGGTACATAATGATAAGCGAATTTCAATTTCCAGAGCATCTTTTGTTAGTAGCAAAAGACGGTGAAGACCGTTATACGTGAAGAGTGATGAGGATTTTTTTCTCATAACTAGGGTGGTACCGCGATATTCAATCGTCCCTACATTATGTAGGGGCGATTTTTTTATTGTCTACTTCTTCAGGCGGTTTAAAAAAGAACCAATTCAATGAATAAACAGTTGAGAGGAGAATGAATGTGAGTCAACGTGAACAATGGTCATCCAAGCTTGGATTTATATTAGCTGCCGCTGGGTCTGCCATCGGCCTAGGGGCAATCTGGAAATTCCCTTATATCGCCGGTCAAAATGGGGGAGGCGCCTTCTTTCTTATCTTTATCGTATTTACTCTTTTACTAGGATTACCATTACTGTTAGCAGAATTTACAATCGGTAGATCAGCGCAAGACAATGCCGTTGATTCGTATCGAAAAATAGCTCCAGGAACCCAATGGCACTGGGTAGGGATTCTTGGCATGGTTACATCCTTTATCCTTCTTTCTTTCTACAGTGTCATTGGTGGATGGATTCTTGTTTATCTATTCAAAGCGATTAGGGGAGATCTGAATGGACTAAATTCCGATCAATATGCGGTAGTCTTTGGTGAAACCATCTCAGACCCGATCGTAAGTGTTTTTGTTCAGCTATTATTTATTCTTATGACGATTTTCGTTGTTTCAAGAGGTGTCCAAAAAGGAATTGAGCGTGCGAGTGCGATTATGATGCCAGCATTATTTGTACTTTTTATCATACTTGTCATCCGTGCGGTTACTTTAGATGGCGCCATGGAGGGAATTAAGTTTCTATTACAACCTGATTTTACAAAAGTAAAATCTCAAACGATATTAGAAGCAATGGGGCAATCTTTCTTCACTTTAAGTGTTGGTGTATCTGTAATGGTCACCTACAGTTCGTATTTACCAAAGACGCAAAGCCTGCCTCGTTCCGCTTTATCCATTGTCGGAATGAATATTTTTATCGTACTTTTAGCTGGTTTAGCTATATTCCCGGCAGTCTTTTCTTTCAATCTTGAGCCTGGAGCAGGTCCAGTCCTACTATTTAATGTACTTCCAACCGTTTTCAGTCAGATTCCGTTTGGAATGTTGTTCTTTATCGCGTTTCTAGTTCTGTTCCTCTTTGCTGCATTAACATCTGCTTTCTCCATGCTTGAAATCATTGTTTCAGTGATTTCAAAAGGAGAACCAAGTCAACGTAAAAAGTGGGCATGGATTATCGGTCTAGCAATATTTGTGTGTGGAATACCATCCGCGTTATCATTTGGCATTCTAGGAGATATAACGCTCTTCGGCAAAACAATTTTTGACCTTGCCGACTTTGCCGTTAGTAACGTTCTATTACCAATTGGCTCACTACTCATTGCCATTTTTGTACCGGCAAAAATGAAAAAATCAGCTCTTTATGAAGAATTAAAAAGAGGAAGCGGAATTAAAAAGGGCTTATTTGAAATCTGGTATTTCCTTATTCGATTTGTTGCGCCCCTGTTAATTCTTGCAGTCATGCTGGATGTTTTAGGTGTTTGGTAAATAGCTCTATTGTTTTAAAAAAGGCGTTGTCTAAAAAGGATAAAGGGTTTCGTTTTCGGGTGCTATCTTAATAATAAAAAAAATGGCGTATGAATTGGCATACGTCATTTTTTTATTTATTAAGGTTTCTGATGTTTTTAGTGAATTTTAACACAGTCATTGACATCGTTTTTTATGATGGACAATAAGTATTGTACAATAAGAAAGGAATGTCAATACTACTGTTAATTTCTTTGTCAATAGGAGTGCAGGTATGAGCTCCTACTTCTATTAACGGGCAGTTAGTGGACGAGGAAAAGCAATTGAGCTCGAAAGAACTTGTATACACAAGTATAGTGAACGTATACGTATCTAATACATAGAAAGTAGGCCATTAAAATGAAAACGGAAAAAGAAAAAATGCTGGCTGGTGAAATGTACAATCCTGCCGACCCAGATTTACTAAAGGAACGCAAGGAAGCAAGACGCATGGTTAGAATTTATAATCAAACTTTGGAATCTGAAGGAGAAAAACGGACAAAGTTATTAAGGGATATACTCGGTTCAACTGGAGAAAACGTCTATATGGAACCTAACATAAGATTTGATTATGGTTATAACACATATGTAGGGGAAAACTTTTTTGCAAACTTTGATTGTACCATCTTAGATGTTTGTGAAGTGCGATTTGGAGATAATTGTATGCTTGGACCTGGCGTTCAAATCTATACAGCAACACATCCACTCAATCCAAATGAACGTAATTCCGGTAAAGAATATGCAAAACCGATTACTTTCGGCAATAGTGTTTGGATTGGTGGAAGTGCAGTAATAAATCCAGGAGTAATTGTAGGAGACAATGTTGTTATTGCATCAGGTGCGGTTGTTACTAAGGATGTACCAGATAACGTTGTTGTTGGCGGTAATCCAGCTAAAGTTATCAAACAAATATAAATATCTTCCTATCGTGCTAATGGATATAATACTTAAAAAGGAACCGTTATTCCTAAATAAAGAAAAGGGCTGTCCAAAAAGGGGTCCGGAACCACTTTGATTCCATATATAGAAGATGTCTGGAGGGTTTCTTCTATACCTTGAAGTTGTGGTTCCTGACACCTTGGTTATTGGACAGCCCCTTTGCTTTTGTTTCTAAACCCACCACATTTCAGAAGGCTGTTCTTCTATCAAAATAGCTTGCAGGTTTTTCACTGCACGTGCGAAACCTTCTTCAATTGACATAATTGGATCCTCATGTTCAATACTCACGACATAATCATATCCATATGTCCGTAGTGCACTCATCATATCAGACCATTCCTGCAAACTATGACCGCAGCCTACAGAGCGGAACGACCAGCCCCGAGTTTGTACACTGCCATATGGCTGCATATCGGTAAGCCCATACATATTCACATTATCCTGATCGATGTAAGTATCTTTTGCATGGAAGTGGTGAATAGCACCTGCTTTTCCTAAAATTTTGATGGCTGCTACTGGATCAATTCCTTGCCACCATAAATGACTAGGATCCAAGTTTGCTCCAATTGCATCACATGTTTCTTCTCTTAATTTTAACAGTGTGTAAGGCGTGTGAACTAAGAAGCCTCCATGGAGCTCGAGTCCAATCTTTACATTATGTTCTTTTGCAAACTGACCAACCTTTTTCCAATAAGGAATCAATTTCTCTTCCCATTGCCATGTCAGGATATCTCCATATTCATTAGGCCATGGAGTGACAGGCCAATTTGGGTATTTCGCTCCTTCATGATCACCAGCCGTTCCAGAAAAACAGTTCACAACTGGTACGTTCATTATGCTTGCTAATTTAATCGTTTTTTCTAATGCAAGATGTGATTCTTCAGCAAACGCTTTTTCCGGTGATATTGGATTGCCATGACAGCTAAATGCACTAATCTTCAATCCTCTTGATGAAACTTTCTCTGAATAGTCTTTTCTTTTAGCTTCGTTTTCTAGTAGTTCATCAAGATCACAGTGTGCGTTCCCTGGATACCCGCCTGTTCCAATTTCCACTGCTTTAAGACCTGCATCTTTTACATAATCAAGCATTTCTTCAAAGCTTTTTTGAGAAAATAATACGGTAAATACACCTAGTTTCATCCATTTTTCCTCCTATTGTAATCGGATGCTCCTGCCTGTTTCACTGCTTTTATAAATAGCAGCAATTATTTTAGATACTTGCATGGCTTCTTCTGGTTTCACAACAAGCTCTTCTTTCCCTAGGCAGCTATTAATAAAGTTCTGTGCTTGGGGAATGCTTGGATCGTCTTCCCCCGGAACCCATTCTGCTTTACTATTTAACAGCATCCCATGCTTTGCTTGGTTTAGTTGTAATGGGAACAGATCAATTCCCCCTGTTTCACCGGATATACTTAAACTTTCTTCATCATTCTTGATATTGGCTAACCATGATGTTTCAAAAAGCATGGATGATCCGTTATCAAACTTTACATACGCCGTTACATGATCATCCACTTCAAACGTTTCGTGATCAAATTCTCCCCATACATTTACTTGATTCGGTATTTTCCCTAATTGATTATAAGCGCTTCCCATTACTTCAATCGGCTTTGGATTTCCTAAAAGCCAGAGTGATAGATCGAGAAAATGACAGCCATAATCGATTAAGCTTCCGCCACCTTGGAGCTCTTTATTTGTAAATACTCCCCAGCCTGGGACTTTTCTTCTTCTTAACGCCTTTGCTCTCGCAACGATGGGTTGCCCAACTTCATTTTCTCTTATCATCTTTTTAGCTGCTTGAGAATCTTTCATAAATCGATAGTGGTAGGCAATCGATAAAACCTTACCTGATTTTTCTGCTGCATCAAGCATTCGTTGACATTCTTCTGGAGCCATCGCCATTGGTTTTTCACATAACACATGAAGACCTGCTTCTAAAGCAGCAATCGATATCTCAGCATGAAATTTATTTGGAGTACAAACTGTAATCGCATCGACGTCTTGGAACATATCCTCATAGTGTGAATATACATTTGGAATATTAAACTTTTCAGCGACTAGCTTTGCTGTCGTGTCATTTACATCACTTATTGCCTCTATTTTTACTTGATCAGATAACGTTAGATAAGTGGGAATATGACGGTCTTGTGCAATCCCTCCTACTCCCACAATTCCCATTCTCAGTTTCTTCACTCATAGACACCTCAATTATAATTTGACAATTCGTTTCGTTTCATTTGATTCTAATGCAGATAAGACGACTTGAAGAGATTTCATTCCCTCTTCGCCTGTCACAGGTGGTTGTAGGTTATGTAGAATGGATTTCACAAAGTGATCCACTACTCCGGAACTCGTTTGATTTCCTTCTTCGTTAGTTTGAATGCCACCGAGTTCATATTTGACTACTTCTCCACTTTGATATTGAACAACCAATGAATTCACAGGATCATCCTCTAAACGTAAAATCGCATTTTCTCCATAGATGATCGTTGAATTATCTTCTTTTGAAACGTAAGACCAGCTTGCTGCTAATGTACCAATTGTCCCGCTTTCTGTTTTCAAAACACATACGGCTGTATCATCGACATCTGTATTCTCTTTTGCACTTGTTTCTACAAAGGCTCCTACTTCTATAATCTCTTCTCCTAGTAAAAAGCGAAGTAAATCGGTTTTATGAACCCCGAGATCCCCCATTGCGCCAATGAATGCTTCGTTCTTTCTAAAAAACCAGCTATCCTTTCCATCAGCACTCCAGCCTTCAGGTCCACCATGACCGAATGCCGTACGGAAGCTATAAATTTTTCCAATTTCACCAGTCTCGATTAGGTTTCTGGCTTTTTGATGGGAAGGGACGAAACGCTGATTATGGGCAATCATCAGCTTCTTATTACTTTTTTCTGCGGCTGAAATCATTTCTTCTGCTTCCTCTCGTGAAGTCGCCATCGGTTTTTCACATAGTACATGCTTTCCCGCTTGAAGAGCTGCAATCGATATTGGTGCATGTAAATAATTCGGAGTACAAACACTAACCGCATCAATCGCTGAATCCATTAGCAATTCCTCGTAATTCGTGTAGGCTTTAGCTTCATACAAATCTGCGAAACCGTTTGCCCTTTCAGAAACAATGTCACAGACAGCAACGATTTCCACGAATTCACTTGTTTTATACTCAGGTAAATGACGGTGCTTAGCAATACTTCCACAACCAATAATAGCTACTTTGATTTTATCCATAATGATTCCTCCTAGTGGCTTCCTTTGATTTCTTCAAGTGGCTTAGCATTTCCGTAAATCATTTTTTGTCTATTGACAGGCTTAGCCCATTTAACAGCGTTAATAATGATGCGTTGAACGTCCTTATGATAATAAGTTGGGTATGTTTCATGCCCTGGACGGAAATAAAAAACCTTTCCTTGTCCACGGTTATAGGTACATCCACTTCTAAACACTTCGCCACCTTCAAACCAACTTACCATAACTAGTTGTTCTGGAGCAGGTATATCAAAATGCTCTCCATACATCTCTTCTTTCTCAAGCTCTATGTATTCTCCTAATCCTTCTACAATGGGATGGCTAGGATCCACAACCCAAATTCGTTCTTTTTCATCTGCTTCTCTCCATTTTAAGTCACAGGAAGTTCCCATTAATGTTTTAAATATTTTAGAAAAATGGCCAGAATGAAGAACAATAAGACCCATTCCATCGAGTACCCTTTGTTTTACCTTTTCAACAATTTCATCCTTCACTTCTTCGTGAGCCATATGCCCCCACCAGATCAGGACATCTGTGCTATTAAGAACTTCATCTGTTAAGCCATGCTCAGGCTCGTCCAAAGTTGCAGTCTTAATTTGAAATGGTTCTTCTCCTAAAAAAGAGGCAATAGCACCGTGAATACCTTCCGGATATACTTCTTTTACCTCAGGATTCTTTTGCTCATGTCGATTTTCATTCCATACGGTCACATTTAACATTGATAAACCTCCAACAACTTATTTAGAACTTCGATATTCATTAGGTGTTAATCCAGTGAGCTTTTTAAAGACTTTACTAAAATACTTCTCATTTTGATAACCTACAGAATAAGCAATTTCATAGATTTTTAAATACGGGTTTTCAAGTAATTCTTTTGCTTTTTCTAATCGAATCTTTGTTAAATAATCAGTAATGGTTTCATTAAAATCTTGTTTGAACTTTCTAGAGATATATTCTCTGCTCAAGAAAAAACGATCTGCTATTTCTTGAAGATTAATATCCTGTTGATAATTTTGCTGTAAGTATTCTTCAATTTTTTGCATACTGTTTTTTTCTTTCTGATATCTCGCATCTGTAAGGGTTTTAATCAAATCGAGAAATTCCTTCTTCTTTTCATCCTTAAATTTTTGAAAAGAGAAAGTTCCATCATCTTTCCAATAATCAGTCCCTTTATATAAAACATGTGAGCTATGAATCTCATAATCATTTAACCAATTTTTCAGTAAAAGTTCAAATTGAATGTCCCAATTTTCTAATTGTTCAAGAAAAAGAGAGTTTTCAAGCTTTATAAAAATGCGATTTAATAGGGTCTCAACCTGTTCAAGACTTCCACTCCTAATAGCCCACTTTAAATCCTGTGAATAATCAAGGAGATGGATGATTTGGCGAGAGTTGATTTCTTTTAATGTGACAATCCTGTTCTTACTTGAAAGCTCATGTTTGAGAAACACTTGCCTGGCCGATTCATATGCTGATTTGAACTGATTTGTTTCTTGTCCCAATGCAAAGATGCATCTCATCCCACTATATTGATAGATCCACAGGTAAATTTGGTCTACAAGGTACGCGATATTCTTTTCACTCCAGAAAAATATAACCAACTCATCGTCTTGATTAATATTCCGAAAACAAACTCCATCATTATGCTTACTTAACAGTTCATTGCAAATATTCGTAATCGTAGAGAATGCGAGCTCTGCGTCCCCTTGGAATTGCTTTAAAATTAAGGATTTTAATGAAATTAATGCAATAGTATAGGATCCCTTCGAAATCTTGATGGAAAACTCTTTTTCTATTTTTTTCTCTTCTACCTCAGAAATTTGTGATTTCGTTAGGAGTGCTGTGAATAACCGGTCCCAATAAAGGGATTTCACCTCATTAATGACCAGATCCCCCTCTTTTTGAGAACTTAGTGAGAGAGCTTGTTCTTCCCATTCCATTACTGCTCTTTCTAGCGTTTTATTTAAAACCTCAGGATCGATTGGCTTTAAAATATAGTCAAAGCTCTTATAGTAAATCGCATTTCTCATGTACTCATAATCATCATAACCACTTACAACAATTGTTTTACTTTTACGATCTGTAGCATGAAGCCATTTAATCAGGCTAATCCCATCTCTTTTCGGCATCCTCATATCCGTAAAAATAATTTCTGGACAATGCTCGGAAATGAGTGTAATCGCGTCATCTCCATTCTCTGCCTCCAATATGGTGTTGATTCCATATTTCTCCCACTCTCCTAAAAGGAGTAATCCTTCACGAACATGCTTCTCATCATCTATTATGATTGCCTTCATTTTTACCACCTTCCACACTTATTGGCAGCCTCATGGTAACCAACAAGCCTCCCTCTTTGTGATTATTAAGCTGCAAAGTGGCGACTTTCCCATAATAGAGCTTTAACCTGACATATACATTCTTCAATCCTATATTTGTTTGTTCTCCATTCCTTTTAAGGTTCCCTTCTTGAAAATTCTGATAAATCTCCTTAAGGCGACTTTCAGATACACCCACTCCATTGTCTTTAATTTGAATGAGCAATTGCGAACCCTCTTTCTGGCATGAAAGATTAATTTGGCCAATTCCTTCACGGATATCAAAGCCATGCTTGAAATAGTTCTCGATTATTGGCTGTAAAATCATCTTAGGAACTAGAACTTCTTCAACTTCTTTACTAACCTCAATCAAGTGTTCTAAGTTCTCCCCAAATCTTTCTTTTTGTAGCAAAAGAAAGGCTCTCGTATAACTGATCTCCTTATGTAAGGGGACAATATCTTCCTCCATATCCATACCATATCTCATAATTTTAGACAGATATGTAATGAGGGAATAAACTTGAGGCACTTTATTCTTTAAGGCAATCGTTCCTATCGACTGTAAGGCGTTATATAAAAAGTGAGGATTTATTTGGGATTGAAGGACCTTTAATTGATTGGTTTTATTTTCAATTTCTAATCTATACTCACGATTGATAAGGTGATTGATCTTCTCAATCATTTGCTTAAATCGATCTCCAAGTACCCCAATTTCATCATTTCCTAAAGACTTAAATTGCACTTTCATATTTCCCTTTTCAACCTCTTGAATAGTTTGAACGAGAATTCGGAGTGGTGAGGTAATTTTAAACGACACAAATAAGGTCGAAAGGACGACAAGACATAAGCCGATCACTCCGAACATAATATTAATCTTCGTCACATTAAGAGCACTCTCATATAAAGTCATATTAGGAACTCTTTTGACTAAAAACCAGCCTCCAGTTGAGGATTCCATCTGATCATACATCATCACACCATTAAAGGAATCATCCTTCCACTCTAATGTTCCTTTTTCTTGATCAGCCTCTTGTATCTTTTCAATCCACTTTGGCTTTACATTTGTTGGTTCATTGTTAGAACGGTAAATTAGGTCTCCATTTGATGAAATAATATAAAATTCTTCGGTGTCACTGTTATATAAGTTTTGGCTCAGGTCTATTATTTTCCGCGGTGAAATCTCCAAAGAAATATAGGCTAGCACTTCACTGGAAGGAATATTGGTGAGCGCCCTGTGAATGGTGATCATTGGGCTTGAGCCGACGTCTTTGGCTTCACTGGGTTCAATATACATATTAAAAGGACTATTTTGTGCTTTAGTAAATGCCTTCTGATTTGATCGATTTCGCCTATCAGAAAATACGACCGTCGTCCTTCGGGAGGCTGAAATCACCTTATTCTCATTGGCAAAATTAATTTGAACCCCTTTTATAGTATCTTCAGCATATAGTATCGTTTGAACGACATTCTTCATCGTTTCAATTGTTGTATAATTATTTTCTTTATTCGGTGCTTTAATGAAATTCAAGAAATCAGGGTTATTGTAGAGGGATAATGTTAAGCCGTCTAATTCATTAATATAGTTTTCTAAATTTACCTTTCCTTGATAAAGTAGATTACTATTTTCTTGAACCACTTGATCCTTTAAGGTTTCTTTCGTGTAGAAATACGTAATGATAATCGATGTACCAAAGGGTAAAATTGTAATAAGTAATAAAAGAACGATGAGTTTATTTCGAATGCTTGTCTTCATCCCTAGGTACCTCCCCAGTCTCTGTTTAAGCTTAAGTATAATGTGACTGAAGCTTTTTGGGGAATAAATATTTTGGTAGATTTTAACGTATAAAATAAGGCTGTCCCAACAGGGGCTAGAACCATCAACATATTGGAATAGCGGCTCCTGACTCCATTGTTTGAGACATCCCTATTTAGTTTTACTTCAAGTTATCCCAAGTATCCTGGAAACGTTGTATTAATGTTTCATAATCAATCTTCCCAGCAGCATATTCTTGAATGGAAGCTGCAAACTCCTTATTCGCTCCGTCTGGCCATCTGAACCATGTCCAAGGAATTGTCTTCTCTTCCTTAGAATATTCAAGAATGGATTCCCCTAATGAACCTAAACCAGTTGGCTCAATGTTATCAAATGCTGGAATAAAGGCAAATTCTTCGGTTAAATAACGTTTTCCGGTTTCAGAAGAAACCATCCAGTTCAAGAATAGCTTTGCCTCTTCAAGGTGCTCAGAATTCTTGTTCAATACCCAGTTATTTGGTACTCCTACAGGTAAACGATTCGCCTCCGCATCATTGCTTATCGGAATTGGCAGGAAGCCCATGTTGATATCTGGATTGATTTCGTAAATCATATTCTCAGTCCAGTTTCCTTGTTGAAGCATGGCTGTTTCACCAGAAGCGAATAGCGTCACTTGTGTATTGTAGTCCGTTGTTAAAGGGTTATCATTTCCAAAGTCAATCTCCGTATCGATGACTTCTTTAAATTGCTTAAACTTCTCATTTCCCACCATGGTTTCCGATCCATCATTTAACCCTTCAATAAAAGCAATAGGATCCTCTTGTTGTGCGAACGGGATATTAAGTAAATGCTGGCCAATTACCCACCACTCGCCATATCCAGCTGAGAAAGGAGTAATATCCTTGTCTTCAAGCTTTTTAGCAGCCGCCTTCAACTCATCAATCGTTTTTGGAGGTTCGGTAATTCCCGCTTTCTTGAATAAATCTTTATTGTAAATAAAGCCATACCCTTCTAGATTTACAGGCATTCCATAAAGTTTACCGTCCTCAGCTGTCATTGGTACCTTTCCAATATCCAGTAAATGTTCAACCCATGGCTCACCTGAGAGATCTGCCAAATGCTCTTTCCAAAGCTCCAGCTCTTTAAAACCGCCATTGTTGAAAATATCAGGCTGTTCACCAGAAGCAAATTTTGCTTTCAATGCCGCACCATAATCAGCTCCTCCTCCAACCGTCTCAAGCTTAATCTTGATACTCGGATGCTCAGCTTCAAACTCATTAATCATCTCCTGAAGCTGATCAGCGATTTCTACCTTGAACTGGAAGAAATCCAGTGTAACAACATCTTCCCCTGATTCAGAACCACCTTCTGAACCCCCGCTGGAATTACTTGAAGAACAACCAGAAATAATACCTACTACTAAAACAATGGATAAACAAGTAATAAAAATACTCTTCATAAAAGCATTGACCTCCTTGTCAATCGTTTAATTTATATAAGTTTACTATCAACCTGTACGGATGGATAGTAAACTTGATATCTATTTAATAGAACCTGAAGCAATTCCTTTAATGATGTGCTTTTGTAAAAACAGGAAGAAGACGATAATCGGCATAATCCCAAGCACCAATGCCGCTAATCCCATGTCCCATTGCTTCGTATATTGTGCAAAGAAGGAGCTTGTTGCAAGTGGGATTGTCCGTAACTCCGCGTCTTGGAGCACTAGTAAAGGCAAGAGGAAATCATTCCAAATCCAAAGCGTATTTAAAATGATAACCGTTACTGTAATCGGTTTTAATAACGGAAATACGATTCTCCAAAATACTCCGAATTCGCTGCAGCCATCCATCTTGGCTGATTCTTCAATTTCAATTGGAACGGTTTTTACGAAACCATGGTAGAGAAATAAGGAAAGTGGAACACCGAAACCAAAGTACATAATAATGAGCCCCGGAATACTGTTGGTAAGACCTAATGTTCCACCTAGCTTCATCAAGGGAATCATCACGGTTTGAAAAGGAATGACCATGGCGGAAACAAACAGAACAAATAGGATTTTACTAAACCTCCCAGGCGTTCTTACCATCTTCCAAGCAGCCATCGAACTAATGATAACGAGCCCAATATTACTAACCACAGTGATGATGACGGAATTCCAAAAAGCCCTTGGAAAATTTATGACATCCCACACCTTTATATAGTTTGTAAATAAAAACTCTTTCGGCCATGCGGCAGCATCCATTAATATTTCCGCAAAACCTTTCACCGAGTTTATGAAAACAAAGTAAAATGGGATAAGGAAAATGATGCCCAATAGTATTCCAATGATCTCTAAAACAAATGTCTTTTTCGTATAGTTAGGATTCACTATGCCTCAACCTCCTTTTTCTTCGTCATCATCACTTGAATTGTCGTGAAAACTGCAACAACGATGAAGAATAGAATCGATTTAGCTGTTCCTAATCCATAGCGATTGTTTTGGAAAGCTTCCTGATAGATATTAATAGCGACTGACTGTGTCGAGTTAAATGGTCCTCCACCTGTTAAGGAAAGATTCAAATCAAATATTTTAAATGCCATGGAAATCGTCAAGAAGAAACAAATCGTAAATGCAGGCAAGATTAAAGGAATAATAATCTTCGTCAAAAGTGTCCAGCTTGAGGCACCATCCATCCTCGCCGCTTCTATTAAGGATTGATCTACTCCCTGTAGGGCAGCAATATAGATGACCATCATATATCCACTAATCTGCCATGCAAATACAATCACAATTCCCCAGAAAGCCGTTTTCTCATCTCCAAGCCAAGGCATTTTAAAGAATTCAATATCCGTTAAATTCCCGACTGAGGCAAATCCTTTTACGAAAATAAACTGCCAAATAAAGCCAAGTAGCAATCCACCGATGACATTCGGGATAAAAAATACTGTTCGTAAAATATTCCGTGTCTTCAATGCTGCATTCAATAGTAAGGCTAAGCTGAATCCAATTAAATTACTAATCACAACAGCAGCGAACATAAATTTTGTTGTAAACAAAAAGGAATCAAAAAAAGTCGGATCGTTAGTAAAAATCTGAATATAATTCTCGATTCCCACCCATTCCACAACTGAGCTAACACCATTCCATGAAGTAAAAGAATAATAAAGCCCCATTATAAAAGGGAGAATTTGTATCACAAGAAAAAATATAAGTGCCGGACCAACAAAAGCAGAGTAAGTAAGGATTCTTTTCCAGTTCACCCTTCTTTTTGGGACGCTATTCATTATTGGTCTTGTATTTCCTATTTTTGTTTCTAGTTTCGTATTCAACCAATCTCACCACCCTAGTTAAAATGTAAACGTTTTCTATTATTATAAAGGTGGATCAATCAAATATAGGGGAACTCAATTGACGTAATAGGGATAAAATATTGACTGTATTTTCAGATTATTTTAAAATCAAGGATTTTATTGAAAGGCTTTTTCCAAAAGATTGTTGTTTTATAAATAGATATTTTTCAAGCAAACGATCTATAAAGAAGTTGATTGGAGAGGAAGGTGCGAGATTCCTGCGGGAGTGGCGGGAAGCAAGCAACCTTTCGCTGCAATAAACCACTACTCTTTTTTGATAATAGCAACAAAACTCAGGAAAACAACCTATTGAAAAACCCCTGCTACCCAGTAGTAACAGAGGTTCACTTTACTTTCTTATAACTTTAAAGGTACTCCATGACGAAGAAATGCCGCCGCTTCTAAATCAGAAATTCCGTTGACTTTGGCGATTTCTTGTGAATGTGCTGAAATTTTTGGTGCAAAATTTGCTGGAGGTGCAGCATGTCCCATATAGCGCTGCCTTGCAGGGTTACGTCCAGGGAATGGCCCCCAAATGGCAAATGTGATTCCAGGTGATTGAATATTAAGGAAAAATGTTTTTCCATCTGGAGAGAATGTAGGTCCACAGAATTCAGATCCATTAAGACGGTTATTGGCAAACGGGTATACTTCCCCTTCTGGTGTGATCCCCATGACACGGTTACCATTCCCACCATCTTCAGCAAATAACAGATCCCCCCACGGTGTAATACATATATTGTCTGGGCTTTCCATTTCGTTTGCTTCCGTTCCTTCATAGAAAAGTTCTAACGTTTCAGTTGCTGGAATGTACCGATAAATTTGACCAAGTCGCTTTTCCCCGCCTGCTGTATCATCAAACCAGAAAACACCACCTGCAAAGTAAGCTCCTTCTAAACGGTTAAAACGTACACATCCATTTGTTAGAGCATCATCATGAGGTTCTTCTTTATTCACATCTTTCCAGACTACACCAAATCGTTGCCCAGGATTCATGAAATCTGCATCTGGATTCTTCTTTTCCTCAATCGCCATCGCTTGAAGCTTTCCACCTTTTTGCAGTGCACCTGGCCGTTTACTTGTGTCATTTGGGATATAGCGGTAAAGAAAGCTTGAACGTTCATCGTTAGTAGGATCGTCGGGATCAATTTTCCCACGGAAATCATCTTCTGTTAAGTACACGATTCCAGTGGCTGGATCAATCGCTGTTGCTTCATGGGAGAAAAAGCCCATATCTCTTATAGGTGTTTTCGATAGATTGTTCTCAGGTTCATTTGGCATAACCTCGAATACGTATCCGTGATCATCTGTACGATTTTCCTCACATGTTAACCATGTCCCCCAAGGTGTAGGTCCTCCTGCACAGTTTTGGAGGGATCCAGAAGAAGTTACATATTCTGAAAATAATCTACGATCCGGCCCAATAACAAGTGCTGTCGTTCCCCCTGGAGCTTGTCTATTATATGGATTTTTTCCAGGTACGGCAGATTCTGATCCACTCAATTCGTGGTTACGTACTAAAATCGTTAAATGGCCAGGACCTTGGAATGCGGCCATGCCGTCAAAATCACCAGGAATCGGGGCACCATTTGTCATTCTCTTTCCTTCTTCCGAAATAATACGGTACTGGAATCCTTTTGGAAGATCAATCACCCCACCAGGATCCTTGACTAATGGCCCAAAACCACTAAAGGAATTTTGCCCTTTGTTCGGATTTCCATTTGATTTTGCAAATGATGCAGTTGGATTCATTCCCATCAATCCCGCAGAGCCAAGTGTTAAGGCAACCGTACTCATTCCACCTAATTTGATAAAATCTCGTCTATTCAAGTTTTTCCGTCCGCTTTCCTGTCTTGTCATTTATATAAAGCCTCCTATTTTCTATCAAACTAGTTTTATTGGAAATATGTTAATTAAAGTATTATTTATCTTCACCAGCTGTTTGCTTTGCTTCAAATGTCCATTCAAGAGCTAATGAATCTCCTTGAAAGATATTTTGATCTTCACCATTATCAACGAAATTGAACTTTACTAGTAGCTCATGTTCTGAGCCCGCTGGAAGACCCTTTTCACCTAACCATGGATAGAATACGTGTTGGTCCACTGCTTCAGGTTTCATATTTTGAAGATCTGCAAGGGTTGTTTTATAGATCACTTCATGTATGTTATCTACGTTGTATAAAAACTCCACTTCAATATGCTCACCAAAATCCTCAGAACCGTTATCCCCACTTGCATCATTAACTGTATACCCTGTCTCCAATAATACTTTTTGGATGTCTAATGTACCGTTGTTTTCAAGATGGAATGTACGAGTGATTGAATCACCTGGTTTGATATTCTCAACGTCGACAATTGTTGTCGGGTTTGCTGCTAAATCTAATGTACCGGCTGCGAATGTGTTGTTTGCCACCTCAGTATCACTGAAGTATGCATACGTTCCTCCTCCAACAAGTGATAGTCCTAATGCTGCAGATGCTACTCCCATGATCAGCTTCTTTTTAATACTCATAAAAAATTCCTCCCTGTTTACCCGTTAAGGGCATAATTTTTATTGAAAACCACTTTCGTGGAGAACCAATGCGTTTAAGAACTTCTCTGTTCCGAAATATGATTCTTGTTCTTCCTATCAATCCCAGAAAGTGCTTTCCTTATCGCGAAAATGGAATAGGTAATGAGTAATAACCCAGGTATGATTAGCAGCAATGCACTTCCGATTTTCGAATTGATCCAATTCAAGAAATAACCAGCATAAGGTACTGTAAAACCGGTATATTCTGCTTTTACATTTTGTGGTAAGACAGGATCTCTATCTGCTCCGTCATTGTTGTCACCTTTCGTAATATAGCTAAGTTGATTTCCACTCGATTTCACCTCAATAACCCTGTGAGTGATTAAAAGATCATCTTCATTGATAAATGTGATAATATCCCCTTTTTGAAAACCTTTATGATCTTCAACAGGTTTTACTGCAATCACCGACCCTGTTTGAATACTAGGCTCCATTGATCCGGAAAGGACCGTTTTTAACTGATAACCGAATAAATTCGGTTCCCCGCTTGAAGCTTTTGAAATCATCACTGTTAGCGTCGTGAGAATTATAATCGAAAATAAGATAGCTGAGAGCAAGTTACTGAAGGCTTTAATCGCTTTCTTTATCATTTCTCTTCATCTCCCAAATGATTGATTTCTTATGTCATTACATTAAAGATAAATTGAGAGGGATTTATTAACCCCCACTGTTTTTATTTATGGTGGTGGTTCAGATAAATCCTTTTCATTCATATTCTCTGTCGATTTATTCTCTGCTTTTGAATAATCTGATGTGTGTTTTTGATTTGAATTAGAATGTTGTTGTTCGTCTATGTAGGATGGATTACTTGATGTAGGTGGAGCAGGGGCTTTTGGTTTGGTTTCTCTTGATGGCGGCAGAAGTTTTGACTTCTCACTTTTGTCGGATAACGAGTTTGTCCAGGTTCCAGCTTTAATAACACCAGATACTTTATGAGTATCTTTAAAAACTGCTGCAGTTGGTACAGTATTCTGAGATAAATTAAAGCAAAGCAAATAAGAAATACATAAAATTTTTATAAAGTTAATAGATACCCGTATTTCGCTTGACGATAATTTCCGCGTTTGAATCATTCCCACCTCTTTATTTGCATCGTCGAAAAATACTACACTCGACAAATTTCTCAGTACAATTGAATCATAGGAAATTATTGTTAAGGAAACATAAATAAAGAGTAAATAGGATGTAAATATCAGAAAATAAACACAAATTACTATTATTCCTAGCAATCGAAAGGGTATTATTCACTATATCCTTCCAGTTAAATTTGAAAATAATAGTAAATAAGAATCATTATTCATTTCTTCTCTTATATGTCATTTTTCAACACAAAAAAACTTCCTTATAAATAAGGAAGTTGAAGTTATGTATGGAGCGGGTGATGAGAATCGAACTCACATCATCAGCTTGGAAGGCTGAGGTTTTACCACTAAACTACACCCGCATATTAAATTTCAATAGTACATCCTGTATGTGACTTTCTCGTTTGGCTCACCAACGAACAATTATTATTATAACGAGTTTTGTCGAAAAATGCAACAGTTTTTTTGAAAAGATTTTTTGTTCATTTTAAAGATCGTACTCAAAAGAAGGAAAACTCTTTTGAGTACATCCATTCTATTTATTTCATCAGCTGATATGGCAGTCCGGCTAATTGGTCTGTAAAACAATGTACACACTAATTCCCAATATCCTTGTAGACTGGCTTTTCTGGTGAGTCGACTAGAAATAACCTCCCGAATGATGCTTCTGGTTTATGATCTATCAACAATACACCGACATCTGCAATCTCAGCTGAAGCTACTAGCCCTAACAACGATAACATCAGACTCCATGTTTTATTCCTTCTTTTAAAAGTGAATGTCCTAAATTTTGAGAATCCATAAGAATTGATTTATTTAATTCCTTAACCGACCTTTCACCTGTTAATCCTAACGTTATGTCCAAATCAGCAATCATGTTTTGCAATACCTCTTTAACACCTTGTTCTCCTGCGACGGCCAACCCATACATACATGGTCTACCAACAAAAACGGCTTTTGCACCAAGAGCCATCGCCTTAATAACATCTGAACCCCTTCTAATCCCACTATCCATCAACACAGGAATTTGATCCTGAATGACATCACAGATGAGCGGAAGTGCCTCAAGGGCTCCTATGGCCCCATCCACTTGACGGCCTCCATGATTAGAAACGACGATTCCATCAACCCCATATTCTAATGCCAGTTTTGCATCATTTGGATGTAAGACCCCTTTTAGCAAAATAGGTAGTTTGGTATGTTTTCGTAAAAAGGCAAGATCATCCCATGTTAAACTTGAATTGCCAAATACTTGGGTCCAATATGTAATGGCAGAAGCCGGATCCTCTTTGGGAGACTTCGCGAGTTTAGAACAAAAGGCAGGATCTGTTAAGTAATTTCCAACCCCTTCCCCTGCTAAGAAAGGTAAATATACATTTTTTAGGTCAAATTCACGCCATGCCATCATAGGGGTATCTAATGTCACCACAATCGCAGAATACCCCGATTCCTCAGCTCTTCTTAAAAAACTATCTGCTATTTCCTCATCTTTACTCCAATACAATTGAAACCCCTAGGTGCATCCCCCATGGCCTCTGCAATTTCCTCCATCGATCTTGTTGATGCAGAACTCGTAATAAATGGAACTCCCATTTCAGCACAAGCTTTCGCAGAAGCTAGCTCACCCTCTGAATGGATGATCGTTTGCACACCAATAGGTGCATGGAATAAAGGAAAAGGATATGAATGACCAAATAAATTGACAGTTAAATCACGGTTTTCCACGTTTCTTAGGATTCTAGGTACGATCTTCCAGCGGTTAAAAGCCTCAAGATTCGCCTTCAACGTCTTCTCTCCACCAGAACCACTTGCTACATAATAAAACGGTCCATCTTCTAATACCTCACGTGCACGTTTTTCCCACTCCTCATAAACAACGGGAAGCCTATTTGGATCAGGATTTTTCATCGTTTGATACAATTTAGATTGAACTTGGTTACCGAAATTCGACATATTAACTCTCCTTTAAGTATGGTTAAAAGAAGTTGCTTATAACTAAGTCTCATAGAAGCAAAGCGTATCAAATAATTACAAAAAGTCTAACAACCTATTATTTTATTAAAAAACGGATCAATTAAAGCACCTAGCTTATTTCTTCTTCAACAATGGATTCTCCTTCACTCTGGTCTTCGTCAAGCCATTTCCATTTTTCATATAATCTTATTCTTCCATCAGATAAAACTTCTGGCGTTGAAACACACTTCCCACCTCTGATCTGACTCTTCCTATTCACATGATTATATCTAAACTCTAGACTCCCGTTACCATCAACGACTCCAATTAATGTTCCCTGAACGATTTCTCCCCCATGGTAGGTAGCGGTAAGGATATTTCCTTCTTGTTTATAGTGAAAATAAGTTTTTGACGTAACCTCACCATTTTTCGTATTGGCAATCGAAACAAAAGTACGATCATTATAATCAATCATTAAATCTTCTCCCTTTCTTGAATCATAAAAAATTAATCGACCTTTTCAAAATGTTCAACAGAAGGAAAAGGCTCATAAAAATGATGCAGCAACTTTTTCCATTCTTGATATTCTATCGATTGCCTAAACCCTACAGTATGGTCTTCAAGTGTTTCCCAATTCACAAGTAATAAGTATTTCCCTTCCACTTCTAAACATCTTTGTAATTCATGAGATATGTACCCATTCATGGAAGAAATAATAGTAGAAGCCCCTTTAAATGCTTCTTCATACTCCTGCTCCATTCCCTTTCTCACATTCAACATGACTGCTTCGAGAATCATTCTATTAGCTCCATTCTATATAATTTCGTACTTTCTATGTTTAATCTATATATTCAATACAAATGATTGAAACCCTGCTGGACTTAATGAAAATTAAGAAGATGGATTATATGGCAATGCGTCCGGCTTTTTTACAAACATACATAACTACACCTTTGTGAGTAAACTTGTCAGGATTCCTGAGCCTTGTATTAGCACCAAGAATGAGCAAAAAAGGCTGCCCCACAATGTCTAAAATGACACAAGGGACAGCCTATCTTTCGTTTATTTATTCAATTGCGTCTTTGGAAGTAAAGAAAAAGTAAAGAAAAAACCCCCCGCAAATCAAGGCAATGAAGCCGAATCCACCGAAAACATCAAATTTGGATGAAAAATATCCAAATCCCAGACCCGTCAAAATTAGCACTGCATTCAGTCCTAATGACTGAATCGAATCAATCGTCGCTCTCATGGCGGAATCCATTCTATGATGCATATATCCGCTAACAAGGGGTTCCATTATTCCTGAAACCAAAAATATAATGGAAATCGCCACTAAACCGGTAAAGTCTTTAATGACTGATACATATAAAAATCCTACAGACATAAATGCAGTCACAGTTAAAAGCAAGGTCCTGTGCTTGAATCGATCTATCAAAATATGGGCGAGCATATTTCCGGGAAGGCTCAAGAACATAAAAACGGCAGAAAATAATCCGAAATAGATAACCGGAATCCCCAGTCTATTCAAATAAAGCTGCCAAAACTCCCAGACGAAACTCAAAGCAGCACCCGTCACCATACCGGAAAGCACCACGAGACATACACTTGGGTTTCTTCTAAAAAACTGCACAGCAGCTATTATATATTCTTTGAAAGCGACAGATTCTCCGGTATCACTTTTAACAGCCGGCTCAATCAGCATCAACGAAACACACACAGATATAAGCATACTGGCAAGCGATAGCCAATAGTTAAATTCAAAGTTAAACTGGCTTGCTAAAAGACTTCCACATAATGCTGCTAGTATGGCTGAAGTTATATCACAGACATTCAATCGACCAAGATACTTTTCAAATGACCGTTCCCTGCCATTTAGCAGCAATGAATCATAAAGTAGTGCATTTTCCGCACCACTACTTGCAGAATTAGCAATCCCTGATAGAAAAATAGCAACGGCAAAGTGCCAGAAATCCGTTGCGAAAATCAGTATAAGAAACATGCCGCCTTCCAAAAAGGCTCCTAACAGGATCATGTTTTTACGACCCCACTTATCTGCAATAATACCTGACGGAACCTCAAGTAAAACAACGGTAATGGCAAAAATTATTTCCGTATATACGACCATTTGAATGGTCATGCCCCTCTGTTCCCAAAACAACCTTTCAATAACGTAGGCAGGTATTAGGCTCTGAAAAAAACGAATGGCATATAGTTTCCCTATATTCGCTCTATAATCCACGATTAAGCTCCTCTCATTTCTGATTACAGTTTGTAATCAGAACATGGAGGTGCTCGTGAGCTATTTGATCCTAAAGATTAACAAGGAGGTCTTGCGTATGGTGTCATATCAACATCTCCTTTTTTGTAACATTTTCAATCCCCTTACTTTAAACCGATTATAATTTAATGGAAATAACCAGTCAACGAGAAGAGGGAAAAGAAGCCTATATTGATATATACCTACAAAATCTAGTGAACCTTGTGAAAAAGCAATATTTTATATGGATAATACATAAGCAAAGAAAATCAATTATTTTTCCCCGAATTAATAAATTCCTTGGAATATACATAATAATCCACCTTTTTAAAAAAGTTATATGAGTGTTTTGATCATTATTAAGTCCATTTGTTCTTCATCACCCATATAAAAAGAGTGGGCACCCGTTTGAACGAACCCCATTTTCTTATAAAAAGCAATAGCATTTTCATTTCTTTCCCATACGCCTAGCCAGATTTTCTTTTTATTACGTTCCATTGCAATTTCCATAGCTTTATTTAGCAGATATTTACCAAGCCCTTGTTTTTGAAATTTGTTCTTTATATAAATCCTCTCGATTTCAAGTGATTCATCACCCATCTCTTCAGACTGAGCATCATTGGTATTGACCTTTAAATATCCAGCGACTTCATTATTAAAATAAACAAAAAAGAATTGCGAAGAAATATTGGATAATTCTTTTTCTAATTGTTTTATGTTAAATGCCCTTTCCGAATAGGCATTCATATTTTCGGGTGTATTCTGATGCTTAAATGTCTCATTAAATGTTTCATAACTAATTTCTTGAAGTTTGCGTGAATCTTCAAGGGTACACTTTATTATATTTATAGTCATTTAAATATATCGCTCCTTTATATAATCAATAATTCCTCTTGTTTCCCTTTTTAACAAATTCCCAGTCTTTTTCTATATTTTTTCTTACTCTTTGAAGAAGATTAAAAATGGTTTCTACTTCTCTTTCGGAAAATCCCTCTAATGCAACGATATTGGAATAATCATTTTCTCTTTTTATACAAGGATAAACATTTTTCCCTTTCTCTGTTGAAAAGAGTTTTTTAATTTTTTTGTTATATTTATCTTCTTTCTTTTCAATAAAGCCATTAATTTCAAGTTTTTTTATAGCACGGGATGCTGTTGTTCTATCTACTTTTATCATCTCAGCTAACTTTTCTTGAATGATTCCTGGGTTTTCACATATTCGCACAAGGTACAAATACTGTCCTTTTGTAAGGTCATATTCTTTAAATTCAATATTACTTATAGAATCTAATGCCCTTGCAATCATTCCAACCTCACGAAGAATTTCCTTCATAATTAGCTCCTTAGTACATATTTTTTGTTGTAAATGCAATAAAAATAATCATATATTAAACTTAACCTAAATTTGTTGCATTTGCAACAAAAAATAATGATAAAGAGGTCGAGTAAAGTGAAATATGTTTTTTATGTATCAGGAATTTTAATATTAACCCTTGGTATTTCTTTCACTATACAATCAGACCTTGGAACTTCACCTTTTGATGCACTTTTGGTAGGACTGTCCATAAATGTGGGGTTTACTGTTACGCAATTCTACATATTAACCAGCGGTGAAAATGCTCTATGTTTATCCATTACATCATCATTAAATAGATTCACATGCACTCTAACCATTTCCATGCTTATATGTCCCAAAATCTATTGTAATTCAAAAATTCCCTCTTCATTTTAAACGTTTAATTTGGAAAAGATATGCCTAAAAGTATGGCGCAGGAACATCTCATCCCTTTTATTTCTACCGTTTTACCATAAAATGTTACCCTGTTCTGGAATTGTCTTTTAGACATCTTCTCACCATCAAGAGTGACAAACAAAGCATCTGTTTCCAATACTCCACGAATTTGAATATACTTCTGTAATTGATTTTTCATCTTTGACTGTATTAGCACGATCCGCTCTTTATAGGTCTTAGTATTTCGAATATGGAGTTTAGATTCATTCCATAAAATATCTCGAACACAAATCCCTTCTAAGAAGCTGTTCATTTTTAAAGGTTTCAACAACTTTTCTGTGGTCTTTAAGTAATTTTTATATCATTAAGAGGATTATCTTTGAGATGGCTCACACGATAAATAAAATTAAAGAAGCTCTAATGGCTCTTAAACGAGTGTTATTGGTTACGGTCTCGATCCCTTATCTTTCATATAAAGAATGACATTTTGCTTAAAAGAATACGGATAATTCATTTCTGTATTATTGGATTGTTTGAGGTCTTGATTTCTTATTTGGGAGTCATCAAGAAATAAAGAAAAAGCGGTTTTGAAATCAAATTCTTTTACTGCTTTTCAATATATTTTTCTAAGAATCGTTTTGGAGACAAAAAAAACGTTCCTTACAAGTGTAAGAAACGTTGATATTAAAGTATTTATTAACTATTATGATACCAGTGGCCGGGGTCGAACCGGCACTCCTTACGGAACACGATTTTGAGTCGTGCGCGTCTGCCAATTCCGCCACACTGGCAAAAAAATGGAGGCGGCAACCGGATTTGAACCGGTGATAAAGGTTTTGCAGACCTCTGCCTTACCACTTGGCTATGCCGCCTCGATTTGGAGCGGAAGACGGGATTCGAACCCGCGACCCCCACCTTGGCAAGGTGATGTTCTACCACTGAACTACTTCCGCAAACTGGGCTAGCTGGATTCGAACCAACGCATGACGGAGTCAAAGTCCGTTGCCTTACCGCTTGGCTATAGCCCATCGATATAATATATGTATTTCGTTAATGTAATGTTACTAGAATTATGGGGCGACTGATGGGAATCGAACCCACGAATGTCGGAACCACAATCCGATGCGTTAACCACTTCGCCACAATCG
>JANAVG010000016.1:0-83439 GCA_024213275.1 Rossellomorea sp. BNER
TCTACCAGTAAACATTCTAACCAAATTAACCTACGATGTTACGAGTAAGGAGCTAGTTTCGTTCATGATAACTCGTCGCCTTGCTCCTGCTAAGCTCTCACCTGTCCCGCTACTTCTGCAGGAGTCTCGCATATCCCCTCCAACCAACCTTTTCACAAAAATTTATGTTCTTAAAAAACAACAATCTCTTAGAAAACATCCCAAAAAAAAGAGGTGACCCTTTTTTTGGGGCCAACCTCTTAAAATAAATTAAATACGAATGAGTTTATGGGTTCCGTCAAAATCATAATCTAATTGAAGTAGTTCATCGATAAAGCCAAATCCATAGTGATTAAAGAAATAATAAATATTCCAGGTTCTTTCTTGTGGACCACCATTTGGTTTTAACGAATTTTGGATTCGGTCAAACTTTCTAAATACCACATTGTGCTTTTGAACTGTACTTTTTTCAGCTTTTCTTTTTAAAAAGGTAATTTGTTCGAGATGAAAGTTCAAATTTTTTTCAATTAGTGGTTCTAAACCTTTTTCGATTTTAAGAGCTTCTCCTCTAATCGTCTTATATGAATGGAGCAGAAATTCTTCCACTTTCTCGAGTTCCCCATCCAAATTACCTTCCTTAGCGTTCATGAAAAATTGTGCTTTTCTATCTTTCACTCCATTAATTAGGGCGTCTTCAGAAGAAATTTCAAGATCATTCATATACTTTTCAACATCACGTTCTAATATTGTGATATTTAGCCTTGGAATAATAGGAGGCATCTTCATTCCTGCCCACTTGAAGACTTCCTTTAATTCTCCCCAATAAGCAATTTCTCCGGGACCTGCAATAAAAGCTAAAGTAGGGAATAGCCACTCTTGCATTAAGGGTCTAGTTACCACATTATTACTAAAACGTTCTGGTGTTTGTGAAAGAATATTAGCTAATTCAAGGCTAGAATACTGAATCGTATGATTCTTTAACCTATAAGCTCCACCCTTCCACTCTAAAAGGAATCGTTCATTCCCTTCATTAAGGAATAGATTCACTGCATCCTCAGAAATATCGATAAGATTTTCAAAACCTTGCTGTTGTATATTTTTTTGTTGCGATAATAGCGAATCTGTAATCAGACTTTGGCCCTCAATAATTTGAGAAAAGTACGGTTTTTCAAGCTTTCTTAAAGGAGAATAAGCTGAATCGATGATAAGCAATCCATAGTCTTTGAAAAGAGACATTATGATATAACTAAAAAATTCTACGATTGTATTTGTATTTGAAATCGCTTCTTTTAGTGAAACCTGAACATCCTTTGTAAATTTTGACTCGCCAAACCATTTTAAAATATCATTTACCCACTTCTCCATCTGATCTTTGGAATAGTGGATATCTGATGCCATCTTTTTTTCAAGAATCCTTTCTGGATAACCAACTTTTTTCATTGAATCATTTTCTTCAATAAAAAGATGGTTAATTTCAAGATAGTCGTGATCTTCTCCGGCGATCCAAAAAACGGGGACAACATGAACACCTAATTCTTTTTCTTGTTTTTGAGCTAATTTAATTATAGAAATGATTTTATGTATGCTATAAAGTGGACCTGTTAAGAGCCCTGCCTGTTGTCCTCCAACGACCGCTACTGCATCTGATCTTAATTTCTCCAATGAATGTTTAACCTCTGAACTTTGCGGGTAAATACTCATATATTCCTCAATACAATCTACAAGAGCTGCCCTGGGGAATTCACGATTTGATAAGTCCCCTAATCTATTTTGATAAACGTTTTTATCGATAATATTGTAATCAAAAAAAGTTGTTACTGGTTCTTGTTGTTGTAAATATAATGATGCAAAACGATTTGTTGCTGGAATATATAAACTTTCCAGTTCCATATAAATGACTCCTTTTCTACCTTCTTCTTCACCTTATCTGAGTATAGCATTCCTATAAGATAAAAGAAAAAATCTTGCTTACAAGAAAGCAGAAGCGCCTCGAATAGCTCACGACATGCATAAGACGAGTCAAATAGAAAGGACGTCTTTTCCCTTTCTATTTGACATCACTTATGTCTTGAGGAGCTGGGTACTTTAGTTTGACAACTTAAAAGCAGGATACTTTTAAATCATTCATTTATTCTTACTTTATTATCTACTTATTAAAAAATGTTTAAATAGTATTTATGACCCTTATAATAAGGCCGTAAACAATTAGCCCAAAATAAGCTGTAAGAAAGACTAGAAAATTTAATCTCCAGAAACCTTTTAGCACTTTCTTATAGACAATTTCTCCTTGTGTTTTCCAATGAATGAATACAAAAATCATCCCAAAGGAAAACATGACTAATAAAATTACCCAAAAGTAAGATTCTTTCCAAATGGCAAGAATGATAAAATGAACCGATATAATTAATAGGAAAGTCATAACGTCTATAGCCAGGTACACAGCTTTCTTATGATTCTTAAAGATTTCTTTAGCAATAATAAAACAGATAAGATAACCAAGAAAAGGGATGGTTACAAAAACGGCTATTAAAGTAGATAAAATAGTTGTCACTACTCTCTATCCTCCCTTATATTCCTTTCCTTTAACCAATGAATAAAGTAATGAAATCATGGGAGTTTCCACTTGCCTTTCCCTAGCGATTTCTAAAGGCGCACCCAAAATAGCTTCAATTTCCGTCCTCCGATTTAATTCAAAATCCATTAGCATAGATGAACGGTTTTCACTTGTGTTTCGGCAAATCTCCTCTACCTCTACATAGGAAACGATTTGATTTAACTGAGGGAATATGTTTTCAAACTCATTGTATATTCCTTTCATGACTTCTCGATAATGACAATTTAGAACTAGTTCACCATTTGGAACGTTTAAGAGAGCCGTTAAAGGATTAATAATGGCATTTTTTATTAGTTTTCTGATTAACATTTCTTCATAGTTATCTTGTATAGAGAAACTAAAATTTTGAGATGAAAGCGATTTAACTTTTTGCAAACTTTCATAGCTTCCTTTATAAAGGGCTATATTGGTCTTCCCGACTCCATTATGTAAAATGGAAGAATCGCTGACTTTCTGTGCGCCATGTTCAACAGCGCCAACTATCAATGTAGGATTTGATAGCGACTCCATATACTTAAGATGACCTATTCCATTTTGCAAGAATAGAATGGGCTTGTTATTGGAATGAGTTTTAATTTGAGGTATTACATTTGTGAGATGATATTGCTTAACTGCAACAATGATAAGATTACATTCACCGAGATTCTCATAGCTCGTTTCAGCCAAGACATAACAGTCTGAAACCCTTTCATTCATTTTTATTTGTATTCCCTGTTTTAGAAGTACTTGTTTTTGCTTATCATTTTGGACAAACACACTTACATGGTTCTTTTCACTAAGATAAGCTGCAAACAATAGTCCTATAGCCCCAGCACCAATAATTCCAATTTTCATAAATACTCCTCATGGTATCAATTTGTACCATAAGTTTAACAAAATCTTATTCACAAGGAAACAAATGGTTAAGAAAGAAACACATTTTCATAGTAGATTAAAAGGACTGACCCCAAATTAAAGTAAAATGAAGCTGTCCCCAAACCTTGGTGTCAGGAACCACAAAGCCATATATAGAAGAAACTCAAAACCTCTTCTACATATGGAAAATATGTTGGTTCCGCCCCCCATTGGGACAGCCTCACTCCTGTACTTTAACGGATCAGCCCTTTAGTTCATCATACTGGGTAAACAGGGTGTTTTCGTGTACTAAATTCAACTTCCTTCGTACTATAAAGATCGAATCGATCGATTAGAACCGAACGTAGCTTATTTGGAGCTGCAATTTCGTCTATGATCAGCTCTGAAGCAAGCTTATAAATATCAATATGCTCTTTATACTCTTTTTGTTTTTCTTGTACATAAGCAATTCTTTCTTTTGGATCCTCAATAGCTTGAATTTTATTTGAATAAACGGCATTCACTGCGGCTTCAGGACCCATTACAGCAATTTGTGCAGTCGGCAATGCCACACAAAAGTCTGGTTCAAACGCTGGACCAGCCATCGCATATAAACCTGCACCGTAAGCTTTTCGCACAATTACTGAAATTTTAGGAACGGTTGCTGAGCTCATTGCTGCAATTAATTTTGCACCGTGACGAATGATTCCTGCTCTTTCAACCTTTGTACCTATCATAAATCCTGGTACATCCGCAAGGAAAAGCAAAGGGATATGAAAAGCATCACATAGTTGAATAAACTTTGCTGCTTTATCGGCAGAATCAACAAAGAGTACTCCACCCTTTACTTTTGGTTGATTTGCAATGATCCCTACCGTTTGACCATCCATTCTAGCAAAGCCTGTAATCATTTCTGGGGCAAACAACTTTTTCATTTCGAAGAAGCTTCCCTCATCAATTAATGCATCGATACATTCATACATATCAAATGGCGCATTTTGATGTTCAGGGATAATATCTTGTAAAGGTTTTCCCTCTTTAGGCGACACACCTGAAATTTTGCTTGGTTTTTGTTCATAATTCTCAGGGAAATAGCTTAGGTAACTTTTTGCCGTTTCAATCGCTTCTTCTTCTGAATGAGCAAGAAAATCTCCACAGCCGCTTACACTGCAATGCATTCTTGCTCCACCCATTTCCTCAAGTGTTACTTTTTCACCGATTACCTTTTCAGCCATACGTGGTGAGCCAAGATACATAGAAGCATTTCCATCTACCATGATCACAATATCGCAGAACGCAGGTATGTATGCTCCCCCTGCTGCGGATGGTCCAAACAATAAGCAAATTTGCGGTACCATACCGGATAATTTCACTTGGTTGTGGAAAATCTTCCCTGCACCGCGGCGATTTGGAAACATCTCAAGTTGATCAGTAATTCTAGCTCCTGCCGAGTCTACTAAATAAAGAATAGGAACTTTTAATCGTAGAGCATTTTCTTGGATTCGAATAATTTTTTCTACTGTTCTTGCACCCCAAGAGCCCGCTTTTATTGTTGAATCATTGGCCATTACACAAACAGTCTGACCATTTATCTTTCCAATTGCCGTTACAACTCCATCGGCTGGTAAATCTTCTGCTTGGCAATTTGCAAACATTCCATCTTCTTGGTATTCTCCATCATCAAAAAGAAGTTCCAAACGATCTCTAACAAATAATTTATTCTGTTGTTTTAATTTTTCGTGATACTTTGGTTGTCCACCAGAAAGTATCTTTTCTTTTTTCTCCTCTAATGTCGCGTCTAATTTATTCTTAACAGTCATACATCCTCCCCCTTTACTGTAAAAATTTTTTATTCAACTATTAATAGGATATCCCCTTCATTGACAAAATCACCGATATTTACTTTTACTTCAACAACCTTCCCAGTATCTGTCGATTCTACTGGAATTTCCATTTTCATAGATTCTAGCATCATTACGGTTTGACCATTTGAAACTTCTTCCCCACCTTGAACTAATACGTTTAATACAGTACCTGCCATTGAAGCTGTTATTTCTTTCATTTGTTTTCCTCCTAGTTTGTCCAGTGCTTATGTGGTTTGGTTATTATTTACCTACTGCTAATAGAGTAGATAACCAGCTAGTATTGTACTCTCCTTGTTTAAAGGAAGGGTTTTCTAATAGGTCAATAAATAGTGGAAGATTACTCTTGATCCCCTCTACCTTTACTTCATTTAAATATGAAGTTGCGTTTTGGATGCACTCTTCCCTACTCTCACCATATACAATACATTTTGCAATCATGGGATCATAAAAAGGTGTAACGGTGTTTCCTGATTCATATCCACTATCAATTCTTACAAAATCATTTTGCGGCCATTCTAAAAGTGCAAGCTTCCCAGGCGAAGGGAAAAACGTCTTTGGATCTTCTGCATAAATTCGAAATTCAATAGAATGACCTTTTTGCCTGATTTCTGATTGTTCTGCTAGCGGAAGTGCTTCGCCACTCGCAACTAAGATTTGCCATTTAACTAGATCAAGATTTGTAATACTTTCGGTTACAGGATGTTCTACCTGTAATCTTGTATTCATTTCTAAGAAATAGAAATTCTCATTCTGATCAACGATAAATTCAACAGTCCCAGCATTTTCATAATGGACCGCTTTTGCCGCGGTAACTGCAGCTTCAAACATCTTTTCTCTTGTAATATCCGAGAGTTTTGGTGAAGGTGCTTCCTCAATCACCTTTTGATTTCTTCTTTGTACAGAGCAATTTCTTTCGAATAAATGGACGATATTTCCTTTTCGATCTCCAAATATTTGAACTTCTATATGTCTGGCGTGATCAATACATTTTTCAAGAAATACTTCATCCATTCCAAAATATGCTTTTGCTCTATTCTTTGTAGAGTCATAGCTTTGAACGAGCGCTTGCTCATTATCGCAGCGGACCATTCCAATTCCGCCTCCGCCACCACTTGCTTTAAGCATTACTGGATAGCCGATTTCGTTAGCAATTTGCTTCGCTTCTTCAATGGAAGAAACCCCGCCTTTACTCCCCGGAACAACCGGAACACCAGCTTCTTCCATAGTTTTTCTTGCTGTAACCTTATCCCCCATTAAATCAATAACCTCTGTTGATGGACCTATGAACTCAATGCCGTGTTTTCTTGTTTCATTTGCAAACTGACTATTCTCAGAAAGTAGCCCATAACCTGGGTGAACGGCATCTACGTTTTCGTCAAGAGCCACCTTAATGATCTCATCTACCTTAAGGTAAGATTTGTTTACAGGAGGCTCTCCGATACGATGAGCTGTATTCGCTTCTTTCACATAAGGCATATCCTTATCTGCATCAGAATAAATGGCCACTGTTTGAATACCCAATTCCTTACAAGTTTTAATAATTCGAGAGGCAATTTCTCCTCTATTCGCAATTAATATCTTTCGCACAGCAAATCCCCTTTCTAGAGACTGATCAATTTTCAAACCATCCCTTCGTATAACTTTTTCTACAAAAAATTTAAAAATCCTGCTAAAATTGAAACCGCTTACTTAAATAAGTGCAGAATTTTTTGTATCTTTGTTATATAATAATAATAAATCAATAATATTTTAAAGTGCAAATATAATATTAAAAAGGATTATAGGAGACAATGTTTTTAGAGGAAATCGTTCTCACTGTTCGTGGAATGTTTATTCCTTTTTATAATCATATAGACCTATAATTTTGTACTTTAATCTATATGCAAGATAGCAATTTCGGGAAAGGGGAATGTTATGATGGCAATTAAAGTTGAAAAATTAAGAGTAAATTATAAAACACTAGAGGAATTTAAAAAATTTAAAGAATATGGAATTCAGGAGTTGTCTATGCTTGAAGACCTTGAAGCTAATATTATCGAGAATGATAGTGTCTCTCCATTTTTTGGTATATACTTCGGAGATAAGTTAGTAGCAAGGATGAGTCTTTATGAACGAAGTGCGAAATACGACCAGTATTTTGAACCGCCTCAAAATTATTTAGAACTATGGAAATTAGAAGTACTTCCAAATTATCAACACAAAGGATATGGGAAAAAGCTTGTAGAGTTTGCCAAAGAATTTGGCTTACCAATTAAAACGAATCCAAGAGTAAAATCACAAGCTTTCTGGGAAAAAATGCAATTCGAGAATGTAACATATGATATGGATCGTGACTTAGGGGAGAATCCTTTCGTATGGTATCCTGAAGGGGTCAAAGAGCAAAAAATCGGTTAAAGAGAAGGGCTAAGTTTATGCCTGGTGGAAACTTAGCAGTCATCTATATTCTGTAATTTTTTGATTGATTATATGTTGAATTAATCAGGGCTGCCCCAAAACAAAGGTGTCAGGAACTACAACTTCCATATATAGAAGAAAAACTCAGGAAAATCTTCTATATATGGACAATCATGGTGGGTCCAGCCCTTTTTTGGGGCAGCCCCTATTTTTGCACCCTTTGTAAATTACCATTTTTATCCATTTGAAACTTTACCTTGTCCTCACTTCCTTGGAGTAGTGCCATCTTTCTTGCTTTTTCAAAAATTGTAAGCAATGAATGGTGATCCTCCTCAAGCAATTGGAGTTTCTTTTCATAGTTTTCATTTTCTGCTCTCAAATGATTTACTTCCTTTTTCAATTCTTCTATTTGAACCTCTAGTTTCTTCTTATCCTCTATGATTGAATCACCATCTTGTATGGTTTCATTGACATTTTTAAGATAGTGAATAACCTGTTCAAGACTTAGAGAGTTTGTAATTGAATTGTAACTGTTCAATGTTTCCGGAGTATCTTCCTCTATTTCATGTCCAACTACAACCGAACCTTGAGGATGTTTTTTCTTGTTTTCTTTTCTTTGTTTTTTCGCCAGGTCAATACCAGATTTATATTGTTTTCTAACAAATGAGTTCCATCTGAAACCACAAGCTGCAGATGTTCTTGAAAGCTTTTTCCCTACTTCTTCAAAAGCTTGCAATTGGGTCCCACCTTCACGTATATGGCGGAGAACCACTTCAGCCAACAATAAATCCTCATCTTGACTCCAAGCATCTTGTCTATTAGATGTCAATTCTATCCCTCCCAAATGTAAACCGAATCTTTAATGTATTCTTATGCTCTTACTAGGAAAGATAGAATGAATCTCTCTTTTATTTTTTATTTTTTATTCAAAAATCGCTTAACAGCTTCATGATGTTCAACCTTCGCCCACAAAATCGCACATGATCTGATTTCTTTCATCATATTTTCATGTAATTTCGTACTATTCCACTTATTCAAGAGTGCTTGTTTATAGGCTTTAATTACTTGGATGCTCTTGGTTGTAATGCTATGTAAATAATCATCTACTTCACTACCATCATCACTTATTAAATGATCGATGAATTTCATTTGATATAGCTCTTCAACATCATATAAATCGGCTGTCATTAAGAGCCTCATGGCATGTGAAGGAAGAATTCTTTCATATAATAAACTTGCTCCCCCCCATCCTGTAGTAATCGCTAAATTCCCTTGAACAAACCCCATTTTAACCGCTTTTTTACTAATTCTGTAATCGCAAGCTGTAGCAATTTCGCATCCACCACCTATTGCGATTCCGTTAATCCACGCAATTGTAGGTTTTGGGAGAGTGGCTAACTCATATAATAGCCCACCCATCTTATTAAGCATCCCCCAGGCTTGTTCCTCTGTTTTTAACCCATGAAATTCAGAAAGGTCTCCACCAGAACAAAAAGCATGATTTCCAGCACCAGTGATCACTAATGCTTTCACTTCTTCATCAAGACGAGTTTGGTCAATTGCACGTTTAAATCCTGACATCACCTCATAATTAATTGCATTTCGTTTATTGACTCTATTGATTGTAAAGGTTAATATTCCTGTATCTGACTTATGTAATAGATAGTCCATATTTTTCACCACATTTTCTATTTTTTTCTATTAAAAAAACGTGAAGAGCCATGGTCTCTTCACGTTTTTCCCAGAATTTGCAAACAATTAGTTGTTTACAACATCTTTACCTTTATAAGTTCCGCACTCTTTGCAAACACGGTGAGCTAATTTCATTTCACCACAGTTTGGGCATGCAACCATACCAGGTACATTTAACTTGAAATGTGTACGGCGTTTTCTTTTCGCTGTTTTAGAAGTTCTTCTAAATGGTACTGCCATTCTTCCCACCTCCTTAAAGAGATTCATCATCCTATGAAGAAAGAATCCTCTGGTACTTCATTATTAAGAGTTTTTGTCTTGTTCAAAAAGCTTCGCTAAGTCTGCAAGCCGAGGGTCTACTTTCTTTTCCTCTTCCTGTTCAGCTTGTTGCAATTGATCTTCTGTTAGCACTTCCCAGTTTTTACCTGATGGAAGATTATCATCATCTCTTGCTTCTTCACTGAAAACCTGCATCGGTACTTCCAGTAACAATAATTCTAAAACAACTGGTTTTAAATCAATTACGTCACCTTGTACCTGATGGATTTCTTCCTCTTCAAAATCTTCATAATCAGTTGATTTTAGAAGGAAAGTTTCCGTAGTATTAATATTAATAGGATATCCGACATCTACTAAGGTACGTGAACATGGTAAAATAAGTGTTCCGGTAATGTTTAAATGGAACGTTACCCTGTCAGAGCTTATATCTGCTCTTCCTTTAATAGAAATAGGTGAAACACCCCGAATTTCCGGGTCACGAGTTTTAAGTTCGTCAAGTGTAACCGTTTCATCTAGTGTCAATCCCTTATCGCGAAACTTTTGCAATTGAATTATTGACCATTTCAATGTAATCACCTCAAGGCAACAAAAGTAATTATAGCTTTCATACTACCTTTTGTCAATATTTTTTCTTTACACTCTTTACAACTATAGTGTTGTAATTATAACGTTATTTTAAACGAAGTATTAACTATTTTAAAGGAAGTGAATGAGAAATGAAAGCAACAGGAGTAGTTGTTGAATACAACCCTTTCCATAATGGACATTTACATCACTTGATGGAATCGAAAAATGCTACAGGGGCTGACCTTGTTATAGCTATAATGAGTGGCAACTTTTTGCAAAGAGGTGAACCTGCTCTAGTAGATAAATGGACGCGTGCGAGAATGGCTCTTGAGGCAGGAGTAGATTTAGTAATAGAACTCCCATATTCATTTGCTACACAGCATGCAGAAGTCTTCGCATATGGAGCTATTTCATTATTAGATGCCCTTCAATGCCAGAGCTTTTGTTTCGGAAGTGAATCAGGTAATATTGCTGCATTTGAAAAAACCGCTGATCTAATTTCACAGCACCGAGAGCGATATGATCTTAAAATTCAAGATTTCATCAAACAAGGAATGAGCTATCCAAGTGCATTGTCAAATGCCTACCAGGAACTAACTCTTTCTGATCAACTAATTGATTTATCACAACCAAATAATATTCTTGGCTTTCACTACATTGAAGCCCGAAATAAGTTGGAATCGTCTATGAGTGCTTTTACAATTTCAAGAAAAAATGCAGGCTATCATGATGAATCATTTACTTCATCTGATGTAGCAAGTGCAACAAGTATAAGAAAATCTATTTTGTCAGAAGACGGAGACATATCCAATATTAGTTCCTACGTCCCTAGCGCAACACTAAGAGCATTACAAACATATAAGAAGCAATATGGTAAATTTCATGATTGGGAGATATATTGGCCGCTCTTGAAATACCGTTTGCTTTCATCTACAACGGAGGAGCTTCGAACAATTTACGAAATTGAGGAAGGAATTGAAAATAGGTTGAAAAACTGTGCTATTACTTCATTTTCTTTTCATGAATATATGGAAAAAATAAAAACAAAACGGTACACTTGGACAAGAATACAAAGAATGTCATTACATATTCTTACTAATACAACAAAACAAGCGATGACGGAAAGACACACCAAACCAAAATACATTCGTCTTTTGGGAATGAGTTCAGTTGGTACCTTTTATTTAAAAAAAATCAAAAAAGAGATCACTCTTCCTATTATTAGTACGATTTCTAAAGGGAATCCGAGTGATACATTATTGGACAGAAAAGCATCGGAAATATATTCACTAGGGCTCATGGAACCAGAAAAACAAGCTGAATTGTATCGGAAAGAATATGCGACTCCCCCGATTATTGTAAATAGATAATTTCTCTACTCTTTTTTAAGGCTGTTTTCGTAAACATTGTTTTTTTGAAAAGATAAAAAAACAAGCCTTCCCATAAGAAGTTCGGAACGAAATTTTTCATGGGCTTGTCCTAAAAATTAAGGATTCAGCAACCACAACTTGAATATATAGAAAAAATCATCTGTATATAGACTAGATTGTGGTTCCAAATCCTATTGGAACTGCCCCTTGAATTTGTCGTTCCTGACTTCTTTACTTTGGATAGACTTGTTAATCAATTACAAACCTTTTAAGTATTTTAATGCATCATCAAATGTTTGAACAGGTACAATTTTCATATCTGTATCTATATCTTCAGCTGCTTTTTTAGCTGCTTCATAATTAGAGAGTATAGTCGGATCTGCTTTACGCATATCAGCTGTTATTTTATCATCAGGAGCAAAAAATAATTCGGCACCTGCATGATCAGCTGCAATAACCTTTTGTTCAATTCCCCCAATTCTCCCTACTTCGCCTTTTTCAGAAATTGTTCCTGTACCGGCTATTTCCTTGCCATTCGTAATATCCTCTTTCACAAGTTGGTTATAAATTTCAAGACTGAACATTAATCCTGCTGAGGGTCCTCCAATTTCATCTGTTTTTAGCTCTACAGAAGGAGTAGTTTTGATGTCACGATCATCAACAAGTCCAATTCCCAATCCAACCTTATCAAGTTTAGGGTATTTCGCTAAGGTTATCTTCCCCGTATGTTCCTTTTGTTCTCTTATATAAGTAATGTCAACTTCATCATCTTCTTTTTTCTCGCTTACATATTGAATAAATTCTTCCGATGATTGAAACTGATTACCATCGATGGCAGTGATTCTATCCCCTGCTTTTAATACTTTACTAGCAGGCATATTTGAATATACATTTAAAACGTAAACCCCTTTATAATCAAAGGAAACCGGTTTATTAGCTTTTTCAAAAGCCACCTGTATGGCGTTATGTTTGGAGTTCTTCATTAAATGTAATTGTCTTACGTTATATTCTTCATCAGTTTCATGAGGGCTTCTGATTTCCTCAACTGGATATATATATTCATATTCTCTCAATGCTGCTATCGCATAGGTGAAAATATTCGCTCTTCCCATCCTAACCGTTGTTAGCATTAATTCACCTTTATCCTCATACCCACCTTCTACCTCAACGATTGGATCTAACGCATGTGCATTTCCAGGCTTCGTAACATAATAAGGTAGATAATAAAAGGAAGCTGCTACGATGATAATAGTAAATATTACGATTGTTCTAATCCAGTTTCTTTGTGACAAAAGATTAAGACCCCTTCCAGTTTTCCATTTTATTCTTAATAGACGGAATGATTTTTAAAGCTTCTTTTTCCCCAATTCCAATCATATCCTCAATATTCTTAAAGGCACGTGTACTATACATTTCTACATGTGGCCTAATCATAAAGTCAGACTTAATTTCCCTGTTCTCTACAATTTCGAGTTGAAGGAGATCAATGCTTTGCATGATAACATCGAATATATTATTAATTTCAACATTCTTTTTTACATGTGAAACATCCACACCAATTACGATATCTGCCCCCATCTCTTTTACAACCGATACAGGAACACGGTCACTTACCCCTCCATCCACAAGCAGGCGACCATTTACTTTTTCAGGAACAAAAATACCTGGGATGGCAATACTAGCTCTAACTGCCTCAGCAATAGGACCACTGGTAAAGATAACTTTTTCCCCTGTTTTCAAATCTGTTGCCACAATAGAAACGGGAATTTTCAACTCTTCAATCTGTTTATTATGGGTAAATAATCGGATAAATTCCTTTATTCGTTTTCCCGCAATAAACCCCATCTTCGGGACAGTAAAATCCAAATAATATTTTCGCTTAAATGCTGTAGATAGCTTATATAAATGATTGATATCATGACCAACACCGTAAAAAGAAGCTACAAGTGCTCCCATGCTGCTACCTGCAATCATATCTACCGGTATGCCTTCATCGTGAAATGCTTTCAATACACCTAAATGGGCAAAACCCCTTGCCCCACCTGAACCGAGAGCCAATCCAATCTTAGGTCCACTCATCCATTGCACTCCCTTTTGATCATTTCTAAGAAATTAAAAAGTGCCCTTGTATTTAAGAGTGATTATCGGTTTTCAGTGAAAACATCCTAATCCGTTAGATCTTAAATGTCAAGACTCAGAGCCAAACTTGGAGCTTCCATATTTCTTTTCAGTTCATTTCATCTTATGGTCTATTTATATTATCTATGAGTATATTGATTAATATGAGGACAAGTACCAGTCTTTTTATTTTATCATTTCTACAAGGTTTTCCAAGGAAAAAGGCACGGCTCCCAAGGAGGAAATGTCATTGAATGCTTCAAAAATAAAAACATTACTCTTAAGTTTAAGTGTATCAACTTTCGCTCTTTCTCTAATTATCTTTCCAGAAGAATCATTTGAAGCTTCTATTAGAGGCTTAAATATGTGGTGGGAAATTGTCTTTCCATCATTACTTCCTTTCTTCATTATCTCTGAAATGCTAATCGGATTAGGAGTAGTAAGGTTTATTGGGGTGTTGCTAGAGCCGTTGATGCGGCCCATTTTTAGAGTACCTGGGGTAGGTGGCTTTGTATGGGCGATGGGAATGGCTTCCGGATTCCCTGCTGGAGCAAAACTATCAGCTCGATTACGTCAAGAAAAACAATTAACACGGATTGAGGCTGAAAGGCTTGTTTCTTTCACCAATTCCTCCAATCCTCTCTTTATTTTTGGTGCAGTATCTATAGGTTTCTTTAAAAACCCTCATTTAGGTGTTATTTTAGCCCTTTCACACTATTTAGGAAATATTTGCGTCGGAATCATCATGCGTTTTTATGGAAGAAAAGAAGAACAAGAAGAAAGGTCCTATGGTATGGATAAAAGCTTTAGCATTAAAACGGCATTCTCAGTCCTACACCAAACAAGATTAAAAGACAAGCGCCCCTTGGGAAAGTTACTTGGTGATGCTGTTAGCAATTCTATACAAACATTATTAATGATCGGAGGATTTATTATTCTATTCTCCGTATTAAACAAAATCTTATTCCATCTTCATATCACACCCCTCTTAGCAAGTGGCCTAAACACAATCTTCTTGGTATTAGGGCTCCCGGAAAATTTAACAATGCCTTTTATATCTGGATTATTTGAGATTACACTTGGCAGCCAAATGACTAGTGGGATTGATGGCACACTTCTTATTCATCAGGCGCTCATTACAAGTTTTATTCTTGGATTTAATGGATTTAGTGTCCAGGCACAGGCAGCAAGCATAATGGCTCAGACAGACATACGTTTTAAACCTTTTTTTTACGCTAGAATTCTTCATGGAATGATTGCAGCAACCATTGCTGTCTTACTTTGGAGGCCAGTTTATGAAAGGTTTTACCAAAACCAGCCTTCAAGCGCTGTACCAGTATTTAATATTCATCAATGGGAATTTTGGGAATCAGCGCTTTATTGGATGAAAGCATTTGGACCGATCTTAACGATTACTTCTTTAGGAGTCTATTGTATATTATTATGGAAAAAAATTATTGATCAAAAAAGACGTATTTAATACCAAACTTAATAGTCTTTTTATATATAAAAAGACTATTATGGATTTTGTCCATTTAAAGACAAACCATTATAGTCTTTCTAATTTATAGTACCGAAATAAATTTGGGAATTATGACTTAAATTTAACTTTTAGAGCATCTTCAACTGCTTTTGGAACTAATTCAGAAATATCGCCATCGTATTTTGCCACTTCTTTTACAATACTAGAGCTCAAGAATGAATATTGATTGTTTGTCATGATAAAAAAGGTTTCAATCTCTTCATTTAGGACTCTGTTCATGGATGTAATTTGCATTTCATATTCAAAGTCGGAAACAGCACGCAATCCTCGAATAATGGCATCTGCGCCTACATTTTTAGCATAGTCCACTAATAGCCCCTGAAAGGAATCCACTACAACATTAGGAATATCTTTTGTAACCTCTTGTATGAGTTGTATTCTCTCCTCAACAGAGAATAACGGTTTTTTGGATGAATTATTCAATACTACTATGAATAGATTGTCGAATACTTTAGCCCCACGGGAAATAATGTCTAGATGACCGTATGTAATCGGATCAAAGCTCCCTGGACATACTGCAATACTCGCCATTTTTTTCTTACCCCCTTATTGACCTAACGTTTGAAAGATTGAGATTCTGATCATTCCGTATGTTTCTTTCTTCAGTAATTTTAAATTTCCTACTTCATTAGGAAGTGAGACATCTGAACTGTGTTCACACATTACGAAACCGCTTTCATTTAGTAATTGTTGATTATCAATCAATTCTAATATATCAACCAGTTTTTGTTTTTGATAAGGAGGATCTAGTAAGATTAAGTCAAATTGCAGTTCCCTTTTAACAATTGCTTTTAAAGCTCTGAAGCTTTCATTACGATAAACTTCACTTTTATCTATTAAATCACATTGATCTAAATTACTTTTAATCGTAGCGATAGCTTTAGCATCTTTATCTACAAAAATTACTTTATCCAATCCTCTACTCAATGCTTCAATGCCTAGACCACCACTTCCTGCAAATAGGTCTAGACCCAGCCCACCTTGAAAATAGGGACCAACCATATTAAAGATTGCTTCTTTTACTTTATCTGTGGTAGGTCTAGTTCCAGTACCCGGTACAGATTTCAATGCTTTTCCTTTACAATTACCTGATATAATTCTCATTTTCTCACCACTAAACTAAAGTTTTCCCTCATTATCCTACCATAATTCAACATCATTATCTATCATATAATAATCTGGTCAATTATTCTGAAGAAAATGTATAAATTATCGCCAGTAGGTGATAATGAAACTAACAACATCGCATCTGATGTTGTTGCCAACCGCGGAGAAGACTTACGTTTCCCCATAAGTTCTTCCTCCGGTTTCTCCTCTCCCTTTACCTTCTATCCTGTTAAAAGGATATAGAAGGACCCTGCAGTTAAGATCTGCAGGGTTTTTTTTTGATTGGCTCTAATTCTAAAGATTGTTGTGTTATAAATAATTTTTGTAAAGCAAACCATCGATAAAGAAGTTGATTGGAGCGGAAATCAACCACTCCTCATTTTTGAAAAATGGCATCAAAGTTTACGAAAACAGTCATTGAATTATATAAACATCATACCAAATCGCCATCTAGATCTAAGGTCATTGGATGGTCAATACAATGATCCTCTATCCACCATAACCACTCATCGTGGCTGAGTAATCCGGTATCTATTACATAGTTCTCGATTTCAACTAAAGAAGATGATTCAAGCATTTCTTTCTCATATAGAGAAATAGCCCCATGAACAAATAACGTCGACAATATAGCTGTCACTATAAAATAATCAGAATCTGGTAAATCAGTGGATTTTTTCGTTGGAGAAATGAGATACCCAGCCAGAAGACAAATGATAAGAAGAACAAATACAATAATCAAGAAGAACACTCCTTTAGCGTATTTATAATTCTACTTCAATGAATGAACATCTCTTTACTTATTAACTTTAGTCTGAAATAATTAGGAATTGATGATAAGTAGAATGAATTGCATTTTAAGTTGGAAAGGAAGAATGAAAGTGATTCAACGTTTTATCGAACTTGGTGAGGGATTTGCAGATATTTATGAATTAATTGAACAAACTCGTGCTAATCAGCACCGATTATCACATCTAATCGCATTTCATACAGAAATAAAAGGGCGTCCCGTCACTTCGATTGCACTAGTACTAGCTCCATCAGGTGAAGGGAAATTCCAACCCATCTATATTAGTCGTGAAGGAATTCCACATCCAGAACATCAGCCCAGTCAAAGATATGGTCTTTTTCAAAATGTGGCAGATGAATTAGGTAAAACCATAATTCAAATGGATGTAAAACCATCTACCATGTTCCCAGAGATAGACCTGTACTATCAACATCTTATTGCAATCTTAAGACTAAATCATTATATTGCCCCGCTTCAGTAGAGAACAATCGATCCTAACAGCACTTATAAAATGGGCATAGTAGTATGTATCATTATATGCCCATTTTATAATCGTATTCCTTCGCTTTATCAGGTTTAGAATTTTCAAATTGTGTGTTAAGAAACGGTTTGTAGGAAGGTGCAACCTTTTTAACATAGGAGTAGGTTGAAAGTTTCTCCATTACAAACTCTGAATCACTTTGATTACAATAAAGTAGCACATATTTGGATTTTCTTGATACATAGAGTACATTTCCAAAACGTCTTAGAGATTTAGCATGCTTTAAACTATAAAGCCATACAACAATTCCTTGCCTATCTGTAAACATAATTTTTCCCCTTATAAGCATTCTTTTTAATTAGTCTAGCACAATTAAGAACGCGCAAGCAATAGACATATGAGAGGATGACTCTTTTGGATCTTTTAAATATATGGAACGAATTTGAAAAAGAATTGAATCAACACGACCACATTAATGACTTTCAATGGGTAAAGAAAGCGGGAATTCCATTTATATACGTGACAAGTCATGAAACTAAACAAAAGATTGAAGAATCGATTCGAAAGGCTTCATCGAGAGTAATGAGGGGGAAAAGATTACATTCGGAAACCATATATGTACGTAAAAATCAAAATATGTATGTTTACCGTCATCGCTTTTACGTCCCTCAGGAAAAAATGTTCTGCTGTGGGAACCTATGTGTGGATTGCATTAGGTTAAGGTCATAGAAAAGCGGAAACGCCCTGAACAGGCCTGACAAGCATAAGACGAGCCACCTAGAAAGGGTGATTTTTCCCTTTCTAGGTGGCTTGGCTTATGTCTCGAAGGCCTAGGTGCTGGAGCTGGACACCAAGAACAATTTTCAATTGTATCATTAAAATTATTACTTATTTATCCAAAAAAAAGAGGGTTTCCCCTCCTTTACGCTGAACAACCACAACTTCCGCCACTCCCACAACCCCCACCACAAGCAGAGCCTGAAGAGAAAAAAGGATTTCCAGTAGGAACTTTGATTTGCTCTGAAACAGCTCTTCCTACAAGTAAGCTAACATGGTCTAATAGATCCTGTAACTCATTTTCAGCATGACGAAAATTCGCTACATGCTCATCCATATCCATATCACGTTTGAGCGTACGTATCTCCATCATGACCCGTTTATAATCTGGATGATAACGGCCAAATCTTTGAACTTCTTCATAAAGTTCTTTCATTTTGGTGAATTTGCGAATCTTAGCTTGAGTTTCTTTATTAGTGTTTAATTTATATAAACAGTAGCGATAGTGTTCTGCTACATCCGATTCCAGAATCTGTCCGGCTAACTGTTCCGCTGCATCAAGTATTTCCAATCTTTCCATTGTAGCAAGCAAAACGCTCACCTCCATAAAGTTATTTTAACAGACTTTATGATTGTAAGCGAATAGTACAGTTATGAAATTGTCACATAAAATTGTTTTGAAATTCCTAATGGTTTATTATTCGGCTTAACAATTTCAACCTTTAGATGATGAACCCCTTTTGGAACACCTTTCATTATAAAAGCTGCTGTATTATATTCGTTAAATCGTTTTCCATCTAAACTTACAACAATTTTACCTTTTTGGGTCGAGTTGTTATTTGAAAATGTTACATCCGGTACAATACACTCCACATAAACTTGATTTCCTTGAACGACATGACGTACGGTCATTTCAGCTTTCTTCTTTGCTACAGACGATACCGTTTCGATGGCAGAAGGCTTTTGATTTGTTTCTGGTTCAGGCAAATCATCTCTGCACCCAGCTAATAAAGAAAGCACAATAATGATGCACAGTTTTTTCATATATACCACTCCTTACCGTTATCCTTTGCATTATGGTTGAATATTAACCAAGAAAAAACAAGGAGTGGTCTACTCTTTAACCTTCAGATTCATTCATTGCTTGAAACATATGCATCATCATGGAAGCCATTTGAACACCGTTAGAAAATTTCTCTACACGATGGGGAATCGTTCTTCGAAAATGATTCATGGATGCTATCTCGAATTGTTGTAACAAATGTGGATTTCTAGATAATGTTCGATACCATGTTGGCTGTTCTCTTAAAAAATTTTTCAAATCAATCTTAGCATTAATATAATCAATTACCTCTTTTCTCATTAAGCGATTCACTTCCTTTTAGCTTGATGATCATAGGATTAATCTTTGAAAAAAGAAAATGGATGGCTTGGCTTTGTTTCTGTTGTCGACTTTATGGCCGTATTAGAACCTCCACCTCCTGATTGGAATTGTGAAAGAACACCTTGAACTGCTCCTAAAGCTTGACTAATACTATTTATGTGCTGCTGCATTTGTTCAGCATCCATGTTTTTAATGACTCCTGTAATTTGTTCCATCCAATTCTTATCCCCTGAATTTTTCTCCTTATCCTCTTTGGTTTCAGGATTTTTCCCTTCAATGTATTCATTCCACCTTGGGTCATCTTCACCAAGTAGATACCATTCCTCAAAAAGGTCTTGCCATGTGATCAATCCATTTCTTACATCCTTAATCATTTTCGGATGATTTTTGGCAAAAAGTTTGAACTCTTGCACTTTTGGATGTAGTTTATTAGCCATTATGTCACCTCCAAATACCGGACATATACCTATAATAATCTATGAATCAGAACACAAAATTGTGCTAACCATGATAAGATGAGTAAAGAGTAAAAACATGAAAAGGATGACAGAAAATGAAAGAAGAACTTTACAAGCTATTAGATGAATTCATTAATACAGGAAATGAAGAAGAGTTACAAATGGTAAAACAGCTATTAGAAGGGGTAAAGCGAAAAAAAGAAAACCTGAACGGTTCCTACATTGGCGGAGTCTTAGGGATGGAAAGAACATTAAGTGAAATACATTGCGATGTTAGTATCCCAATCACTCCATTTACCTATAATTCATTCGAAATTGTACATGGTGGCATAACTGCAACATTAGTTGACTCTGCAATGGGTACATTAGCGAATATCGTTTTGCCAGAAGGTTATGGTGCGGTAACGACGAATTTAACCATACACTATCTTGCGCCTGGTACTGGAGGCACCCTAACTGCAAAGGCTTCAGTTGTTCATAAAGGTTCAAAAACTTTAGTAATGGATGGACAGGTAGTAAGGGATGATGGAAAAGTAATCGCCCATAGTACAGGTTCATTTTTCATCTTCAAAAAATCATAGCTTTTTTAAGAGAATATTGATTTTTAATAGAAATGATTCTCTAACTAAAGCATTGGGTGGATCGACGATTGCTTCTAATTTCACATCTGATCTCTCACCTCTGGGGTGAACCTTAATTCACGAAGTGATCTTAAATCTCAACATAGTTTAGAAAACAACAATGGAAAAGAGAGGCGTGAGTGCACCCTCTCTTCATTCATCCATTTTTTTAATATAATTTTGAGTGTAATATTTGTGAAAAACCCCAACTCCTATATGAGTGAATTCATCATCCAACATTGTTTCTCGATGAGCTTCTGAATTCAACCATCCATGAACAGCAGCAGGTCCATCCGTATATTTAGCAGCTATATTTTCGCCTGCCTTTTGAAATAATATATTTCCTGACTCAAGCCGATCTGAGAGCGATCCAAATGTCGGTGAATCATGGGAAAAATAATTCTCATTAAACATATCTTTACTATGTCCTTTTGCTACGATAGAGGTGTCTTCATCCCATTCAAGTGTTGAAAGCTTGAAGTTCTCTCTAATAATATTCGTAATGTCAAAAATTTGCTGTGTACTTCCAATATCAATTTCTTCCCACTCTTCATCACTTATTTCTTTCTTTTCTATAAGCTGTCCCCTATATACCATTTCATATGGGCGCTGCTTTACAAGAGTTTCTTCGTTAAAATACCGAATGCTCATTAATTTCCCAGTATATTTATCGAGGTATAACTGTGCGTAAATATCTCCGAATTGTGCTAGGAGTCTAGTGTTGAGGTCTTCTTCTGAAAGCTCAAATTGATATGTTCCATTTTCATTATTTACAACAATCTCAGAATCAACAATAGTAAATCGGTAAATTTCATCAATACTTTGCCCTAATGTAAATGGGGCAACATTTACATCATCTCCTATTGCAAATAAGGTTACGACTTTACTGTCTTCAACTCCAATTTGAAAGTACTCTTTTGGAGAAGGTTTATAGATCCACCAGTCATAGCCATACGAAGAAGGATCAATTCGAACGGGTTCCCCAATCTCCGCTATCACTTCTTCTATGCTTTTTCCAATGAATACTGAAAGACCATCATCAGGTCTTTCACCATCAGATCCCTCTATTGCTCCACTTAATTTATTCTCTTTATCTAATTGTGGAGTGTTTTTATCAGGACCTTCTAACATTGAATTTTCTTCTTTTTGAAGGTTTGTATAAATTCCAAATATAATAAGGAAGATAAGAACAATAAACGTTCTAAATATAATTTTCAGGAGTTATCCTCCTTTCCCATTTCTATCATTTTATGTAGGTAAGAATAGTTTTATTATATCATTTCTACTCTATTCATTAATAGCTAGATGTCGGAATATCTTGATAATTAAAACGCGAGTACTTCGCAAAAGGGAAGAAAGACTAAGTTCTAATTAAAGAAGCTTGACTAAACCTGTTACGAACCTCTTTCTATCGACGGCAGGCATTGGAAAAGGACAGGAATATACAAAAAAAACTTTATATTGTTATAGTTACCTAATCAAAAAAGGAGTACCTTAAAGGACTCCCAACTGAATGAATTACTTTATCACTTGTTCAATACATAAGCATTTTATTGTATTCAATGATGTTTCCAATTATAAAATTAAATTCCTAACAAGGTTTATTTTTAAGTATGGGATCTGATATATCTTGTAAAGCTTGTTCCGCTTCATGAGCGTATTCATGTCTAATAGCAAAATCACCAAGAGAAACTACCCCAAGTAAAGTCTTGTCCCCTTCTACTACTGGCAATCGTCTGATTTGATATCTTGCCATTAATTGAAGAGCATCATCTGTAGTTTCCTCAGGACCAATTGTGATCAAATCATTACTCATGATATCCTCTACTTTTGAGGAATTTGGATGTTTCTCAGCCACACATCTGAGGACGATATCTCTATCTGTAATCATCCCGACGACCCTTTCCCCATTTACAATTGGAATCGCTCCCACATTGTTTTCTTTCATTTTTACAGCCACTTCAAAAACATTGTCTAATAATGTGCAACAATCCACATCTTTTGTCATCATATCTTTAACTTTCATAATACTCCTCCTCTTTCATTAACTTATAGTAATATTTCTATTTTCTTCGAGAAAGGGTAAACTATTCTTAAATATGGTCAATGTCCACATTTCGTCACATCATTCCGTTGCAAGATGAATGATTTTACACTATTATTAAAAATGAAGAACTTTGCATTTTGTACTATCTTTTATCAAAAGATATAAATGCCTTAACATATAGGAGGGAAATAGTTTATGCGTTTTGAAGCTACTGGCATTGAAAATTTGAAAGCTGATTTAAACCGCTTAGATGAAGTTATGCTTTCTCATGGACTTGTTCGTGAAGGTCAATGGGATTACGAACGAGTAACCTACGATCGCAAATTTGAAATTAAAGAAGGTACATATTATTTACGCATTCAGGGGTATACTGCTGAAGGAGACATTGGTAAGCATGACGCGATCATCCAGATAATGACTCCTTTATTAGGAAAACACTATTATCCACATGGAGTAGAATACGGCGAGGGAGAGCACTTCCCAAGTCATCTTGTAAACAGTTGTGAAAAGCTTCTTGCCGATGTAAAAAAAGAAGTAGAAGTGTTTGCTGATTAATATTGAAGGCTGACTCAAATCGAGTCAGTCTTTTTTTATAGGGCAAGAATGAATAAAAATTTTGGAGCACCCTTCTCTGCTTTTCTTGTATGTTTTCACTCCCATACCTTTGTTTATACTGTTCAACATCAAGACTCTTTATTATAATAGTATTAATGATGTTCTTGATGAGAAAGGGGCACAACATTGACCAAGGTTCTTAGTAAAAAAATGGTAACCATTGCGATTACCATCCTATTAATATTTTTATTGATTTACTTTATTCTTCCTGTCTCAATACCATTAATTGCAGCGATCATAACTGCTTTAATCTTAGAGCCTGCAGTAAGAATGTTGATAAACAAGTTTCGATTAAAACGAAGGATGTCTGTATTAATCGTTTTTCTTTCCTTTCTAGTTGCCGTAGGGGTAATGTCCTATTTTGTTACAACTAAAGTCGTTGGGGAAGCAGTCAAGCTCATTGAAGATGCACCTACATACATTAATCAAATTAGTGATATTTGGGTTAATTATGAAAAAGACCTTGAGTACGCAGCTAGAGATTTACCAGGGGAAGTCGTATCAGAGATAAGTAATGGGGTTCAAGACTTCTTAAATAGTTTCAAGGAGAGTATTAAGGAGTATATGAATATAGAAAGGATTAGTGCTTTTCTTACCTATATTCCCAACTACCTTGTTAGCTTTTTAGTCTATTTAATTGCACTTTTCTTGTTTATGATTGATCTTCCTCGAGTAAAGAAGACGATCTACAGTTCCCTAACTGAAAAAACCGCAGAAAAAGTAAATTTCATGACTTCTAGATTATCCTACGTCATTTTCGGTTTCTTTAAAGCACAGTTTTTAGTCAGTGTTTTAATTTTTATTGTTTCTCTTATTGGATTACTTTTCATTTCTCCAGAAGTTGCCATTGTAATGTCATTGATTATCTGGGTAATTGACTTCATTCCTATCATTGGTTCAATAGTCATTTTAGGTCCATGGGCATTATTCCATTTACTCGCAGGCAACTTAACAATTGGAACTCAACTGGCAGTCCTAGCGGCCATCTTGCTGATTATTAGGAGAACTGTCGAACCTAAAGTCATGGGAACCCATATCGGACTATCACCCTTAGCAACGTTAATTGCCATGTACTTAGGTCTTAAACTCTTAGGTGTGTTAGGCTTTATTGTAGGACCACTTCTCTTAATTGTCTTTAACTCGGCAAAAGAAGCAGGGATTATTAAATGGAACTTTAAAATATAGACCAATGGGGCTGTCGAAAAACCAAGGTGTCAAGAACCACAACTTCAATATGTAGAAGAGAGCCTTAGGTTCTGAATATTGACAATCATAGTGGTTCCGGGCCCATTTTTGGAACAGCCCCATTTCTATTTGATGAGCTAAACTATGTTTTAAAAAAAATCAATAAAAAATGGATTTAATGGATTGACTATTTCCTCTAATAAATTTATAGTCTCTATATTCCCTTTAATTTTACCTATATTATTAAGCTCTCTCGCAGTATATACCCCAAAGAAGAGAGGAATTAGTGTTTGAACATCCATTTTCACATAATCTTGATCAAGTCTTGATTGACGATCTAGTTTAACTACGTTCTCGTTCGTTAATAAATAAATACCATTATTCCAGCTTGCATAAGTATCATTAATTTCGACACCTATAGATTGATCATTCGATATGTTTAAATCAAGTTTCTTTAAAAACTTTTCTACATCGACAATTCTAGCCATGAAATAAGGGAATACCTCTGTCTTAGCCCTTGGATTTTGGAGTAGATACGGCAATGGATCCTTTTCTTGCAGTGTTAATTCCACTTCAGTAATCATTGAATCATGCTGACAAATATAATTCCACAAGCCTTTCCTAGCTTCATCATTTATGACGATAAATTCTTCTACCTTCATTTTCTTATCTTTAATATCGTATAGAATATAGCCTTCTACCCTATTGCTTGTTCCATAATAAGCTGCAATGGTTAACTCTGTTATAACCCTTTGCTTCCACCAGTTTGATTCCCTCACTAACATTCCATTGAAGTCTTTTGCAAATTTCTCATAGAATTCTTTAAGGTCATGTGGAAAATTATTTTTATGATACCGACAAATTTCCCCATCAGTGTTTTCCATTCTAACTAATTCACTCTTATCGATATTCACTTTTTTCAAATAATCAAATATTTCCCATCCAAACTGGCGATAAAACGAAATGGAAAAGGGATGTAAAAGCGAAATGAATTGGTCTTTATTTCTCATCACCTCAAGAGAATCCTTTATTAATTCCCTTACATACCCTTTTCTCCGATATTCAGGATAGGTAGCTACACTTGCAATCCCCCCCATTTCCCAATGTTCATGATTAAACCAAATTTTCAATGGTAGTATTTGAAGTTTGGCAGCAAGTTTTTCCTCATCTTTAATACCGGAGATATATTGTTGATCAAACTGTTCATACTTTTCCTTTAAACTTTCTTCAGGTACTTTATATTGAAATGCGTACATTGATAAATCCACTATCTCTTGATAATCTGATGATTGAAGCTTCTCAACCTTCATCTTTGAACACCTCCCACCCAATCCATTCTACGTGAATAACAGAAATTCCTATCTAATACTTAAGATTTTTTCACCTTGTTCTTTTAATATAGTGCTTCAAGATGTACATACATTTTTGTCACAAAAAAATAATCAAAATCATCTACCATGATTTTGATTATCTTCATCGTTAATATCCTAGTATCGCTCTAATCGTTGAAGTAGTTTCTCCACCTTCATAGAATACGTAAAGGAGTAAGTATACTGCAACTCCTGTTACCGCGGTAAAAAACCAAATGATGCTTGTTATAGGACCAAGCTTCCTATGTCTTTTTAAGTTCTTTTTGTATCCTGTCCAAAGAGACATTAGTCCAAACACTGCACCAACGGTTGCTAATGTAATATGGAAAATAAGAAACACAGTATAATAAATTTTTAAACTATCCGGTCCACCAAATGAAGTATTACCTATAAAAATGGTTCGACTGAGATAAATAATAAAAAAAGTAAGAGCGAAAACACCCGCAAGCGTCATAGTTTTTTGATGTGTTTCAATTTTTCTTTGTTTGATTTGCCACCAGCCAATTGCTACTGTAATTGCACTTAATACGATAAAGGTTGTACTTATCGTAGGGAGTATTGGTAAAGACATGCTTTCTTCCTCTCTTCATTCGTGAAAATATAAAATATTAACTAACTTTTCATTATTCTACCAACTTGGGATCTGTAGCTTTATAAGCCACGGTTGGTTGTGATTCTGTTTGAGCTTGGTCTTGATCTTTTCGATACCATTGAAAGAATAGACTAGCTAATGCTACGCCGAAAACAATTTCTTGGATAATTTTCATTACAACTCCACCCAGCTGTTGATCATTTTGCAAAGACATCGATGTGAATAATTCAGGTCCACTCAAGCTCAGTCCACTTAGGCTACTAGCAGGAACACATAACGCCAACGCTTTTAACCATGTTGAAGAATCATAGTACGTTGCATATAATGGATTCTCAGCAAAGATAATTAAACCACACGCTGGAGTTAATAGGACTGCGCTCCCTAGAATATATCCAATTCGTTTTAATCCACTAAGCTCTACATCATCGTCAACAGGTTTTATTAATGGCCACCACATAAATATAGCCAGCATAAATAGTATCACTGTAAATACATTGTGAAGAACAGCGTCCGTTCTCACGTGATCAAATACTGTAGGAATATGATACAAAGAGAATAGAACATTGAATGCTAATAATTTTACAATTGGTTTTGTCATTAAACCAAACACTTGCTTAACAATCGGAAGCCTAATGAACGCTTTCCAAACCCAATCAGGAATTCCCATTACTAATATGGGTGTAAAAACAAGATATAAAATAGCCATCTGCGTCATATGCATTGAAAACATAATACCACTTAATACCTCAACAGGTGACCCCTTTGCTATATACAAAAGAATCATGGCTAGGAGAAAGTAAGTTGCTTCTTTCTTAGTTAGTTTTCTACTTTCAGAAAAACGGTGTCTCCATTTTATCGTTACTAAAAAGTATAGTACGGTAATCAACAGAATTGATAATATAAAAAAAGGACTCCATAACGCATTAAAACCAAAAATACCTAAAGGCATTTCTCCACCTCATTTCACAATTACATGGTTAATTACATTATACTTCCTTAACTATACGACTTCAATCTAAGCTCATGACAAGTTCATGACAATAAAGAAAATCGGAAACACCTAAGGCATTGGAGCCTGGATGACCTGATAAACCTTTATCGTCAGCACTTCAGAATTTTCATTCCTTAGCTATTAAAAAAACCAGTCGATCCGTCGACTGGTTTCCTTAATAATTATAACCAAACAATTGTTAAAAACACTAAAATTGTAATAAACCCAACTAATGCTCCAGAGTATAGGAACAAGGCAGGTGCCTCATGTCCTTTATGACTCATATGCATGAAATAGTATAGTTGAAATACAAGTTGAACAACTGCTAGTAGAAGGATAAATGGAATAACAAAATATTTATCAAAATCTCCTGCTACCGCAATAAATGCGACTAATGTCAAGAAAATCATTAGTGCAAACGCCGAAACTTGCATTCTCATATCATCAGCATTTTTCTTACGACGATATTCGTAATCTACACTTGGGTTACCTGAATATGATTGTTGATTCGCCATCAGTTTATCCCACCATTCCCATTAGATATACTACTGTGAAAATGAATACCCAGACCACATCGATAAAGTGCCAATATAGACTAGCTACATAAAATTTAGGTGCATTATACAGATTTAAACCTCGTTTTGCATTACGTATCATTAAAGAGATTATCCATAATAATCCGAAAGCAACGTGAGCTCCGTGAAAACCAACTAGCGTATAAAAGGCAGAACCAAATGCACTACTTGTAAAGGTATGATGATACTCATGTACATAATGATTAAACTCATAAATTTCTAATGCTAGGAATCCAGCTCCTAAAAGAACTGTGATTAATAACCATGCTTGCATACGCTGAAAATTATAGTTTTTCATATGGTACATTGCGTATACACTCGTTAAGGAACTCACCAATAACAACATTGTCGCCATAAATGCAAGCGGCAAATCAAAGATATCTGCTGCAAGCGCGTGTTCTTTACTAGGAACTTTATCTTTCAAGGCTAAATATGTGGCAAAGAGGGAAGAAAACAGTACCGTTTCTCCGCCAAGAAAGAACCAAAAGCCCATAAATTTATTTTTCCCTTCGAGGGTAGCCTTTTCAGGCGATGCTGGCCAAGTTTTTGGTGTGAACTTTTCTTCAGCTTGCATTATGCTTTACCCCCTTTGTCGTTGTTATCTTCAGCTAAGAGGTCTTCTTTATGAACATGATAACCATGATCATCTTTGACAGAACGAATAAACATTGATCCTAATGTAATTAGCATTCCAATGATTAATACAGGAAGTGCCCATTCTTTACCGTCTACTCTATACATAGCACCAAACGCGGCTATAAATAAACCTAAAGAAATAACGAATGGTATGAAAGAGTTGTTCGGCATATGAATATCACCAATAGGTTCTGCTGGAGTAAGTTCTGACCTTCCTTCCATCTTTTCTAACCACCAAGCATCTAAGCCACGTACAAGTGGAGTTTGCTTGAAGTTATAAAATGGAGGTGGTGATGCAATTGCCCATTCTAGTGTACGACCATCTCCACTCCAAGGATCTGGACCAACTTTAACGCCTTTAACTTGAGTAACAATAATATTAATCACCAGAATCAGTACAGCAACACCCATAAAGGCTGCTCCAATCGAACTTACTAAGTTAGCTGTCTCAAACCCTTGGCCAGGCAAGAACTTCCAAATACGACGAGGCATTCCCATTAGCCCAAGGAAATGCTGGATAAAGAATGTTAAATGGAACCCAATGAAGAATAACCAAAATGAGATTTTCCCCCAGAATTCATTTAAAATCGTTCCAAACATTTTTGGCCAGTAGAAATGTGTACCTGCTAGTAGTGCGAATACTACCCCTCCGACAATAACGTAGTGGAAGTGGGCAACTACGAAATAAGTATCATGGTATTGATAATCCGCTGCAGCAACGGCAAGCATAACCCCTGTAACTCCTCCCGCAATGAACGAAGGAATAAAGGCTACAGCATATAGCATTGGCGTTGTAAATTTAATGCTACCGCCCCACATCGTTAATAACCAGTTAAATATTTTAATACCGGTAGGAATAGCGATAGCCATAGTTGCTACTGCAAAGATTGCATTTGCGATTGGCCCAAGACCTACAGTGAACATATGGTGAGCCCAAACCATGAATCCTAGGAAACCGATTAATACTGTTGCAAATACCATTGAAGAGTATCCAAATAATCGTTTTCTAGAGAAATGTGGAATGATTTCTGAGAAAATTCCAAAGGCCGGTAATATTAAGATGTAAACCTCAGGATGTCCAAAAATCCAGAAGAAATGCTCCCAAATAATTGTATTACCACCTGCTGCTACGTCAAAGAAGTTTGAACCAAACATCCGATCAAACATCATTAGGAATAATCCTACAGTTAGAGCAGGGAAAGCAAATAAAATTAGAGCAGATGTTACGAACGCAGTCCATGTAAATAATGGCATACGCATATAAGTCATACCAGGCGCTCTCATATTAATAATGGTGACTAAGAAGTTAATACCACCAATTAATGTACCTGCACCCGATATTTGCAAACCTAAAACATAAAAATCGATTCCGTGTCCTTCAGAGGCAATCGATAACGACGCATAAGATGTCCATCCTGCATCAGGTGCTCCTCCTAAGAACCAGGATAGGTTAAGGAATACTCCACCGAAGAAGAATAACCAGAAACCAAGTGAATTTAAGAATGGAAATGCTACGTCACGAGCTCCAATCTGTAATGGTACAACCGCATTCAAAAAACAGAAGATAAGAGGCATTGCAGCCAAGAATATCATTGTTGTACCGTGCATTGTTAAAACTTCGTTATATAAGCCTGCACTAACAAAATCATTGTTAGGAACCGCAAGCTGAATACGAATTACTAAAGCTTCTAAACCACCAAGTAAGAAGAAGAATCCTCCAGCGATAAGGTAGAGAATAGCAATCTTCTTATGGTCTACTGTTGTTAAGTAGTCCCAAAGGGTAGCTGCAAAGCCTTTTTTTTGCGCATAGCTACTCACGATTAAACCTCCCTTTTACTTCCCCAATATTATTCACTAACTTTAAGTCCCATTAAGTATTCAGATAGGGCGTCTATTTCTTCATCTGTTAGATCGCCATATGTGCCTGTCATTTTGTTACCAGGTTTATATTGTTCTGGATCTGATAACCAATTTTTCAACTCTTCTTCATTATGATCTAAAATACCAGCTATTCGTGAACGCTCTCCAAAAGTTGCTAAGTTAGGAGCAGTACGTGCTTGTTCTGGACGAGCATCTTGTGGTGTAACCGCATGGCAAGCTAGACATTTTTGTTCGAAGATCTCTTGTCCTTGCTGCGCTAATTCAGAAGTCGGTTGTGGTTCTTTTGCATTTTTCATGTTTGATACCCATGTATCAAATTCATCTTGAGACAAAGCTTTCACTTTAAAGTCCATCAAAGCATGTGAAGGGCCACAAAGCTCCGCACATTTTCCATAGAATAGATTTCCTGCTTCCTTCGCTTTTTCGCTATCAAACTCTAAGAAGAAAGTATTTACTCCATCAACATTCGTATCAATCTTTCCTCCAGCAGCAGGGATCCAGAATGAGTGTTTAACATCAGATGCTTTAACATTGAAGTAAACCTTTTCATCAGTTGGAACTACTAAGTCTTGAGAAGTAATAATCTTCTCGTTTTCGTATTCAAATTCCCACCAGTAAAGATTTGCACGGACATTGATGACAGTCGCATCTTTTTTGTCCATACCCTTTGTATCAGCTAAATTAAAAGTAGCTGCAACCGTTGGAACCGCCAATACTAGTAATAAGATAATTGGAATAACTGTCCATAAGATCTCTAAAGTATGGCTTCCTTCCACTTGTTTAGGAATTGTTTCGTCACCTTTTTTACGACGGAAACGAATAATTGCAATAAAATATACAATAACAACCACAATTATAACGAGAACCATAATTAATGTACTCAAGATCATTAAGTCATATTGCGTCTGAGCTACTTCTCCGGCTGGATGTAGTGTTGAAATGAATGGCTCTCCACAACCGGAAAGAACGAGCGCCAAAATCGTTAGAATCGAGAAAAGACGCCATTTCGATAGCCTTGCTTTCATAGCTTGATCAAACCCCTCTTTCGTTAAGTATACTTTTGTCAAACAAGGACTGAATATATATGGATTTCTTTTCAGAAAGAATTCCCAAAGATTAAATGACTGTCACAATAACCATCGCTACAAACAAGATGGTCAAATAATTAAGCGAATATACAAACATAAGCTTCGCCCATTTCAAGTCGTCTTTCATTTTATATCCCATTAAACCAAGGACGAGCCAGCCAATATTAAAGGCTGTAGCTAAAATAAAAAATGGTATTCCAAGTTCTAATAGAAAGAATGGTAGAGGGAGCAATGCTGCAACCCAAAGTACTATGTGGAGTTTTGTCGTAGCAAAACCTTTCACTACTGGTAGCATTGGTATATTTGCTGCTCGATATTCCTCACAACGTTTCATAGCGAGCGCATAGAAATGTGGCGGCTGCCAAATAAACATCATTAAAAGCAAGATCCAAGCCATTAAACTTAAATTAGCATCAACTGCTGCCCACCCAATCAGCGGAGGAACTGCTCCAGATATACTTCCTATGATTGTATTACTTACTAGTTTTCTCTTTGACCACATTGAATACAAAACAACATAGCTAAAAACTCCGATAATACCTATTACACCTGCTGTAACCGTAGTCATAAACAAAAATATCGTTCCTATAGAGATCATAGCGATACCAATTGATATTGCTTTCGCGCCATTAATCTTTCCTGTTACGGTTGGACGATCTTTTGTCCTCTCCATCAGTGGATCAATATCTCGGTCAATGTAGTTGTTTATGCTACATGAACCCGCAATGATTAACGACGAACCAACAAGTGTTAGAAACATCGTATCTAATGAATTTAAGAAATGCGTGTTAGTAAAATAAAATGCTAACCACATACCCGTAAAGGTTGTAATTAAATTAGAATTTACAATTCCAATCTTGATCAGAGCCAAAAAGTCCTTCCAGGCAGTTGTTTGAGGAAATTCAGTTTCCTTAACATTTGTCATTACTCTGCTGTTTGACACTCTTTTCCCTCCTCTCTACAATTTACCAGAGGTATTTCCCCACCTCTATACTATAAAGCAATTTTAATACCATTTCTATATTGAATCATAAATCAATAGGAAAGAATTAATTATAGAAGTAAAATAGTTATCCACCCATAATTAGGCTATCAATATTATATTAAACCACAGATTTTTTCCTTTTTGTCATTCATTTTAGGTCAATTATGACGAATTTGTGAATTGTATTTGTTATCGTTTCCACTTTCCAAAATTTCTATCATAATAATAGCATATCTAAGTTTAAAGCGTTTTCAAAATTAAGGATTGACCGATAATTGAACAGATTCATTAAATCAAGATACGAATCAAGATCCTAGACATTTATTCCTATAGGTTGAATTCAGATCTTTTTGGTTCAAATTCTAACAACCCATTTATTTCGATTTCAATTTCCTCTACTTATTCTATCAATATTCTGTAACATTTTATCTGTTGTTTTTTAAAGGGTTATTCGGTATCATCTTAGAGGCGTATATTGTTGTAATATAACGAAATTACTAAGGTATTTTAAGCTACTATAATTTAAGAAGGTGAATATTTTGCATAAAGGGTTAAAATGGCTGGCCGTCATTACTACTCTAGGAATGCTCTTTGTATTACTAGGTGGTGCCTTAGTAACAAAGACAGGATCCGGAATGGGGTGCGGACGCTCTTGGCCATTATGTCATGGCGAAATTATCCCGAGTAACATTAGTCTAGAAACATTTATTGAATTGTCACATAGAGCGGTATCAGGGAGTGTCGGAATATTAGTACTAGCTCTTTCTATATGGTCTTGGAAAGCTATTGGACATATAAGAGAAACGAAAATCCTCTCATTTCTTGCATTCTTTTTTCTTTTTGCTCAAGCACTTATCGGGGCAGCTGCAGTTATCTGGTCTCAATCTGATTTTGTCTTAGCCCTCCATTTTGGCATTTCTTTAATCTCTTTTGCTGCGGTATTATTACTCACTCTATTAATATTTGAGGTTGACCAAAGGTTTGATGCTCATAAATTGGTGATTGATCGAAAAATGAGATTTCATATCGTTGGAGTTACGCTTTATAGTTATCTTGTCGTTTATACAGGTGCCCTTGTTCGTCATACAAATTCTAGCCTTGTTTGTCCAGATTGGCCTTTCTGTGTTAACGACTCTCCTGGACTACCGACTAATATGTATGAATGGATACAAATGGGACATCGATTCGCAGCAGGTCTTATTTTTATCTGGATTGCTTATATTACTTATTCAGCTATTAAAAATCATAAGCATCAGAAAGTCATTTATTGGGGATGGATTATAGCGTTTATCCTTGTTTGTTCACAAGTTGCATCCGGAGCATTTGTCGTTCTAACAAGACTGAATCTCTTCCTGGCTTTATTGCATGCTCTCATTATTTCTTGTTTATTCGGTTTACTGAGTTACTTTATTCTCCTCGCATCAAGAAGTCGTTTAAAATAACACAAAAAAGGATGGAGCTAAGCTCCAATCCTTTTTTGTTATTTCTGGATCTCAATGAGAAGATCTCCAGGCGATATTGCATCACCATTTTGAACATATATATCTTTTACATGTCCTGTAAATGGAGCTTGCACGGTCGTTTCCATCTTCATTGCTTCAGTAATCAGGAGGTGATCACCTTTTTCTACCCTCTCCCCTTTTTCCACAATGACTTTTATGACGGTCCCTGGCATCGTTGCCCCAATATGTTGATCATTTCTCAGGTCTGCTTTTACTTTTGTTGCAACCGTGGACTTAATATTTTCATCCTTGATAACAACCTCTCGTGGTTGACCATTTAATTCAAAATATACTACGCGTGTCCCATCGGCTTGAGCTTGTCCTATTGAAACAAGTTTAACAATTAATGTTTTTCCTGTTTCAATTTCAACCTCTATCTCTTCTCCCAATCTCATTCCATGCAGGAAAGTTGGTGTATCCAGTACAGAAATATCTCCAAATTGCTCTACAGTTTGAAAATATCCCATGAATACTTTCGGGTAAAGAGCATATGCAAGAGCATCAAAGCTCGTCACCTGTCTTCCAAGGTCCTCAAATAACTTCTCTTTTAGTTTATTAAAATCTACATCTTCTAACAACTCTCCAGGCCTAACTGTAATTTGTTCGCGCCCTTTTAAAATCACTTTTTGAAGTTTCTCAGGGAATCCTCCATACGGCTGTCCTAGATATCCTTCAAACAGTTCAATGACAGAGTCAGGGAAATCTATCTTCTCACCTTCTTCTATAACTGAATGTTCATCTAAGTTATTTTGAACCATAAACAATGCCATATCTCCAACTACTTTAGAAGAAGGGGTTACTTTTACGATATCACCAAACAGATGATTCACCCTTGCATACATTCTTTTAACTTCTTCCCATCGATCACCTAATCCAACCGCTTTTGCCTGTTGTTGAAGGTTACTATATTGTCCACCAGGCATTTCATGTTGATATACTTCAGTATGTGGGGACATCATTCCACTTTCAAAATCACTGTAATACTTTCTTACATCTTCCCAATAGTGTGCTAACGTTTCTAATGAATGCACATCTACATTCGGCTCCCTTTCTACACCTTTAAGTGCATAATAGAGTGTATTCGCGCTTGGCTGCGAAGTTAATCCAGACATTGTACTTAGAGCTGTATCTACAATATCCACACCTGCTTCAATTGCCTTGGCATACATAAAAATTCCATTCCCACTTGTATCATGTGTATGAAGATGAATTGGAATGTCGATCGAATCCTTCAATTCGGATATAAGACGATAAGCCGCTTGTGGTTTCAATAATCCTGCCATATCTTTAATTGCTAATATATGTGCACCTTGTGCCTCTAATTCTTTTGCTAAGTTTTTATAATAAGCAATATCGTATTTTGTCCGAGTTCTATCATCGATGTCTCCTGTATAGCAGATAGCCGCTTCGGCAATTTTTCCATTTTGTCTAACAGCATCGATAGCTACTTCCATCCCTTTAACCCAGTTAAGGCTGTCAAAAATTCTAAAGACATCAATACCTGTAAATGCAGATTTCTCAACAAATTCTCGAATGACATTGTCAGGGTAATTTTTATAACCCACTGCATTAGAAGCTCTTAGTAACATTTGAAATAGAACGTTTGGTATTTTCTCTCTCATTGTTAAAAGCCTGTTCCATGGATCTTCTTTTAAGAATCTGTAAGCTACATCAAAGGTTGCCCCTCCCCACATCTCGAAAGAAAATAGTTCTGGCAACAATCTAGCAGAAGGTTCGGCAATATGTTTAAGGTCATTTGTTCTTACCCTTGTTGCTAATAATGATTGGTGTGCATCCCTAAACGTTGTATCAGTCAATAGGACATTCTTTTGGCTTTTAACCCATTGAACCAAACCATCAGGACCTTCATTGTCTAGAATCTGTTTCGTACCAGTTAATATCCTTTCAGAAGGTGCTAGTTTTGGAATTCTAGGCTTTTCGAATACGGGCTTCTTCTTTTTTTCTACTCCTGGGAATCCATTGACCGTTACAGTTCCAATGTAGTTCAGCATTTTCGTACCGCGGTCTTTTTTCTTTGGGAAAATAAACAATTCAGGTGTACTATCAATAAAAGATGTATCATAGTGACCTGTAATAAAGTTCTCATGCTTGGTTACATTCTCTAAAAACGGAATATTTGTTTTGATTCCCCTGATTCTAAATTCTTGAAGGTTACGAACCATCTTAGAAGCAGCTTGCTCAAAGGAAAGTGCCCATGTCGAAACTTTTACAAGCAACGAATCATAGTAAGGGGTAATGATAGCTCCTTGATAACCGTTTCCAGCATCAAGGCGTACTCCAAACCCTCCTCCGGATCGATAAGCCATAATCTTTCCTGTATCTGGCATGAAATTATTAAGTGGATCTTCCGTAGTTACCCTTGATTGAATAGCATATCCATGAGTGCTAATGTTCTCTTGTGTTGGGATGCCCACTTTATCATTATGTAAACAATGCCCTTCAGCAATAAGAATTTGGGATTGAACGATATCAACACCTGTAATCATTTCTGTAATAGTATGTTCTACTTGAACACGAGGGTTTACCTCAATAAAATAAAAACGGTTATCAGAAACGAGAAATTCTACTGTACCAGCATTAACATAATTGACGTTTTTCATTAATTTGACCGCAGCTTCACAGATTTCTTCTCTTAGTTGTTCATCTAAAGAAACGCAAGGAGCCACCTCTACAACTTTTTGATGACGTCTTTGTACCGAACAGTCTCTCTCATACAGATGAACGATATTTTGATCTTCATCTCCAAGTATTTGAACTTCAATATGTTTTGGGTTTTCTACAAACTTTTCAACATAGACTTCATCATTACCAAATGCTGCTTTTGCTTCAGATTTAGCCCTTTCATATGCCTCTCTTACTCCATCTAGGCTACGGACGATACGCATACCACGTCCACCACCACCTAATGAAGCTTTAATCATAATGGGAAATCCATGTGATTTACCGAATTGAATGACCTCTTGCATAGTTCCTACAGGTCCATCACTTCCAGGGATAACAGGAATATCGGCTTGCTGTGCTTGTTTTCTCGCTTTAACTTTATCACCAAACATATCAAGATGACTCGAATGAGGGCCAATAAATGTAATTCCTTCTTCTTCGCATCTTCTTGCAAAGTGAATATTCTCTGAAAGAAAACCGTAACCTGGGTGAATAGCATCGACATCGGATGTTTTGGCGATTTCGATAATGCCATCTATATCTAAATAAGCTTCGATCGGTTTTTTATCTTCACCAATAATATAGGCTTCATCAGCCTTATAGCGGTGATAGGCACCTGAATCTTCTTTAGAATAAATAGCAACTGTTCGAATATTTAATTCTGTACAAGCTCTAAATACTCTTATTGCAATTTCTCCTCGATTGGCCACAAGAACTTTTTTTATTTGTTTCATAATGGTTATCTCCTCTCATTAAGTTGAACATGGATGATAATAAATTCCTTTAAAAGGGTTTTTAGAAAACAACACCTCTAAAGAATATTCTGTCTATTATTCCTTAAAGGAAAGGACTGATCTAAAGGGAATACTCCCTTTGTCAGCCCTTATTATTTAGAATTGAAATTATATACCTTCTGCTTACTACTATTCGACAAAGGTCGATCATTTTCCTTCTTATACTTATTATTTCCTTCATATTTTACAAACATAGAAACATTGACAAGCATTCCCATTGATAGTGATAAAACTAATAAAGACGATCCACCATAACTCACAAATGGCAATGGAACACCAGTAATCGGAATCAAGCCTGACACACCTCCAAGATTAATGAAAGATTGAAGTCCAATCATTCCGGAGATTCCTATTGCAAGCATTGTTCCAAAAGGATCTGTGCATTTCACACCAATATAAATCCCTCTTAAGACAATATAAGATAAACCAACAATGACGAATGATACTCCAAACACACCTAATTCTTCAGCTATTACCGCCATTATGAAGTCTGTATGGGACTCTGGTAGATACCCCAGTTTTTGAATACTTTGACCTAATCCCAGCCCCTGGATTCCTCCACCCCCAATTGCTAAATAAGAATTGACTAAATGATACCCATCATCTTTTGCATAAAGAAAAGGATCAACATACGCTTCTAATCTACTCATTCTCTCTTTTGTAAAAATATAGTCTCTTAAGAAAAAAATTACGGGAGATACAAGAAGGAATAGAATGGCAGCCATGGTTCCAAGCTTTAAAAAGGTCTTTCCACTTATCCCTGAACAACTGATGATAATCATTCCAATAACGAAAATAATTCCCGCTGTTCCAAAGTCAGGTTCAACCGCTACTAAGCCACAAATCAACATCAGGAATATTAATGGTGGTGCAACTCCTTTGTTGAGCGTATTTATGTAATCCTGTTTTTTAGCATAGACTGCCGCTAAATAAATAATGATGGCAAGTTTTGCAAATTCTGATGGTTGTATCGACATAAACCCTAAATCAATCCAACTTTGAGCGTTATTAACTTCGGAACCGATAAAATGCACAGCTACTAAAAGTCCAAGGATGCTCAGCATAAGTATTTTTAACAGCTTATTGAATTTAAAAGCTTTATATGGAAAGAAAGCTGCACATATAAAAGCCAAAAACCCAATGATAATATTGATCAACTGCTTATTATAAAAATAATCACTCTCATAGCCATACTTTTGCACAGCCGTTACCATACTGGCACTATAAATCATGACTAATCCAAATAAACAGAGGAGTATGTAAACAATAATTAAAGAATAATCATACGATCTCATCATTTTTTTAAACATAGAATCTTCCTATCCCTTTTTACATCTTATTTCGGAAAAACTTACCCAAACTCCTGCATATTAAAAGTCACTTTTTCATCACTATAAATAGATAGCGTAAGCTGCACTAATGAAAAGAAAAAAGGATAAGTTCAATTCAAGTATCTCCTAAACTTAACACTATCTCCTACAGTGGGTTGACAGGAGTATGCGATGAAGTTCTAAAAACACATTATAAACATCTAAAACTTATTATTTCTTATTTTACAAAAAAACTCAAACAATCATCTAGATTCGTTTGAGTTTTTAATGTTTTATTTTCTTGTTGAGGCTTCGTGTAGAGCTGACAGTTCTCTTTCTAAAGAATCAAGGAGAGATTTCCCATCCTTCTCATTGATTAGTCCTAATCGAACAGCGAACTCTATTTCACGAGACAACCCGAACATTTGTGTATCCAACACTTCCTCATATAGAGGACATTGGGGCATCGTTAAATTATCCATTTGTACTTTAATAAGCTTTAAAATCTTCTCTGCGTCTGCCCTTAGTAGTTCGTAGGCTTTTTCGCTGTGATTAATTTTCATTTCAGACGCCATATTGATCCCCCCCCATTTCCGTACAAATAGCCATTCCTATCTTAAAATTTTATCGTTAAATTGCCTAAATTGCAAGGGAAATTAGGGACAGGAACTATGAAATATCATTCCCTTTATCTCTATAGTTAAAATATACTCCAACTATATCTTTTACTCATAATTTCTAGGAGTTTTAATCCAGCTATACTATTTCCAGTTTGATCCAAAGAAGGGCCGAATATCCCAATTCCACATTTTTGGGGAATGGCTCCCATAATCCCACCAGATACACCGCTTTTTGCAGGAATTCCTACTTTCATTGCAAATTCACCAGAAGAATTATACATGCCACATGTCACCATAAATGTTTTACATACTCTTGCTATGTCTTTTGTAATGATACATTTTCCAGATTCTAGATCGCAGCCATCATTGGCAAATACTGCTCCAATTCTAGCTAAATCGCGGCAATTCATTTCAATGGAGCATTGTTTCGTGTAAAGTGCTAGCAACTCTTCCACATCTCCATCTATTACTTTATGCTGCTTCATAAAGTAACATAAAGCTCTATTTAAAAATGCCGTCTCAAACTCTGATTTTTCAACTTTTTGATTGCAGCTTACCTCATTGTCATTTGTTAATTCAGCCACAAAATTAATGAGTTTATTCCACTTTTCTTCAAATGTACGACCGGGAATCATATTTGTCACTACTAAAGCACCTGCATTGATCATTGGATTTAAAGGCTTATTAAGGCGGTTTGATTCTAATTTTGCTATTGAATTAAAAGGATCCCCTGTTGGTTCCATTCCCACTTTAGAGAATACTTCAGTTTCTCCTTTATCCATTAGTACTAGTGCTAATGTAATGACTTTTGAGATGCTTTGCAAAGTGAATTTTTTCAAATAGTCTCCTGCATAGTAGAATTCACCATTTAAATTATATATTGAAATGGATAGATCTGTCTTATTCTCTCGACTTAATGCAGGTATATAGTCAACTAAGTTGCCCTCTTTAGTATAGGGTCTTGCTTCTTCAACCAAATTAGCAAGTTCTTCATTATTTTTGCAATTCATTCGATACCTCCTAATTAACTTTATTGGTATTATAACCCTATTTTTAAAAAACCTACTCATTAAACTGTGAATGTGACAATAAAAATAATTCACGATATACTAGAAAAGCGGAAGCGCCTTGAACAGGCCCGACAAGCATAAGACGAGTCATATAGAAAGGGTGCCTTTTCCCTTTCTATATGACTTGGCTTATGACTCGAAGGCCTAGGCACTGGAGCTGGACACTAGAAAAGCGGAAGTGCCTTGAAGTGGCCTGGCAAGGATATGATTTAAAGGGGCTATGAGTTAATGATAGTCAATGATAGTCAATGATTAAAACACTTTAACACTTTGTAGAATTGCTAAAAAGTGACTATATCATGGAGGGGTTCAAATGGAGACCATCATACCAATTAAGGGCAAGGTGAAATTTTCAATTACATTAGATCCAGGTGTTTGGATTTTTGATGATCGCAAAGTCGATTTAACTACATATTTTAGATCAAAGGAAGAAAAAGTAGATGAGCTTGAAGAGTATACGAAGAGTGTCTCTCGACATTGGTCTAGGGAAATTCAGGAAGGTGCAACATATCCACCCACTCTGAAAACTGAAAAAAAATATGAAAAGGAAAAAATACTGACAGGTTCATTCGGAATTCCATTACAACCATTTTTAAGGAATGCAGAGCCATTGTCTGATGCAAAAGCACTCATAGTTGAAACGGAAGAAAACGAAATTAGCTTTAATTTGGCAGAAGAGAGTTTAATTCTTGGATTCTCAAAAGAGGGGAAACCATTAAGGGAAAATGGGCCAGTGCATGTGTATTTCGGGGATGGATCAAATAAAGAAAACCCTATCACCAATGTAAAAGCATTTAGAATTGAATAATCTACAAAGAAAAATGGCTTAATCCTAGAGGGACCATAGTGTTAGAAAAGGTTAAACCTTTTTCAATATTATTTATACAACGAAAACCCGGTTCAGTCACCAATGAACCGGGTTTTTCATATATTATCATTGTGTTTTTAAAGAAGATCTGCAGCTAATTGAGCGAGGCCAGATCGTTCACCTTTTAATAATTTTATATGCCCTGCTACTTTTTGTTCTTTGAATTTTTCAACTACATATGTTAACCCATTATTATATTCATCTAAATAAGGGTGGTCTATTTGTCCTGGATCGCCCATAAGAACAATTTTACTTCTTTCCCCTACTCTTGTGAGAATAGTCTTTACTTCATGCTTCGTTAAATTCTGTGCTTCATCAATAATGATGAATTGATCCGGTATACTTCTTCCGCGAATGTAAGTTAATGCTTCAACTTCAATCGATGCCATTCCTGCTAAGATATCATCTATTTCACCAGGTTTTTTTGTATTAAAAAGATATTCTAAATTATCATAAATTGGTTGCATCCAAGGACGTAGCTTCTCTTGTTTTTCACCTGGAAGAAAGCCTATATCCTTTCCAACAGGGACAATTGGTCTTGCAACCAGAAGCTTGTTATAGGTTTTAAGATCCTCAGTTTGAAGTAAGCCAGCTGCAAGTGCTAGAAGAGTTTTTCCTGTTCCGGCTTTCCCAACCATTGTAACAAGCGGAAGATCTTCTCTTAATAATAATTCTGTCGCCATAATTTGTTGAACATTTCTTGGCTTAATTCCCCATATATGGTCTTGATCATAAACAAGTTTTCTTACAAATTTCCCTGAGGACTCCACCATTCCAATTGCTGAGGCAGAACTACCTAAAGCATCTTTCATGATTAAAAATTGGTGCGAGTAAAAAGGCTGATGAGTTATCTCTGCTAGAGCTAATACACCTGATTCATAAAACTTATCTAATAATTCTCTTTGTAGGTAGATTTCTAAAAACCCGCTGTAAACATCGCTAACATCCACTACCCTGTCGCTTAAAAAATCTTCTGCTTGAAGACCTAGCGCATCTGCTTTTACTCTTACAAGTGTATCTTTACTAACTAATATCACTGATTTTCCTTGGTTCTTCGTTTCTTCTTCCAAAGAGAGGTTCTTGGCTACTGCTAAAATTCGGTTATCATTTGTTTTCTCAACAAAAATATCTTGTAGTTGTTGGAAGGAACGGTGATTTAATTCAATTCTTAATGAACCTCCGTTATAAAGAGGGATTTTTTCATGGAGCTTTCCTTCTTGCCTTAAGCCATCTATTAGCTTTGATACGTGTCTTGCATTCCTTCCAATCTCATCCATATATCTCTTCTTTGAGTCAACTTCTTCAAGTACAACTGCTGGGATTACTACTTCATTATCTTGGAATGAAAAAATTGATTGCGGATCTTGTAACAAGACATTTGTATCTAAAACGTATATTTTCTTCAAATCGATGCCTCCTGCTCCTCTATTCTTAGTTCTATTATATGTAGACCCACTTCATCCGGTTATTTATTGGGTCCATATTTTTAGGACGGCCCGTTTCTTAAAATATATGAACAAACGTATAAAGATAGAAGAAAATTACACAATAAGAGATGAACCAAATCTAATCATGGGAGGTTTTCACATGAAAAAGTTCATCCCGTTTCTCGTATTTATCCTTCTGCTAACAGCTTGTGCACAAAGAAACGAAGTTGGTTATCGAAATGATGACAGCACTGAAAATTCAAAACCAATTACGGTTAAGAATTCAAATACCCCACAAGTTGAACGAAAAACTGGTCAACAAATTTCAAAACATCTAGTCAATTTAGCAACAAGTGTCCCAAACGTCAAAGATGCCACTGCCGTCGTTTTAGGTAATTACGCTATCGTCGGAATTGATCTTGACGGAAATGTTGAACGTTCTGAAGTTGGTTCTATTAAATATTCTGTAGCAGAATCTTTAAAAAATGATCCTTACGGTGCTCAAGCAATAGTAGTTGCCGATCCAGATCTCTATTCTAGAATTCAAGAAATTGGATCAGATATAGAAAATGGTAAACCTATACAAGGAATCATGAATGAGCTATCAGATATTACAGGACGTGTAATGCCAGAGATACCTATGCACCTAGAAGACACAGATCCAGAAAACGCTCCTAAAGAGCCAGAAAAGAAAATGCATAATCAAAAAGAAAAGCAGTTGAATAAAGAACAAGAAGATCAGTCGCAAAATAAAATTAAATCTCAGAATCAACATTAAAAACATCAGAAAAAGCCATGAAAAAGCTTAATTTTTTAAGCATTCTTCATGGCTTCTATTACTTGACGGTCCAAACGGTCTGCAGCATTTTTATCATATGTTTTTTCATAAGTAGGTTCACGATCAATTTTTGACCCATAGAACATGACATCCCTTACTTCATGAATAGCTACTTTAATAAGCGCAAGTTTCAATGGAACACCTTCGATTTTATCCAAGGCAACATTCCCTTTTCCACTAATGGAATAAGTAGATTCATTCGCAAAGAGAGTAACCACTAATTGTTCATTATGCTCAATATTGTTCACAATTCGAGAGCGATTGTCAATAGCAAGCAGGATAGTTTCCTCATCTTTTGCAAAAACCCATGAGATTGCATTAACATTCGGCCCCCCAGTTTCATAATCAATGGTGGACAAAGTTACAAATCTTTCTTTTTGTAATTGTTCAAATAAAGCAGGAATTAGCTTAGGTTCTACTTGATTTGCCATGGAATCCCTCCTTTGATACGTTCATTATACAATAGGACGATTACGAAAAGAAGTTTTAAGACTGATGTTTCTAAAAGAGTTTTATTAAATGTTATACTTATGTGAGTGTGAATATGTATGAGAATAATTATTGGAGGAATGATGATGAGAGTTAAATGCATTCTTTGTGAAACAATTGAAAAAATAGACGACGAATCTGTTTTAGCAAAGCGGTTACGAAATCGACCAATACATACATTTATGTGTGAAAATTGCTCAGAACGGATTGCAAATAAAACGAATGCCAGAATTGCCACAGGAAATTTTAAACTATACCGATCACCAAAAGTAGAACATGATTTTTAATTCTACTTACCTCTCTTCTGACATTAAATATACAAGCCTTCAGGATTGTTGCATTTGTTAGCAGCAACAGAGCCAATACATCGATTTGAAAAGAAGAAGACCCTATTCAGTTAGAATAGGGTCTTCTTAAAAACTGCGCTATTATGTTCTCTCTTATCAAGATTACCTTTAAAAATAAATCAATAAATCTAAAATCCCTTTTTATTTACTGTCCTTCAGCTTGTTGTTTTTTTTCATTATTGAGCCTAATTTTATAAATAATTAAAATAAGCGAAGCTATGACTAGCCCTTCTGCAACTGGTAAGAAAATACCTAAGAAGGTTAAAATCGTACAACCAAAAATTAAGAACAAGTAAATAACAAGTGACTTGAGTAATGGGAGCTTTTTAGCAAAGCCGAGCTTATAAACTAATACTGACAATGCAATAATTGTAAGATATAAAAGCCACATACCAAGAGTAGGGTTTTCTTCCACCCTATATAGGGATGCGAAAAAGGACAAGCGTTCTGTTACCATTTCGTCCCCTCCTCTCCTCTAGATTAATTCATTTCAGCAAGTTTTTTCTTTTTAGCAACTCTTTCACGTTCGTTTTTATCTAGAATCTTCTTACGAAGTCGAATAGATTCTGGAGTGATCTCACAATATTCATCATCATTTAAATACTCTAACGATTCTTCTAATGACATAAGACGAGGCTTCTTAATCGTCACCGTTTGATCCTTATTAGCTGAACGTACGTTTGTCGCCTGTTTCATTTTAGTAAGGTTAACAGTGATGTCACTTTCTCTCGTGTTTTCTCCAACAATCATCCCCGCATATACATCATAGCCTGGCTCAACGAAAATTGTTCCACGGTCTTCAATTTGCATAATACCATATTGTGAAGCTTTACCTGTTTCCATTGAAACAAGAACACCTTGACGTCTTCCACCAACACGTCCTTGCTGCATTGGCTGATAGCTGTCAAATGTGTGGTTGATTATCCCATATCCTCGTGTTAAAGTCATAAACTCAGTCGAATAACCTATTAATCCTCTAGCCGGTACCATGAAAACAAGGCGAGTTTGACCATTTCCATTGTTCACCATATCCAGCATTTCACCTTTTCGTGAACCTAGAGACTCAATAACCCCTCCCATATACTCTTCTGGGATATCAATTTGAACGCGTTCAACTGGTTCACATTTTACTCCTTCAATTTCTCTTACTATAACTTCAGGTTTTGAAACTTGAAGTTCAAATCCTTCACGTCTCATATTTTCAATAAGGATGGAAAGATGTAGCTCTCCACGGCCTGAAACCGTCCATGCATCTGGAGATTCCGTTGGCTCAACACGTAAACTAACATCTGTTTGCAACTGTGCCATTAAGCGCTCTTCAATTTTACGAGAAGTAACAAATTTCCCCTCACGACCAGCAAATGGACTATTGTTCACTAGAAATTTCATTTGCAGCGTAGGTTCGTCAATTCGAAGTACAGGTAATGGCTCTTGGTGTTCTACAGGACTAACTGTTTCCCCTACGTTAATATCCTCCATACCTGAAACAGCAATTAAGTCTCCTGCATGTGCCTCTTGGATTTCTACACGTTTTAACCCTAGAAAACCGAATATTTTTGTAACCCGGAATTGTTTAACATTCCCATCAAGTTTCATAAGAGCAACCTGTTGGCCAACCTTCATTGTTCCTCTGAACACACGTCCAATCCCGATTCTTCCCACATAATCATTATAATCAAGCAGTGCTACCTGGAATTGAAGAGGCTCATCACGGTTATCAATCGGAGCAGGTATATGCTCAACAATTGTTTCATACAAACATTGCATATTTTCATCCTGTTTAGCAGGATCTGGATCTACGCTAGCTGTCCCATTTATCGCAGAAGCATAAATTACAGGGAACTCTAACTGTTCATCATTAGCATCAAGTTCAATGAATAATTCTAATACTTCATCAATAACTTCAGATGGTCTAGCAGAATCTTTGTCGATTTTGTTTACAACTACAACTGGTCTTAAGTTTTGCTCTAATGCTTTTTTAAGAACAAAACGAGTTTGTGGCATACATCCTTCATATGCATCAACAACAAGAAGAACACCATCCACCATTTTCATAATTCGTTCTACTTCTCCACCGAAGTCGGCATGTCCTGGAGTATCTAAGATATTTATTCGGGTATCTTTGTATTGAATTGCTGTGTTCTTAGCAAGAATCGTAATCCCACGTTCTCTCTCAAGATCATTAGAATCCATCGCCCGCTCATCAACACGTTCATTTTCGCGGAAAATACCAGACTGTTTTAGTAACTCATCCACTAACGTTGTTTTTCCATGGTCAACGTGAGCAATGATCGCTATATTTCGTAAATCATTTCTTTTATTCAAAATTTTCACTCCTGATCGCTATTTAAGTTGAGCTTTCTTTTAACTAAGCTATTATATCATAGCTAGTAGAAAAGCAGAAACAGAATATTGTACAATAGAGATAAAGTAGAGCAAATGTATATCCTCAAAGGGGATTATTTTGCAGCTTTATACTATTGCTTAACCTATTTATCTCTAAATCATTAGAACTTTATTCATTTCACTATTGTAAAAAAATACCTTTGTAAAGACAACTTTGAAGGAGAGAGAGCATTGAAGAATATTAAATGGATTTTTGTACTGTTTGCAGTATTAGCAGCAACTTGTATTATGGGAATCGGAGTGGCAATAGGTGAAGGAAGTATCCTCATAGCTTTAATAAGTATTGTTGTTCTATTTGTTGTAATGGGGTTTGGATTTAAAACAAAGAAAAAATATAGAGAAGAAGGTAAATTGTAACTAGAAAAGCGAAAGCGCCTTGAACAGGCCTGACAAGCATAAGACGAGCCCCATAGAAAGGGTGCCTTTTCCCTTTCTATGGGGCTTGCTTATGTCTCGAAGGCCTGGGCGCTGAAGCTAGACACAAGCAAAGCAGAAGCGCGTTGCTCCTTTTTTTAGGTTTAGAATCGTGAAATTGGACAGATTTTCTTATTATTAGAATGGGATTGTTAACCTTTATTGAGGTAATCATTTAATATTTTATTATAAAGACTTGGCTTCCCAACAAGTAGCGAGCTTTTATTGAGAAGATTTAACTCATTACCTTTTAAATCAGTAACAATCCCTCCAACTTCTTCAATTAAAATTTTACCTCCAGCAATATCCCATGGTGCCAATCTCATTGTTAAGTAGGCATCAAGCCTACCCGAGGCCACATAGGCCATTTCTAATGCTGCCGATCCATATGACCTTGTTGCTCTAACATCCTTTACAAGAGGTGCTAAAATACTTGGATCAATTTTTCGATTATCCGTGATCCACAATGCATTTAATGCAATAACAGCATTTTCGACTCTAACAGGTTCTAGTTTAGGTAGCGCATAATCATTCATAAATGCACCGCAACCTTTTTGACCATGATACAATTCATCGTGGACAACATCATAAATATACCCTAATACACCTATCCCATCCTCATATATACCAATAGAGATAGCAAAATTCCTTTGTTGATGAACAAAATTCATTGTCCCATCAATTGGATCAATTATCCAAACAACACCTTCAAGACTTTCTAGTTCATCTCCAAAGCCTTCCTCACCAAGAATTTTATGATCAGGATAGACTGACCTAATTTTCTCTATGAAATATTGTTCTGTTTCTTTGTCAATGTTTGTAACAAGATCGTTTCGATTAGACTTTGTCTGAATATTAAGCTCTGTTTGAAAGGATTCTCTAACTTTATCTCCAGCCTCTTTTATCCATTGTTTCACATATGTATCCATCTCTGACCAATTTGACATCGATAAGCCTCCAGTAAAATATGGTTGACATTACTTAGCTAATAGCTTAAATTAAATTATTTTATGATTCAAGTTTTTGAAATTGTAATCCATAAAAATACGAACTCTTTTCAAACTTCAAGAGTTCGCTAGGTGAAAAACAACATCATCATATTTTATTAATATCCCCTTTAACATCTTTACGCTTCTTAATCATTTAAAGTGCTTGTAATTTTACCATTTCATCACGAATTTTAGTCAATTTATCTTTTGATTTTTTCTGTACTTCCTGGTTCTGATCTTGAAGGGCTTCAAAAAGAACGGCTAATTCATAGTCCATTTCTAATCTCAGAACAGCTAATCTCTGCTGCCTAATATCCTTTTTCCTTGTGGAGCTCATAACTTGTTTCACAGACAATACACCCCTTCCAAATTCTTTTCATTTAGAGAATATTCAGATAATAATTACTACATTGTATGAGGGTTGAAACAATCCCGCAACTAAAATGTGTATTTACCTAGCAGGAATCAAGTTAGTTCATTTTGTAAAAACTTCTATGATAAAATGTTTTCAATATATTAAGGAGGCAACATTTTAATGAAATTTAATGGTTTTAAGAAAAAAGACTTTGATGTATTTAAAATTGATGGTCTTGAAAATCGAATGGAAGCTCTTATTCATACAATTAGACCTAAACTGGAATGGCTCGGAGATCACTTCTCACCAACTCTTAGCACAATGATAGGAGATGAAATATTCCCTCACGTTGCAAAACATGCACGCCGTTCCGTCAATCCCCCAGATGATACTTGGGTGGCTTTTGCTAATAACAAAAGAGGCTATAAACAGCACCCGCATTTTCAAATTGGACTTTGGGAAACTCATGTATTTGTTTGGTTCGCTATGATTTATGAGGCACCCAACAAGGAAGAATTCGGAAAAGCCCTTGAATTACAATTTGATTCATTACGAGCAGATATTCCTGATCATTATGTCTGGTCAGGTGATCACACAAAGCCTGATGCAAAAACATTCTCCGAAATGTCGGATGATGATCTTCAACAACTGTTCAAACGGCTTCAATCCGTTAAAAAAGCAGAAATTCTTTGTGGAATTCAGATACCAAAAGAAAAAGCAATCAAAATGTCAGGGAAAGAAACGCTTGAGACTATTCAGGATGCATTTGTAAAATTATTACCCCTTTATAAACTTTATTAAACAATATAAAGGAAAGGAAAAACTATTCTGTTTCTTTTGTTCTTTCTATTTGGCTGTTTTCGTAAACTTTGTTGCTATTTTCAAAAAAAGTAGTGGTTGATTTCACAAAATTCTATTTATAAAATAAAAACCTTTTAGAAAAGCTTTTATTTAAAATACCAAAAAAGAGCTAGCCTTATAAAAAACCAGCATTTTTGGGATATTCCATAGAGGATCCACTAGATGCTGTTCTCTTTAGGCTAGCTCTTAGTTATTTTTTCATTTTAATAATCATTCCGTCTTCACAGTTTTTCATTTCTTTTACTACATGATAGGACGAATATCCACTTGATTCTTCAAACTCCTTAAAGATTTTCTTCTCTTCTGATTTACTTGGTACGATCTCTTTAAACCTGCGATAAGAATCCATAAGAAACTCTCTTTTTATCCCTTTTTCATAAGCCTTCTCAATAGTTTCAAAAAACTTTACCACATCAATGACTTCTTCAGTTGACCAATCTATAGAGAATGGATATTGATATTCCATGCTTAGCACCTACTTCGTATTAATAAAGATAATCTTATTTTGACCATTTTCCGCGAATGTTTTCAGCTTCAGAAAAGATATTTCTAAAAAGAGTGTTTACGGAAGGAATATCATTAACAAGGCCCATAACTTGACCTGCCCACCCAAATCCTTGATCTTCATATCCTTCGTATATGTATTTCTGGTTTGCTTTTCCACTGATCAAAACTTTTAAATCATCATATGTTCCTTTTTGACTTTCAATGGTCAAAATTTTTTCAGTCCATGGCCCCTTAATAGCCCTAGCTGGAGCACCTATCGATCGCTTAATGACCACTGTATCATTTTCTGATCCCTCAATCAATCGCTGTTTATATACGTCTGAAGCATGAATACATTCTTTTGTTGCAATAAATCGAGTGCCCATTTCAACTCCTTCTGCTCCTAGACTTAAAGCAGCCATAAAACCTCTACCATCACCTATTCCTCCCGATGCAATGACTGGTATAGAAACAGCATCAACTACTCTAGGTATTAATACAAACGTTCCAATATCATCTTTACCAATATGACCTCCACCTTCTTGCCCTACTACCATAACGGCATCCGCACCCAGCTCTTCTGCCTTTACTGCTTGTCTTTTGGCAGCAACTAAAACAAGCTTCTTAACATCTGCTCCTTCTAGTTGTTCGAAGATCGGCGTTGGATTTCCCCCTGTCATTGAGATAACTGGAACTTTTTCGTCGATTGCTACATCTAAAAAGTGTGAAAAAGGTCTTCCATGCTGACCAATCGCAAAGTTGACTCCAAATGGTTTATCTGTTAAAGTTTTTACCTTTCTTATTTCTTCTTTAAGTGCTTCTGGAGAAGGTAAAGACATAGCTGTTATTTGTCCGAGTCCACCTGCATTAGAAACGGCTGCAGCTAAATCTGAATAGGCCAAATACGCTAACCCACCTTGGATAATAGGATATTTAATTCCCAACAACTCAGTTACTCTTGTTTTCCAGTTCATATTATTCACTCCCTCACACATTATTTCTCTCTTACTTTGAAAAAATCCTCTCTATTTGACAAAATGAAGATACTCAGGCAAATGCCACTATGAAAACGAAAAAGAAAGTGCTATAATTTCGAAAGTGCCTTGAGCTAATCAGCTTTTCAATTGCTCATGGTGAAAAAATTAAATGTAATTACTAAGTTTATAGCAAAACTTTAAAGAGGTGTAGAATGAATTGTCACAATATAAAACGCCACTGTTTACAGGCTTAATCGAACATAGTAAAAAGAATCCCTTACAATTCCATATTCCTGGTCATAAAAAAGGGGCAGGAATGGATCCAGAATTTAGATCATTTATTGGTGATAATGCACTTTCAATAGATTTAATCAATATCGGCCCACTAGATGATCTTCATCAGCCTAAAGGCATGATTAAACAAGCTCAAGATTTAGCGGCTGAAGCTTTTGGGGCAGATCATACTTTCTTCTCTGTTCAAGGGACAAGCGGTGCCATTATGACAATGGTGATGTCGGTATGTGGGCCAGGAGACAAAATTATTGTTCCTAGAAATGTTCATAAATCCGTTATGAGCGCCATTGTCTTCTCAGGTGCTACACCTATTTTCATTCATCCAGATGTCGATGTGGACTTAGGAATTTCACATGGTATCACAACGGATTCAGTATCAAGAGCGCTAGAGCAGCATCCTGATGCAAAGGGTGTTCTAGTTATTAATCCCACGTATTTTGGAATTTCGGCTGATTTGAAGAAAATCGTTGAAATTGCTCATTCGCACGAAGTACCAGTACTAGTTGATGAAGCTCATGGAGTACACATTCATTTCCATGATAAGCTTCCACTTTCTGCTATGCAAGCAGGTGCTGATATGGCAGCAACGAGTGTTCATAAATTGGGTGGCTCAATGACTCAAAGCTCCGTTTTAAATATTCGAGAGGGTTTAGTGTCCCCCAAAAGGGTTCAGAGCATTTTGAGTATGCTTACTACAACATCTACTTCCTATTTACTGCTAGCTTCCCTAGATGTGGCTAGAAAAAGGTTAGCTACAGAAGGAAAGGAATTAATCGAAAAAACCATTCAGCTCTCTGAAACACTTCGTACAAAAATAAATATGATTGAAAATCTATACTGTGTTGGGAAAGAAATCTTAGGAACAAAAGCAACATTCGATTACGATCCAACAAAGTTAATTATTTCGATTAAAGATTTAGGTATTTCAGGATATGATGCTGAAATATGGTTACGAGAGGTTCATAATATCGAGGTAGAACTTTCAGACTTATACAACATCCTTTGTATTATTACACCAGGTGATACTCTTGCTGACGGAGAAAAATTAGTATCTGCCTTACAGGAGCTTTCTTCAAAGTGCTCCCAAATCAACAATGATTCTCGTCCTAAAGTTCTTTTACCGGATATACCTGTATTATCACTCAGTCCAAGGGACGCTTTTTACGCTGATACAGAGGTGATACCAATTGATGAATCGATCGGACGGATAATAGCAGAATTTATTATGGTATATCCACCAGGAATCCCAATCTTTATACCAGGCGAAATTATTACAGCTGAAAATATTAATTACATTAAAACCAATATGGAGGCTGGACTTCCTGTACAAGGACCAGAAGATTATGACCTAAGACATTTACGCGTCATAAAAGAGCATAAAGCGATACGTTAAGATACAGCGAAGCCCATGAAGCCAAATCCCTTCCTTCATGGGCTGTTTTAAGTCTCATAGGCTTTAGCGCACTGGAGCTGGATTAGGACAAACTTATTTCAATGGTCAATCAATTATTATTTTTAATTATATATCCAAAAAAGAACCGTTATATAAAGTTGCCGAGGCCACTTATATAATGGTTCTTTTTAATTGGCTGTTTCGAAAACATTGTTGTTATTTGAAAAGGAGTTAGTTGGTTGCAGCAAAATTTATGTTCTTAAAAAACAACAATCTTTTAGAAAATAACCTTTTAATTCAATATTCACTTTAACGAGTGAATCCTGTACTATCTATAATTTGGCTCTTACGGCACATTTGCGTAAAGAAAAGCTAGGCAAATATCTGTTCATCACGCAAATTAGTCGTCAATTTCTACTTCGTCTTCACAATCGCAACAATTGGAGAATAAAACTGATACCTTTTCATCTTCAAAGTGCTCGATTGTGTTTAAACATGTTTGACAAACAATTGTACCCATAATTTTATCTCTCCTTAGTTATCTAATTTGAAAGCGTTTTAATCTCTATGAATCTATAATATTATAACACATTTAAAATTTCAAGCCTAAATTGTATAACACATTAAAAGTTTTTTCTTCCAATTATATATTATTTGAACCGCTTTCAATTTATTCTGACTAGGAAAATGTTTCTTCGCTAATTGTGAATGCTATAAAAATGAAAAAGGAACTGACCAAATAATATCTGCCAGTCCCTTCCACCATTTTATGCTTCTGGAGTTTGAATTAAATTAGGATCGAGAATTTCGTAACCTTTTTCACGTAATCCATTTACAATGGTCTCTAAACCTTCATTTGTCCATTCACGGTCATGCATGAGAAGGTTCGCACCATCCGTTAAGTATGGAGAATTCACCATAATATCAGCAATTGCTTCTCCTGTTTGAAAGTCCTTTTCCCAATCATATCCATATGTCCAATTCATTAAACTCATTTTCTGATTGCTTACTATCTGTTTACTAAAATCCGTATTGTCTCCAAATGGAGCTCTGAAAAATTTAGGTCTTTCCCCTATGATTGATTCTACTGTATCGCTCAAAGAAACAATTTCCTTCTTCTGCTCCTCTTCACTTAGATCACTAAGCGTACTATGTGAATATGTATGATTTCCTATTAGAAAACCAAGGTCATGGATTTGCTTTAAAGTTTCTTGCTCTTCAGGAGTATCTAGAAAATGACCATTGACAAAGAAGATCGCTTTCGCATCAAGTTTTTTTAACGTTTTTGCCATTTCCAATGCATGTTTGTCAGGGGCATCATCAATCGTTAATAATACAACTTTTGAATTAGCCTCTGCAATTGGTTCAATAGACCAATTACCTGGGTTGATTTTATATTGTGGCTCTACCTTCACTTTTTCATTTGTAGCCTCTACTTCTGTTTCTGTTTCATCCTTTGCATTTTTATCTTCTGATGATTCGTTTTGTTCCGTCTTACCTTCATTGTTAGTTGCCGATTCTTTAGGCTTTTCTGAAGTTGCATCTTGTGTGCAGGCTGCAAGCAAGAGCATGCTTACAAAGACTACAATAAGTTTTTTCATCTCTCTCACCTTTCATATATTTCCTTTGAATATTTTAACATATAAAAATGATTAATAGTGGACGTACAAAGAGTTCTTACTAAATAAATCTCTTAAAAAAATATCTTACTAATAATATGGGATAAATTGTTCAAATAGAAATTTCAATGAAAAAAAGGTAGCAAGACTGAGAGAGGTAATGAGAAATGTTACTCTTTTAGACTTTATGATTTTAAATCCAACCATAATGGCAAAATAGCAGAAAATCATAAACATAATCCACTTATACTCTAACTGATCTTTATGGGAAAGCCAGACAGCTAGCGAGAAGAAGCTCCAAATGATCCATTGAATAAGGAATGTAATATAATTTTTCATATTCTCACCACAGAATTTGTTTTTATTTAAGGCTCTTTTCATAAACTTTGTTGCTTTTGGTCAATTATAAACATCTTAAATCATTAATATTAGTGCAACATTTATTGCTTTGACGAAAAGATGCCCCGAAACCTTAATCATTACGGGTTTCTATTCTTGTTCGAAAAATAAGAATCTAAGCGAAAACAGCCTTATTTAAATATATTCTCTTTATGACCAGATATAAAACATATTAAATATATTGTTGATTTTTCATTTATGTAACATTTTAATGATAGTGCTATTTTCACATCATCCATATGTTAAAATGTGAATCAAGAAGTCCATTAGTAATATTTTTACAATCTATTAAAGATCGCGAGGAAAAGAGGATATTCAATGAGATACTCAATTTTAATCAGCATTATACTATTGAATATATTCATACTGTCTTCTTGTAACTCTGTTGAAAAAATTACGGATGCCAATGAGATAATCGAAAAAGAGATCGTGTTTTTTACTGATGAAAATAATGTAAGAAATGAAGCTTCTTACTACGATGCAGTCATTGAGTTGAAACGTCGATTTCCTGAAGAATTGAAAGAAATGAAAATAGTATCAAAATCGAATGAGAACGAAAATAAATTCTCAAAATATAACGAAACCTATCCAGCAATCGTAGTGATTGATCAAAATCAAGTAGTTCTTAGAATAGTGGGGTACACAGACACAGAAGATATTGTCATTCCAATTAGTAATACGATAGAAAAATGGTGAATATAAAAAAACCTGGTCAATGACCAGGTTTTTTTATATTATTTAACGATATGAATCGGGCTTCCGATAGCGACTTCTGCTGCTTCCATTGAAATCTCCCCAAGAGTAGGATGAGCATGGATGGTCATAGCGATATCTTCTGCAGTCATTCCAGATTCAATTGCTAAACCAAGCTCTGCGATCATGTCAGATGCACCAGCACCAACGATTTGAGCTCCGATTACAAGTCCATCTTCTTTACGAGTAACAAGCTTTAAGAATCCTTCTGAACTATTTAAAGCAAGTGCGCGGCCATTTGCTGCAAATGGGAATTTTGCTGCAATCACTTCGATACCTTCTTCTTTTGCTTCAGCTTCTGAATAACCGACAGTTGCTAGTTCAGGATCTGTAAAGCAAACAGCAGGTATTCCAAGATAATCAATTTCAGCAGGTTCACCGGAAATAGCTTCTGCAGCAATTTTACCTTCATAGGAAGCTTTATGAGCTAGCGGAGGTCCATCAACGATATCACCAATTGCATAAATGTTCGATACATTAGTACGACATTGCTTGTCAATTTTGATTACGCCACGATCCGTCATTTCAATACCGACTTCTTCAAGTCCGATTTCATCCGTGTTAGGGCGTCTACCAACGGTAACTAATACATAATCCGCTTCAAGTGATTGTTCTTCACCTTTCACTTCATATTTCACAACTACGCCATTATCATTTTCTTCAACGCCTTTTGCCATTGCTTTTGTAATAACGTCGACGCCTTTTTTCTTAAGTCCTTTTTTCACAATTGTTGTCATTTGCTTTTCGAATCCGCTAAGGATATCGTCAGCACCTTCAAGAATTGTTACTTTTGAACCAAGGTTAGCGTAAGCTGTTCCAAGTTCCGTTCCAATATATCCTCCACCAATTACAATTAGCTTTTCAGGAATATCCGTTAAGCTCAGAGCACCTGTTGAATCAAGAACGCGTTTTGAAAATTTAAAGCTAGGAATTTCAATTGGTCGAGAGCCAGTAGCCAAGATTAAGTTCTTGAACTTATAAGTTTGTGCTGAATTATCATCCATCACACGAAGAGTGTTCGCATCAGTTAAATAAGCTTCTCCGCGTACAATTTCAACTTTATTTCCTTTTAAAAGTCCTTCAACACCGCCAGTAAGTTTTTTTACTACTCCAGCTTTCCATTCTTGGACTTTATCAAATTTCACTTTAACATTTTCAGCAACAATTCCCATATCATCAGAATGCTGGGCTTGATGAAAACGGTGACCTGCAGTGATAAGTGCTTTAGATGGAATACATCCAACATTTAAACAAACGCCACCAAGGTTTTCTTTTTCAACAATCGTTACTTTCTGCCCTAATTGTGCTGCGCGAATTGCGGCAACATATCCCCCAGGACCTGAACCTACAACTATAGTATCTGTTTCAATTGGAAAATCTCCTACTACCATCGAATTACGCCTCCATTAATAATAGTTCTGGATCGTTCAACAAACGCTTGATATGATTAAGTGCATGTTGAGCAGTCGCTCCATCAATCATACGATGATCAAAGCTCAATGATAATGCTAACACAGGTGCAGCTACAATTTCACCATTTTTAACTACAGGTTTTTCTGCGATGCGTCCCACCCCTAAGATTGCTACCTCAGGATGGTTAATAACTGGTGTGAACCATTGTCCTCCAGCAGAACCAATGTTGGTGATCGTGCAAGAAGCACCTTTCATTTCATCTCCTGAAAGTTTTCCATCACGGGCTTTTCCTGCTAGTTCATTAATTTCATTTGAAATTGAGAACATAGATTTGCGATCTGCATTTTTCACAACTGGGACAAGGAGACCTTTATCAGTGTCAGCTGCAATACCGATATTGAAATAATGTTTATGAACGATTTCACTAGTAGCGTCATCCAAAGAAGTGTTTAGTGCAGGGAATTCACGTAATGCACTAGTCAATGCTTTAACGATATATGGTAAGAACGTTAATTTGACACCTTTTTCTGCTGCCACTTCCTTAAACTTTTTACGATGAGCCCAAAGCTTTGTTACATCTACTTCATCCATCAACGTAACGTGAGGAGCAGTATGTTTAGAATTTACCATAGCTTTAGCAATCGCTTTACGGATACCACTCATTTTCTCACGAGTTTCTGGGTATTCGCCTTCTGGAATTGCTTGTGCTTTCGGTGCTTCTTCTTGTTTTTGAGCTTTTTCTTCTGCTTTACCTTCTTGTTTTGCTTCTGAAGCAGCTGGTTTTGCTCCACCATCTTTAAATGCGTCGATATCTTCTTTTAGTACACGGCCATTTTTACCAGAACCAGATACTTGGCGAATCTCAACGCCGTTTTCACGAGCATATTTACGGACAGATGGCATTGCAATGACACGACGATTAGGATCTACATCAACATCTGCTTGCTCCCCTGCGCCAGTTTCACCTTTAGGCTGTTGTTCATTAGACGCTTCTTTATCAACTGAATCTCCAGCTTCTGCAGTACCTTGAACTTGATTTTCAGTTGTCTCTTCTTTCTTATCATCGTCTCCATGATCTCCTTTAAATTGAAGATCCTCGTAACCAGGTGCATCAAACTTAATAAGGGAGTCACCTACTATGGCAACAGACCCTTCTTCAACAAGTAAGTCTTCGACCGTTCCGGCTACCGGAGATGGAATTTCAACTACCGCTTTATCATTCTGAACTTCACATAGCACATCGTCTTCTTCTACTTTATCGCCGGGTTTTACAAACCACTTTACGATTTCACCTTCATGAATACCTTCACCAATGTCTGGTAATTTGAATTCGAATGACATGAATTCGCCCTCCTGTTATTAAAATCCTATTGAGTTGTTTTATTAATATTTGTATTGGGGGGGTGAATCATATATCAATCTGCTAGCACTAACTTGTAAATAGCATACACTGCGCTGTAATCTATTTACTTAGTTATGCTGATTAATCTAATTCACACCCTTTATCTATATAGGTTAGAAATTCAATACTTTCTTAGCCGTCTCAAGAACATCTTTGTGATTTGGTAACCAAATTGGTTCAGCTTGAGAGAATGGATATACAGTATCAGGTGCTGTAACACGTAATACTGGTGCTTCAAGACTTAAGATTGCTCTATCGTTAATCTCAGCAACAACATTTGCAGCAATACCAGCTTGTTTCTGCGCTTCTTGAACAACAATGGCACGGTTTGTTTTCTCAACAGATGCCATGATTGTATCAATATCAATTGGGCTGACAGTACGTAAATCAATGACTTCAACAGAAACGCCTTCTTTTTCAAGTTCGTCTGCTGCTTTCAGTGATTCGTGAACCATTGCGCCATATGAAATAATAGTTAAATCAGTACCTTCACGTTTCACATCAGCTTTTCCAAGTTCAATTGTGTACTCTTCTTCAGGTACCTCCTGACGGAATGAACGGTATAATTTCATATGTTCTAGGAAAATGACAGGATCATTATCTCTGATAGAAGATATTAGGAGTCCTTTGGCATCATATGGAGTTGAAGGAATAACCACTTTTAGTCCTGGCTGTTGTGCCATTAATCCTTCTAAACTATCTGCATGCAACTCAGGAGTATGTACCCCACCACCAAATGGAGAACGAATCGTCACTGGAGCATGATAAGTACCACCTGAACGGTAGCGCATACGTGCTAATTGACCGCTGATTGAATCCATTACTTCATATACAAATCCAAAGAACTGGATCTCTGGAACTGGACGGTAGTCTTGAAGCGCTAAACCAATTGTTAGCCCGCCAATACCAGATTCAGCTAGTGGAGTATCAAATACTCGATCTTCACCAAATTCTTTTTGAAGACCTTCCGTCGCACGGAATACACCACCATTTTGACCTACGTCTTCACCAAAAACGAGTACATTTTCATCGTTTGCTAGTTCAGTTCGCAAGGCATCAGTGATTGCTTGAATCATTGTCATTTGAGCCATGGCTTATTTCGACTCCTTTTCTTTATAAATTTCTAATTGCTCATTTAAATTATGAGGAAGCTCTTCAAACATATTTCCGATAAAGTCAGTAACTTTCTGTTTTGGAGTTCCATCTGCTTTTTTAATAGCTTGCTTAATATCTTCTTTTGCTTCTTCAATTACTTCCTTTTCTTTATCTTCGCTCCATAATTTTTTCCCTTCAAGGAATTTACGGAAACGAACTAGAGGATCCTTTTTCTCCCACTCTGTATCCATTTCTGATGTACGGTAACGAGTTGGGTCATCTCCAGCCATGGTATGCGGACCATAGCGGTAACACATTGTTTCAATTAATGTTGGTCCTTCCCCATTAACAGCACGTTCACGAGCATCTAATGTAACAGCATATACAGCTAATGGATCCATTCCATCAACTAACACACCTGGAATCCCTGCAGCAACAGCCTTTTGAGCAATCGTCTTACCTGCTGTTTGTTTGTCACGAGGTGTTGAAATGGCGAATTGGTTATTCTGTACAAAGAAAATTGCAGGAGCACTGAATGCACCAGCAAAGTTAATTCCTTCATAGAAATCACCTTGTGATGATCCGCCGTCACCTGTATATGTAACAGCAACCGCTTGTTTGCCACGCTTCTTAAGGCCAAGGGCAACTCCAGCTGTTTGAATGATTTGAGCTCCGATAATAATTTGCGGAGAAAGAACATTAACACCTTCAGGAGCTTGGTTTCCTATAAAGTGTCCACGAGAGAACAAGAATGCTTGATACAACGGTAGTCCGTGCCAAACTATTTGTGGAACATCACGGTAACCTGGCAAGATCCAATCTTCTTTTTCCAAAGCAAAGTGTGATGCAATTTGAGACGCCTCTTGACCTGCAGTTGGAGCATAGAATCCTAAACGTCCTTGACGGTTTAACGAAATTGATCTTTGATCAAGTATACGAGTATAGACCATGCGACGCATTAATTCCTGTAATTGCTCATCGCTTAAGTCAGGCATAGCGTCTTCATTTACTATTTCGCCTTCTTCATTTAGAATTTGAAACATTTCGAATTGCTCTTCAATCTTTTCGAGTGTTTTTTTCGCATCAAATGGTGCTTTCTTTGATTTCGAAGCCATCGAAGTCACCTATCCTTTCTTTCATCATATATTTTAGATTTTTACATACAGAATTTAGGTTGCCCAAAACATTCTGTTCTACCATGGATAATGCTTTAAAATAAGTTATTCATAGTTTCCCACAATTTATAGAAAGCAAACCCTAAACTGATATACAAAAACTGTATCAATTAATATCATGAATCCATTAATACAATTTCAAAATCACCTCTTTCAGTTTACAACACTTAAATTCATGTCGTCAATCAGAAAATACTTGAATTCTTCACACTTTCTAATAACTATTCAATTCTATAACCAGTGTACTTTATTGCTTCTGTATTAATCAAATAAATAGATCTGTATTATAAAACAACAAGTGAATCTTTCAACTGTTATACATTAATTCTGGATAAACTTGATTTTCAGATAAACAATTAAGCTGAGGGTTGCCTGGGCGCTAACAGGATCTTTTCTAAAATAAATTAACCATTGCATCAACCCCAAGGAATAAAAGGAATGCTGATTAAAGGACGGTGTCCTGCACATTGGAGACGTGACCCGTCTTATGTGACGGGTGCATAACCTATGTGATGTTTGAAGCGTAACGTGTGCTTCAGATGATTTTTGATACCAATAAAAAGTTATCAATTCAAACAAAAAAGAGAACTAGCACACTGTCTAGTTCTCTTCTGAAGCTGTTTCACTGTCTTGATTCGTTTCGATTCCAGCACTCTTATAGAAGCTTAGTTTTTCTTTGTTGAATTGATCAGTTTTATCGTTATACTTTTTATTTATTGATAATACTTCTTCATAGGTTTTATTGATTTCAGCAATCTGTTTTTGTAATTGCTCCATTGTTAAATCTTCTTTTTTCAACATTTCGTAGAGCTTTTTATCCTTTTCTAATGCTTCTTTATAGCTTTTTGCCAATTGTTCATGATTTTCAAATCGATCTTCCATAATCTCTTGCAACTTTTTTGCTTGGTTTTTCAAAGAATCTTCTTCGATCTTCCCTATATACTCGCTAACTTTTTCAAATTCTTTCTTCGCTTCGTTCATTGAATCAACTTCGTTTGTAATATATTTTTCTCGTTTTTCAATATTTTCAAGAGCTTGATTTGAAAGCTCCTTGATCTGGTCCATTTCTTTCATACCTAGATCAATAACTTTTTTAAAGATTTCTTGTTCTTTCTTTTCAAGCTTCACTAAAGGCTCCTGAACCTTTTCAAAGCCTTTTTCTTTCTTGACTGTTTCTTCTAAAACATTGTAGATATTTTCCTGAGGAGACCCTCCTCCAACACAGCCAGAAAGTATTAATGCGGCGACAAGAGTTACCAAGACACTATGTAATTTTAACACTTATTATCCCCCTAACTATATGACATCTTCTACTATATAGGTCTAAATTTAGTTTGACAATAGGGACTTTCAACTAAGGTAAATTATTGTCGAACAAATAGCTTGTCCTATAAAAAAAATCTATTCCTATCATGCAAGATTTATGAATAATATTTCTAATAGTTAACTTTTTTTCTACCCTTTGATAGACTATATTTTATAATAATTAGGATTTGGAAGAATGGGGGAACAAAACATGATAACAATGGATGATATTATTCGCGAAGGTCACCCTACACTGAGAGAGGTAGCTAAAGAAGTATTGCTTCCTCCGACAGAGGAAGATAAAGCAATATTAAACAGCTTATTGGACTATGTTATCAATAGTCAAGATCCAGAAATGTCTCAAAAATACGGATTACGACCAGGGATTGGTCTTGCCGCTCCTCAAATAAATGTTTCAAAGCGCATGCTTGCTGTACATGTTAAAGATAACAAAGGCAAATTATACAGCTATGCATTATTTAATCCGAAAATTATTAGTCATTCAGTCGAAACAGCTTATTTAACCTCAGGAGAAGGTTGTCTTTCAGTAGATCGAGCTGTACCCGGCTATGTGCCTAGATACTCTCGGATTACCGTTAAGGCATGGAACGTAAATGGTGAAGAAATTAAAATAAGGCTAAGAGGAATTGCTAGTATAGCTTTTCAACACGAGATAGATCACCTAAATGGAATTATGTTCTATGATCATATTGATCAAGAGAATCCACTACAACCCATTGAAGGAGCCATACCTGTCGATAGGTAAAAAGAAAAGCGGAAGCGCCTCGTACAGGCCCGACAAGCATAAGACGTCACCTAGAAAGGGTGCCTTTCCCCTTTCTAGGTGGCTTGGCTTATGTCTCGAGGGCCTAGGTGCTGGAGCTGGACACTAAGAAAAGCGGAAACGCCTCGAGAAAGGATGAAAGGCTAAGTTCGCCACGTCCTGTGGCAACGCCTTTCTGACCCACATCCTGTGGGCATCCGACAAGCATATGGCTTGACTATGTCTCGAAATGGGGCTGAACAAAAAACTTTAATTAATGAAAGCTAAGTTGAACAAAAGGCTTAGATGACACAAATAGTGAAAGAAACAATAAAGTTTTACTCCTTTATTGAATGATAAAATGAGGGTGACTCAATCGTAAGAGCCACCCTCATTCGAATCAAATTAAGTTTAATTTTTTTAATCCAAAAGAAATTCCATTATCATCAACATGTTTTGTTACAAAGGAAGCATGTTCTTTTACTTCATCAACAGCATTTCCCATTGCAACTCCTGTTCCAACGGCTTCTATCATTTCGATATCATTTAGACCGTCTCCAAAAGCATAAACATCTTCTAAATTAAATCCTAACTCAGCTATCATTTTCTTAATTCCTTCTGCCTTAGATCCACCGCGAGGAAGAATATCCATTGAAAATTCATGCCATCTAATAAAGGAGAAATCACTATATTTTTCACGGTAGAAACCTTCTTCTTCCTGTCTACAAAATAGAAGGGATTGATAGATTTCTTTGTCACTATAAAAGTCAGGCTGATGATCAGGATGCGGGAATTTCAGACTTTCCATGCTTTCTTCAATAAAAGGGTGATGCTTTACAGTAGACTTCATTGTGCTTTGATTTAAGAAAACAACGGGGTGATCTCTTTTCTCACTATCATTTAATAAATCTTTTAATACATTATTGTTAAGAGGATTTTTATAAATCACTCTATTTTCAAAAACGACATATTGTCCATTAAAGGATACGTAAGAATCTATTCCAAGCTCTTTTCTTAATTCTTCGTACATAAATGGCGCTCTACCAGTAGCAATTGCAACATATGTACCATTTTCTTGCAATGTTTGAATAGCTTCTTTTGTTGCTTGGGGAAGTTTTTTATCATGATCTAAAAGGGTACCATCTATATCAAAAAACACGATTTTCGACAAAATCAAAAACTCCTTTACTAGAGTATCTTATAAATACGGTTTTAACGGTAAACCTTCGTTAAATAAATGTCAATTAAGAAGAATGAAAAGATTTTTTTACCAGACATAACCATGTAAAATCTTTTAAAAACTCCATATACTAACCTTAAATGAAGAAGTAAGTGTTGTAAGGATGCTTTACTTTAACGGCAAATCTAGGTAAACTACTAAGTAAGGAGTGATCCGTATGTTAAAAAAGCTACGAAAAAAGCTTTTAAAACAATGGAAGGATTTACTCAGAAAAAAGACGATTGCTTAAGTAATGGAGCCCTCAAAGCCGGAGGGCTATTCTTTATTTTAGTTTTAAACCATTATATAATAGAGATGAAGAACCAAGTTTCACAAAAAAATTTGGATATAATAATACATAACAACACACTTATTGGTGTTATGAAAATTAAATGAATCTGTTAATAACTTTTTAAAATATAGAAAAGTTACATTTTTTGAAAACGGATAAGGAGAGAGAAAAATGATTTACAAAGTGTACTACCAAGAAAGTAAACTAGAAATACCCGTGCGCGAATGTACAAAAGCTTTATATGTTGAAGCAGAATCTGAACGTGAAGTACGCCTAAAGTTAAAAGAAGAACCGTATAATATTGAATTTGTCCAAAAGTTGGACAACTCGCATCTAGAATATGAACAACAATCTGAATACTACAAAGTGGAGAATTAATACGATATGAAATTTGTTAAGAACGATCAAACAGCAGTTTTTGCCCTTGGCGGTTTGGGTGAAATCGGAAAAAACACATATGGCGTACAATTTCAAGATGAGATTATCCTAATTGATGCAGGGATTAAGTTTCCAGAAGATGAGCTTCTAGGAATTGATTACGTAATCCCTGACTATACTTATCTTGCGAAAAATGTTGATAAGATTAAAGGATTATTCGTCACTCACGGTCATGAAGACCATATTGGAGGAATTCCATACCTTCTTCGCGAACTCAATATTCCAATTTATGCTGGTAAGTTAGCTATTGGTCTTATTAAAAACAAATTAGAGGAACACGGTCTTCTGAGAACGACAAAATTAAATACAATTGGTGAAGATGATATCATTAAATTCCGAAAAACATCTGTCACCTTCTTTCGAACAACTCACAGTATTCCAGATTCTTATGGAATTGTGGTTAAAACACCTCCTGGTAATATCGTTCATACAGGTGACTTCAAGTTTGACTTCACCCCTGTTGGTGAACCAGCTAACCTAACGAAAATGGCTGAAATAGGAAAAGAAGGTGTACTTTGCCTACTATCAGACAGTACAAATAGTGAAGTACCCAACTTTACAATGTCAGAACGACGTGTTGGAGAAAGTATCAATGACATTTTCCGAAAAGTTGATGGGCGTATTATCTTTGCTACTTTCGCTTCAAACATTCACCGATTACAGCAGGTTGTAGAATCCGCAGTGTTGAATGGTCGGAAAGTCGCTGTCTTTGGACGCAGCATGGAGGCTGCAATCCGAATCGGGCAAGAACTTGGTTACATTCAAGCTCCGAAAGACACGTTCATTGAGCATCACCAAATTAATCGATTACCATCGAATGAAGTCGTTATTCTATGTACAGGAAGTCAAGGAGAACCAATGGCGGCGCTCTCAAGGATCGCAGGTGGTACTCACAGACAGATCCAGATACAACCTGGAGACACAGTTGTTTTCTCTTCTTCTCCAATCCCTGGAAATACAATTAGTGTCAATCGCACGATTAACCTGTTATTCCGGGCCGGTGCAGAGGTTATTCATGGTTCATTAAATGATATTCATACTTCCGGACATGGGAGTCAAGAAGAACAGAAGTTAATGCTTCGCTTAATGAAGCCTAAATTCTTTATGCCAATTCATGGTGAATTCCGTATGCAAAAGATGCATGCTCAACACGGTGTTGATTGTGGAGTGGAACCGGATAACTGTTTTATCATGGATAACGGTGAAGTTTTAGCTTTGACTAACGAATCAGCTCAGATTGCTGGTAAAATCCCTTCTGGATCCGTTTATATTGACGGAAGCGGTATTGGAGATATCGGAAACATTGTCCTCCGTGATCGTAGAATTCTTTCAGAAGAAGGATTGGTTATTGTTGTTGTCAGTATTAACATGAAGGATTTCAAAATTGCATCAGGTCCAGATTTGATCTCTCGTGGATTTGTCTATATGAGAGAATCAGGCGATTTGATTAACGAAGCCCAAAACCTAATCTCGAAACATTTAAACAAAGTATTAGAACGCAGAACTTCTCAATGGTCTGAAATTAAAAATGAAATTACCGATACGCTTGCTCCTTTCTTATACGAAAAGACAAAGCGTCGCCCGATGATACTTCCTATTATCATGGAAGTATAATAAATAAAAGGTTGGCCAATTGGCCAACCTTTTTTAAAAAGATAAGAAAGTATAAGAGTTATGGATTGTTTACGTTTAGATAGGTTTATCAGAGTCCAGCGCTACTAGCTTCTTGAGACATAAGTCAAGCCACCAAGGAAAAGGACCCTTACTTGGTGGCTTGACTTATGCTATGCGTGCGGCCTACAGGGTGTTGTACACTTAGCCTTTTGCGCTTTTCTTGTTAATACAATACTTTCTTTTCAAATCTTGAAATGTCAGTATCCGCTCCAATAACAATTAAAATATCTCCTTTTAGAATACTTTCATCTGCTTGAGGAGAAACAATTATATCCCTGTCCCTTTTAATAGCCACAATATTGAGCCCATATTTTGCACGAATATCGAGATCTATTAGGGAATTTCCATCAAGATGGTCATTCGCCACTATTTCAACGATTGAATGCTCATCTGAAAGTTCAAGATAGTCTAGAACATTATTAGAGCTGATATTATTCGCAATACGTCTTCCCATATCTCTTTCAGGATGTACAACTTGATCTGCACCAATTTTTCTTAATACTTTTTCATGATAATCATTCTGAGCCTTTACGGTAATGTTTTTAACCCCAATTTCTTTTAGCATTAATGTAGTTAAAATACTGGATTGAATATCCTCTCCAATAGCAACAATGACATGATCAAAATTACGAATCCCTAAACTCTTTAGTACAGATTCATCTGTTGAATCAGCTACCACTGCGTGAGAAGCAATCGAAGAAAATTCATTGACTTTTTCTTCATCTTGATCAATGGCCATTACTTCTAATCCTTGCTCTGATAAGGAACGGACGATACTTCCACCAAAACGGCCGAGTCCAACGACTACAAACTCTTTTTTCACAATCATATTCCTCCAAATCCTATGTGTCTCATTCCCCATATTTTAGCATAATCATCATTTATATTATAGTCTCAAATGGATTCGTGACTAGGTGGTGTTTGAGTGAAGATACTTTGGATAAGTGCTCGCTTTGTACCAGGTACAAATCAGCTCATTTGAACCTGGTACGGCAGCAAAGTGTCATTCACCCTAATTGCATTCATTAAAAAACGCCTCACAAAAGAGGCGTAATCGTTCATTTTTTTCCTTTAATATAATCTGCATCAAATAAGAACAATTTCATAAGTAGAAACAATGATGGGATTAAAAGGAATAATCCTGCAATAAATGCCATTACGAGAGCAGTGCCCATTGTCGTGTTCGTCACACCGCTTTGAAGTGTAATAAACGGTTTTAAGATATAGGGTAAATGTGAGGCTCCATATCCGAAAAACGCAAAGAAAAATTGTAGCATCACAAGGATAAAGGCTGTCCCTAAGCTCTTTCTAATATAGATTAGATAAGAAGCCATTAAGAAAAAGAGAAGAGATAATCCAAACATCCACCAAATATCTAAAGCATTTTGAAAATGCTCAAGATTATGTTCTCTTAATCCTACAAAGACGAGTAAGCTTGCTAGGATCGTCGGAGGGCTCCAAAATAGAGCAAATTTCCGTAATATTTCTCTTGAATCAATGTCTCCTGCTCTATTTGCATAATACGTTAAGAAGGAGGCACTAATAAATAAAACTGAAACAATTGATAAAACAACCACACTCCATGAATATGGACTTGTCAATAATTCTCCTGCTAAAAAGATTACCTTATCATCTACTTCTGCTAGAAATCCCCCTTCAGAAATTGTTAAAGCTGTTGAAAGTGAAGCAGGGATTAACAATCCAGTTGATCCATACAAAAAGAGATAAAAAATGTTATTCTTTGACCCATAATTTCCGAAAGCATAAAATGATCCACGAATGGCTAATAAAATTAAGGCGATACTACCAGGAATTAATAAAGCAGTGCCATAATAATAGGCAGTATCAGGGAAAAACCCAACTAATCCTACAAAGAAAAAGACGAAAAATACGTTGGTAACCTCCCATACAGGAGATAAATAACGGCTAATTAAATCATTCATTATATGATCTTTTTTCGTGATTTTAGCGTAAAAGGCAAAAAAGCCGGCTCCAAAATCAATGGATGCAACAATTAGATAGCCATACAAAAATATCCAAAGAACGGTTATCCCTAAAACCTCTAGGCTCAACATTACTCCTCCTTTTACAAAACACAAGCTTAGGAGTGCACGAAGTACAACATTATCCCCATAATGATTTATACCATTTGTCATTAACACTCCTGTAACCTGGTATTCCCTTCTAAATTCTTACCTTATTTATCAAAATGATCGATTTGAAACCTTTGTTCTAACTCCACTTCAGCAGGTTTGTTTTTAAACATTTTTATCAGTACAATCACACTTAATGTCCCTAGAATGATATACAGTAGAACAAATAATACAAAAGTTAAACCTACTCCATCCGCTTTAGTTGCGGCTTCCCCTACTTTCATATATCCTCGCAGAATCCATGGTTGTCTCCCTACCTCGGCAAAGATCCAACCAAATTCGATGGCTAGCATCGATAATGGTCCACTAGCAACGATCCCCCATAGTAGAGGTTTATTCCATTCATTTCTTTTTTTCCATAACCAGAACAGAATAAATAATGCTGATATAAACAAGCTATACATCCCTATCGATACCATTAAATCAAACATATAATGAACCCATAGTGGCGGTTGTTCATCTTCTGGAAACTCATCCAATCCAATCACTTCAGTATCAAACGAGCTCCCAGCTAAAAAGCTTAGAAATCCGGGTAATCTAATTTCGTTCGATATTTCATTATTTTCATCTAGTGTTCCAAATAAAATAAGATCTGCATTTCTTTCTGTTTCAAAGTGCCATTCAGCTGCTGCTAATTTTTCTGGCTGATAATCTGCTAAAAACTTCGCAGATAAATCTCCTGCTATGGCTGTTCCAATTCCAAAAATTAGAGCGGAGACCATTGAAAGACGGAGAGCTTTTTTATGATACTGTCCGCCTTTTTTCTTAAGTATATGAAATGCAGTGATTGCGGCCAGAATAAGTGCTGCTGTTAAATAACAAGTTACAACGACATGAAATACCTTAGTCGGTGTAGCTGGGTTTAACATTGCTGCAATAGGATCAATATTAACTGCTTTTCCTTCTTGAAGATCAAAGCCTTGTGGTGTATTCATAAAGGCATTTACGGTTGTTATAAATAAAGCTGATGCAGAAGATCCAATCATAATAGGTATTGTTAATATCCAATGAAGCCATTTGTTTTTGAAACGGTCCCAAGTATATAGATATATTCCTAGAAAAATAGCTTCAAAGAAAAATGCGAACGTCTCTAAAAATAATGGTAGAGCAATGACTTGTCCCGCTACTTGCATAAAGCTCGGCCACAGCATTGAAAGCTGGAGTCCAATAGCAGTACCCGTTACAACTCCAACTGCAACTGTGATCGTAAACCCTCTTGCCCATCTTCTTGCTAAGAGAAGATAGTGGGGATCATTTCGTTTAATTCCAACAAATTCAGCAATTGCAATCATAACCGGAACCCCAACACCGATTGTTGCGAAGATAATATGAAAAGCTAGGGTAGTAGCTGTCAACATTCTACTTAACATGACGCTATCTAGTTCCAATGTACAACCCCCCTAAATATCATTCTATATATTTATTATCACTTATTAACAATTATAAAACCAATTAATTAGTTTGTGATGTATTGAACATGAATGTTTTGTGACATTGTTCACAAATTCACTCCTTCGACAAATACAAGGCGCATGAGCTCTGTTAGCTCACGCCTTGTATAAGCCGGTCCATGATGGTTAGGTACCTTTCCCTTCAAGTATCGGCTTTGGCTTAATCTTCCTGGGCTCTTGCTATGGAGATGGATATGGATATAGGAAATACTTAGTTCAATGTTATCAAACATATTTTTTAATTTCTTTTTCAAAAAGAAAAGCCATAAAACTGTTGTTAGTTTTATGACTTTTTTATTGTTATTCAATTTGTTTCGAGTGGTAAAGGCAAATAATAAGCTTTTTAAATTGCTTCTAGCATTTTGAATTGAGCTTTTACAAGGTGGAAGTATTCCCCTTGTAGGTCCATGAGTTGGTCATGATTTCCAGACTCAATGATCTTCCCGTGATCTAAAACAAAAATATTATCTGATTCTCGAATAGTCGAGAGCCTGTGAGCTATGATAATCGCGGTTCTGCCATTTAATAGTTTCTTCAATGCTAATTGGATTTGAACTTCTGTTTCTGTATCAATTGAAGCAGTCGCTTCATCCATGATAATAATGCTTGGGTTTGCAAGCAATGCTCTCGCAAAAGAGAGGAGTTGTCTTTCCCCGACGGAAAGGATGTTCCCTCGTTCTTCCACTTCCGTTTCATAACCATTTGGAAGCTTTTCAATGAACCGGTGTGCTCCAATTGCTTTTGCAGCTTCTTTTACTTCCTCATCTGTCGCATCTGGCCGACCAAATCGGATGTTCTCTATAATTGTACCAGAGAAGATAAATGTATCTTGTAGGACAATGCTAATTCGATTTCGTAAACTCGTTAAAGTAACATCCTTTAAATCAATTCCATCAATCATTACTTTTCCTGCAGTAGGATCATAGAAACGAGTAATTAGGTTAGCAATAGTTGTTTTACCTGATCCTGTGTGACCAACCAATGCCACCGTTTCTCCTGCCTTCATTTCCAAATTGATATTATCTAAAGCTTTTCTCTTTTCATCATATGAAAATTCTACTGAGTCAAATAAAATGTTCCCTTTAATATCCGTTAAATCTTTTGCCTCTGCTTTTTCATGTACGATTGGTTTCTCATCTAGAAATTCAAATATTCTTTCTGAAGACGCCATTCCCATTAATAGCTGGTTATACACCATTCCAAGCCTTGAAATTGGCTCCCAGAACATTCCTAAATAAAATGCAAAGGAAACAAACTCCCCAAGTTGGAGCGATCCACCTTGAATTAAGTATGCGCCATACCAAATAAGTACAGCTGTACCAATGGCATTTGTGAGTTCAACAAGAGGTCTGAACATAGCGTTCTTCTTTGTTGCTGTTTTCCAACTATCATAATTCTCTGTATTCACCCCATCAAAGAATGCCATATTTTCCTTTTCTTGTGTAAAAGATTGAGTTACTCGAATCCCTTGGATACTTTCATTCAAATGAGAGTTAAGCTTTGATTGCTTTAGTCGGACACTTTGCCATGAGCGTCTAATGTTTTTTCTAAGACTAGTAGATATAAAAAACATTAGAGGCAAAATAATCATTACTGCTAATGTTAATTCAGGACTTAATGTTGACAGAATCACGATGATTCCTACTAGCATTAACATATCCATAAGGAGATTAATAACACCATTTGTAAATAGCTCTTGTAAAGAATTAATATCATTCATTATTCGAACAAGTATGGATCCCGCTGAGCGCTGGTCAAAGAATCGATGTGAAAGCATTTGAACATGCGAAAATAAATGCTTTCTTAAATCATAAATAACCCCTTGACCGAGTTGATTCATCCACCTAATTCGCAGTACGTTGGAAAGGTAACTTAGAATATATAATCCAGCAATAACCAAAACTAAAATCGTTAATAGATTGGAATTTTTTTCTATAATCGCCTTATCAAGTGTATAAACCCCTATTAAAATTGGTATTATTAACCGTACACCCGTGGTGATGAGGACCATTAGAATTGAAAGCGGTAATAAATTTTTTGAATAAGGTTTTAAATAGGTTAGTAATCTCCAGAGCTGTTCCCAGTTAAACGGTTTATCGATGATTTGATCTTGCGAATAATGAAACCGTTTTAGAGCATTTGGACTTACTTTATCTTTTTTCACAATGGCTCACCTACCCTTCCTGTGCTTGGAGTATTTTTTTCTGATCTTTATATTGTATTTCGTAGATTCGTTGATACGGTCCATTATTTCCGAGCAGTGTTTCATGTACCCCTCGTTCAACTATTCTTCCCTCTTCTAATACAAGAATTTCATCAGCATGCTTTAAGGAAGATATACGATGAGCAATAATAAATGTTGTTCTATCTGCCATCACTTCTCTAAAAGCTTTCTGGATTCGAAATTCTGTTTCCATATCAACAGCGCTGGTGGCATCATCCAGGATTAAAATACTTGGATCAGTACAAATTGCTCTCGCAATCGCAATCCTTTGCTTCTGACCACCCGAAAGTCCAAGACCTCTCTCCCCTAATCTTGTTTCATACCCATTAGGAAGCTCCATTATAAACTCATGTGCCTGTGCTCTCTTAGCTGCATCAATAATTTCATCCATTGTTGCTTCAGGTCGTCCATAGGATATATTCGCCTTGATCGTTGAGGAAAATAAGAAAGATTCCTGCAGGACAAACCCGATATTCTGCCTCAGTGATTTAATGGAGTATTGTTGCACATCTTTCCCGTCAATGAATACTTTGCCTGCTGTTGGCTCGTAAAAGCGTGTAATTAATTGAGTAATACTCGTTTTACCAGAACCTGTTGAACCGATTAAACCAACCACTTTACCTGGTTCTACTTTAAATGAAATATCTTCGAGTGCTTCTGCATCATCTTTCGTATATTTCAACGTGACATGCTTAAATTCTACATCCCCATTTAAACGGGCAACTTCAAGAGGATCATTAGTATTCTTAATTTCCTCGTCAGCATCCAGAATCTCAAGTAATCGTTCACCAGATGCTTTCGATTGTGAAAATAAGTTAATCGTAAAACCTAAGTTCATAATTGGCCAAATGATGTACCAAACAAGGCTGTAAAAAGCAACAAGCTCACCAGGCTGTAGATTCCCATTCATGACTAGATATCCACCGTAAGCAAGCAATGTAACCACACTTACATTACCCAGAAACTCCATTAATGGGAAGTATTTAGCCCAGATATCAGAAGTAAATAAATATTTATCTTTGTAGTCACCATTTGAACTATTAAACTTTGAGATTTGAAAATCTTCTCGCGACAAAGATTTAACCGTGTTAATTCCGCTAATATTTTCTTGCACATTAGTATTAAGCTTCCCAAAGGATTTACGTATTCCACGGAACGCTGGATGAACAGCTTTATCGAACTTATAAACGACAATAGCAAGAAATGGTAATGATACAAGCGTTACAAATGTTAGTGAAACGGAATAATAAAGCATGACTCCAAAGCTTATGGAGACCAATAAGAAAAAGCGTAATAGTTCAGAAAATCCGAATGATAGGAAAAAACGGAATGCTTCAACATCTGCTGTTAATCTTGACATGAGGTCTCCTGTTTTCGCATTATCATAATACCGAAAAGGAAGATACTGCAGCTTTTCATAAAGTTCATTTCTCAAGCGGTAGACAGATGTAATCCCAAAAAGGTCCCCGGTATATTGCTGAATAAATGTGGCTACCCCTTTAATAAGCATGACTAGAACAAATCCCACTGCTAAGTATGGAATCCAATCATAATTTCCTTTTAATACAACTTCATCAATCGTAAGCTGAAGAATCATTGGATAGACTACGGTAATCACCGTGACAAGTAATAAGAAAATCAGTGATGTAAAGAAAAGCTTTTTGTAAGGCCAATAGAATGCCTTTAATTTCTTAAATGTTTCCATTATTTTTTCTCCCTCCCCTAGTTGCAAAAAATAACGTACTATTAAATATATCGGGTTTCGAAATATTTTTCCAGCCTTTTTTTGCATTTTTATGAATTCTTTTAAAATAAAAAAATTCTGCACCTTTATATACATATTAAACGAACAAAAAAAAATGAGATCAGACTTTTGACTGATCTCATTTCATCCCATTTTATGAAATTATTGATTTTTTTCCATTTCATCTAATACTCTATTTACTCGTTTTTCAAGCATTTTCATTCCACTTCCCCCTGCTTGGAAGTGTCTTAGCTGTCCATCTTTATCAAAGACATAATAAGCAGGAACATATTGATTTTCAAAGGCATCTGTTAGCTTATGCTCGCTATCTACAAAAGTTGGTTGAGTAATGTCATGTTCAGCTGCTACCCTCTTGATTTCATCTAAATTTAAATCATCTTCCGATCTTGGCATATGAACAGCTACAACGTTTAACTTATCTTTGTATTGGTCTCTAAACTCATTTACCTGTGGCATAGCCTCTTTGCAAAGATGGCAACTAATAGACCAGAAGTGAATAAGGGTCGGCTTCTCTCCGATTAAATCTTCTTTCTTCACTTCACCATTTAACCACTCTGTAGCTCCATTTAATTCAGGCATTGGTGCACGTAATTTCATTATCGTTTCCTCCTTCATCCTATATGTATATTGTTCAATCCGTTTAAAAAATAAACCTTATTAATGATAAATAAGTTTTGTTTTCACTTGTGGTGTTCAGCCTTTCTGCCAGATCATGCATGATAAAAGAAAAGTCCTAACAAACCGTTAGGACTTTTCTTGTTTAGTCTATTAAAGAGTAGCTTGTCCTGGTTTCCAGTTAGCTGGGCAAAGACCACCAGTTTGAAGTGCTTGAAGTACACGAAGTGTTTCATCAACGTCACGACCAATGTTGTTATGGAAAACTGTTTGGTACTGTAACTCACCTTCTGGGTTTACGATGTAAAGACCACGAAGAGCTACACCTTCGTCTTCAATTAATACACCATAGTCACGTGATACAACGTGGTTTGTATCAGCAGCTAGTGGATAACGTAATTCACCAAGACCATTCTCTTTACGATCAGTATTGATCCAAGCTAAGTGTGTATGGATAGTGTCTGTTGAAACACCAATTACTTCTGCATCTAGATCTTCGAATTCATCGTAACGATCTGACATTGCAGTGATCTCTGTTGGGCATACGAAAGTGAAGTCCATTGGATAGAAAAACAATACTGTCCATTTACCATTTTTCATGTTTTCTTCAAGACTTACTTTACCAAATTCCTTGTTAGCCATTACTGCGTCCATTTCGAAACGTGGAGCTTGTTTACCTACCATGCGTTCTGCCATGAATAAATCCCTCCAAAGATAATTATAAATGAGAAAGAAATCAATTAATTCTCAATTACTTTCTTTTCAACAATTGTTATTATATTAAAAGTAAGGTTCTAAGTCAACTCTAATTTATAATAAATTTAAACTAGAAATTATTATAATCACTCTACCTTTAACCCACTATATGTTTTTCCCTATTGTAATAGGGTTAAACCAAAAAATACAAAATACTATTTTTTTATTTCACATTAAAAGTTTAACATTAATATTTTGTGGAATAAAATAAAATGCACTTTTGACATTCACTAAAAAAATATGTGTATACTAAAAAAGGTAAATATGTAATAATGTATGGGTTTATGTTTACAGAAAGGATGATGAATTTTGGAATTTTTATTAGGTTTTAATGCAATTGGGGAAAGATTAGCTGAATTTGAATGGGGGGCCTTGATGATCAAGGTGGGACTAGGTGCTCTTAAAATTCTTGCTATATACATAGTTTTTCTGATTGTTAAAGCATTAGGAAATCGTATTATTGAAAAAGCATTTACAAGATATAAGCAGAAAGAGAATATTTCAGTCGGGAGAGCTCAAACGTTACAACATCTTACTAAGAACATACTCGGTTATGTACTCATTTTTGTTTTTGTAGTCACCGTCCTCCAAATTCTTACAATAGATGTAACAGCTATTATTGCAGGGGCTGGAATTGTTGGCCTTGCTGTAGGATTTGGTGCACAAGGACTTGTGAGTGACATTGTCACTGGCTTCTTTATTCTTTTAGAAAAACAAATCGATGTTGGTGATTATGTAACAACGGGAAGTTTTTCAGGTATAGTAGAACAAGTGGGGCTTAGAACGACTCAAATCAGAGGATTCGATGGTACCCTTCATTATGTACCAAACCGTGAAATTACAAGCATCAGTAACCACTCAAGAGGAAATATGCAAGCTATTGTTGATATCGGTATATCCTATAATGATAATATTGATCTAGCCATTTCAGTGCTTCAAGAGACTTGCGATCGAATTGCTGGCGGGGATGAAAATATAGTAGAAGGACCAAATGTAATAGGTGTACAAACTTTAGGATCTTCAGATGTTGTTCTTAGAGTGATAGCCAAGACTAAAAATATGGAGCAATGGGGAGTCGAGCGAAAACTTCGCAAAGCTTTCAAAGAGGCTTTTGATGCAAATGGTATTGAAATCCCATATCCACATCAAGTTAATATCGAAATGAAAGATGATTCTAAATTAAATTAGTATTAAGAGGAGCAGGCCAATTTGCCTCCTCCTCTTTTTAAAAGGCTGTTCTCGTAAACATTGTTGTTATGAATAGGAGTTAGTTGATTGACGCGAAAGGATGCCCGCTTTCCGCTCCAACAAAACTTAAGTTCTTTAAAAACAACAATCTTTTAGAAAAGAGCCTTTAATTATGAAGATTATCCGTGATAACACCAGTTCCTTAAGTGGAAACTCATAACAAGTCAAATTGCTTATAACTTAAAGTGTTTCAATATATTTCGTCATAGTAGTTATCGCTACGTCAATAGCTTCTTCATTTGGATCAAGCTTTGCATGATGCAAGCCGTATTCCGAATCCACGCCTAACCAAAACATAAATCCAGGTATCTCTTCTAAGAGATATCCAAAATCTTCACCGGTCATTGCTTCTTGACATCGAATATATTCTATATCTGTTTGTGTTTGCAGATAATCGATGAATTGTTTCGTGGAATATTCCTCATTATAGACTTGATGATACATACTTCCATAATCAATAGACACTTCACATTCAAATCCAATTTTCAAGCCTTCGACAAGAGCTTCAATTCTGTTCTTGACTTTCTTCATCTCTTTTACTGAAAGTGTTCGAATCGTACCTTCTAGCCTTGCGTTCTCCGCAATAATATTTTGTACGGTTCCACCAGTGATTTTACCGATCGTAACAACGGCACTCTCTAATGGATTAACATTACGAGAAGTTATCGTCTGAAGCTGAGTAACGAGCATAGACGCTGCTACCACCATATCTTTTGTCTGGTGTGGGTAGGCTGCATGACCTCCTCTTCCTTTTAGGTCAATGATTAATTCTGATGTATTAGCAAATAATAGGCCCTCTTTTGTTGCAATTTGACCCACTTTATACTCAGGAGCAATATGAAGCCCCATCATAAGATCAGGCTTCCACATTTTCATAATATCACTTTCAAGCATTGGCTTTGCCCCACCAGGTCCTTCTTCAGCAGGCTGGAAAAGAAATAATAAATCATCACTTATTGGGTTTTGGCTGAAATAGGATAAGATTCCTAAAGCAATACTCATATGAAAATCATGACCACATGCATGCATTTGCCCATGGTGTTCTGATGGGAATGAAAGGCCTGTTTCTTCTGTAATCGGAAGTCCATCAATGTCTGCCCGATATCCTATCATTTTAGAAGGATTTAGACCCTTAAGCTTTACAAATAGACCTGTCTTCCACTTTTTTATTTCTATCCTGTTTGATGGCAGTGCTTCTATATATTCAAGTAAAAATTGTTGTGTTTTAAATTCTTGAAACCCTAACTCTGGTATTCGATGAAGCTGTCTTCTAATCTTTACAAACGGATTTATGTGTACCATTCATTTCCCCACCTTATTGATCCTTTATAAAAGGCTCTTTTCGTAAACTTTGTTGCTTTTGATCAATGGATAACTTTTACAAAACCTATTTATAAAAATCTTTTAGTAAAGAGCCTATAATCGACCTATCTCCAATTCATCCAATGCTTCATTCTCTATTCTAAAAATTGAACGGACAAAGGAATGCAGGAATTTGGAATTTTTCTTTAGTAACAAAATCTAGGAAATCAACCTTATTAAAAAAAGGACTGACCCTTTGAAGAGGGTCAGTCCCATATTTATAGCTGACGCAATTCTTGCTTGATTTCGGTTTTTGATTTTGTTTTTTCATCAATTTCTTTAATAACTTTCGCTGGGGTGCCAGCAACAACTGTATACGGAGGAACATCTTCAACCACGATAGCACCTGCAGCGACTACTGCACCTTTACCTACAGTAACTCCCTCTAAGATCACAGCATTTGCTCCAACCACCACGTCATCTTCTACAACCACAGGCTTAGCTGAAGGTGGCTCAACCACACCTGCTAAAACGGCACCTGCGCCGATATGACAATTCTTCCCGACTGTTGCACGACCTCCAAGGACCACATTCATATCAATCATCGTTCCTTCTCCAACTACAGAGCCAATATTAATAGAAGCCCCCATCATAATAACAGCATTATCGCCAATTACAACTTGATCACGAATAATCGCACCTGGCTCAATACGAGCTTTTATGTTCTTTAAATCTAGTAGTGGAATAGCAGAATTGCGACGATCATTCTCTACTACATAATCTTCAATTATACTTTTATTATCTTCAAGAATTACGGATAGTTCAGACCATTCTCCAAACACTACTCCTGAATCTTCACCAATAAATGTTTGAGAAGAAGGACCAAAATTAATCTTTTTCAAATCACCTTTTACATAAACCTTAACAGGTGTAGACTTTGTACTATTTTGAATAAACGAGATAATTTCATTTGCATCCATCATTTTCATCTTAAAACCCTCCAAAGCTATGTATATATTCAGAATAATTATAATCACTTTAACAAATTAAAGGAAGAGAGACAAGGGAAATGATTATGAAATATGTGATGAATTTGTTTCCAAAAATTCTTCAATCACTTCCACGAATGCTTTCACCTGTCTCAGTTCAAATGCTGAATCATATCCTAGTAACCATGTATCCCTTGCGATTGTTGACTGATTTTCATCCATTAAAGGGATTTTAAATAAACCTTCATCAGCACCATTCAAAGTGATGGCTGGAAGAATCGCATATCCTATCCCATTAAAAGTCATCTGCTTACAAGTTTCTATTTGATCGACAACTATAGTTCTCTTAGGCGTTGTTTGAAATTGGCGATGCCACCAATCTTGGATTTCTTGGTAATAATTCGAATCACTTTTAAATTGAATAAATGGGCGATCTGTTTCCATTACTTGTTTAATATCTTGAATTTCGCGATCGACTAAATATAAAGTGTCATGAAATAAATGATGCTTAGGACCTTTCCAATCTGGAGTACCCCTAATAATTCCTATATGCACTGTATCTTCATAAATAGCTTCAAGGATTTCACTACTCCAGCCTGTGATGAGTGATATTTTTGCATGCGGATAGCGATCAACAAACTTTTTTAACACCTGTGGTAACCAATTTTGGCCAACAATTGAGGCACAAGCGATTTTTAAGGTTCCATGAACTTTTGTTTGCAATGCATCAATTTCTTCCCTCACAAAACCCTCTTTTTCTAATATTTCTTTAGCAAAATTAACGATTAATTCTCCAGCAGGTGTTAGTGATAATCCTTTTTGTGAACGAATAAAGATCTTCGTACCCCAATCCTTTTCGATATTTTGTAACCTTTGAGATAATGCTGGCTGTGAGACAAACAATCTTTCTGCCGCTTTTCTCATATTCATTTCTTGAGCAAGCACAGTAAGTAATTGATATTCAGTAAATGCCATTGTGATCATCCCTTAATGATAAGTTTTTCTTATATTATATATGAATTTATTTGTAATTTCATTATCACTCTTGAACAATTACACTAAATTCAGAGGTGAAAACCAAATGATGATGATTATGTTTATTACAGGTTTGATTGTTGCATTCATTGGGACATTTGCAGGAAGTGGTGGTTTAATCGGCATGCCAGTCATGCTTGTTGTTGGATTACCCGTGCATACAGCCATTGCAACGGCAAAATTTTCGAATATGATTAGTTCATTTTCAAGCTTTTATTATTTATTAAAAATGAAAAAAGTAGAATGGAAAGAAGCAAGTTATGTTATACCTATTGCTATTACAGGGGGCATTACAGGAGGATTCATCGCAAGCTTCATTTCTCCTAGAGTAATGGAAATCATTGCGATTCTACTTTTGCTATTCGCCCTATCACTAAGTCTAAGGAAGAAGCCACCAGTAAACGAAAAAGAGAGAAAAGTTAAGCAAAGACTCTCACCCTATTTATTTAGTATCGCTGTATATGACGGAGTGTTTGGTCCTGGCCAAGCAACACTTCTCATGTATTTTTATCTAAATAAGGGTTATCAGTATATTAAAGCAGTAGCCTTAACTCGATTTCAGACATTCCTTTCGTGTACCGGAGCATTTATTATGTATTTCTCAAATGACTACTTTGATTGGAAAATTGGGATTCCTTTTGCATTAGGAGGCTTGATCGGTGCACAATTAGCTGTTCGATTCACAGACAAAATCTCTGTAACGAATGCAAAGCTATTATTAAATATCATCACATTGCTATTAATCATTCAATTAACTTATTCCCTTTTCTAATCAAAAAGGAGCTGCCAAACTAGTGTGTCAGAAACCACAACTCCAAAATATAGAAAAATCTCTATACAGACAAATAATATGGTTCCGGACTCCATTTTGGACAGCCCTTTATTATTCTTTTCTTGGCATAAACCAAATCATCATAAAACTTATAATTGCCACGATTAATACGACAGCATAAACCCATTGAAGTGAGATCGTTAAACCTTCTTGTAAAATTCCTTTTAGCGTGGAGTTTAATTCACTTCTTTTCGATTCGTCTAAAAGCATATTAACGACATCCAAGTTAGCGTTTTCTGATCCATGATTTTGAAGGTATGTTTGGATCCGGCTATTTAAAACTCCACCCAATAGTGCCGCCCCTATCGTACTTCCAAGATTTCTCATGAACATATTGGCCGCTGTTGCAATTCCTCTTTGCTTCCATGACACTGTGCTTTGAATAGAGACAATAAATGAAGTTGATGTTAATCCCATTCCTATCCCTATAAAAAATGAGCCGCATGCCGCCCAAATTGGACCTGAAGATGGAGCCATAGTGACAAAGAAAATACTTCCAAGTATTAATGAAAGGCCCCCGATAAAGCATGTTTTATAGTAACCAATTTTCAATAATAATCTTCCTGCAACAGTCGAGGCAATTGGCCACCCTATTGACATCGCAGTTAAAGTAAAGCCAGCTACAGTAGCACTTCTTTCCATTACACCTTGGACAAATGCCGGAAGAAAACTGGAGATACCTATCAACATTATTCCTGTCGTAAGTGAGACAACATTAGCAACAAGAATGGAGCGCACTTTCCAGATGTCAAATGGCATCATCGGATCATTTGCTATTTTCTCCTGTCTTACAAAAAGATAGAAAAAAAGAATCGAGATTGCGATGATCCCCATTGCTGAAAAAGAGCTCCATGGGATATGAACTCCCCCCTCAACAAGGATAAACATTAAAGACGAAATTGATATAGTTAAAAGCAATGCACCTTTGTAATCAATGTCTGGCTTTGTCTTTTCAACATTTTCATGTAAATAAAGCCATAATCCGACTATCGCTAAAATCCCAAGAGGAATATTAATCCAAAAAACATATCTCCAGCTGACAAGTTCTACAAGAATTCCTCCAATTGCGGGTCCACTAATAGCAGATATTCCCCATACACTTGATAAGTATCCTTGTATTTTCGCTCTTTCTTCTTTTGTATAAATATCGCCGACGATTGTAGTAGCCATTGGTAATACAGCACCGGCACCCAAGCCTTGAATGAGGCGAAAAATAATCAATTGAATCATTGATTGGGAAAACCCACAAAGGATAGAACCGATTAAAAATAAAATGATTCCGAAGGTTATAACTGGTTTTCTTCCAAATATATCTGAGAGCTTTCCATATATTAAAACAGTTACTGCATTCATTAAAAGGTATGCTGAGAACACCCAGCTGTATAAAGAAAATCCTCCTAAATCCCCTACAATAGACGGCATTGCCGTTGAAATAATGGTCGCTTCAATAGCCCCCATAAACATAGCAAGCATGACTGCTGCTAACACAAAAGGTCGCTTTGTTTTTTTTACTAAACCTTTAGCCCCTTTTATCTCCTCATTTGCATATCCCATACTTCCCCTTCTTTCTTTCTCCCGTTACTGCTTCCACCGCGTTAAACTAATTATTTTGAACAAAAATATTAGCTCCCTAAATTCTTAATGGGAGCTTTGAAAGAGTTACTTATGTACGTACATATTTGTTTAGAAGCTTTAATAATTCCCGACGAGTTAATATTCCTTCAAAATTAGATTCTTCATTCACGACACATAAAAAGGGGTGATCAACTAGTAAGCCTAAACCTTTTTCGAACTTTGTTTCTAATGAAATTGTAGGAATATCGGTATTCATAACTTCTTCTACTTTCTTATCATCCAGTTGCTCAAATTCAATTCTCTCTAATCCTAAAATGGAGTCCGTAATCATAGGAGAACTAATTAAACCTTTTAATCGAAATTCTGAGTCTAAAACTGGAATTGATGAATACCCACTCTTGGTTAATAGTAAGAGAGCGTGTTCTAGATTGTTACCCACTTGCACATGTGCGACTTTTTCTGAAGGAATGATAAACTCAGAAATGCTCGTTTCTAAAAACTCTTTACTTTGTAGTGAAATCATATCAAACACCTTCATTACTTATTTTGGGAACGCTATCTTTAATATTAACATATAATTAATTATTTGATGATTGATATGCTTCAATTTGTTCAACCCTTACTTGTCATAATATTTCTTACTTTGTAGTGACAAGCAGGACAATTATAAATCACATTTTGATTAGATTGAGCAGTTAAAACATGATTTAACTCCTCTTCCTTTTGACACTTTGGACATTTAACAGTTGGATTCATTTATTATCACCTCATTTATAGAATGTCTACACAGCCATTTCGATATACAAACAATCCTTGGCAATCAAATCAATTGAACGAACCATTAACGTTTTACATTAACGAAACCTTTCCCTTATCACTTTAACGCTTTACCCAGTCCGAGAACCGTCCCTCACCGCTTTAACGCTTTACCCAGTTCGAGAACCGTCCCTCACCGCTTTAACGCTTTACCCAGTTCGAGAACCGTCCCTCA
>JANAVG010000016.1:83539-119052 GCA_024213275.1 Rossellomorea sp. BNER
GCTTTACCCAGTTCGAGAACCGTCCCTCATCGCTTTAATGCTTTACCCAGTTCGAGAACCGTCCCTCATCGCTTTAACGCTTTACTCTGGTAGATTAAATAAAATAAAAAAAATAGAGCTATTGGATAGCTCTATTCGTGGTTTTCTTGCAGCAGGTCGAATATTTCGATTGCGGTCATGTCGATATCGTCAAATGGAAATTTATTTGGCTTCTTATCATCTTTGTAAACTTCAAGTTCAAAAGTATCTGCAGTAGGCATATATGTTACTTGACAGATTTTCTTCCCATTGATTTCAAAAAAGCGTTGATTTGTTTCGCTATGGTCTGTACCATCCTGTAATGTCTTTAGACGTTGGATGATTCCAAGAAGTTGAGACATATAACTTCTCCTTTCATTCATTAACTCAATACTAGGATACACCTGTTCCTTTTTTCTATCCACTATAAAGATACCATAAATTCGTGGAATTAAAACTTTTTGAATATTTCGTTATGTTTATATAGAATAAATTATAACTAATGGAGGTGGAGATAATTGAATCAATTACATTTGGATAAAAGAATCGAATTAATTGACTTGTATGATCTAGGAATCCCCTTTCGTACAGGCAGTTATGTCATTCGTGAAAAAGAACTCACGATCGTTGAAACTTCTGCAAGTCCTTCGATTCCCTATTTATTAGAGGGGTTAAAAAAGCTAAAAATAAATCCATCTGAAATAAAAAATATTATTTTAACTCATATTCATTTAGACCATAGTGGTGGTGTAGGACTATTTTTGAAGGAGTGTCCTAACGCAAAAGTAATTGTTCATCCTAGAGGTGCCAGGCATTTGATTGCCCCCGCAAAACTCGAAGCCGGTGCTAGGCAGGTTTATGGAAATAAATTTGACTCTTTATTTAAGCCACTTCTTCCTGTTCCAGAAAATAAAATCATGGTCAAAGAAAATGGAGACACACTTAAAATTAGTATTACTTGTACACTCACATTTTTCGACACCCCAGGTCATGCTAGGCATCACTTTAGTATATATGATCCTGTTTCAAATGGAATGTTTACAGGTGATACAGCAGGAATAAACTATACATATCTTCTTAATGAAGAATTCTATTTACCCTCAACATCACCTACACAATTCAGTCCTGAGGATATGGATCAGTCTATTCAATTTTATCTTAATAAAAATCTTTCAAGAATTTATTATGGACATTTTGGTATGTCAGAAAACCCTTCAAAAGGTTTGACAGATGTACAAAAATGGTTGAAAATATTCTTAAAATGTGGAGAAAAAGCTTATTATGAAGAAAATAATTTTAATGAAAAGGTGGAAAAAACCCATCAATTTATAAGGGAAGAGATAATGAATAGTTCACTATTTACTAATCTTTCCCCTTCACACCCGATTTTTAAAATTCTTGAATTAGATCTTGGTGTTTCTTCAATGGGTATCATTGATTATTTAACAAAAAGGAAGTAGATATGCTTGGAAATATTACTATATACTCAACCAGATTGTCCCCCTTGCCATTATATTAAAAACCTGTTACTTCAACATAAAGTCGAGTATAAGGAATTCGACATACAAAGTGACTCAAGAGCCAAAAAAGAATTAATTGAAAGATATAAATCGTTTTCAACACCAACTGTTGTAATAGACGGTAAAGTTTTTGTCGGTCAAGACATTACGTATATTGCAGAGATATTAGAAGATAGAGTGAAATAGTTTAAAGTCTCTTCCCTCACTTTGAATGAAGAAAAAACACCCCCTAAAAGGGTGTTCTTTCTCTTCAAATACTTTATAAAGTGTCAAGTGATTGAAAATTGTTTTTATTAAAATACTCCTTTAATTGAAGACAATTCTCTACCCACTGAGGGAGATAGGTTTGAAAAACAGTGTAAACTGAAAATCCTTCCTTTTTTGTAGAATCTAACCCTAATGTAATAGGACTTTGGTCAGATCCATTCACTTTCTCGGCAGGCTTCAATACCTCTTCATTACTACTATCTTTCTGTTCATTCTGGCTAACACTTTCACCATTCAAATATGGCAGAATTTTTTCTGGTATTTGCGAGGTAATATCATTGATCTTCCATTTACCATGTTCCTTTACAAAAACCACGGCCTCGTAACCATTCTCGAACGAAAAAGGCCCTTCCTCATAAGTTAAATACTCCATTACATATAGCTTATCATCATGTAGGACCATTTCCATCTGTTCATATTTGAAGAATGGAATATAATGTGGGGCAAAGTCGGCACCTAAAGTAAAATATCCACCTTCTCCTTGGACTACATTATCCCTTATGAATTTCTTCTGAAACTCATCCGTAAAATGTTCATCTAGAATATTCTTAATTTGGCTTAAGGATCTAGGTTTTTCACTTAGTGAAACTTGGGCATTAAATGCTTCTTTTACATGTGTTACCATTTCTGTCTTCACTGGTTCTGCTGCTGATGCTGGCTGGAAACCGGTTAATAATAAGGAAAACATTATAACCGTCAAAAATAATAGCTTTCGTGTTTTCACAAATGATCCTCCTCCCATGGACTAGATACTCCATTATTTTAGCAATGGAAATTTGTCGATAGTACACAAATCGTTCGCGAAATCACAGCACGAATTGACAATTTCCTAAATCTTACTTAATAAATTTCTACCCGTTCAAACGATGAATTAACACAGCTAACTAAATTATTAAATTGGTAATTAAAGGAAAAATAAATCTTTTAATTTATATAAAAAATTTCAACGAAAAAGGATGAGATCCTACAAAAGTAGAATCTCACCCCATTTTCACTAACCTCTAGCTGTTTTTTCTTATATATATTTAATTGTCCAATATAAGATATAAAGAAGTATTAATGCACTCGCAATGAGAAATGAAAGGAAGATTGGATTCCTTATAAATGCATGTTCTTTAACTTGATCAGGTATATCTGTATCAAGCTCTCCTTTTAAAACTTTCTGCTGTCTCCCAATCATGAGAGTATACACAATTGCAAATACAGCAATCCCAATTGCTAAAAAAGAAAGGATTATTACAAAGGTACTCACTCTTTTCACCACCCCTTACTTCTTACGTTAGGGATAATTTCCCCAATAAAGGAGGTGACTATTCAGTGATTAAAGAAGGAAACCATCTTGTTCGTAAAGATAATCGTGGGAAATGTCGATAAATAGATAATCCTGATTCCCTAATGGGAAAGAAAATGTTCTAATTGTTCCCCCTGTCTCAATATCAATATAAGAGTCTGACAAAATTCCTCTTTGTTCATTTTGCATTTCAATGATATTTTCAAGAAAATAGGAGCGCCAACTCCAATTTTTCCCGAGGTATTTTGGCTGATCTATCCATTCATTCTTTTGTTTAAACAGATTATGCGATTTTTGAAAACCATTTTCATCACAAATATAAAGTCTAAAACACATATAAGACAAATGGTGTCCAAGCTGTCGTAAAAAATCATTTGGATCTTCATTTTGTTTCTTAAGCTTTGGTACCACTTCTTGCAATTCTTGTTGAATTCTTTCAGCAAATTGATAAACGGATTGTAAATTCTTTTTCTCTATTTGAATAAAGGACTGACATTTACTTTTCAATTTTTGTTTAAGTATATAGGGATCTTGCAAACCTGGACTTGGTTTATGTAAATAATAGCCTTGATAAAACCTTCCTCCATTTTTCCAGGCAAAATGGAGCTGATAATCTAATTCAATATTTTCAAATAACAAGGATGCACCTAATTTTCTAGCTAAAATCGATAAGCTAAATAGGATATCGTTATAGGCTTGATTACCTACTTCTTTTCTTAAATGCTTTAAGTCGACCTTGAATATATCTGGTGAAAAAGTACTAAATTGATTCCACTGACCGATTTTTTCACCTACATTATCTATCGCAATCTTAATTCCATATGTTTTATAATATAGGAGCAAATGGACGAGCCGCTCTAATTCATCAGTAAAATGACTCTCAGAGATTTCTAAAACTATTTTATTCAATTGAAGTCCTTGTTCAACATAACTTTTGAGAAGTTCAATGAATTCCTCGCCATTACTTTTAGTTAATAGCTTAGCATCACGATTAATAAAAAGGTATTTGTCTTGTTGACCTTCGCTTAATATGTGTTCAATCGCTTTTTGCAGAACTATATTATCTACTTCTATTCTGTATTCATCTGGAATTTCTTCATCATGAAAAAAGGGTCCCAAGCTTACCCATTCGGATTGATATTGAAATCTCCCTAGAATTTCGTACCCGATAATTCGATGTTCATCTGCGCTAAAAATGGGCTGGAAATGAGGAGTTACACAATTTAAATTGGAGAGTATATCTAATGGATCCATAAAAAACCCCCACTTCATAAAATTATGTTTGATTATACCATATGTATGATTTCTTTATGAATGAGAATATTAAATATTCAAATGGATTACTTTGTCTTTTTGTTCCTTTTAATTGAATTGTATTTTTTAATTTCTTTAAATAGTTCTTTATCAAAAGGGACGAAAAAACTGACTCCAGTAGAAGTCAGCATTCGAGTATACTAAAATGGAAATTGATTCAACCATTGCCCGCCATCCATTGTGACACATTCCCCATTAATATAGCTTGCCTTCTCAGAGGACAAGAAATAAGCAAGTTCAGCAATCTCTTCAGGGGTTCCAAGGCGTTTTAGTGGTACACTGTTAATCGTTCTTTTAGCTGCTTCCTCTGATTCGAAAAGCTTCTCTGCCCCGCCTGTTCTTTCAATTGGTCCGGGCGCTATAGCGTTCGTCCTAATTCCATACTTATGCCCCCACTCGACTGCTAGAGTACGGGTCAAAGAAAGAACCCCTGCCTTCGCTGCGGCGGAATGTGCAACGCCTGCACCAGCATTCCATGCATATGTAGCCACCATATTAATGATACTTCCTTTTATATTTTTTTCTTTCCAGTAGTTACCTGATGCTTGGGAACAATAAAAAGTACCATTTAACACTATATCGATTACAGATTTCCACCCATTAGGAGTTAATTTTTCTGCAGGACAAATGAAATTACCTGCTGCATTATTAACCAGTATATCTAATTTCCCAAACCTTTCGATAGCAAACTCAACCATCTTAACACATTGTTCAGGTTCTCTTACATCCATTTGAAAGATGTCAATTTCACCTTTAAACTGCGATAATTCTTTTTGCGATATGATTAACCGTTCTTGATCACGGCCAGTAATAATAACGTTGTCTCCTTCTTGGATAAACTTCTTTGCCATATATAATCCCATTCCACTAGATCCACCCGTTACAATGACTACTCGATTCTCTCCCAAAATAACCCCTCCTTATATATGAATGAATATTCACTCATAATAGTATCATATTTCAGAATTATAAGACAATACGATAAGTATAATGCCCGATTATTAATTAACGATATTTTCCAATGCCCTGTTGAAACGCCAAACCTTTACCTTTTCCCTTACATTAGCAATAAGCAAGCCGGTGGTGCCTTTGCCCTTTCCATGGAGACATTACATGGAAAATGATTGACACGGAAGCTCGACAATACGAAAGAGTGAATGATCTCAAAACAAGGGAAGAAATCTCAAATTGAATACAAAAAAGGTTAACCTTAAACAATGATCAAAAACAACTAATTTTTTAATATAGAAGAAAGTCTAATAATAATTTCTATATCTGAAAATAATAATTAGGTGTAAAGACTCATACAGTTAACCTTTTTTATCTATTCGGGAAAGATATTTGATTAAAGATCATTTTTCTTTACTAGCATTTGATGCAGTTGTGTAAGTGAACGTACAATTGTCTTCCTTCTGCTGTAGCCTTTTGTATTGACCGTTACATCTTCTAGTTGTGCAATCACTTGTCCCCATGAACCAATGGATTGAAATCCATAAATGAAAATTTTAATCATTCCTTGATCTGTTGGTAAAAACATGGCTTCCATATGGTTGAATTTTCTCATCGTCATTTCTCCTTTTCCATAAGGTATCGGACAAGCATATAAAATCCGCCCTACTATTAAATTAAGGGATAAAAGATTATTATGTCAATTTATAGACTCCTAGTTAGGTAATCTAATAACTTATTATATACCTATTTAAACATATATATTTCTATTTTTACCTTATCTGGTACTAGAGGTGATGAACTTAAAAATCAATAAACACCTGATTTTACAAATCTTAGGTCGTTTATATTTGCACAAACTACAGACTTGCCCAACAATTAGAAGTACAGGCGCACATGGCAAAAGAATCCATAAACTAGGTGTATAAAGAAAGGAGGTATGTATTATGTACCAGCCCCCTTATTATTATCCAAATATGAGGTATCCAGTGAGAGGTGGAGACCAAAGATTCTTTCCATTCTTCGGACTTCCATTTATTGCGGGTGGTTTAGCTGGGCTAGCCATTAGTCCATTTCTCTGGGGAGGATTTGGCGGTCGACCTTGTTGCCCTCCTTATTATCCACCATACTCACCATATGGACCTGGAGCTTATGGAGGAGGAGCACCTTATGGACCTGGGGCCTATGGTGGTGCGCCATATGGATCTGGATCATATTCTAATTACGGTGGAGGAGGAAATACTCCATACAATGTTACAGAAAATATAAATATATACCCAAAATAATAGAAAAACAGACTAACCATAACGGGGGTTCATCATTAAAAAAGACTCCCCGTTTTTATTTTTTAGCTCAAACCCGATGATTTTGTTAGTCTCCTTCGAAAGTTTCTTCTCCCTCTACCCATTGATTAGATTGTTTGTACACATCCTAACCGATTCATTCAAATTCCCAAATTGCAGATCCAAATTATTATATTTTATTATATATTTGAATAAGAAAATTTATTTTTCTTTTAATACAGCTGTTTTCTAAGGGAATATCCTACCGAAACCTTCCCAATCATATGATAAAAATGTATAATAGTATTAAGAAATTATTTGAAAGGAGTTATTCATTTGCGGAATCCTAATCAATCCTCTCCTCTATCCGCTACTGTAATAAACCTCTCTAAAGCCATTTTTACAGTAAATCGACATGCTAAAACAGCTATAAATCCCGGATATCTCTATTATTTAAAAAAACAAGCCCTTTTAAAAATGATTAAAGAAGGCAAAGCAAATAAAGTCGGACTACATTTTTCTAACAACCCTAAATATAGTCAACAGCAATCCGACGTCCTTGTGTCATGTGGAGAATATACATTTCATATACCACCTACTAAAAAAGATTTCGAAGATTTGCCACATTTAGGTACTCTAAATCAGAAATCAAGAAATCCTAAATGTCGGATGAGTTTATCTGAAGCAAAATCTATACTTGAAAGGTATACAGGCTTAGCTGAGAAGGACTCAAACAATAGGAAAAAACCGTCATCGAATAAATATAATAAACCTATTTTTAAGAAACTTGGAGATAGTTTCTTCTAATTTTTCCTTTTATATTTTAGCGCATTAACGCAAATATTCGTCAAAGTGAAAAAGGATTGCTCAATTGAGTAATCCTTTTTAGTCTGTTCATATAGCTCTTTATTAAAGGATATATTGATCAACCTTTAATACAAGTTCAGCAATATCTGGCTTACTTACCTGGTCTTCAGCTCCAACCAATTCACCTTTATGTTTTAAATCTTCTGTAATTAAAGATGAAAAGATAATACATGGTAACTTACGTAAAATTTCATGGTTCTTTATTCTTTTTGTGAGATGATGGCCATCCATTTGTGGCATTTCGATATCGGTTATAACTAACTGGACTTTCTCTTCAATGGCAACAGAAGCGGCAGCTAATGATTCAAGATATTTTAACGCATCATGACCATTTTCAAAAAACTCTACATCCATATAACCCGCTTCAGATAATGTATCGTTCAGTAGCTTTCTTAATAATGGAGAGTCTTCTGCAACAACTATTTTCTTATGGATTCTCTCTCTTTTTCCTAGCTTTTTCAATTCTTTCATTTGAACACCTGATTCAGGATTGATTTCAACCATAATACTCTCAAAATCCAGGAGTAGAATCATTTTGTTATCGCGTTTAATGACACCTATTATCTTTGAAGCTCCACTTTTATACAGATCAGAAGGCTTTTCAATTTGATCCCAAGAAATTCTATGTATTTGTGTTACATTATTAACATGAAATACGACTTTTTGTTTATTAAACTCAGAAACGATTAATTTTGCTTCCTTTGAATCACTTAAGGGAGTTAATTGAAGAGCCATGGACATATCTATAACTGGTAATACTTCACCCCTAAGCTGGATGATCCCCTCAACATTTGGATGTGAATGAGGAATTTGAGTAACTGGAATTGGTTGAATAATTTCCTTGACCTTGATGACATTAATGCCGAACCGATTGCCTCCGACTTCAAATTCAACAATCTCCAACTCGTTTGTCCCACTTTCTAATAGTATACCTGTATCTTTTTTCATAATTCGACACCCTTCCCATGCACTTTCTATTAATATATCATTCTGGAAAGGAAATATCTTAAAATTAGGAAGTTTTTACCAGCCTTTTACTGCTAGGATAAGGCAATCTTACATATGTTCATTATAAGTGGCCAAATTAAATGATATTCGCTTTTTGTCAATTTTTCCAATGCTCTTTTCGTACACTTTATGCTTTTGGTCAATGATAGACCTCTTAAATCATTCAATACTAGTGCACCAATTATTGCTTTGACGAAAAGATGCCCCGAAACCATAATCATTACGGGTTTCTATTCTGATTCGAAAAGCAACAATTTATTCGAAAACTGCCTATCCAATTAAACTGTTATTCTAAATAAAGACAAATCATTTTTAAAGGAACTCAGTCAAAAAACATTCCTTTCTAGCTATTTTTTACACAGTCTAGCCATTCATAGTTTTGCTGAGTTCCAGTGTGAACATTTTTTATTTTTCAGTACCCAGTACCCGATTGATTCGTTTACGTAGCATATCCATTCCACTTCCACCTGCTTGAAAGTGACGAAGCTTTCCTTCCTCATCAAATACATAGTATGCAGGAACGTATTTATTCTCAAAAGCATCTGTTAATTTATGATCACTATCTACAAATATAGGCTGCGTAATATCATGTCCTAAGGCCATTTGTTCAATAACACCCATATCAAGATCGTCTTCAGAACGCGGCATATGGACTGCTATAACATTTAGCTCATCTTCATACTCATCTCTTAATTCATTGATTTCCGGCATTGCTTCTTTACAAAGATGGCAACTGACTGACCAAAAATGAATGAGTGTTGGTTTCTCTCCTACCAAATCATTTTTGGTTAATTCTTCATTTATCCATTTTGTTGCCCCTGATAATTCAGGCATTTCAGTGCGTAATTTCATTTAAAACCACTCCTATTAATTATAGTAATTTTTTAATTATAATAATTATTATATAATACATTCTATATTATATAAACGATAATCATTCTCGTCAATAGTTTTGCTTTATAATTTTCTGCATAGATTATTTAACTGATTTAATGAAAGGAACAAAAAATGCAAGCTCCCTGTGTAGCCACAACAAGCATAAGCCAATCCATGAAAGAATGGCCACTTCCTTCATGGATTGGCTTAGACTTCCAGGCTGAATATAGATAGATATATTTCAAAGTTATCAACATATTTGTATTTTAATTTCTATAAAATAAAAAAAAGCAGGAGGCTCGTGCTACCTGCTTTTTTTATCTATTAAATATTAGTGTGCTTCTTTCACTCTTGTATGAACGATTAATCCAATAACCGTCATAATAATTAATGATCCTAGAGCTAAGCGACTTGCAAGGTTACCGTAACTTGCAAACGCAAGCGTGATACTTCCATATATTAATGGGCCAAGAATACTGGACACCTTACCGGAAAAGGCAAACAAGCCAAAGAATTGCCCTCTTTTCTCCTCTGGTGTCAGCTCTACAATTAGCGTTCGTGATGTAACCCACATCGACCCAAGTGCTACCCCAAACAAACTGCCTGCTAGCCAAAACATCCATTCACTGTACGCAAAAACAGCAATCCCTAGGGATAGGAGCATTAGCCACCCTACATAAGCTACACCTCGTCTAGCGCCGACCTTCTTAGTTAACAAGCCAAAAATAAAGGAACCAATAACACTTGAAACGGTCGATACTAAATATAGCAATATGAATTCCGAAGTCGAAAAACCGACAATAGCCTTTGCATAGACAGCCATCATGGCAATCGTAGTGGCAATGGCATCATTCAGGAAGAAATACGCAACCATGAAGGTGAAGACACCTTTATATGATTTCATCTCTTTAAATGTCGCAATAATCTCCCTATACCCTGAAAGAAATGATTGTTTAGCTTTTTGCGGTTTCGGTTTTTCTTTTATAAAAATGAATAACGGCAATGAGAACAATAAAAATAATAGGGACGTTGGTATGAAGGCTTGATGAAAGCCCGAATCCCCAACGTAAAGATAAACGGTTAGTCCAAGCAATGTGCCCAAATACCCTACAGCCACACCAAATCCAGAAATAACAGGGATTTCTTCCTTCTGTCCTAGATCAGCAATCATGGAATCATAAAATACTAAGCTTGAATGAAAAAAGAACTTCGATAAAATAAACAATAATATTACCATTGCTAACGGTAGTGGCAATCCAAATATCTCTGTATCCGTTCCAAGCCCACCAAAGACCCCCATTAAAAAGGTTCCTGACACTGTAATCAAGGTGAAGATCATAATATACTTCTTTCTCCTACCTGTACGGTCAATCATTACTCCAAATAAAGGTGAGAATAACACTAATAAAAAACTTGCAAAAGCATTAGCATAAGAGATAAATGTACTTGCTATTTGGTTAAGAACTTCACTTTCACCTACGACTTCCTGTAAATAAAATGGAAAGAAAATCGTATTAATATTTGAAGAAAATATTGTATTCGCAAAGTCGTACAATGCCCAAGATATGATCGGAAGCGTAAATAATAACCTTACATTACTTTTAGGTTTTTCAATCTGTGATTTAGGTTGTTGAACTTCCATCCTAATTCCCCCCCTCTTTGACCTATATACATTCCACTTCTTGTTCCTACTTTCCTTTTCTTTTACGAAAACTTAATATAATTTATTATTAAAACAGGGAAATCAGCACTAAAGACAAAAATAAAAAGACTGGTATTAAGCTTGGTTCTTGGGATTTATCGAAACTATTATCCAAACCCAAGCCTAAAGACCTTGTCTTTTCAACTAACTAATTTTTAACAAATGGGCATATACATCATTAAAGTATAATTAAATCGTCAACTACTCAACTATTCATTTTTAATGTAGAATAATGAAAAAGGTTAGAAAAAAGAAGGTGATATAGTGGAACAATTGATCAATCAAAACGTAAAAAACATCCAAATATCAGGTATCAGACGTTTCTTCAATATGATTTCGGGTATTGAAGATATGATTTCTTTAACAATTGGGCAGCCAGATTTTCAAACGCCTCAACATATTAAAGAAGCAGCAAAAGAAGCAATTGACGAAGGATTCACAAATTATACCCATAATGCTGGCTTCCCTGCACTTAGAGAAGCTGCGACACGCTATTTAAAAAATAAATATGATCTTACATATAATTTAAATGAAGTGATTATTACTAATGGTGCATCACAGGCAATTGATGCAGCATTACGTACAATTCTTTCTCCAGGAGATGAGGTTGTACTGCCTGGACCTGTTTACCCAGGATATGAGCCTATCATTACCCTTTGTAATGCAAATCCCATATACGCGGATACAAGAAACACTAATTTTAAATTAACAAAAGAAGTTCTTGAAGAATCTATCACGTCTAGAACAAAATGTATTATTTTACCCTACCCATCAAATCCTACAGGAATGAGTTTTACAGAAGATGAATTACGTGAAATCGCAAACCTTATTAGAGGTAAAAATATATTTGTTTTAGCTGATGAAATTTATAGTGAACTAACCTTCGACCGCCCGCATACTTCTATTGCAAAATTGTTGAGAAAGCAAACAATTGTCATAAATGGATTGTCAAAATCGCACTCTATGACAGGCTGGCGAGTCGGAATTTTATGTGCCCCAGAGGAAATACTTCAACATATTCTTAAGGTACATCAGTATAATGTATCATGTGCTTCCTCTATATCTCAAAAGGCAGCATATGCGGCATTAACTAAAGGAGTAGACGATGGGGTAGAGATGATGAAAACATACAAACAGCGCAGAGATTATGCATATGGTAGATTGGAGAAAATGGGTTTTAAAGTCGTCAACCCAGACGGTGCCTTTTATTTCTTTATTAAAATACCAGAATCGATCAAAAAAGACTCCCTATCATTTTCTCTAGAATTAGCACAATCCTATAAGGTTGGTGTCGTACCTGGAAGTGCTTTCTCCCCTCTTGGTGAAGGTTATATTCGAATATCTTATGCTTGTTCTAACGAGTTGTTAGAGGAAGGGTTAAATAGAATTGAGTTGTTTTTAAATAAACTTCTAAAATAGTGTAGAGGCTGTCCCAAAATCCAAGTGTCAGGAACCTTAATTTCCATAAATAGAAGATAAAGCCCCAATCCTTCTAGTTATGGAAATAAATGTGGTTCCGAACCTCTTTTGGAACAGCCGCGATTTTTTTATTCGGTAGCATTATTAGCCTTTAAATTCACCATTATTTTTAGAGGCTTTTTCTTTTTTGGCTTTATCTTTATGAATTTTATTTGCTGCTGCACTTCCCATCTCATGGGCAAACTCTTCATTAAGGACAGCGGAGTCAAATCCTTTTTTATTTTTTTGCGCCGGATCATTTTTCTTTGTTCTTTTGGCCATTCATCATCCCTCCTTATAACTTAACGTTCTACTTTATTTTTCTTTAACATCTCCAAAGTTATTCAATACTGTCCGTTAAAAGTTATAAAGAAAGTTTTTATTTAAGGCTATTTTCTAAAAGCTTGTTGTTTTATAAATAGATTGTGAATGCAAACCATCGATAAAGAAGTTGATTGGAGCGGAAGGTGCGAGTCTCCTGCGGGAGCTGCGGGACAGGTGAGACCCCGGGCTCACCGCCCGCCCCGCGGAAAGCGAGCAACCACTACCCTTTTTGAAAGTGGCAACAAAATCACGAAAACAGCTTAAATAAAAATGCAGCAAAGGAAAAAAAAAGAAGCCCTCTAAATGGGCTTCATATGAAAAGGGAGAATTAAGTGAAAACCTACTTTATGCTTGGTTATAGATTACCCCATTCATTTATTGACAAACATTTCAATATTGGAAATACAAATAAAAAAATCTCAAAAATATTTTTCTAATATACTTTAAAAAAGCGCTTACATCCCTTATAATAAAACTATCTTAATAAAAATAGAGAAGAAAAAAAGAACCAGATGCACCACTACACCTGGTTCAAATAAGGGGATATAACTGAGAATGAAAAGGCTATCTAAGTTCTACCGCTAGGGGTAGTATTACTTTACCCTCATTATTTCCCTATAACACATTACTTACATATTGATTATATATTTGTGAATTTTTTTACTGTCTCAATGACTTGTTCATTTGTTTGGAGATTTAGAGCTTCTTCAGCAAGCTTTTGCATCTCACTTTTACTTAGTCGAAGAATTTGCGAACGTGCTTTCAATATAGAGGTTGCACTCATTGAAAATTCATCAAGTCCTAATCCAAGAAGGATTGGAACGGCAATTTCATCTCCGGCCATTTCTCCACACATGCCTGCCCATTTCCCTTCTTTATGAGCAGCATCAATCACCATTTTAATTAACCTTAAGATGGCTGGATTATAAGGCTGGTATAAGTATGAAACTCTTTCATTCATACGGTCAGCAGCCATTGTATATTGAATTAGATCGTTTGTTCCAATTGAAAAGAAATCGACTTCTTTAGCAAAAATATCTGCTATAACAGCGGTAGAAGGAATTTCCACCATAATTCCAACTTCAATATCCTCTGCAACCTTTTCTCCATCCGTCACTAGCTTTTCTTTCTCTTCCTCCAAAATTCTTTTAGCTTCACGGAACTCATCTAAATTTGAAATCATAGGGAACATGATTTTTAAATTTCCATACTGACTTGCACGAAGCAATGCTCTTAGCTGAGTTCGGAAAATTTCTTGTTCCTCTAAGCATAACCGAATAGCTCGGAATCCAAGGAAAGGGTTCATTTCTTTTGGAAGATTCAAATATGGAAGTTCTTTGTCTCCCCCAATATCAAGTGTACGAACAACAACTGGCTTTCCATCTAAACCTTCTAATACGGCTTTATATGCTTGAAATTGTTCATCTTCACTAGGAAGTTCATTTCGTCCCATATAAAGAAATTCAGTCCTATATAAACCGATTCCTTCTCCGCCATTATTCTTGACTCCTTCAAGGTCCTTTGGAGTTCCGATGTTTGCGGCCAGCTCAACATGGTGACCATCTGATGAAACAGTCTTTTCATTAACCAGCTTTGCCCATTCAGCTTTTTGCTCTTCGTACTTTACATGTTCTCTCTCATATTCTTCAACGATTTCTTGAGTAGGATTAATATGTACTTCACCATTTAACCCATCCACAATAACGACATCGCCATTTTCTATTTCAGAAGTAACAGATTTTGCCCCAACTACCGCTGGTATTTCCATTGATCTCGCCATAATCGCAGAATGAGACGTTCTTCCACCTATATCAGTAGTGAACCCTTTGACAAACTCACGATTTAATTGTGCTGTATCTGACGGCGTTAAATCTTCTGCAATTATGATTACTTCCTCTGAAATCATGCTCGGGTTTGAAACTTGAACCCCTAACAAATGAGAAAGTACCCGCTTTGTTACATCACGTATATCTGCAGCACGTTCTTTCATATATTCATTATCCATACTTTCAAACATAGAAATAAACATATCCGCAGTTTCTTTTAACGCATATTCAGCATTAACATTATCGTTCTTAATTTTGTCTTCGATAGGAGTTACTAACTCGGGATCACTTAAAACTAAAAGGTGGGCATCAAAGATTGCAGCTTTATCAGCTCCAAGATCTTCATTTGCTTTGTCTCTAATGGCTTCTAATTCTGACTTTGATGTATTTAAAGCTTCTTGGAAGCGCTCAACTTCTTGATCAACAGAATCGATGGATTTTTTTTCAAAAGATAAATCCGGTTCAACCAAGCGATAAGCTTTTGCAATCGCTATTCCATTAGAAGCGGCTATTCCTTTTAAAATACTAGACATTATTCAGCTAAACCTTCTTTTTTAAGTGTTTCTTCTAAGCTGTTTAATGCTTCGTCTTCGTCGCTTCCTTCAGTAATAATTGTGATCTCAGCGTCTTTTCCTACACCTAAAGACATAACACCCATGATGGATTTTAGATTAACTTTTTTTTCTTTGTATTGTAAGTGAACCTCTGAATCAAATTTGCTTGCCGTTTGAACTAGTAGTGTAGCTGGACGTGCGTGAATTCCAGTATCCGCTATAACTGTAAATTGTTTTTGTGCCATAATGATCTACTCCTTAGATATATAATTTTGCTTGCTTCATTAAATTATCTAATCTTCATCACTTCGTCAATGATATTAGTAAAATCTAATCAAAAATGGATGAAGAAAAATAGTAAGATAAGCCTTTTCATTTTAAAAGAATAGCACGGTACAGAAAGATAGACAATTGTAATGCCTACTTTTTTTAGTATTTCATCATTTTGTAAAGTTATGTTCACTATTTTCCACTATGAATTTGCATTTATTCTTACCATTTACTATTTTACCACTTTTTACTTCTTAGAAAAACTTATGTATATGAAAGCTTTCAAGAGAGTGACTTAAACATATGGTTTAAGAATTACCTTACATTTATGTGTTAATATAAGTGATTCTAAACAAATTAAGTCACACTCTTCTTCAAAATCTAAACATAGTGTTTTTTGGAGGTAATAATGGAATTGTAACTTACTTTAGCCTTCGTTACAGTTCCTTTTAATGTAGTTTCATGATCCTCTGTTAGCCCAGTATATAGATTCACCATATCACAAACACATCTGGCTAGAAGTTCAGTAGCTTGTTTTAAGTCCTTTTCATTGAAATGGGATTGGTCTTTCATTACCTCTTCAACAATGTCAAGTGCGATACTTTTCACTCGAAGCGCTTGTTCAACCTCAACTTTCATCTCCAAAGCCCCTTTCTACTCTTCTAGTAAATTCTATGCAAAGATTGCTAGATTAGAACAATAAAAGAAGGTTTTAAAAAACCTATGAGGTTATGGGTTGAAAATTGAAATAATTTACAAAATTTTAAGACTTTTATAAAATAAATCGTACATTCAACACTTATTATTTTACTAAAACCATTGGAGTGATTGGATGGATTCGAATATAGTGGTGAGCCTTATTTTTATTATGTTCATTGGGATGTTTAATTTATATTTGCTTAGAAAATCATAAATAGTGGCCGGAACCACATATTTTACCCATATATCAAATATTTCTAATATATGTTGTAGTTGTGGTTCCTGACTTATTCTATCTATTATTTAGCAAACACATGATTACCGATTGTTAGTGTAGTTTGGCGTGAGAAAATCCACTTACTACTTGAAGTATCAGGGTTATAGAAAAAAACAGAACCCTTCCCTTGACCGTTAAAAGCTAGAGCTTCATCTACAGCTTCATAGTCTTCTGAATTAGCTCTTTCATTAATGGTTCCTGTTTGAACAGGAGTAAATGCATAGTGGCCATTTGCTTTTTGGTAGATGACTTCCTTCACAGAATCAGGGAAATCCTTATGATCTACTCTATTAAGAACAACTGTTGCCACAGCCACCTTACCGGCATATGGTTCTCCTTTTGCTTCTGCATGAACTAGCTGAGCTAATAGTTGTCTCTCTTCACTAGAAATGGATGATGGTAGTGTAAATTGTTGGCCGGGATAAATTATAGTTGATTCTAATTGATTTACATTTTTTAAATCTACAACTGATACTCCATACTCTTTTCCAATGTTCCAAAGGGTGTCCCCCTCTTTTACCGTATGAATTGAATTAGCGGAGGCTTCCTTTGCTTGAAATGCAAATATAGAAGCAGCTGCGATTGTAAGTATGACTCCTTTTTTTAATAGCATATGTATCGACCTCCATAATCGAATTTCTTTCTTAAGATAACAAGGAATTCGTTTAATTTCATTCGGAAATCGTTTCCACTACATAGCTATGGATCAACTTTTGGTTCATCCTTGTTAACTTCTTGGCTCTTCTAAATAGCGATAAATCACGCTTCCTCCATGTTGTGCAATACCTCTAAAATGCTTAAAGTCTGGTTCCTTTACAAGGATACTTCGAAAATCAAGAAAATCCTCTTTTGATATCAAAATTTCTTCAGTTTCTTTTTTTCTTAAATTTTCAAGTATGATTACGATTGAATCCTTATCCATTTGTCTTCTCCCTTCATTTCTTTCATATACTAAAATGATAATCATATATTTATAAAAAGAAAATAGTTAAAAAAATTCATTGAATTCTAACAAAATACTTTACCTTTTTACAATCTTAAGGCAAACTGTTATTAATTGTATGTTGATTATAGTGAGAAGGGGAGATTGTTCTTGAAAAAAGCAGAGGTTGGAAACTTAATTGAATTTAAAGAAGGATTAAGAGGTATTGTTGAAAAAGTAAACGAAAACTCTGTTATAGTTGATTTAACATATATGGAAAACTATCGTGATCTAGAACTAGAAGAGAAAACCGTAGTCAACCATAAAAACTATAAGATCGTCCAAGCGTAGCCTGTTCGATCTAATTAATGAACTTACAACTCGTTATTCAATAATCAATCATTACTATACGTAAAGGGACTGACCTAATAAAAGTGTCAGTCCCTTATGTCTCATTATTTTGTTAAAACCATTATGATTGTTCTTCAGGACTCTTCTCAAGCGGTTCTTCAGCTATTTGTTTGAATGATTCTACCTTCCCATGTGGATTTTGATCTTGCTTCCTTACATCCCATTGTCTTTCTTTCTCTTTTTTTGATTTCGTCAAGGTTATCCCTCCTTCATTGATATCTTGAACGTTTTTTATCAAAATTAAACTCATTCTTTCTATTACACCCCAATTTTAAGGGACGTTGTTTTTCCATGTGTAGAAAGCTTTTAAGTAAACTTCGATTTTCCATTACGGTATTAAAAATAAAGGAAATTTGTCTTTGGACCAGGCAAAAATTTCTTGCTTATAATTGTGTTCTCGGTTTCATCCAAAGAAGAACAATGTAGATTAAGCTTAAATACCCGAAAAGAGGATATAAATAGGCTAGCAATTGACTATATTCAAATAAACTTAACAAATATATCATTAAAAAAATAAAGCTAAACACCCAAAATCTCGGCCCGCCCCAATATTGACTCATCTGCTTTTCTAAACCAAAAACTCCTCCGATAACGGAAGTGAAAATTTCCCCGTAAATGATGAAAATATATATAAAGTAAATGCCCTGTACCATTCCTTTCACAACGACTGCCATCGGAATTTGATAAAGATTTAGATCTGGGATCATTACAAGTGTAAAATGGCTAGAGATGAGAATGACAGTCAAAAGAAATCCACCAATAATTCCACCATATCGTATCGTTTTAAGATCCTCTGCTTCCCCTGCAATAGGGACTAAAACAGCCGAAGCCATTGAAAGGTTGAAGGCTACATACGAAAATGGAGCTATAACTGATTTCCAACCATCATCTACATGCGGAATAACGAGCAGAGTTTCTAGGAATGCAGTGTCACTGACTGAATGTATCATTAGTATTAAATTAAACAGAATCATAATGGGAACAACAAAAGAATTAACGGCAAATAGTCCCTTTGTTCCAACCGCCATAACGATAAAACCGAGGAAAATCGTTAATAATACACCCCATTGCTTCGAAAACCCGAGTTGCTCTTGAAAAACCGCTCCAGCACCAGAAAGCATGACAGCCGTAACTCCAACTAACATAAACATCATCAATAAATTCATGAATTTTGAAAGCCACTTTCCAAACAAATATTCATTTAATTCTTCATAAGAAGATGCTTTTAATTGATGTGCTTTTATCATAATTTTGGTTCCGAGGACAATAAATAAATACCCACTTATTAAGATGGCTAAAAACCCAATAAAGCCAAATCGGGTAAAAAATTCAACTATTTCTCTTCCCGTTGCAAATCCTGCTCCAATAACTGTTCCTACATAAACAGCTGCTATTTGGAAAGCACCTGATAACCGATTCACCCTTCAACCACCGCCTAAATTTTCCTTATACATCTACCTTATGTACAAGCAATGGAAATCAGAAGCAATAATCATTCAGGAAAAAAATCTGTTATTTACTCCATTTCATATAGATCAAAGTCCAAGCGTACTCCCTGCTTCTGATGAAGGTAAAAATTTCCTCGGGTTAAATACTTGAAAGTCAAAGATAGTCAAATTATAATAAAATCAAATGTCAGTAATGGTCAAATTATTCCTTAGCGCTATTTTTTTATTGGATTGGTCAAAGATAGTCAAAGACAAATAATAGATAGGAGGTTTTGTTGATGTTATGTCAGCAATGTCAAGAAAGAAAAGCAAATATTAACCTTCATTTAAATATAAACGGTCAAAACAAAGAAATGCATTTATGTACTAGCTGCTACCAACAAACTAACAGGAAAATTGGATCTGGAGCATTACCATCTAATCAAAATGGTCAAAATTTCTCAGCATTTGATGGATTTTTCAAAAATTCTGGTTTTCCTAAAATGTCAACTGGTGTTCATAAAGCAGAAGCTCAAAATAATTCCTTCTTGAATCAGTTTGGACGAAATTTAACTTCCATTGCAAAAGAAGGTTTAATTGACCCTGTGATTGGGAGAAATGAAGAAATTAAACGAGTCATTGAGGTGCTGAATCGTAGAAATAAAAATAACCCCGTACTTATTGGTGAGCCCGGGGTTGGGAAAACAGCCATTGCTGAAGGTCTTGCAAATCGTATTGCAGAAGGTGAAGTGCCTTCAAAGCTTAGAAATAAGCAAGTATATTTATTAGATGTATCATCTCTTGTAGCGAATACAGGAGTACGCGGGCAATTTGAAGAAAGAATACAGCAATTAATTTCCGAAGTTCAAAAACAAGAAAATGTTATTTTATTTATTGATGAAATTCATTTACTTGTAGGAGCGGGTTCTGCGGAGGGAAGCATGGATGCTGGTAATATTCTTAAACCTGCTCTTGCCCGTGGTGAGTTACAGGTTGTTGGAGCGACGACACTAAAAGAATATCGACAAATTGAGAAAGATGCAGCTCTCGAAAGACGTTTTCAACCTATTCAAGTAAGCGAACCTTCTCTTGACGAAGCATTAGATATCCTTCATGGACTAAGAAAAACATATGAAGACTATCATAATGTCTCATTTCAGGTGGATGCTTTAAAGGCTTGTGTAAATCTTTCACATCGTTATATTCAGGACCGTTTCTTACCTGATAAAGCCATTGACTTGTTAGATGAAGCAGGGTCAAAACTAAATTTATCTATAAAGAATAGTGGTCATAATAGTGAACGATTAAAACAAATAGAAAACGAGAAACAGAAAGCTTTAGCAGACGAAAATTACGAATTTGCAGCAAAATTAAGAGATGAAGAACTAAAAATTGAACATCAAATGGAAGAAGGAACTGAACATGTACGCCCTCAAGTAACAGTTGCTCATATTCAGGAATTAATTGAAAAGAAAACCGGTATTCCAGTTGGCAAGCTACAAAGCGATGATCAATTGAAAGTGAAATACCTAGAAGAAAATTTGAGCAAAAATGTTATTGGTCAAAGAGAAGCAGTCGAAAAAGTGGCAAAGGCGATTCGCCGTAGTCGTGCTGGATTAAAATCGAAAAACCGCCCAATTGGATCGTTCTTATTTGTTGGACCTACTGGTGTGGGGAAAACAGAGTTAACAAAAACCTTAGCAGAAGAGTTATTCGGCTCCAAGGAAGCCCTCATTCGTCTCGATATGAGTGAATTTATGGAGAAACATAGTGTATCTAAACTAATTGGGTCCCCTCCAGGATATGTCGGCCACGACGAAGCTGGACAATTATCCGAAAAAGTTCGACGTAATCCGTATAGTATTATTTTATTGGATGAAATTGAAAAAGCGCATCCTGATGTACAGCATATGTTCCTGCAAATTCTAGAAGATGGTCGTTTAACGGATAGCCAAGGTCGTACTGTTAGCTTTAAAGAAACGGTTATCGTGATGACAAGTAATGCAGGTGTTGAGGTAAAGAACAATACAGTAGGATTTGAAACTGGGGCTATTCAAGAATCTACTATTTTAGCTTCTCTAACTCAATACTTTAGACCAGAGTTTTTAAATCGACTTGATAACATTATCGAGTTCAACTCATTATCTAAGGAATCTTTACTCTCGATTGTAGAATTATTAATAAATGAATTAAAAGATACCCTCAATGAGCAAGGCATAACATTATCCGTCAATCAAGAAGTTAAAGATAAGATTGTAGAACTAGGATATCACCTAGAATATGGGGCTAGACCATTAAGAAGAGTAATCCAAGAAAAAATAGAGGATTCCATTGCAGACATTCTATTAGATTTGCCAGAAACTAAAACCCTTAATGCTTTTCTGGATGAAGAACAAATTCAAATCAAATAATAATCTTATCCCGGTCGAGGCAGCAATCCTGTCGCCATCGACCGGGATTTTTTCATCATACCTCGTAAAATGGATTTGGAAGGATTAAACTACACCACCAAATCATCCCTATAATTCCTCATAAATAACAATAATGTAAATGATTTTACTCATATACATTGCCCTAATCACTATTTTTAGCTAAAATTTAACAGAGGATCGTATTAGATAAAGTGAGGTACTAATTTCATGGAACGGCAACAGCTTATCGAGGACAGAAATAAATTAATCATATACATACTTTTTCCTATCTATATAATTGATACTATGTTTTATACCTTTGTAGAAGGGGGATGGCTTTTTCTTTGGCCGCCTGTTGGCCCCATTCTATCCATAATATTTTTTACTTCTGTAAAATTCAAGATCGCTCCAGTTAAAAAAATGTGTTTGACTATTTTTTCAATCTATATATATTTTCTTTATCTCAATATCATCATGCCTGATTTAATTAATTATCTATTTTTTCTATTTGTTGTGATTGTTTCTGCATTCTATCAGTCTATTAGAGTGGTATTACATTCAAGCATTCTTACAATATCTACAATGATTATTCTTCCTTTATACTTGGGCAGAGAAATGATTTCAAATGTAAGCATGCTTGAATTTCCATACATAATATTATTAGCATTATTTATTACTATCGTCGTTATGCTTTTTATTAAATTTGCTAATACACTATATGAAAAAGCAAATTTCAACGAGAAACAAGCTAAGCTCGAACTAAAATCAACTCGTACATCACTTGATGCCTTTTTTGACAATTCCAACGAAGCTTTTGCCATTGTAGATCCGGACCATTACGTCCTAGAAGCTAATCATCGTTTTAATACTCTTTTCTTTGCTCAATCGAATGAGTATAAATCATATAATAAAATGATATCCGCTATAAATCACAAATGGAAAGAAGCTCCAAAGGTATTAGAAATAGAGTTAACATTTCCAATCAATCAGGATATAAAAATACTGGATTGTTCCTTTGCACCATTAATTAATGACGATGATCAGCTTTCAGCTTACTCTGTTATTATTCGTGATATTACTGAGAAGAAGCAAATGGAAGAGTATGTCACTAATTCCGAAAAATTAAAAACAAGCGGCCAAATGGCTGCCGGTATTGCTCATGAAATACGAAACCCTTTAACGGTAATCTCTGGGTTTCTTCAGGTCATGAAGGAACAGAATAATTTTCGACCACAGTACTTCAGTATTATCCATAATGAAGTGGAACGAATGAATGGAATCTTAAATGAGTTTTTATTGCTTGCAAAACCTTTAAAAATTCAGTTAGAACGTAAATCTGTACATCACTTACTTGAAGATGTTATCCTCCTCTATGAATCTCAATCAAAAATGAAAAAAGTTGAGTTGATATATGAGAATAGTAAGGAAGAGATTATGCTCGAATGTGATCCAAATCAATTAAAACAAGCTTTTATTAACTTGCTCCAAAATGCGCTTGAAGCCGTTCAAGATACTGTAAACGGACAAGTGAGAATTTCCTGTGAGAGAAAGCATGAATTAGAAATTAATATTATCGATAATGGAATAGGGATACCTAAAGAAATCCTAGAAAAAGTCGGAACCCCATTCTTTACTACAAAAGAAAATGGAACAGGTTTAGGTTTAATGATCACTCAAAAAATCATTGGTCAACATGGAGGTAAATTAGAAATCGTCAATAGTAATGATGTGGGAACTCACATTGTGATCAAGCTTCCTATCCTAAATCAACTGCTAACAAAAAAGAGTTGATAAATAATCCGGAAATAAAACTTTATAAAAAAAGCGTAAGCGCCTTGGATTTCCCCCACATCCTATGGACCACTGACAAGCCAAAAACGAGCCACATAGTAAGGGTTCCTTTTCCCTTTCTATGTGGCTTGACTTATGTCTCGAGGGGATAGGGGCTTAAGCTTGCCACCGGTAAACCTTTATATCTATATACATTCCTATATTTTCTTATCAACTTTTGAAGTATTTTATAATTCTTTGTCATTCACCTTGTCTAGCCAGTTTCGAATTGGTTCAACAACTGAATGTACAGATCCCTCTTCAAAAGGTGATAAAAGGTTAGCTGATTTTACTAAATTTAAGAAAGATTGACTTCCTCCTAATTGACAGAGAGAGAGATAATCATCCCATACTGCTTCTCCCTCAATCGATTTTTTCCAGAATTGAAAGGCGCAAATTTGAGCCAAAGTATAGTCAATATAATAAAATGGTGATGTATAAATGTGACTTTGTCTTTGCCAATACCCACCTGATTCCAAATAAACATTCCCATCGTAATCCTTATAAGGTAAATACTTTTCCTCTAATTGACTCCATTTATTTTTTCGTTCTTGGGGAGTAGCGTTTGGATTTTCATATACAAAGTGCTGGAATTCATCTACAGCCACACCATAAGGAAGGAATAATAATCCGCTGCTCAAATGAGTAAACTTATACTTTTCTGTTTCTTCTTCAAAGAACAGTTCCATCCAAGGCCATGTAAGAAATTCCATACTCATAGAATGAATTTCACAAGCTTCATAAGTAGGCCAAATATATTCAGGAATTTCAAACTCCTTACTAGAATATACCTGGAATGCGTGTCCAGCTTCATGTGTAAGGACATCGATATCCCCTGATGTACCATTAAAGTTAGAGAATATAAATGGAGCCTGATAATCACTTATAAACGTACAATAACCTCCCCCTGCTTTGCCCTTCTTCGCCTCTAAATCCATTAGGTTATTTTGAATTAAGTAAGAGAAAAACTCATCTGTTTGAGGAGATAATTCCTTATACATTTTTTGACCGTTTTCAATAATCCACTGTGCAGAACCTTTAGGTTTGGCATTTCCACTTTCAAATTCAAAACCTTCATCATAATATTTTAATTGATCTACTCCAATTCTTTTCTTTTGCCTATTTTTCAACTCAGTCGCTAATGGCACGATATGTTCTTTTACTTGGTCCCTAAATACTTTTACCATTTCTGCGTTATAATCGGTTCTCGTCATACGATAGTACCCAAGCTCAACAAAGTTTTTATACCCCAGCTTATGAGCAATATTCGTTCTGACTTTAACTAATTCATCAAAAATAGTGTCTAACTCTTCTTCATGTTCTTGAAAGAAAGCGACTTTTACTTCACTTGATTCTTTTCTAATATCCCTATCCTTTGACTCTGTGAATGGCTGAAGTTGAGCTAATGTATATTCTTCACCCTTAAATTGAATTTTCGCCGAAGCCAATAACTTGGTATACTTTGAAGACAATTTATTTTCCTTTTGCAACAAAGGTACAATTTCAGGAGCAAATGTCTTCAATTCTGCTTCAGCTAAATCAAACAACTGACTCCCCCATTTATCTTCTAATGCTTTTCTATGAGGTGAATCGATGAGTGCACGATAAAATTCTGAAACTAGTCCCTGAATCGAAGGTTGTAATTCATCCATATAATCTTGTTCAGCTTGATAGAATTCGTCATTGGTGTTGACAGTATGACGTATGTAGCAAATATTATACATTGTATCTACTCGGTTTCGGATTGAGTTAATATCTTTCATTACAGCTTCACAGATTTCTAACGATGTTGAATCTTTAAATTCTTTAAGCTTATTATTAAATTCTTTTTCCACTTCCTCTAAAACTGGTCTTTCGTATTTAAATTGTTCAAACTTCATTTTATAGCCCCTCCTATTCTCTCCATAATATTCGATAACGGCTTCTCAAACTCCTCTTTCGATTGAACCGAACATTCTTTTTATCAGTCGTAAACATTGTTGTTAATTGGAAAGGAGATAGTTGGTTGCAGCGAAAGGATACTCGCTTTCCGCGGGAGTCCGCATATCCACTCCAACCAACCATTATACGAAATTTATGTTCTTTTAAAAAACAATCTTTTAGAAAACAATCTATGAGTAAAACCACTCATTATTTTAAAAATAAAAAAGACCCCGGGATCGAGGTCGAATTTAATAAGACAGATCTTTTATTGAAAGCCCTACTTTCTTTAACAAATCAATAGCGATATCCTTTTCTTCATTACTTATTACGGACATAAGTTTATGGATCCTTTCCTCATGCTCAGGAAAAATTTCAGCAATAAACTCTTTTCCGCTCTCAGTAATCTGAGCATACGTAACTCTGCGATCGTTAGGGCATGCCACTCGCTTAATAAATCCTTTTTTCTCAAGCTTATCTACTACATAGGTAATACTCCCGCTTGCTAATAGGATTTTCCCGCCTATTTGCTGAAGAGGTTGATCTCCTTTGTGATAGAGTAGTTCTAAGACCCCAAATTCTGTTGGATTTAAGTCTTTTTCATGGATAAATTTATTTACTTCTTCATTTATTGCCTTATAGGCTCTTGAGAGAACGATAAATAGTTTTAATGATTGTTCAATATCTTTTCTTTCACTCATAATTTATTCATTCCTTTAAATATAGAAATATCTCAATTTCAAACTATTATACAAAAGTAAAATGGAACTGTCAATTATGTCCTTTTCCATTTATTACAACTCGCCAATTATGATTCACTTCTGCACTAATAACTCCATGCTCGAGAAAGTAATTTGCCAACAGCTCTGTCATATCAATTTGTATTTCCCTTAAAATTTTCTTTCCTTGGAACATACGATATTCACCGCCACCTCCTGCACGATAATTATTCATGACAACTTCGTACAGTTTTTCTTTATTAATGGGCTCACCCTTAAAGTTAAGACTCACTATTCTGTCTCCAATTGGATGTGCTAAATCGATCACATAATGAATCCCTTCCCACATATCATAATTATAATGCTGAGGTTTTGGTGTGGAGAATTCTGGATTAATAGTGATCGTTTCGTCTTCCTTGACATTAAAATAGGAAGCGGATCGTTCCAATGCCGCTTTTATATCTTCCCCAGTGATTTGAAGTACTGTTAGTGTGTTAGGATAGATATAATTTGATACGATATCTCTCATGGTTACGTTATTCGGAAGTCCTCTAGCAGAATTATTAAATAAAGCAGTATTTGATATTTCTACCTTAGCAAAATGCATTTGCACTCTATTAATAAATTCAACAAGCGGATGTTCCTCAAGTCTAGCTTTAAAGGGATCTTTTATCGTCATGTCACCATCTATATTTCCAATAGGCTGATCTAGCCATTTTTGTGCTTCTTTCTCATAATAATGTGTCAGATCTAACACTTCACTATCTGACTCCTCTTCTGATACTGAGAGAATCTCTACCTCTTTATGAATGAGCTTCCATGAATCATTTGTTTTTTTCAACTCTAAGTCAACTTTCGCTACACACTCTCCATTAAAGCCAGGTTGAACTACAACTACTCCATTAATTTCTCCGGAAAGCTTTCTGTGTTGATGACCTGTTAAGAGTACATCAATTCCATCTACTTCGTTACAAATTCGATACCCTTGATTTTCTCCTGTTGGATTCTCTGTTGGTTCACCTGTTGAAAGATCTTTTTCAAATCCACCGTGATAGGAAACAACCATTAAATCTGGATTTTCTTCTTCATGAATATATTGTACCCAACGCTTTGTGGCATGTAAGGCATCTTCAAAATGGACATCTTTAATATGATCTGGACTTTCCCAATTAGGTATATAGTGAGTAGTAACACCCAATATGGCAACTCTTATTCCACTATCAAATGATTTCATGATATAAGGTAATCCAAAATACGTTTCCTTTGTCGAGTGATGGACAATGTTTGCGGAAAGCCACGGAAAATTTGATTGACTTACAGCTTTTTTTAAAGAGGCCATACCATAATTAAACTCATGATTTCCAATAACAGCTGCATCATATTCTAAATGATTAAGGATTTCAATCATTGGATTGGACTGCTGATCCATATTTTTAACATAGTGGTATGTAAGGGGTGTTCCTTGTATGAGGTCACCATTGTCAATTGTGATGACGTTAGATTGTTCACGTTTAATTCTTTTAATAAGTGATGAAGCTTTTGCAATTCCTAATGGTTGTGGTAGATTCGTTCCATAATTAATAGGATATACATTTCCATGAACATCACTTGTTTCAAGAATAGTTATTTTTGTTTTCATTCCCTGGCCCCCTTTAATTTCCTAGTATGTCTATTCTAACAAAAAACAGAATGGAAGTACCCTTATTATTGGTAGTGATTATCATTCCGTCTTATTTATTCATTAAACCTCTAAAAATAAGGCTCTTTTCATAATGATTGTTGTTATTTAACCCGCAGCCTGAATACACTTCGCGCACCTTAGAGTGACCTGTGAGCCTCCTCGAAAAGCTGTGGGGTCTCACTTTGGCCACTGTCCCTGCAGGAGTCTACGTGTATTCAGGCTGCTCAATGCTTCTAGCAACAAACTTTTAGAAAACAGCTAAAAATAAAAAGGAACTGCCCATTAAGGTTCCTGAACCATATTTTAGTTATGATTACAGACATCCTATTTTGGATAGCACCTTTAAATTTTATATCGATGAAGGGCGTTTTAAAAAATTCGCCCAGAAACAACATTTTATTTGTACCGCTTGTTTCCACTTCAGAAAGAGGAATAATCAATCTAGTAAATCTATGATGCTAACTTGATAGTATCCAATCATTATGGAACACCTTTCAATCAGGAATATAAAAGCGCAATAACCTTCTTCTATTGTGAAAACTTTTTATTCTTTAACTAAAGCATGGTATATTGTAGAAAGATTAAACTATTTATAAGTGGTTTTTATTTAGACATTATTTTTCTACGAGAGTACATAGGGAAGTATTATTTTTTGGGAAGGGTCTGGGACAAACATGGGTCAGGTATTAGTCGGCAGCACGCTGTCTGCACTTTCTACAGGAGTAGGAGCATTACTTATTCTTTTTCTACACGGTACGATTACACATAAATGGAGAGATATTCTACTAGCCTTTACAGCGGGAATCATGATGGCTGCATCTCTACTCAGCTTAATTCCTGAGTCTCTCGCCGCAGGTGGGATACTTCCACTATTAATAGGGATTTTCTTAGGTGTATTAACACTTACAATCATGGAAAAGTATATTCCACATATTGACTTAGAGCATTCACGAAAAGGGATAGAGATTGATGAAAAAGCTATGTTAATTGTAGCTGCAATCACATTACATAATATCCCCGAAGGACTTTCTGTTGGTGTAAGCTACGCAGTTGATCAGTCCGATACGGGGAACTTAATTGCATTTGCAATTGGACTTCAAAATGCACCTGAAGGGTTTCTAGTTGCTTTGTTTCTAATGAATCAAAAGATAAAAAAATTTAATGCCTTTATCATCGCTACATTAACTGGTGCCATCGAAATAGTTACAGGAATACTAGGATATTACTTGACTTCGTTTGTAAATTTCCTTGTTCCATATGGTTTAGCTTTTGCCGCTGGTGCTATGCTGTTTATTATCTATAAGGAGTTAATACCGGAGAGTCATGGAGATGGAAACGAAAGAAATGCGACCTTCTCCTTTATTATTGGAATTTTGTTCATGATCATTTTAATAGAAAGTGTTTAGGAGTCGATCGCTATACATAATCTGCGGTCTTTTTTGATTCAGATTGAAATAAAAGGACCGACCATTTACCCTTCTTATCGTTTTTACATTGATATTGTTGATACAGATTTAATAACTTGTCCAATTCTTGGCTACATGCAACGGTTTGTTTATCAGTAAATCCTAATTTTTCACCTAAAAATATCATTTGTGATCTCTTTTTTTTAATTTTATTTACTAATAATTTTTTTCTTAAATTTGAACAAATAATCACCATAATTGACCCCTTTATTTTAATCTTTTCGAAAACCGTAACAATCATTACTTAGGTATTATCACAACATTTACTAGAAAAGTAAATAGATTCGCAAAATTAGACAAATAAAGTTAAAAGAACAATTTTCTCTACAATATCCCTGCAAGTCTTCGACAAAAATTACGAGAAACCGAATTAATCTTTTAGAATATTCAGTTTTATATTCCGGGAAATCTATGAAAAAATAAGAGGCTGACCAATAAGGTCAACCTCCAAAGTTTACTAAGCATTCACATTCTTTTCATCGTAAATCGGAACCCAACCTTCTTGAGTCACAAAAATCCTCACTGCCACAACTTGACGATCATCTGATAATGTAAAATAATGACGAACATTTTCTGGAACAGATATAAGATCTCCTGGATTTAAATGAACCTCAAAAAATATCCCATCGTTCCCCTGGATGACAAAGACTCCATGACCACTTACAATAAAACGGACTTCATCATCTGTGTGGTGGTGCTCTTGTTTGAAATTTTTCAAAAGTTCATCTAAATTCGGGGTGTTACCTGAAAGCGAAATAACATCCCATGCTTCATATCCTCTTCTTGCTGATATGTCTTTAATCTCTGCTTGAAATACAGATAATATCTCTTCTTTTTCTTTATCTGTTAGTAAAAATTTTTCTTGAAGAGGAATAGGCAGTTTTTCAATATCCCAGTTCTCATAGATAACACCTTGATCTTGTAGAAACTCTACAACTTTGTCTTCATTGTCGATTACTGTCTCTTTTCCTTGAATTTTAATGATTGTCATTATATATTTCCTCCTCTTAATTAATTGTTTTCATTTTTTTGGTTTGTAAAAGTGTAATTTTATATTGAAATAAGAATTCACAAGCTTCCAGGAGTTTTTTTGCTTCAAAGCCATTCCTTCCCCAAACTGTTATGCCGTGATTTCTTATTAATACTGCTCCATTATCTCCTTTTACGTGTAGACCAAACTCTTCTGCAAGGCGTGGAATATGAGCGTAATTATAAATAATGGGGATGGTTAACGAATCCTCCTGTCCCCATTTCCCCCATGCTTTTATTAATTCCTGATCTTTAAAGGTTACTTCGCTCTCCCCACTGAACAATTCTGAGATAACGTTATTCGCTACAGTATGGACATGTAGGCAACACCCTGCAGAACTTTGTTGAAAAACTTTACAATGCAACAGTGTTTCGGCCGAGGGTTTTAATGATGTTTCCTCGACAGGTAAACCCTTTTGATCAACAAGTAAAAAGTCTTCTCTCGTCCTTTTACGTTTGTCCTTACCACTAGCTGTAACAAGAAACGCAAGGGGGGAGCTTTCGACTTTTATCGCAAGGTTCCCACTTGTTCCCATAAACCAGTCCCTTTGCGCAAGTTCCTCTTTAATATCGGCTAATTCATTCCATTGATTTTCATAATCAACCTTCACATTTTCACCTCCAGACTCTCTTCTAGGGCAAGTTTACAATCAAAAAAGGTCTCGAAACGCGAATAAGGGAGGGACAGTTTATCGCACTGATCAGCAAGGAAGTCTCTTGCAAAAATATAATCAGCGCCTTTTGCTGCTTCTAAATCCGTTATCGAATCACCAATAACGATGACTTCAAAGTCTTCTGTATCCATACTTCTAATTACAGACGGTTTACAACATCCACAACCTTGGTTTGAACACACTTGATCACATGAATATGGCCATTGTATTTGAATATTCTCACCGCTAAAATCTGCTCGATTACAGTAGATTTTAGATGGTTCAATATGATCCTCTAATAACTTATAAACAAAGAAATCAATTCCACCACTTACGACGTAAAAAGGAATGTTGTTTTCTTTAATAAATGAAAGGAATTCCGTAAATCCTTCACGAATCCTACTATTATGGTTTAAATAATCAATAATGTTTTCTTTTAAATCTGAGGGTAATAGACTAAACATTTTTCCTACTCCCTCTTGAATGGAAACCTCTCTTGAGAGAATCTGATCTTTTATTGCTTCCCACCCAGCTGGTGCAAATTTATTCATAATGGCAATAATGTTATCTGACTCCGTTATCGTCCCATCAAAATCACAAATAATTATCGGATTTCTCATTTGTTTGTAACCTCCACACTTCCCCAAGTTTGAAGGGCTTCAGCTAGCTCAGGGTAGTTTAATGCCGCCTCCTTTAAACGATCTCCATTTATCGTAGCGGAAATGGCTTGTTGGAATGCAGCCCCTCCACCTTCAGCACCCCTAGGATGCCCATGAATACCTCCTCCCGCATTGATTACACAATCAACACCAAAGTCATTAAATAATAATGGGACTAATCCAGGGTGAATGCCTGCTGATGGTACAGGAAATGCTTTTTCCATACCTCCATCCACTTGTTTTAGTGAATGTGAAATGGCTGAAGCATCTTCTTTTGGAATAGCTACACTTCCATAAGGGGAGGGAAATAATGATAAATCTGCTCCAGCATAACGTAAAAATTTTCCAAGGAGTAACCCGTAAGAGACACCATATTCCTGTGAAGCAACAATAGCCCCACTAAATGAAGGGTGGGCCATAAGTGGGAGATCGATATTTGCATCTTCTCTTAATTCCTGAAGAACATCTAAACCATAAGTAAAAACATTGAAAAGTAAAGCATCAGCTCCAAGCTCTTTTGCTCTTTTTGCCTTTTCCTTTAACTTAAATGTTTTCCCTGTTAAGTTTACAGCGTACAACGTTCTTTTACCCGTTTCAGAATATACTTCTTCAAGTATTTGTTTTCCTCGGGTTATTCTTTCTTCAAAGGGCGTCAAATCGTTTTCAAATAGGATCTCATCATCTTTAACAAGATCAACACCTCCAAGTGCTTGTAACCTTAATTGATTCTCTAAATCACTCATGTCTCTACCAATCACACCTTTGAAAATACTCATTAACAATGGGCGATTATAAACATTTGTCAACTTTCTTATCCCTTCAATTCCGAACCTTGGACCAGGAAAAAGACTTTTAAGCGAACTTGAAAATTCTAAATCCACAAGTTTAATTTTGCCGTCCAATGAAAGCTTGCCAAAAACAGTTGTTAAAATAGCTGGAATATCAGGTGAAAAGTTTATTTCTGGATAAGCAATTTTCACTTCCCCACTTTCCTTAATGGAATAGACTCTCCCCTTATGTTTTCTAAGCTGCTCCTGCTTTAAGGTAGGAATGTCAGTCCATGAACCAACCGTTAAGCCAAGTGCAATACTTTCTGCCTTTTTCTCTAAGCTTGTAAGATCACTAAACTGATACGTTGCAATGATTTCACTCATATATAAGACCACCTTTTGGGGAATAATTGACGACTTTAATAAATCAAGGCTGTTTTCGCATAGATTGTTGCTTTTCGAACAAGAATAGAACTCCGTAATGATTAAGGGTTCGGGGCATCTTTTCGTCAAAGCAATAAGTGTTTAAAGAGTATTGAATGATTTAAAAAGTTTATAATTGACCAAAAGCAACAAAGTTTACGAAAAGAGCCCTAAATCAAGATAAAAAAACCTCTTCGATAAGAAGAGGTTTAGTATCCAATCTTCTTATCTCTCAGCTCTGTTGCTGCAAGAATTAGCACCGTGCTTTCTAATGAAAGTCGGTTGCCGGGTTTCGACGGGCTGGTCCCTCCACCTGCTCTTGATAAGAATTATATAATTATATAAATGCATGAAATTAATTTGGATTATGACATCAATCTATGATTCTGTCAAGAATATTCCCAACTTTCGGATTCTAGAAATCGCTTCTTTTATTCGTTCCTCAGTTGTCAATAATCCGACACGTACATATTGACCACCATATTTACCAAATCCGATTCCTGGTGCAACAATCACTCCAATCTTTTCTAAGAGAAAGTCGGAGAATGTCTCTGATGTAAAGCCATCAGGTACTTTTAACCATGCAAAGAAAGATCCTTTAGGAGCTGTTACATTCCAGCCAATTTCATGTAGACCATTAATAAGTAGGTCACGTCTCTTTTGATAAGTGTCAACTTGATTATCTACACAGTCTTGGGGTCCTAGTAATGCTTCAGCTGCAGCTTCTTGGATGGCTCCAAAAATACTTACATATAAATGATCCTGGATAAGGTTAATCGCTTCTATTACACTTGGATTTCCAACTGCAAAACCAATGCGCCATCCAGCCATATTATAGGATTTTGACATCGTATATATTTCAATACCGACATCTTTTGCTCCAGGGGATTGTAGAAAACTAATCGGTTTATGTCCATCAAAACCAATAGCTCCGTATGCAAAATCATGAACAATACATAAATCATGAGTCTGTGCTAGTTGAATCGTTTCATTGAAGAAATTTAGATCAGCAATAGCACCGGTTGGATTGTTTGGATAGTTTAAAAACATAAGCTTTGCTTTTTGGAGAATTTCTTCTGGAATGGCGTCATATTGAGGTAGGTATGAATACTCCTCTTTTAAAGGCATCATGTGCATCTCTGCCCCTGCCAAGGCTACCCCTGACCAATAATCTGGATAACCAGGGTCCGGTACTAGTACAGTATCTCCTGGATTTAATAAACAAGGGGGAATTTCTACTAACCCACCTTTTCCACCAAACAACACGGCTACCTCAGTGGAGGGATCAATTTCTACATCATACTCACGCTTATAAAAAGTTGAAACCGCTTCCTTTAGATAATCATAACCCCTAAATGGTGGATATTTATGATTGGTTGGGTGTTCGGAAGCAATTTTTAAACGATCGACAATATGTTTAGGTGTTGGGGAATCGGGATTTCCTTGGCCTAAATTAATAATATCATGTCCATCATCAACCGCTTTCTTCACCTTCTTTACTAATGAGGCAAAAAACTGTTGGGGCAAAGACTGAAGTAATTGTGATTGTTCAAAAGTTTTCATATTGTCACCTTCTCTTTTTTAGAAAATTTCTTTAAATTTCTAGTCACAAATGATATAACGTTAGTTAAAGAATGTAAAGTAAAAATTTTCTTACTACTTATAAATGGAGGATGTACATGAATGTTAAAATAGCAATCGCACAAATAGATATCACTTTTGGAAATCCACAAAAAAATCGTAAAAAAGTGCAGCAATGGATTGAGATGGCTTCTCTTCAATCACCTGATATCATCGTATTTCCAGAACTATGGGATACGGGCTATGACCTATCAAGATTAGAGGAAATTGCTGATTCAAACGGTGAGTCCTCTATCAAACTTCTTCAACAGCTGGCAAAGAAACACAAGGTTCATATTGTTGGTGGTTCCATAGCTAATATTCAAGAGAATGGAATTAAAAATACATTAATTGTAATCGATGACAAAGGAAATTTAGTAAAAGAATATTCAAAACTACATTTATTCCAGCTTATGAATGAACATAAATATTTAATTCCAGGAAATGATGATGGATTATTTACCTTAATGAATTTCCCTTTTGCCGCTTTCATTTGCTATGATATACGATTTCCTGAATGGATGAGGAAACATGTTCTCCAAGGTGCGAAGGCTTTATTTGTAGTTGCAGAATGGCCTAGCGCACGACTTGACCATTGGAGATCGCTATTAATAACGCGAGCCATTGAGAATCAATGTTTTGTCATTGCGTGTAATCGTGTCGGAAGTGACCCTAATAATGAATTTGCGGGACAATCATTAATAATCAATCCTTGGGGAGAAGTAATCGCAGAAGGAAAGGATAAAGAAGAACTCATCATTCAAGAAATTAACCTTAGTGATGTTGAAACCATCAGGCAACGAATCCCTATCTTTACTGACCGGAGACCTGAATATTACAATTAATCTATATAAATTTCGATTTACAAAGACTCAATTCGAAAGGCTGCTATCTAAAAAATTGTTGTTTTTTAAAACATAAATCTTTGTGAAAAGATTGGTTGGAGTGGATATGCGAGACTCCTGCGGGAGTGGCGGGACAGGTGAGACCTAGGCAGGAGCAAGGCGACGAGTTATCATGAACGAAACTAGCTCCTTACTCGTAACATCGTAGGTTAATTTGGTTAGAAT
>JANAVG010000017.1 GCA_024213275.1 Rossellomorea sp. BNER
ATGAAAAAAAGTCTCTGACCATCTTTTTTGATGATCAGAGACTCTTATTTTTGTTTTCGGCTAGTTTTTGTCCCAGCTTCTTCTTTTTTTCATTGTATAGTAAGAGAAAAAAGTGGAATAGATGTGTCGGAAAAATGACGAATTTTGTCGGTTGGTCAATATATTTTGATTTTGGACAAATTAATGGACTTTATGGACAAATAAAGTACTATAACGGACAAATTATCATAAAAAGTGGACTAATAATTAAATCAATCTACTTTTCGAGTGTCCAGCACCAGCGCTTAGCTCCTCGAGACATAAGTCAAGCCACCAAGGAAGGGTGTCTTTCCTTTCCCTTCCTTGGTGGCTTGACTTATGCTTGTCTGAGCTGTTCGAGGCGCTTCCGTTTTTCTATTAATCTACATGATTAGATAAATTCTGTTTTCTTTCTTGTTCTGCAATGATTTCGTTATCCTCAGCATTATCCCTTGTCACCTTTTGAGTTAGGATCGCTCCTACGGCAACTAAAATCATAACGGCAATATAGTATCCTTTTTCATTTAGTTGCAGTCCATCCGCGTTGTATAATCCAATACAAAACAAAGCTACTCCCGCAAAAAACGTGAAATAAGCCAAAAACGTAAAAGCAGGTGTGTTTCTTCTTCTGTACTTTTGCATTCTTATAACCTCCCCATGATTTCAATAAATACCCTAATAAATAGGATGCTTGTTTTGTTATAAATGATCATAATAAGTGCTGTGTATAGAGTAAGAACAAAACAATTATACCATATATTCCCTTTCGGTAAATAGAGAAAATTACATATTAGTACATTGGCATACAGATGGTATTAAAATTAATGGAGTTTTATTAATGCACAAAAACTTAATTAAACTTAAGTTTTTTATAATTATATTGCAATTTAACTTAAAATATCTTATAATTCGGACTATGAGGTGAGGACATGTTACAGGATGAACGACTAGAAGCAATTGTCCAATATTTAAACGAGCACGAACGGATTGAGATCGAAACAATTTGTGATTTGAATGCTGTGTCCAAAGATACAGCCAGAAGAGACTTGATTAAATTAGAAGAAAGGAGGAAAGTCATTCGAATACGGGGTGGGGCAAAAAGGGCACTACTTTCAAATGAAGTCTACAATTATGATCAGCGTATGAACATGGCATCTAAGGCTAAAAGTAAAATCGGAAAATTTGCTGCTTCTTTAATTAATGATGGAGATCATCTTATTTTAGACGCATCAACAACTGTTCAACATTTAGCAAAGCATTTAACGAGCAGGAACCATAATATCGTGACCCATTCGATTAACATTGCGAATGTCTTAAGTCAAAGAGAGGATATTACAATAAATTTATTAGGTGGGATAGTAAGTCATAAACACCAGGCGATTTATGGTTCAAGAGCAATTCGCAATGTTCAAGATTTTATGGTGAACAAATGCGTGATTGGTACTTGCGGAATATCTTCAGAAGGTTTGTCCACTTCTATTGAGGAAGAGGGACTCCTTATACATGAAATCATTAAACGTTCTGAAAAGGTCATTGTGCTAGCGGATTCGACAAAATTTAATAAAACTTTTTTTCAAAAGGCTTGTGATTTAGAGGCCATCGATATAGTGGTTACAGATAAGGAAGTACCAAAAAATCTGTATGAAGTGCTAAATAATTATGGTACCGAAGTCATTGTCGTTCCTGACGAAGAGTACTGATTATGGCCAATTAATAAATTGGGACAGAATCGATAAGCTGTTTAATGGTCATGTCCACTGAATAACGGAACTACTGAGGACACTGGATTTCCAATATTTTTTATTTAAGAAAGCTTTTTATTGAACATCTAATCATAAGGAGGACTTTTTATGAAAAACTATTGGCTAACCAATGTAAGGTTAGAGACAGGGTTTATATATGAAAATAAAGTGGTCGCCGGCACTAAAACGGACTTATTTCATCTTCTAATTGAGGATGGGATCATTAAGGATATTGTGTCATCCGATACTGCTCTTCCTGATGAGGCTACGATACAAGACGCACAATCTCTGTTGGCTTTACCTACATTTGCAGAAATGCATATTCATATCGACAAAACCTATTTTGGTGGGCCATGGAAAGCACCAACACCGTATAAGAATGTTTTTACGCGTATTCACGAAGAGCAAACTCTCTTGCCAGAATTACTTCCAACAGCGAAAGAAAGGGCTGAAAAGATTCTCGAACTAGAGCTTCAAAACGGAACAACCTTTGTTCGGACTCACTGTAATATTGATCAAGTTGTTGGATTGAGAAACCTAGAAGCTACAATGGCAGCTATCGAAACATTTGAAAATAAAATGGAGACAGAAATTGTCGCTTTTCCTCAACATGGTTTACTGAGAAGTCATTCTGTACAACTCGTAAAAGAAGCGATGCGAAATGGAGCAAATATGGTAGGATCTGTGGATCCAGCTACCGTAGATGATGATATAGAAAAATCGTTAACTACTTTAATGGACATAGCGGTGGAATTTAATGCAGACATAGATTTTCACCTACATGATGGTGGACAATTAGGTATTTATACGATGAAAAGGTTAGCACAATTAACAGAAGAAGCCGGTTGGGATCATCGTGTGACCGTCAGCCATGCACTTGGGTTAGGAGATGTTCCTGAAAAAGAAGTAACCGAAATCGCGGAGAAATTTGCAAATCTAGGAATTAGTATCGCATCTACGGTTCCTGTTAGACAGGCGGTCATTCCAATTCCGTACCTTCATGAAAAAGGTGTTCGTGTCATGCTGGGGACTGATACGATTCGAGATCATTGGAATCCCTTTGGAACAGGAGATATGTTAGTGAAAGCTAATACATTTGCTCAAAGATTCCACTGGATTCATGAACAAGTATTAGCAAAAGCTTTAGGATTTGTTACAAATGGACAAACACCTCTCGATGAGAACGGAACAAAGCAGTGGCCAAAGATTGGAGACCCTGCAAACTTTACTTTTGTAGAGGCTCCCTGTTCAGCCGAAGCGGTTGCTAGAGTCTCAAAACGTCATGCAGTTATATATAAAGGAAACATTGTAGCAGGTACATTACCCTCTGAAGAATTAAGCTTACTTTCTTGATAGAGTTTTAACTTAATAAGCTACACGGGTTAAAGATAGATTCGTGTAGCTTACAAGTATACAGACAGCTAAGAGGCAAAGTGCATAAAAAATAGTCTGAATATTAAAAATAAAAATCTCTAATCAGAAAGGATCGATCATGAATGCAAAAGATTTACTTTCTTGTACTAATTCCTATTTTGTTCATATTAGGAGCCCCCATTTTTGCCAATAAGGTAACACCATACATTTTAGGATTACCCTTCTTCATGTTTTTTGTTTGCTTATCTGTGTTAGTAACATCTCTTACTCTACTTACTATTAATAAATTTGATGTGAAAGCGAAGGAGGATATCGAATAATGATTTCTTTACTGATTATTGGACTGTTTCTATTACTTTCTTTATGGCTGGGCATTAAAGCAAGAAAAGGAAAAGATATGGATTTGGAACAATGGGCTGTTGGAGGACGTGGATTTGGAACCATTTTTGTATTTGTGTTATTGGCTGGAGAGACCTATACTACGTTTACCTTTTTAGGAGGTAGTGGTATGTCATACGGGGTTGGTGGTCCGGCTATGTTTATTCTTGTATATGGAACACTAGCTAATATTATCGGGTATTGGATGTTGCCCCGTATTTGGAAGTACGCTAAAGAGAATCGGTTAGTCTCTCAGCCAGACTATTTTGCAAGTAAATATAAAAGTAAAGGATTGGGTCTATTAGTAACAGTTGTTTCAGTTGCTGCTATGATTCCGTATTTGGTAATGCAGTTCAAAGGACTTGGAATAATTGTATCGGAAGCTTCTTATGGTCGCATCCCTCCAAGTGCAGCCGTTTGGGTATCAATGGCTACGATCGTTATCTATGTCATGATATCAGGTATTCATGGTTCTGCATGGACAGCCGTTATCAAAGACATCATGATCTTAGGAGTTGTTTTATTTTTAGGGTTATACTTGCCTTTCCATTATTATGGAGGAATACAAGAAATGTTTCAAAATATAGAAACTGCTAAACCAGGATTCCTCGTTTTACCGTCAGAAGGAATGAGTCCTTCTTGGTTTCTTTCAACCATTGTTCTACTTTCATTAGGTTTCTATATGTATCCACACGCATTCAGTTCTCTTTATTCAGCAAAAAATGCAAATGCTATTCGTAAAAATGTCGGTATGATGCCTCTATACTCATTAATTATCGTATTTGTCTTCTTTGTTGGATTTGCAGCTATTTTGCAAGTTCCCGGATTAAAAGGGGAAAATGTTGATTTAGCTTTGTTCCGATTATCTTTACAGACATTTGATCCTTGGGTGATTGGCTTAATTGGAGCAGCTGGATTGTTAACAGCATTAGTACCAGGATCCATGATGCTCATGTCCATTTCCACTTTATTAGCCAAGAATGTATATAAAGAACTTGCCCCTTCTGCAAATGATCGAAAAGTGATGATGGTGGCAAAGTGGCTTGTTCCTATTGTAGGATTGATCGCTGTATGGTTCACTCTTTACGGGACCAATACGATTGCCTCTCTCATCATTATTGGCTCTAGTTTAATCACGCAATTAACCCCTTCTGTATTTTTGAGTTTATCTAAAAAACCGTATCTGACAACACAAGGTTCGATTGCAGGAATTGTGACTGGAATCATTATCATTTCGTATCTTACCTTTACGGAAACAACCATCGGATCATTATTTCCTTCACTCCCTCAAGTATTGAAAGATATTAATATTGGATTAATTGCATTAATAATCAATGTGCTTGTTTCCCTATCCGTTACCTATATTCAAAAAGCAATGATAGATAAGGGAAAAGTAAGTAGAAATTATCAAGCTTCTTAATGGATAACCCCCTTTGCCAAAGGGTTACTCTACAAGCGAGTTCCGTGTTTTATGTTAATTCATTAAAAACACATTTTAAAATAGGTTATTTAAACTAAAAGAGATTTTATATCGGTAATCCTGAAAGAGGGATTACCGATATTGATGTTTAATGATGAGAAAAAAGTGAGACTATCGATTGGAGTAATCATATATTTATTTCAGCCATGCGGTTTTACTTGTGTACTGTAATCGGTGAGATAGGATTTTAGCTTTTGTCTATCATTATAAGGCATATCTTATCAAATGTATGACTTTTTCGGCTCTTCATTAGACTCCTTATTTTCTTTTAGCTAAAAAATTCAATAGAAGGTGAACAAAATGAATACACATCGTTGGGATACAAGCATTAGTACATTTCAATGGTTTATTTTTCTATTAGCGAATTCCGTTGCATTGCCTATCGTAATAGGCAATGTTTTTCAATTATCAATCGAAGAAGTCTCTACATTAATGCAACGGACATTTTTTGTTGTGGGGATTAGTTCGTTTATCCAAGGGTGGTTAGGACACCGATACCCTATTGCGGATGGCCCGGCAGGTTCATGGGTAAGTGTGTTTGTCATTTTAGCTGACGTGGCCATTCAGCAGGGACAAAGTATGAGGGAAACTCTACAAATTTTAGAAGGTGGATTACTCATATCAGGCCTTTTACTTTTTATACTTGGTATTACTGGCTTGATCCATCGGCTATTATTTCTATTTACGCCCCTTGTTACCGGTTCTTTTCTCTTAATCTTAGCTATTCAACTGAGTGGTGTTTTTCTAGAAGGAATGATGGGAATACAGGGAGAATCAGCCCGTCCAGATTATGAAATAGCGATGGTATCGTTTTTAGTCTTTTTCCTTGTTATTTTCTTGTCCATTAAAGGAAAAGGGTGGTTCAAAAGTTATGCAGTTTTGATTGGGATATTATTTGGTTGGCTTCTATACACATTTTTAGGTAAACATTCGGCGTCACTGCCAAGCACGAGTGCTTTAGTAAAACTCCCCGAAATTTTCGTCTGGGGAGTACCGCAGCTAAATGCAGGAATCATTATAACATCAACTCTGTTTACTTTTATTTTGATCTCGAATACGATTGCTGCTGTTACAGCCGTTAATCAAGTAGTATCAGAATCAGGGGTGATTCAAAAACAAACGTTAAATCGCGGTAGTTGGATAGGGGGAATTTCTCATTTTATATCATCCCTTTTTTCTACCATTGGAGTTGTTCCGCTACCGGTTTCAGCTGGCTTTATCCAATTAACGAAGCAAAAAAGAATCCTGCCATTTCTTATTGCAAGCTTAGCTCTATCCAGTATTGCCATCATTCCAGCAATTGTTCACTTTTTGGCTATGCTCCCGGGACCAGTTGCTAGTGCTGCGCTATTGGCATCATTTGTTCAAATGATTGGAATTGCTTTTCAATCCATTCTGAGAGAAAAACTAGATCAGCGTCGATTAACAATATTAGGAATTACATTTTTAATAGGCATAGGACTAATGTTTTTACCGCCTACTGTCTATCAAGAAATGCCCTCACTGCTACAGTATGTGTTTAGTAATGGACTGCTAGTTGGAACGATGATTGTCATCCTACTAGAACAGCTTTGGAAGGAATAAACGATGGGAATATAGTAGTTTAAAAAGTCACACCTCTATTACACTATTTTATTGGAGGATATTATTATACAGCTATTCAATTTGAACATATAAAATAGAGGGTCCACTTAGATATAAGTTGAATGATTATCTTAAGAAAATGACTTGGGACAAGATATATCCCAAGTCAATTTTTTGTAATCAAAACAGTTTTTACGTTTTGTAACTATAATTCTACGAGCACTTCATTACTTACAACCTGCTGAAATCATTAGAAGGATACGACGCAACTCCTTTTAGAATTTGCAGTGGCAAACCAACATATGGTAATATCTACCTTGTAAAGGGGTGAAGGAAATGAATAAGGTGTTCAAAGTGGCATCTCTTCTCCTATTCATAACCGCAATTATATGTTTAATTCTAATCGTAGTCGAAATGAGTAATCTTTATGTTGTCTATTATTTATTAGGATTAGGATTACTATTTAGTATTGTTAGTAACATTTTGGAAAGTAGCATTATGTTAAAAGTTGTGTTCTGGGGTAATATTCTTTTACTAGTTATATTACTATGCTGGCAATATGTGGCGACGATATTAATAAATCCTTAATTAATTTGTATTTAGAGATGTTGACCAAGGAGAGTTCAGGCAGTGGCTTGAACACCCTTGGTCTTTTTTCTGTGGAATCCTTTTTATTTCTGGGTTGAGAGCGAAAGGCCCAAGAGGGAGTATGGAAAAAAAGAAATGAGTCCTCTTAATGTGTTTTTACAGATTCTCTATTAAAAAGGACTACTAATGTTAACCCGAAAGTACTATAAGTTAACTAGTACATGTTGTAATAAAGATAGTATGTTTGCATAATATTCAAAAAATTAGAAACAAAGGATAATAATACATGTGCCCAATCTTAGGAGGAAGGTGAGAGTATCCGTTTCTTCACAATTTTCAAAAGTATGAACAACCACCCCTTTCGATATCACTTGATAGTATGTATTAGTTGTATCGGATTATATTGTTTATCCTCAGTTGTCGGTTACACAGAGGCAACTTTCACAGAACTAGAGAAACGTACAAGTTCAATCACTGCTGCACCGGTTTTTCCTGAAACCATTGAAAACCACAAACAAAAGGCTGAAGAATGGTCTAAAGAAATCATTGAATTGGATCAATTAATCGTCAGTGCCTCAACAGACTCATCAACAAACGAGAAAATCTCAACTCTAGAGGAAATGAAAAAACAACTAATTAATAAAATAGAAGAACTAGAGGCCTTACATGACAAGGTGGAAAATCTTCTGAAGAAAATCTCTACAAATCAATCAAAGGACTCTGGTTATAAAGAGGTCATAAAATATGTGGAAGATGGACTTGTTTTTATCAAAGCTAAAGTAACTTACACTCAACAGTCGGTAGATTTAAAAAAAGTTGATGATGTAATTCTAACCTTACAGAAGACTTTGGAAAAAGCAGAGAAACAAAAAGTGATAGAAGAGACCGAGCTTATAGAAGATTCTAATTCGGTGAAGTCTTCCACATTGGAGGAAAAACCAAAGTCAACAGATATACCCAAAACTCCAGGGGAATCTAAGAAAACTACTGAACAGATATTTGAGAAACCGTTACCAGATCATTCTTCGTCAGAACAAAAGAACGTGGATGAATCAGTAAATAACGATATCGAAGCTACTGTGGAAAAATCAATTACAAACTAAGTGAGGGATCAATATGAAGAAAACATTCAAAGTCGTCAGAACGATTTTCTCCTATCTATTGATTGCACTATTTTTAACACTTGCCATTATTGTGATTTCTTCGAAGGCAAGCGGAGGAGAACCAACGGTCTTTGGACATCAAATGAAAGTAGTACTTTCAGGATCCATGGAGCCTACCTTTAAAACGGGGTCAATCATCGTCATTAAGCCTTCAGCTGATGGCTCTCAATACAAAAAGGGTGACGTTATTACATTTAAAGAAAAAGATAACAAAATCATTACCCATAGAGTCACAGAAGTTAAAAAGGCTAATAACCAAGTCATGTATACAACTAAAGGGGATAACAACGATGCAGCCGATCTAAATCCAGTTCTTGGTCAAAATGTGATTGGGAAATATGTGGATATAACAATTCCGTATGTTGGCTATTTACTAGACTATGCCAATTCTAAATTAGGAGCCGCTTTATTATTAATCATTCCAGGTCTCCTATTATTTATATATTCGATTTTCTCTATTACGAGTGCCTTAAAGGAAATCGATCCAAAAAAGAAAGTCAGTGCGACCTAAGGGTATTATCTCTTATTACATAAGAGTTTAATAGATAAAACATAGGGAGGAATTTAGAATGAGTCTTAAAAAGAAATTAGGTATGGGGGTATTAACGGCTTCTCTAGGGTTGTCATTAGTTGGAGGTGGAACATTTGCCTACTTCAGTGATACGGAAGTAACAAATAACACTTTTGCTGCAGGTACATTGGATTTATCTGTTGATCCAACAACCATTATCGATGTAAGTAATCTGAAACCTGGTGATACGATGGTTCGTGAATTCCAGTTAACAAACAACGGAACATTGGACATCAAGAATGTTAACTTACTTACTAACTATCAAGTCGGGGATACAGAAGGTGACAATGCAGGCGAAGACTTTGGTAAACACATCAAAGTGAACTTTATGTGGAACTGGGACAAGGAAAGTGAACCAATTTTCGAAACGACTCTTTATGAATTGAAAAACATGGATCCAGATGTAGTGAAAAAGGATATTTGGGATCCGTTATGGGCACAAAAAGGCGGAATTGCCACTGGTGAAACAAATGAACTATGGGTAGAATTTGAATTTGTCGATAATGAGCAAGATCAAAATGTCTTCCAAGGAGATAATCTAGAACTAGAATGGACATTTAATGCTACTCAAACAGACGGTGAAGAAAAGTAATCCAATAAAACGATGAATAGGAGTGAAAATCAGTGAAAAAGAAAATTTTATCTTACACTTTAGCCCTTTCCCTAGGTGTTGGCGGTCTAGCTGCAACAGGTCTTACGGCAAATGCCGAAGAAAGTAAAACATTAATGAATGAAAAGTATAATACTCCTTCCTATATTATTGAGAATTGGGAAGCACCTAAATCAGTGGAGAAAAAAGCTAAATCATCCATCAGCAAAAAAGAAGTGGCGTATGCCTATCTTAAATATAAGAGCAAACAATTTAAGTTAGATGGAGATATGAAAGAGAAATTTAAAGTAGTAGATGAAGAAAAGGATAAAGAAGCAGGAACACATCATATTAAACTAGTAGAACAACATAATGGTGTACCAATCTTCGGCTCAGACCAAACGATCACTCTAAATGAGGACAATGAAGTGCAATCATTTTTTGGACAAGTTGTTCCAAATTTAGATGATAAAAAGATTCCTACTAAGGCATCGATTTCTGGTGATAAAGCGTTAGAAATCGCTAAGAAAGATATTGAAAAGAAGATTGGGAAAGTAGAGAAGTATGATGCAGATGTTACGAGTGAAAAATTTGTTTATGAACATGATGGAAAATTCTATTTATCCTATCTTGTAAAAGCATCAACATCAAAACCTGAACCAGGGTATTTCCACTATTTTGTTGACGCTACAAATGGAGAGGTTATTAACTCCTTTAATGCCATTGACCATGTAACAGGCTTTGGTAAAGGGGTTGACGGTGAGAAAGAAAAGTTTGAGATTACTAGAGGCGAGGACGGAAACTACTTCCTTTTTGATGGAACAAGAGGGGATGGAGTTCATACGTTTGATGCATTAAATATGGATCCATTCCTTTTCAATCTATTTTCAGTGATCCTTGGATATTCAGGTGAAGAGATTTCGAGTAATCATAAATTCTTTACAGACTCTGCAGCAGTAGATGCTCATGTGAATGCTGGTGAGGTTTATGATTATTATAAGGAGACCTTTAACCGTGATTCCTTTGATGATGCAGGCGCTAAATTAATCTCTTCTGTCCATGTAGGGGAAGGCTGGAATAATGCTGCATGGAACGGTGTTCAAATGATGTATGGAGATGGAGATGGAAGTACATTTATCCCGCTTTCAGGTGCATTAGATGTTATTGCACATGAGCTTACACATGCTGTCACAACAAGTACAGCAAATCTAGTCTATGAAAATGAACCGGGTGCATTAAATGAAGCGTACTCTGATGTGTTGGGATCAATGGTCGATCGTGACGATTGGTTAATGGGAGAAGATGTATATACTCCAGGAGTTGAGGGAGATGCATTACGCTCATTAGAAGATCCTACGTCTGTAACGAATGGTATCACGGGTCCTTATCCAGACCACTATAGCAAGCTCTACACAGGTACAGAAGATTATGGTGGTGTCCACATTAACTCTAGTATTATCAATAAAGCTGCCTACCTACTATCTGAGGGTGGAACACACTACGGAGTAACAGTTGAAGGGGTTGGAAGAGAAGCAACAGAGCAAATTTATTATCGTACTCTAACAAAATATTTAACTTCAACTTCCGATTTCAGCATGGCAAGACAAGCTTCTATTCAGTCAGCTATTGATTTATATGGTGAAGGTTCAAAAGAAGTAACAGCTGTTGAGAAATCATTTGATGCAGTTGGGATTCAGTAATAAATTTATAGAAAGCTATTAGGATGACCCAAATAAAGTGTTCTCTATACCAATTATTTTCTTACTATGATTGGGGGCAGACACTTTAGGTGGGTCATTTTTTTACACTTTTGCTACAAAATATGATATTCTCCTAATAAATAACTATTACCATTCTACTATTATTTCAGAGGCTCTTAAGTTGGTTTGGGGGGATAAAACAGGAATGCACAAAGGTAAAATCATTAAACATTATCGCATGATCTCCGAATTGACACAGGAACAGTTATCTAAAGGAATATGTTCCATGACGCACTTAAGCAAAATGGAAAGAGGGCTAACAGATTGTTCTGATGAGATCATGGAGTTCTTAGCTAATCGTCTTGAGATTAATATGGAGAGTGAAATGGCGAAGTTTGAGTCCATTCCTAAAATGCTATTTCATTTTCATGACAATCTAATCCTCGAGAATCATCATGAGATCGAATTGGTTAAGGATAATCTTGAAGAAAGTGCGTACTTAATAGAAATATCAACCTATAAAATGACCTATGCACTTCTAAAGATTAGATATTTAATCTATAAAGGCCAAATGAAGGACGCAAGAAAAAAAATTAAAAAGCTTGGAAATGCACAGACACAAATGAGCTCATACGATCGAAACCTTTATAAACATATTATCGGTAATCTCAAGTTAACGTCGCATGATAATGTAGAGGCTATAGTGGAACTACAGAGTATTATTCCACAAGAGTACCCTATTAAAGAGTACTATCTTCATCTAGCGATGGCCTATAGTGCTGTAGGGGCAAAGGTAAAATCTTATTACTATGCTGAGTTAGCCCTAGCTTATTTTGAACAAACGAGTAATTTCTTAGGTGTTATTGATGCAAAGAGCCTCATGCTGATCCAGCGGGGAAGAGACAATGACGCATACTTTAAAAAGATTATTGATGATTTTAATTCCGTTATCAAGTTATGTGATATGTGCAAGGATGATAAACGGAAAGCGGAAGTCTTCCACCATATTGCGGACCTGTATTATAGAAAAGAGAATTATCTAGAAGCTAGCCAATACTACTTGAAATCCTTAAATTTAAAACCATTAACAAGCAAATATCTCGCTTCATTGAATGGATATGCGAATGCAAGTTATCATGGGAAATTATTAAGACTAAAAGAGCTAGAGGGAATTGCTAAGGAAGGATTAGACCTTTCCAAGAAGATTCAAGACTTATTCCATTCAAAGGAATTTAAGTTAAAAACCCTTTTGTATAAAAATAAATCGACACAATATTATAAATTTATTGAAGAAAATGCATTGCCTTACTTTAAATTAAAAGGGTATTTATACACCATTCAATATTACGAATATGAGCTATTTAAGTACTATTGTCGTGAAAATAATAGGGAGAAAGCTACTATAATTGCAGAAGAACGCTTAAAGTATCAGCTTCATCATTATTAATTTTAAAGGTCAATATTAGTCAGACCCTGGAATATAACCCAATTTACTTTATATTTTGATTACAGTATTGTTAAGACAGGGTGTTATTGGGAACATTTTCTTTTTATTGTAGGAGCTGATGCTATGATCAAAATAATGATTGTTGATGATCACATCCTTGTTAGAGAAGGAATTGCAAGTGTTCTATCAGGGTTAACGGGATTTAAGCTAGTAGATTGTGTTTCATCATCAAGTGACATTATGAACTTAATTCAAGAGCTAGAACCTCAGATGATTGTAATGGATGTGAACCTTCAATATAAGAATGGGGTTCAATTACTATCAGAAATGAAGTCTCTATATCCTCATATAAGAGTACTGATCCTAACTGAGAATGACTCTGAAAAAGATTTTCTAGCATGCTTATCAGTAGGGGCTGATGGGTATTTGTTAAAAGATATGTCTATCGAACAAATTATTTCCTCCATTCGAACTCTCACACAAGGTCAACCAACACTGCACCCACAATTAACACAAAAACTTATGAATTATCATCGTCACAAAGAAAATAAAGAGCATGAGCTATTAACGTGCAGGGAAAAAGAGGTACTTGAAGCTTTAGTAGAGGGAAAAACCAATAAGGAAATTGGCCAAAGCTTATTCATAAGTGATAACACTGTAAAAATACACCTGAACAATATTTTCAGAAAATTGAATGTGCAAAACCGTTCGCAAGCGATTATTTGTGCCATTCGAAATGATCTTATATATCCTAAGGATTTGGTTATGAAATAGAAAGAAATGATGGACGCCTGGAAAAAGGCGTTTTTTTGTTGTTAAGATTTTGGAGGAAAAGTGGTCGTTTATAGGTGAAATGAAAGGATTTATCATGAAACTTAGACTTAATGATGTGATTTTCTCATATTAAATCATTTTATTTTCAACTTTTACACTTTTATCGATTTCTCGACATAAAGTGATAATATTCGACATAGGAATAGTTTGTAAAAATAAAAATAATAGTAGAGTGTCCCAAATTGAAGAAGTTTTCACAATCACTTTTAGGACACCCCCTCCTTTAATACCCTTTTGCAAAATCAACAAGATTAATCGAAGGGGTATTACCTTCTTTATAGTTCTTTAGATTAGGTATAAAAATGTCTTCTATTACTCGTTTGTTGTAATGTTCCGTTGAGCCTGAGGTATGAGGAGTGATGATCACATTTTCCATTTTCCAAAGTGGGCTCTCTTCACTTAATGGTTCTTTAGTAAATACATCCAACCCAGCTCCAGCAATTTGTTTCTCCTCTAAGACTTGAATCAGATCGTCTTCATCGACGGTTTCACCACGCCCAATGTTAATAAAATACGAAGAGGGCTTCATTAATGAAAATTGCTTCTGTCCAAATAATCCACGAGTATCTTTTGTAAGTGGCAATGTGACAACGACATAATCGCAACGAGGTAGGATGGTTTCAAGTTCTTCGGTTGTGTACATTTCATCGACATAATCTTCCGTCATTCCTGAACGCCGAACACCTAGTACCTTCATACCGAATGCTTTAGCAATTTTAGCCGTTTCTCTCCCTATAGCACCAACACCAATAATCCCAATTGTTTTTTCGTGAATCTCTAGTCTTACATCGGAATGATGCCACTTTTTCTCTTCTTGATTTCTTACATAGGTATGGATTTTTCGGGTTAATCCTAGCATGAGAGCAAAAATGGTTTCGGAAATGGGATAAGCATGAACACCGTTTGCACTTGTGAGCTGTACGTGATTTTCTTCAAATTGGAGAAGAGGCACGCTATTAATACCAGCACTCCAGCTTTGTACCCAGCGAAGAGAGGAATTTTCCTGAAAACATTCCTCTTCCATCCCTTTTTTCCATCCAACAATGATTTCGGCGTCTTTTACATGTTTTCCCCATACAGACCGTTCTTTACCTATAAATACATCCCAATCTGGAAGAATTTCTTTTATTTTAGTGGAATGAGCTTGTTCGATTTCTTGGGTGATAATCATTGTTCTTTTTTTCATATGAGTCCTCCTATTTACAAACCTATAAGATTTATTTTAGCAGAGGGAGGGTGAAAAGAGAGAATAGTCTGCTTATTTGGATGATAAAAGGTGACTCAAGTATGTGATGTTTTTTGTTTTACTTGAGTCACTTTTGTTCGAGTTATTGTTTTTCTAATTCTTTCCTCCATTTATCTTTCCAAGCTTGTACCTTTGCATCAATTTCATCTCTTGCTTGTTGTGCTTCTGCTTCTTTTTTGTCCCTTATTTCTTTAAAATGCTCATGGCGAACCTTATGCATTTCCTTGGCTTGGGCCATGATTTGTTCGCCTGCTTCCCTAGAGATCTGTTCGTTGTCCTGGAGGAAATAAACAGCACTGACGATGCGATTTTCTTCACGTTCAGAAGCATTATAAAGCGGAAGGTATAGATCATTCAAACGCTCTTTTTGGTCCACCACTTCATGTAATAGTACTCCTTGGGTGGAAAAGATCTGTCCGATGCTTGGCTTCCATTTTTTCAGAACGAGGTCTTCAAGGTCTGATTTGTCTCGAACGGTTGCATATTCTCCGTCACCAGCTTCAGCTACTTGTTTTAGTTGTTTTTGGCCTTTATCATCTACATCAAATCCAATGATATTTACTTTTGCTTCAATGTTGCTTTCGTTTAGTTTTTTAGCTGCTTGGATAGGGTCACCGTCACAGGTTTCAATTCCATCACTTACGATGTATACGATATTTTTGTATTCCTGTTTGTTATAGGAGGACAGAAGTTCGTTAGCCTTTTCGATAGCACCGGCAAGAGGTGTCCAGCCACTAGCCTTAAAGGAATCCATAGCTTTATTAAAAGATTCACTATCATATGGACTTAGTGGGTAAACATCATCGATAGCTTTGCAGGATTTAGATTTATCAGCATCGCTTCCTGTCCCTACATGTCCATAAGCAAGTAGGGATACCTTTGCGTCTTCTGGCAGTTCACTCGTAAACTTTTTAATCGTTTCTTTAGCCAGCTCCATTTTCACTCCACCTGAAACTTCTGCTTTCATGCTTCCGCTAGCGTCCATCAAAATGACCACGTTCGTTTTTTGCTTTTTAGCCGTTTCGATTTCATCTTCACCGCTCGGAAGCTCAGGCATTTTATGACCATGTTCGAAGGTCGTTAATTTTTCATAATACGATTGGTATTGTCCAGATGCGAGCTGATATACGAGATAATCATAAATCTTGTCGCTGGATAGGTCATTCTTTTTCTTGAAATAGGTTTTTATCTCTTTTTCTACGATGGGCTCAAATGTTTCATCTATAAAGTCGTAATACTTATTCATATTCCAGCCATAAATGACTTCAAGATTTGAATCAATATGCTCTTTGACAAGTAGACCAGGCTCTTGGAGAATCATGGAATCCAGGTCTCTTGGAGCTTCTGGAATGTCGCTTTTCTCCGATTTCTCAACGGTCTCATCCTTTTTATTTTCCGTTTTTGAAGTGGGTTTAGTATTTTCCGAACAGCCGACAATCAGAAGAAGAGAGAATACTAGAAAAAAACAGCTTCCTATAAGCCTATATTGCTTCCTATTCATACCTTTCAACATCCCCCTTATGTAATAACATCTTTTGTATTTTACAATATTTTCAATAGCCTATCATAAGTTTTCTAGAAATTAGGTAATAAGTAATATAGGAGCGAAAAGGGTCAACCTTATGATAAAAGATTCTGCTAGGATGACTCGAAAGTCAATCCCATCAGAATCTCAGGAAGAAGTTCAAATATTAATATGGGAACAATGATGAATAACAAATATCACCTCAGGGTTGGAAAGGATTCCTTACTCACTGACAAATGAAACAAAGGGCTAGCATAATCACTTACTGTTTACGAGTTCTAATCTGATAGGCTAAGGCAGCCAAACATGTAGTAATTCCCCAAATGAAAAAGCCTCCATACACAAGATGAAATACCCACATATCGATCCCCTCCGAATCAGGAGTTTCCACTACCCCTAAAGACTGAAGAAGATTCGAGATGGCAATGGGGCCACCGATAAAAGTGAATACTAATCCTCCTAACCAGGCAGGAGTTAAAACTAGCCAGCGCGGAACATGCCGTTTGCCTATGAAGGGGATCCAAGATGGGAAAACTTCTCCCCATGAACGCACAAGTGAAAGGCTAAGCAGGGAAGCAATGATGGCAAGAATAGCTGTGATGTCCATCCCGTGGCGATACAAAAAACCGATTATAGGACCTGCGAATGTTGTCATGCCTGTGTGTACGATTGCTAATGTTTCTAAAGTCATTCCAACGTTAATATCGATGGCCCAAAGGGTTTTTAACAATGCATAGGGAAGCATGGATACAGCCGCAATATGTCCCCATAATTTAGATCTGTACCAAGTAGAAGATATCTGCTTGTTGAGGTTAGTTTCAGTTTGCAACTTCATCACTCTCCAAGTCTTGAGAATGGCGCGCTTGCCTTTGTATTTTTTGTGCATAATAAGAAGCGAATCCTATCGAGACACCGCCGATTAAGAATAATGAATACCAGAAAAGTCCCCAAATAGCCATCGGACTCGCATCTTGAGCTGCAAATGCGGGAGCGGACTGAACACGACCTATTGCCAGCTGGAATTGAAGCACAAAATAGCTAAAACCCCATAAGGTAAGACCAGCTGAACCTATCCAAGCAGAAACAATCATGAGCTTCCCCACAGGACGGAAACTTGAAGAACGGGTAAATCTAAATGCTAACCAAGCTGCTACTAATGCTAATCCCCCCATCACCCAATACCCTATTGCTTTAGCAAAAAAATCATCTGGTGCTGTTTCGAAATCACCGGGAAACATAAATCCAATACCCAATCCCCACCAAAAATGCGGAAGAGCATATAAAAGTGCGGACAGACTAGCGATATAAGCTGACCATTTTAAACGTTTTTCCATTTTTTTATCACCTCAACTTTATCATATTCATCAAAAAGAAATGTAAGGTGACGTTAAGTTTAAGTTTTGTTTAAGTTAGTGCAGAAAAATAGGGCTGTCCTGCAAGGGGGACGGAACCACTATATTCGCTCATTTATAGAAGTTGTGGATTCCTGGCACCTTGATTTTGGACAGCTAAATTTCCATTTTTCCTAAGTGATGACTAGTACCGTTTGGAGTACTGGAAATATTCCAGGTTATATCCATTTCTTTCGTCATCAATGAAATAATCGCTAGTCCAATCCCAGCCCCTTTTTCTTCCGATTGGTGTTCCATCCCTAACCCTTTATCTGTTATAACAAGAAACTTTACTCCATCTTGGTCAATGGTCTTTATTCCTATATACCGTCCAGATTTGGTATGCCGGATGACGTTTTGAAACAAATTGTCTAAGATGCATCTAAACCAAAGTGGATCGATTCCCCAGAACAGTGATGTTTCTGGTAAATCAATATCAAGTTCGAATCCTTCTTTTTCAAATACAGGGTACCATTCCGCAACGGCATCCCGAAATTCTTCGATTACATCGGTGTTTTTGATATCTATTGGGTATTTTCCTGCTGTGAGTAATGTATAGGAGAGGAGGTTGTCCATCAATTTACCAACATCCTCGAGCTTGTTAACAATGACATCCATTGACTTAGCTCCTGTGGGTGATGAAGGGTTATTCTGAACAGAGTATGCATGCTGTCTAATAATCGTTAAGGGTGTTCGTAAATCATGAGATATATTAGCAATAAGTTGTTTACGTAGTCGCTCTTCTTCTAACTCTCGATTTCTACTAAGGGTTAATTGGGAAACCATTTGGTTAAAGGCCCTTTCTAACATCCCGATTTCATCACGATTTCGAATGACGACCCTATCTGGAATCCCAGTCACACCGGTATCGCCCATGGCGACTTGAAGCTTGATAAGCCTCTTCAGCATATTGAAAAAGAACAAAAATGAGATTAAAACCAATGATCCACAAGCAACGAGGAGAACAATAACTAATGAATGATCTTTATATAAAGGCAACATAGATAGCTCTGTGAATGATTTTGGAATATAAAAAACCATAAATCCTTGATTTGGATTATTTCCAATCATGAACGTCGAGATATAGGTATCTTTGTGGTTTTGTTTTTCTATAAAAGTTACAGCTTCCGTAAATGTCCATTGATTGGGAATCTCCTTTAGTCTGTCTTTAATAAACCTAGTTTTACCAGTCTCATCCACCCAGAATAAATCGGCTTCAGGGTAACGCTTTTGTATCTCCTTAAGCCTCTTACTAATTTGTTGAACGGTTGCTCCCTCTAATTCTACAGCTTCCATTCTCCACATTTTTTCTATCTCTTTTGTATCGTATAGGACTAACTTTTCGTTTAGAACTTGGGGAAGATAATAAATAGCAGGAACAATGGGCCAGACTAATAAGGCGGCTATGATAAAAAGCAGATACTTGCTCATTAAGGAATGATGGATCTTCAATGTCTCATCCTGTATCCGATTCCGCGGATCGTTTCAATGATTTGAGGGGAACTAGAATCGAGCTCAATTTTTTCGCGTAAATGTCGGATGTGCACCATAAGTGTTTTATCCCCTTTAAGATAAGTGTCTTCCCAAACCGCTTCGTAAATTTGTTTTTTGGTTAAGATTTGGTTGGGATGATCTAATAAATACATGAAAATATGATATTGCTTCCCAGTAAGAACGATCTCTTGATTTGATTGTGTATTCAAGATTCGGTTAGCCTGCTTATCAATTCTTAAATGGGACAGTTGTAAACTATCTGTCGAAACAGCACCAGATCGTCTTAGCAGCACTTGAATACGTGCTTCTAGCTCATCGGGATGATACGGTTTAATCATATAGTCATCGGCAAAAGAAAGTCCTTGTAATTTATCCTCCATAGACGTTCTCGCTGTTAACATCATAATTGGAGTCTGGGGATACTTCCCCTTCAATCTTTTGCCTACCGTATAGCCGTCTAATCCTGGAAGCATGATGTCTAAAATAACAAGGTCGATACGATCCATATATTCCATTGCACTGTAACCCGAGTGAATCCAAATGACTTGATATCCTTTTTCAGTTAAAAACTCCCTAACCCAAGAGCCGATTTCCTGATCATCTTCAATGTGTAAAATCGTTAAGTTCATCACATTTTTCTCCTTTTAAAGTGTGTAGGATTATATCCGTATTTTACCATGTGGGGGATGGAGGTGATTGATTTTTTTATGAAGAATGAAGGATTTTAGTGGTAGATGCTTACTTATTGTTAAAATTTAGCCTATAATGATGGGATGCTGCTTGATGATAGGGAGTTAGATTAATATCCTCAATTAAATCAACAGAGAAGTAGATTGATAGTATTATTAAAAGAAATAGGTGGAAAATATAGTGAACGGCACAGCACATATGGCAATAGGAGCAACTACAGGATTTATCGTTGCCAATACATTACAAACAGATCCGATTACAACTCTTTCTCTAGTAGGGTTCGGGGGTGTGTCAGGCTTAATACCTGACCTTGATGTGAACGGGAAATTAAGAAATAAATTCACAGCTTCCCACAAATTTTTCAGAACGCTTGCGCAAATTATTGGTGTCTTAATGATGGTTTACAGTTATCTAAAGGGTGTTGGCCAGGAGCAATGGTTAGGGATCGGAGCAGGAATTGGGATTCTGATCATTGCCTCCTTCATTACCAAACGTCATATGCTTACAGTAGCAGGTATTGGGGTATTAGCAGGAGGATTGTCATTAGGGGAAACCTGGGTATGGCTATTCGGAATTTATATTATCATAGCATCCCTTGTATCTCATAGAAGTTATACTCACTCTATAATAGGGCTCCTCTATTTTGGAGTGATTGCTTATTATTTTCAAGAAGCATTAGGAGTGGCGGGGATTTTCATTACCTGTCTCTTGGGGTATGCTAGTCACTTACTAGCTGATATGAAACTGCTACCTTTTAATAAACGAGGGGTGAAGTTTTTCCTTCCCCTTTCCTCGAAGGAGCTTTAAAGAAATAATAAAAAGAATGTGTGTCTTATAGGAATGATACAAATGTAAAGGATGATCGTATTAAGTACCTTTAAAATTCAATATCCAAAAATTCCTAAAAATTTAATTGCTGCAAATTTTAATAGTCAAGAAAGTCATTATTCCAATGTAATGATTCGTAATTGTTCCATGATTGATGAGGAGATGGATAAGATCTGCTTTGATCAGACTTGCGGTATCCAATGTCTCTTGAGTACCGTCATTTTCCTTTGTTTTACGGTATCAAAAGCCCAATTTGATGCTGTCATATTGGCCTAGGCTCTGTTTCACGGTATCGAAAGCCGCTTTGGAAGCCGTCATTTCGGCTATTGCTCAATATCACGGTACGATCGTCCGTTTTGGATGCCGTCATTTTGGCTTTCGTCGAATATCACGGTACGATTGTCCGCTTTGGAAGCCGTCATTTCGGCTAATGCCCAATATCACGTTACGATCGCCCGCTTTGGAAGCCGTCATTTCGGCTAATGCCTAATATCACGTTACGATCGTCCGCTTTGGAAGCCGTCATTTCGGCTTTCGTCCAATATCACGGTACGATCGTCTGCTTTTAATGCCGTCATTTCAGCTTTCGTCCAATATCACGTTACGATCGCCCGCTTTGGAAGCCGTCATTTCGGCTTTCGTCCAATACCGCGGTACGATCAGTCCTTTTTAATGCCGTCATTTTGGCTTTCGTCCAATATCACGGTACGATCGTCCGCTTTGGAAGCCGTCATTTCGGCTTTCGTCCAATACCGCGGTACGATCAGTCCCTTTTAATGCCGTCATTCTGGCTATCGACCAATATCACGGTATGATCGTCCGTTTTGGAAGCCGTCATTTCAGCTTTCGTCGAATATCACGTTACGATCGTCCGCTCTGAATGCCGTCATATTGGCCTAGGCGCTGTTTCGCGGTACCAAAGAATAGAAACACAAATTTCATTTAATAAAAATAATTTCGAAAATTCTTTTGACAACATTTGTTCATCATGCTATGATTTCATTTAAATTCAATGAACATAACAAAATATTGAAACTCTTATTAAGAGAGGCGGAGGGACTGGCCCTATGAAGCCCGGCAACCATTCAACGAAATTGTTGAAAAGGTGCTAATTCCAGCAAAGCCATGGCTTTGACAAATAAGAGGGGATTCTATAAATGACGAATGCCTTCTATTAAATTAGGGAGGCATTCGTTTTTTTATTAGACTGTATTTTTATAGATTGTTGCTTTTCGAATAAGAATAGAAATCCGTAATGATTATGGTTTCGGGGCATCTTTTCGTCAAAGCAATAATTGGTTCACTAGTTTTGAATGATTTAAGATGTCTATAGTTGACCAAAAGCAACAAGGTTTATGAAAAAAGCCTTTTATTAAAATTTAATACAAAAATACATTAGGTGCTGTTAGAAAAATGAAACACAGCTTAAAAGGGAATATCGGTGAAATTCCGAAACGGTCCCGCCACTGTAATGGGGAGCGACTTATCAAGGAACCACTGTTTCAATTTGAAATGGGAAGGGATAAGAAGCGGTAAACCTAAGTCAGGAGACCTGCCTGTTGTATGCTCTAAAGCTCTACGAGGATATAGAGAGGAGTGAGGAATACGTGCCTAAGAAAACCAGAGGTCTCAACTCTAGTTAGTTATGCGTATCGTTCTCTCTTTCTATTTGGGAAGAGAGATTTTTTAGTTGAGTACGAGAATACAAATATACGAGGAGGAAAAATACGATGACATCAGTGAAAAGCTCCAATTTAGGTTATCCAAGAATAGGTGAAAAACGCGAATGGAAAAAGGCACTTGAACAATTTTGGGTAGGTAAATTAGGAAAAGAGGTTTTTTTGAAAAGAATAAAGGAAATTTATTTAGGTCACCTTCAGAAACAGAAGGATGAAGGAATTGATTTGATCCCAGTTGGAGACTTTAGCCTGTATGATCATGTTCTAGATACGGCCGTTATGTTTGGGTTAGTTCCGGAGCGGTTTGAGTATGATGGTGGGAAGGTTCCCCTTGAAACATACTTTGATATAGCACGAGGCACGAAAGGCGCAGTTGCAGCTGAAATGACAAAATGGTTTAATACAAACTATCATTATATCGTTCCGGAGCTAGATGGGGTGGTACCAACACTTGTAGAAAACCGCCCACTTCATTTTTATAAGGAAGCTAAACAAAAACTTAATATTGAAGGTAAGCCGGTTATTTTAGGTCCCGTCACATTTGTAAAGCTTTCAAAAGGATATAACAAAAGTGACTTTAAGAAAGTAGTAGAACAATTTGTACCGCTATATGCGAGTATTTTACGAGAATTACAAAATGAAGGTGTCGAGTGGGTTCAGGTGGATGAACCAATTTTATCGACGACGCTTTCCAAAGAAGAGGTTGCTATATTTAATGACGTTTATCAAGCCCTTCATGAAGCGGCACCAAATATAAAGGTAATCTTGCAAACTTACTTTGATAGTATAGAGCATTATGAAGATGTCATTAAACTACCTGTTCAAGGGATTGGACTTGATTTAGTTCATGATCATGGACAAAACCTTACTGCATTAAAAACACACGGTTTCCCAGAGGATAAGGTTCTCGCTGCAGGTATTATTGACGGACGTAACATTTGGCGTGCGAATCTAGGGGAGAAGTTGGGAACCCTTACGGAGATTTCGGAAATTGTTTCAAAAGATCGTCTCATTGTACAGCCTTCATCAAGCTTATTACATGTTCCTGTAACCGTTAAAACTGAGGAAAAGCTAGATGAAACTTTAAAAAGGGCATTATCATTTGCAAATGAAAAGCTACAAGAGGTTGGTACCTTAACTAAAGGATTACAAGATGGCCATAAAGCAATTCAAGAGGAAATAAAATCATCAACCGTAGCTATTCAAAAGTTAAATCAATCACCATTGAGAAACAATACCCAAGTTCAAGGAGCGATTCAAAATCTATCTGAATATAAAGCTAAGCGTGATTCGCCTTATGAAATTCGTAAAGGTTCTCAGGAGAAGGAATTCCAACTACCATTGCTCCCGACTACTACAATTGGAAGCTTTCCACAAACCTCAGAAGTTAGAAAAACGCGACTAACCTGGCGTAGAGGTGAGTTAACAGATGAACAATATCAAGAATATATAAAAGTTGAAATAAAAAAATGGATTGCTATTCAAGAAGAAATTGGACTCGATGTGTTCGTTCATGGAGAATTTGAACGAACCGACATGGTTGAATATTTTGGTGAAAAATTAGCTGGTTTTCAGTTTACAAAATTCGGCTGGGTACAGTCTTATGGATCCAGATGTGTGAAACCACCGATCATTTTTGGGGACGTGTCATATAAGGAACCGATGACCGTCGAAGAAACGGTGTATGCCCAATCGTTGACAGATAAGCCGGTAAAGGGAATGCTAACAGGGCCGATTACGATAGTAAACTGGTCGTTTGCACGAGATGATCTATCCCTTTCTGATATTGCCAATCAAATCGCATTAGCACTTCGAAAAGAGGTTGAAGCTCTCGAAAGAAATGGGATTCGTATGGTTCAAGTAGATGAACCGGCCCTTCGTGAAGGACTGCCGTTAAAGCGCGAGCAATGGTCCAGCTATCTTGATGCTGCTGTATATGCGTTTAAACTTACAACCTCTTCTGTACAAGATGATACGCAAATTCACACCCATATGTGCTATTCTGACTTCGAGGATATTATTGAGGCCATTAAAGCTTTAGATGCTGATGTGATCTCAATTGAAACCTCAAGAAGTCATGGGGAATTAATCCAGGCATTTGAAAAAAACACCTATGACAATAGCATAGGTCTCGGGGTATATGATATCCATAGTCCGCGTGTACCACAACTTGAGGAACTTACAAGAAACATTGATCGTGCCCTTCAGGTTCTGGATCCAAAGCTATTTTGGATCAATCCTGACTGCGGTTTGAAAACGCGCGGGATTGAGGAGACCATTGCATCCCTTAAAGTGATGGTTGAAGCGGCAAAACTGGCAAGGGAAAATCTGCTCGTTAATAAAGGGTAATTCTGAAAAGTTGTTTTTGCATACAGATTGTTGTTGTTCGAACAAGAATAGAAACCCGTAATGATTAAGGCTTTGGGGCATCTTTTCGTCAAAGCAATACATGTTTCACTAGTGTTGAATGATTTAAGATGTTTAGGATTGATTAAAAGCAAATAAGGTTTACGAAAAGAGCCTTCTGAAAAGAGAATAAGATATGGAAGGAGCAAGCATTTGGGCGTTTGCTCCTTTTTTTGTGGGAATGGATTAATCTTGATTATAGATGTAAACAAAAGCATGATAATCGCCCTACCTTTCTTCATAATGTTTTTACTTATCTTAAATAGTCTCTACATATGGAATACATATTCGTAAAGTAAGATGAATTTAAATCAACTATGTAGAGGAGCTGAGGAGCATGAAGAACGCGTTATTAGGTGTAGGTGTTGCTTTAACGGTGGTATTTAGTCCATTTCAACAAGCTAATGCTGCAGAAACAAATGGGGAATTAAAACAGGTAGATAGCGTTGCCCATCGTGGTGCAGCTGGGTATGCACCAGAAAACACAATTGCAGCTTTTGACAAGGCGGTAGAAATGAAAGCTGATTATATTGAGATCGATGTACAGCGTAGTAAAGACGGGGAGTTAGTCATTATTCATGATACGACCATTAATAGAACTACTGATGGATCAGGGAATGTGAAAGACTTAACCTTTCATCAACTTAGAAGTTTTGATGCCGGTAGCTGGATGGGGGAAGAATTTTCAGGGGAGAAAATTCCTACTTTCGATGAAATCCTTGACAGATATCACGGTAAAGTTGGTATTTTAATAGAATTAAAAGCTCCTGAACTGTATCCGGGAATTGAAGAGGAAGTGGCTGAAGAATTAAAGGAACGGAATCTTGATAAACCACAAAATGAAAAAATTATTATTCAATCCTTTAACTTTGAGTCCATGAAAAAAATCAATTCTTTGCTTCCAAAGGTTCCAGTCGGAGTACTAACCTCATCAATTGCTGATACAACTGACGAAGCATTAAAAGAATTCTCAACGTATGCGGATTATTTTAACCCAAGCTACAGAATGGTCACTAAAAATTTAGTTAACAGAGTGCACTCACTAGATATGAAGATCTCCTCATGGACTGTACGCAGTCAAGAAGCAGCCGATTTTCTATTGGAAATGGATGTAGATGCTATTATTACCGATTATCCTGATTATGTAGATCCTAGAACCGAATAAGAAGATTATTTTCGTAAGACCGGGCGATAAATCATGCCCGGCCTTTTTTGGGTATCTTTAGGAGGATTTCTAACTTTAGAAGAGAAGTATACTTTATCCAGGAAAAGGGTTGTGGTGGAAATGATAAATTAAATATTGATTTATAGAAAGTAAAAATTATTGAATAATGGTTCATAAGATACAGCAAAGGAGCTAGATTGTTATGGTAACAAATACAACTGAACTTTCAAGCGTTGTGAAAGAGATTGTAGATAAAGTAGATTTTTCGGGGACGGTAATCTTGAAGGATGAAGAGGATGTCGTTTATCAATCTGCATTTGGTTATGCAAATAGAGCAGAAAAGCAACCAAATACAGTGGATACACGCTTTGGAATTGCTTCGGGATGTAAGTTATTTACGGCAATTGGAATTTGCCAGCTAGTAGAAAAAGGGGTCATTTCTTTTCAATCTCGACTTAAAGATTGTCTAGAAATGGAATTTCCGAATTTCGATGAAAAGATTACTATTCATCATTTATTGACACATAGTTCCGGGGTTCCCGATTATTTTGATGAAGACGTTATGGAGGACTTTGAGGATCTATGGAAAGAAAGGCCGATGTATCTATTAAAGAGCTTAGAAGATTTCCTTCCTATGTTTCAAAAGCAGCCTATGATGTTCAAGCCGGGGAATAGATTTCATTATAATAATGCCGGGTTTATCTTATTGGGACTAGTGATTGAACAACAAACAGGTAGGCGCTTTACAGAATATATTGAAACAGAGATTTTTAAACGATGTGGAATGGAGGATTCGGGATATTTTTCTCTCGATCAACTTCCAGGGAATACAGCATTTGGTTATATAGATCATGAAGATGAAGGAACATGGCGAACGAATACCTACTCGATCCCAATAAAAGGGGGAGCCGATGGAGGAGCTTATATCACATCCCCTGATATGATCAAATTGTGGGAAGGGTTATTAGAATACAAACTTTTAAGTGAAAATTATACGAATCTATTATTGAAGCCTCATATCTGTGTTAAAGAAGAGTCCTATTACGGTTATGGCGTTTGGATCAATAAAAGGGAAGATAAGATTTTTAAGTACCATGTAATGGGATATGACCCAGGTGTAAGCTTTCATTCATCGGTTTATCCTAAGTCAGGATTTAAACTAGTGGTTCCCTCAAATAAAGAACGAGGTCCGTTTAATATTACAAAAGGGATTGAAGATTATTTATTTGGGTAGAGTGGGGGTATTGCAGCGTAGCGGGCTTTATGTTTACGAAATTTGTTGATAAATGTCGAACGGTCAATATATGGGTGATTTTGGACAAATTATGATTGATTATGGACAAATTAAAGTGGATATTGGACAAATAATACGGAAACAAAGGGTTTTTTCTACCCAAAAAGTGTTCTTGCACAAGCGCAAGGACGCTTTTTTTATAAATAGGCTGTTTTCGCATAGATTGTTGCTTTTCGAACAAGAATAGAAATTCGAAATGATTAAGGTTTCGGGGTATCTTTTCATTAAAGCCACAAGTGTTTCACTGATATTGAATGATTTAAGATGTTTATAATTAATCAAAAGCGACAAAATTTACGAAAAGAGCCTATAAATAAGACCACAGACTGACAGCAAATTAAGGCTCTGGCTTGTTTAACATATTACTTTTAACTGTGAAAATATAAATGGATGAACTTTATGGAGAAAGGAGGAAGGATAAATGGATAAACATAAAGAAACGACCAGAATTCGCCTAGCAAGAATCGGTTTTGTACTTTTAGCTATTATTTTCACACTTTGTATTGTCACTCAAGTCTTTTTTGCAGGTCTGGCGATTTTCGTGGATCCCGTAAATTGGTCGAAGCATACTATTTTTGTCCACATATTTGAACTCGTTCCCATTCTAATGCTGGTTACCGCTTTTATTGGTCAATTACCATTGTGGGCGAAGTGGCAAAGTGTGGCACTCCTTGGATTGATTTTTATGATGTATTTCACTGCAAACGTTACAACCGTTTTACCATGGGCTGCGGCGGCTCATCCTGTCATAGCTATCATTATGTTTTGGGCTTCTCTCAAAATGACTAGGCGTGCCGTCTCCTTACTTAAAATAAGAAATAAACAAGAAATCTTATCATCCCATATAGAAGATCAATCCAGTTAATGTTATATAAAGGGGTTGTTCTAAAAGAGATTAGCTAATATTAAATCCTTCTTTAATAGAAAAGCATCCTTTTAGACGCTCGGATTCCACTTTTTCATTAATAGTAATGATATCAATCGTTCAACCATTTCTACAAAACCTAACCTTCAGAAGTAAAAAAACTCAAAAAACCTTTGGATTTTAAATCGGGCAGCCAAAGGTTTTTTGAGTTTTTTATTTTGAGTATAATTCCATTTTATTAGAGAACAGCGTTAGGCTTGTCTAATATTGTCGATTAAATATTCTGAAAATTATGTTGACAGCAACTATGAAGGGGTGTACTATTGATTAAAATATAACAATATATAATGTTATATCATGTTGTATATTGTTTTAATCTTAAGGAGGGTAGAGGTTTTACGAAATTATTTCTTTATAGGAGGAGTATTAATGACAACTGAACTAGTAGTAGATGTGAAAAATCAGGTGAAGAATGCATTGAATGAAGTTAAAAAAAGAAATGTTGAGAATGTCTTTTTCGTAGCGTGTGGTGGATCTTCGGCGTTAATGTACCCAAGTAAATATGTTTTCGACCGTGAAGCTAAAAAGATTGACGCTCATCTTTATAGTTCTAATGAATTTATTCATCGAAATCATGCAAAGCTCGGGGGTCAGTCACTCGTTATTTTATGTTCACACTCTGGTAATACACCAGAAACCGTAGAAGCGGCAAAGTTTGCAAAAGCAAAAGGTGCTTTAACGGTTTCTCTAACACATGAGGTAGAATCTCCCTTAGCCAAGGCATCAGAAATTGTATTAAAATATGAGTGGGGCCAAGAGGCAAATGGATTCACTACAAATTACTCAGTTTTATATCAATTGGTATTTGGAGTACTTAAAGTAGTGGAAGATAATGATAAATTTGAGAAGATGGAGAGAAGTTTAGAGAACTTACAAGCTGTCTATGAGAAAGCTGCTTCCCAATATCATGAGAAAGCTGTAAACTTTGGTCAGCAGTATAAAGATGAAAAAATAATCTATACAATGGCCAGTGGTGCAAACTATGGTATCGCCTATTCTTATGCGATTTGTATCTTAATGGAGATGCAATGGATCCATTCCCATGCGATTCATGCCGGAGAATATTTCCATGGACCTTTTGAAATTATTGATGAAGAGACACCATTTATCATTCTTCTTGGACTAGATGAAACAAGACCATTAGAAGAAAGAGCTTTAGCGTTCTCTAAAAGATATGGGAAAAAACTGGTCGTTTTGGACGCGAAAGATTTTGAATATTCTGGAATTGAAGAAGATGTAAAAGGTTATATTGCACCTCTCGTATTAAACTATGTTCTAAGAAAATACGCAGATAATTTAGCCGAAAATCGTAATCATCCTCTATCAAAACGAAGATACATGTGGAAAGTAGACTATTAAAACTTTAAATGGGGCTGTCCCATAAAGGGTCCGGAACCACTACGATTGTTCATATATAGAAGATGTCCCTGAGGCTTTCTTCTATATATGGAAGTAGTGGTTCCTGACACCTTGGGTTTGGGACAAGCCCACTCTACACATATCTATTAAAAATTTCTTTTTGAGGGGGAAGGAAAATGAAAAAATTATTTACTATTGGTATGATCTCCATGCTAGTTCTAACACTTCTTATCGGTTGTTCATCAGCCAGTAACTCAGATTCAAGTGGTGACACTATAGAACTAAGCTTTTTTCACCGCTGGCCCACTGAACCAAAAAAACAATTCTTTGAGGATGCAGTTAAGGAATTTGAAGCCTCCCACCCTAACATTAAAATTAAAACAGAAGCTGTGTTAAACGATTCTTATAAAGAAAAGATTAGAGTCGTATTAGGATCAAAAAACCCTCCTGATGTTTTTTTCTCTTGGAGTGGAGAATTTGCTTATAACTTCGTTCGTGCTGGACAATCTTTAGATTTGACGAATGCAGTCAGTGAGGATAAAGAATGGTCTAGTCAAATTATTGAATCCCAGTTCAAACCTTTCACACTTGATAACAAAATTTATGGGGTTCCCTGGTCAACAGATGGAAAAGCCTTTTTTTACAACAAAAAGATCTTTAACGAGTTAAATCTTGAAGTTCCTAAAACATGGAGTGAATTAATTTCTATATCAGAAAAAATTAAAAAGGCAGATATAACTCCGATAAGTTTTGGAAGTAAAGCACCCTGGACTATTTCTCATTATATAGGCTCTTTAAATCAACTCATGGTTCCAGAAGATGTTATTGCAAAAGATTATGATCGATATAATGTAGACGGGGACTTCTCCCACCCTGGATATGTGAAGGCTTTAGAGAAATTTATGGAATTGGAGCCTTTCTTTAATAAAGGGGTTAACTCCGTAGACCATCAATATGCGCGGGAATTATTTATTGGGGGGAAAGCAGCAATTGGATTTTTCCAATTAGCTGAGATTGGTCTTATTGAACCTACATTAAAAGAAGACTTAGGAGTATTTAATATTCCAACCATAGAGGGAGGGGAAGGGAATCCTAATTCGATCACGGCTGCTCCTGAGGGAATTATGATTTCTTCCAAAACTGAACATCCTGAAGAAGCAATGGAATTTGTGAAGTTTTTAACCTCAAAAGAAAAAGGGACTGAACAATTAACAGAGGTCAGTGAATATAGCGCAGTTAAAGGAACAACAAACTCAGAAAATGCTTCTCCCCTTCAACAAGAAGCGATTGATTTAATCGTTAATGCTGACAAAACTTATTTATGGTTAGATACTGCCCTTGATATTGAAATTGTCGATGCTTATTTAAATGGCACACAACAGATGCTTGGCGGAAACAAAACTCCTGAAGAAGTGATGTCTGATGTTCAAAAAGCGGCCAAAGAAGTAAAAGCGTCTTCAAAAAACTAAATTAGAAAGGGAAGGGTCCCAAAAAGGGTTCGGAATCATATAATTTGTCCCATATATAGAATGAGGTTTGATGATTTCTTTTATATGATGAAGTCTTGATTTTGGGACTGCCTTTTCAAAAAAAGAGGTGAGTCTATTGCCAAAAAGAAAGATTGTACCTTACTTATATTTAGCACCCTGTTTGTTTCTCATGGCGCTTTTTGTGTACTATCCCATTGTTGAAAACTTTCGCTTTGCTTTCTATGAATTCTCTGCTTTTTCTCCTGAAAAGGTATTCGTTGGATTTGAAAATTTCCTTAATCTCTTTAAAGATGAGGTTTTTTATATAGCTTTAAAAAATAATATTTGGTATGCCGTTATTTCTATCATTTTTCAAGTGTTTGGAGGATTAATCTTAGCAGCTATATTAGAAGATCCGATCACTAGACTTGTAAGTGGTATCTTTAGAACCGTATTTTTCCTCCCTGTTGTTATTTCAATCTCTGTTATCGCCTTGTTATTTAATTTTATCTATAACCCAGATGTAGGGATATTGAATGGATTTTTAAGATTAGTAGGGTTAGAGGAGTACACAAAGGCTTGGTTAGGGGATTCAGAGACAGCGATTTTCGCGATCATTGCGGTCTCACAATGGCAAAGTATTGGATATATAATGATGTTGTTTGTTGTCTCAATTCAGAATATTCCGAGAGAACTGTATGAGGCGGCAGAAATGGATGGGGCAGGAAGGATCCGCAAGTTTATTAATATTACGGTTCCACAAGTACGGGAAATGTTCTTCGTAGCAACGTTAATTACATTAACAGGGGCATTTACAGTTTTTAACGAGCCTTATATATTAACGGGTGGCGGACCAGGAAATGCAAGTGAAGTATTAGGAACGTTGTTATACAATTCAGCATTTTTCAGGGACGAAATGGGATATGCATCTGCTATTGCAACGGTTATATTAATCCTAACGTTATTCGTTTCAATCATTCAAATGAAAGTGTTTAAAACAGGAAAGGATGGTTAAGGTGGAGACTAATAAGGCGTCTGTAGAATATCGGCCTCACCCAAATTTAAGTAAACAACTGAACAAAAAAACCATTCTTGGATCAGTATCAATCTATACCATTCTAATTGTCTATTTTATCATTATAGCTTATCCGCTTTTTTGGATGGTGGTTAATTCATTTAAAACGACTGAAGAAATTTATGCCAATAGTTGGGCACTTCCTCAAGCTTGGTTATTTTCCAATTATGTTGATGCTTGGAATACGGGGATTTCAGCTTACTTTCTTAACAGTTTGATTATTACTGTAAGCACCTGTTTGTTGACAGTGTTTCTTAGCGCACTTGGAGCATACGGATTATCAAGGTTTGAGTTTAAAGGCAAAAATATTATATTAATTATTTGTATGGGTGGGATGATGCTCTCTCCCCAAGTCAGTTTAGTTCCATTATATAAACTCATTCAATTGTTAGGAATCCACGATACGTACCTTGCGTTAATATTACCGTATGTTGCTTATCGAATTCCAATAACACTTATATTAATTCGTGCTGCTTTTCTAGAGGTTCCGAAAGACTTGGAAGAATCGGCTTTCTTAGATGGATGCAATACGTGGAGTATATTCACTAAAATATTCATTCCAATGAATTTACCGATTTTATTAACCGCTATTGTTCTAACCGCTTATTTTACTTGGAATGAGTTTATGTTTGCGTTGATTTTCGTAGACTCTGAATCTTTAAAGACAATTCCAGCGGGATTAATGCAGTTTAGGGACGCGCTCCAAACCAATTGGGGAGTATTATTAGCAGGGCTTATGATATCGGCGTTACCTATAATTATACTATTCTTATTTATGCAGAAATATTTTGTGAGAGGACTTTCATCAGGTAGTTTAAAAGGATGAGAAAGGGTGTTATTAATGAATTTAATTGCAATAGGGGATAATGTAGTAGATATTTATCAAGATCGTAAGGAAATGTTTCCAGGTGGAAATGCTTTGAATGTAGCTGTTTTATCTAGGCAGTATGGTGCTGAAAAAACGGCCTTTATTGGGATCGTAGGGAATGACATAGAAGGAGAGCATATCCTTCGTTCTCTAAAACAAAACCAAGTGGATACTAATTTAGTAAGAGTTGCAGTGGGTGAGAGCGGAAAAGCGTATGTAGATCTTAATGAAGACGGTGATCGAATTTTTATTAAATCAAATAAAGGAGGTATTCAGTCAAGATTAAAGCTGCATTTAACGGAAGAAGACTATGAATATATAAAGAATTACGACGTACTTCATACGAGTATTTATAGTCATCTGGATGAAGAGTTGGAACAGTTAAAGTGTATGTTACCTATATCCTATGATTTCTCTAATCATTTTACGGAAGAGCTTCTAGAAAAGGTTTGTCCCCATATTACATTTGCTTTTTGTTCTGGAAGTCATCTCTCAGACCTTGAAATTGAAGAATTATTGATGACGATTCATCGACTGGGAACACCAAATGTGATTATAACAAGAGGATCTATGGGAGTAGTAATGTCAAGTGATAACAAAAGATATAGTCAAGGTATAATAGAAGCTAAAGTGGTCGATACGTTGGGGGCGGGTGATTCTTTTATTGCGAGTTATTTAACGACCCATTTTAATCGAATGCCGATAGAATTATCGTTAGAAATAGCTGCCCAAAAAGCAGCGAAAACATGTGAAGTAAATGGAGCATTTGGGTATGGAAAACAATTAATAGGGTGAAAAGAGAAGGAATAGAACTAGCCGTATGGCTTAAGGTCTATTCCTTTGGTTTATGTTGAAATGGTAAACGCTATGTCGGAAGTGGGAACTTTATAATTAGAAATGTGAATCGGAACTCCTGTTTCGTCATAAAGGGTTTTATCAATATTAAACAGGGTATCTCCTATTTCACATTCTAAGTATTCAGCATCTTCAATAGTTGCTGGAGTGACAGTGAGTATTTTTTTACTAGGAATAGAAGAGTCTATGTTTGTATGATAAACATTTTTCAAAACATCGTAAGAAGACTCATACTCATGGATTTTTTGAGTTAAATTAGGGAACCGATCAAGTGAATAATAGGAAACATCTAATACAAATGGCTGTTCATCCATAAACATAAGACGGGCATATTTTAAAACTGCTGTGCCTGTATCGATGTGAAGAGCTTCAGCAATCTCTTTGGAAGCTTTTAATTCCTCTAAAGCTAATACTCGCTTAGATGGGTTTTTCCCCAACTGTTTGCTGAAATCAGTAAAACCATTCACGTGGACCAATTCTCTGGCCACCTTTTGTCTAGTAACAAACGTTCCTTTACCTTGTTTTCGTTCTAAAAGTCCCTCACTTACCAATTCTTTAATGGCTCTCCTAACAGTAATACGACTAACGCCATATCGTTCGCATAACTCACCTTCATTGGGGATTTTTTCAGAAGGGCGGTAATCGCCTTTTTCTACTGAATCCTTAATACTATTCTTTAATTGTTCATATAAGGGGCGTGAGCTTGAATTATTTAGTTTCATGATAAAATCCTTCCCTATCTAAGTCGTTATATAATATTATAATACAAAGAAGAGTTAAAGTCATATGAAATTGTTTTATCATTCCATCAAGTTTGATAAGCTAGGTTCAGGAGTTAATGAATAATTGTATGTGATGGTTTTTGGATGAACATAAAGACAATCCGGTATGATTTCCACTTCGTAGGAATAACAAACAAGGACTGAGCGTGATCGCCAGTCCTTGTTTGTTATTCTTGAAAAATCTATTGTATCCCCACAGCATCATAAGCAGCCATGACGGCTTGTACTTCAGCTGATGGTTCTCCATTTTTATCTGGATAAAGGTCTCTGGCTGACTGAATAGCTGCTTCACGCATATGGCTAAAGTCAGAGGAAGCTGTTAGATAAAGTGTTAAGGCACGATAAAAGATTTTCTCTGCCTTATCCTTTCCGATTCCCGTTACAGTTACGCCATAATGGGTTCCACCAGCGGTGATGAGATGGGCAGCTTTGTTATTGATACTACTGTTGATGTGGACTCCGCCGTTATCCAAGTCCCCCAGATAACGATCATCGTAATGGTCAGGATAGTAGCCAGATTCAGTATATCCGCCAAGATAGACAGATGCTGGGTCACTCATTGAACGGAGACCATCGCCTGGTGTATTCGGTGTCCAAACATCTTCACCTAATAACCACAAGTCTTCTCCTGTTTTATTCTCTATAAATGCTCCCATGATATCTGCGATCGACTCATTGATTGCTCCAGATTCACCTTCATAGACTAAGTCAGCAGTATTCGTGATAACACCATGTGTCATTTCATGGCCGATAACGTCCAAGCTCCCGGATAGAGAAATCATTCTCTGTCCATCGCCATCTCCATAAAGCATTTGCTTACCGTTCCAAGCAGCGTTATTCCATTTATCACCAATGTGGACAGTAGAAATGAGCTTCATTCCTTCGTTATCAAGAGAATTCCGATCGAAATTTTCTTGGTAATAGTCATATACTTTTCCAGCATTTGTATGAGCCGAAACGGCGGCTGGGTCATAGAAGAAATTGGAATTGCTCTTTACCTCAAATCCAGTAAATCCAAGAAGTCCCGATAATAAGATGAATCCAAATTCAGGCATCCGCCCAGCCTCAAAAGTGTGAACCCCATCGGCTCTTGTCCCATCAAATAAATAACGTTCGCCTGTAGTCGTGTCCTTTACTGCTTGGAAAGAATGTAGATCCCCAAAGATATCCATTCCCCTGGCCGTAACGGGTTCTGATTCTGCAGGTAAAGCTTTTGGTGAAACTTTTTCGGCACCTGATGATGAAAAGCTGTTTTCACCAGACTCTAATACAGGGGATGCTTCATGAATTTTGTTGAAGCTCTTAACAACATCACCTGTTGCAGCATCTACAAAATAATGCCAATACCCCGGTGCTGGTATAGAAGTAGAGGCTTTAATCAAGTACGTCAGTTGAAGATTTCCGTTGTTTGGGTAAAGGACTAGTTCGGATTCAATCCCATCATACTCTTTTACTTCCCCAATCTCTTTCTCAATATTGGATTTTGCAATCTCTAAAGCTTTTTCCTTAGTTAGCTCTGCTTCCGTTGTTACGGTGGATTTCGCTAAATTTGGTGTAACTTTCCCAAAGTAGGCGGTCACATTATTGTCTTTATCAAGTGCAATAGTTTGTTCTGACCCATAAATTGGAACGCCATCGATCTGTTCAACGGTTCTAAAATGATACGTTTTAGTTTTACTGTCTGCTTTTTGGCTAACGATTTTAAATTGTTCTTTTGCGTCACCAACAGTACTTAATGATTTACTTTTTGGCTGAAGGACTTTTGATTGAAGGAAAGAGTACATAGCTTCCTTCTTGCTTAATCCTTCAGGTGCGTCCCAGGATCCTATTATGTAGGAAGGGGTCTGTAGTTCTTGATTCATTTTCACTTGTTCGTTGGCTAAGACGTTTTTCCCTGGTACTGCTAGTCCTGAGATAGCGAATGAAGCGGCCAAAAATACAGGGATGGCTTTCTTTTTTATTTTGTTTCTTTTCAATCCAATCACCTCTTAATAAAAGTTTTGAAACTCACCATTAATTATTCTGAAAGTTCCATCAATGGTCAATTGGGTTATTGTAATCGCTATCAATCAACACTTTACCTGTATTTATTTGTGAAAAAGGCAAAATAAACGGTAATTATGTAGAAAAATAACCCAATTTACAATTTTCTGATATTTAAATACGATTAATGCATAGACAAATGGAGCAACAAGTAAATAAAAAACAGGAATCAAAATCAAAAGGAACTCACACGAGAGAACATCAACAATGAAAGAAAATAAGAGTCCTAAATAATGGACAAGGAGTGGAAAACGGTGAAGAAAGCCATTCGAATCATCTTTAAGGTAGGAAGTGCCCTGGGTTTCATCCTATTGTGTCTGTTGACTTTAATTGTTCTTTCAACAAAAGCATCCGGAGGGGAACCTGCCATTTTAGGTCATCAAGTGAAGACTGTGTTATCAGGATCTATGGAACCGACATTTCAAACAGGCTCTATCATCGTTATTGAGCTAGCAAAAGAAGGTGCGGCCTATCAGAAAGGCGATATTATTACTTTTCAATCAGAAGATAAACTCATTACACATAGAATCATGGATGTTAAGGAAGCCAACGGGGATCTGTTATACACAACAAAAGGGGATAACAATGATGGACCAGACTCCGACTATGTCTTACCTCAAAATATTGTTGGGAAGTATACAAGCTTTACCATTCCATATGCAGGATACATTGTGAATTACGCTACTTCTAAAACAGGCTCTGCCTTATTGTTGTTTATACCCGGTCTGCTTTTAGTGCTTTCTGCAGGGCGTACCATTGTAATGGAACTGAAAAAAATGGAGACAAAGAATGCCTGAACCTTTGGTTATTCCTTTTAGCTGTCCATACGGCAGTTAAGAGATTAATAAATAATAGATACATATAATAGGGAGGAATTTATCGATGAGCTTTACAGGAAAAGTAAGTAAGGGACTTATGACAGCGGCATTAGGTTTTTCATTAATGGGAGGAGGGACATACGCCTATTTTAGCGACAGTGAAGTAACGAATAACACATTTGCAGCAGGTACGTTAGATTTATCAGTGAATCCTGAAACGATTGTCAATCTTGACAACCTTAAACCAGGAGATGAGATTCAACGTGAATTTACTTTATCAAATGATGGAACTTTAGACATTTCAAAAGTTTTATTGGAGACGTCTTACACAGTTAATGATGTCAAGCAAAACAATAATGATGATTTTGCGAAACATATTAAAGTAACGATCCTCTACAACCAAGCTAATGCTACTACTCCTGTAGTGGAAACAACATTATATGATTTACAAAATCAAACCCCGGATATAACGGAAATTGATGATTTTGTAGGTAGCGATACAAGACCGGATGGACTTAAAGTAGGAGAGAAGGAAAAGATTCTCGTTCTATTTGAATTCGTAGATAATGATGCAGATCAAAATGAATTCCAGGGAGATGCCCTACAGGTACAATGGAAATTTAATGCGGAACAAACAGAAGGAACTCTTTATGAAGGGGATAACAATTGATTTAAAGCTTTTTTGAGTAGGGGAATTTGAAAGACTTTAGCCTTAATATTCCCAGGAAACCCTCTCTGAGATAAGGGAAGGATTCTTGGGAATTCTTTAATAATTAGAAAAAGTATGGAATATGGTGGTTATGAAATTGTGCCCATAAAGAGCTTAGAAAGTTGAAGGGCTTTAAGGTGTTGGTCAGAATCAACGTAATAATCATATAGCTCTTTTCCATACCTATTGATGCATAAAACATGTTTGCTAGATTGAAATTGTGGTAGGGCCATTTCCTCGATAAAGCTGTAGTACTGCTCCATATTATTCTCGATTCGATAAATGAGGAGCTTGAATAACGTCACATACAGTTTACTGTCCAATTGTTTTGCTAGGGAGCAGCCTTCCTTCGCCTTTTTCAATAGGGTTGTTTTTCTCGAAAGTTTTCCTTCTAGGCAGGTGTCCACATAATTGTTTAAACGTTTTAAATAGCTGATAGGTGTCTCAGCTTCTATCAAAAGAGCTTGCTTAAAATACTTTTTGGCTAGGGCATACTCCTTTCGCTTTTTGTACTCATAACCAAGGTTATTGAGTAATAGCCCCTTTTTATCGAGGGCCCCTAACATTTCACTGTCATGAATAAGATTCTCATAGCGCTCGACCATCTCCTTGAAGTCAAGATAGACATCACTGCCAATCTGTAGCAGCATAAGCGATTCTGCGTTAATAGCACGAAGAAAATTGTTTGTCTTCTTAAAGTAACGGAGGGCTTTTTCTGCATAACGGTATGCCATTACCTTTGAGTCAATACAATGGTATGCCACGGCCAGGTGATAATAATATTCTAGATTTCCATAATCATTGAGATTAATTTCTTTTAACACTTGGATGGCTTTTTGCTGATGCTCGCTACTTGAATTGTTGTAGTTGTTTAGGTAGTAAATTCCTTGGATATGATGAAGAAGATTTCTTTCGTATGGAGTAAGATCAGGGTGATTTTTTTGGATATCCTTTATTATGCGGTTTGCCTTATTTCCTTCTTGATGCAAAATATAATACCTTGCTTTCAGCAGATGATAATGGGCTGCATATTTTGACGAACCTACCAAAGGGGATGCCTCTAAATCTTCTTTAATTTTTTTGGCCATATTCCTCCTTTGCATAATAATAGCAGTATGCCAATGCTGTAGTTGCTTGTCTATTCCTTTAAGAGACTCCATCTCTTTTTGAATATCAATCCCCAATCGTTCCGAAAACAGAGCAATAATGTCTGAAGAATAGGCGGTTTTCCCCCTTTCTATTTTACTTACGTGTGTAGCGGTGCAAATCCCGTGTCCTAATTGAGCTTGAGTAAGACCCGATGTTTCTCGGTAGAATTTAATAATTTCCCCTTCTAGCATAAAATCCACCCCTTACTATTCAAAGTGTGTCATTTTCCATTATTTCGAATACCTGTTTATATTTGCTATTATCAGTAATTTTCCTTTGATAAAATACAAAACCCCAACTTGGGGAATGCATTTAGGTCTTTTCTATCAAACATGCAAAATAAAAATCACTTTTTGACTAGTTTTGTAGATTTATTAGAGATAAAGTCACAGAAAATAACCCCCATAGCCATAAAGATGAAAGAATATTAACATTATAGTAACAATTTTATAAATTTAAAAAATTGCATAGGAGGGTTCCTCTACTAATTTTTCCAGTCAATCTATCATCTAGAAAGTTGGGAGTATATGAAAGCGAATTCGTTTATTAAAAAAACAGCAGCTATTAGTTTGTCTATTGGTTTGTTAGCGTCACCGGCAAATTCCGTATTGATACCAGAGGCTACAGCAACAGGCCTGAAGACAGAAGACATTCTATCTTCTTTGACAGTTGAGCAAAGAAAGGCATTAAAGCAATTAGAATTGCAGGATCATACAGGTTTACAAGGGTTTAAAGCAGGTGAGTTAGAGGAAGATAAGAAGGTATCAGTCATTGTTCAATTTAAATCAAAGCCTAGCAAGGTGGCCGTACTAGAAGCGGCAGCAAAAGGGAAGAAACTGAATAAAGAAAAGGCTAACACACAGGTAGAAAAAGAACATAAAACATTTAAAGAAGACATCAAAAAAATCCTTCCTAAAAAGAATGCCAAAGGAAAAAGCATTTCAAACGACATTACCCAAACGTACAAAACAGCCTATAACGGTGTAGCCATGAACTTACCAGCTAATCAAGTAGAACTACTTATGAAATCGGAAGTGGTCCAAGCGGTATACAAAAATCAGACGTTCACCGTTGACCCAGTTAAGAAAGACCTTCCTAAAGATGTAGACAGAGAAATTACCACGTCTGTTGAGAGTATTCCTTATTTAAAAATCGATGAACTACATAAGGAAGGCATTACGGGTGAGGGGGTCAAGGTAGCTGTTTTGGATACGGGTATTGATTATAACCACCCAGATTTAAAGGAAGCCTATAAAGGTGGCTATGATTTTGTCGATGAAGATCAAGATCCAATGGAAGCAACATATAAAGATTGGGAGAATACTAATGAACCAGAATATGCTCCATGGGGTAGTTCTTATTATACTTCTCATGGTACACACGTTTCCGGCACAATTGTTGGTCAGAACGTAAACGATAGTGAAGTGTCTGTTCAAGGAGTTGCTCCTGATGCCGACCTTTATGTGTACCGTGTGCTTGGACCTTATGGAAGCGGGACAACGGAAGACGTTCTTGCAGGGATCGAAAAATCAATAGAGGATGGAATGGATGTCATCAACCTTTCACTAGGTGCTGACATAAATGATCCTTACTACCCAACAAGCACTGCTATTAATTATGCCGTTTTAAATGGGGTAACGGCTGTAGTAGCTGCAGGTAACGCAGGACCTGAAGATTATACAGTGGGTTCACCGGGAACAGCAGCATTAGCCTTAACCGTTGGTGCAAGTGATGTTCCTATGTCTCAAGCAACATTTACTGGCCGCACTGAAGGGGATTGGTCTACTGACATCGTAAGTATGGGTAGAAGCTTTGCTGATGACTTTGCAAAGCTAGAAGGGACTTCTCTTGAACTTGTTGATGTCGGGCTAGGAAATTCTCAGGATTATACGGGTAAAGAAGTTGAAGGGAAAATTGCTTTTGTACAGCGTGGGGAATTTGCCCTTAATGACAAAATCAAATTTGCCAAAGAACATGGAGCGGCAGCTGTCATCATGTATAACAATGAAGAAGGTCATGTTGGCTATAATCTTGGTGAGTCGACTGATTTTGTTCCGGCATTTTCAATGACTAAAGCTGCGGGGGAACAATTAAAAGCAGCGATTGCTATTGGAAAGACAACCTTCACCTTCGATAACTTTGAAACAATAAAAACAGAAGGGGATAAGCTAGCTGATTTTAGCTCAAGAGGACCTGTTCGAGGAAATTATGATATGAAACCAGAAGTGGTCGCTCCTGGAGTGAGTGTCCTTTCTACGTACCCTTCCTTCATGATCGATCACGAAAATACGGAAGACTATAAATACGCCTATGCAAGACTTAATGGTACGTCGATGGCAACGCCACATACTGCAGGAATCGCAGCATTATTATTAGATGCAAATCCTGGACTAGATCCAGACGATATCAAAACAATACTCATGAATACAGCTGAACCTTTAAACGGAGAGTACAGTGTATTTGAAGTAGGCGCTGGGCGAGTAGATCCTTATCAAGCGGTCCATAGCCAGATGAAAGTCCAAGTGAAAGACGAAACGCTCATTCCGGATGGGGAAGAATTAGTAGCGATTGAAAATCCAACCGGTGGAATAAGCTTTGGTCAACACTTTGGAGAAGCTGGTAATCATATCCGAGTGATGAAGAGCTTAAATTTCACTAACAATAGTGATAAAACAAAAACTTTTGAAGTTTCGATAGAAGAAAATGTTATCGAAGGAACCAATAGCCTTAAGGAAAACGGAGTAAAGGTAAGTTCGAGCAAGAAGATTAAGGTAAAGGCCAACAAAGAAAAGAAAAACAATGTCTTCTTAACGGTTCCAAAATCAGCGAAAACGGGTGTTTATGAAGGCTATATCATCCTTACCAACAAAGCGAACTCAGCAGAACAATACCGTGTTCCATTTAACTTTAGAGTTACAGAGGAAGGGTTTAATTATCTAGAGGTCTTTAACCCAGCATTATCACCATTTTATTTAAACAATGGTTTTGATGGATATCGAAATCGGGTGATGTTTGTAGACTTTAATCTAAGTTCACCAATGGCTAAAATGGATGTGATTCTTCAAGATGGTGAGACAGGGAAGGATTTAGGGTTTATTGGGACAGTTGACCTTAAGAATAGCTCTGAAAATATAAATCTTGGCTTAATGGCATTCCAAGGGATGTATAATAAATTCACAGGTGATTCCAAACAACCAATATCACAAGAAGTGAGTTATGCACAGCCAGGTCATTACAAGCTGAAATTTATTACAACAGGTCTTTCAGGAAAAGTGATAACAGAAACACGTGATGTGTTTATTGATCTTGATGATCCCAAGTTTGAAAGTTCACTTGATGAAAGTGGGTCACCATTCCTTGAATATAAACCGGGTCAAGAAACCTATCCGTTTGAAATTCAAATCAATGACTCTCACATAGAGAAGATGCAAGAGGTCGGGATTGATGTCGATCAATCATCTAATTTCATGGTCTATACATGGAATTCACCTTTCCCGTCAGCGCCTATTTATATGGATAAGGGCGGAAAATTTGTAGACGAAATCGCCCTGGACGAGTCTGTCCCTGCCTTATCCTTTACAATGGATGGATACGATATGGCAGGAAATAAAGGCTTACGAAAGCAATATTACTTTGTCCAAGAAGGAACAGCTGTAACGTATGCGAAGAGTGAAGAAGTTGAAGCGAACACAGGTGATACGGTTCATGCCAAACTAGTGTTGGATAACTTAAATGAAGCAAGTAAAGCTGAATGGACCTTTGGAGAAATTTGGGGCGTGAAGTCTGTTGAGCTTGTTGATGCGAAGCTTACAGATTCATTTGCAGATAAAGCTACGCTAAAAGTGGATGGAGATAAGGTAACCGTTCAATTTGATGAAGCTAGCGGAGCCTTGGATCATTCAGAAGTTGTCGAGGTTACTTTAAAAGTACAAGATGAACAATATATTCAACAAGCTGAGATCAATCCAACAGTCGAAGTGACAAATATAAATAATGGAACAGTCAGCGTGTTGAATGCGGGTGACAAAATAAAGATATCACCACAGTTTAATAGAGTCTATGGAAATGTTTTGCCAGAAGGATTTTTTGTGGGTTCAGAAGGTAGTGAATACCTAGATAAAAAAGATTGGTCAAAGGTTGGTGCATCAGTGAAGCTGATGGATACAAAAGGAAACGAGTTTGATGCATCCTCATCAATCGACAATGCACGATATACGATTGAAAAGCTTCCGTTAAGTAAAGATCCTTATACGTTGGAGATGAAGGTCCCAGGTCACTTTGTCACGAAGAGTGAAGAACAAATTGGCTTTGAGCATAATGGGAAGTTAATTGGTATGAACCATGGTGTTAACCCAATAAATCTTACAGCTGGTGATGTGAACCAAGACAATGTTATTGATGTACTAGACGCTATTGATATTCAAGAAGCTTGGAAAACAGACAACCGAGCAGCTGATATCAACTTTGATGGAACAGTTGATAGCAAAGACATTAAGTATGTTCAGTCAAACTATCTCAAGCAAAACGGCCATGTAGAAAATGCACCAGAACCTAAAGAGGAATATGATGGCAACACGTTAGAATCGATTTTAGAAGATCTGGGAGTTAATTAATACATTAGAAATACCCTAGTATATTAGAAGAGGTAGCCAATCAGTGCTTCCTCTTCTTTCACTAAATATTTTTCTAGTACTCCTTTTGAGGTATCCCCAAAATAATTTGACACAAAACAAGCTCACTTTATTGTAAACTATTTAATAAAATATTTTTTAAAAGGATTGTATTTTAGCTAACACTCCGCTAAAATAAGTCTAATTTATAAAAAAGTGATGATGGGAATCAGTAGTCAATTATCTCCCTGTTGAAGAGAGCCGGTGGTGGGTGCGAATCGGTGCAAAGATAATGGTGAATTACCTCCTTGAACATTCTTTGTGAACCATTACAAGTAGCAAAGAACGGTCGAACCGTTAAAACGTTGAGTGGAAGATGTAATCTTCAATTTGGGTGGTACCGCGTATAACCACGTCCCATTATTAGGGATGTGGTTTTTTATTTTTTTAAAAAACAAGGAGGTTAATGGAATGGAAACGTTTATAGAACAGCTGTCACAAGAACAAGAGAAGGAAATGGAGAGGCAGTATGCCATCTATTCAAATGGAGTACATGAAATTATTCCTTCTCAAGAGTTAAAAGAAAAAATTGCTAAGTCGTTATACACCGGGATCCCATTAAGGATAAAGCTGGGATTAGATCCTTCTGCACCTGACGTCCATATCGGTCACACAGTGGTTTTAAACAAATTAAAGCAATTCCAGGATAACGGACATACAATACAGCTCATTATCGGTGATTTCACTGGGAAGATTGGAGATCCAACTGGGAAATCAGTTGCTAGAAAGCAGCTTACAGACGAAGAGGTAAAGCATAATGCGAAAACCTATTTTGAACAATTCGGGAAAGTCCTAGATGTACAAAAGGTTGAGCTATTTTACAATTCGAAATGGCTATCAAAGCTAAATCTTGAAGATGTCATCCATTTAGCCGGGAAAATAACGGTGGCAAGGTTGATGGAGCGTAATGATTTTGCTAATCGTTTAGAGGCGGGTAAACCTATCTCCTTGCATGAGTTTTTCTATCCTTTAATGCAGGGTTACGACTCCGTTGAACTCAAAAGTGATATTGAACTTGGCGGGACGGATCAACATTTCAATGTGTTAATGGGACGGCATTTGCAGGAGCAGTTTGGAAAGGAAAAGCAAGTTGTCATCCTCCTCCCATTACTTGAAGGTTTAGATGGTGTCGAAAAAATGTCTAAATCGAAAGGGAATTACATCGGAATTGACGAAGACCCGAATGAAATGTATGGGAAAGCGATGTCGATTCCGGATGACTTAATGACAAAATATGTAGATCTTGTTACAGACCTTAGTTTAGAAGAGAAAAGCAAGTTCAATCTCGAGTTGGAAAGCGGAAATCTACACCCTCGAAATGCAAAAATGCTGATAAGCAAAACCATTGTTCGTATGTACCATGGAACCAAGGCTGCGGATAAAGCAGAAGAGCATTTTACTTCTGTTTTCCAAAAAGGCAATATCCCGGGCGAAATACCAACAATGGGGTGGCAAGGGGATAAAGAGATTGGGATTATCGACCTTCTTGTTGCAACGAAGCTTTTACCGTCAAAAAGTGAAGCAAGGCGAATGATACAAAATGGTGGAGTGAGAATTAATGGGGATAAAATTGCCGACTTTCACTCCCGAATCATGGTAGAGCATGGGACAGTTGTTCAAGTGGGGAAGCGGAAGTTTGTGAAGTTATTGTAGCTTGATCGAACCTTTGGTAATAAAATTCCAACCCTTTTAAGTTAAGCTTAAGAGGGTTTTTTCTCTTTAATTCTTTGCTTCTAACCTTAATCATGAATTATGATAAGGTGATAAAATGAATAGGCTAAGTTAAAGAAAGGGGATCTTTCACAATGAAATTTGGTGTTATCGGAACGAACTGGATAACGGAAGCGTTTATAGAAGCTGCCCAAGAAGTAGATGAGTTTCAACTTACGGCTGTTTATTCTAGAACGAAAGAGAAAGCAGAGGAGTTTGCAGGCAAATATGGAGTGGGAAAAACTTTTACTGACCTTGAGACGATGGCGATTAGTAGTGAAATTGATGCTGTTTATATCGCTAGTCCGAACGCTTTTCATGCTGAACAGGCCATTCTATTCTTGAAAAATAAGAAGCATGTACTCTGTGAAAAGCCGGTTGCTTCCAATGCAAAAGAAGCCTTGAAAATGGTGGAGGTGGCTAAAGAAAATAATGTGCTTTTAATGGAAGCTTTAAAGTCTACTCTGCTTCCAAACTTTAGAGTGGTCGAAGAAAACCTACATAAATTAGGGAAAATCCGCAGATATTTTGCAAGCTATTGTCAATATTCTTCACGCTATGATGCTTATAAAGAAGGAACCGTGTTAAATGCCTTTAACCCTCGATTTTCTAATGGATCTATCATGGATATTGGTGTCTATTGTATTTATCCTTTAGTCGTTCTTTTTGGAAAACCGGAAAGTGTTAGGGCAACAGGAGTGCTACTCGAATCAGGTGTGGATGGAGAAGGAAGTATTGTGTTGAAGTACAAAGGTATGGATGCGGTTGTGATGTACTCTAAAATCACGAACTCTAATCTCCCGGCTGAAATACAAGGAGAAGATGGAAATCTTGTTATTGATAAAATTCATACCCCGGAAAAAGTAGAAATCTTCTATAGAAATGGTGAAAAAGAGGATCTTACACAACCTCAAAGGGATAAAACAATGTTTTATGAAGCAGAAGAATTTATTCGTCTTGCCCTAGCGGGGAAAACAGAGTCGGAAACGAATTCGTTTGAAAACTCAATTACAACGATGGAGATCATCGATGAAGTTCGGAAGCAGATTGGTGTGATGTTTCCAAGCGATGGGTTGGAATAAACTTGCAGTGTGAATAAGGTGGCGGAATTTGTCGTGTAGTGTCGAGAAATCGATAAAAGCCAAAAGTTGAGAATAAAATAGGGAAAGTTGAAAATAAAACATTATAAGTTGAAAATAGGGCGATTAAACCTTAACTTATGGCAAAAAATTTACCCGAAAACAAAGAAGATTTAAGGTTTTCACTAGATGAGTAAACTAACTGGAATAAAATCATCGAACTTTTTGGAGAGTTTATTCCAAAATAATCTCTATTTCAATTAGAAGCAAGAGTAAAGTAACAATTCAGTAGTCCCTCAAAAGTGGACAGAATCCAAAAATAGATTCTGTCCATTTATTTGTATAAAAAAATCTTTAACTCTCCACTTTGATCCAATGTGGCTAACAAAATATCTTTTATGCTTTTCTGATAGTTCAGTTGAAGGGTGTTTTTTAACCATTGCTCATCCTTCCCTAAATCAAATAAGTCTTTTTTGACGATTTTTCCATCTTTAATAATCGTCATGGGGAAAGAAAATGGCTTCGGTGTTAAGTTGATCTCTTTAGCTGTGACAGTTTGGTGCTGAGGATGAAGGAATGTTGTGAGAGATCCATCTGCTTCCCATAAGGAAAGGGCCACCTTTTGTACATCTTCTATTTTTTCCTTTCGCAATTCTGCTAACAGATCATCGATGGTGATTCTTGCCTTCGATAAATTTGAATAGAGAATCTCTCCATTACGAATAAGGGGAACCGGAGACGGATCGAGAAATTGCCTAATGGCAGGCGATTTCAAGCTGATATAAACGCTTGCAGAATATAAAAGGACGAGTACGGTCATTGTCGTCATCGACCCTTTTAATCCTAACCCTTCATCTGAAAGGGGATGGGCAATAATATTTCCAAGTAATAATGCCATGACAAAATCCAGAAGCCTTAGTTGAGAAATCGATCGTTTCCCCATTATTTTTGCAGCAAATAGCAAAAAGAAAAATCCAACCACAGCTCTCAAAACCCACTGGAAAAGCGTAAGAGTTTCCTGACCATTAAAAAAATCCATAGAATCCGTCCTCAATTAGTCATTGTAAAGTTTCATACTTAGTATGACTCTGCTTTCTTTTAATTATGATGGAAGATCATTTTCCACTATAAAGATGTTTGATTACTTTAATCATCTTTGTTGGTAATTTGCCAATATTTTTTCACTAAAAATATTAAAGGAATATCCGTTCTGTTGTTGAATAGATAATATTAATGAAAGGATAGGGGTGGACTAAATGAGTGAACGATTATTGCGAGTTGGCACGTCATATATTCCTGTTTCCGATGTAGTGAGGTCTGTCAAATGGTATTCAAATCAACTTGGGGCGATTCCAAGTTACCTTGACGAAAGTGGAAAAATGGCCATCATAAATATGGCTAATCAAAGTTTTTTCCTTGTGAAAGCAAAAGAAGGAGAATGTGCGAACTTTATTGATAGTGAGGGAAAAACACGGTTTTCTATGAGCTTTGAGGTGGATGGGGAAAATGAATTGATGGAGTTACATCAAGAACTCTCTGATAAAGGTGTTAAGGTTGGCGAAATGGAAGATCGAGGTCATCCTGGACGAAATTTTGTGTTTTATGATCCTGACGATAACGCGTTTGATGTCTGGAGTGAATTAAGTCCAGCTTTTAAAGAAAGATTTGCCGATATTGTCCAGGGGTAATGATTTAAAAAAGCTAGGGGTTCTAGCGGTTCTGGTACTAGCTGCTTGTAGCCATACGGCTGAATCAGAAAATAAGCCAGAAGATATCACTATCCTTCAAAAAACAACTGAACTACATTTGAGTGAAGGACATGGAGTGATCAGGCTTACCTTCAAAAGCTCAAATGCTGTCTCTATATCTGTTCTCGCAGAGAATTTAGATCCTAAATCCACATACTCAATAACGATAACAGGCGATGACAGTGGAGGTGTCAGCTTCGGCCCTCAGGAAAATGTCAACGTTCACAAAGGGGAAATCGTTGGAGAAACTACCTTCCAACCGGATGATAAAGGAAATCTTACGGTTGAAATGCTGAATCCTGAGAGAGTCCTTCAAGGTTCAGATAAAATGAGGGTAGAAATTTATTCAAAGGATAAAATCGAAAGAATTCAATCAGCACCTTTTAAACTCAATCAATAATTGGCACCCAATCGGGTGTTTTATTTTTGCTCAAAAAAATTGAAACCTCATCTAGTTTCTATACGTCTTATAGGAGGAGGTGGTGTGGAAACTGAGTGGTTTCAAAATCATGTGTTATAGTAAAGAAGATTATAAACTTGTATAAAAAGGAGAACGATTTCGAATGTTGAAGCGTTTTAATAAAATCTTACTTATGATAGCCTTATTAGTCGGCGTATCGGCCAATCAGGCATTTGCAGCAGATAATAATAAAACAGAAGAAGGTATTAATGAGAAGTTTGGATTACCTATTGTCGTTTACGGTGAATCTTTATCAGACTCTCAGAAACAAGAAGTGAAAGAAGCTTTAGGTGTAACCGATTCAAGCCAAGTAGAGGAAATTACAGCAAATGGTGACGATTTAGTCAAATATATTGAGGGAGAAGACCGAAATGCTAGAATGTTTTCTTCTGCGAAAATTACGCGTAAAGAAAAGGGGGAAGGTCTTGTCATTGAAAGAGCTACCCCTGGAAACATCACACAGGTAACAGATGAAATGTATGCAAATGCCCTGCTGACTGCTGGGGTGGAGGATGCTGTGGTGGAAGTGGCATCGCCTATTAAAGTAAGCGGTCATTCAGCACTTGTTGGCATTTACAAAGCCTATGAAGTAAGCGGAGAGAAGCTTGATACTGTCCGTATGGAAGTAGCCAATGATGAATTAAATCTAGCCACAAAGCTTGCCGAAAAAGAGGGAATGAACCAAGAAAAAGTAAGTGAACTCCTTACTGAAATTAAAAAAGATATTGCTGAACAAAATCCAGCAACAAAAGAAGAAGTAGAACAAATTGTCGAGGAAAAACTGAAGGATCTCAAGATTGAGCTTAGTCCTGAAGATCGCCAGCTGCTTATAGATCTTTTTAACAAAATGAAGGATCTCGATATTAACTTTGATAATGTAAAGCAGCAGCTTGAAGACATTACCTCCACTCTCCAAGATAAACTTGATACGGTTAGTGAAGATAGCAAAGGATTTATCCAATCCATTCTTGATTTCTTTAAGAACTTGTTTGAATCAATAGCGAATTTGTTTAAATAGAGTTATGGGTTGTCCTTAAGGGGCAGCCTTTTTCTTATGAGTCGAGAAGTCAACCACTTCCATAAGGTTATAAATAATTTGTACTTTAAACGATTAAAAATTCTTTAAAAGTTATGAGACTGAATAGTTGAATTAAATGAGAAGGAAATTTATGATTAAAGTAGAAAAGGTAATAATTAGCAAAATGATGAATGGAAACAACCTTCTTGATAACTGGTTTTTGTAGTGAATAAAGAATCAAACACATCTAAAAAGCTGGAGGTTTACTAATGGAAAATAGAATTGATTATCACCATGTTTCTCCTGAGGCGTTTAATATTATGTTAGAAATGGAAAAGTACACAAAAACAACAGGTCTCGACCGTAAGCTTCGTGAGCTAATTAAAATCCGAGCTTCTCAATTGAACGGTTGTGCTCATTGTCTTAACATGCATACAACCGACGCTCGGAAAATGGGAGAGACAGAACAGCGAATTTATTGTGTCAGTGCGTGGGAGGAGTGTACATTCTACAACGATGATGAAAAAGCTGCCTTAGAATTGACGGAACATGTGACATTAATTCCAACGAAACGAGTACCTAATGAACTATACAATCGCGTCCGTGAACATTTCAGTGAGAAGGAATATGTAGACCTCATCTTTATTATCAATCAAATTAATAGTTGGAATCGCTTGGCTATTTCTATGGGGAATGTAGCGAGATAGTTTGGTTATTTTTAGAACCTATTTTAATAAGAAAGAGTAAAAAAATGGGACTGTCCAAAAACCGAGTAGTCAGGAACCACAACTTCAATATGTAGAAGAAACCCTCTAGACATCTTCTATATATTGACAATCAAAGTGGTTCCGGACCCCTTTTTTGGCCTGCCCCATTTTTCATTTCTATCAAATCGTAACGGAAGTAAGAACATCTAACTCTACCAATCTTTCTTCACAATAGGAAGAATGTTTCTTTAGGTAGGAGTCTATGTAAGCTGGGTGACACATCACCTCAATCGTTTCTTCATCGTCAATTTTCTTATTTAGTTCTGAGAAAAACTCTTTTGAAACCTTCTCTCCATAAAAGTCCATAGTAAATCTTTCTGTAAAATAAGAGAGACCCGAAATCTTCTTATCAAAAACATTTCTTACACAGAGATCATATTTCTTTGATAACTTTTGAATGACGGGTGTAAGGAGCTCCCACCCGTGGATGTGGTGGTGACTATCAATATGTGATAGTGGTAGATTAAATGATAAGAACTTTTGGATCTGAGCATCCCATTCAATTTCTACTTCGTTTAGATTGATAGTAGATTCGTTATGGAATCGACTCGTTAACCGAAAATAACCCTCTTCGTTTACAAGGGAAGGAACTTCGTTGTGAACAGGTTTTCCACATGTAAGGGTAAGGTGAATACCCAAATTTAGAGAAGGATACTGCTTTGCTAATTCCACAGCGTGCTCCGTTCCAGGCATATTGACAAGCATAGTTGTAGACGTGACAACTCCGAATTTATGCGAATCCACGATTCCATAATTAACTCCATTGCATAGCCCGAAGTCATCTGCATTTACAATGATATTTCCCATGAAAATCCTCCATCCATTAATATGTTCTTTCCACAAGGAAACTCGCCTTGTCCCCCCTGAAAATAGCCTTCGAGAATTCAATGATCGTTCCATCCTCTAAGTAGGCTGTCGTTTCAATTTTAAAACATGGAGTACCAACTTTAACCCTGATTTTTTCTGATATGGTTTCATCTGCAATGAATAATTCAATCGTTTCGACCGTACGTTTTATTTTTAAGTTAAATTGTGTTTCTAAGAATTTGTAGAGAGACTTTTCGCACTCCTCTTTATTTAATCCAGGAGTCTTGAACCAAGGTAGATAAGCAATTTCATATTGTAATGGGACATCGTCAGAGTAGCGAATACGTTCCAATTTATTAACAGGATCTCCCGTTTTTAAGTGTAGGGCTTTTTCAATGGTTGATTCGGCAGGAATAACATCCAGACTTAATACTTTAATCTTTGGTTTTTTCCCTTGTGTCTTAAGCTGTTCGTTGTAGTTATCGATCGTTGACGTCAAGGTTTGACTGACCTTGTTTTCAGCTATAAATGTTCCTCTTCCTTGTTTTCGATAGACATACCCCTCAAGTGTAAGCTGTTGCAGCGCTGTACGGATCGTCGTTCTACTAACATTGAACTTTGAACAAAACTCCGCTTCTGTTGGGAGCTGCATATTGGGTTTGTACTCCCCGTTCTTTATTAATTGGATAATTTCTTCTTTTATATGAGAATGTAAGGCTTTGCCTTCATGTGCGTCCTTCATCACCCTTCTCCCTTCCGATTGCTTCCATATACTTGTTATAACATAAAGGGAATATTTTCACTATTGATTATAATTTTAACATAAAAACGAATTTGTCATAACAAGTTTAATTAATTGTTCATAATTATTTGTATTTGTTACTACAATATATAGACAACTAAAAATTTGTATGATACATTTCTTAATAAGAAATCGCTTACAACTTGAAGGGAGATAACAGAATGTCTTTAAAAGTGGTCATTATCGGGGGAGGATCTAGTTATACACCAGAGATCATCGAAGGTTTTATTCAAAGGTATGACTCTTTCCCAGTATCCAATATAACCCTTGTGGATATCGAAGAGGGAAAAGACAAACTTGAGACGGTAGGGGCATTAGCACGAAGGATGATCGTGAAAGCTGCCGTTCCTATTAAGTTAGAATGGACTCTTGATAGACGAGAAGCCTTAAAAGGAGCTGATTTTGTTACAACACAAATCCGTGTTGGTGGACTGTCAGCTCGAGAAAAGGATGAAAGGATCCCATTAAGTCACAGGGTGATTGGACAGGAGACAAATGGACCTGGTGGTATTTTTAAAGCTTTTAGAACCATTCCTGTACTCATGGACATATGTGAAGACATCCATGATCTATGTCCAAACGCATGGCTAATTAATTTTACAAATCCAGCGGGAATTGTTACAGAGGCACTACTGAAAAACAGTAAACATAACAAGGTCATTGGAGTCTGTAATATTCCATTCAATATGAAAAATAGTGTGGCAGAAATGATGAATTGTCATCCTAAAGAAGTACAAATAGAGTTCTTGGGAATGAATCATTTTGTGTTCGGGAAGCATGTTTTCATTAATGGAGTAGATCGAACACAAGAGGTACTTGAAAAATTAATGAAGAAAGAAATTGATTTTTCACCTGCGAATATTGTTTCGCTCGGATGGTCTTCAGAATTTATTCAATCCTTACAGATGCTCCCTAATCCTTATCACCAATATTACTTCCAGACCGATGAGGTATTAGAAAAGGATCTAAAGGCATTTAGAGAAAATGGCACAAGAGCAGAGGTTGTTCGAAGAGTTGAAAAAGAACTTTTCATCCAATATCAAAACGAAGAATTAAAGGAAAAGCCAAAGGAATTAGAGAAACGGGGAGGTGCCTATTACAGTGATGCTGCCTGTAGTTTAATGGTGAGCATTTACAATAATTCTGGAGATATTCAAACGGTTAACACATTGAACAATGGGGCGATTCCAGACTTACCTGTAGATTCTGTCATAGAAGTAAATGCTGTCATTACGAAAGAGGGCCCAATGCCATTGACAGTTGGCACCATTCCTCTCTCAGTAAAAGGAATCATCCAACAAATGAAAGCATTTGAGGAATTAGTCATTAAAGCCGCACTGACGGGGGATTATCTTGATGCCTACCAAGCGATCGTGATGAATCCTTTAGTACCAAATGAAAAAACAGCCAAGCTTCTTTTAGATGAATTGTTAGAGGCGCATAAACAATTATTACCGCAATTCAATTAATTTTAATGGGGGAAATTAATGATGAGTAAAATAATGGGGTTTATGGAAGACAAATTTATGCCGATTGCCGGCAGAATTGGTTCTCAACGACATTTAGTAGCTGTTCGTGATGGATTTGTAGCGATTATGCCACTGATTATTGTAGGATCATTAGCCATCTTGATTAATAATTTTCCTGTACAGGTCTTTCAGGATTTTATGCTCAAAATCTTTGGAGAAGGATGGAAATCAGTTGGGGGGAATGTTTGGAACGGCTCCTTTGCCATCCTAAGTTTATTAGTAGCTGCTTCTATTAGCTATAATTTAGCGAAATCGTATAACTTGGATGGACTGTCAGTCGCCCTCATTTCTGTAGCATCTCTTATTATTTTGACTCCTGTTACAGAGGATTGGGGGATATCCTTTGCCTGGGTAGGAGCTCAAGGACTATTTGTTGCCGTTGTCACCTCGTTGGTTGTTACTGAATTATTTAGAGTGCTCATTCATTCTAAATTTACCATCAGTATGCCTGAGGGTGTTCCAGAAGGGGTAGTAAAATCCTTTAAAGCTTTAATCCCTGCGACAATTATTTTGATTCTTGTTGGTCTTCTTCAAGCTCTCTTAACGGCCTTTGCAGAAGTTAGCTTACACGAAATCGTATTCAAGGTCATTCAAGAACCATTGCAAGCTTTATCTAATTCACTTCCAACTGCTATTATCATTGCCTTTTTAAATCACTTGTTATGGTTTTTTGGATTACATGGAACCAATATATTGGGACCTATTATAGATTCTATTTATCTACCATTAATAGAAGAAAACCAAAGTTTGTTTTCATCCGGAATGAGTGCTAATGATGTACCATACATTGTAACAAAGCCATTCTTCGACTCCTATGTGTTTATGGGAGGATCAGGTACCACTTTAGCCTTAATCGCGGCCATCTTTCTTGTGGTAAAATCAAAACATTATCGTACGGTAGGAAAGCTCTCAGCTCCTGCGGGGGTCTTTAACATTAATGAACCTGTGTTATTTGGTTTACCAATTGTCTTAAACCCAATTATGCTCATACCATTTATATTAGTACCAACTGTTCTCACCATCGTCTCTTATTTCGCCTTAAGTCTAGGCATTGTTCCTAAAACGGTAGCGATACTGCCATGGACGACTCCGCCTATCATCAGTGGCTATCTTGTGAGTGGTGGCTCGTGGAAGGGTGTATTCCTACAAATTATTAATTTGGCGATTGCGATTATGATGTATATTCCATTCCTAATGGCAGCTGAACGCGCTCAATTAAAGAAAAATGATGAAAAGAGTGATTTGATAGCATGAATATAGAGAAAAATTTAACGTTAGAAGAGATTTCATTTCAAATTATTTTGCATGCAGGAAACGCAAGATCTTCTGCGATGGAAGCCATTCAAGTGGCAAAAGCCAAGCAATTTGATGTAGCAGCAGATAAAATGAAAGAAGCAGAAAATGAAATTAACGAGGCACATCATTACCAAACGAAACTTTTACAGAGAGAAGCTTCAGGTGAAGGGGAGAACCCTACTGTCCTGCTCATTCATGCACAAGACCATCTAATGAATTCACTCACTGTGAAAGAATTAGCACAAGAGATCATTGAAATTCATCAACATAACTATGAGGGGGAAAATAAATGAATATCATGTTAGTTTGTTCTGCCGGGATGTCTACTAGTATGCTAGTTCAGAAAATGCGTAAAGCTGCAGAAGAAAAAGGGGTAGATGCTACGATTAATGCTACTTCAGAGTCTGACTTAGGAAACCATTTAGATCATCTGGATGTTATACTAATTGGTCCACAAGTTCGTTATTTATCTTCTAAAATTGTTGAAAAGTCAGCTCCTTATAATATAAAAGTAGATATAATCAATCAAATGTATTATGGGATGATGAATGGAGAAAAAGTGTTAGAGCAAGCTCAAGAACTTTTGCAAAAATAAAAAGATTACTAATGCATATTGAAAAATACTTAGCGAATGTTCCAAAGAATAGTTCAAGCACATCAACTTTCTAGTATAGAATTGAAAATCTCTATATTAGGCTCAGGAGTGGTGTTGGACTGGTTGGAGCATTCGCTATTTAAGTCTTAAATAGTTGAGATTACACTTTTCTCTCTATATGATAATGGTTGTAAGCAGACGAAAGGGAAAGGGATGAGCAATATGAAGTATGCCATCATAACGGGAGCGTCTAGAGGATTAGGTGAATCGATTAGCAAGCTGTTAATAGAAGAAGGGATTCATATTTTAACGGTTTCGAGATCTGAAAGCGATGAATTGAAACAGTTCGCGAAGGAACAAGGAACTTCATATCATCATTTTTCATGTGATTTATCCAATGTAGAAGAGGTTCAAGAGTCCTTTTCGGTAATACTGGAGATTGTGAAGCAGCCAATCGTTGAAAACGTTTATCTCATTAACAATGCAGGAATGGTTGATCCTATTGATACAGCCGGAAATATGAAGGCATCCCAGCTTCAAAAAAGTGTAAATGTTAATCTGCTTGCCCCTATGATAATTACAAATATGTTATTAGAAAGTGCAAATAGAAATAACGTCATTATTGCGAATATTACTTCTGGAGCCGGAAGCAGGGCTGTACATGGGTGGAGTGCCTACAGTAGTACGAAAGCAGGGTTGAACATGTTTACAGAAACCGTTGCTCTTGAACTTAATAATCACAAAAGACGTGAAAGAATCTTTGCCTTTAGCCCTGGAGTGATGGATACGGAGATGCAAGGTGTTATTCGTTCTGCTAATAAAGAGGCATTTGCTGATGTGGATCAGTTCAAGCAATTTAAAGAAAAAGGAATGCTTAGAAGTACAGAGACTGTTGCCACAGCACTTGTAGAACTTCTATTAAATAAAGAGATTGAAAACGGAAAAATCTATCATGTTAGTGACTTATTGAGTTAGAAAACGGGGCTGTCCAAAAAGGGATCAGGAACCGACCCTAGATGAAGATGATCCTTTCTATGGTCGGTTCCTGATCCCTTGGTTTGGGACAGCCCTTTGTTTTTATTAGATTGGATTTCTTTTTGATTCGTTCCCGTACCTATTAACATGTGCATATATTTGAAATCTCGTGCATTTCCTAGTCATTTTCGTGCACAAAATTAGATTCTCGAGCACTTACTCTGGATTTTCGTGCATAAAATCAAAAAGTTGTGCATTACCACATTCAAGATAAGGAAAATGAGGTTGTCCGAGAAAGGGGCAATCCATGAATAACTTTAAAATAGAAGCGTTGATTCATTACTATTTCTAAAATCAAAATGAGCCGTCTAATAGTAATCAGACAGTCCACTTTTTTAATTCATAATTATTCTTTAGAAAAACGAGGGTAGTTGATCCAAATGGCAATGGCCCCGCAAATAGCGATTAATATTGGGTAGAATCCATAAGGTACAAGACTTACAGGAGAGATTCCTGCTACCTCTGCAGCTATTAAAGCTTGGGCACCGTATGGAATGATCCCTTGAACACTACAAGAAAAGATGTCAAGAATGCTTGCTGATTTTCGTTTATCAATCTTATAGTTTTCTGAAAGCTCTCTTGCTAAAGGACCTGTTGTAATAATGGATATCGTATTATTAGCTGTAGAAAAGTTCGTCGAGCTGACAAGTCCAGCGATAGCGAACTCTGCACCCTTCTTGGAACGAATTTTCTTTGTGGTTAGGTCAAGCAGATATTGAATTCCACCATTATAACGAATAAGCTCTACGACCCCTCCGATTAAGAGGGTAAGAATGACAATTTCAGCCATCCCCGTAATTCCGTCTGTTATCGCACCGAGAAATTTTGTCAGCGAGTAGCTTCCATCTGACATTCCAATGATCCCTGTAAGGATGATCCCTCCAATTAACACGCCAAAGACATTCATGCCAGCTAAAGCAGCAATTAAAACGCCTACATATGGAATCACCTTTAACCAATTATAAGCTTCTGGAGTTACAGTCGATTCATGGCCGAAAGTTAAGATAAATAATAGGATAACCGTGATAATCGCTGCAGGTAAAACGATAAAAAAGTTTACTTTGAACTTATCTTTCATTTTTGTTTTCTGTGTACGGACCGCGGCAATCGTTGTATCAGATATAAACGAGAGATTATCTCCGAACATAGCCCCGCCTATAATGGTTGCCATCGAAAGAGCTAATGAAATTTCTGTTTCTCCACTAATTCCTACACCAATGGGTGCGAGAGCAGCAATGGTACCTGTTGAAGTTCCCATTGATAAGGAAATAAAGGCACCAATGATGAAAAGACCGACGATTAGCAGGTTTTCAGGTAAAATGGAAAGAGCAAGGTTAACCGTTGAATCCACGGCACCCATTCCGTCTGCAGCACTTGAAAAAGCACCGGCAAGAATAAAAATAAACACCATAACCATAATATCTGGGTTTCCAGCACCGCTTGCAAATCTCTCCATTTTATTTGAAAATGTTTCTTTTCTATTCATGATTAAGGCAACAATGGCTGCGATTATGATCGCCACTAAAATTGGCATGGAATAGAAGTCACCCGTAATCATTCCAGAACCTAAAAATAAAAGAATAAAGACCAATAAAGGCAATAGGGCCACTAGCTTTCCTTGTTGTTTTTCCAATGGTGGGCACTCCTTTATATATATATTTCGTACACCTATTATTTTCTCGGAAAAAATGCGTTTTTACTCTATAAACTCATCATCATACTTTAATGCGTTTAAGGGAAGAAGTCAAATTAAAAAGTGGGTGTTATTAAGGAAGTTTTTAAGTATTTTTCTCTTATCTCCTTTGATCTGTCATCCATTCGGGTTCCGGATATTGCGGTCCATTATTCGGCATAATAACCATTTACATTAATTAGGGATAGGACTACTATAAGAAGAGTGTAAAATCAGTCCGATATGGAGGATTTGATAATGGATCAAACGGTTAAAAAGCACATTATCACTTTACAAGGATTTTATCTTTTCGCATTCTTTGGAGTGGGAAGCTTATTCCCATTATTAAGTGTGTATTTAAGTGAAGTCGAACAATTAAGCGGTTATCAAATTGGAACGATTATGTCAATTGGTCCCATCATCATGATTTTCTTTCAGCCAATTTGGGGAATTATTTGTGATGCGACGAGTAAGCCGGCTAAAGTATTGTCCATTACAACCGCATTTGCGGGTGTATTTGGGATTGGCTATGTTTTCTTACATGAATATCTGTGGTTAGTAGCGGTGGCGGTTATGATTGCTATCTTTCAAAGTGCGATTATTCCCGTTTCAGATAGTATTACGTTGAAGTATACATCTAAAGTGAGAGTGAACTATGGAAACATTCGCTTATTCGGCTCATTAGGGTTCGGGGTTGCTGTCTTTGTAATGGGACATCTTTCAGAAGGATGGATGGGACCTCAAGTCATTTTCTATGCATTCTTTCTTTCGTTGCTTATAGCGTCTTTATTAGCGTTACGCTCTCCAAAAGAGAAAGCATCCACCGCCATTAATATTAAAAGTGGCATGAAAGAGCTGCTCACACTGAAGAAGTTCTTACTATTTTTAGCGATAACATTTTTAGTATTTGGTCCAAATTTAGCGAACAATACTTATTTTGGACTTTTTGTCGAGGATTCCGGTGGAACATACACTGGAATCGGAATCGCGTTTATGATTGCTGTCTTATCAGAAATTCCATTCATGAGAGTAGCGGGAAGTTTGATTGCTCGTATCGGACTTTTACCCATTGCGACTCTTGCAGGGATTGCTTCCTTAGTACGATGGATCTTTTATTTTACTGAACCAAGTTTATGGCTGGTCTACTCTTCTGCGATTATTCAAGGCTTCTCTTTAGGCTTATTTATTCCCGCTGGCCTTCAATATATTAAGGAAATTACACCTTCTCATATTACCGTTACGGCAATTACTGTTTACGCGGCAATAGGGAATGGACTCGGAAATTGGTTCAGTACATTTGCAGGTGGGCTTATATACGATTCCTTTAATATCTATGGAGTGTATCTCTTTTTCGCAGCTTTATCATTAATAGGTGTTATTTTGTCTTTTTGGTTAATGAAGATGGAAAAAGGAACACTGACTTATAGGCAAGTGCAGGAATCTTAAAGGTGAGTTTTTCATAGATTGATGTCGGGATTTGTCGAGTGTTCAATATATCGTGAATTCCGGACAAATAATCCACACTATTGGAAGAAAAAGGGTTCATATCGGACAAATAAATCTCCATTCTCGACAAATTAAACTATTTTTTCTATTCGTACCTATCAAAATAGCAGTATTGTAAAGTATTAGTGTATTCCAAAATGGCTATTGCATTTTGAAAGCCCTTTTATTAAAATAAGTTAAGCAAACGGTTGCACAAAATATAAAACTAAAAACTAGGTAAATATATTTTTAATCATTTATGAAAACCCATACAATAAGGAGGGAGAGCGGAGATGAAGAAATTATTTTCGTTTGATTTTTGGCAGAAGTTCGGAAAAGCTTTGCTTGTAGTTGTAGCTGTCATGCCAGCTGCAGGGATCATGATCTCATTAGGGAAGCTTGTGGCAATGATAGGCGGAGACATTACATTAGTGCAAACGATTGCGCGAGTAATGGAGGATATTGGGTGGGGAGTCATTACTAACCTACACATCTTATTTGCAGTGGCTATAGGTGGTTCATGGGCTAAAGAGCGTGCGGGAGGTGCTTTTGCAGCACTGATCGCTTTTATTCTGATTAATAGGATTACTGGTGCCATTTTTGGAGTGAATGGGGACATGCTTGCCGAGTCTGGAGCTACCATCAAATCCTTATTTGGACAAGAGCTTGTTGTAGCGGATTACTTTACTTCTATTCTAGGGGCACCTGCTTTAAATATGGGTGTGTTTGTCGGAATTATCTCTGGTTTCTTAGGAGCAAATTTATTTAATAAATATTATAATTTTGATAAATTACCGGATGCTTTATCGTTCTTTAACGGGAAACGTTTTGTCCCATTCGCTGTTATCGGTGGTTCTGTAGTAACGGCTGTTCTTTTATCGATTGTATGGCCGTTTATTCAAGGGCTATTAAATGATTTTGGTCAATGGATTGCGACCTCCCGCAACTCTGCACCCATCATTGCACCATTTATCTTCGGAGCTTTAGAACGTTTATTATTACCTTTTGGATTACACCATATGTTAACAGTTCCAATGAATTATACAGAGTTAGGTGGAACATATACGATATTAACAGGGTCTGGAGCTGGTTCAACAGTTGCAGGGCAGGATCCATTATGGCTTGCATGGATTGCAGACTTAAATAATTTCTTAAGTGCTGGTGACACAGAGAGTTATAAACAGCTATTAAATGATGTTACTCCAGCTCGTTTCAAAGTGGGTCAAATGATTTTATCAACAGCAGCATTAATTGGAATTGCTTATGCTATGTATCGCAATGTTGATAAAGATAAACGCTCAAAATATAAATCTATGTTTTTATCAGCAGGATTAGCCGTATTTTTAACAGGGGTTACGGAACCTATCGAATTCATGTTCATGTTTGCTGCTCCATTATTATATGTGGTTTATGCCATCATGACAGGATTAGCATTTGCAATAGTGGATATTATTGATATACGAGTTCACTCATTTGGTTTTATTGAGCTATTAACTCGTACCCCTATGATTGTGAAGGCTGGCCTTTGGTTAGATCTTGTTAATTTCTTCATCGCATGTCTAGTATTCTTTGGATTGAATTTTGGTGTTGCGAATTTCTTGATTAAGAGATTTAATTTCCCGACACCTGGACGTAATGGGAATTACATTGAAGAAGAATCTAGTTCGCAAAACAGTACTAAGGTTAGTGGGAATTCACTAGCACCTGTACTCATTGATCTGCTAGGTGGTAGAGAAAACATTGAGGATGTTGATGCTTGTATGACTCGTTTACGTGTTACAGTGAAAGACACCACTATCGTTGCGACTGAACAAGAGTGGAAGAAGAATGGTGCGCTCGGTCTAGTGATGAAGGATAAGGGTGTTCAAGCGATCTATGGACCGAAAGCGGATGTCCTGAAATCGGATATACAAGATTTGCTTGGAGCGTAAATCTATGAAGTTATTAACGTTAAATTGCCATTCGTGGCAGGAAGACAATCAGAGGGACAAAATTAAGACTTTAGCTACTGTGATTGCTAAGAAAAACTATGATGTCATTGCTTTACAAGAAGTCAGCCAATTAATAGAGAGGCCGATTGTCAAAGATCTGTTGAGGGAAGAAAATTATTGTCTCATCCTATTAGATGAACTAAAGCGGTTAGGTGCTGAGGACTATAAGCTGGTGTGGGATTTTGCCCACATCGGCTACGATGTTTATGAAGAAGGGGTCGCGCTATTAACGAAGCATCCCATTGTTGACACACAATCATTCTTCGTTTCACGGAGCAGTGATACGACTTATTGGAAGACGAGAAAAGTAATTGGTGTGACGATTTCCTATTTTGGAAAAGAGCTTTCCTTTTATTCCTGTCATCTTGGGTGGTGGAAAGATGAAGACGAGCCTTTCCGATATCAAATCGATTCCTTGTTTTCACAGATCGACCTTAGTAAACCGGTTTTTCTTATGGGGGATTTTAATAATAATGCTTTTGTACGTGATGAAGGTTATGATTACCTATTGGGGAAAAAGTTATATGATACTTATCATCTAGCGGAAATGAAGGATAGCGGTATCACGGTCGAGGGGGATATCGCTGGTTGGGATGAAAATAAACATGCCCTTCGAATCGATTTAATTTTAACCAATCGAAGGGTAAAAGTTAGGCAATCGCGTGTTATTTTTAACGGTGAAAACCAACCTGTTGTTTCTGATCACTATGGCGTTGAAATAGAAGGAATCGAATGGTGAAGCGTGCATTGTGCTCGCTTTTATTGTTAATGGTATTGCTAACTGTGTTAAGTAGGAAAAAATCGTGTTGATAACGGATTGAAACCATGATGGACCTTCAAAATTTTAACATATGCATAAAACTGAAATCTCGTGCATTTACTCAGAGCTCTCGTGCATAAAATCCGATTCTTGTGCAATAACTCGTCACTCTCGTGCATTAAATCAAAAAGTTGTGCATTTCCTTTTCTCTTACTAATTCTATAGCAGGAAATCCACTTTTTTTTGAGAATATGGAATCATAGAATCAATACGAAGGAAAATAGAAAGAGCAGCCCTGAAAAACAGGCTGCTTCTTTTCGTTATTGTACTAATGTTGCTTCTTGCTCTTGTGTAACTTGAACGGATTGCTTACTCGTAGTTACTTTAAAGCCATCTTTTGTCTCTACTTCTGCATAAATAGTATATTCTCCATTAGGTAAATCCTTTTTAGGACTCCATTTTTCCCTAAGTGTATGTTCATTTTCTACAACGATCGTGTCAATGACCTCACTGTCTTCATTCTCGATGAAAAGTTTCCAATTTACACGATTGCTCGCATAACCAGTTATTTGAGCGGGATTCTCTTCATTAACATCACTTCCATAAACAGAGAAGTAGGATACAATCATATATTCGTCAATATAAGAAGGATCTCCCCAAACATCATAGCTTTGGTTGTAAGCATAATCTGTACCCATGACCACCACACTTTTTGGTTCATCTTTAAAGAGTAAAGATGTTTCACCTGGATCCAGTGGCTTATACATGCCGTTTACCCAGACAATAGCTCCATAATACCCGCTGCCTTCTTGGTTATCGGTCGCATCGAATGAAATTTTGTATTGTCCATCTTTAGGTTCTACTTTGATATTTGAAACGGTAGGAGCAATAGAATCAATATTGATGGGGATTTTATTCTCCTGTGGTTCCGCTCCAGGGTAATCTAGTGTTGTTTTAATAACATATTGGTATGTGCCGTCTTCAACAGTCTTATTCTGTGAATCTTTCATATCCCAAAGATATCCGCCATAACTAAAGTTGTTGTAACCCATAATATTTTTCTTGAATTTCCAAGGAGTTCCGGTATATTCTGAAAAGTCTCCCATATATTGAACGAGTTTTCCTTTGCTATCTTCAATATACATTTCTGTTTTCGCCAAGTTTCTTAAAGCAGTAAAGCTAGAGTACACTCCTGGTACATAAAAGTTTGGTGACATCGTAATCTTGCTTAAATCGAATGTACCTGTTGTATAGTCATACCCTAATGGGAAGTCGCTCAAATCATCCCAAAGGACAGTATATCCAAGAAATGCATCCTCTTTCCATGGAGATGGGTCAAGATTGTTTGGCTTGTCCCATTCACCATAAAAGCCCATGTAAGGCATTGTTAGTGCAGGAATTTCCTTGTTTTTAGGTACAAGTCTTACAAAGCCTTCAACAAAGCTTTCCTTTTCAAGATCTTTCGGAAGGTTGATCGAAACTTTTAAGTCTTTTTCCTTTCCATTAACAAAAATAGATGATCCTTTCTGGTCGTTTACTTTCTTACCATTTACTTTGATGGTGGCTTTTTCTATCCGTTCACTTGATAGTGTAAGATATTGATGACTTTCATCTACTTTTCCATCGGAATCTAAGTCGAACTCTTTTGTTTCTTTTTTGTCTTTTAATAGATCAACATAAACATCGTATTCGACTGCTTTTACTACGTTTACAGCGAAAGGAATTTGATACTTTTCTGTAGGATCTTCTTCATTGGTATAATGAACATACCCTTCATAAACGCCTTCCTCAGCGGTCTTTGGAATCGTTAAGAAAGCATTTGCTTTTTTCGTTTTTCCTGAATGGAGTTTGATCTTTTTAGAGAGAGAAAGCTCGACTCCGTTTTTACTAGCATCAACAGAATCATTTGTGAATTCTATACTTGCTTTAAAAGTCTTATCCTCTTTACCTGAATTCGTGATGGTAATGGTACGATTTTCTCGTAGGTGGGAATTTTCAATGTACTTGGTTCCGAAATTCATGCCTTCTTCGCCGTCTGTTTCAAAATGCACATCTTTTTCTTGTGAAGGATTATGATCTTTAAATACAGTAAAATCATTTGCCTGCCCTTTTAATAATTCAGCATTTAAAGTGAACTTCAAAGAATTTCCTTTTATTTCTTTCAGTGAGACTGAACCTGCCTGTTCAAGAGGTGCGTCTTTTTCCTTTAATAGAACTGGTGATGATAAAGCACTCTCTATTTGCATTAATCCGGCACCTTGTTTCCGCGGTGAGTAAGGGACCGATGATTCTGGCTGGTATTGGACTGCAGATGTATTCATAAGTGCAAGCTTTGCTTTCAAAACTGTATCTTGATTTTGTTTTAACCCTTTTTCATACAATGATTGTAGAACTAACGCAGCTCCACCGGCAACATGAGGTGAGGCCATAGAAGTCCCGCTCATCACTTCATATTCATTATTGGAAATCGTTGAGTAGATGTTTCCGCCTGGTGCTGAAATCTCTGGTTTAAAGTCTAGGGTATGGGGGGCACCATAAGCAGAGAAGCTCGATATCTCCCCTTTATTAGGATTTTCTAATGAAATTCCATCTGACAGTTTGAAAGTAATCCTTTCTCCTTTTTGAAGCTGTTCAATCGTTTTTTGACCTGCTTCCTTACTTGTAGTTGCCGCCGGGATAAAATAAGGGCTGAAGTATAATTTGCCAAAGTCAGGATAGCTTGGCGGTGGTACTAAAATGACGGCCTTTGCTCCATTTCGCTGTGCATAATTTTGAGCATATGAATAGAAGGCATAAGGTACTTTAGGCTGTACAATGACAATTTTTCCGTTGACATCAAGGCCGGAATAATCCTCGCTTCTTCCTTCACCGACATAAACCAAATCATAAGAAGTATTAGCCTCTAAAGTCTTTTCGAGTTTAAAGTTGAACTGTGTTTGGTCTTGATAAGGTAATACATCTCCGTTTGATAATTTTAGTGAACTGTAGCGAATTTCGTTATTTTCATAAGAGGCAACAGAAAGAGCGTATGGGCTGACTCCAGGTTCCCCAACCGTTCCGATATCAGGGTTACTTGCGTATGGAAGTTGAGAGCTGGGAAGCTTTGAGTTCATCGTACTATAGGCTGCATTGCCACCAGCTGCTACGACTAGTGTTCCTTTTTCTGTTGCCTGTTTAATCGTTTTTTGTACAGGGTCATTTTCTTCTCCTACCCATCCAGCATCTGAACCAAGACTTAGATTGATAACATCGGCTTCTAGCTCAACGGCATGTTCAATTCCTGCAATTATGTCATCTTCATAGGCCGCGCCGCTCTCATCTGAAAAGACTTTCTCTGCAATTAATTGAACACCTGGTGCAACCCCTTTTACTCCTTCATTATTTTCATTACCATTGGCACCTACAGTACCGGCGACGTGCATTCCATGGTCATTACCAGTTGATTCAGCTGGTATGACATTATCGTCCATATCTGCCCAATCGTATCCCGTTGGAACTTTATTTGTATACCATTTTTCATTTACTGCTGTACTTGAAAAACGATCTTGGATAGAAGACTTTGTCCATTTTGCTTCTTCTGCTCCTTCAGTTGTAAGGGTCATATCTTGATGTGTGTAATCCAATCCAGAGTCGACGACGGCTACAACCAAACCTTCCCCTTCATATCCATAGTTTTCCCATACCTGTTGAGCTTGTACAAGGTCCTTACTTGCACTCATGGAAGGTTTATAGGTTTTGGCAATGTGAACTTGTTGAACATTAGCAATCTTTGAAACTTCTTCAATGTTTTTATATTCGGTTTCCATACTAAATCCGTTAAAACCTTTAAAAAAACGGTGTTTAATTTTATTGCCTGCTCGCGCCTTGTTGACTTTGGAAATGACTTCATTTTGAATTTTTTTAAACGTTTTCTTTTTGTCACTTTTTGATTTTACCTCTGCCTTATCTGGTTGAGAGAGTTCGACGATGATGCGGACTTTTTCATTTGGTTGGTAGGCGTTAGGCTTGGTGAAATCAGGACTTTGGTAACCTAGCTTATCTTTTGCTAATGCTGCTTGTTTTTGTCTTTCGATCATAAGTGCTTCGTAGCCATTGTTAACAATTTTATCTAGCTGTGGTGGTTTCTCTGCTCCTTGTCCGAAGACAGATGTAGAAATGAGGACGGATGCTAAAACTGAGGTGCTTAAGATTTTGAATGGTAAGCTTTTGGTTAATTTCATCAATACGACCCTTTCCATTGTTTACTTGTACTTATATAAGGTTCGTTAGAAAGAGCGTAGTTTCATGCCAAGAATCAATAACCCCAATTGGAGTTCAAACAATTAAGCTATTGGAAGCAGAAAAGATGAGAGAAATCGCTTTTAAGAGTGTGTGGAGACGATTTTTAAATAAAAGTGTCCGACTTTTGACTTGTAGAATTACCCCAAATCATTTTGGGGGAAGGTATGGTGACGGGGTTCGACAAAATACGGGTGGTATTAGGTGCGATTTGCTATAATGAAGGAACGATTAGATACGAAGGGATGAATCGGATTTGAATAGTCATGAATCTAAAAGTGAATTACTAAGTGAACTTGAAATCATACATAAATGGGAAAAGGATCAAAATGGATTGTGGTTTTGGGAGAAGCTGGGACGTCTGCCGTTCAAACTTCTTGATCGAATCACTCCCCAAATCGTACATAATAAGCTTGGGGTAGCACTTGACGAATTAGGTAGCTATATTCACTCAGGTGGGCGTTATTTAATTAGTGAAAAAGAAATGTTTAAGCGGTTTTCTAAGAAAACGGGGGAAGAAGAAGTAGATTTATCCCTGATATCAGAAATGCCCATAAGCGTTATGGATGAGATAAGTGAAAACATCGCTACTTCTAGGAAAAGAATGGCAATGACGCAAGGAGCCACAACGGGAATTGGTGGAATCTTCACATTGACGATTGATATTCCATTAATTCTTGGGATTTCTTTAAAGACACTTCAAGAAATATCCATAAGCTATGGATATGACCCAAACGATAAACAGGAGAGAATTTTCATCGTTAAATGTCTGCAGTTTGTTTCTTCTGATATTGTTGGGAAACAATCGATTCTTAAGGAGCTTTCAGCTTATACATCACAGGGGGTTGTAAAGAAAGAAGAAACCCTATCCCAGCTCCAAGGTTGGAGAGAAGTGATGATGAGTTACCGTGACAATTTCGGGTGGAAAAAGCTATTTCAAATGATTCCAATAGCAGGTATGATCTTTGGCTCGTTAATAAATAAATCAATGATCAACGAAATTGGCGAAACAGGAAGAATGTTATATAAGAAAAGAAGGATTATGGAGAGATTGGAGCCTGTAGAATCAGTGGAGACAATGGAGCCGGTGGAAAAGTTAATCATTGATGAAAAGAACAATGGTTCAGTCTAATGAGTTGGTGCCAGGTACAAAACCGCGGTTTTGTACCTGGCACCTTATAGTATTGGTGAGAGCAGTCTTGATACGGCTTCTTTAAATTGGATTTTGAGCGGACGTTTTTGATAGTCTTCAAGGGTGAGCGGACTAGAAAGATTCATATCCCGTTGAAAGATCTCAGTAAGCTGCTTCGATTGTTCCTCATTATAGATGAAGGCATTCACTTCAAAGTTTAGTCGGAAACTGCGAACGTCAATATTAGCGGTTCCTACACTTGATACCTTAGAATCGACGACAAGGGTCTTGGCATGAATAAATCCATTTTCATATATATAAACTTTGGCCCCTGCCTTCAGGAGTTCTCCCACATAAGAATATGTTGCCCAATACACAAAGAGGTGATCGGGCTTGTTCGGAATCATTAATCGAACGTCAACTCCCGAAAGAGCGGCAATTCTTAATGAATCGAGAAGACTAGCATCCGGTATAAAATAGGGAGTCTGGATAAAGATACTTTTTTCTGCGGATGAGATCATTTTAATATATCCATTTTTTATTTGTTCCCATTCTGAATCAGGACCACTAGTCACGATTTGCACACCGGCTGCTCCGTCAAATGAGAGTTTGGGGAAATAGTTTAAATCAAACTCAATGTCATGAGAAGAAGCCTGGTTCCAATCTAATATGAATCGAGTCTGCATCGCCTGAACAGCACTTCCCGCGATCCGAAGATGAGTATCTCTCCAATAGCCAAATTTCGGATTCAACCCCAAGTATTCATCACCAACATTAAATCCTCCTACATAGCCAATCTTCCCGTCAATAATCACAAGCTTACGGTGATTACGATAATTCATTCGGAGGTTAATAAATGGGATGCGAGCAGGAAAGAAAATCTCGACCCTCCCACCAGCGTGAATGAGGTCTCGAAAAAATTTCTTCCTAACTCCTCTTGATCCCATTTCATCGTATAAAACCCGAACCTCTACTCCTTCTTTAGCCTTTAAAATGAGTTTTTGTAACAGCCTTTTACCTAACTCATCCTTTCGCAAAATATAATATTGTAGATGAACATGATCCTTGGCAGATTCAATGTCCGTTAAAAGAGCACCGAATTTATCTTCACCGTGTGTATAGATTTTCACATCATTGTCTTGTGTCAAAACAGCATCGTTATTGATCAGGTGCATATAGATGAGATCTTTATATTTTTCAATGATTTGATCACGGAACTGGAATGAATTTAGCTTTAGATCCATGATTTGCTTAGAGATCATTTCTTCAATTCCAATTTTTTTAATGCCTTCCCATTGAAACAAACGCTGTCGACTCAAGTTTTGCCCAAAAAACAAATACAGGATGAACCCAACTACTGGAATGAATAGTAGTACCATCAACCAAGCCCATGTGGCACTCGCATCACGTCTTTCTAAAAAGATAACAATCGTTGCAAGAGCAACGTTTAGAACCAGTAGGGCTCCTAATAACCATGAAAGGATGTCCATTTAGTCAGACCTCTCTTTATTTTCTCTTTCAATATAGCTACTAGTATATCCGAGCATTATAGGATTTGTAAAAAATTTCGTGAAAACATATCTTTTCTCTTTTCATCATAGAATACACTAGGCCTCGGCCTAACAACCCTTTTTTACATCCTAGAAAACAGAAAGAGGAGGGAAAAGAATGAATGTCTGGTATGTCATTTTAAACATTGTGGTGTTTCTTGTTCTCATTGGCGTTCTATTTTATTTGCAACGAAAAAACGTATCATTTTCGAAACGGGTATTTACGGCATTAGGATTAGGTATTCTGTTTGGCCTCGGATTACAGTGGGTATATGAGGCAACGAATGAAAACTTAACACAATCGATTGAATGGTATAACCTCGTCGGATCTGGTTATATTAAGCTCCTTCAAATGATTGTTATGCCATTAGTGTTTATTTCTATACTTTCGGCTTTTACTAAATTAAAACGATCCCACAATCTCGGAAGAATTTCAGTATTAATCATTGGATTGCTTGTAGGAACGACAGCGATTGCAGCAGCTATTGGGATTGCAACGACCGTTGGATTTGACTTAGAAGCGATTCAAATCGAACAGGGAGACGCAGAGACGGCTAGGGGGGAACAATTAGAGGAAAGGTCAGGGGCTCTTGAAGGACAGAGCTATCCACAGAAGATTCTAGAACTCTTACCAGCAAATCCGTTCTTAGATTTTACAGGGCAACGGGCAACATCTACGATAGCGGTCGTAATATTCGCGGCCTTTATAGGAGTTGCTTATTTGGGAGTGCAAAGGAAAGAACCTGTAGCGGCTGAGTTCTTCAAGAAAATCGTCGATTCCATTTATGCCGTCGTCATGAGAATCGTAACGGTTGTTCTTCGGTTAACTCCTTATGGGGTGTTGGCGATTATGTCCAAAACTGTTGCAACAAGTGATTTTGACGCCATTATGAATCTGGGTGAGTTTGTCGTAGCTTCATATATTGCGCTCATTATTATGTTTGCTGTTCATTTAATCATGCTAACACTTGCAGGACTGAATCCATTAACGTATATGAAGAAAGTTTTCCCTGTATTGACGTTTGCCTTTACTTCAAGATCTAGTGCGGGAACATTGCCCCTTAACATTAATACCCAAACAAAGCATCTTGGAGTTTCAGAGGGAATAGCCAACTTCTCGGGATCATTTGGGCTATCGATAGGTCAGAATGGATGTGCAGGAGTTTATCCAGCAATGCTTGCTGTCATGATTGCCCCAACGGTTGGAATCAATCCATTAACACCGTCTTTCATCTTCACCTTAATAGTCGTTGTTGCAATCAGTTCATTTGGAGTCGCAGGAGTTGGAGGGGGAGCAACATTCGCAGCAATATTAGTTCTCTCAACCATGAACCTTCCAGTTGCCCTTGCAGGTCTCCTCATCTCAGTGGAACCGCTCATTGATATGGGTCGTACGGCTGTAAACGTAAGCGGTGCGATGACTTCAGGTGTGATTACAAGTAAAGTTACGGGTGAATTGGATACTGACACCTATAATGGTATTCAAGAGGCTGAGGCTTAAAAATAAAAAGCTGATCTGTGCAAGGAACCACAACTTCAATGGGGGGGAAATCCAGAATTACTTCTTAATCATTGAAGACTAAATGTGGTTCCGCGCACTTCCGTATCTAGTTTTTGAAACTTTTTCCACACTCATTCGTAATAAAAAGTAAGGAGTGAGCCAAGTGGAAAAACAAGAGCTTTTACAATTGAGAAAACATCAATTTTTATTAATGAATAGCTTAATGGCTGGGGGATTTCTGCTATTTTTAATTGCGGTAAATTGGGAGCTTTCGAGAAAGACCTTTTTATTAGGTATCGTCATAATCTTTTTGATGCAAGCCATCGCTATGGCGAAAAATGGAGACCACTAGTAACGGTGTTTTCAAAAAAGATGAAAAAACTAATAGAATATGAGCATGAAAAGCTAGGGGCGGAAGCAAAAGCAAGAAGTAAGATGCTTGTTATTTTTCAAAGCATTATGGCTTTGCTATTTTTCTTTCAATGGTGGATTGTACCAGTGAACGAACCTTTTATACCTGATGTTAATCCTCTGTTTTTTATTGGATTATACTTATTAATGCTCATTATCATCAATATCGGTCTTGTCTTTGAACAAAGAAAAATGGATAAAAAAATGGTGAAGAACTAAAAGGCTATACGAAAAAGGTATTATATATTATAGCTTAATTCTTGGGTTTATATTGGGTGTTACGATTGTAGCGTTAACCATTTTTATATCGGCCAACTAGTCCTTAAACCTTCAACCCTCTATTGACGATTTTGGTTTATTTTAGTAATTTCGAAGTAAGAAGAGAGGGTGTTGGGAATGAGGCTTTACTTTATAAGAATTCTTATTTTTTGTTTGTTATGGGGAAGCTATGTGTTTGAGAGCGATTATTCACTTATCACCCTTACAACCATCATCACAGCGGGTACCATTTCTTTGGCTTTATACTTTTTTCTACCAATCTATCAGAAACCTCACATATTATTCATCCTACTTTCTTGTATTCCGTTTACCATGTTGTGGATCCAGCTTTCTTCCTATTGTTTAGGAATCCTACTATACCTAGCAATAGAAGCGGCTTTTATGCTTCCCAAATCTCATTATTACCCATTCTTATCTATTGTTACAGTAGAGATAGCAGTTGGCTGGTACCTAATCGGATTTCAACACCTTCCTGTTATCCTTTCATTGATTGTGCTGATCTTGTCCTTATTCATTAATCAACTATTCCAAGAAAAACAAGCCCAAAAAGAAGTATACGAACAATTACTAGGAGAGTATCGCAAGTTAAAACGTATTCAATATGAAGCAGAGAAAGTAGTAAGGGTAGAAGAGAGAACAAGAATTGCGAGAGACATTCATGACTCTGTTGGTCATAAGCTAACTGGTCTCCTAATGAAAATTGAAATCCTATCCCTTCAAAATAAAGAGGTTGAATGGGAGGAGCTTCGTCAACTTGCGCAAAGCAGTTTAGAAGAAACAAGAACAGCTGTTCAAGCTTTGAAGACGGATGAGATGGAAGGTTTAGGATCTCTTATCCAACTAATTCGCAAACTAGAATCAGAGAGTCATATTATGGTCCAGCTAACAACTAAGCAAGGGGTGCTATCCCTTACCATATCAAATCAACAAAGTGTTGTCCTGTATCGGGTTATTCAAGAGGGACTGACAAATGCAATGCGCCACTCAGGATCTCGTCAGGTGAACGTACTATTAGGAAGGAATGCACTTGGAGGGTTAGAATTTAAGATTGCGAATAAAATCCATAGATCTTTCGAGTTTGAAAAAGGATTTGGCCTTCTAAACATGACAGAACGCATGGAAGAAATAGGGGGGAAGCTTCACATCTATCAAGCGAATCAAGAATTCGTGATTGAGGGATCGTTTCCCGTGAAGGAGAAGAAAAATCATGTGGAACATTTTATTAGTTGAAGACCAAGATATCGTAAGACAGGGATTAAAGCTAATGTTAGAACAAGATGAACGAATGAACGTCCTTGGAGAAGCAACGAATGGAAAGGAAGCTCTTCTATTTATGGAGAGTCACCTCATCGATCTTGTTGTGATGGATATTCGTATGCCAGAATTAAATGGAATAGAGGCAACAAGAGAAATTAAGCAGAGATGGCCATCGACTAAAGTGTTAATTCTAACAACATTCAATGACGATGAATACGCCCTCGAAGCATTAAAGCTTGGAGCAAGCGGATTTCTATTAAAGACTTCAGATCGTGAAAAATTGATATCAGCCGTGGTCAGTTGTATGAATGGCGGATTGTCTATTCATGAAGAGGTGGCTGCAAAAGTGATGCCGCGATTACTAGAAAAATCAAAGCACTCCTCTAGTAAGAAGATAAAGTTGCTAACATCGAGAGAACTAGCTGTCATAAAGCTTGTAGGCGAAGGATTAACAAACAAAGAGATCTCACAAAAACTACATCTTTCTGTTGGAACAGTGAAAAATCACCTTACACAAATCCTCCAGAAGCTACAATTACGAGACCGTACACAGCTAGCCATTTACGCGATTAAGAATGATGTTGTATGAGAATAGCTGGAAAATAATATGGGATAAGAAAAAGTGGACGAATTCACTCTAGATTTGTCTGCTTTTTTATGATGATAAAATTTGTAATCTGAGTATCAATTACTGAAGGGGGCGAGTGGGAAAAGTGTCGTTATTTGCCGATTGAACGATATATAAGCGAATCGACCGATATATTCAAAAGTTCCGGTATCGACCAATAAAATGAAGCAAGAGGCCTATATATGGATTTTTTTTAACTTTGAGTGTTCCATTTTCAACTATAAGCCTTTTACGATTACTCTTCAATAGTCGATTACTTTCACCGTTTGCTCACTCCAAGATTACGTAAAGCTTTTAATAATTCCATCATCTCTGCAGCCATTGATAAATAAGTATATTAATAAAGGCCTTTACTTAAATGGGGGATTCTAATGGCAATTTATACAGTAAAACCGGGTGATACATTATGGAAAATATCAACCTTTTCAAGGGTTCCGATATTAACACTTATGCAAGTGAATGGTTTAACATCGAGTGCTCTTATTCCTGGACTGAACATGTACATCCCCGACCAAACACCACCTGTAAGGTTTTATCAGGTAAAGATGGGAGACACGCTTTGGCGCATTTCTCAAAAGTTTAGTACCACTATACAAGCTATCATTAGGGAAAACCCAACGATTGATCCAAACGTTTTGACAGTTGGGCAGAGGCTTCGTATTCCAACATGGCAAAAATATAGCATGCAGTCACTCGTTTTTTTCGATGCATTTGATCCATCTCCCTATTTTGATATCTTAAGGGAGATTGCTAGTAGTATTACTTATCTTGCGGTATTCACTTACTCTTTTACTCGTACAGGTAGTTTGATAGAAGTAAGTGATGAAGAAATTCTAGCAGCATGTAAACAGTTCAACATACGACCACTAATGGTCGTCAGTAATTATGATAAAGGAACCTTCAGCACAGAGCTAGCTGATCAAGTATTAAACACGTCTGTACGCCAGACCTTGATCAAAAATATTGGTACTGCAGTCCGTACCAAAGGCTATGCAGGAGTAAGCATTGACTTCGAGTTCGTACCTCCTGCAAGGCGCAATGACTTTACTTCATTTCTACGTGAATTAAAAACGGAGCTTGGTAATCGTATACTACAAATCAATGCACATGCAAAATCAAGTGATGACCCCACAAATCGGCTAACGGGTTTCCTTGATTACAGTGCAATCGGTCAAGTGGTAGATATTATGGCGGTCATGACAATAGATTATGGTTATGCCATTGGACCACCTGACCCGATAGCCCCAGTTTGGTGGATTGAACAGGTTTTAAGGTATGCCACAACATTGGTCAATCGACGAAAACTGATGATGGCGATTAGTCTATACGGATATGACTGGACACTCCCGCAGGTTCCGAGTAGAGTGGCAACGATGCTATCGGCAAATACTGCTCAAAATCGAGCAATCACAAATGGTGTGCGGATTCAATATGATGTGAGGGCACAAGCCCCGAATTACCGCTATACAAGTAATGCCCTCCAACACACTGTTTGGTTCGAGGATGTTAAGAGTGTGAAGGCAAAGTATGAATTGATGGATGTTTACAATTTGTTAGGGACCACATATTGGCGGCTCCGTTTTCGTTTTCCACAGAATTGGGCATATGTTCGAAAAAACATTTTGGTGGTTAAGTAGGAAATAGTAAATCTAATCCTGAAAAAGCCTTATTTCTTATTAGAATTAAGGTCTTTTTGCGTTTGATAACTTCGAAAAAAACCTTTTAAAATCCGGCGAGATTGTCGACAACGATATGTTTTGAAAGATACCGAAATTTGTCGAATGGTCAAAGAAACTTGATTGGACAAAAAAATGATCATTACAGACAAATTATGGATTCTAATGGACAAATTATCGATTCTAACGGACAGATTATGGACTCTAACGGGCAAATTATCGTTGAAATCGGGTCAGGATAACTAAATTTGGTCACTGCAAAAGTCTTCCGGGATCTTTTCTTAAAAATCGTTTTGAGTTTTGTTGAATAGGCTTCCCCTAAACTTTTTAGCGTCAAAACTACTATGTTTAAGAAAAGAACCTTGTATAAAAATAGTGGAAATGCCTAAAACGCTAGCCTTATGTCTGGAAAAATGGAATTTAAGTAAAATACCCTTTATATCATGGTGGAGCGACATAACATTAATGATATGAGTTTTATATTAGGTGTGGTTTGCGCATCTGGTTTCCGTTATTTTGAATTATTAAATTTAAGTAAGCCGAGGAAGTCCATTTGGAATTTTTTTGATTATCTTTATTGAACACTTGTTAAAAAAGCTTTTGTAAAAAATATGACTTAAGTCACGTGTATCTTCTTTTATTAGTGACGCGAGACAGTGGGAGGTAAATTCACTTCTGCTTACAATAATAGTAGTGGAAAAGGAGGCGGAAGGAATGTTAGAGGTTGTAGAGCTGTCAAAGCATTATAAGAAAACAAAAGCGGTGGATAACATTAATATGTATTTAGAAAAAGGTGAAACTGTTGGGCTATTGGGACCGAATGGAGCGGGAAAATCAACCGCAATCTCCATGATCTCTTCTTTGATTGCCCCAACACATGGGGATGTACGTTTATTTAATCAAAGTATCATAAAGAAACCGGAAGAACTTCGAAATCGATTAGGGGTGGTTCCGCAAGAAATTGCTCTTTATAACGATTTATCTGCAAAAGAAAATCTCGAGTTTTTCGGGAGAATTCATCGTTTGTCTGGAAGTCAGCTTAAAAAGAAGACGGAAGAAATCCTTCATCAAATTGGATTAGAAGATCGAAAAAAAGATCTGGTTAAACATTTTTCTGGAGGGATGAAAAGAAGATTGAATATTGGTGTGGCTCTTCTTCATGATCCAGAACTAATCATTATGGATGAACCGACAGTTGGAATCGATCCTCAATCAAGGAATCACATATTAGAAACGGTCAAACGATTAAATGAGGAACGGGATATGACGATCCTCTATACAAGTCATTATATGGAAGAGGTCGAATACCTTTGTAATCGGATTTACATCATGGATAAAGGAAACATTATTGCTTCTGGAACAAAGGATGAGATTAAGAAAATTTTATCAGCTGAAAATACGATTGAAATTAAATTGGAAAAAATGAATGAAGCATTAACTTCACGTTTAAGAGAAGATCCATCTGTGGCCCATATTACTTTTGAAGATAAGTCGATTACGATTGTCGTTCCTAGAGAAGTAAATCTCTTTCATAAGATTTTTCAATATGCAGAGGAAACAAATGCAAAACCTTTGTCTGTTGAAATCAAGACTCCTTCTTTAGAAGATGTATTTCTACATCTCACAGGAAGAGCATTAAGGGATTAAGGAGGAGATCAGATGTACTGGCATCTAATCAAAAAGCAATTGCTTCTATTTATACGAAATCCACATGAACTTCTTATTCTATTGGGGATGCCTCTTGTATTAATTTCAATACTGGGCTTTGCTTTAGGTGGGATAATGCAAAGTGAATCTCCTAAAATAGAGGCAAAAGTCGCGTTTGTAGAGCATGGTTCATCAGAGCAGGGTTTTGAGCTTTTTCAAAAAGAAGTTGAAAGTAAAAGCATTCCAGACGCAGCAAAAGTTGAGCTATTAAAGGGAGCAGAAGCCATTCAACCTATTAAGGTTTTAAGAGATGAAATTTTTGGCAGTGATGAAATGAAATCTTTCTTTTCTCTAGAATCTATTTCTCCCGACCAACTAGAGGATGTGAAGAAAAATGATGATTATACAGCGATTATTGAGGTTCCTAAAAACTTTTCTTATACATTATTAAAATCCATATTTCTCAAAGGTGATGATGTTCCTTCGCTTACGTTAACTGTGAATGAAGGGAAGAGTTTAAGTTCAAACGTAGTGGAGGATGTGTTGATAGAGTTTCAGAGTCAATTAACGACAATGACAAGGCTGGGTCAAGCAGGGGTGGATTTAAAAGAAGTGGAGATAGGTGATGCGGTAGAAGGGGATATTACTTCTGTTTCTAGTCGTGAACCAATTGGCTCCATCGTTTATTATACGGTGGGAATGAGTGTTATGTTTGTTCTCTATATAGCATCAAGTATTGGCTCATTTGCCTATCGGGAAAAGGTTTGGCATGTGTTTGATCGATTGATTTTGGCAAATGTTTCAAAAACCGTCTACTTTTCTAGTGTTGTTACCTCTTCTATTATACTGTCGTTTCTTCAGCTCTGTCTTTTATATGGAGTAACATCGCTTGTTTATGGAGTACATTGGCCAGATCTATTTTCCTTTTTTGTCGTCACTCTATGCCTTAGTTTTGCCGTCGGTGGAATTGCGGCACTTCTTACATCGCTAAATTACCGAGCCAAGTCAGAGAGCTTCTCTGGAATTTACTCATCCATTTTAGTTACGGTTTTGGCATTCTTAGGAGGAAGTTTTTTTCCGATCGGAGACCTATCGGAAACGATGCAGCTAGTGGGAGAAGCTATTCCTAACGGTAATGGATTAATGGCTTATTTGAAAATTTTTCAAGGCTATCCGTTAGCCGATGTGGCTTCAAATTTATATTGGTTGCTTGCTTTTGGAGCGGTCTTAATGGTGATTGCTAGCTTTATTTTTCCGAGAAAGGGGGGAGAGGTATGAACGGGATCCTACTTGCGAAGTTCCGCTTATTTATCCGTAAACCTTGGACATTTATTTTCATGTCTCTTTTCTGCGTTCTGTTTGCGCTTTTTACAAGCCAAGGTAATATTGGTCAAGTGACTGTACCCGTATATTCTGATTTACCTAATGGGAAAGATCACCCAATTGTTCAGTCATTAGAGGAATCAGATGCTTATATTTTCGAATATATGGAGAAAGCCGAGGTTAAAGAGCTGGTATCGGAAGGAAAGAGAGAAGTTGGTGTCTACCTCATGGACGATCGATATCAACTGATTATTGCTTCTGAATCAGAAAATATAAAACTTGTTGAGCAATTTGTTGGGAGTATCTATCAAAAAACGAATCAGGTAAAATCCGTTATGGCAGTCGCTGATACTGAAAAACAAAGACAGGAAATCGAAACAATCATGAAGGATACCCAAGATTCTTTATTCACAATAGAGAAGGAAAATTTCAGGGGCGAGGGTACCGTTATCTTCGATCGTAAATTACAGGGGTTGTTTGGCTTTACGCTGTTCTTTGTCATTTATACGATCGCTTTTAGTGTTCTTCATATTTTAGAAGAGAAGCAATGGAGAGTTTGGGATCGGATGATCTTATCTCCACTAAAGAAGTGGCAAATGTATGCTGCTAATCTAGCGTATAGCTTCATTTTAGGTTATGTTCAAATATTGCTTGTCTTTCTCGTATTCAGGTATATATCGGATGTTAATTTTTATGGAGGGTTTTCAAAGACGCTCATTGTATTGGTGCCATATGTGTTTGCCATTGTTGCCCTTTCAATGTTAATAACAGGTTTAGTGAAAACGGTTCAACAGTTTAACGCAGTGATTCCACTGGTCGCTGTAAGTATGGCGATGATTGGCGGAGCCTATTGGCCATTAGAAATTGTTTCTTCAGAGATCCTGCTGGCGATATCAAAAGTTGTTCCTATCACATATGGAATAGAAATACTAAAAGGTGTTACGGTATACGGACAATCCATCAGCACAGTCCTCTTCCCGATCAGCATCCTTTGCCTCATGGGCGTCCTCATGATGGGAATAGGCATCAACCTCATGGAACGAAGGGGAACATAAAGAAACCTGGAGAAAATCGGGTGCCAGGTACAAAACCCCGGAATTGTGCCAGGTACAAAATGTTGGAATTGTACCAGGTTTGCTATGGACAAATATAATCTAAAAGGGTGTCTAAATGAGAACAATAAGGGTCCAGTGGAATAGTGGAACAGTAGACCTTACCTGGTATAGGGGAGTTCATTATCCCCCTATAGGCAAGGTCACCAGTGTACATGGCGTTTGTTTTTTAGATGAAAAAGTTTTGTTGGTTAATATAAAAGGGAGAGGCTTTAATTTACCTGGTGGGCATGTTGAAGCGGGGGAAAAAGTGAAAGAGGCCTTTAATCGAGAAGTATGGGAGGAAGGATATGTGAAGGGGGAATCTTCCTTCATTGGTTATATAGAAGTGAGTCATAAACATAATCCGTTATTTAATCCACATGGAAAATACCCATTGGTAGGCTATCAGCTTTTTTACCGAATGGATATTTCGAAAAAATATGATTTTAAAAGAGAGCATGAATCGTCTTGTCGCATATGGGTAGAACCTGAGGAGCTTCCGTTTGTTATTCAGGATCATAAGCTGGTTAAAGAAATTATTCAAGCAGCTTTGGATGAAAAATCTATACCCAGACCCAATAATTTAGCACAAATAAAAGGACACCGGTGATCATCGAAATTCCAAAAATCATATAAAAAAAATCGATAAAACTGTCTAATAGCATGCGTTTCTGATTATCTCTTCGAAAGTTACGAACTTCACGACGGTGATGCTTTGCAGTACTACTCATAAGACGCCTCCTCTTAATGTGGATGTCTTATTGAATTTCTACACGAGGACAGAAAATCCTTCCTTTATATGAAAATAATGACGAAAGAAGGAGCTGGTCCATATGGTCAACTCCTTCTTTCGTTCAGCTAAAACACCAGATCTCGCAAGTCATAAGTCAATCTGCTTAGGAAAGAACAACTACTTTCCGATGCGTCTTTTCTTATGCTTGACGTAGGCCAGAAAGGCGTTGCCACAGAACGCGGCGGTTTTAGTCGGTTGACCTTAGCCTTTCACTCAACAAGGCACTACCGCTTTTGGTTTTAGTGAAGGTGATTTTGAGAAATCTGACTTAGTGCACTTCCAGCACTTTGATCAGATTTTTGTTGTACTGCCAAGTCACCTAAAGAAAGCATTCCAACAAGTTGTCCATTTTCAACGACAGGTAAACGGCGAACCTGGTGTTGAGACATAAGTGCGGAAGCTTCTTCAGACGTTGCATCTGGAGAAACAGAAACAACATTGTTCGACATAACTTGCGAGATGTTTCCTTGAGCATTCTGTGTTAGACCTCTCGTTACTAAGTCACGGTCTGTAACCATTCCGACTACTTGACCGTTCTCAACAACTGGCACAGATCCAACATTCATGGAATTCATCTTGCTTGCTACTGCTTGAAGTGAATCTTGCCCAGAACAAGCTTCAACATTTGTTGACATGATATCGCGTACTCTCATGAAAAATTCCTCCTCATTCAATAATGGCAGTACAACAATAGTATGAGAGGGATATCTAAAAATATACTAGTTAGAAATTACCTACAATCGAGGCAGTTCCAGAAGGAAGGTTGAAACCACAATGTTCGTCCATATACAGAAGATGTGGTTCCTGAAACTTTTGTTTAGGAACAGCCTCGAAGGAAGATTGTGATTGTATGTTGTTTCTTTATGTGTTGGATGATGGGTAATTACGGTGGAAAACCGCCGCTGCTAGTGGAATGATGAATACGCAAAGTACAATAAGGGAAAATAATATGATTAAAGATCCTGCAGTAATATGCTTTTTCATGTTATCTTCATGTTTATCAATAAATAATTTTATTTCCTCATTTGATCCCACGTTCTCTGATGATAGTAACGTATCTTTATCAAGGCTATAGTAGAAAATATCTCCTGTTTCAAAATGGAATATCGTATCTCTTGTCTCTTGATATTGAACAAAGAGGACTTTAACGTTTTCGGTTGTAGTGGTTTCCTCGTCTGCTGAGGTCACCTCAAGATACAAGTCTTTAAAGTCCAAAAGCTTTACAGAGTCGCTCCGATAGTAATGATTTCCTTCGTTTAACTGGCTGTTAATGCTTTGGAGAATGGGGTCTTTAGCGATAGCCAAAGTGCCAGTGGTTAAAACAATCAGTCCGATCATTCCAATAATAATATAGAAGAGGATCTTCCTCATTAACACTCCTCCTACTTTTTAATTTAAGGCTTTTTTCTAAAAGATTGTTGTTTTATAAATAGATTTTGTGAAAGCAAACCATCGATAAAGAAGATGATCTTCGCTGCAGGTGCGAGACTCCTGCGGGAGCAAGGCGACGAGGAGGCTCACCGCCGCCTCGCGGAAAGCGAGCAACCTTTCGCTGCAATCACCCATTCCTTTTTTGAAAAAAAGCAACAACGTTTGCGAAAGCAGCCTAATTCAATGTATATGCAGGTGCACGAGATTTATGGCAGGAGAAAAAAGATAAGCAGGTACTGACTACTGCTATCTGTCACAAAATAGGAAAGAAAGATTAACTTAGAAAAATAGTGGTATTATAAAAAAAATCGAAAAAAATTCAAATCCATTGAAACTTTTCTTGGCTAAAATCGTACTATTAGGTAACCACACATTTATAAAGAGGGTGTAACTTGTGACGAGAGAAAATGATCGGTTAAAAAAAATTGTATCAAAACTTTCGAAAGTCGGAGTCAATATCACCAAGACCAAATCAAGATCGGAACTTATTCAATCCCTAAAAGCCTATCAACCAATATCGAAATCATTATCACATGATTCTTAGGTGGACAGGCATAATCCCTTTCAGTTTACGATATATATGAGTAGGAAGGGGAGGGATGTGTAATGCATCATGCTATGTTTGACATCGAAACTCTCAAAGAAATTCGGCAGAAAGCAGATGAAATGTCATACCTTTGTATGAACCGGAAATTGTATCATGATCCTCAAAGCCTGAAATTTGCGCTTGATAATGTATCTAGAGCCTTAGGAATGTTCGCTGAAATGGAAATTCAAAGGATTAAACAAGAAAATATTTCTTACGATCCGCAAAAATATATAAAAGGGCGAGTATCGCTGGCTTATAAAACTGTCAAACCTACTCCTCAAGATGATTCTAATACAGCATAATAAGGCATCTAACATTTTGTTAGGTGTTTTTTGTTTTTTATGTGGTATAGAAAGAGAAAAGAGGTTTAAGGATTGTGAGGGTACCAAAAATGAATTCGTATAAAAAAGCACTTTATATCTATAACGGAAATGCTGGGAAGAAGAATGTCTTAGATATTCTTAATCAAACAGTAGGAGTCATTTCTGCTGGTTGTAAAGAACTCACAATCGTAGCAACGAAAGAAAAAGGGGATGCAGAAAGAATATGTTCTGAGAAAGGTTCATCATTTGACCTTGTGATAATTTTAGGTGGAGATGGGACAGTACATGAATGTATTAATGGTCTTTCCCCTTTATTGAAACGGCCGAAGGTAGCTGTTTTACCAGGAGGTACCTGTAATGATTTTAGTCGGTCACTAAACATTCCACAAAATCTTGAACAAGCAGCAGAGCTCATCTTCGAAGGCAGTGTGCAGAATGTTGATGTCGTTAAAGAAGGTGAGAACTATTTCGTCAATTTTTGGGGAACGGGTTTAATCACGGATGCCTCTGAAAACATTAATGACGCCATAAAAGGCGTGTTAGGGCGAATTAGTTATTTTATATCAGCCATTCAAACCATTCAAAATGCAGAACCATTTAACGTGAAGCTGAACATTGATGAAGAAATTATAGAAGAACGAGCTGTCATGGTGTTGGTAGCTAACGGAAGGTTTATTGGAACGAACGAATTGCCTTTTCCTTCTCTAGAATTAGAGGATGGATTAGTGGACCTCTTTGTTGTAAAGGTAGCCGGTTTTCAATTATTTAAAGAGTTATTAACTGTTAAGGGCTCTGGAGTGGTTGATGAAAAAAATCAAGATATTCAACATTACCAGGGGAAATCTCTAAAGATAGAAACAGAAGAAGTTCAAAAAGTGGATATGGATGGAGAGGTTTATAGTAATACCCCCTCAGAACTTAAAGTCCTTAAACACCATCTTCAATTTATTGGGATTAAGAAAACCCCTTGAGGACAAGCCTTCTCATGGGGTTTTTTAGTAAACAAGCTGCTTCTCTCTCTTTGGTAGAAATTTATAAATAAGAAAGCAAACGATTAATAGCCTCAAGAGAAGGGATCATTTCTGACATAATATATGTATGCTCCTTTAATATCATGTTCTGAACATTAGAAGTATATCACTTCTTATTGTCCTCCACCATCTGATATCTAGATTGGATTAGGGGAAATATGTTTTTCCAAAAGCTACAAATTAATAATGAAAAAGACATAAAGCGACCAATAACTAATCATTTCTCGGGAAATATCGACACAGTAATTTCAATAAAAAGCAAGCGTCGGCGCCGATATATACACCAACGCTACTCTTATCTGGTACTACATTTCTTTTGGAGCGGAAATACCTAAGAGAAATAGTCCTTCACTCAAAACAATAGTGACAGATTTTACAAGCGCTAATCTTGACATTTTTTCTTCATCATCCACTAAAATCTTTGTTTTTCCGTAATATTTATTAAAAGATTTTGCAGTTTGCAGCAAATATTTTGCAAGCACAGAAGGTGAGGACTCATGGTGAGCTTTCTCAATTACTTGAGGAAATTGATGTAAAAGCTTAATGATTTTCCAACTTTCAATATCGCTAAGACCATTGTAATCTTTGATTTGCACATCTGAAGCTTTTCTAATTATGGACTGAGCTCTCGCGTGTGTATATTGGATATACGGTCCAGTTTCACCTTCAAATGTGAGCATATCTTCTAGAGAAAACTCAATGGCATTCTGTCGATCATTTTTTAAATCGTGGAATATGATAGCACCCGCCCCAACTGCTTTAGCGACTTCACTTGCATGGTGAAGATCGGGGTTCTTCACTTTAATATTATCATGTGCGATCTTAATCGCTTCATTTAAGACATCTTCTAATAAAATAACTCTTCCTTTTCTTGTAGACATTTTCTTTCCTGCTTTCAAATATAAACCAAAAGGAATGTGCTTCATTTCATCGGACCATTGATATCCTAGCTTATTTAATACAGAAAAAACTTGTTTAAAGTGAACTCCTTGCTCTTGTCCTACCACATAAAGAGCTTGATCAAATTTGTAACGGTTTTGTCTATCAAGCGCAGATGCTAAATCACGTGTAGCATAAAGGGTGGCACCATCAGATTTTTTGATTAAACAAGGTGGAAGGTTTAGATCATCTAATCTTACAACTTCAGCACCATCAGACATTTCGAGAAGTTGGGCGTTCTTCAGTTGTTCAACAACTTCTTCCATCTTATCGTTGTAATAAGCCTCACCGTTATAGGAATCAAATTCAACGCCTAATAGTTGATAGATTTTTTTAAACGCCATAAGTGACTCTTCTCTAAACCATTTCCACAACCTTGTTATTTCTGGGTCACCGTCTTCTAGAAGTTTAAAAGCTTTTCTTCCTTCTACTTCTAGACTAGAGTCATTTTCTGCTTCAACGTGAAATTTAGTATAAAGTTTAAAAAGTTCCCCAATTGGATTTTGTCTTACTTTTGATTCGTCACCCCATTTTGTATAAGCCACTATCAGCTTACCGAATTGGGTGCCCCAATCTCCAATATAATTAATTCGAACCGTTTTATATCCACACTTATTCGCTATTAATGCCAAAGAGTTTCCGATAACGGTCGAGCGTAAGTGCCCCATTGAGAATGGTTTGGCAATGTTAGGTGAAGACATATCAATAGCAATGGTTTTGCCTTTACCAAAAACGTGTGATCCGAACTCATTATTCAATGATAATACCTTTTCGACGATAGACGGACCCAATGCTTTTCCATTAAGAAAGACATTTACATATGGCCCAATAGCCTCCACCCTTGAAAATTCTGGGTCTTTTAATAAGCTAGCTAGTTCTTCCGCAATTTGTTGAGGTGACTGTCCTTTATGTTTTGCCAGTTGAAAGCAAGGGAAGGCTAAGTCCCCATGGTCAGAGTGCTTCGGTGTTTCAATCAGTTGATAAACTTCATCGAATGTTAGGTATTCTTTCAGCTCATGATGAAGAGCCTCTGTATAAAGCGTCTTTAAAAAATCCTTTGTCATTTTTCTCCCTCCAAATTTGAAAAGCGTAAGCTTCTTGATTAAAGTTCGAGGAGCTAGGCACCATTTAATCTTTTTTTCTTAAAAAATGGCTGTTTTTCGTAAACCTTGTTGCTATTTTTCATCAAAGATTAGTGGTTGATTGCAGCGAAAGGTTGCTCGCTTTCCACGGGGTAGGCGGTGAGCATCCTCGGCACACAGCGCCTGTGGGGTCCCACCTGTCCCGCTACTCCCGCAGGAGTCTCGCACTTGCAGCGAAGATCAACTTTTTTATGATGGCTTTCTTTCACAAAATCAAATTATAAAACAACCATCTTTTAGAAAAGGGCCTTAAAAATAAAAAAATCCCGTCTCTAAATAGAGACGAGATTATTGTATTCCCGCGGTACCACTCTGTTTCCCATAAAGGGCAACTCATCAAATAACGGGATGGACCCGACCCTGCCTACTGTCATTTCAGAAGGGTTTCTCAGAAGTGCGCTTCATTTTGATGTTCACACTAGGCTCTCACCATGTCCCAGTTCGCTTTAATTCCCTATCAAAACTACTCTCTTCCTCATTGATTTACCAAGATTTAGTTAAAAAATATTATACACGTCTTGCCATCAAAATCAAGGGGTTTTAGCGTAAAAAAAGTGGCGACCCATTCGAGTCACCAATTTCTTAAGATTCATCAGACGAGAACATATAGTTTTTATGATAAAACCTCATGCTGAATATAAGTCCTATAGCTAGCATATTCCCCATAAGGGAACTTCCTCCATAACTGATAAATGGCAATGGAATTCCTGTAATCGGCAGTAGTTGTATAGTCATCCCGATATTTTGGAAGACGTGGAATGTTATCATACTGATGACGCCGGCACAAATATAGGCATTAAATGGTTCTTTCGTGTCGAGAGAGGTCTTGGTTAAGTGGTAAATAAGTAGAAAGAATAGACTTATGACAACACTTGCCCCAATAAAGCCATATTCCTCACCAATTACACTAAACACAAAGTCGGTATGATTCTCTGGTATATATACTTCTCTGTCTTGGAAACCTTTCCCGAAAATTTGTCCTGATCCAATTGCTTTTAATGAGTTAATCAAGTGGTATCCTTCTAACTCTTTGTAGTTGTATGGATCGAGCCAAGAGTAAATTCGCCCAAATTGGTATTGCTTCACAGGTGTGTACTTCTCTAAAAACTCAGGGGCCCAAATGACTAGTGATAATATGGTTCCACCTAAAAGGGCAATACCGCTATAGATGGGAACGATAATCTTCCAAGTGATCCCTGAGACAAGAATCATCCCTGTCATTATTGCGATAATGACAAGACCTGTTCCTAAATCAGGTTGAAGCATGATAAATGCAAGTGGAAGAAAAGTAATTCCCCCGATCTTAAGTAAAAGCTGAAAATCTGTTTGTAAAGTCTTTCTTATGTTCACTTCATGATGAATAGAGATAACCCTACCTAATGTGAGAATAAGAAAGGTTTTCATAAACTCAGAGGGCTGGAGAGCGCCAAGAGGTCCTAATTCAAACCAACTTTTAGCCCCATTCTTTTCAGGGGCAATACTCTCAGGAGCTAAAAATAGTAAAATCAATAGCAACATTCCAAACCCATATGCGTACCAAGCTAAACGTTTATATTGTTCGGGATCAAATAATAGCGCAAATCCAATAATACAAAAGCCAACAACATACCAAAAGGCTTGTTTAAAAACAAAGTTAATTTCCCCATATTGTCCTGAAGTTTGGGCACTACTTATTGCTATAGAGCTAGCGATAAAAAATAAAAACAATAAAAAAGCCAAACCCCAGTCGAATTTATCTGCAAATTTTTGGCGGGTCTCCATAATATTTCACCTAGTTTTCTCTTTATATATTAAAAGCTGTTTTCGTAAGATTTGTTACTATTGACACATAATCAAATTTCAATATCCCTTATGTAAAAAGGGAAAAGTCAATATCGATGAAGTCGGCGTTGGAAGGTTTCCTTATTTAAAAGATTCTCAAACCTATGAAATACAACAAACTTTACGAAGAGAGCGATATTAAAAAATAGTCGTTAAAAACAATTCCATTACTATGCTAACAAACTTCATTTTTTTCCACAATGAACCTATACACCCATTGATTATAGCAAAAAGGCTAACAAAATGGATAGTAATATCCCATTTCATTAGCCTTTCCTTTATTAACAATATTTAGGAAGCTGCTTCCGGCTTCGTTATTTGCTGTGAGTGTGCATGGTTTTCATTAAGTTGTTTCAGTTTTCGCACTTCAATATATTTGATTTGGTGATCTTCCATAATTTTCACCTTGAATTCGAATGTATCGAATGAAAGTGTATCACCTTGTTTGGCTTCATAGTTTTCGGTTAGGACCCAACCACCAATCGTATCAATATCTTCATCATTAATATTAATACCTAGCAGGTCGTTAACTTCAGAGACGAGAACTTTACCATCAATGATAAAATGATCCTCTTTAACCTTTCGAACTAACGGAACTTCATCCATATCAAATTCATCCCGGATTTCTCCTACGATTTCTTCGATAATATCTTCTACTGTCACGAGTCCTGATGTACCACCGTATTCATCCATCAGAATGGACATGTGAATTCGTTCTCTTTGCATTTTTAAGAGCAATTCGTGTATCGGGATTGTATCTATGACCCGGATAATCGGGCGAACATATCCTTCAATTGTTTTCTTTGGGATCTCTTTTTGGATGAGGTCCGTAAAGATTTCTTTTACATTAATCAATCCGATGATATGATCTTTATCACCATCAATGACAGGATATCGTGTGTATTTCTCTACTTTAGCTATATTAAGAAATTCTTCGAGGTTGTCGTCTTTTGAAAAAGAGATAATTTCTGTTCTGGGAACCATAATTTCTTTTGCAATTCGATTGTCAAACTCGAAAATTTTATTTACATATTTAAATTCAGATTGGTTAATTTCACCACTTTTATAGCTTTCTGATAAAATAATTCGTAATTCTTCTTCAGAATGAGCTAGTTCATGTTCGGATACGGCTTTAAGTCCAAAGAATCTTGTAATGATTCTTGCCGAGCCATTTAATGTCCAAATAAATGGATACATGATTTTATAAAACCAAATTAGTGGCTTAGAAAATAAGAGGGTGATAGCCTCTGCTTTTTGAATCGCTAGTGTTTTCGGAGCTAACTCACCAATGACGACGTGTAAAAAGGTAATGACCGTAAAGGCAATACCAATTGAGATTGCGTGGGATAATGAAGCAGATATCCCTAATTCATCAAATAAAGGATGTAATAAATCAGCAATTGCAGGCTCCCCTAACCACCCTAAACCAAGGGCTGTAAGAGTAATCCCGAGTTGACATGCTGAAAGGTACTCATCCAAGCTGGTAATCACTTTCTTTGCTGAGAATGCATTCCTCTTTCCTTCCTCAAGTAATTGATCGATTCGAGAACTACGAATTTTCACAATAGCAAATTCAGAAGCTACAAAGAATGCTGTTAAAGCAATTAATAAAGCGACAAGCACCAAACTAAATATGTCCAATAAGTTTCCTTGACCCGCAATGCGAGTAAGGAGTCACCTCCTGTGGGTTTGAAAAAAATATTTATCTTAAAAACTATTAATATAGTTTAGATAATTATAAGGAAAATGTAACCTGTCAGTCAAACCTTCCTCCTTGATTTGAATTTAATATATTTTATTAATTGTAAAATATGTGGAGTTTTGCTTTGATTTAGTAATAATTAAGAGGTCGACTCGAAAAGTGCTCAGTCCACATATTCATATTCGGATCATTTCACCTGAATATGAATATGTGGTTGTTAACACTCTAATGAATCAACCTCAGATATAGGATCTTTGCTTAATGATTATGTCATTCCTTCTTTATTTCTACATAGATAATATGATGACCTTCCATTTCTTTTGCCGTAAATGTGAACCCTTCTGAAGCGATGGTATCACCTTGGATTAAATCGTATTTTTGCGTGAGCATCCAACCGCCGATCGTATCAACATCTTCATCAGAAAGACTTGTTCCAAGAAGGTCGTTTATTTGGCTGATAAGTAATTTAGCATCAATTAAATAATGATTTTCGGCTATTTTTTGTACGAGTGGGAGCTCATCAATATCAAATTCGTCTCGGATTTCACCGACAATTTCCTCTAAGATGTCTTCCACCGTTACAATTCCAGCTGTTCCACCATACTCATCTATAAGTACAGCCATGTGCATTCGTTCTTTCTGCATTTTAAGAAGCAAATCATGAATGGGAATGGTTTCAATTACTCGAATAATAGGCTTAATATAATGGTTAAGTGGTTCTTCTTCTGGACAATGATTCCTTAAACAGTCCGTCAGAATTTCTTTAATGTTAATAACACCTTCAATGGAATCCTTATCACCGTTTGTAACAGGGTAACGAGTGTAGCCTTCCGTTTTTACCGTATCTAAAATGATCTTTAACGGAGTATCTTTTTCAAGGCTAACCATTTCCATCCGGGGAACCATAATTTCTTTGGCTACACGATTATCGAATTCAAAAATCTTATTGACATATTTAAACTCTGATTGATTAATTTCGCCGCTTTCATAGCTTTCTGAAAGGATGATTCGCAATTCTTCTTCAGAGTGCGCCACTTCATGCTCTGACACCCCTTTGATCCCGAACAAGCTTGTTATCGCACGTGCTGATCCGTTAAGAGCCCATATGGCTGGGTACATAATTCGGTAAAACCAGATTAAAGGCTTTGCCGTAAGCAAGGAAATGGTTTCTGCCTTTTGGATAGCAAATGTTTTAGGTGCAAGTTCACCAACGACTACATGTAAGAATGTAATCACTGTAAAAGCAATGATAAAAGCAATAATATGTGAAGCAGAGGAAGGAATGTTTAAAGTATCAAAAATGGGATTCAATAGGACCACAATGGTGGGTTCCCCTAACCATCCAAGCCCTAAGGCGGTAATGGTAATCCCTAACTGACAGGCAGAAAGATATCCATCAAGATTATGAATAACCTTTTGAGCAGCTAAGGCTTTTTGGTTTCCTTCCGATACTAATTGGTCAATCCTTGATCCCCTTATTTTGACTATGGCAAATTCGGAGGCTACAAAAAAAGCAGTTAAAGCAATTAGAATAACAACAAGGAATAATTTCAAAGTAATCAATGGTATAAGGCATAAGTTATCCATTCAAAGAATGAACTAAAAGCCCTAGTCACCTCCCGTCCAAAGAAATCTTTCTGTTATGATTCCCTATTCTCCATTAAGTAATCGGATATTACATGAGAAGATGGATGAAGTAGGAGGCAATTCCGAAATAGGTTAGTAATGAAAGGATATCATTTATAGTTGTAATCAACGGACCTGATGCAACAGCAGGGTCAATATTTATTTTATAAAGAATTAACGGAATAATGGTTCCAGCCATTGTACCAATAATTAATGTGATGAAAAGAGAAGCTCCTACGACAAAGCCAAGGATGGCACTTCCTTGCCACACATAAGCAATAATACTAATCAATAGAGCACAGGTAATTCCAATGATGATGGCGACTCCAAACTCTCGGCTGATTAATCGAATCACGGTTTTCATATCAATGTCTCTTGAAGCCAAGCCCCTTACTACTACTGCCAGTGACTGTGTTCCAGTATTTCCAGTCATACCTGCTATCATTGGCATGAAGAATGCGAGGGCAACTACCTTAGAAAGGGTTTCTTCAAAAGAAGAAATAATGCTTCCTGAAACGAGTCCGATAAACAGCAGTAATACAAGCCAAGGAAGTCGACGATATGCAGCGATAAGGGGTTTGGTTTCAAAATCGATACTTTTACCAGAAGCCGAAAGTTTCTCAATATCTTCATTAGCTTCTTGAATGACGACATCAATAATATCATCCACTGTAATGATTCCTTTTAAAACGTCATCATCATTAACTACAGGAATGGCTAGGAAATCATAACGTTCAATCATACGGGCAACTTCTTCTTGGTCCATTAAAAGAGGTACTGAGATGATTCGTTCAAACATAATGTTTTGAATGGTATCGTTCATATCCGCTAACAGTAAGTCACGATAAGAGACAACCCCCACTAGCTTCCTATTTTCATCAATTACATATAAATAGTTTATCGTTTCGGCAAATTCTGCAAATGTCTTTAACTTATCTACCGCTTCACGAACATTATAGTAATGACGGATCCAGACAAAACGATTGGTCATTAATCGACCGGCTGTCTCCGCAGGATAGGCCATCATATCTTGAACAATGGAAGATTCCTCTTTTTTCATAGCTGACAAAAATTGCTTAATTTTCTCAGGTGACATTTGGTCTAATAATGAGGCAATATCATCATTATCCATATCATCGAGTACTTTCCCTGATTTTTCCTTCCCCAATTTTTGAAGAGCGCTGATTTGATCATCCTGTGAAAGTTCCTGAATCATATCAGCCAGTGTGGGGATGCTTAATTGAAGTAGAAACTTTATTTTGTAATCTTCAGGTAGGTTTGTATAAATAATGGCCATATCATAGGGATGCAATTGATCTAAAATGGTTTGGATTTCCGTCTTTTTTCCTTCTTTTAAGGTATTTAGTATGAGAATCGTAATTTGGTCTTCTGTTAAAGACGTTATCATTTGCAGTCCTCCCTACTTTTCTTTCTTAAACATTTCCTATTATAGCCGAATGTTATTTTATAAAAAAACTTAAATTTTTTACTTATTTTGCCTACATTTGATAAAATGACTCTATATATCCTTTTGTTAGTTGTTACGGTTGGAGGTAGGGGAATGAAGCAAAATGGAGAAATTCGAAATATTATATACATCCATGAAAATGCAGATAAGAAGTATGTATTGTCTTATGGGATTGAATTCTTTGAGTTCGCGAGAAATTTACCATTTAAGCTAAATAATTTGTTATTGCTAAATCATCAGTATGACCATGGGTCTTTTAATATGCACACATTATTAGAATTTGTCGAATCAGACAAGATCCAGAAGCTTGCTCATGATGATATTTATGGATATGGAGATTTTTGTTGGATTGATTTCGAGGAAGAAGCAGGAGTGGATGAACTTGATGGTCAGGAACTTGCGGAACTTCTTTATTTAGGCCATACAAAACAACATCTTCATCCCCCTTTCTATTCTAAATTAAACAATCAATTTGTCTATTTAGCTCATGACGATGGGTGGTTCAACAAGACCTATTATCGAAATCTAAATGATTTTTATTCTATGCTTGGGTCCGCAGTCGCTTATAAACTAAGTCATTTGAAAGGGCAAAAGTTGTTTTTTGGATTGAAGAAGGGGAAGAACTATCCCTCGATTTCCAAAGAAGTACTCTATTCTTTCAAGGATAAAATGAAAGAAGGAATGGTCCTCTCAATAGAAAAAAGTATACAAAGCAGAGGGAAGATTGAAATTCCAATATGGGTAATTGGCGATTATTTGAATATGGACGCCATGTATGATGATTATGAAGCAGCGATAAAAACTCCAGCAGATGGCTTTTTAGTTTTTGATCGGAAGACGAGTGAATGGAGTACTTTACTAAAGTAGATGAGGAAGGAAGAGATGAATGATTGAACTGTCATTTCAACAAAATCTTGTACAGGCAATCTTCCTCAGGCGAGTAAATCGATTCATTCTTGAGTGTGAGCTGTCCTCTGGAGAAATAGTAGATGTACATTTAGCTGACCCTGGCCGGTTAAAGGAAATTTTACTACCACAAGTAGAAATTTGGTTAGAGAAAGCCAAAAATCCAAATCGGAAAACAAAGTGGACAGCTGTTATGTGCAGGGTACCTGAGGGAGAAGGGTATGTCTCACTGAATACATTGTACCCTAACCAATTGGTTTTGAAAGCATTTCAAATGAATGCACTTAGTGAGTTTGATCATTGGGTATACGAACGAGCAGAGTTCAAAGTGGGGTCATCTAGGTTTGACTTTCTGTTACAGGAGAAAAAAGGAACTCGGAAAATGCTTGTAGAAGTGAAAAGTGTAACATTGGTCGATAACGATGTTGCCTTATTTCCTGATGCAGTGACTGCAAGAGGGGCTCGTCATGTATCTGAACTACGGCATCTCCAAAAAGAAAATGCTTTCGAGACAAGTGTTTTATTCATCGTTCAAAGAAACGATGCGAAGAAGATTCTGCCTGCTTCCCATATTGACCCCCAATTTTCAAAGGCCATGATGGAAGCTGCTCGTGAAGGCGTATCATTTCACGGACGCTCCTGCGAAGTAACACCCAACGGAATAACCCTTGGAGAATCAATACCAGTATACCCATCAACGCACTAAAGCACTGCGGGACGGTCCTCGAACGGTTTAACGCGGTGAAGCCAAGCGGGACGGTTCTCGATTGCTTTAAAGCATTAGAGAGCAGCCCCTTTTTAATTGTATTTTGCTATAAGTCTACGATTAAAGAAGTTTTTAAGTTTCCATTGCCATTTTCCGTAAGAAGAATATTTTCCGTATGTAAGAAATCCTTCTTTATCACCTGCAGACATAATCGAGAGGTTATGAATTCCTGGCTTATATGAAGTAAGGGTTTTTCCTTCGATAAGATGATGAATATTTTCCCATAGGAATGGTCCTTGTTTAACTCCATTTCCTTCATTTCTCGACGTATCAGGATGCTTCATAATCGAGGAGCAACTTCCTACACCAAAGACATTTTCTTTAGAAACACTTTGAAGGGTTGGGTGTGTAAGGAGAAATCCTTTATCATCGACCTTTAAAGGACTACTTTTAAATAATTTTGGAGCACTTGGTTCACCCAAATCGATAAGGTGACTAAAGGGAATTTCTTGATCATCTTCTGTATAAACAAAGGTTTCACCAACACTCCTCACTTTGGAAAAAATCCATTGCAGTCCTTTTTTCTGTGCAAATGATGAAATTTTCCTGGAGGTTTTGGAGCCAGCCTCCTCTAGTGAAGCAGAGTGAATAAACGTAACATTTGGCTCGGCTTTTTGATGTTTCTTTTTCCAGGCAAGTATGGAAAGACCTATTTCAATTCCTTCAATACTATCCCCAATGATCACTGGATTTTCACCTTCCCGCAGCACATCGAATTTCTCTGGAAACAAATGATGTGGTTTAATCACTTCGCTTTTATACTTTAATCCATCAACGAAATCTAAGGTGTTTTTTGACCCGATATTAAATGAAATAATATCATAAGACTGAATATGCCCTTGATCTGTAAGAATGACCTGCTGATGAGGATCTATCGAAAGAATAGTCCCTTCGACCAATGAAGCTTTTGATCTCTGACAAAGCTGTTCAAGATCGACTCTACATTCCTCTACAGCATAAATACCTTCTATATACCCTGCGGACATATCAGAATTGTATTGATACTTTGAATTAGAGATCAACACCCAATTCGTATCAGGGTGTCTTTCTTTTTGCAATTGATTTAAACAATAGAGATGGGAGTAGCCGCTCCCTACAAGAACAACTGTTTTCATATGTAACCTCTTCTGCTCATTTTTTCTCAGCGTATCATAAAGGTAGCTACAAGAAAAAAGCTAGACCTGAGCCTTGATTAAAGCTTCCCATTCTTCTCTTAATACGCCCATTCTGATAGAATCATAATATTCTCCGTTATAGTACCGGCACTTTCGCATTCGACCTTCTAATTGCATTCCAATCTTCTCAGCTGCTTTCATCATTCTTTTATTACCAGACCATGTTGTAATACCAACTCTTGGGATATCTAGGGTTTTAAACAGGTGGTCAACCCAAAGAGAAAGCGCCTCTGTTCCATAACCGCCATTCCAATAAGATGGATTGTAAATTCCGATTCCCGCTTCTAACCATTTTGTAGCCTTAAACTCCCAATAATAGGTAACCGTTCCGATAAGTTCGTTTCCAACAAAAATTCCCAAACGTCGAGTGTCTTCTCCTTTTTCTATTTTTTCTTTCGTTTGTGTAAAGAAAGTGTCAAAGTCCATTTTTTTAAAAGGAAAATAGGGGGCATCCCACTTTTTCCATTGTGGATCGTCTTCTCCATATGTTAGTTCCCAAAGGACTGAGATATCTTGTACATCTATTTGTTTTAATGTCACTTTATTTCCAACTATTTTCATGATAAAGCCCCTTTGTTGTTTGAATTTTCTAATTCTATTAAAACATAAATAGATTCGTGAGGTAAGGGTGTCTATTAATGGAGAACTAAGGGAGTTATCGCATTTTGTTGAGAAATGCGAATAACTGAGTAGGTGAAGGTTCGGTGGGGAAATAACATTTTCTGAAATAATAAACTTCAATAAGTATACATTTTACTAACTGAATAAGCATTAGGAAGTAATGAATAGATTTAGTGAGAAATTATATGAAAATAGCGCTTACATGGATAGTTGTGTATTTTTCAAAATCTAGGTATGATAACTCATGTTTTGGACGGTATCTTTTCTGCGGGAAAAGAAATAAAAAAATGAATGAAAGAGGTGCAGTTATTGATTCAAAACATTAAAAATGAATGGTTTGGCAATGTAAGAGGGGATATTCTAGCGGGAATCGTCGTAGCGCTGGCTCTTATTCCTGAGGCAATTGCCTTCTCAATTATCGCAGGTGTAGATCCGATGGTGGGTCTTTATGCTTCTTTTTGTATTGCGGTTGTTATTGCTTTTGTCGGTGGACGCCCGGCAATGATCTCTGCTGCCACTGGAGCGATGGCATTGCTCATGGTAACTTTAGTAGCAGAACACGGACTTCAATATTTATTTGCCGTAACAATCCTTACAGGGATTTTGCAAATTCTATTTGGAGTTTTTAAACTAGCAAGATTCATGAAGTTTATTCCTAGGTCTGTTATGGTTGGATTTGTAAATGCACTAGCGATTTTGATTTTTATGGCTCAATTAGAACAATTTGTAGATGCGACATGGGTTATGTACGCTCTTGTTGCAGGAGCTTTAGCGATTATTTATCTATTTCCTAGAATCACGAAAGTAGTTCCATCACCACTTGTGGCAATCATTATTATTTCTATAGTGGCTATTACGACAAATGCTGGTGTAAAGACTGTAGGAGACATGGGAGAATTATCTAGTTCTTTACCAAGCTTCTTCATCCCTAATGTTCCATTTAATTTTGAAACTTTATCAATTATTTTTCCTTATGCATTAGCGTTATCGATAGTAGGATTACTTGAGTCGCTTTTAACTTCTTCGATTGTTGATGATATGACAGATACAGCAAGCGATAAGAATAAAGAGTCACGAGGACAAGGGATTGCGAATATTGTTTCAGGTCTATTCGGCGGTATGGCTGGATGTGCCATGATTGGACAATCTGTCATAAATGTTAAATCAGGGGGAAGAGGGCGTCTTTCAACATTAATAGCTGGACTATTTCTGATGTTCTTAATTCTTGTTTTAGGGGATCTCGTTGTACAAATCCCAATGGCAGCTCTTGTTGGAGTAATGATCATGGTTTCAATTGGTACGTTTGATTGGGCCTCTTTGAAAGCTTTGAAGAATGCTCCTGTTTCCGACTCACTTGTTATGCTTGTAACGGTTGTAACAGTTGTAGTAACACATGATCTTTCAAAAGGTGTGTTTGCGGGAATTATTCTAAGTGCACTATTCTTTGCGGCTAAAATTTCAAAAGTACACGTAACGTCAACCCTTGATCAAGCGGCGGAAAAACGTGTGTACTATGTAACAGGTCAATTATTCTTTGCTTCTGTAACAGATTTCATTGAAGCATTTGATTATAATGAAAACGTTAGATCTATTGAGATTGATTTATCAAAAGCGCATGTTTGGGATGATTCGGGAGTCAATGCTATTGACCGAATTGTACTGAAACTTCGTGCGAATGGGATCGTTGTCAGTCTAAAAGGAGTAAACGAAGAGAGTACGCTCCTCATTGACAAACTTGCTGTTCATAATAAAGACGGTGCAAATCTTTCTGGTCATTAAACTAATTCTATAAAATCAAAGGTCCGTCCCCGGTCGCGTTAATGCGGTAAAGGGGCGGGCTTTTTTGTTGTATGTGAAATTATAAAATATAAATATGTTAATTGATCCAGCTCAAGGGCTAAAGCTCAGGAAGTCTAAGCCAAGTCAGTCATGAGCTAAGCGGCACATACTTTTTTGGTTCTTAGTTCAGGGTCTATTAAACAAAAACATTGATCACTCTGAAACTAAGTTTCCATCATCTTCCCATGTTTATCCCTCTAGAGTTTAGCCAAATCAAAAGAAGACGTACTTTCCTGAAAATTGACCAGGTGTTTGTTTTTCTTAAGAAGGTTCAAACAAAAAATACTTCTCCTATTCTTTGTTTTGTTAACACGAAGTTAACTAAACATTAAAGGGAAATTAATATCAGTCCATTATGATAATATAAGCCACAAAAAAACAAGTAATTCCAATTAATTTCACTTTCAAGGGGGAAATCGTGTTGAAAAAAAGGACAAAAATAGGAGCGGTATTGGCTGCATTAAGCATTGGTTTTACAACAAGCTTTACAAATGCTCAAGCTTTCTCAGAAGAATCAAATGAGGAAAACCTTAATAGAAAGCCAGAGATAGTTTTTCCTGTGATTAGTGACGTCCATATTGATAATGGTTCAGATGCAGATGCGAAAAAATTCCAATCGGCATTGAATCAATTGAACAAAGTGGCGCCAGAACAAGATGCTTTTGTCGTTGTAGGGGATTTAACGGATTACGGGTACAAATCTGAGTACGAGCGATTTTTCTCTATTTATGATGAATCGAAACAAGATGAAGCTGAATCCATGTTTACTATGGGGAACCATGATTACTGGAATGGTCTATCTGTGAGTGCTGCCCAAGACCGTTTTCTTGAAGAGACGGGAATGGAATCCATTTATTCTCACAAAGAGGTTGGTGGCTACCATTTTATTAGCCTCAGTCCAGAGAGTGGAACAACACATGGATTGTATTCAGTAGACCAAATTAAATGGTTAGGTAAACAATTAAAAGCTACGGAAAAAGATAACCCTGGTGAGCCGATCTTTGTTTTTCTTCATCAACATATAAAAGATACAGTTTATGGAAGTGACCTATGGGGAACCGAGGAAAACAAAGAGTTGTTATATGATACATTAAAAAAATATCCTCAAGTCATTACATTCTCTGGACATTCCCATTATCCATTGGAGGATCCAAGATCTATTCACCAAAAAGATTTTACATCGATAGGTACTTCTTCTGTTAGCTATTTAGAATTAGAGCCGGGAAAACTTCAAGGTGCCCACCCTCCTAAAAACCGCAACATTAGCCAAGGGTTAGTTGTTGAAGTGTATAAAAATAAAGTAGTCGTCAAAAAACGAGATTTTCATAAAGATGACTGGGCAGGGGATCCATGGGTGATAAAGTATCCTGCTAAATCAAACAAGTTTAAGTATACCGAAGATCGAGATCATAAAAATCCAACTTTCCAAGAAAAGGATAGGGCAACCATTTTAGAAGACAAAACAACATTAAACAGTCAAACCGTAGAGTTTCCTCAAGCGAAAGATAATTTACTAGTACATTCTTATGAAATCAAAGCAAAGAATCTAGAAACGGGACAAGTCGATAAAAGCTTTACTGCCTTTTCAGAGTTCTATTATGATCCGATGCCAAGAACACTTCGTTTTCCTATTAGTGGACTGAAACCAGGGAAAACCTATGAGGTTGAGGTGATAGCGAAAGATTCGTTTGGAAATTCAAGTAAGCGCACATTAAAAGCTAAAGGAACGACGAAAGCTTTGGAAGTGGTTTCTGCACAAGCAACCCCTTCCTTTTTACAGAACGGCGATTCCACAGTACTGAATGTAGCTTTAAAAAATCACGGTAAAAAAGAAACAGAAGGAAAGGTTAAAATAGATGCTCCAGAGGGCTGGGTACTGGATAAAGAAGAAATTCCATACAATTTAGCTGGAGATGAAGAAACGACTCTTTCCGTTAATGCGACACCTTCGGAAGAATTGAATGGTGAATCATCTATTAATGTAACGGTATATGAAAACGAAAAATTGGTTGATACGAAATCCGTACAGGTTTTAGTGAATATGACTTTTGGTGAAAATTTCAATCGATTACAATCCCTATTAAAACCAGCAACAGATGAAAATATTCCAAGTTCCATCCTTGGTTATACTCATACAGCACCTAATGGATGGACGGTTACAAACAGTACCGATATGCCTGTAGGGACAACTGAATGGCAAGGATGGAGTTTCACAACGAAAGACTTTTGGAAAAGTGCAGATGGTCAGAATCGTGGAGACTTTGCCCTTGGAGAAGGCGTTATCGCTGTTGCAGACCCAGATGAATGGGATGACAAAAACTCACCAGCCTCAAAAGGATTTTTCGATAGTACCTTAACTTCACCTACTATTAACATTGAAGGCAGATCAGAAATGTTTGTTGGGTTTGCCTCACATTATAAGCAAGAAGGAATTCAAAAGGCAGAAGTGACGGCTACCTTTAATACGGGTGATGAGAAACGAGTTCTACTCTATAGGAACGATAATTCTTCTGATAATGATGGAAAGCATATCCTTAATAAGTATGAAACACGTGCCATACAAGTACCTAAAGGAGCTACTACAATGCAACTTCATTGGAGAATGTTCGATGCAAAGAATAACTGGTATTGGGCGATTGATGATATTAGGCTAGATGATCAGATGATTAAAGCTCCTAACTAATTGGTTGTGAAGCAGGCTGTCCCGATCATAAGTGTCAGGAAACACAATTTCTATAAATAGAGGATCCTAAAAACATCTTCTATTTAAATAATGTGTTTCCGGACTCTTTTTGGGCAGCCATTTTTAGATAGGGAACAAATTAGAGGATGCGAGGAAACAAGGATATGAATCAACGACATCTATTAATATTAAAAGAATTAGAGATCCGTAACAAAGTGCTGGTTACCGAGATGGCGCAAAAATTAAACGTTACACCTGAAACAATTAGAAAAGATTTTAGTATTTTAGCCATGAAAGGTAGTTTAAAACGGTTTCATGGTGGAGCGGTTAGATCCAATGAATTTATAATGGAATCCAAATTTAAAAAGAAAATGACCACGTATTATTTGGAAAAAGAGAGAGTAGGGAAAAAAGCGGCATCTTATATTAAAGATGGTGATTGTGTTGCGATAGGAATGGGTACGACCACATTACATGTCGCTAGGTATATAAAGGCAAGAAATGTAACAGTGGTGACCAATTCATTGGCAGTAGCAAATCTATTGACGGAACTTTCCGATGTGAGGCGGTTTGAAGGAGAGGTAATTCAACTAGGAGGAGCTACAAATTCTCATCTTCAAACGGTGTCTGGTCCTTGGACAATTCATATGTTAAGTCAATGTCAATTTGATCTTTCTTTTGTATCGTGTGGAGGGATTACAAAGGATGGAGTATATGATTTTCATAATGATGAGTCATCCGCTTCTTCGCTTATGATTCAAAATTCTAAGAATGCATTTCTCCTTTTTGATTCCTCTAAAATAGGGGTAAAAGCGAATGTGCCGATGAGTTCCATCTCTTCTTTTCAGTACATGATTTCAAACAGAACCATTCCAAGTGAGTTTTTATCGAATGATCATTTCAAAAATATTCAATGGATAGAGGGATAGATATTATGCTGTGTGATTACCATGTACATTTAGAGGAAGGGCCTTATTCCATGAAATGGTTGGAAAGAACGTTAAGGTCTTATGAATCAACGAAAAAATCAAATCATCAAAAGAGTCACACGAAAGAGTGGATTAGGTACACAACGAATCTACTATCAGAAAGACTTATTAAAGGGGCTTATGATCAGGAATGGATCGACCTCTATCTACAAGAAGCTTTAAAAAAAGGAATAAAAGAAGTGGGCATAGTAGAGCACCTATATCGCTTCAAGGAGACTAGGAATTATTTTGAAGGAAACATGAAGATGGATGGATCTGATATTGGCCAGTTACAGACTAAATGGCTAAATCAGGTTATGACTGAAAATATTGAAGAGTTTCTTGAAGCAATCGAGAAAGCAAAAAAGCGGTGGCACAACTATGGTGTTACGTTAAGAGTAGGAGTTGAAGCTGACTATTTTGAGGGAGCAGAGGAAGAATTACGTCAGCTATTAGACCCAATAGATTGTGATTTTATTAATGGCTCTATTCATTTTGTAGATGGATGGGGGTTTGATAATCCACAAACTAAGGATCATTTTCAAGAGTATGTCCTAGTAGATTTATATGAAAAATTTTTCCGTTGTGTACAGAAGGGAATTGAAAGTGGACTATTTGATTATATGTCTCATCTTGATAATATAAAGGTGTTTAACCACATACCAAAAGTCGAGTTTTTACTTCCTTTTTATCATTCTATTGCAGAGTGTTTAATCAAACACAATGTAGCCACCGAAGTGAATTCAGGACTCTACTATCGTTTCCCAGTCAAAGAAAAATGTCCGGGTGGAGCGTTTTTATCTATTTTAGCTTCACATAGTGTATTGTTCACTGTATCCTCAGATGCCCACTTCCCAGAAGATTTAGGTGCATATGTTGATCAAAGTATTCGTGACCTCTCAAACTTAGGGGTGACCGAGATTGCAACCTTTAATCAAAAGAAACGAATCATGAAACCTCTTCAGATATCCAATCCAGTCTTTAGTAAAGGTCGATGATAGACAGGGAGTGTCCGTCAATAAGTCATCAAGAAAGCCAAACGGCCAGTTCAAATAAGAAGAGGGACGGTCCTCGATCGCGTTAATACGTTAACGCATTCGAGAACCGTCCCTGGGTGCTTTAAAGTGATAAAGGGATCTAGCTTGCTTGTTGGGTTGGATTGTTTAGTTTTTTGTCTTTTTTCATTAGTTTGTCTGTCAAGGCTGTGATGGCTCCGTCTCCTGTTACGTTACATGCTGTTCCGAAGCTGTCTTGTGCCAGGTATAATGCGATCATTAAGGAGATCATTGTTGGGTTAAATCCAAGCATGGTTTCAAGTAGTCCTAAAGCAGCCATAACTGCTCCACCCGGAACGCCTGGAGCGGCAATCATTGTTACACCTAACATAAGAATGAACGGAAGTAAGGTGCCTAATGTTGCTGTATCTCCTTGAATCAACATTACCGCCATTGCGCAGCATACGATCGTAATAGTACTTCCTGAAAGGTGGATCGTTGCTAGTAATGGAACGGAAAAGTCGGCAATTTTCTCTCGTACGCCCATTTTTTTAGTGCGTTCCAATGTAACTGGTATAGTAGATGCGGAAGACTGTGTTCCTAGTGCTGTGAAATAAGCAGGGAACATCATTTTTATCATATTAAATGGGTTTTGTTTTCTTACTGAACCCGCAATTGTATATTGAATAATGAGATATAAAATATGAAGTGCAATAATCATAATAAATACTTTGGCGAAAACGGACATAATGGCTCCAACTTGTCCACCATAAGTCATGTTCGCAAATATTCCGAAAATATGGAGTGGAAGTAAAGGTATAATGATCTTTTCTATGACCTTTTCAACAATGTCCCTAAATTCATTCATGATATTTAGAAGACGATCTCCTTTAAGAGAAGCCATACCTAAACCTAGTGTAAATGAGATTAATAGGGCTGTCATAACACCCATAACCGGAGGCATGTCGACTGTAAAAAGTGCTTTTGCCAGTGCTTCTTCAGGATTTTCAAAGGCTTGAGACGTTTGGTTCGCTAAAATTGAAGGATATAATCCTTTGGCAGCAAAAAACGCAAGCAATCCCGCTAAAACGGTTGAGCTATAAGCAATAAACGTTGTTAATCCTAAAAGCTTTCCAGCTCCCTTACCCATTGTTCCAATTCCAGGAGCGATAAATCCAATAATGATTAATGGAATCGCAAATCCAAGGAAGTTTCCAAACAAACCGTTAAATGTTGCAAAAACCTCTACTAACCAGGTTGGTGATATGGAACCGATTGCAATCCCCAATGCAATGGCTAAAAGGATTCTAGGTAGTAAACCGAGCTTTTTCATCATGATGTCCCCCTTGTATAAACAGCTGTTTACTTTACGTGGAGTATACCGAGGTTTTGTAATTTTGTTAATAGAATACTAATAAGGCGGAATAATAAAATTATTATTAATATTTGATTATCACAGTGTTGTATCAGGACAACTCACAATTATCATAGATATATAGGAGTGGGCGAGTGTCTAATTAGTAATCTGAATGGTTCATTTAAAATTTTCCTTTTGAATCCTTCTTTTTCTTTTTTATGAAAGTGATAAAATAGAAACATCTTAATGTTTAACTGGAGGTCTATTTTTATATGAAAACAAAACTATGTTTATTATATGGCGGTAAATCTGCTGAACATAAAGTTTCTCTCCAAACAGCAAAAGCTGTTATTGGAGCACTTGATGCTGATAAATTTGATGTCTACCCAATCTATATTTCCACGGAGGGTGAATGGATAAAAGGGCCGCAATTACAGGGTCCTGTAGAAGATGTTAAAGTATTGGAATACAAAGAAGGAGAAGCGATTGCCCCAAATGCGTTAAGTACAACATTGGCTACTGCAAACTCGTCAGGTAATGAATCCTATGATGTTATCTTTCCTTTACTTCATGGTCCGAACGGTGAAGATGGAACGGTTCAAGGGATGTTAGATTTATTAAACCTTCCTTACGTTGGAAATGGGGTTCTTTCTTCTGCGGCTGGAATGGATAAAGTGATTATGAAAAACTTATTCGCCCAAGCAGGTATCCCACAAGTAGATTATGTTTGGTTCACTCGCCGTACATGGGAGAAGGAAGAAGATCAGGCATATGAACTAGTCGAGAAAGAAATTGGCTACCCTTGTTTTGTTAAGCCAGCAAACTTAGGCTCATCGGTTGGGATCAGCAAATGCTCAGATCGTGAAGAGTTAGCAGTAGCTTTTAAAGAGGCCTTCCAATTTGATCGGAAAATTATTATTGAACAGGGAGTAAAAGCACGTGAAATCGAGCTTGGTGTTCTTGGTAATGATGATCCGCAATGCTCAGTTGCAGGGGAGATTGTGCCAAAGAAAGACTTTTATGACTACAAAGCGAAATATGAAGATGGTGACACCGCTTTAATAATTCCTGCTGAAGTTTCGCAAAGTACTTATGAAAAAATGAAGGAAATTGCCATAGATTCATTTAAGGCACTAGACTGTGCAGGGCTTGTTCGAGCAGACTTCTTCCTTACAGAAGATGGTCAAATCTACATGAATGAAGTGAACACAATGCCTGGTTTTACGCCATTCAGTATGTTCCCTCTTCTGTGGAAGCACACAGGGATTGAGTACCCTCAACTAATCGAAAGACTTGTCACGTTAGCTCTCGAACGTCACGATGACAAACAAAACATCAAGCATACCATGTAACAAAACAAAAAGCGTGATAACACTCTTTAACACACTAAACCAATGAGGGACGGTTCTCGATCGCTTTAAAGCACTAATGCGATCAAGGACCGTCCCTAAATTCCTTGAAAGGAAGTAGGATGAATGATTGAAAGAAGTATTGCCCAGTTGGCAGAGATGATAACGGTTGAAAATGACATTACAGAGATTCAGGATGTCCTATTTAAGAATGTTTGCATTGACTCTAGAAAGATCGAAGCAGGGAATTTATTTATTCCTTTTAAGGGTGAACATGTAGATGGTCATAAGTTTGTCCGAGGGGCAATCGAAAACGGTGCAGCTGCCTCGTTTTGGGAGGGTGACGTACCAAATCCCCCAACAGACCTTCCAATTATTATTGTGGAAGATTCACTAAAAGCCCTCCAACAATTAGCAACCTCATACAGGAAACAGCTAGGACTAAAAGTGATCGGCATCACAGGAAGCAACGGTAAAACAACAACTAAAGACATGACGGCAAATCTACTGTCATTAAAATATCGTGTGCAAAAAACGGAAGGTAACTACAATAGCCATATCGGTCTGCCGCTCACGATTCTCGCGTTAGATCCAACTACTGAGGTAGCCGTCCTTGAAATGGGGATGAGTGGGTTCGGTGAAATTGAAGAACTATCGAATATTGCTCTCCCTGATGCAGCGATCATCACGAATATTGGTGAATCCCACCTTCAAGATTTAGGCTCAAGAGAAGGGATTGCCCGTGCTAAACTAGAAATCACCAAAGGTCTTAAGAATAATGGTCTTCTGGTCTATTTTGGAGAAGAGCCACTTATTCAAACGCAGCTTGGTGATGACTTTTCATTTAGAACGAAAACGTTTGGAAAAACGGAACAGAACGATCTTTATCCAACAAAGATCTCGTCGACACCAAATGGAAGTGTATTTTATACAAACCAATCAAGAGAAATTGCTTTTTCCTTACCTGTCCTAGGACAGCATAATATCTTGAACGCACTTGCTGCTATGCTTATAGCAGAAGAATTTAACGTCGGTTATGATGAAATGCCGGAGGCTCTGCAAAAGTTAAAGCTAACAGCGATGAGAATGGAGCTAATAGAAGGAGAACATGGTGAGAAAATCATCAATGATGCATACAACGCGAGCCCAACATCAGTAAGGGCGGCAATTGATCTTGTGTCATCTTTAGAAGGCTTCAACAAAAAAATACTAATTCTTGGAGATATGCTAGAACTTGGAAAAGAGGAAGAGACTTTTCATTATGAAGTAGGAAAGGAAATCCCTCATCCAAGCATCGATTATGTTTTTACCTTTGGGAACTTAGCCTCCCACATCGCAAAGGGTGCTATAGAAAATTTAGGAACAGAGAGAGTCACATCTTTTGAAAATAAAGAAAAATTAGCAAAGCAAGTAAAATCGATTGTAGAAAGCAATGATTTAATCCTTGTAAAAGGATCAAGAGGGATGAAATTAGAGGAAGTTATTGAATTCTTAAAGAGTAGTTCATAATAAGATAAGCCTGAATTTGACCCAAGTAAATTTTGGGCTGTCCCAATACCAAAGGGTCAGGAACTATAACTTCCAAATTTAGAAGGAATCTGCAAGAATCCTTCTAAATTTGGACAATCATAGTGGTTCCAGACACCTTAAGGGACAGCCTGAATTATTCTTTTAATTCTTTTATCCATTCTTCTAAAGAGCGAATGACCCTATCCGCCTCACATAAATTATCTTCGATTTCCTCATTCGTCAGCCATATTGTCTTAAGACCGACTTTCTTGGATGCCATGATATCATTCTCATAATGATCTCCAACATACACACATTCCTCAGGCGTCAGGCTTAACATCTGTGTAGCCTTTTCAAACAATAAGGGATCTGGTTTCTTTATGCCTTCATATTCAGAAATTAATATCACATCAAAAAAGTCCCTGATTTTTAAAGAATCAATGGTCGCGTCTTGAAAGACCCCTCTTCCATTTGTAATCAGTCCTAGTTTAAGACCTTGATTCTTCAAGTAAGTCAATAACTCCGACGCACCCTTCATTTCTTGAGAATGCTGTGCGTAATGATCAACATAATCTGCTAATAATTGCTCTGCTGTTACTTCAAGTGAAAACTCCTCAACAAGCTTTTGATAGACAATATCCTTCCAAACATACCCACTTTTTTCATGAACTAAAAATCGTTCTTTAAAAACCTCAACATCTATACTAGGGTGTTTCTGAAATAACCAATCCGATTGATAATTTAAAAAATTCTGTACAGAAGCGTCGCGATCATGCAGGGTTCGGTCCAAATCAAATAAAATAGCTTTCATCTTCCCTCCACCTTTCTGATTTAAATTGTTAAAAATCACTAACAAGGGTTTGAAGTCACGTTAAACAAGGAAATAAACGACCACACCAATAAAGGTCATAATAATCGGAGTAAAATGGATTAGGAGAATGGTGGAGGAGTGATCTGCAACATCTTCTATTGGATTTATAACAGGCGATGCTAGATAATCAATGAAGAAATCCATTTTTCGCTTTTTTAGCTGGAATTCAGGAATATTTACATGATCTTCTTCAACAAGTTTTTTAATTTTTTCATTTGGATGCTTCATACTAGTCGTCCTCCTTTTCAATCATACTTTTTAACATTTTTATTCCATGATGTAGTCGAGACTTGACTGTACCAAGTGGAAGGTTTAAAACCTCAGCGATATCTTTTTGTGTCATGTCATCAAAGTAGTGCAAAATAATAATGGCTTTTTGTTTTTCTGGGAGCTGCACTAAAAGCTGGCGCAAAGTAAGATGTTCATCATCAAATTCAGAGGATATTCTCTCAGGAAGTAAGAAGGGAAGGAGCTTCCTCCATTTCGCACGTCGGTTTAATTTGGTTATCATCAAATTATAGCCTATTGGATATAAATACGTTTTAATATTACTTTTTCCCGGTTCAAAAGAAACTTTATTCTGTTGTAACTTTACAAAAGCATCTTGAACTAGGTCTATACTTAACTGTTCATCTCGACAATACCTAAATAAAAACTCGTAAAGCGGGCCCCTTAAATAGATATAAAGGTGTTCCAAAGCGTCCTCGTCACCCTTCTGATATCGAAGCATTAGGGATTGGAGGTGATCATTATTCATGCATTTTAAGCTCCTTGATCCCTTTTAGAATTTGTGAAATCCGAATGATAAAATATAAAAATCCAACAAATGTCCATGCTTGAGCCTGATTGGAAGTGAATTGAACGAAGGAATTTGTAAAATCCTCGCCATCAGCGATCAGAAAAAATAAAGTTAGGGTATTCAAAGTCGCGTATATGGCAACGGCTATTGAAACATAGTCAAAACGATTCCAACGAAAAATAATCTTTGATTTTTCATAATCAATTTTACATTTCTCTTTTCTTACGATGTACTTCTTTTCCATCGGAATTAATATCGATAAAATAATCGTAATCAACACAGGAGTAATAATCAATGATAGTAGATATCCAGTATCCATAATAAATCCACCCTTTTGTAATGTTATTTTACCTCTTATACTGTCATCCCTTTGAAAAGGTTCATTTTATTTATTTATTTATAATGTGGAATTTATAAATGAAATTTGAGTTTATTTTTAGGAAGGTTGATGAAATGACCTACTTGTACAATTCCAGACTATGGTGAAAAGAGTGTGAAGAAATCTTTTGATCGGAACACTTATGATCCTGTTAAAAAATTGGTTCTATTATATGCGGCGGTATCGTATATAAATCCTAAACAATTGTGGGAAGCTATAAAAGGGATGCTGTTATTAGGGATGGTATATTTACTCCAAAATTACTGAGTTCCTTTTCAAAGAAACCCCATGTAACGATTTTTTCTTCTGAAGCGAAGCATTTAATTTGCCATAGTGACGATCGAGAGGAATTGTTTGAAAAAGTATTACGCTTTCTAAAACAAGAATAGCGTGACTATTTCTGATACAATTGAAATCTTCCTATATTAGTGGTAAGATTACTTTTAACATCGTTCACATTTTTGTGCAAACTCTTCGACAGAAGAGTGTCTTTTTTTTGTAGGGTCATGCCCTGAATTGCCGATAAGGATAACGCGGCTTAACTATATAACTTAACCCTCGGTATGAAGAAGAGAGAATTGGAACATCCTGTATTTTGAAGCGTCTCATATAAAGGTGTTTGAAATTTTCTTCTGTTTTTAGCCGGGTTTTCTTTATAAAAATGTCGAATATGTCAATAAAATAAACGTTTTAATGTTTAAAAGGAGAATGAGAAACATTGACAAAGTTTTCAGATTTAGAATTAAGTCCTTCAACGCTTAAATCAATAAAGCGTATGGGATTTGAAGAAGCAACGCCTATTCAAGCAGGAACGATTCCTGTTAGTTTAGAAGGTAAGGATGTCATCGGTCAAGCACAAACAGGTACTGGTAAAACGACTGCGTTTGGAATTCCAATGGTTGAGAAAATCAACGTTAAAGACCCAAATGTTCAAGGTTTAATTATTGCTCCAACACGTGAATTAGCGATTCAAGTATCTGAAGAGCTTTACAAAGTTGGATACGATAAGCATGTGCGTGTACTTTCTGTCTATGGTGGACAAGATATTCAACGTCAAATTAGAGCAATGAAAAAAGGTCCACACATTATTGTTGGAACACCAGGTAGATTATTGGATCATATTAACCGTCGCACATTAAAGCTTCAAAACGTTCAAACGCTTGTACTTGATGAAGCAGATGAAATGTTGAACATGGGCTTTATCGAAGATATCGAATCCATCCTTAAAAATGTACCGGAAAACCGCCAAACTCTGTTATTCTCTGCAACAATGCCAGGACCAATCAGGAAAATTGCTGAGAATTTCATGACAGAACCTGAAACGGTTAGTGTGAAATCAAAAGAAATGACGGTTCCACATATTGAGCAATTCTTTGTAAAAGCTCATGAAAAAGAAAAATTTGATGTATTGGCTAGATTGTTGGATGTTCAATCACCAGAATTGGCGATTGTATTCGGGCGTACAAAACGTCGTGTTGATGAATTAGCGAGAGCTTTAAATATCCGAGGGTATTTAGCAGAAGGTATTCATGGTGACTTAAGCCAAGCTAGACGTATGAGTGTTCTTCGTAAGTTTAAAGAGGGACGTATTGATGTTCTAGTTGCAACAGATGTTGCTGCACGTGGATTGGACATTTCAGGTGTAACCCATGTGTATAACTTCGATATCCCACAAGATCCAGAAAGCTACGTTCACCGAATTGGACGTACTGGCCGTGCAGGTAAAGAAGGAATGGCAATCACCTTCGTAACACCTAGAGAAATGAACTATCTTCGTATTGTTGAGCAAACTACGAAGAAACGTATGACTCCAATGAAGCCGCCTTCCCGTAATGAGGCACTTGAAGGACAACAACGTTTAGCGATGGAAAAAATCGTAGAAACAATCAAAAATAATGAACTTCAAGATTACCAAGAAATGGCTAAGGAAGTAATGGAAAGTCATACTCCAGAACAAGTAGTAGCAGCTGCATTACGAATCCTTACAAAAGAGCCTGACAATACTCCTGTAGAAATTACAGAAGAACGCCCACTTCCACAAAAAAGAGGAAGAGATAATAAGCGTGACTTCCGTAGAGGAGATAAAAAAGGTGGCTCTTCAAGAGGAAGAAGCGGTAGAAGCTACAACTCTTCATCAAGAGGAAAACAACAACAACGCGGTAATCGTCGCACAAGAAAAGAATCTTAATTATCAAAGAGGTTAATCCATAGGGGTTAGCCTCTTTTTTTAATGGTATTGATAACGTAGAGAATCTGTTGGAGATCGAGATTGAAAATTGCGGTGTAGAAAGATGCTTTTTGGTGCCGTGAAAAATCGCAAAGGAGAAAATGGCGGTACGAAAGATGCTCAATGGTGCCGTGAAAAATCATAAAAGAGAAAATGACGGTACGAAAGATACTCTATTGTGCCGTGAAAAACCGTAAAAGAGAAAATGAAGGTACAAAAGGGGCTCAATGGTGCCGTGGAAAATCGCAAAAGAGAAAATGACGGTACGAAAGATACTCTATAGTGCCGTGAAAAATCGCAAAGGAGAAAATGGCGGTACGAAAGGGGCTCAATGGTGCCGTGAAAATTTACAAAAGTAAAAATGACGACCCAAAAAGAGTCGTAATCCTATTCCCTTACCAATTACCATGTGTTTTCCTCCATAAAAACTGAACCGGATCATTCCATGCTATCAACGTAGCAATATCCAAGAAATAGAACGTGGCAAAAGCATGTTCCAAAAAAAACTGTCTTATAGGTGTCAGAACTACTTTATTGTCGGTCATTTTCTTGTTTGAAAATTGTTGTCCAAGCCTATGCTATTTTATGTACTATTTTCATTGTAAGTATCTGAAATTCCTTGAAGATGAAACCAAAAGTGATACAAAATCGTATACAATAGAAAGGTATAGATGAAATGTTAGTTTTTGGGAGGGGTAAGCGTGAATAGAGTACCCAATAGAAGGATATCAGAACGTGCTTTAACGGTCTGGAGATTATATGGAATGATTTATTCCATAATTATCGGAATTATAGCGATCGCTAGCATTGTTTTAACGATAATTTTTGATTGGCCTTATTGGATTTCTATAATAGCAGTATTATTTACGATTTTATATGCGATTTTGTTTATTCGAATCATTCCCTACATTCGGTGGAGAAGGTGGAGGTATGAGGTAAGGGAACAAGAAATTGAATTACAACATGGGGTCATAATTATAAAAAGAACCCTGGTACCAATGGTTAGAGTGCAACATGTTGATACCGTTCAGGGACCCATTTTAAGAAAGTATAAACTCGCGACCATCACGATTTCCACAGCAGCTACAACCCATGAGATTCCAGCACTTGATATGTATGAAGCGGATGAGTTACGTGATTCAATTTCTTCATTAGCAAGGGTGGCGGAAGATGATGTCTGAGAAAAAGAAGCTTCATCCAATATCGGCGGTTGCCAGCTTTTTAAAACAACTTAAAGAATTAATTATCCCTTTCGTATTCTTGATTTTTCTTAATCGTGGGGAATCCTCATCTGGGAATTTTTTCATTGACAATCTTCCTTTTTTCGCAATAATCGTTACACTTATTTTTGTTCTTGCTTTTGGAATTATCAAGTGGGTACGATTTTCGTACTGGATAGAAAATGGGGAGCTCAGAATTGAATATGGTCTATGGATTAAGAAGAAAAGATATATTCCTTTTGACCGTATTCAAAGTTTAAACTCAACGGAAAGCATTATTCATAGACCATTTGGTTTGGTGAAAATTAAGGTAGAAACAGCAGGTGCTTCTGATAAATCTCAAGCGGAAGCGGAATTAACCGCCATTTCCCTTGAGGATGCGAAAGAGCTACAGGATATAATTTATAATGCTAAAAAACAAAGGAATTCCGGGATAGAAGGCAGCCCGTCTACAACGGAACATGAGCATGAACAAAAGGAAGAAGTTATTTATCAAATGTCATTTAAAGACCTAATGCTTATGGCGATCACATCTGGTGGGGTTGGTGTAGTGATTGGTGGGGCAATGTTCTTCCTTTCCCAGTTTAATGAAATTATCCCTTATGAACTGGTTTTCAAGGAATTAGAGGAATTTGTAAGAAGCGGTGTTCTGATTGTTAGTGTAGTTGTACTCCTCGGACTACTTCTCGCCTATGGGCTGGCGATTCTTGGAACCTTACTAGTTAATGCTAACTTTACCGTAAGAAAAATAGGTACGGATATCATCATTACAAGAGGTCTACTTGAAAAGAAGCAAACCACGATACCTCTTAATCGAATTCAGGGAATTCGAATACTAGAGAATTTAATCCGACAGCCTCTTGGGTATGCCACAGTCCAAATTGAGAGCGCTGGGGGATCGGTACTTGATAAGGATAGTACTGATATCAAACTTTTACCAATGGTGAAAAAGAAAGAAATTCAGAAAATATTAACGACGATTTTACCACAATATAAACTGGATTTAGAATATGAAACTGTTCCGAAACGTGCGCTAAAAAGATATCTATTTAGACATTGTTTAGTCGTCCTACCTGTTGTCGTTGCCTTGCCCATTATTTTTTGGCCAGTTGGATTGTATTCACTATTCCTCTTAGTTCCGGCATGCTTGTTAGGATATTGGAAATACTTCTCTGCTGGATGGAATATAAACGATCATCAACTTGCTGTTAGGTATAGAAACATTGTGCAACATACAGTTTATATGAAAAAGAATCGGATTCAATCATTGGAGGTAACCGAGAGCTGGTTCCAGAATAAAAAAGACTTAGCAACTCTACGGGTAACAATAAAATCCGGAATTGGCGGCGCTGTTGGAAGAGTTGTGGACTTGGAATCAGAAGCTGTTGATGATGTCTATCATTGGTACCAGCCAGATCATCATCCAACGGGAACGAAGATTCATTTCCAGAGTCGCGATGATGGTTCCATAATTGATGAATTTTAAGAGTAAAGGGTTGACCTTTTGTGAGGTCAACCCTTTGCTAATGATAAAGGTGTAAAAATTCATTAATTTGTCCAAACTCCAATAAATATTGTCCGTTCAAAAAAATCTTACAATGTTCGTGTGCGGATGTTACATATTGAGCGCCGGTTAAGTTTTAAAACGTTCTTTTCAACCTAGGCAATAAGATCCATCCAATGGCGATCCCTGCTAATAAACCGACGACATGTGCGGTAAGATTTATTCCTGATTGTATAAAGGTCATGATTAACCCTATGACTACAATAGGAAGGATGATTTGTTTATTCTGTCGAGATAGCATATGTTTATGGAAGATAACCATTGCTAAATATAGACCGAATAACCCGAAGATCGCTCCTGAAGCCCCGACATGACTGTATGTTAAGGGTTTGATCAAGTAGGTAGCAATATTTGCAATGATTCCGGTCCCTAAATAAACGGTTACAAACCAGAACTTACCTAGAAATCGTTCTAAAGCAGGACCGAATAACACTAATGAAAATGAGTTGAATAAGAAATGCGCAAAACCCATATGGACGAAAATAGGGGTAAGGAGTCTCCACCATTCTCCATTAAAGATATAAAGATTAACGCCCGCTAATTGTTCGTATACCCATAAATGAGGAACCAGTGGGATAACGGTCATGCCGTATAAAACCAAATGTATGAAGACAATGATGGAAATGATAGGATAAAATCGGATAAACTGTGAGAAACTTTCTGTTCGAACGAACAAATTTTCCCCCTCCTACACTTTACTTAATTATAATTGTAACGATTATAGAGTTTAATGGCACTCATTTTACCTCTTAGTACAGAAACTTATGCTTGTATTTATATAAATAGAAGGAGATGAAATGAATATGATTAAAGGAATTGGTGTTGATATCGTAGAAATTGAAAGAATTGTAACCCTGTCAAGAAAACAGCCTAAATTTGTGGATAGAATTTTAACGAACAAAGAAAAAGATGAATACATATCATTAAGCAACGATAGAAGAGGAGAATTTCTTTCAGGAAGGTTTGCGGCAAAAGAAGCGTATGCGAAAGCGGAAGGTACTGGAATTGGGTCTCGTCTGTCTTTTTTGGATATAGAAATTATGAAGGATTCAATAGGGAAACCATACATTGTGAAGCCACAGATGGAAGGGGTACACTTATCCATTAGTCATAGTAAAGAGTATGCTGTGGCACAGGTTATCATTGAAAAATAATCAAATGGCTTGTCATCTTTCATAGCATAATCCCCAAGGTTGTCTCATATATTCATAGTGCAATAGGAGAGACAAGGCTTGATCATTTTCTAATCACTTTCTATTATCTTTTTTGTTAAAAGGACGGAAGAATAAAGATAAGAAAGTTCATTGTGAGTGACTAGCTTTCCCCTCTCTCATAACCGTATCAGAGACAAAAGGGGTTGAAAGAATGAGAGGAAAATTATTGATTTTATTAGCAGCCATGGTGACGGTTCTCGTCCTTTCCGCATGTGGAGCAAAGTCAAAAGAAGATGTAGTTGAAGATCTTAATGCAAAAGTGGAAGATATGAAAGGGTATAAGGCGGATGCCAAAATGACTCTCCAAGTTGGCGAGGAACCGCAAACATATGATGTTGAGGTTTGGCATAATGAACCTAATTATTATCGTGTCCATTTGAAAAATGAAGCAAGAGACCAAAGTCAAATGATTTTAAGAAATGAAGAAGGGGTATTTGTTTTAACCCCTGCCCTCAACAAAAGCTTTAAGTTTCAAAGTGAATGGCCTTCTAACAGTAGTCAAGCGTATTTATTTGAATCCCTCGTAAAAGATATCAAGGAAGATAAGGAAGCGAAATTTAAAGAAACGAAAAACCACTATGTTTTCGAAACGAAAACAAGGTACCAGAATAGCCAAATGCTTCCTGTACAAAAAATTAGCTTTAACAAAAAAGATCTAACACCTGCTTCCGTTAAAGTGATGGATGCAGACCGAAACGCGCTCGTAACCGTTGAGTTTTCTAAGATGGATATGAAAGCAAGTTTTGAGAAAAAAGATTTTGATATGAAGAAAAACATGACAGGAGCTCAACTAGAGGTTCCAGTTAATGCGAAGGTGAGCGATTCAGAATTTACAGTCCTTTATCCAACCACTGAAATTTCTGGTACAGAACTAGTAGATGAAAAGGAGATTCTAACTTCAAGTGGTAAACGGGTTGTATTAACCTATGAGGGTGAAAAATCCTACACACTTGTTCAAGAAAAATCAGAAGTGATCCCAACGATGACTGTTTCAACAACCGTAAATGGAGATCTCGTAAACCTTGGATTTACAATGGGTGCAATGACAGACCATTCAATTCGCTGGACATTTGATGGAATAGACTACATGCTTGCTTCTCAAAATTTATCACCGGAAGAAATGATTTCAGTTGCACAATCGGTACAAGGTTCTATGAGTAAATAATAAATAATTGACAGAAAGACTGGACGCAAGGTTGTAAAAAGCTTTGCGAACAGTCTTTTTTTGTTCATATTTAAGATGAAGTGGGCATATTCATAATCTGGTGGTATGGGAAATTTAAGAATCACAACCCATTTTTTATGAACAGCTTTCATTTTTTACATTTGACAGTTTTCCATAATCGTTGAATAATCAAAGTTATCGTTCTTGTTTGAATGAGAGTCTTTAACTTTGGAAGTGATCAGATGGAAACTCAGACGCAATTTTACAGAGATACATGGGTTGAAATCAATTTAGATGACCTAAAGCATAATGTAACGTCTATAAAAAAACATTTGCCACAGGATGTTTGGATGTTTGCAGTTGTAAAAGCCAATGCGTATGGTCACGGGGATGTTCAGGTGGCCAAAACGGCACTCGAAAATGGAGCCCATGGACTCGCTGTAGCTTTTTTGGATGAGGCATTGTCGTTAAGACGTAATGGAATTGATGCTCCTATTTTAGTTCTGGGAGCTACTAGACCAAAAGACGTAAAGCTCGCTTGTGAGAATAATATCTCACTTACTGTTTTTTATTATGAATGGTTAAAAGAAGCTAAAAAGTTTTTAAAGGGACATGATCTACTAAACTTACATGTGAAATGTGATACAGGGATGGGACGCATTGGGGTCAGAGGTGTGGAAGAATTAAAAGTGATTGAGGAATATATTAATACCCATTCAAATTTTGTCTTCGAAGGATTATTCACCCATTTTGCTACTGCCGATGAGCTTGATGAAAACTACTATAGGAAGCAGCTAAAAACCTTTCTGGAGATGAAAAAATCTTTGAATGTACTCCCTAAATATATTCACTCTGCCAATAGTGCGGCGACATTAAGGTTTGCAGAATCCCACTTTAATTCTGTAAGGGTAGGAATTTCAATGTATGGTCTCACACCATCGATAGAAATCAAAGATCAATTACCTTTTTCATTAAAACAAGTTTTCTCTTTACATTCACGTTTAGCTTTGGTGAAGAAGTTATCTGAAGGGGAAAAAGTCAGCTATGGAGCAACATATGAAACGGAACAAGACGAGTGGATTGGTACAATTCCAATTGGATATGCCGATGGGTGGCTAAGAAAGCTTCAGGGACAAGAAGTTTTAGTGAATAATAAAAGGGTCCCGATTGTCGGGAGGATTTGTATGGATCAATGTATGGTGAAACTTCCTGAAGAGATCCCGTTAGGAGAAAAAGTAACATTGATCGGCAGGCAAGGGAAAGGTTTTATTTCTATGGATGAAGTGGCTTCTAAAGTGGATACCATTAATTACGAAATTCCTTGTATTATATCAAATCGTGTTCCGAGAATTTATATCCAAAACGAAGAACCAATTGAAGTGTCGAATAAGCTTCTATTATCTAGTGGTTTTTTGAAAAATCATGTAGAATAAGAGAAATGTGCATAATTTAAACGCTTTTAAGCCTATAATAGAGAAAGAATTTACAATTTGTCTTTTATCTTGCCTAAATAGATGGTATGATAGGTATGGTATTTAAACGAAACGGTGTTTGTAGTGATTTGTGGAGGTGTAGTTTGTGTCTGAAACCAGCGCAACAACAACAGAAATCTTAATTCGCTTACCGCAACAGCTCGTAACGGAACTAGACGGCTTTGCTGAACAAGAAAATGTGAATCGAAATGAGTTTATTTATCGTGCGACTAGGATGTATTTACGTGAACGCAAGAAACGCCAAATCCGTGAGTCTATGAGACGCGGATATATGGAAATGGCTAAAATTAATTTAGCCATTGCTTCTGAGGCAATTCAAGCGGAATACGAGGCAGAGCATACAGTCGAACGATTAGTAAGCGGAGGCTAAACCTTTGATTGTTAAACGTGGTGACGTGTATTTTGCGGACCTATCTCCTGTTGTTGGTTCTGAACAAGGTGGTGTACGCCCAGTACTAGTCATTCAGAATGACATAGGAAATCGGTTTAGTCCCACTGTGATTGTGGCTGCTATCACAGCCCAAATTCAAAAAGCAAAACTGCCTACTCATGTTGAGATTGATGCAAAGCGATATGGCTTTGAACGAGATTCCGTTATCTTGCTCGAACAAATTAGAACCATTGATAAACAGCGCTTAACGGATAAAATTACCCATCTAGATGATGAAATGATGGAAAAAGTAGACGACGCTCTACAAATTAGTGTCGGACTTATACAGTTTTAAACGAAACGCTCTTCAAATATGAGGGGTGTTTTTTGTTGTGTTTAAAAGCTTGGGTATGTTTTTCTTTTTCCTGGTGTACCAAGGCATTAAAGAGCTCCTTTCGTACCGTCAATTTCCTTTTCTCGGTGTATCACGGCATCAAAAAGCTCTATTCGTACCGTCATTTTCCCTTTCTCGGTGTAACACGGCATCAAAGAGCCCCTTTCGTACCGTCAATTTCCTTTTCTCGGTGTATCACGGCATCAAAAAGCTCTATTCGTACCGTCATTTTCCCTTTCTCGGTGTAACACGGCATCAAAGAGACCCTATCGTACCGTCAATTTCCTTTTCTCGGTATATCACGGCATCAAAGAACCCTTTTCGTACCGTCATTTTCCTTTTCTCAGTCAAGTCCTGATTATTGTGTAAATTCATTTATACAATGTATCAACGGTTATAGTGTTTTGATTTTTTGACAGGA
>JANAVG010000018.1 GCA_024213275.1 Rossellomorea sp. BNER
CGTCGTTGAAAACATTGTTGACAAGAAAGAATAAAATGACTCTTTCTTTTTACACAATTATATGGACTTAATCTCTTTCCCGGTTTTTCACGGCACCATCGAACCCTTTTCTTACCGTCATTTTCTCTTTCCCGGTTTTTCACGGCACCATCGAACCCTTTTCTTACCGTCATTTTCTCTTTTCCGGTTTTTCACGGCACCATCGAACCCTTTTCTTACCGTCATTTTCACTCTCGCGGTTTTTCACAGCCTCATTCGACTCCTTTGATAGGTCGTCTCTACTTTAATGGCTTCATTCGACTCTTTTGATAACCCTCACTTTTTCTATCACACTATTTTAAAGCGGTATTCAGTAGTTTTGAGGATCTCATTTTTCGAACTTAAATATACAACTATAAAACGAGAGCAGCCAACACTCCAAAAATAATCAACCCCGTATTGTAATGCAGGAATGTCGGAACACAGGTATCCCAAATGTGATTATGCTTCCCATCCGCATTTAATCCAGAGGTGGGTCCTAATGTACTGTCAGATGCAGGCGAGCCAGCATCACCTAAGGCAGCAGCAGTACCGATTAAGGCAGCTGTGGCTAATGGTGAGAAACCTACTGTTGCACAAAGCGGTACATATAATGCGGCAATGATCGGAATCGTTGCGAAGGAAGAGCCAATTCCCATTGTTATGACTAAACCAACCATTATTAATACAAGCGCTATAAGAAGTTTGTTATCTCCAAGTGCACCAGATGTTGATGCTACTAATGCTTCAACTGAACCTGTATCTTTTAAAATCGTTGCATATCCAGAAGCAATTAACATGACAAAGGCAATCATCCCCATCATCTTAATTCCATCGTTAACGATTTCGTCTCCTTTGTAGAATGGCACAACTCGGAAAGCAAACAATAGAATAATCCCTGTCAATGCACCAAGAACGAGAGAATCATAGATTAATTGAGTTGCAAGTGCAGCAACAATTGCGATAATCGTAAAAAGATGTTCTTTTGAGAATTTAATATTCTCTATCGTCGCTGCTGATTCGATACCTGTACTTTCATCCATTTCTATTGTCGCTTTTGGTTCACGGTCCTTCCGATACGAAACAAAAACTCCAAACAGCAAACCTGCAATCATTCCGATTCCTGGTATCAACATCGCCATCGATATTTGGCTGATGGATATTTCCATTCCATTAGCGGTCATTTCATCTGCAATAATCCCATGAAAAATTAGACCAAATCCCGCTGGTATCATGATATAAGGGGTTTTTAACCCAAACGTTAATGCCATGGCGACTCCTCTACGATCGACCTTCATTTTATCAAACAAATGAAGTAAGGGAGGAATTAAAATCGGGATAAACGCGATATGGATAGGAACCACATTTTGGGACAAACAAGCGACTCCCGCAATGGTTAATAATAAAATAGAACGCTTCCCTTTTAAAACGCTTACAAGTCTTTTTACAAGAAATCCTGTAATTCCTGAATAACCAATCATAACCGCAAAGATCCCAAGCATCACATAACTTAATGCTGTATTCGCTTGACCTCCCATCCCTGAGATAAGCATATTGGTCGTTTCACTAAGTGATAAACCCTCCATCAAACCCGCAACAACCGCTGCAAGTAATATCGCCAACATTACATTAACACGGAGAAGACTCAATACGGCCATGACAATGACTGAAACTACTACTGCATTGAACATTGAATCATCCTTTCTGTTCTGCTTTTTAAAGCCCATGTAGACCTTTTCAAATTTCAATGAATTTATATAAGAAGGAAACAGTCTATTTCGTACATAAAAACAGTTAATACTGCTCCCTTGACCACACTTGCTTACTCCTACTCCACTTTTTTTGCGTAATATTGTAAGCGCTTAACATTTGATTGAATAAGCTATCAATACGATTAATGTGTATCCCTGTCGAATCCCCTTTACTCCACTAAAGCAAAAATCAAAAAGGGAACCATACTAAAGAAACCACATGATTTCAATAGTACAGCCCCCTATTAACTAAAAGCTCTGGGCATCTATTTAAAATTTGAAATTATCTAAAACAGGGTTTTAGGAACGGCTTTCCGATGGTTCAAATCACTAAACCCAATTACATCTCAATTGTTTTCTAATAACTAATCACCTTTTTAATGGTAAAGTAAATTTTAAAAATTGTCTATTAGAAATTTTTTGAATAAAAAAAGTTTTCATAACTGATTTTCTTATTTTTCTAGTTATGTAAAGAACTTTGGAACATAAATGACAAAAATTAAATTTAATTTTTTCTTACCAAGAAGGTTGGTTCAAAGGGAAAGGAATCTAATCTCATAAAAAAGAGCAGATGTGCAATTGTTTGGCTTTACATCTACCCATTGGTTCCTTATGTATCAAATAACTCCCCACTCAACGCCTTTATGTATCGCTTAGCAGAGGTTTGAACGGATTGATTTGCATTTTCTTTTACAATTCCATGAAAGGCATTATAAATTCTATTGAATCGTAGATGGTTTACTTGGTCAGCTATTTGTTGTACTTTGGATGCTGGTAACGGGATCAGATTTGGATAGCTGTACATGAAGCTCACCCAATGATGATCAGCTACAACCTGAATAATATCTCCTGTTAACAAAACACCTTTGTTCTCATTGCCACTTTCCCAATGTAGAACGGCTCCTCCTTTAAAATGACCTCCGAGCCGATGTAGGATTAACCCCTCCTTCAGCTCCAATGCTTCTCCAGACCAAAGTATTATTTTTTCACTCGGTCTTGTGATCCATTGCTTATCAGCTTCATGAATGTAGATTGGTACATCAAATGTTTCTGCCCATTCGACCTGGGTTGAGTAATAATGGGGGTGCGATAAAGCGATAGCATCAATTCCGCCCAGCTCATTGATTCTGGTGACGGTCCCCTTATCCAAGTAAGTGATACAATCCCACAACAGATTAAATCCATTCCCCTGCACTAAATAAGCTGTCTGACCAATTGCAAACTTAGGGACCATTTTAATGCTGTACAAGCCATCCTCTTCTCTATTAATCTCATTTTTATAGTTATGTCCTTGTCTCATTTCCTCCAATGTAGTCCAGGTTTGCCCTTTTGGATTAACATACTGTCGTTCCTCATTACAAATGGTGCAATTTGAAGGTGCCTCTTCCGATTGATGGTATTGGACTCCGCAAGTTGTGCAAATATAATGCTTCATACTATTCCTCCTACACTTTGATATTTCCACTATAGTAGTTATGCATATTTTCCCCATCAGTCTGTCAGAGGGAATTCATCTGCAACTTTTGATGGATTTATTGAGTTATTGTAGATCACTATTTATGCCGAAATGGGCACTTCCCCTCAATTGGTTTTATATCGTCCCCAATAAAATATTGCTTCCACTCTCGATGCCCAGGGTCTCCATAGTGACTAATGTTCGGATGCTTAGGAAGTCCATCCCATTTTTCCACACGCTCCCGGACTTTTTCTCGAGACATAATTCCACCCTTTGATGTACCCTCTAACCCCTCGAAGATACGCCTTGGTTGAAAACCTATCACTAAGCTGTTGCCTAGATCCCTAGTCTTCCGCTGCTTGTATGCTGGTGCGTTACCAAAAGCAAAGAATGGTTCCCCTGCAAATGAAAAGGCCCATAAATGATGATCTGGATCCTCAGGGTAATCAGCAGGCCAAGGCTTTGTATCGTGGTCATGTAAATACTGAAGAATCCTCCAAAAATACTCTCGATAATAAGGAATACCCCTCTCTTCTGACTCAGGCTCCACAAACAGAAAGAACCCATGGCGAATAAGCGGTTTCGATTCATTAAATAACGAGATGAATTCCTTAATCGTTTGAGGGAGATGCTCCCAGTGATCATGGATAATATAGGAATACCTTAATTCACCTTTCTTCTCGGCCGTCATTCCAAAATAACAAGGGAAGGTCCGATTGGTTACAATCTGATGAAATTTCTCATACTCTTTAATGACCCATTCTGGCACAAGCTCCGGATTGACCATATCTTCCTTTGAAAATAAATAACTATTCGTTACTGTCATACCACTCACCTCAACTTATGAAGATGGTTATGCATTTCCCTTTCCGGAAGGAGTCAAACAAGTAGTGGGAAAAAATAGCTACCACTCCTCTAACCTTTTTCGAAGTTCTTGATCTCTTAATATTTTGAGAGATTAAATGGATTCTGGTTATTTAATCTCAACTCTTAAATCAATATCCGTTTAATGAAAAAAGGACAATCTTCAAATAATCCCCTTCCATAGCATTCGTGATTCACGCCATTACTACATCCAATCTATGACGAGTCTCCAGCGGAAAGTACATATTTTGAGTTCAATTTTTTCATTATATGGAATACCTCTTGAATTACCTTATTGGACACAGTCCCACTGTTCCTTTGCATTAAATACCTCTTTCTATTGTTTGGTGATAGCACCTAATATCTAAGTCCCAATTCATTTCATTGGGACTTAGATATAATAATAGGAAAAATAACTTCATTTCAGATGAAACCAATAATTCTTTTTTGACTCTTATTTTAATACCTTCCTCAGATACAACAGCTCCTGGTGAGTACAACTCTTCCCACCATATCGGACTTTTTCATAGATTGGAATTATTTCAACAGGACCATTTATTCTCTCAAACCACTCCTGAATGGTTTCACTTGCTTTCTTCCTACTTAAAAAATTTTGCCGTAACTCCCAATCTTTTACCATTCTTCTAATCTCATTTATTTCCTTTGTAGAAACAGGTATGTTGGTGCCACTGTTTTCATTAGAATTATCCTGCTTTAAAATCAACTTATCCTTTATGGTAGCTGATGTAATCTTCATTTCTTTTTCTCTTTTTTTCTTTCTGTAATGATGAATACATATGAGAAAGACAACTATTGCTAACGGAAAAAGAAGTATTCCATATTTTTTCACTTTCTCCAATAAACCTTCCCCCACTATACTAGTGAAGGGCTCCACAAACCATGGAAGATATTTATCAACAGTGACTGGTTCCTCAAGGCGTCTGTCATAAATAATTCTTCCACCCGAACCAGAAGACCCTGAACCGAACTCACTTCCGTCCACTTGGTTTTCTTCATTATAAAAATTCCTAATCTTATCAGACACAATATCTGTAGTACTCATCACTCCATAGCCCAAACTAACACACATAAGTAAGAAAAGAAGTCCTAATCCTATTTTTTTCAGCAATGTGAAACCTCCTTCTTACTGTTTAATGTGCAGAAGCTGTTGTTCGCGCCGATTTGATTCGGGTGCTGTGCCGATGATTAACCCCAATGACTTGATATCTTTGAGTCTAAGTGCATTCTGAAAAAATAGTTCTGTCGAAAAAGAACATTCCATTTGGATTAATGAGTGCCAGTGTACCGATAATTTTTCTTACCTGGGATTGGTCCAGATCGTTTTCTAAACGTAAAATTCCATACTGCTCAGTTGAATAATTCACCCAAAGTTCAACCTTACATCCTTCTTTGATCAGATGCAGACAGACTGACACGGTGTATTCAATGAGCTCTTCCATGTCTTTTCTGAGATGAAAGTGCCCAGCTCCCACCACGTTCAGAAAAACAGAATAAAAGTCTCCATGTACCCTCTGATATTTCTTCGCGAGGAGCTTATTCTCTTTTGCAGTGGCTAACCAATGGATATGCCGAAAGCTTTCATTCTCGTAATCTTTTGTTCCAATAATGCTTGTTTCGTCCAGATATAAAGAATGATTTGTCTGTTTATAGCCTTGAAGAACCAATTTTAATTTCAAGTCATTCATCTTAAGAATTCGTGGAACCACTTTGAATTTCGGTAGATCATTCGTAGCGTACTCCAAGCGATAAGACTGTAAAAGCAGGGGATCTCTCACTAAGAACTCGAAATTCGACCATTGATGATGTCCCCTGCTTTTCCCTTTCAAACCGAAGATGATGGTTTTTTGTGATTTTGCCGGTAGATCAATAACGATGGAAAGGATACTGCTCTCCTTATCTCCTTCTACAAAAACCATTTCTTTATCACTTCTGCTTTCTATGTTCATTTTAAAATGATACATAGGAAGGGCGGAATCGTTCTTCACTTCGATGTAGCACTTGACGTTTTCGTCTATACTTGATGAATCTAAGTATTTCTTGAAGCTCCACGATACTTTATTATGCTGATACTTCAAATAAAAATGAGATAGAGCTACTAAAGATAAGATCATCGCCAATAAAAATACAAGAAATGAGTATCCTGCCAAGCTACAGATAATTAATAGAATGAACACAAAAATTAAGACACTCGGTACAAGGATGAAGGGTGTTTCTTTATAGACCCTCATACTGATTCAACAGGGACAGAAGTGCTATCTAGTATTTCTTCGATAATTGTTTCTTTGGAGGTTTTTACTTCTCCCTCTACATTTAAAGAGATTCTATGTGCAAGTAATGACAATGCCAATGCTTTTATGTCGTCAGGTGTGCAGAAATCTCGTCCATAAAGAAATGCCCTCGATTGAATGGCTCTCATATAAGCAAGCGATCCCCTCGGGCTTACCCCTATTTCAACATAGTTGTGTTGTCTGGTCTTTTGAACAATGTCCATTAAGTAATCTTCAATATCCTCAGATACCGTGACCTCCCTTACTTTTACTTTTAGCTGGATAATATCTAAGGTAGAAATGACGCTTTCAATGGTTTCAATGGGATTAGAGAAGCGAAATCTTCTCAACATCGTTTTTTCTTTTTCAGGAGTTGGATACCCTTGTTTGATCGTTAATAGAAAGCGATCGAGCTGTGCGTCAGGTAATGGAAAGGTGCCAATCGAGTCAAATGGGTTTTGCGTGGCAATAACGCAGAACGGCTTCGGTAAAGGATAGGTCACTCCCCCTAAAGTAACATTCTTTTCCTCCATTAATTCCAAAAGTGCCGATTGGGTACGGGGAACAGCACGGTTAATCTCATCTATTAGAAGGACATTATTGAATACAGGACCCTTCCTCACTTTAAAATCACTCGTTTTCACATCGAAATACTCCTGTCCGACAATATCAGAGGGAAGCGTATCTGGAGTGAATTGTAATCGATTAAACGTGCCATCAATACTTCTCGAAAAACACTTCGCCATTGTCGTTTTACCAGTGCCCGGTACATCTTCAAGAAGAATATGGCCGTCACTTAATATTGCAATGATCATCAACTCTATTTCTTTCTCTTTATCTATCATTACTTTTGATATATTTTCTTTAATGCTTTGTAGCATTTCTCCACCCCCGCCTCCTTATGTAATAATATGGTAACACATCCAATACTTACACTACGATAAAAAACTGAAAATTATAATAATATATCCGATTAAACATTATTATGTATTATAATTAAGTGATTATATTAAGTGTTGGTGAAACTAAAAAAGGGGACTTCTTTTATTAAGGAGTCCCCTATCTTACTTCATCCTCTTATTTATGTACTAAGAGAAACACATTTCCTACTCTAGAAATATGTCCTTTCATAAAAAAGAAAGCTTCCCCTGTTAAGGATAAGGCCTTTTAACTGAACATTGTGCCGTATTAAAACATCCTTCATTGATGTCTAAAATCAAATTTATCACCTGAAGCCTCTAATGTATGACCATTTATTGTCACGGTACTATTATCTGTCCGAGTAATATCCGCTGTATCTTCACGATAGTTCTAATAAGTATTCTTAGTCTTATTATCAAATTTGTAATTTAACTCAACCCTTTATCCCACTAAAAAGGACGCTTTTCCATGCTCTGGAAATGCGTCCGATGTGGAAAAGAATTAAATTAAATCAAAAAGTTTAGATAGATAAATACGAAGCCAATTATCTAACCTTGTTTCTACATTTCAAAGAATTAACTACAGTCCGGTTCTTTTTCGTTTAGACCAAACGTCTGCGCTGTTGAAGTAAGAATTTCTTGGAAAAGCTCTGGGTTTTCCACTAGTGACACGCCATAAGAAGGAATCATTTCTTTTATTTTCGGTTCCCACTCTTTTATATGTTGTGGGAAGCACTTTTCTAATACCTCAAGCATAACGTGAACGGCGGTAGAAGCACCCGGAGAAGCGCCGAGCAATGCGGCTATCGAGCCATCAGCGGCACTAACAACTTCCGTACCAAATTGAAGTGTTCCCCTGCCGCCGGCATCAGTATCTTTGATCACTTGCACACGTTGGCCGGCTGTCACGATACCCCAATCCTCGCTTTTAGCGCTCGGAATAAACTCGCGTAATTCTTCCATTCGCTTTTCATTCGATAGCAAAACTTGCTGGATCAGGTATTTTGTCAAGGCTATCTCTTTTACGCCTGCCGCCAACATAGTGAGAACATTATTCGGATTTACTGAGCCTATCAAATCAAAATTTGAACCCGTTTTTAAGAACTTTGGTGAGAAGCCGGCAAATGGTCCAAACAACAATGTTTTTTTGTTGTCGATATATCTTGTGTCAAGATGCGGAACAGACATTGGTGGAGCACCAACCTTAGCTTTACCGTATACTTTTGCATGGTGCTGGGCTACAACTTCTGGATTGTTACATACCAAAAATAATCCGCTAACCGGGAACCCTCCAATATGTTTTGACTCAGGAATACCAGTTTTTTGTAGTAAAGGCAGACTTCCGCCCCCACCTCCGATAAAGACGAATTTTGCCGTATGGTATTCGATTACACCGCTTTCGATATCGTGCACTTTCACTTCCCACGATCCATCGCTAGTCCGTTTAATATCCTTAACACTATGCTTATAGTTTATCTCGACATTATTATTCTTTAAGTGGTCAAATAGCATCCGTGTTAAAGCTCCAAAGTTGACATCTGTTCCAGAGTCGATTTTTGTTGCCGCTACCGGTTCATTCGGTACACGGTCTTCCATGATAAGCGGAATCCATTCCTTCAGTTTTTCAGGATCTTCGGAAAATTCCATCCCTTGAAACAATGGATTATTTGAAAGCGCTTTAAAACGTTTTTTCAAAAATGCTACATTTTGTTCCCCTTGCACTAAGCTCATATGAGGTATCGGCATGATAAAGTCTTGAGGATTACGAATCAGATTGCTTTTGACAAGATAAGACCAAAACTGTCTTGAAAGCTGAAACTGTTCATTAATCCTTGTAGCTTTGCTAGTATCAATAGATCCGTCAGATTTTTCGGATGTATAGTTAAGCTCACACAGTGCAGAATGGCCCGTACCCGCATTATTCCATTCGTTAGAGCTTTCTTCTCCTGCATTTGCGAGTTTCTCAAACACTTTGATTTCCCATTCAGGTGCTAACTCTTTCAGTAATGATCCCAAAGTCGCGCTCATGACTCCGGCACCAATTAAAATAACGTCTGTTTTTTTCTGTACGCTGCTCATTTTACCCTTCCTTATCCCCTATATTTGCAAAAAAGAGTAGGCGCTCCTGCATAGATGTCAAAAAACAAGGCACCACCTAGGAACACACACTTTTTCTGTCTCAATTATAACCATACTATAGTCTATTATAATTATTTACAGATCAATATATATACTATTCTATCATAATTATAAACTATTTAATGCGGGTAAAAAAGGAAGAAAATCCGTTCCCGTTCTATGCCTTTTCTTCAGATTAATCATTCCCCATACATCTTAATCCTTTTTCCATTGTTTTAATACACAATACCATTTTCCCCATAATACATTTCAATTCTTTTCTATTCGTAAAACAAAAATCCTTATCTTTATGAGTGATGACTTTATTTACAAACATACAGTATGTATGTTAAAGTTGATTCATAAATAGGAAAGGAGAATTTATCCAATGAAAATAAATAGTTTTTACCCTGTTATTTTGACAAAGCAAGTTGAGGAAAGTTCAAAATTTTACACTGATTACTTTGGATTTGATATCGTATATAAAGCGGATTGGTATGTAAGTTTAAAAAAGTCCAAGAGTAACATTCCCTTTGAATTGGCACTCCTAGATGCCTCACATCCCACGATTCCAGCTGCTTACCAAAAGTCAGTGCAGGGCTTGATTTTGAACTTTGAAGTGGAAGATGTGGATAAGGAGTACCATAGACTCATTATTTCCGAAAAACTCCCATTGCTTCTTGATATCCGCGATGAGGAGTTCGGACAGCGACATTTCATAACAAGTGACCCTAACGGTGTCCTAATTGACGTAGTAAAGATCATCCCTCCTTCACAAGAGGAAAGCACTCAATACGTTGAGAAGGTATGGTCAAAATAATAGGAAAACAAATGAGTGAGAGGAAAGCGGAAGATCCAGAGGCTCTAGGTCTATTGGAATTTCTATGAGTAATAACAAGAACAGGAGAATTACTTTTCATGAAAAGAAGTAAGGAAGAAACCAATGAAACAATTAGCCATCTCAAAGAAGTAGCTAGAAAGCATTTTACCGAGCATGGCTATGCTGCTACTGTGTTGGATGAAATAGTTAAGGAAGCTAAATTAACACGAGGGGCAGTCTATCACCATTTTGGAAGTAAGAAAGGACTCTTTCTCGCTGTACTAGAATCTGTTCAAAGAGAAGTTGCAGAAAAGGTTGAAACTGAGTCAGCCCAAAGCAAGGATGTATGGGACCAGCTAATTCTTGGATGCCGTGCCTTCGTTACCGCAGCCGTCGAACCAAAAAATAAGCGCATCATGCTTATAGATGGACCGGCCGTCTTAGGATGGGAAACTTGGCGAAGCATGGATGAAAAAGGCTCTATGCGGCTATTACACGAACAACTTCAATTAATGCATCAGCAAGGGTACTTTGAATCAGTATCCATTGATGCGTTAACACATATCCTCTCAGGTGCGCTGAATGAATCTACCCTATGGATTGCACAGAGGCCCAATGTGGTGGAATCGGTGGAGGAAACGATGAAAATCATCTCTCTGTTGTTGGAGAGATTTAGATCTTGAACGGATTGCTGCGCTGGGGATAATTCTTCAGCGCATGCTTTCCGAAAGCAGTAAAGGTAAAGAAAAGAGAATTCAAATTCATTAAGTATTATATTTAATAACTTCTGCATGGAGTCCTTTAGAGTTTCGATATACCTCTTTTACTTATGTATGGTTCCCCTGATGTTTCTATGTGAGAACTAATCACTTTACCTAGTTATCAACTCTACCTTCATTTAAAAATTTAACGATCTGTTCTAAGTATGTTTCAGCTTCTTCAATTAGTTCTTTTTCTCCCTTATTCCACTTTTCTCTTTGCTTATCTACTTGGAGAAATGAATTTGTAATCTCTGGGTTTCCTTGTGTAACTTTTTCAACCATTTTAATCCACTCTTCGGCTAATTCATATGCAAGGCTATGGATGTTGTTAAATGCAATTTTGTAAATCCTTTGTGGATATGTTCTTCTTCCTACCTTGCTTTTAGAGCTATATGGGGGACTTGAATAAGTACGAAGGTATATGGAGTAGGAGGAAAAAGGTTTATTCTCGTCGAATAATAATTTCGGCGGCTTAATAAAAGGGGAGAAATCGAAATGCACTTAAAAACATATAAGTTAATGGAAGCGACAAATATTATGTTAGATGAAGTGAATGAAATTTATTTAAAGTGTCGGGATCAGTTAATTCAGAATGGGATATTTCAATGGGATAACCAATACCCTAACAAAGATTATTTTAAAGAATGTATAGAAAATAAAGTTCTATTCGTTTTAATGAACGATTCAGAAATAATAGGACATGTTGTCCTTAATGAGTGGGAATCCGAAGAGTGGGAAATTATCCCATGGAAAGAAAGTAAACCTATTATGATACACTCTCTAATGATTAATCCTCTGTTCCAAAGTAAGGGGTTAGGAACGGTTTTTGTAACACGATGTGAGGAGTGTGCTATTGAGAAAGGATACAATAGCATTAGATTAGATGCATTTTCTGGTAATGAGAAAGCTATTCATTTATATAATAAACTCGGCTACCAAAAGAGGGGCAGTGTTTCTTTTAATTCAAAACCAGATGGACATCAAGAATATATTTGCTTTGAAAAAAAACTGTAAAATTATAAATAGTTCAGAAGTATAGGGATCACCATTTTTCCTTTTCTCTATGTAAGGCTTATATCCACTATATATGCCTCTATAAAAGCCAAAAGTATGCAAGTTTTTATACATAACTTGTTATTTTTGGCTTTACTTTTTAATTTAAAAACCTCATTTACTTATGATACGGTTCACCGTGGTTATTTAAGAGGCAAAAACGGCATTGGTATACTGTACTTACCGATGCCGTTATAGTCTAACCGTCATCAATTTCATTTTTTGAGGCTCTTTACTGAAATTAAAACCGAAATGGCAAACGTTTTGACCTTCTGGTATATAAAAAAGCAAGGGGTTCGGATTGTCCATATATATGAATCTTTGAGGGTTTCTTCTATACTTTATGGTTCCTGACACCTTGGTTTTGGAACAACCCTTTGTTTTTATACGTAATATCAGGATGATAAGTTTGGGTTCCCTTTTTGATTCGTTCTCCAACATGTTAAAATGTGCATAAATTTAAAATCTGGTGCATTCACCTTGGATTTTCGTGCGCAAAATTAGATTCTTGTGCATTTCCTAATCGTTTTGGTGCATAAAATCAAAAAGTTGTGCATTACCACATACCAAGTCAAGGAAATTGATGATTCTCCTTATGCATGGATTGGGTTGAAATGATTAATCGTATGAATTTTAAGGAAAATCAAAAAAAGAGCCGTCTGATAGTAAGAATTTTACTTCAGACAGCCCTATCTTCTTTAAGGTGAACTCGGATGATCCGACAGACTTATAATATTTAAGTAATCGATTGCTTTACTTTACTCTTTTTTAGCTCCCAATCCAACCCCCAATGCCACTAGGGATTGATTAATTCGCCACACATAGTAGAGATGATGGATTAGATCACGATGAGCTTGTTTACGTTTTGGAGCCAATCTTTCAATCTTCTCTCTTTCATTTTCCAAATGATAGATCACGCCATTCCGCTCGGTTCCTTTAATAATCTTACGAAGCACTTCTATATTGTGATCTAGCTTGATTTCCATCGTTTCGAAGGTTTCCACAAGCTCATCAGGGTATTCAAAGTTTTTACGATAAGATGAGGCAACTAGATGTTTTGCATAATAATTAATCGCAGTGAAAATCGTAACCCATCGGGATATGCCCGTATGACTGAAAGCTCTATCTTGCTGAAGCAGTGTTTGTGCTTGATCTTTTATCGTTTGCATTTTCTGATCAATTTCAAATGCCCGGTCTGCAAGTCCTTTCACATTAACATCTTCCCTAAATCCACGAACATAGGTGGTCAAATACGGATTCAGCTCCATTAAAAAGTCGTCAAAGGTATCAGCGACTTTGTCCTTTGTTTTCTTTGGAAAAATAAAGGCGGAGACGATAAAGGCAATAGCTGCACCTGCAATGGTATCGATTACCCGGGATCCCATTAGTTCAAGAGAGATCCCTCCTAATAAAATATCGTACATAAAGGCTACAAGCATGGTAATAAACATACTCATCATCGTATAGGAAACCGTGAACACGTAAAAAGCTAGAAATATAACGAAAAATAATAGGGTGATTTCAAGGACAGTATGACCTGAAACTAGCTTCGCCAACCCAAATCCAATAACAGCCCCAATAATCGTTCCAAATGACCGCTGGAACCCTTTTGTATAAGTCCTTCCTACGGATTCAGTACCAAGTAACACAATAAACGCCGTTAGAAGAACCCAATAAGGCTGTGTTGGAGAAAGGATTTGTCCAACGATAATAGACAAGGACCCTGCTACCAATGCTTGATAAGCCTTTTTCGTGGAAGGCTTTAATCCCCCTACTTCTGGATTTTCAGATTCACCTTCATCAAGAGTCTCTGATTTAAGCTCCAATTTCTCGAGATCCTTTTCCTGACATTGGAGCGCCTGCTGAATGGTTGTTGCCCCTTCAATGACGTGATTTGTAATCGATTCGATTCGACGAATAAGATATAACCACTTTTCTGGCTTTCGATCTTCATCGAGTAAATCGTTCAGAAGAAACCGTAACGCTTGCAAAGCTTTTTCTGCCTCTTCTAAATGTTTAAGTTCATAATTATGAGCCAGGACCTCTGCGTCCCTTAGTGCTTCAACCACCCAAACTAAGAATTTCCGTAATTCCTCATACTCAAGGGCATCTGATTTTTTCAGTTTTTGAATGGAGTCGGTTAACGTCTCAACAAGCATTTTAATGTCAAAAACATAAAGCCTTAGTTGGGAGGTTTGAAGCCCTGGCCATACTTTTTCTACATCATGGGCATTCAAGTCACTTGAAACGGACCTTGCATATTCACTCAGTTTATGAACATTTTTTTCAAGGCTTCTCAACCTTTTCGGATTCGTTTTTGGATCCTCAATGATCCTGATTAGTATAGAAAACGTAAGATTGGATTGAATATGAAAGGAACGCATTCCTCTTTTCAAAACCTGTGCTGAATCTTTGAAGATATGGAAGTTGTATAAATACGCAAACATGGCTCCGATTAAAGCTCCCATATAAAATAACGGAAGCTGTTCAGGCGTTACTTTTATAATCGAAGAAATATAAATGGTCATAAAACCAATCATGCATAGGGAAAAGTAGCGAACCTCAAACTTAGTTAGATAAAAGGCGTTGAAAATGACAAGGATCATTAAGACATCAATAATAAAGAAAGAATTAGCAAAGACGGAACCTAGTGTAACGCCCAGGCAAGCTGAAACCCCAAGAAGCAAGGTGGTTCCTTTCTTCTTCTTTTCTGTTTCATCCATGACGACCATGATTCCCATCATCCCCGCCATCCCGGAAACAATAGCTGGGGTGATGAGATCGTATCCCATTGCTCTCAATATCCAAAGCGTCACGAATACTCCGGATATTAAACTAATAGTAGCTTTCCCAGCTTGCTGAAATCGTTTCCTTCCTGGATCGGAGGCAAGGAGTCTCCCAAGCCAATGATGTTGTATATGTAATCTTCGCATTGTGTCATCATACCTTCAGTTAACAATTTATTGAGCAAGTGTTTCTTTATTATCGTACCCAATCTTATTGTATATAGGCTACTTAGATGTAGAGAATTGTGCAAGTTTCATGCTTAGGTGGAAGGGTGAAGCTTGAGATAATGATTCGGTATTTAAGCGGCAACTATAATCCGTTGCGAATCTTTTCATATAGCCCAGTCATTCTCCTTCGAGCACTTTCTCCTTGTTGAAAGTCTTGTAATTCATCGATAAATAAATGAGTCAGCATCACAGATGTATCAAATTGATAGAGCCATTTAACGATGTTTGGTACCCGCTCGATTTCAGATTCAAAGTTTGGGTAGCCACTGATAAAATCTTCATTTAGGAAGCCATAATCTTTAATTCTCATTAGCTCTAAAACAGGGTCACCAATCATCGCATTTGTCCAGTCAAAGATTGCTTTTATTTTTGATTGTTGAAAGATAAGGTTTTCTGGACGAATATCCATATGAAGTAGACAAGATTTAGCTGGATAGGAGTTTAGAATGGTTTGAAGTTCAAAGCTATTAGGCAATGGAAAACGTTGATTCAAGGTTTTTTCAACCTTAAGTATTCTCTCTACGATTCGCTGTGAAAGAGATTGATGAAAGTCTATTTTCATGTCAGGTAGTTCTGTCATTGTATGTAATTGATAGGTTAGCTTCCCCATTTCTTTAAAAGAAACCTCTTTATGAGTGCCGTTCACAAATTCCTGAATCATAAAGGGCAATGCTTCATCATTCTGAAAATGATATATTCTTGGAACAGGTATGCTGTGTTTTCCGCAATGGTTTGTAAGTAAGTACTCTTTTTCCAGCCCCGATTTGAAGGTTGGATCCATTTCCCATGGAACTCTTATAACCACTTCTCCCCATTCCATAGTGGCTGCTTTAAACACGCAATTTTCTACCCCAGATGCGAAAGGGGCGACCGTCAATAATTCACAAATTGGTTTACATTCTGTTTCTATTCGATTTAATAGATGACTTGTATGCTGTAGATTCATTTTTTACCCCTTCTTTTTAAACAACCCTGCCCATAGACCAGATACTCCAAATACATGTTCCTGTTCCTCTACATTTCGCATTTTTCTTATTTCTATCACCTGAAAATCGGCAAAGATCCTCCTTAGCTTTTCCTCGGTAAAGCCAAGTCCACCTTTAAGGCTGCGTTCCCGATATACATCATAATCCGTCATTTTAGAGCCGCCTAATTGACCGTCCTCAACAAAACAAGTTAGAGCAAAATGGCCATTCGGTTTAAGCGTTCGATTCAAGAGATTTTGATAATCCATTCTTCGGTGTGGGGCGATATGATGGAAGCAGCCGGAATCATAAATGAAGTCATATTTCGTTGATTCCTGAGGAAGTTCAAAGATGTTTTTTTCAAGAAAGTTTATTGCCAGATTACGTTCTAATGCCCGTTCTTTGCCCCACTGGATAGCTTCACTTGACGAATCCACGGCATCAACCGTGCATCCTTTTTCTGCTAAAAAAATCGCATTCCTGCCTGGGCCACAGCCTAGTTCTAGAACATGACCCGATCTAATGGTCTTATTTGCAAAGTATTCTACTAGGTTTTCATCGGGAGCATTTTTTAAAAAGGGTATTTTTTTATTGCGATCCGTATAGAATTGATCCCATTCAAAGCGAGATTGTTCTTTTAGTAAAGTATCTAACATTGTTAACACATCATCTGCTGTTTGGATGGTTTCCTTACTCACCTAAGTTCCTCCCCTTAGCATTAAAATGATTACTGGTACCACTTTATTCCACCCTATTATTATTTTATCAATTACCCTTCTAAAATAGTAGATGAATATAATGATAATAGGCCATTTTATTTCGCTCTACCTACTACTCTTCCATTACTTTTTTAAGGTATAAATAATGATCATTCATTTTCCTCTCATTTGCCTTGAGATATTGCTCCTTTTGCAGGTCTTCGTTCTGTTTTAACGCCTCTTGACCATAATCCCCGATTTCCTCTATAATCTGACTTGTCTGTTCTCCAACTTCTACATCCTCTTTTATAGATGACAAATCTCCGTCATTTTAAGAAGTCTTTCTTTATCAAATTGATTGTCTTCTTTCTGTTGTCCAATTAGATCATATAAAATCTCTATCCGCATTTTCGTTTGCTCTTTCACGTTGATTTCCTCCTTTAATTAACAGATGGTAGAAAAAAGGGTCCGAATTTCCCATCACTCCGGACACCCACCTGAATCTTTATTAACAATCAATCGGCATTTTCCAACTTTTAATCCACCCACGGGCCTTCATGGCTTCCGCAAGTCTTCTTACTCCTACTAAATAAGCGGATTCACGCATGCTAACATTTTTCTCTTCCTTCATCTTTTGAACACTTTCAAAAGCATTTATTAAAATCTCTTGTAGCTTCTCGTTTACTTCATCTTCTTTCCAGAAATAGTGCATAGAATTTTGTACCCATTCAAAATAGGAAACGGTGACGCCACCTGAGTTACATAAAATATCAGGAATCACAAAGATATTTTTTTCTTCCATGATTTTATTCCCTTCAGGTGTGGTCGGACCATTTGCTGCTTCTGCCACAATTCCCGCCTTGATCATAGGGGCTGTTTCCCCTGTTATCATAGGCACTGGCATGTAAGTATTCATCTCTTTCTTTTTCCATGAATTCATTTAATACTAATACAATTGAAGATTTTACTACTGTATCCAGATTAGAATTCATAACAGAATCTTTTAAAATATCCAAATCTAGGCTAAACTGTAACTGAGTCATTTTTATTCCTCTTTTCAATGTTTATCGTCGTTGAAAACATTGTTGACAAGAAAGAATAAAATGACTCTTTCTTTTTACACAATTATATGGACTTAATCCACTGAAACCATAATGACGGTCACATAAGAGGCTTTTCATACCGTGAAAATGCGTAATAGCCATAATGACGGTCACATAAGAGGGCTTTCGTACCGTGAAAACGCGCGGAAACCAAAATCACGGTCACAAAACAGGTTTAATCAGTCCCCACCTTAGCCATATCTCGGGGACTGAACAGGAACAGTATTCAACTTCTCTCTGATTTCTGGTAATTCATCATAAAACCACTCATACGCTGTCTCGATATTCCTTTAAATCCTCTAAGGAGCTATTTTTAAAAAGTCCTTCTAACTGAACATAGACCTCTTTCGGTAAATGCTTTGAGATACTGACGATATAGTAATCATGATTAATCGGTTTATATTTAATTCTTAGTAATTCTATTAAGGGCTCCAAAACGAATTTTTGGTAATACCCTATTGCTTCTATAAACTTTCCCCTAGCTATGTATTTTTCAGCTCTCGCCTTCTGTTTTATTGTATTTTCAAGACTAATCAAACGTTTGATTAGTTGCTGGTGAAGCTTGTTTTGATCCAGTGATTGATACTGTATAATCGCTTTCTTATCAAAAATAACATCAGGAACTTCACTTTCATTTTCTCTTGTGAACTTGAATCCCCTACTCTCGCTTTGAAGCGTAACATCTAGAAATAATGAATCAGGAGTTCCTTGCAAATGATAAACTTTATTTTTTAGTAGAGGCTGATGGCTTTCCTCGGCATTCAAGTCTAAGGGAGCCATTTCTAGCAAAGTCTTTTCAAGCAATTCAAAGATATCAGTTTCAAATCCGTCCACAACATCTAAAACGATATCCAAATAAGAGTATTCATCAGCACTTCCTGTTCCATCTGACCCTTCTAACCACATGGCATTTACATTTGCGTTTTCTATTAAACTTTTTTGTAACTGGGATAAAATGATTTGCTTTGTAATCACTTTTCACACCTCTTGGAGAGAATCGGAGCGCTCCTCTATTATTTAATGATGTATTCATATATTAGTTTGCCAATCCTGTTAAGTACATATCTTGCACTTTCTTTTTCAGCAATCTCATCTATTAAAACCGCCACATAGACCGTTTTCCCTTGATAACCGATGATCGCACAATCATGTTCAATAGCTGGAAGCTCGCCTGTTTTGTTTGCGACAAACACTTTATCTAGATCCATGAAGGCTGGAAGCTTATGATTGAATTGCTGATGGGACATCATATTTAAAATTTCCTGACGACTTTCTTCTGATAAAAATGAACCTTCGTTTATTATTTTTAAAAGGGCCACCATATCTGCCGCACTAGTAAGGTTATTTTTTCCCTGCCTGATCGCATCAAGGTCCATCATAAGACGCGCAAGCTTTGTACATGATAACCCCAAAGAATGAATGCAATCATTAATGGAATCTTTACCGATGAGATCAATCAAGATATTTGTTGCAGTATTATCCGAAACAATAATCATTAATGTCATTAGATCTTTTATCGTCAAAACCATTCCATGTGACAGGACATGGATCACTCCAGCTCCACCTGCCTTTGAATATTCTTCCACTCGAATCTGTTGATCTAGTCTTAAAATTCCCTTTTCAACTTGGCGAAAACCTTCTATTAAAATCGGGATTTTGATCAGACTTGCCGAAGAATACACTTCATCACTATTAAACTCATATACATGCCCGTCCATCTCGAGCATTACGCTTACACGGCCTTTACATTCCTTAAAAGTCTCATTGATACATGTTTCTAACGTCTGGAAGTTCATGTTCTTAAACCCCTCTTTACTTTGTAACAGCAACTTGATTTCCGTCAAAGTCCCCCGTAACCTTTTGATCATATAGATGGCAGGCAACAAAATGGTTTTCTTCTACTTTTAACCAGGAAGGTTTTTGCTGTGCACATACCTCCATTGCATATGAACATCGTGTTCGAAACACACAGCCGCTTGGTGGAGTGATCGGGCTTGGCAACTCTCCTTGTAAAATTATCCGTTCTCTTTTGTCCTCAATATCTGGGTCAGGTATCGGGATTGCCGATAACAAAGCCTGTGTGTAAGGATGAAGCGGATTTTTATATAGCTCTTTGCTTGTTGTCAGCTCTGCTAGGTGTCCTAAATACATAACAGCAATCCGATTGCTTATTTGTTTCACCATTGACAGGTCATGGGCAATAAATAAATAGGTTAATCCTTTTTTCTTTTGGAGCGTTTTTAACAGGTTAACGACTTGTGCTTGAACGGACACATCAAGGGCAGAGATGGGTTCGTCTGCAATAATAAATTCTGGATCCAGCGCAAGAGCACGGGCAATTCCAATCCGTTGTCTTTGTCCTCCACTAAACTCATGGGGGTAGCGGTTGGCATGATCCCGGTTTAAGCCAACATCTTCTAACAATTGATAGATGCGCTCCAATCGATCCTTTTTATCGGGGTATAGGCCATGAACCTCCATCGGTTCTGATATGATTTCCCTTACAGTTGAACGGGGATTTAGTGACGCGTAGGGGTCTTGGAAGATCATTTGCATTTTCCGATGAAACTCAAATTTCTCTTTATGATTTAAAGAATGAACTTTTTTTCCGTCGTAAATGACTTCCCCTTCCGTATGATCATATAAACCAATAATCGTTCGGCCTGCCGTTGACTTTCCGCAGCCTGATTCCCCTACAATTCCAAATGTTTCCCCTTTATGAATATGAAAGGAAACACCATCGACTGCCTTGAGTGTTTCCTTTTTATTCAGGAAAAAATACTTCTTTAGATTATTTACTTCTAATAAAACTTGGTTTTCCATATTTATTCCCCCGTCTCATGCCAATAACGTCTCGCAACACAAAGCTCTTTTTCGTAAACGGTTCCTTCTAATGAGATGATTTCAATCGCTTTTCCAACATTCGGGGAGTGAATCATTTTCCCATCTCCACAACAGATCCCAACATGATGGATACGGCCTTTTCCTTCTTCATATGCAAAGAATAATAAGTCTCCAGGTTGTATCATGGATAAATCTACAGGTTCCCCCGTCTTTGCTTGGTCACTGGCATCGCGTGGAATGATCACACCATTTGCCTTACACATGGTATAGCTAAAGCCTGAACAGTCAAATCCATAACTGCTCATTCCCCCCCATAGATAAGGAAGCCCCAAAAACTGTTTCCCTTCTGAAACGATCATCTCTCCATTCCCATTTGGTATACTCTCTATTGATGAAAATACTAACACGTCATCTTTCTTTAAGAAGCATGGTCCAATAGGGGTTTTCACCTCTATTGAGTTATCTTGCTCACCGGTGACAGGCAGAATGGTCTGATAGCTGAGCTCCATTAAAGATTCGTTCCCTTGATTTTGTAAGACCGCTTTTTTATTGGTTACAACAGCAACAAGACCTTGTCTTAACGTCCAATCTGATTGTAGTGAAAGTTGTGGTTTAGGTATCCAGCCTGGATATCCTCGTTCATCCTTAGAAGAGGGCTGGTCAAGAACAATGACCTGTACCCAATCATCCTTTTCATCTATGACTAGTACTTCCTGTCCAAATAGAACTTGAGATTGGACTAAATTATCGTCACATAGCTCTAAACCCGTTTCATATGTTAATTGACTAAGCCAAGCTTTTACGTCCGCAGGATTCGTGATGGCATCTTGGTCGATTTCCCTCGCCGAATCAAACGAAGTCCAAACCGTTGCCACTGGTACATTTACAACCCATCTTTTTTCTATTGTCATAAGCATTTCCTCCCTTAATTTTAAAACTCCTTTGTCTTTACGAGAAACAGGGTTTTACCTTCTATGCAAACTTCTATTGAATACCCGATTCGAAAATCACTTGTTTTTCGTAAGTATTCATTGTCGCTGTTACTCCTAGTGGGACAGATACCTGCGGTGAGCAATGTCCAATCTTAAATCCTTTTAGTGCTGGCTTCTTTACAAGTTTTATATAATAATCCAATACCTCATCCAGCGTTAAGGTTTGTTTTCTATTTGGAACACAATGATTCATGCTTCCAACTAGAATACCAGCCACCCCTTGGAGTTTCCCTGCCATATATAATTGGTTAAGCATTCGGTCCATTGAACGGGGTTCTTCGTTGATTTCCTCCATCAGCAATAATTTTCCGTTTGTATCGATTTCAAATGGCGTTCCAAGTGTGCTTGTGATAAGGGATAAATTCCCACCGATAAGCGTCCCACTTACATTTCCTTCAATCATGGTCTCTAATGGAGATATTTGTTCATTGTAATCAATTGAGGTCGGATCAAATAATTGTTTGAAAAACTGCTTAGATAAGGGATCAACATCTTCTTTCCCAATATCTGAAGCAAGCATTGGTCCATGAAAAGTAACAAGCCCTGTTTGCTGAAAAATGGCTGTATGTAAAAAGGTAATATCACTATACCCCCAAAAAATCTTTGGATTCTTTCTAATAAGGTCGTAATCTATTAACGACGCTATTCTAGCTGTACCATAGCCGCCTCCTGCACAAATAATCGCTTTCACTTCTTTATCCTCAAACATTTCATGCAAGTCTTCTAATCTATCAGAATCCTTACCTGCTAAATATCCATACTCCTTTTTAATATGGCAGCCAAGCTTCACCTTCAAACCAAGCTCTTCTAGAAAGAAAAGTGAACGCTTCAGACTTTCTTGATTCGGTGGACTGGCTGGGGCAATGACCCCAACTGTATCTCCTTTTTGCAGACGCTTTGGTTTTACGATCAAAATGAAACACCTTCTTTAGTAGAAAAGGGCTGTCCCGTAAGGAATTCGAAAACCACCATTGATTATCCATATATAGAAGATGTATGAACGGTTTCTTCTCTATATTGAAGCTGTGGCTTCTGACACCTTCGTATAGGGACAGCCTTTTCTTTTTTAAATTTCCAAAATTCGCTAAATCATTTTACAGTTGTTTATCAGCCCACTTCAGCTCTAAGTATCCAACCGGGTGGCGGACAATGCCTGATACAGCTTCATTTTGCAAGTAGACTTGGTTGTAGAAATGGATTGGGAAGATCGGTGCATCTTCAAATAGGATTTTCTCTGCTTCGTACATTAATTGGAAACGCTTTGCTTCATCTGATTCATTTTTTGCCGCTTTAATTAATTGATCAAATTTCGTATTACTCCAACCCGTACGGTTCATAGAATGCCCAGTTTGAAAGTTTTCTAAGAAGTTAATAGGGTCTGCATAGTCTGCTAAGAAAGAGCTGCGGGACAATTGGAACTTAAGGGCTGTTTGTTCTTCAGCAAATACATTCCACTCCATATTCGCCAATTTAACCTCTACACCTAACGTATCCTTAAACATTTGTTGAAGGGTTTCTGCAATGATTTTATGAGTATCGCTTGTGCTATAGGTCAATGTCACCTCAGGAAGCTTGTCATACCCCTCTTCTTTCATTCCCTTTTCTAATAATGCCTTCGCTTCTTCTGCGTTTGTTTCTACAAGCTTACCGTTTGTCTCACGGAAGTCATTTCCTTCAGGGTCTGAGAATCCTGGTGCCACGAATCCATAAGCTGGCTTCTCTTTATTTTTCGTGACAAAGTCAACGATTTTTTGTTGATCAACCGCCATGGCAAAGGCTTTACGGATATTTTTATTTTGAAACGGCTCCTTTGTTACATTAAAACGATAGAAATAGATACCAGCTTGATCTTCAACCTGTGGATCCCCTTCTTTAAAAAGCTTTTCACTTAAATCAGCAGGAACATCTGAGACATCCAGTTTCCCAGTTTTGTACATTTGGTATTCTGTATTCGGATCATTAACGATTGCCCAATCGACTTTATCCAATTTCACAGAATCGGCATCCCAATATTGATCATTTTTCTCCATTAAAAAGCTTTCATCATGTTTCCATTCCGCTAAATTAAATGGACCATTTCCCACGAATGTTTCTGCTTCTGCAAACCATTCTGGGTTTTCTTTTGCTACCTTTTCATTAACAGGGAAAAAGGCAGGGTTTGTAATAACACTTAGGAAGTATGCCTGCGGACTTGTCAAAGTTACCTCGAACGTTTTATCATCAACCGCTTTTACTGCAACATCATCAGCTGAGCCTTCCCCTTTATTAAAGGCTTCTCCTCCCTCAATTAAGTAGCCTAAGAAAGCAGCTGGTGAACCCGTTTTCGGATCTAGAAGACGTTTCCAGGCAAATTCGAAATCATGTGCTGTGACATCATCACCATTTGACCATTTTGCATTGTCACGAATATGGAAGGTATAGGTTTTTCCATCCTCGGAAACCTCCCACTTTTCAGCCGTCGCTGCTTCTGGCTCATGACTTTGATTTAGGCGTGTCAGTCCCTCCATTAAATTGTTTAACGCACTCCAGGAAACAGAATCAAAGCCAATCGGCGGATCAAAGGATGTCGGCTCTAAACCGTTATTCAAATATAAGATCTTTTCACTACTTTTCTCTTTACCCCCATCGCCATCATCACTACCAGTGTCTGTACCTGCATTATTATTGGCTGTACAAGCAGCTAAAACAAACACAAGTAAAGCTGTCAAAAACAATCTAAAAAAAGATTTCATCATGTTTCCTCCCTAGTTAATGGTTTTTATTTATTTCTACTTAAATTAGTCTACTTACTCTGCGCACGGGATATCGGTCGCTTTCCTTGATATATCGGTCACTTACTTCGTTTTATCGGGTGACCTCTTAAATATATCGATCGGTCCCTCTATTTTATCGGTCGAATAAGCTTATATATCGACCAATCGACAATTTGCGACATTTCCGCACTAGCGTCACTCGGCCGTTTATTATACCAAGCCAAAAGCCCATTAACAGTAAATTCAATTGCTTATAGCCTCGCGTTAAAGGTTGTTGTAATGGATGCTAATTTAGCTCTCTCGTCTTGAAGCCAGCAATCTACATGATGATCTTTACTTAAGGTCGTTTTATAAGGGTAAACTCGATCACATACCTCCATTGCATAGTCACATCTTGCAGCAAATGGACAACCAATTGGTGGTGAAAATAAGTCTGGAGGGGAGCCACTGATCGGGACTAAGTCCACTCCTTCTATATCCAAACGAGGGACAGAGTTTAACAATCCCTTCGTATATGGGTGTTGAGGGTGATAAAAGATCTCTCTTCGTGTCCCTTCTTCAATGATTTTTCCTGCATACATAACCGCAATCCGATCGGCTACCTGTGCCACGACACCTAGATCATGGGTAATCAAGATGATGGAGACACCGGTTTCCTTTTGAATATCTCTAAATAAGTCCAATATTTGCGCCTGAATCGTTACATCCAACGCCGTTGTTGGCTCATCCGCTATCAGTACCTCAGGCTGGCAAACGAGGGCCATTGCAATGACAATCCTTTGTCTCATCCCACCACTAAATTGATGGGGATATTGCTTAAATCGTATGGTAGGGCTTGGAATTCCAACCAACTCCATCATTTCAATGGCTACTTTTTTTGCTTGTTCCTTAGATATAGGTTCATGCTGCCTAATTCCTTCAATAATTTGGTCGCCAATGGTGAGCGTTGGATTTAGTGCTGTCATAGGATCCTGAAAGATCATGGAAATATCGGCTCCGCGTATTTTTCTCATTTGTGGCTCATTGACCTTTGTTAAATCGATCCCTTTAAATAAAATCGAACCGCTCGCAATTTTTCCTGGAGGGTCAGGAATCAAACGCATTATGCTTTGTGATGTAACGCTTTTTCCACATCCCGATTCTCCCACAATGGCAAGTGTTTCTCCTTTATGCAAGTCAAAAGTAACTCCCCGAACCGCCTTTACTTCCCCGCCATAGGTAGAAAATGAAACATGGAGATCGTTCACCTCAAGTACTTTTTCCAATAGGTTTACCTCCTTTGCTTAGGATCAAGAGCATCCTGAAGTCCATCGCCTAAAACATTAAACGAAAACATCGTTAAAGAGATGAAAAAGGCCGGGAAGAATAATCGCCACCAGTGCCCTGATAGAATAGTAGATAATCCGTCATTCGCCATCGAGCCCCAACTCGCAAATGGCGGCTGTATTCCAAGGCCCAAAAAGCTTAAAAAGGCTTCAGCAAAAATAGCTGCGGGAACGGTTAACGTCATTTGAACAATGATGGGGCCCATCGTATTTGGAAGAAGGTTTTTCTTAATAATTCTTGATGTTTTCGTTCCAAATGATTTAGAAGCAAGGACAAATTCATAGTTTTTAATTTGCAGAACTTGTCCCCTGACAATCCTAGCCATCCCGACCCATCCGGTCACAGTTAAAGCAAAGATAATCGTGAATAATCCAGGACCCATTACAACACTAATTAAGATAACAACGAGTAAATAGGGAAGTCCGTATAATACCTCAACAATACGCATCATAAAATGATCCGTTCTTCCACCTTTATAACCGGCAATACCTCCGTAAACTACACCTACAATGAAGTCGATAATGGCGGCTACAACACCTACAAATAAAGAGATTCTAGCTCCGTACCATGTTCTAGCAAACACATCGCGCCCGAGCTCATCTGTTCCAAACCAATGCTCACTTGATGGCGGTAAGTTTTGATTTACCAGAACTGTTTCACGAACAGAATAAGGAGAAATAATAGGCCCAAAAATCGCCATAAATGTGAGAACCGATAAGAAAAACAATCCTGCCATCGCTAATTTATTTTTTACTAATCGACGCCAGGCATCTTTCCAATAGGATAGACTCGGTCTAACAACCGCTTCGGCTTCTGTTCGATCTTTTTCCTTCGGTTTAAACCATTCATCTGGTATCTCAGATGAATGATGGGGGTTATGAGGTTTTCTTAGCTCCATTATCTCCCCTCCTTTTTATGAAGCTTGATTCGTGGATCTAGGACACCATAAGCAAGATCTACCAAGAAGAGCATAAGGATTAAAATCGCACTATAGAAAACGGTTGTACCCATAATAACGGGATAATCCCGTGTATTAATGCTTTCAACAAAATACTTACCCATTCCAGGAATGGCAAAAATCTTTTCAATGACAAATGTGCCTGTTAAAATACTTGCTGCTAAAGTGCCCATTACTGTGACAACAGGTAAAAGTGCGTTTCTTAATGCATGCTTAACAACTATTTTTACTGGAGATAAACCTTTAGCTTTTGCTGTTCTTATATAGTCTTGAGTTAACACTTCCAGCATGCTAGAACGAGTTAATCGGGCAATGAGCGCCATTGGTCCGGTTGCTAATGCTAATGTTGGCAAAATCATATGACGAACGCTTGTCCAGGTTGCAACAGGGAGAATCCCCCAATTAACGGCTACTTGCTGAATCAAAAGAGTGGCCATGACAAAGTTTGGAATCGATATTCCTAATACGGCAATGGTCATGGCTAGATAGTCAATGAGGCCATTATGCCGAAGTGCCGCAATAATCCCAAGAATAATTCCGGAAAGGGTTGCGATCATAAGCGTGACCATCCCTAATTCAAAGGATACTGGAAAGCCTCTGCCTAACATTTCATTTACAGTTTGCGAGGATTTCTTTATGGATGGACCGAAATCTAAAGTGACAACAGATTTTAAGTACATGCCATATTGAACTAATAGTGGTTCATCGAGATGATAATAGGCTTCAAGATTTTTTTGGACCGCTTCACTTGTCGCCCGTTCTTCATTAAATGGAGAGCCTGGAATCGAATGCATCAAGAAAAAGGTTAAGGTAATTATGACCCAGAGTGTAACGATCATAGCAAGGAGTCTTTTAATCAAATAAGATTTCATGGGCTCACACTTCCTAACAGAATTTCGTTCCCATTGCTAATTCAGTCATTACAAGCATGGCTTGATAGGCTTCTAGTATGTTTTTAGCTTGGTATTGGACAATGGTTGTTCTAGGCAAGATTTCGGTACCAGGCATTAAATTTGCCCACTCTGCTTGTCCGTAGTTTGCAAATTCAATTCCTAAGAGTGGTCTTTCTGGTGGAGTAAGAGGCTTGACACGACCTTGATTTTGTAAAGCAAGTGCCGTTTGTTCCTGAAGTAGCTGTCCTGCTTTGGCAGGAGTTAAAGATTTTGCCGCCGACCTGGAGATCGTTTCTTTCACAACGGCTGTTGTCACATTAGGGATGAGCTCTTCCGCCTCAAGGGCTGCCTGGTCATCTCCAGCAACCATTAAAACAGGGACACCATAGTAACCTGCAACATAGGCATTGAACCCTAATTCTCCAACGGCGACATCATTTATGTACATGTTTCGAACCCCAAAAATCATCGAATGTGACATCACTCCCTTCATCGATGCACGAGCATGGTAGCCAACAAATACAGCACCATTAAAACTTTCATCTAACCCTTGCACCATCGAAAATGGCTTCACATCACCAGTAATCAGTTGTGTTTCAGGATGGAGGTTTTCAATTAATAGATTATTCATTTTTGAATGACTGTCATTGACAATCACTTCTTTACAGCCTTGATCAAATGCGGATGTAATGACATGATTCGCTTCCTCTGTCATGATGACACGGCTGCGTTCATAATTATGTCTGGTAGAGTCCACATGTGTTTGATCCACTAGACCGGTAATTCCCTCCATATCCACTGAGATGTAGAGTTTCATACATTCCCTCCTTTGTTATATTTTTCTTAATTTTCTTAATATTATAATTTATAATTCGCTTTTTTTCAATTTTTCTGTATAAAAATAACATCTTGCTTAAGGTTTGTTTTTTGACAGTATGGATTTCAACTTAATCAATAGTCCTAGACAAAATTTATTTAAATTATCATTAAAAATCCGACACCCTTCCAACCATTTGCATATAGTGTATAAACCGCATTATATCGTTGGGTAATCGTCACCTGAGTCCCCTAATTGGAAAAAGGGGCTGTCCATATACCAAGGTTATCTGTGACCACAACTTCACTGTGGTTCCGCCCCCCTTATGGACAGCTCTTTTTTTCATTACTAAAAACAATCAAAGTGTTTCTTGAGGGAATCTGGAACTTTTACGAAATAGCGAAAATAGGAAAAATTGAAACCTACCAATGATTTACAACGTACATAAGATAAGACGCTAAAGGAGGGAAAATCGATGACACTATTTAAGGAAGAAAAACTGTATCGAATTGAAATAATAAGCAAATGTGAAGTGTTAGGACTAAAAGAATCTTTTTTTGGAGCACCTTATCCTTCAATTGACAATATTCGCAAAGGAAACTTTGGATATATTCCTGTCGGTACGAAAGGCTGGGTAATGAAGAAATGGGGAAAACCCTACTTTCTTCCTAATCAAAACCAAGAAGGTTTAGATTTATTTGTCCCGGCAGACCAACCTATCGTTTTAATCCCTTACCATAAAATTAAAGATCGCTATAAAAAGCTCTGACTTTTAAAAACAATTGAGTTCCCCTGGGATCTTAAAGCGACTTTAATCACCTTTCTCCTCAGCTATTTATTCCAAAAAAAGAGGCCCCATTTCGTCGTATTAAATAAAACACTAATCTAAAACTCGAACAGAAAGAGGGTTGACCATCATGGAGGTTATTTTTTACTTTGTATTTACAGCACTGGCCTTTTACTTTATTTTTGGGCATATTAAACTATTTTCCTATACAAGAAAACTGGGATTTCGAGTTCGGTTCATTTTGTTTTACCTTCTTGAAATCTTTTTCACCTTGGTAAGTATTTTCGTCATTTCGGATGAAGGCTTCTCTACTGAAATCCTTTATGGCGGAACAGTGCTCTTATTGGTTTTATGTTCTTTCCTCGCCTATTTTAATGAGGTGGGAAGAAAATCGATTAAAGAGAATTATATAAAGTATGGAACTAAGTCCCCAAAATGGATTTTTGAAAGCAGTAGTGGCGGAAGTGTGAATAGTAATGGCTGGAGTGACAGTAGTTGGGGAGACTTTGGCGGAGATAGTGGCGGTGGTGGCGATTAAACTGCCACCGCAATGAATAGTAACGGATCTAAGCTATTAATTTGTCGGGAATCCGCGATAATTTGTCCAAAGGAGAAGATAATTTGTCCGTCAGCCCTATTTATTTGTCCGAAACCAGCCATATATTGACCAATCGACATAATACTACAAAATTCGCACTCTATCTGGTTTTAATCTCATCGCCTTTGGAATTCCTTGTATTTCAAAAAAGCTTTCCTGTTTTCACAGAAAAGCTTCTCAATAAACCCTACAATCCCGGTCTATACGATGTAGCAGGAATATCCTCATATTTTTCAGGATCTAGATCATAGACACTCTCGTTTGCGACTCCACTAATAATCGCATTAAGTCCCGTTTCAACTGCTTTAACGAGCTGCCCCTTTTTCTTTTGACCCATTGTCCAGGTTTGGCCTCTTACTTCAAATAAAACCGTACCACTCCCGTTAAGGGCAAAGGATCCCAGTGCTGTTCCCGGTAAGTCTAAATCTTGTTGATATAAGGTGATATTGTTAAATGGTGAATCCCCAATCGATTGTAAGGCATTATAGGCAGCAACGTTTAGCTGTCTCGAGAAATCATAGTTATAGTTGTCTGCGTACTCTGCATATTCACTGCCTTCAGGACTATTCGGATTTGGAACAAATTGACCGGATAAAGACATGGTCACAAGGTCGTCTGTTCCTTCCACATAATATTGACCTTGGTGATGAAGATCTACGAATACTTCTACTTTACCAAACTCTTCTTTTAAACTTTTATAAACATCCCTTACTGTTTGCGATTCAGGAGTAATATACCAACCTGGGTCACTGGACGTTCCAGGGAAATCTTCTGGTTGCGGAGTGTAGTCTAGATCTGGATTGAAGTCTCTGTTCACATCAAACCCAGGACGTTGACTGTAATCCTCATCCTGAAGTGTTCTTGTGTAATAGTTCCAAGCAGGAGCTACACCTGATAAGGAAGGGTATTCCTCAACAACTTCCTCCCACGTCAAATCGTTCGCTCTTCGATCTAACTCACTTGCATCTGGATTCATCTTTGGCAGTACCACAAGAGTGATTTCATCTCGGATTTTTTGGGCTTCAGGTGAATTACTTGATCCGAGGTATTGAAGAATGTTCAATAATGCTTCTGTTCCGGTTTTTTCATTTCCATGAATCTCACTTTCAATTAAAACGACTCTGTCGCCTTCACCCACTCGAGCTTGAAAAATTTCAAGACCGTTATGAGAATAACCAGCAACATCAACGGAAACTCTCCCTTGACTTGCTTTTTCAATTTGCTTCAGTTTCTTTGTCATTTCTGCATGATTGGTGAACCCAGAAATCGGCAATTCTGAATTCTCATTGTTTAGATTCCCATTTGGCGAGTTTGCTGCGAAACTTGGCGATACAAGACTTGTACATAAAAGTACGGCTGCTAAACTTGATACAATTTTTTTCTTCTTCAAATGATTCTCCTCCTAATTGTTTCGGTATGCTAAATACTTTCGGAACGACAGGAGAAAAACCCTTCAACAACTTGAAAAACAGGATATATCGTATAGAGAAAATTATTGATCACTACTTCATTCTCCTTATAGTATTTGAAAATTATGAATTTTACTAATTCTAACGAACCAGTATTGGGTTAAGAAGGATTGTCTCTCAAAGTGTCGAATGAATAGGTGATGAAACAAGAAAGGTTTGAAATTACATGGAGATTTTCATTGAAAAGTTAAAACTAGAAGACGCATCTGAACTATTTAAGTTTGAATGTCAAAATAGAAAGTTTTTTGAGAAGCAGGTACCTAGTCGGGGAAACGATTATTATCGTTACGAACATTTCCAAATGATTTTAAAGGAATTGTTAAACGAGCAATCTCAAGGGACATGCAATTTTCACCTTATACGAAATGATGAAAATACGATTGTTGGTCGAATCAATTTGGTTGATATTGACCCCAATAAGCAATTAGGTCACATTGGTTATCGCGTTGGAGAAAATTATACCGGACTTCGGGTGGCAACAAAGGCTTTGGAACTCCTTTTACTAGAAACCGAGCATTACTCAGTTAATGAGATTCATGCCAAGACGACTCCAAACAATCTAGGCTCCCAAATCGTTCTGGAAAGGAACTCTTTTCAACGCTGTTTTATAGAAGAAAATGCTATAGAGCTAAATGGTAAGAAATTAGATTTTATCCATTATGTATGGAAAAAAGGTTTATTCCACGTGGTACCTTAACTAAATTCCTTACGTAACGTAAAGTCCAAGCCTTTTGGTAAAAAATATTTAAGAATTACTTTTACCTCGAATTTATGTTCCATTAAAAAATGCCAGTCCCTTTTTCAATGTGACCGGGACTGGCATCTGATCGTATTTATTCAATTGTTTCTAACAACGCATGTGCTTCTTCTTTTGTGTTCACGGCTAACAGCTGCTTTCTGAAATCATCATCCATCAGTTTACGTGAGAGCATTTGAAGAATTTTCAAGTGGGCATCACCGACACTTTCTTTTGGAACAGCAATCATGAAGATCAGCTTTGCATCTGTACCGTCAAGGCTCTTCCAATCGACTCCATCTTTTTTGATTCCAAAGACGACTCTTGGTTTCTTCACTGCATCCGATTTTCCATGTGGAATGGCAATATTCATTCCGATTCCCGTTGAGCTTTCGTTTTCTCTATGAATGATTGCTTGTTTAAATTCAGCTTTAGAATTCAATGCTCCTTCTTGATCGAGCATAGCGATCATTTCATCAATGACATCATCTCGAGTAGATCCTTGTAAATCTGTTTCGATTAATTCTAAGTTGGTGATGTCCGTAAGTTTATTAATGTCTAGATCTTCATTTGGTTCTTCTTCCTTTATAACCTCTTTCGTTGATTCCTCTTCTTCTGGTTCGTCCGTTTCTTCTAATTTATCAACGTCTTTTTTCAAAAGATTTACGAGTAAGGCGGTTACGATGGAACCGGCAATGATGGCTACGAAGAACATCAATACATTATCAACGGCACCTAGAGCTGCAACAATCGGGCCACCATGTGCTACTCGATCTCCTACATTTCCGATCATGGCAATAACAGAACCTGTAATCGAGCCGGCCATGATACTCGGGATTACACGCAGTGGATCCTGTGCTGCGAACGGGATTGCTCCTTCCGTGATCCCGAATAGTCCCATCGTAAAGGACGCTTTTCCTGTTTCTTTTTCAGCTGGTTGATATTTACGTTTGTTTAAGAATGTTGCCAGCCCCATTCCAATTGGAGGAATACAAATCGCGGCTGCAATTGGGCCCATAATTTCATAGTTTCCTTCACCAATCATGGCGGAACCAAATAGGAATGCTACTTTATTGACTGGTCCACCCATATCGAAGGAAATCATCGCTCCTAAGATTACGGCTAACAAAATGGAGCTAGAACCTTGCATACCGGCTAACCATCCCGTTAAGCTTTCAAAAACTTGAGCGACAGGTGCGCCGATAATCAGAACAAACGCTAGTCCAACAATAAGTGAAGAAAGGACCGGAATAATAATGATAGGCATAATCGGCTGAACAACTTTCGGTACTTTTAACTTTTTGATGGCTAAAGCAACATAACCTGCTAGGAAACCAGCAATGATCCCACCAAGAAATCCTGCTCCCGCTTCACTTCCATAAAAACTACCATCTGCTGCAATATAACCGCCAATCATCCCAGGTGCTAAACCTGGTCGATCCGCGATACTATACGCAATGAATCCAGATAATATTGGAACCATAAATGTAAATGATGCTCCACCAAGCATCTCAATCGTTTTCCAGAATGAATCGTCTGGAATCTTAATACCACCCGGAGTTTTTTCGCCACCAAGTGTTAATGCAATGGCAATAAGAAGTCCCCCAACGACAATGAATGGAATCATATAGGAAACACCGTTCATCAAATGACGATAGATGGGATTCTGCTTATCTTTCTTCTCTTTTTTGTCTTCGACTGATTTTTGAGACTGATAAACAGGTACATCCCCACTTATTACCTTTTTAATTAGTTCTTCAGGCTTTCGTATTCCATCTTGAACCCCTACTATAAGAACTTTCTTTCCAATAAAGCGGCTCTTTTCTACGGTTTTGTCTGCAGCAATAATGACACCGTCTGCTTCTTGTATATCTTTTTCCGAGAATTCATTTTCCACCCCGATAGAGCCTTGTGTCTCTACCTTGAGATGAACCCCTAACTTATCGGCTGCTTTCTGCAAATTTTCTGCAGCCATATACGTATGGGCAATTCCATTAGGACATGATGTAATCGCTAACAGTTTCATCTTCAAACCTCCTGCGTTTGTTGTTACCGCTATCATAACGCTTTTTATAGTGGGAAAAAGTTTGGATTTTTACCGGAGCTTCCGGAAGTTAGAGATTTATAAAAGGGACCATTCAAAATCGTCATGGACCACATGGTTTGTCAGGTTAGCGGTTCCGGACACGTCAGTTTTAGCCTTAGCACATCATTCATTAACTATTCCACTTCCCCTTTTTTTAGTTTGGAAAGAAATCCTTCCGCATCATCTGCTTCAACCAACTCACGAATAAAAGCGGGTGATTCACTGATATTTGATAGCTCTTGGAAAAGCAGCTTAGATTCTTGCCCCTCATTTTTTACCGCAATCATAAAGATTAAGTTCACCTTCTCGTTTCCCCACTCTAATGCTTCTTTTAAAGTAGAAACAGCCACTACGGATTTATTGATGAAATTTGGACTTCCATGTGGAATCGCTATCCCCGATCCGATACTAGTTGAAGACATTCTTTCACGCTGAACAGCACTGAAGACATAGTCCTTCTCCACATACCCTTTTTTATAAAGGGCTGTAGCCATTTCTTCGATTAGTTTATAACGATGATCACTTTGCTTATCGATAAAGATAAGAGAAGGATCCATATATTTCATTAACGTAGAAAAACGATGACTTTGCTTAGGATGATCCATTTCACTTAGGAACTTCTCTAATTTTTTCTCTTCACCTCGATCTAATAATGGCGAAATAACGATTGTAGGGACTTTCAATGGTCGGAGTTCAACAGTTGAAATGACAAGATCCACACTATGCTGAGAAAGGTAATCTTCTATATCTGACTTAGAAATACAACCAAGAATATTAAGTGAATCGTACCTTTTTTCTAGTTTGGTTCGAAGCAGCTGCGACATCCCTACTCCCATATGGCAAACGATAATGACATTTCTCACTTTGTTTCGCATATGGGTAAGTCTTTCGAGAGAAGCCTGGAAATGCAATGTGAGATAGGCTGCTTCTTCCTCTGGAATGGATAGTGAAAAGGAACCGTTGATTTCATTTATACCCTCAATGACCATATTGAACATGTACGGATACATTCTTTTAATATCATGGAGCATGGGATTTGAAACGTTCAAGTTAAATTTTAATCTGTTCAATGTCGAATACAAATGAACATGTAACCCTTCAATTAACGTTCGATCTTTTTTAAAGTCAACGTTCATTAAGCTCGACATACGGTTAGTTAGTTTGTGAATGATATCTGTCAGAACAGGACCATCCCCAGTGTCATGGGATCCTTGTTGTAAACGGAGTTTCCCTCCTAGTAAGTGCAGAGCCAAGTAAACGATTTCTTCCTCAGAAAAATGGACAACGAAAATAACCCCTAGTTTCTTTAGTAGTTCCTCTGCCCACCTGAACTCAGGTCTGTTGATAATTTCTTCTTTTTCCTGTGTTGAAATGGTGATGGGTCGTTTCAGCTTTGTCCTTCTAATCGTGAATAGAGTATGAATCAGTAAGCTCTCCATCGTTTCATCTGTAAAATAAAGAGAATTCTTTTTCTGTAACGTTTTTAGTTCACTTTTCACAATATCGACTTCATATGAAGAGAATTTCTCACTTATAAACTGATGACTGAAACTCGAATTATGGACAAGAAGGGATAACCGGCTTAACGCTTTTCGACGAAGATGTTCTGAACCTTCTATATGAAGACCCACTTTTTGCTTTGAGACAAGCTCAAGACCGACCTCACGAAGCCAGCTTTCAATCCGATCCAGATCCTTTCTTATCGTCGTCTTCGTTACATAATGCTCCTCCGCAAGCTTCTGGGAAGAAAGAGGCTGTGGATTCATCAATAGTTCGTAAGCAATCTCTAAAATCCTTTTTTCATCAGATGTATTATCGTCATGACCCTGAGAGAGATGGAGCTCATGGAATAAAGTCGTTTTTTCATTTTGATTAATCTCTAAATAAACTCCCAATCCTGGCTTCCGAATGAGAGAACCTGTCGTATGAGAACCTATGTATTTTTCCATTACTTTCAAATCATTGCGAATCGTTTTTTCCGAGCAATCTAGTTTGTTAGCAAGATCCTGTACTAACAAAGGCTCTTCTGTTTCTGTTAATAAAATTCTCAAGATTTCCTTTTGTCGCTTGTTCATCCTTGCACCTGCTTTAAACGTTCACTTTTATTGGTCTTATTTTACTAGAAAAGTTGGAGAAAACAAAAAAGTAGGGCTGTCACAAAACCGAGGGGCCAAGAACTTCAATATATAGAAGAAAACCTCAAGACATCTATATAGTAGTTCCGTGTGGATTTAAAATACAGGTTTGATATAAAACACCAAGTAAGGGACACCAGAATAGACTGAATTTATGAAGCATACTTACTTTTCTTTTCCAGATAAGTTATGCTACAATGTTTTTAATAAAGGCTCTTTTCGTAAACTTTGTTGCTTTTGGTCAATTATAAACGCCTTAAATAATTCAATACTAGTGAACCATTTATTGCTTTGACGAAAAGATGCCCCGAATCCTTAATCAATACGGGCTTCTATTCTTGTTCGAAATGCAACAATCTATACGAAAACAGCCTTAATAACCGACGGAAAGGATGATGGGTGGACGATGGACAAATAATCTTATTTTTAAAATTTGAAATCGCATATTTCAAATCAAACGAAATAGGATTAGTCTGCCCATTTTCTATAAACTGTTGAGCTATTTAATGAAATAGCTCATTTTGAGCAATGTAAAAATGCGACTAATCCTTCCAAATGAATTGGGAGGATTTTTTTTATTCTCCCTTTAAAAAAGGGGAAGATAGTATGAAAGAGCTGCTTAAATTGCAAAATATCAGCTTCGAAATAATGGATCTTACAATTTTTGAAGATGTAAATGCTAACGTACAGCAAGGAGATATTATCGGAATCATTGGCAAAAATGGTGCTGGAAAATCTACTTTGCTGCAATTGATTCATAATGACTTAGTGCCGGCAAAAGGACAAATTCGATGGCTGCAGCCAAACTTGAAAATGGCTTTTATTGAACAAGAAGCGGAAGTATATTCTTTCGAGGAAGTGACACCTTCAGAAGAAACTTTACTAAAAAAATGGCATGTACCCATCCGAAATTTCTCACAATTAAGCGGAGGGGAGAAATTGAAAGCACGACTTGCAAAGGGGCTTTCAATAGATGCCCATCTTTTATTATTAGACGAACCGACCAATCATCTCGATGAACAAAGTACGGAGTTCCTAAAAGAACAAATTGAGAAATATAAAGGTACCATTATTCTAGTTTCCCATGATCGGTATTTTTTAGATGCTATTGCCACAAAAATTTGGTCGATTGAAGGGAAAAAACTAATCGAACACAACGGGAATTATTCCAGTTATATGGAGTTTCGCAAACAGAAAAGGCTTACACAGCAACGTGAATATGAAAAACAGGAAAAAATGGTGGAACGCATTGAAGAGCAAATGAACGAGCTCACTTCTTGGTCGAAAAAAGCGCATGCACAGTCGACAAAAAAGGAAGGCTTCAAAGAGCACTATCGTGTAAAAGCAAAGCGGATGGATGCTCAAGTCAAATCAAAACGAAAGCGTCTTGAAAAAGAGCTGGAAAAAACAAAAGTGGAACCTGTTGAGACGGAGTATGAAGTACACTTTTCGATGAAAGCAAATAACAAAGTAGGAAAACGGTTTTTAGAAGTTAAGAATGTATCAAAGGCGTTTAATGGACAGATATTATTTACAAACGCTAACTTTACCATTCAGCATGGTGAGAAGGTTTCTTTAATAGGTCCAAATGGCAGTGGAAAAACTACTTTATTAAAGGTGATTGTAGGACAGGAAACGGCTGAGGGCGAAGTATGGATTTCACCCTCAGCCAAAATTGGCTATTTAACACAAGAAGTGTTTGATTTACCACTCGAACAAACCCCCGAGCAGCTATTTTATAAAGAAACATTCGCAGCGAGGGGAAAAGTTCAAAATTTAATGAAGCATTTAGGATTTACGGCATCGGGGTGGACAGAGCCCATTAGGAACATGAGTATGGGAGAGCGTGTGAAGTGTAAATTGATGGCGTATATACTAGAAGAAAAAGATGTGCTAATTTTAGACGAACCGACCAATCATCTTGATTTACCTTCACGTGAACAGTTAGAAAATACATTAGCAAAGTACGATGGTACGTTGCTTGTCGTTTCTCACGATCGATACTTTCTCGAAAAAACGACGACTAATAAATTGGTATTTTCGAACAATCGCATACAAAAGCAATGGAAAGAAGCACCTCGAAAAAGAGATAATCAAGATGAATTACGTTTAAAGCTTGAAACCGAAAGACAAGAAGTTTTAGGAAAGCTTAGCTTTATGACTCCTAATGATGAAGCGTACACTGAACTCGATCTGAGATTTAAAGAACTGACGAAATTAATAAATGAGCTTAAGTGACGAATAGAATCTTGCATAGATATAGCCAAAAACTAAATTTATTAAACAGAACCAGTGAAATCTAAACGTCTATCTGAAAAGGAATCATCTTCATTGCTAATAGATTAATTATACTAGCGATTGAATCGAACTTTTTTATCAAACCTGCTTTTATCTAAATAAAGAAAGGGCTGTCTGGTAAGTCAATCTACTATCAGACGGTTCATTTTGATTTTAGAAATATTGATTTTAATGTTTCTATGTTAAATTTCTGTATTTTTCTTGTTTGGAACGTGATAATGCACAACTTTTCGATTTTATGCACCAGATCGACTAGTAAACGCACAAGAATCTAATTTCATGCACAAAAGTGACGAATTAATGCACGAGATTTCAAATTTATGCACATTTTAATATGTAGAGTCCAAAAAAAGGACTCAGGAACCATCACTTCACTAGATAGATGAAAACCTCAGTAGTATCTTCTATCGTACATATGGTTCCTAAATCCTTTTGGGACTGCCCCTTTTTTATTTCCTCAAAAATGCCATTTCAACGGACATTTTTCTTCTACATTCCGGACTCCTTATGGGACAGACCCGTCTTCTAAAAAGTTTTATTATACCTTAAGTATTTTTCATTAAGGTCTTGATAAGATTGACCAATCTCTTCTAACCATCCCATAACGGCTTTTTCAGCGGCTTTCTTTTCGTATTTATACCATTTTTCTACAAGATCTAATTGAATAACCTTATCTTTGAACCTTCGAAATGGCTTATTTTGATTAAGGGCATTTAGTAATTTGTTTGATATATCTCCATCTTGTTCTAAGGCAAATTGCTGCATAACATCGAAGCCTTCGTCTGAAGATATTTGAGGAATGATGTATAAATCATCTGCCTCTTCATCATCCCAATCAATGCTTGGTTCACCTGTTATACCTTCATCACCATCCAGTAAAATTTCACCTGTTTTGGTATTCAGTACATTTTGTAGTTCATAGGATCTTAGTAAATATGCGTCCGCTAGTTCATCTATTAATTCCAATGAGATCTCCTCCAGATTATTGATTAATCTTCATCCTTCACATCCGGATCCTCTGGCAGTGGCTCGTTTCTCCACTCCTCTAATTGAATTTTATACTTTTCTAATTCGTCTTGATAATTCTTAAAGTTTTCTTTGTTGACTAAATATTGGTCACCGTCAAAGATCGCTCGAATTTTCTTCTCCTGAATCAATTCTTGAATATAGGCCTCGGGAAGGGTTAAATACTCGGCAGCTTCTTTTATCGTAATATACATCATCCTCGCCTCCCTTTCATCTAACCAATAATGTTCTTCACACGTCCAACTTGCCCGTCCTCCAACCTTACCTTGATACCATGAGGATGATTAGCTGAATTGGTCAAAATGTCCTTCACAACCCCACGTGTCAGATTCCCTGTACGCTGGTCCTGTTTCAGCACGATCTCCACTTCAAGACCTGCTCGAATACTCGCTCTCTGCTGTCCGCTCATACAATACTCCAATCTATAGGCATGTTCTATGTTTACTACCATTATAAAGGATACCCCAAATAGGAAGCTAGTCAGGAGGATGATTTTAACGCGTTAAAGCACTCGGGGACGGTTCTCGATTGCTTTAAAGCAATCGAGAACCGTCCCCGAGTGAGGTAAAGCATTAAAGCATAAGCCCCTATCAATCGAAAACCCCTTCAAAAAATGGCATGGCTTTTATTGTAGACTATTCATATATCATACTTTAACTGGAGGTGATCCTATGCGAAGACAGGTCCAGGAATGGATAACGGATTTATTAGAAGGTTTTTATCCGAAAGATGAAGAAAGAGACTTTAATCTGAAGTTAGAATGGAAACATGGGCAGCTAGAAAGCTATATTCGGATAACCAAAGATAAGGTTGCCTTTGGTTATGGTGCCATTCAATGGCATGGCCCTCATAGCCCGGTGTCAACTAAAATTGAAAAGTACTCTTTAGATTGGAAAGAACTAGAATTGGAGAATGATAAAAGTGAAGTACTACTAGATTACATGATGAAAACGATCAACTGTCGAAAAAGACAATATCGCTCATGCCAATTCTGCCAGAAGAAGTTTCCTCCTGAACATCGCTTCGACAGCAAGACATGTCATGTTTGTGCTTCAAATGAATATTTTGTGGTTTATTAAGGGGAGGACCATGACCTTCCCATATTAGGTATTTGATCATCGTTGAACCCATCTTCTTTTAGATTTTCTCCTAGTTTTTGAAGAATAGTATTTCTCATATTCTAAGACGTTCCTTTCGAATCATGAGGATCGTGAAATTATAAAGAGTTTAATCATTCATCACGACAACACACTTGTAACGGCCCACTTAAATATGTTCATATGCCAGGTATTCAAACTTCTCTCTATTTTTTGTGGGGCCACTTCTAACTCAATACCCATTTCTTTTTGTGTCGTTCCAATATAGAACATACTTCCTCTCCTCTCAAATTAAGTGCCCTTCTTTCATTTATCCTATCCATTCCTATTTGCCACATTAAATAAAAGAGTAAACAAGTTTCACCTATTAGCTTTAACGAATTAACGCACTCGAGAACCGTCCCGCGGTGCTTTAATGGATTAAAGTTTGTTTGTTGAAACCTTTTTATACTATTTTACGTATTACTTGATACACTAGAAGGAAATAAGTTGGCGGAGGAATACTCATGAAGAAGGAACGAAGGCTTTGGAGAATGTGGAAGGTTTTATCGCTTGCTCTTTCGGTTGTAGTGCGCGTTTATTGGTACCGGATACTCCGAAAACCCGAATCGGAAAAGGAATTATTATGGGAAAGAATTGGACGGGAATTTCGGGAAACCCTATTCGAACTTGAAGGTGTCTTAATAAAAATAGGACAACTATTAAGTATCCGCGCGGACCTCCTGCCAAGAGGATTTATTTCACAAATACAGGACCTAGTCGACCAGGTTCCTGCTTCCCCATGGGAAGAAACAAAAAGGACCCTCGAGAATGAATGGAATGGTCCTATTGAAGAAAAGCTTTCTTCCATCAATCCTCAAGTAGTGGCTTCTGCTTCTATCGGCGAAGTCTACAAAGGACAATTAATGGATGGAACCTTAGTTGCCATAAAGGTGCAGCGCCCCAGCATTCAATCTCTTGTAAAAACCGATTTCAAAACCCTGGCCATTATCATATGGTTTGCTCGTTACTTTGCTCCAGTACCAAAGGGATTTATTGATTTCAAAAAGCTTTATCAAGAATTAAAGCAAGTCATTGAGCGCGAACTTGATTTTAAAAAAGAAATGGAAACCGCCATCTCTTTTAAAGAACGATTTAGCACCATGGATCAGGTAAAGGTTCCAGAAATGTTCACCACTCTATGTACAGATAAAGTTTTGGTCATGGAATGGATGGATGGAATCAGGATAAATGATATTGAAAAAATAAATGGGTTACAGCTTGACCGAAATGAAATCTCTGAACGTTTAGTGCGAATCTTTCTTCCCCAATGGCTCGAAGCTGGAATTTTCCATGCTGATCCCCATTCAGGGAATGTACTAGTGAAGCCAGATGGAACGATCATCCTTCTTGATTTTGGAATGGTTGGTGAAATATCGAAAAATGATGCCACCCATTTCCAATCCCTTTTAGAGGCCATCCTGCTGAAAAATTATTCTAAAGCGGTAGAGGCTCTGGCATCTTTAGGATTCTTGCTTCCGGCTGCAGACCACAAAATAATAGAAGACTTATTAAAAGAAGCCATGTCATTTGATATCGAGAAACTCAAAGAGATGGATTTACTTGCCGCCAAAAAACAGATGAATGATCTTGTTAAATCATTACCGATTCAAGTCCCGACTCGATTCATTTTTCTTGGACGTTCGTTTGCAACGATTGAAGGATTAATCATGACAATCAGTCCTGAGAAAGATATGTTAGAAATCGTGAAACCCGCATTCATGGATTGGTTAAGTACCAGCAATACAAATAAATGGAGGCTTCTATTGAACTGGCTCAATTCCCAGCCTATTTTTCAAGCCGTCCATACACTGAAGGAATTAGTCCAATCACCCCAACACCTGTTAGAGCAAAAAGAACGCCATCAACAAAATAGCTTTTATTTCACCCTTTATGAGAACCAAAAAAGACAGCTATTTTATTTGGGACTGGTAGGGCTTGCTGGTGTTTTTGCTGGCATGTATGTGGAAAAAGATCTATTATGGCAGGGTGGTTTTGGCTTAACGGCTGTTTCACTGACTGGATATTTAGTATCAAGTTGGAAGCAGCGGAAACGGATGGGGCGATAAACAATCCTATCAATAAAGAAAGGGAGATTTCTTTATCAAGACCTAAAGTACAAAAATTCTTAAAAAAAAAGAAGAACACATATTATACCTGACTTATATGTGCTCTTCTTTATTCCATTAAAGCGCCCTTTAATGGAATAACTATGAAGTTCCTATCTTTAATATATTTCACCAAAAATATATTTCTTCGTTTGATCAACGATTTGATGGCCACGACCCTTGTATTTTTCTTAATTGAATAATTTGGCCTGTATGATAAGCATCATGAAGCATAATGTCAAGTAATTTCCCCTCAAGTGAATTTTGGTCAAGCTTTTCATCGGAAATTGTACTCAATACCTGTCTTAAATTGCGTTGAGCGTTTTCGGCACGTTCAACGACTTTTTTCCATTCCTTATCATCATTAGGTTGATTGGTGAGATAGAATGTTTCATCACCGTCTAGATTATGTGTCCATTCACGGCCTTCTAAGTTTACAGCAAGTCTCTCTTTATAATAAATGAGATGGTTAACATTCTCCCAAATAGTTTTAGTTGCCTTTCCAGATGGTTTCCAGTTAGCCTGTTCGGCTGTAAGTCCTTCAATTGCATCTTTAAACGGTGCATACCAACTCTCTTTATCGAAAGTTGAATCTAGGACGTTTAAAAGCAAGTCAATTCGTTGCAAAGTCTTCTCCTCCTTTACAATTCCAATAATTTCCTAATAAATAAATTAGTTCTGTATAAGATTCTACATTTTTAAAAAACATCCTGCATTTTTAACTCCTTTGTTCATCTTATTCCACAATCTGGTCCGTTTACGGAACAAGAAAAAAACTGCACAGGATTTTAAATTAAACACTTTTATCAATTACCAAACTTTTAAAGCTACGCCAAGGTTCTTGTTTACATAATTATACTATTGGACAGCCTCAGTTTTTTTATCGATCAAAAAAGATTCAGAAAAACAAAACTTTTATTTTGCTTTTTCGTCTAAGTATTGAACATTCAAGAAAAGGAGGGATGGAAATTTGTCAGAGTTAGGAAAAGAAGTAATTGCAGATTGGTATGACCAATATAGCAAATCAGTTCTAAGCTTTATTTTATTGATGGTAAAGAATTATCAACAAGCAGAAGATTTAACCCATGATACCTTTGTTAAAGCGTACTTATATCATGATTCATTTAAACAGTACTCAAGTGAAAAAACATGGCTTTTTAGTATTGCTCACAATATAACGGTTGATTTTTTAAGAAAACGTAAACCTAGCATGTTTTTTAAAGAACTAATTCATATAAAAAATGATGATAACCCATTGCCTGAAGAAGTTATTCAAATAAAGGAGGATTCATATGAACTTTATAAAGCATTAGGAGAACTCAAAGATACATATCGAAAGGTGATTGTTTTACGAAAAATCAAAGAATTCTCTATTGAAGATACGGCTAAGATATTAGGTTGGTCAGAAAGCAAAGTTAAATCTACGCTCTTTAGAGCCATTCCAGCATTGAAATATCAATTAGTAAAGGAGGGATTTTTAGATGAAGAAACAATATGATGATACGGATTTAGATAGTTCCTTAAAGAGGTTAAATTCCGATCTTATGTGGAAAACAAAACAAAAACAAGAACTGAAAAAACGTATCATAACGGATATTGAGAAAATGGAGCCTCAAGGTAGAATTAAAACTTCCATTCTATTTTCTCCTATCAAAAAAGTAAGTCTGATTCGGAAGCTAACATTTTCTATTATTGCACTGATTATATTATTTGGTTTGTTTATTGGCTCAGCTTCTATTTCGCCTGTGATGGCCAAGGTAATTTCTAATATTCCATATTTAAGTTTAATTTTTCAATCAAAGTCGATTGGCGAAGTTGTTTTTGATGAATTAAAGGAAAAAGGGTACAAAATTAGTGGAACAGGAACCAACTACTCGCCACATAAAATATTCCATGTAACATTAGATGGATCAGACGATTATTATAGTGAAGTCAAAGATGAAGTTAAAAAAACTGTAAGCAATATTTTAAATTCAAAAGGCTATGATGCCTATTCCGTAGAAGTCAATAAAGTACGAGAAGAAGATTATGTCCTTAGTGAAGAAGAAATGAAAGAAAAAAAGATCATCGAAAACGAGGTTACAAAGAAGCTAAAACTATTGAATTATAAATTTGATAATGTTCAAACTGATCCTACGGAGAAAACAATTTTTATAAATATAGTAGGATCCAAAAAATACTATAATTCCGTTCAAGACGATGTTGAGAAAATGGCACTAGAAGTTGTAGATGGGAATAAATATACAGGTTATAAAATTAATGTAACTAGGGTAACAGTGGAGGTAACAAAAGCCGATAAAGGATCTCAAATTTTACCAACGATTGCTGAGGGGCTAATGTCAAAAAAGGAATATAATGTAACAGGTGTAAGTTATAAAAGTAAACCGTTGACCTTTATAATAAGAACCTCCATCTTAAGTACTGATCCAACATCTAAAACACTTGGAACTCAAATCGAATCTATGATTGTTGAATTTCTAACATCAGAGGAAATATCCTCAATATTAGGTAATGAATCTTATGAAATTATTGTAAATAGCAAGGATAAAAAGAAAATAAACTAAAACCTATTGAAGAAATGATAAATAGATCTTACTGCAATTTTAGGTAGTTCGGTTATAATTAGAAAAAGTTAAATAACAAAGCAATTAATTACAAAAACAGCACACGCTTTAGATAATAAATTGCGCAAGATAACGCAGGAATTTTGAATTCCTGCGTTTTAACTTAATATTTTATGTTCTTCAAATAAATCTCCCTATTAGGGGGAGTACCAGCGAAGCTGACACCACCCGCAATAATGAAATGTCAAGTTATAATACGTTATTTAAGTTAAATACTTCCAATACATATACCCCATCCTGTTTTGGATGGGGGTAAATAAAGTTGTTAAATAAGGATTCTTTAGCAATAAAGTCGTTTAAAAGTCTAAGTTTTATACAACAACTGCACCCGATTGTTGAATATCGTTCTCACTTGTATAACTAAAGCCCCCTTTAGTTTATGTACATTTTTTCACAAACTTCTTAATCTAAGTGCGATGTACTATTTCCAAATCTTATAACTTGTAAATCCTTTAAATAATCTAAGCAATGAATACCTGTATTATTGGTGTTAAACCATATATTATTTTCGTACGGTAACTGAACAAAACTCTCTAAAATTTTTGTTATCATTCCACCGTGGGTTATTACCGCAATTCTATTATATGCCTTACTATTTTCCTTAATAAATGAAAGAACTGTTTCCCCACGCAATCTAAACTCAAGATTACTTTCTGATTCCTGCTGTTCTCTTAAATTATCTAAGTATTTAACTGGACAACCGATTGTATTCGATAAAACCTCAGTAGTCTCAATAGCCCTTTTTAATGTACTACTCCATATAAATTCTGTCGGAAACTCTTTTAAAACTCGTTTTGACATTTTCTCTGCTTGAATACGCCCAGTTGGTGTTAATGGTAAATCCTTAGTCCCATCATAATTTTCGTCTAAAAAATCATCTTCTGACTCTCCGTGACGAATCAACAAAATCTGCATCTTTTCACACTCCTTGTTATATTCTTCTAAATCTCAATTCTATAAAGGAATTTGGTTTTCCTATTTATGCTTTATAAATATTTTTGAATTAACCTGCTTCGTTACTTTAAGTACAAGATTTCACAATCTCTTCTAAACTTTAACATAGAGATCCAGTTTTCTTTAAATGGTGATGCTCCGTAAAATGGCCCTTTAGTTGAAGAAAAGGCCAACTTGATGAACAATGAATAGGTGGATATATACTAAAATTAGGAAGAAATTATGGAAATAGATTAGGAGAGGGCTAATTATTTAACAAATGTTTGAGAGGAAGATTAGAACTAATACCTACTGAAAAAGCAGATGTTTATACATTAGCAGAGTTTGGTGATGTTGAATCATTTAGAAATAAATTCATTTTAGATAATATTATTAAAAAAGATGAATTGGGAACAGACTGTTACATTACACTATTATTGGAGAAAACCAAGATATTTCGTTATTTCTAATAGAAAATGGGTTCGATGTTAACTTGTCAGATTATGATGGAAATACTCCGTTACACTTAATGCAGAATATCCTGATTTGAAGAAGCAAGAGAAACTCCTAAACAAGGGGGAGATCAAACATTAGAAATAAGTACAGCAATAGTCCTGAATGGACAGTTATTTTTAATTGTAAAGGCAGGTACTATGATATGGTAGAACTATTTTTGCAATTCAATCCAGGTATAACAACCAAAAATAAAGCAAAAGGTCGCGAATAGACTTTGCAAAGCAAGTAGAAAATGTAAAATTGATAGGAATCTTAGAAAAATAATCTTGTGGCAATGATGAGAACAATAAGTTGATGGATCTAGCCAAAAAATCTTCAAGGAGTACTTTATTCAAGAAAGAGATAAGCCTTTCTCTATGAAAAGGGACAGAAAATGGAATAAACTAAAAGGACAGTTAGATATGGTTCCTTTATCACGCAACCATAAAGTTACAAATACTTGTCAGGCAACGGCAGTTGCCTTATTCAAGGAGGTAAAACATGGATTACATTTCACCAGAAGAAGCGGTGTTAAAGGTGAAACGGTGGCCTAAAGATACCATAGCGGCGGGCCGTCGTCATACCGTTGGGCTTAAATCGGACGGGACGGTGACAGCTGTGGGTGATAATAAATATAGCCAATGTGATGTAAGCGGCTGGCGCGATATTGTGGCGGTTGCGGCTGGTAATGTTCATATGGCGACGAACACGGGTAATGCTCATACGATCGGTCTTAAATCGGACAGTACTGTGACGGCTGTGGGTTGGAATAAGCATGGTCAATGCGATGTAAACGACTGGCGCGATATTGTAGCAGTTGCGGCGGGATGGCGTCGTACCATTGGGCTTAAATCGGATGGCACGGTGGTGGTAGCAGCGGGCCGAAATAATGAAGGTGAATGCAATGTAAGCGGCTGGCATGATATTGTGGCGGTCGCGGCGGGTGACTGGCATACCATCGGGCTTAAATCGGACGGCACAGTGACGGCTGTCGGAAATAATCGGTATCGCCAATGCAATGTGAGTGGCTGGAGCGATATTGTGGCGGTCGCGGCGGGTTATCTTCATACAATCAGTCTTAAATCGGACGGGACGGTGATGGCTGTGGGTTTAAATAAACATGACCAATGCGATGTAAGCGACTGGCGCGGTATTGTAGCGATTGCGGCTGGTAGTAATCATACCATCGGCCTTAAATCGGACGGTACTGTGGCGGCTGTGGGTTGGAATAAGTATGGCCAATGTAATGTTAGTGATTGGCACGATATTGTGGCGATTGCGGCGGGTTGTGCCCATACCGTCGGGCTTAAATCGGACGGCACGGTGGTTTCTGTGGGTGATAATGAATATGGCCAATGCGATGTAAGTGGCTGGCGAGGCATCCAACTGCCCGGCAATTAGGTTTTAATAACAACAAGCCAAAGAATCACTGAACGAGTTAATGAGCATTGCTTCAAAAATAAGGCTATTCCATTAAAGGGCCCTTTAATGAAAAAAAGAAGAAGAGCATATAAATATATGCCCTTCTTTAAGGGTTCTTGTAATTTACTTGATAAATTTCTTTCCCTTTCTTTTTGTTATTAACAACCATTTAAGCCAACGCTTGTTTCGCCATCTCAATATACTCTTTTTCACCTGTTATGAGTGCAAACTGTGCTAGTAGGACTGGGTATGCCGCATGGCGTTCTACGATATGTTCAACCATCCGCGGCCAAGTTCTCCCTCCTGCTGCTTCATATTTCTTCACAAAACTCTCTAGTCTGTCTTTTCCAAACACGGCACAGAAAAGGACAAAATCCGTCGCTGGATCGGATACTTTAGCCTCCGTCCAATCTAACAAACCTGTAACCACGTGATCTTCATTGACCAATATATGCCCAGGATGTAGATCCCCATGAACAAATACAGAATGCTGCGGCCAATAAGAATCGTCCGATAGCCAGTTTTGCCATCTATCCCAGAGCTTTTCATTTATAGCAAAGTCCTTCCTTACTCCATCCATCTGCTTGGCTAATGATTCCCTGATTTCTCTTGGTTCAGATACTTTTATTCCCGCTTCATGGGCTTGTTGATGGTCGACTTTATGAAGCTCAACCATTACTTTTGCAAGTGAATCAAAAAAACGATTAGCAGGATTCTTTTCATCAATATACCAAACATATGCCTTTTCATTAGGATCAATGGTAGCTGCGGGTTTCCCTTCAAGCATTGGGTAGGCAATAAGTGTAGAACTACTTATTTCCCAACATGGTACCTGAAAATGTACTTTCCCATTTAAGAAATTTACGATTTTCTTTTCATGTGAGGCTACTTCAATGACGCTTTCTCTTCGCGGTATTCGAAGCACCCAGGGCTCTCCTTTTTGATCATTCCCAAAAGCTACTTGAAAGTCGGCTCCCGATTCATCGAATTGAATGGAATTAGCATCTAAAGTTAATCCATGCTCACCAGCTAATTCAATGATCTTTTCTTTTTCACTTATCTTGGTCATCGTTACTCCCCCTTTGTTTTCTTAAAATAACTTTCCCTAAACATTCGCTCGTTCTTCTGTGACAACATATTGCTGATATTTTTCATGGTCGATTTTTTTACAATCTAATTTAAGCTTCGTTCCTTCCGGTTCATAGCTAGTTTCTAAAACATTAGCACGTTCATTTAAATAGGAAATAATTTCTCCCTTTTCATAAGGAATCAGCATTTCACAGAGAATATAATCCTTGAAAACCTCTTGTTTAATCAGGTCAATCATCTGATCAATCCCAATTTTTTGTTTAGCTGAAAGATACACATTACGGTCAGTAACTTTAGGAATTTCTAATTGCACAAGGTCTGCCTTATTGAAGGCATAGATCATTGGGATATCATGGATCCCTAATTTCTTCAATGTTTCAAGAGTTGTGTCGATCATCTTTTGGTAATGTGGATTTGAGTAATCAACCACGTGGATTAGAAGATCGGCCTCCGCCACCTCTTCAAGTGTAGATCGAAATGCTTTCACAAGATGGTGGGGTAATTTTGCTACAAATCCCACCGTATCGGTTAGTAAAAATGATTTGTTATCTGGCAGCTTTATGCTTCTAACCGAGGTATCGAGGGTGGCAAATAACATGTCTTTTTCAAACACCTGTTTATTCGTAGACTTATTGAACCTATCAACCATAGCATTCATAATCGTTGACTTCCCTGCATTTGTATACCCTACTAAGGAAACGACGGGTATTTCATTTTTCCGGCGTTGCTTACGCTGCATTTCCCGCTGTGAGACAAGGACCTCAAGCTCTTTATTTAGTGAAGTGATCCTCTCTTCGATTTTCCTGCGGTCTAATTCGAGCTTCGTTTCACCTGCTCCTCTGTTTTTCAAACCAGAACCACCGCCTTGACGTCCCAGTGATTCACGGAGACCAATTAGTCTAGGCAGCATGTATTCCAATTGTGCCACTTCAACTTGTAGCTTCGCCTCTTTTGTTTTCGCCCTCTCTGCAAAAATATCTAGGATTAGCATCGTTCGATCAATCACCTTACAATCCAGATCGGATTCGAGGTTTTTGATTTGTGAAGGGGATAATTCATCATCAAAAACGACCACATTTGCATCCTGGTGCTCGATGAACTGTACAACCTCCTCGATTTTTCCTTTCCCAATATAATGAGAAGTATTCACACGGTTTAATTTTTGCGAAACCATACCGACAACTTCCATCTCACAAGCAATAGCTAACTCTTTAAGCTCCTCCATCGAATATTCAAAATTTAGATCATCTTGATTCTTTAAATTTACTCCAACCAACAAAGCACGCTCTTTTTGTTCCATCATATATATGTTTCCTCCATTCAATTTTCATAATAAAAAACACAGACCCATTGCCTGTGTTTTGAGTAACGGAAGAAAACATGTAAACAAAGAAGCCTAACTTGAATGAACAAGCTACACCTTCCCTGAATTTATCGGTCCTCCAAATGGACGGTAGGAGTTAATCCTGACACATACATATCAGCGATCATAAACCAAAACCTCTCCATTAGATATTTAGTTACTATTTTTAAGACGACAAAAAGAGGGCTGAGTCGTCTCGCCCTCTTTTTACGTATCGTAATTTGAGTTCCCTTAAAAATAGGCAGACCAATCCCGTTAACCCTGCACACAGGCAGAGTCTTCGAACACTATTCAATTAGTGGTTCAAAGCGCGGAATCGTAGTCTAATAGTTGCCATTTTAGGAAACCCTCCGTTCATTAAAAGTTAGGGATATTATAACATATTGTTTTTGATCCGGCTAGTGTTTTTGGAAAATTATGAGTATTGTTTATGAGGGTAGCTAGAACCAGCATCAATAAACTGACTTTTTCGATTAATTTGTCCAATTTTGGCGTTAATTTGTCCGTAAGCTCAGATAATTTGTCCGTCGCACCATTTTATTTGTCCAAAACCTCTAATATATTGACCGTTCGACTAAATTCGACTCATTTCACAACTCACACTAACCATCAAGCAATCTGGAAAGATCGTAAACTCTGCCTTTCGTTCCCCCTGTAAATGGACAGTTTAGTGATGACAAGATCTTATTGGCAACCGATGTAGAAGAAATCAAACAAAACTCTCTTAGTTGACGATTGGTGATGGACGGCCCAAATAAACGTGCAAAGTCCTTTAAAGCCTCGATATAGGCTATGGAATCGACGTACAAGCATTGATCACATCTCCATCTTCTGTTTTTCTTTTTCATCTTAAATGTTCCACATTGCCTGCATTCAACACCTTTTAAAATGTCATTCGATTTTAGGGAATATCGATCAAAAACATCGATCGCTTGGGGAACGTTTTGCTTTAATAAAGCTCTTTTCACTCTATTCATGTCCTTTAAGTGTAGGATTTCATTAGGAAAGCTACTTAAAATTTCGTTTATTCGAAAAGGGACTCTGGCTGCGTGTAAAATCGTATTAGATAGAGTGCTGTCATTTGATTTAATTACAGTGTTGGGGTTGCTAATGACTACTAGAGGAATCAGCGGCATTACGGGAGTACTAAGTTTTGAAAATGTTTTCTTTAATAAGGCGGATTGTCGTTCAATCTGTAATAATGGATCCGGAAATCCTTCCTCTACGCCTTCTTTTGTTTTTCGAATAAATTGCTTAAACTTCCTTTCAAAAAAGATCGTGCCTGAAATATTCTTTATTTCTAGAAAAATAGAAACTGAGGGGGTCAAAATTAGCGTATCAAGTTGGAAAATTTATCCTTGTGGGGTAAACGGAGATCGTGAAATAGGAAGGTATTTTTATTTTCGATTTGATCAGCGAGGTAATAGTCAATAGACTTTTCTCCATTATAACCGGCTCTAAATTTTAGATAGTCTTTTTCAATTAAAGGCCGACTTGGATGCTGGGGCTTTATTCTTTTGAGTAAAGTTTCTAGCTGCGTGAGGAATATGGAGGGTTTTCTTGCCTTAATAATCAATAGATCACTCCTTTTGTATAAGAATTATAGTTTTATTCTATTGTTCCATAACGGATTCCTTCTTTTCGGCATGATTATTTATTCGGAGGACTATAATTTGTCCAATTTCGGCGTTAATTTGTCCGTTTGCCTAGATAATTTGTCCGTCACTCCACTTTATTTGTCCAAAACCACTAATATATTGACCGTTCGACAAACCTCGACTTCAATTTCCCGATTTATGTAAACATCCCTTTACAAAATTAATTCACCACATTCAAAATAATGTAAAAGAACTACATCTAAGTACCTAACCAATCTTTAAATGCCTCATTTCGCAAAAACCAATTCCCCCATCATTTCAAGAGTCCTTTTACCCACTAATAAAACAATCAAAAAAGTTAACAATCTTCATTGTTTTTTAACAATAGTTTACATTTAATTCATTAAAATTCGCCTGAATTATCACTACAATAGGAGGTGTTAAGAAATTCTACATATTTCGCAGGGGAGTGCTTAGAATGGATCGTCGTTTATTTTTAACATACGTTGGTAGCGGAACTGCTGCTTTAGTTGCCGCTTCAACTGGACTTGGAGCTTTATCCAATACAGCAGATGCTAAAAAACATGGCAAAGGTCATGGTAATGGTGGCGGGAAACCACTTACAACACCATTTAAACCCATTGATCGTACATGGGAAAACGATTTAGTTTTGTCAAAAGGCTATAAATACAATATCGTCGCTTCTTATGGAGATAAAATCAACTCTAAAGGGGAAATTTTCGGGGATGCCGCTGACCTTACTGTTTACTTCCCTATCGATAGTTTAGAGGGAGGCAGCGATTCAGAGGAAGGGTTAATCTGGGTGAACCACGAATTCCCTGAACCTGGTAACTACATGGAGATTCTAGGAATCAATGAATCTTATGACTCTGTTAAAGAAAAGCTTTCACAATCTAAATATCCTCAGTTGCTAGAAATGGAAAAGGTAGCTGTTGGTGGTTCTGTCATTCGTGTAAAAAAAGAAAACGGTGAGTGGAAATTAGTTCAAGATGATACTTATAACCGTCGTGTTGATGGGAAAACTCCTATTCAATTGACTGGTCCTGCACGTGGAAGTAAGTCCGTTAAAGGGGCAACTACTGTTGAAGGTTCTCTTGGAAACTGTAGTGGCGGCCGGACATTATGGGATACGGCCTTATCTTGTGAAGAGAACACAGAATATGGTGCCGACTATGGTTGGCCTAATTTCACGGATGAGCATTACGGATGGGTTGTTGAAGTCGATCCATTTGATGCTTCAAAACCGGTTCGCAAGCATACTGCATTAGGCCGCTTCGCTCATGAGAACGCAGCTATGGGCTTAACAAAAGACGGTAAAGTAGTCGTTTATATGGGTGACGACAGCCGTGATGAGTGCTTCTACAAATTCGTAAGTGAAAAGAAATTCAATAAAAATAATCGTGATGCTAACTTTGATCTTTTAGAAAAAGGAACTTTATATGTAGCGAATCTTGGCAAGCAAGAATGGATTGCCCTTGATTATGCAACAAATTCGGAATTACAAAAAGAATTTGATGACCAAGCAGATGTATTAACAAATGCTCGTAAAGCAGCAAAAATTGTCGGAGGAACACGATTGGACCGTCCAGAAGATGTTGAAATCCATCCAGAAGACGGAAGTGTTTTCTTATCCTTAACAAATAATTCGGATCACGGAAACTTCCATGGCCAAATTATCCGTTTTGCGCCTGAACATGACGACCACGGAAGTGATTCATTTACTTTTGAAGTATTTGTGGCAGGCGGACAACAAAGTGGGATCACTTGTCCAGATAACCTTCACTTTGATAGTAAAGGAAACCTGTGGGTCGTAGAAGACTTTGCTGCTACGGAAGATAATATGTATGCAGCATACAAAAACTGCGGTGTGTTCATGATTCCAACCGATGGTAAAGAATATGGGATCCCACACCAATTTGCCTCAGGTCCACAAGGCTCTGAAGTGACAGGTCCATGGTTAACGCCTGACGAGAAAACATTATTCCTAGATGTTCAGCATCCAGCTACATGGAACCGATATCCAGGACAAAAGTTCGGTCGTTCTTGCTTAGTTGCGATTCAAGGTGGCCGTTTCAAATAAAACGCATTTGCATGGGAGGAGTTTTGGATGATCATCGTTTGTTCTAAACATGTAAAGGAAGGTTTAGAGATCATTCACCTTCCGCATATTCACTTCATTTCAAATGAGGATAAGGAATTTGGGAATTACAGATGCCATATTTGTTGTGAAAAAGCGGATTACAAATTGTTTAACTTTTTTCCTCAAAATAAATTAACACTAGAAAATGTAATATGAAATGGAGGTATCATGAATGCTACAAAATATTGGAATTCCAGGATTAATCCTTGTACTAGTTATTGCTTTGATTGTGTTCGGTCCTTCTAAATTACCGGAAATCGGCCGCGCATTCGGTTCAACACTAAAAGAATTCAAAAAGTCTACACGTGATCTAGTTTCAGATGACGACAGTAGTAATGAAGAGAAAGATAAATTTAAGAATAAAGATAAGAAAGCAGTTTAGTAAAAAGAATGGGGAGATGTAAGTCATTTTTAACATGCTTGCATCTTCTTTTTTGCAAGAGGGAGTGATATTAATGGATACCCAGGATATGAATTTAGTCAGTCATTTAGAGGAATTACGAAAACGCCTGATCATAACACTAGGATTTTTCATACTTTTATTTATCCTAGCATTTATTTATGTTGAAAATATCTACCAATGGTTAGTGCAAGATTTATCGATAAAGCTTGCTGTTCTTGGTCCAAGTGATATCATCTGGGTCTATTTCATTCTTGCCGGGGTCATTGCCATTGCTGGTTCGATTCCTGTTGCCGCACACCAAGTATGGCTCTTTGTTCGACCAGCCTTAAACGATAAGGAGCAGAAGATTACATTAGCTTATATTCCGGCTCTGTTTATTCTATTCATTTTAGGGATTGGCTTTGGGTATTTCATTATTTTCCCCATTGTCTTAAACTTCCTGCTATCATTGACAGAGGATATGGTGATGACCTTCTTCACGACCGAAAAGTACTTTCGCTTTTTGATCCATATGACTCTACCATTCGGGTTTTTATTTGAACTTCCAGTAATCATTATGTTCTTAACAAGTCTTGGAGTCTTAAACCCTTACCGTTTACAAAAAATTAGAAAGTACGCTTATTTCATTTTAATCGTAACGGCTGTTCTCATCACGCCGCCAGATATTCTGTCAGATATTCTAGTCATCATTCCACTACTGTTTTTATATGAGTGTAGTGTATTATTATCAAAGGTCGTTTTCCGAAGAAAGCTGAAAAGAAACGAATTATCTTATGAATAAGCGTTTTAACAGGTTGCCGTTACTGGCAACCTGTTCTTTTACTTGAAAATCTTTGTCTCCACTGTATATCTTCGAAGTACCTCCCTATCCACTTCATAACCAATTCCAGAATTGTCAGATACAATAATCTGACCTTTGTGAACGGTGACCTCTGGATTAATGATGTCTCTCTCCCAGTAGCGGGAGGATCCAGCGGTATCGCCGGGAAGGATGAATTGATCTAACGTTGTGAGTGCAATATTATGGGCTCGTCCAATTCCAGCTTCAAGCATGCCGCCACACCAAACGGCAATCCCTTTTTGTTTGCAGTAGTCATGGATTTTTTTCGCTTCGGTTAAACCACCGACACGGCCAATTTTAATATTGATGATTTTGCAGCTCCCCATTTCGACAGCTTTTCTGGCATCATCAAAGGAAGTAATGCTTTCATCAAGGCAGATAGGTGTTTTCACTTCTTTCTGAAGGATGGCATGGTCGACAATATCGTCATGCGCAAGCGGCTGTTCAATCATTAATAAATCGTACTCGTCTAATTGTTTTAACAGTTCAATGTCTTTTAACGTATACGCCGAATTGGCATCCGCCATTAACGGCAGGTTCGGAAAATATTTACGTAGTTCTTTGATCACTTCAACATCCCAGCCAGGCTTAATCTTCACCTTTACCCGTTTATAGCCTTCCTCTACATACCCTTCGATCAGTTGAACCAAATCTTCCATTGAATCTTGGATACCAATGCTGACCCCGACGTCGATTTCTTTCTTGGTTCCACCTAATGCTTTCGACAACGGAATTCCCAGTTGCTTCGAATACAGATCCCAAACGGCTCCTTCCAGTGCGGCTTTGGCCATATTATTGCGGCGAATTGGCAGGAAACGCTCCGATACTTCATCTGGATGATTCACTGGTTTTTTCAACAAAAGCGGAATCAAAAAATCTTCCATCATATGTTCGCTCGTTTTGACCGTTTCCTCGGTATACCATGGACTTGAAAACGCGACACTCTCCCCCCAACCGATCAATCCACTCTCTCCTATTGCCTCAATTACAAAAAACTCTTTATCCTGAAAGGTTCCAAAGCTTGTTGAAAATGGAGCTTTTAAACGCATCATTAATTTATGTAAAATAATCTCCTTGATTTGAATTGGTTGAAGATGATTCATTTACGTCACCCCTTAGCAATATTTAGTAGGTCGAAACAAAGGCATAATAGCACATTATCCGATCCTGAACACGTTTGAAATAGGGACTCACTTCCCATTTTGTAAGATTCATTGCCGCTACTTATAAACCCAAATCGGGATTGCTCATTTTAATGGTTGGTCTTCCATATATCACTATTTTAGTAGCATAATACTCCAATTTGTTTAAAAACCTAATCCCTCTATATAGATTGTTGCTTTTTTTAGTTACTAATTCAAGTAAAACCCTTGTTCCATATACAGTTGACTAATCATAAATATTTCTCTATGATTATTAACAGTAAAATTTAATAATACAAATCCTCATCAAGATCAATACCGATGGGGTAGAGGTTGCGGCTTTTAAGAGTAAAACGGTTTAGATGCAGAAAACATTGTTTGATGCCGATTTGAAAGGAAAAGTTGCCGAAGTTCGTCCATATTTTCTGTATGGACAAGCTGGGTCTGTATCCAAATAGGAACGGAACTGTCACGAATGGTCTAACAGCCAAACGTGTTGTGCTATCTTTCGGAGGGTATGATTCGGGATTTATAATTAGCCGTTGATTATTTTCTCAACGGTTTTTTTGTTCCCATCTCCTTCTAAATAAATGAAAAAGGAGTATTTGAAATGCATTCTAGTGGTACAGAAGTAAAAACAACAAGCGGTACAAAGACATCAGTACCTACAGAAACACACCAATTACAACGTAAGTTAAAAGCTCGCCATTTAACGATGATCTCACTTGGTGGATCCATAGGAACAGGATTATTCCTAGCTAGTGGTGGTGCCATTCATACAGCTGGACCAGGTGGTGCCTTACTTTCTTATATCCTTATTGGTATTATGGTCTATTTCTTAATGACAAGTTTAGCAGAAATGGGCGCCTATATGCCTGTTTCAGGGACCTTTAGTACGTATGCGACAAAATTCGTTGATCCATCACTTGGTTTCGCCCTTGGGTGGAACTATTGGTATAACTGGGCGATCACCATCGCTGCAGAACTTGCTGCCGTTACGATTATCATGAAATTTTGGTTCCCAGACAGCCCTTCTTATATATGGAGTGCTATTAGTCTAGTCATAATGTTTCTCTTAAACTATCTATCTGTAAAAGGATTCGGGGAAGCTGAATATTGGTTTTCCATTATTAAAGTTGCTACGGTTATTATTTTTATCATTGTTGGCTTTTTAATGATTATAGGGATAATGGGAAATGAAGCTGTAGGGTTCAAAAACTTTACTATTGATGATGCGCCTTTTCATGGTGGATTTTTAACAATACTCGGGATTTTCATGGCTGCAGGCTTCTCCTTTCAGGGGACAGAACTTCTTGGAGTTGCTGCCGGAGAAACGGATAATCCCAGAAAAAATATCCCACGGGCCGTTCGCCAAGTTTTCTGGAGAATTCTCCTTTTCTATGTGTTAGCTATTCTTGTAATTGGTTTATTAATTCCCTATACAAATGAAAGTCTTGCTAATGGTGATGTAACATTAAGTCCGTTTACACTAGTATTTCAAAAAGCAGGGATCGCTTTTGCAGCGTCTGTCATGAATGCCGTCATCCTAACTGCTGTGTTATCTGCAGGAAACTCTGGAATGTATGCTTCAACAAGAATGTTTTGGGAGTTAGCACGCCAAGGTAAAGCGCCAAAATTCCTTTCAAAATTAAATAAAAATGGTGTTCCAGTAAATGCACTAATTATTACCTCGCTTGTTGGAACAATTGCTTTTCTAGCATCATTCTTCGGAGACGGAGTCGTATATGTTTGGCTCCTAAATGCTTCAGGTATGTCCGGATTCATCGCATGGCTTGGAATTGCCATATGTCACTACCGCTTCCGAAAAGCCTATCTTGCTCAAGGAAAAGACCTAAATGATCTTCCTTACAAATCCAAGTTCTATCCGTTTGGTCCTATATTTGCCTTTGTTCTATGTGCATTTATCATATTAGGACAAAACTACTCAGCATTTATGGGAAATCGAATTGATTGGTATGGTGTCCTTGTCTCCTATATTGGATTACCACTATTTCTCATTTTATGGTTAGGATATAAAATGTGGAAACAAACAAAGGTGGTCCCTCTTGATAAATGTGAATTGAAGTAAAGAAAAACGCTAGGACTCATCTAGATTACAGATGAATTCTAGCGTATTTCTATTTGTAAGTATTACATAATTTTTAGCGAAAAATCGTGACACTAGGCTTACTTCGCAGAAATATCATCATCCGCCTTCGCCACTAAAGGTACGCGCTTACCCATCTTTAAAAGGTAATAACTCGCTACTACAATTGCTAGGAAAACGAGCCCAACAATAAGGGATACACGAGTACTAGGGTTAATCCACATACCAACCAGCACCATTAATAAAAAGGCAATGGTCGCATAGTTACTATAAGGGGCAAAAGGCATTTTGAACGGATGGTTGGCCATTTCAGCCGCTCTCACCTTTCTGAATTTAAGCTCACTAATCAGTAAAACAAACCAAGGAATCATTCCAGGTAGAACACTAGCACTGTAAACATACAGAAATAGTTTTGGCGGAGCAAGGAAGTTCAAAATAACTCCAATTCCTAAACCGACAAGGACAGCGATTGTACAATACATGGGAACTCCATTTTTCGATACTTTCGCAAAGACTTTTGGAGCTTGACCATTCATGGCTAGCGTGTAAAGCATACGCCCTGCACTAAAAATCCCACTGTTACAACCGGACATGGCTGCTGTGATAACGACAAAGTTAATAATTCCTGCTGCAGCAGTAATACCGACCTTAGCAAAGGTGGAAACAAACGGACTTCCAAGTTCATTTAATTGATCCCAAGGATAGACGGTTACGATGATAAAAATAGCACCAATATAGAAAATTAAAATACGCCAAATAATCGAATTAATCGCTTTCGTTAACGTTTGCTTTGGATTTTTCGCTTCACCTGCAGTTATACCGATCAGTTCTACCCCTTGATAGGATGCGACGACTAAGGAAAGGGCAAAGAAGAATCCTGTCCAACCCTCTGCGAAGAAGCCACCATGCTCCCAAAGATTTGATAACCCGATCGCACCACCGTCACTTCCTAATCCGAAAAAGATAAGACCTAGTCCGGCAAAAATCATGAGGACAATCGTTACAATTTTAATAAGCGCAAACCAAAATTCAAATTCCCCAAAATATTTTACAGAAATAAGGTTTGCAGCCCCGAGAATGACCATAGCAATTACCCCTGGTATCCATGCGGGCAGGTCCGGGAACCAATACTTCATATACATCCCAACGGCAATGATCTCAGACATTCCGACAATTACCCATTGGAACCAGTTACTCCACGCAGTCATATAACCTGCTAACGGATGAATATATTCACTTGCAAAAGTTGCAAATGAACCCGTTGTAGGCTCTAAATAAAGCATTTCTCCCATTGAGCGCATGATGAAAAATATAAAGAGGCCAGCGACAGCATAAGCTAGCATGATAGATGGTCCAGTCCATTGAATTGTACTAGCTGAGCCCATAAATAACCCAACACCAATGGTACCGCCCAATGCAATCATCTGAATATGACGTGACTCTAGTCCTCTCTCTAATTGTTTGTTTGACATGATAAATTCCTCCATATGCAATATTCTTGGCTGTAATTAGCAAGGAATTACTATCCTGTATCCCTTAGAACTTGTCCCCAAAAAACGTTAAACCTTGTCACTCCTTTATGATTATTGCGTTAGAAATAGTCCAGTTTCTATATCTAGATTACATAACGCTACAATTCTCTTTCTTATAATAATAATTAGACTCCGAAGATACAAATGGTTTTTTAATTAACAATTGCTTTTCCAGAAACACCGTATTTGTCCATTTTATGAAAAGATGGTTATCAAATTTCCTCCTATAAATTGTAAATGGGGTTCCTTGGCATTAAATATGGATATTGGTTTTTTCGATATTTCAGTATTCTATCCATTTTAAACAGACCCGAAAAATTCTTCTCTTTCCTTAGCAATCCAATTCTCCGTATCCTCTTTCCCTTTTTTCACTAGGCGATTCACTAGGATATCATGCCAAATATAATTTTCCAGAAGGTAAATATGCACAGGATCATCTGTGTAAAACGCTGTTTCTCTTTCTTCAATAGAAGGACCATAGATCATTTCCCGACCATCAATGGATAAGATAAACCATTTATTTTCTCCAATAGTATCTACATAGCTTGTCTTACGATGAATATCTAAACCCGATAATGGATTCTCCACCTGAAAAACAATACCTTTTAAGCTGCAATTCATTGCTTTATCTCCCAGGTCTTGTTCCAGTCTTTCATACATCTTGTCCCATAAAGAGACGACGATTCTTTTTTCCGCCCTTTGCATGAGCGTACGACAAAAGGATAGGATATGCCTCTCCCCTTTAAGGGTCATGACTCGGTTGTCAGGTATGGGTTCTGTTTTTTCTAAGTCTTTTAATGTATGGCTTATGGATCGATAGGTTTGGTCCCATTTAGATTGTACGGATTCTAAAAATACCTCGACAGGCAGCGGAGAGTATTGAACTGATTCATTTATCTCCTCTTTTATCACAATCCCTTCTTCCTCAAGCCCATTCAATATTTCGTATATACGAGCCCTCGGAATCCCTGATTCTTTACTAACTTGGTAAGCACTTGTTGTTCCTTGTCGGACTAAAGAAACATAAGCCTTTGCTTCATATTGACTAAAACCTAGAGATTGAATTTTTTGAATGAGATCTTGCATAGTATCCTCCAGCACAATTAATAAGTTTATATTTCTATCATAACAAATCTCTTTGTGAAATCGATTTTGTTAGAAATAGTGTAACAACGAATTCCCTATTTACAGGGGAAAATAATTTAGTTACTATCATAATAGTGACTAATAATATTTTAACATTAGGTAAGAAAAAGTTAATCTTTTTCATGACGGCTTTGTAGACTCGTTCTTATACATAGGAGGTTATACGGATGGAAGATATTAATATCTATACACTTCTGTTGTTGGTCGGTTTCGGATTTCTAGCCGCTTTTATTGATTCTGTTGTGGGGGGAGGAGGATTAATCTCTATACCAGCGTTATTATTTTCAGGTCTTCCACCTTCAACAGCCATCGCAACGAATAAGTTGGCTAGTTCAATGGGATCTTTGACAAGTACCATTGCCTTTATCAGATCAGGAAAAGTTGATTTCCGCTTAGTATCTAAATTGTTTCCCCTTGTATTTATAGGATCCTTACTAGGGGCATTACTGGTTAAGTTTATTTCACCTGAATTATTAAAACCATTGGTATTAGTCCTCTTAATCGTTGTCGCTATTTATACAATTCTCAAGAAAAACTGGGGAAATGAATCAACCTATCGAAAACTCACCTGGCAAAAAGCTTTACTTTTTGCCTTTGCCATATTTGGCATTGGTTTTTATGATGGGTTTTTAGGTGCTGGAACAGGTTCATTTATCTTGTTTGCCTTTTTACTTATTGGCTTTGATTTTTTACAATCCGCGGGAAATGCAAAGTTTCTAAACTTTGAGAGCAATATTGCAGCACTGATCCTATTCATTTTTCTTGATATGGTCAATTTCGCATACGGTATACCGATGGGGATTGCTATGATATTGGGAGCCTTGGTTGGTTCTAACTTTGCTATTAAAAAAGGGGTAGCGTATGTACGAGTGTTATTCATATTGGTTACGGTTTTTTTGATTGGGAAGAATTTGTTGGATTATGTTAGAAGTATGTAATAGCAAAAGTTGAAGAAGGCCACATTGATCATCTTGAGTATGGAAGTTTTTCACCTTGGTGAATAATTTCATTAGAAAAACAAGTTAATCGTTAAGCCGAATTTCCGTCAGCATGGGGAAATCGGCTTTTTGTATTTTGTTTAAATGTCCTTTTCTATCGTTTGATATTTTTCGACATATATGTCTTTTTTTAAAGCTGTACCTCCACACTCCTTGAGTGGCGATCACAGACAAATTAATGTAGCAGTGCCCTTCATTCCGGGTTTCTTGAATACTTTTTAAAATGCAACCAAATATTTCAATATAATAATTTATCACACAATTGACAAAATTCGTGGTAAACTTACAATTGTTATACTTCATAAGTACTAGCTGTCTCAACCCAGCGAAAGCTGATCACTTTTAAGTTATGCTTCTAATACGAACAACGGGGGGAAATACATGAAGAATTTATTTCAAAAGTGGAACCAAGTGAGCCTAGTAAAACAAATACTTGTAGGGATTATTATCGGGATTATTTTGGCGGTGACGATTCCTGATGCTGCAAAATGGGTCTCGATTTTTGGTACGTTATTTGTCGGTGCATTAAAGGCGGTTGCACCAGTATTAGTCTTTTTCTTAGTTATGCACGCCATTTCTAAACATAGAAGCGGGCAAAAAACGAATATAAAATCGATTATCGCCCTTTATGGCTTAAGTACATTCCTTGCTGGGTTAGTGGCGGTGGTTGCAAGCTTTCTATTTCCGGTTGGCCTATCACTTGGAGCAGGTGCAGAGGATGTGACTCCACCTGGTGGTATTGTGGAAGTACTGAAGACATTACTCATTAACATCGTTGATAATCCGATAAATGCTCTATTAAATGGAAACTATATTGGGATATTAACTTGGGCTATCCTTCTTGGCATTGCCTTAAGAAATGCAGCGGATACTACCAAAAATACGCTTGCTAATTTTTCAGATGCCATCTCCCAATTAGTGAAATGGGTCATCAATTTGGCACCAATCGGGATCATGGGACTTGTCTTTAACGCTATCGTAACAAATGGACTATCAGCCTTACTCGATTACGGAAAATTACTTTTAGTCCTGCTCGGTTGTATGTTCTTTATCGCTCTTGTCGTTAATCCGATTATCGTATTCATCAATATTCGTAAAAATCCTTATCCACTTGTCTTGAAATGCTTAAGGGAAAGTGGAATTACAGCATTCTTTACTCGTAGCTCAGCTGCAAACATTCCAGTAAACATGCGTTTATGTGAAAATCTTGGGTTAGATGAGGATACCTATTCTGTATCCATCCCATTAGGGGCTACCATCAATATGGCTGGTGCAGCGGTTACGATTTCTGTCTTAACGCTCGCTGCCGTTCATACCCTTGGCATTGAAGTAGACTTCGGTACGGCGCTTATTCTTTCCGTCCTGGCAGCCGTATCCGCTGCAGGTGCTTCAGGTGTTGCCGGTGGATCGCTCCTACTCATTCCTTTGGCATGTAGCTTATTCGGAATTTCAAATGATATTGCTATGCAAGTCGTTGGTGTTGGTTTCATCATCGGAGTATTACAGGACTCTTGTGAAACTGGCCTTAACTCTTCCTCTGACGCGCTTTTTACAGCAACTGCTGAATATGCGAAAATGCGTAAGGAAGGGAAGGAATTTAGTATTAATGCGTAGATCGTATATTTAATTTAAAGATTGTAAAAAGGCAACGCCCAGGAGGGTTTGTTGCCTTTTTTTAATTCTTATTTCTTCCACTGATAGGTTTTCAGTATCTAATTAGACGTTTCTCTTACATATTCTATAATTCTCGACATATTTCGCATGGTCACAGTGATGGAAACAAAAGGAGACATTTTTAAAATTGCTTTATTCCGTTTTATGGCCATTTAGTTGAAGATCAAAAAAATTCGTAATTGAATACGGGGTTGCTATGTTTGTAGAGTTCCTACAAATTAAAAACGATCTTCAAGTCGAAGATCGTTTTAACCTGAAAAATCTTACTATTATGCATAAACGTAGCACCCCTACAAGTGCACCTTTTTATAATATTTAAAAGGAGTTCGATGACAATATGGAGATCATCTCCATTTATTTCATTATCGGGGTATTGATTAGTACATCCATTTATGTGGTGGCAGATTTTCGACCTTGGTATTTTTTCTCTGCTTTGTGCCTTGCTTGGTTACCTCTATTATTCATTGGAATGATTATAACTTTATTTATGAATTTAGGAAAAATCTCCAGTAAGTTAAACAGATAAAAGCACAAAACCACGAAATGAATCCAAAAACCGTTACAATTGTAGTTTCGGACCACCCATATTTTAAACCAAAGTGATAGTGAATCGGTGTCATTCTGAAAATACGCTTATGAGTAAGTTTAAATGAGGAAACTTGTAAAATAACCGAAAGTTGTTCAGCAAAATATATAAAGAATAAAATGGGAATTAAAATTTCAACTTTCTCAAGAACAGCAAGAAATGCAAGCGATCCTCCAATAGCTAATGATCCCGTATCCCCCATAAAAGCTTTGGCAGGGTATATATTATAAATGAGAAAGCCGAGTAAACATCCAATCATAATTAAACAAAAAATTTGCACCTCTGATTTGTCTGAGACCATAAAAAAGAAAAAGTATGTAGGGATTGCAACAACTCCTAAAAGACCGTCTAATCCATCAGTGAAATTTATGGCATTTGCAGAACCTACGACAAATAAGGTAATGACTATGACATATACCACCATTGGAAGATCCAAAGAAATATGTTTAAAAATCCCGGCTGAAATTTAATGTTGATGCAACCGTTCGGAACGTAATCAGTTGGCGCAATTCCATCATACTCTCCCCCTTTCACTTTCAAAATTATTGAATACTACTTTGAATTTTATTCACTTTTATTGAGAGTATCATTGATCTATACTATCAACAAGAAATACATTCTAGTCTATATGGTTTCATTTTGAAGGGAGCGACAATACGATGGATTATGAGATTTTGGATTTGGGTGACGTGACCTTGCAATCAGGAGTGACGTTACCGAGCGCATTTCTTGCTTATAAGACTTATGGAAAATTGAATGAAAAGAAGGATAATGTCATCGTCTATCCAACGGCTTTTGGCGACCAGCATGTTCAGAATGAATGGTTGATTGGAAACGGCATGGCACTAGATCCGCAGAAGTATTTCATTATCGTTCCAAATCTGCTGGGTAACGGATTATCTTCGTCTCCCAGTAACACGCCTCCCCCATTCGACCGGACTAATTTTCCGCAGGTAACCATCTATGACAACGTTACATTACAGCATCGGCTCGTGACCGAAAAATTCGGCATTCAAAAGATCGCTCTCGTAGTTGGATGGTCAATGGGAGGCATTCAATCATTCCAATGGGGGGCAAGTTATCCAGACATGGTGGAACGAATCGCCCCTTTCTGCGGAGGTGCAAAGACTTGGCCGCAAACGTATGTGGTCCTGGACGGAATGAAAGCTCCGCTCATGGCTGCAGTTGGCTTCGATTCAAGTAAACTCAACCAGTTGACTTCAGCAGACATGCGCGCCGTTGGCCGTGTCTATGCGGGATGGGGCTTATCGCAGGCGTTTTACAGAGAGGAACTTTATCGAGTGCTGGGATATGACTCATTGGCAGATTTTATGGTTGGCGTCTGGGAAGATAGCTTTATGAAGATGGATCCGCACAATTTCCTGGCCATGTTATGGACAGGACAATTTGCAGATATTATTGCAAGCCCCGCCTATAACGGAGATTTCGATAAGGCGCTCAAAAGCATTAAAGCGTTTGCCTGCGTTATGCCAGGGAGCACGGATCTCTTTTGCACGGCGGACGATAACGAATACGAAGCTAAACTTATACCTAATGCTGTTTTTAATCCTATCGAGTCGATCTGGGGCCATTTTGCCGGTCGCGGAATCAACAGTGCCGATAATACATTTATTGATAACAACCTAAAGCGTTTGTTGGCGATGAGTCCAAACGGGTAGATCATCCTTAACATTGGAGTGTCCTGTCAGGCATAGTAAGAAAAGTTAATGCCTTGATGTCAAGAAGATAAGGATTTTTTCGGATTGTCCAAAAAGGGGTCTGGAACCACTATATACTTCACATTCAATTCATTTTTTTAGTGAATTGAATGTGAAGTGGACCACATGAAGCAAAAATTTTCATTCAGATTGCAAAGGTCCGTTCCTGAATAATGTATCGCATTCACGTACTCAGAAATGGACCTTGAATATGCTTATTAACAAAAAGAAGTAAAGCGACATCTTATCACCTTACTTACATTCTTTAGCTTATTTATTATTCTTCAATCAAATAATGATATAAAGAAGGCTCTACCTCATACTCCAGAAGTAAATTCATCCGTACAACTGGCAACCCCTTCCCGTTCTTATCCAACATTGTAGTCTGTTCCTCACTTTGAGCTTCTGGCATAGCCTTACCGATATAATAAAAATCTGTTCCCTCATCATCATCCTTTTTAACAAAGAGGTGCAAATGCATACCTAGCTGTTTAGCATTAATAATTTTCTTAACTTCCTTAGACTGTAAAGTACGATTACTACGTGTATACCATCTAAAGACCTCTTGATTTATAAATTCATCTCCGTAGTTCACGTTGGATTCTACATCTTCATTCTTATGATAAGTAACAAAGATCGGACAAGTTCCATGTTTAGGCTTATATCCATACATAGTTGAGCTCTCATCATTTAACCAATTCAATAACTTACATGCATCTTTACGAGAGTATTTTTGATACAACGTTAATTCGTTAGAACAATCATATAGAAGGCTCTTTTCTTTAGCGGTATTTAAAACATCGATAACTAATGACTTGAAATATTCATTGCTTGAAAGGCTTTCGTTAATACTTTCATTTAACCGATAATCTTCTTTCTCTTGCAGAATAATTGGTTTTTCACCGTATTTCTTTACAGCAGCTTGAGTAAAAAAGGAGAGATTTAAAACACGACTTACCGATGTTAACTTTTCCTCATCCGTTTTACAACCAGCTAAGGACAGTTCATCTATAAACTCTTTACGAGTAACTTTATTTTTTTCAAGTAATAACTCTAAAAGAACAACCTCATGCTTTCTCTTACCATTTAATATCTCTTGAGAAAGCATGGTTAACACCTCTGTTTCGTACTTAGACAATGTAGGTACTTCTTCTTTCATTTTTTTTAAGAACTTATGGTAATTTGTTTTTAGTTCATTTACGATAACACGAGGATCAATCGATTTATGGAAAACAAAATCGTATAGATACGGTACTCGACCAATTTTATTTTTCAATTCTACGTAAGCTTCTCTTAAAATTTTTAAAGAAGTTAACTTCGTATCATTAATTGACTTAAAGATTTGCTTTTTTGCAATTTCTTCAAAATTAATAGTAGATACTCCTTTGATATAACAAGTATCCTTTATATGTCGACGAATGTTGTCTTTATTCTGAGATCGATCACCTGATAAAGCAACTGGAATAAGATAGTTATTTTTATAATTACCTATGAAGTCAATAACTGTTACAAACTCTTTACTATCATGCTTTCTAAGCCCACGACCCAGTTGTTGAATAAAGATGATACTCGATTGTGTTTGTCTTAACATGACTACTTGATTGATACTTGGAATATCAACACCTTCATTGAAAATATCTACGGAAATAATGTAATCCAACAGTCCATTTTCAATCTGATTCACTCTACGTATTCTTTCTTCAGGAGAATGATTCCCCAATAAAGCTACCGTCTTTAATCCTTTTTCGTTTAGGACTTTAGAAAGCTCGAGCGCCTCTTCTTTCCTACTGCAGAACATTAATCCTCTCACCCTGTCACCTGAATGCCCATAATACTCTACTTTCTCTAGTATGTGATCAACTCGTTCTTCAGTGACAAGCTTTGCTAATGCTGCTGTTTCATCTAATAATTCACCATTGTATTCATAATCAGTTACTCCAAAATAATGGAACGGGCATAACATGTCCTCTTCAAGTGCTTCTTGCAACCTAATCTCATAGGCAATATTGTAATCAAATAATTGATAGATATTGAAGTCATCAGTTCTCTCAGGCGTAGCTGTCATTCCCATCAAAAATTCTGGCTTGAAGTATTCCAACACTTTTATATATGACTTTGCCCCAGCTTTATGTACTTCGTCTATTAATACATAATCAAATTCAGCAGGATCAAACTGCTTTAAAACATCATCCTTTGACAATGATTGGACAGTAGCAAACAGATACTTCGCACTACTTTGCTTAAAATGGCCTGATAATATACCAAATTCTCGATCAATTCCACCTAATATCTTTTGAAAATCTGACTTTGCCTTTTGCAATATTTGTTCACGATGGACGATGAAGAGCATTTTCTTCGGTGCATACCGTCTTACATCAAATGCAGATAAATATGTCTTCCCTGTTCCAGTAGCTGAAATAACTAGCGCCTTATCTTCCCCCCCAGCTCTTACCATCTGAATACTTTGTAAGGCAGCCTCTTGCATTTTATTCGGTTGAATCTCGAGCGCATTTTTAACAGAATTCACCTGATATTGGACTGGATGGTCAATTACCTTCTGAATATTAAGTGGTTTTACTTTTTGATATGTTTTTTCATATTCTTCAATCCATCCTGAGGTTAATCCTATCGCTTCTTCCCACACTTCTTCAAATTGCTGATTAAAGTGGTGAATGAATTCCCCATTTTCATGTGAATTTAATTTAACATTCCATTCGTAATTGGCTTTTAACGCCTGGGCTGTTAAGTTTGAACTTCCAACAATCAAAGAATAATGAGTTCTGTGCTTAAAAATATAACCTTTGGCGTGAAACCCTTTTAGGTTTGTAAGTCTTACTTCTACATTTGATATCTTCAGCAATTCTCTAAACATAATCGGCTGATTAAATTGAAGAAAAGTAGATGTAAGAATCCTTCCCTTAACCCCCTTTTGATTAAGATCCCAAAGGAGAGCTTTTAAGGTAGCTAAACCACTTTCAGTAATAAAAGCCACTGAGAATAAGAAATCCTCGCAATGATTTAGTTCTTCTAAAAGTGTAGATAAGATGTTTTTATTTTCATTAGCATTATTGATTAACAACTGAGGTTTATAACGGGTAGATTTACCATGAGAATGATCAATAAACCCCTTATAAATAGAGTCTTGCAAGTTTTCAACAAAATTCGCCATAAAGATCACCATTCATTTCCAGTATTATATTAAAATTGTAATCTTATTTTCAAATACTGTAAACCGTATCCATTTAGAAAAGCTACCCATTCTGGATAGCTTTCCTATTTTGCATATACTTTTGCTATTTTCTCAATGGCAGGAATATCAGCTGGGGCCCACTCAAGATAGTGCAACTCCTCAGGTAACAGCCACTTAATTGCAGCATGTTCAGTTAAGACCGGTTCTCCCTTAATCAAATTACAGAAATAAGTAGTCAAATGAACAATTCCAAAATCATATTCATGAACTGTATACTCTATTTTTTCACCTATATCAATGGTACAGTGCATTTCCTCTTGTATTTCACGTTTTAAAGCTTCCTCTTGCTTTTCACCTTTTTCAACTTTCCCACCCGGAAATTCCCATAAAAGTGGTAAAGACTTTTCTGTCCCTCTTTGTGCACAGAGAATTTTGTTATTTTTAAAAATAACCGCTCCTACCACATGTATATCTTTTTTCATTGTTTCCTCCTTAAAGTGAAGGTTTTGTTATATGAAAAGAATAACATATGATGTTAATTCTCTACAATTAGACACATCATCATATTAATTGACTTACATACCTTTTAATTGAGCTATTATAAATACTGGATAAGAGATTATTATACTAGACTTATATTTTCCTCTTTTCTCTGAAAATAAGAATGTAACCTATACTCACAAATTTCTCTAGTAAACTCATAGACAATTCGTTCAAATCTATCCGGTATCTCTAACTGCACATTAAACATACCACCTTCAATCGTAATCAAACCATTAGAACCCCCACTCCATTTAGCCATAGGCATTTTAGCAATCAATCCAGAAACCTTCTTCTCATTATACTCCCACATCTGTTTATGCGACTTCCCTGAGAAGTCAATCCGCTTCCGGTATTCCTCACTAGTTAAATAGAAAATGACTCTACTTGGGCCAATGTTGTATCTTTTGAAAGTTTATGTACACGCACAAGTTCAGTGCTTTTATATGCACCTACCGTACCTTGAACCTTTTCCAAATGCTCTTACTTCAATTTCTATTTTCATGTTTATTACCTCCTCAAAACTATTACTACATTTACGACTTCAAAAATGTTCCACTAATAGTAGGTAACTTTAAATATTAAATTTAACAATCCCTTCTAAAAATAGCCCTTAACATGAAGAAAGAGCACAGTTCTTGCTGCAGAATTGCATCCTATTGCGGAATATCATTTACTGTAGGGTATCAGCATTTTTATCCCTGATAAGCCCCCTAGGCTGCTTGTTACCTTCCAAAAAAATCCGGTAATGGTACACCAATATCGAACAATATACTTGTTATAAAAAAGAAGAACATAATCAGAACGCAAATACCAACAAACACTTCCCATATTTTATTATGTTCAACTTTTATCTTATTTTTGTGCTTCTTCTTTCTATATAAACCTTGAACCATTCTTTTCCTTTGATTTTTATCTTGTTTGTTGGGGTACATCGATTTCACTCCCATTTCCTCAACTTTTGATAATTGAACCCTAAGACATTCAATAAAACTGCACTTTTACGGCATAGTTTACAATTTCCAGATGATCTAATTAATTTCCTTCATTACTCCCGAATATAGCCAAATTCAAAAGCGCACTTATTCAAGAAGTGCGCCCTTTAGCAGAAGACTCAATTTCAAGATAATCTAATAACATTAATAATGGTCCCTCTCTATTGCCCCCTTTTCTGGAATAACACGATACTATTCGACTGAGGAAAATTTGATATATGGCATTTTTTTGTTAGTTTTATTCATTTCCTCATATAGTTCTAACACTTCTTCTTCATACTCATTTCTTTGGCTTTTGTTCAGAATATAATTCACAGTATTATCGTTACCACCTATATAAATGGCACGGTATTTATTACCTTCAGAATCGATAATATCTACTATTCCAGAAGAAAAGTGGTCATTCAACATAGAAAAACGATCTGCAACAGATTTTCTCGCAGCTTCTTCACCAACTTCCTCAATTCTTGTATTAGTGTAACGTAAACTTTGATTTGACATTTCTTCTCTATTTAAAAGAGTTGATACTGGAGCGTCCCCTTCTTCTGATATCTCTAGTTTTTCAAAAATAACAGAATCTCGATTATCTGAACAACCGACAAGAAACAAGGTAACAATCAAAATATGAAAATAATATTTGATGGAAAAACCCCCCCTTTTGTGTTATTCATCAATCCTGCTCGTTTGCTTAATACAATTATTTCAAAATTTGTAATTTTCCCCAATGCTTTATTCACTTAAAAAGGACGCTTTCTAGTTCAGGAATAGCCCCCTTATCCGGAGAGAAAAGAAGCAATTCTTAACTATGGAAATTGCCCCCTATTGAAAGTAAGATGAAGGTTTGAAATAACTTGTCCATCGACAATTATTGTGATGGAAAATAACCTTTTTTAAATAAGCTATACCAATCTTCCAGTTCTTTACCTTCTAAAACATCCAATTTACTTAAAATATCTCTCGAAAATTCTAGTGCTCCACTTCCATTAGCTGTAATTAGACAGCCATCACTAACAGATTGTTCGTCTATATATTTTTCATCACCTCGATAATGAGGTGCCCCTTCTATTAAATAAGGTAATGAATTACCTGTATGTTTATGTTGATCAAGAAATCCGTGATACCCTAAAAAGGTAGTTGCATCACAAATTGCTGCAACCGGTATGTCCTTTACAAAACAAAAATCTACAAGCTTCTTTGCCTGTTGATTTTTTTCTTCTCTCCATCCAGTTCCACCAGGAATAATTAACATCGCAAAATCCAATTTAAAGAAAAAGTCTTGTAAGCTATAATCCGGAAGAACTGTCAATCCACCCATTGAAATTTTAGGATCCTTGTCAATCGCAATTGTCTGAACTTGAAATCCCGTCTCTGGTTTATTTAACTCTGCGGTTACATAACTTGCTTCCCAATCGGCAAAACCGTCTGTAATAAAAACCAATACTTTTTTCACTTGTATGTCCCCTCTCTTGATTTGAAATGTACTCAAACACATTATAAAATAACTTCACTGACAAGTTCGGGCAGTTGAGTTTAAAAGTCTTGAAATTAACTTCTAATTCATTCCCAAAAGGTTCCTGCTGATCTTCCACAATTTGGCCCTTTTCATGAAGAAAGGCACATTTCCTTACTCCGGAAATGCGCCCTATAATTGAATAAGAGCATATTTTAATTATTCAATGGATTTATATACTAATTGATCCTCCTAACCATCCTTCAATAAATTCTTTCAAAGATGATGCAACTCTATTTCGACTATCATCTTCGTGATTCCAAACGTAAATAGCATCTTTTTGAACAGACTTATCTATTATTAAGTAGCCAAATAGATCACCATTTCCTGCATCTGCAAAAAATAATAGATTTTCAAATGGCAGATCATTTTCTTTCAAAATTTGATTATTTCCTATTTGTAAGTTTTCTTCAATTATTACCTTCGAAGACCATATTACCGACCATTGTGCAAAGTCGTGCTTTTCAATAACACCATCAGTTTCGCATAATAATTTTTTTAATTCACAAGGAAGTTGGACATTTAAATTACCTTCTAAAGAGGATATTAATTCTTCACTTGCAGGATCTTGAAAAACGTAATTAGAAGAAACTTTGTTTATAGTTTCCACCCACACTTTGCTCACTTCCTCAGATATTTATATTCCTATCCAGCCAAAGTAAAAAGGACACACTCCTAGTGAATCGCGCCCGTTTGCGGAAGATTTTAATTGATAATTATCAATTTTTCAGAACTAATTATTTACATGTGATTCAATTTGTTCTTTATGTTTCAAGTCATGATCAATCATTCTTACAAAAAAATCACTTAGGGTAATATGTTCTTTCCCAGGACAAGGGTGGTCAAATTTTTCTGGTTGAATCTTCTCCAATTGAGCAACTAGTTCTTCCCGAACAGAGATAAACTCAACGATAAGATCTTCTTTTGATATACCTGATCTGGCATAGTTAGAAGCCTCTTTATTAATTGCTTCTGCATCTACATTTATTTTTGGGAAATCCTCATTTCTTAGTAAATAAGAAACCCTATTCTCCATCATAAATTTATCCCATGAAATAAAATGAGCAATGACATCTGCAATGCCCCAAGTCCCTTCATGAAAAGGTTGGAACCATAGATCATATGAAATGTTCTTTAAAGAGCGAGACCATTTTACTAAACGCATTTTTTCTTTCATAATGCTTTCTTTATTCATTTAATTCCCCTTAGACATTAAATATTTTTATGTTCATATCTGTTCTTTTTCGATAAAAACTAATCAAACTCCTTTATTGCAAATAATCAGTTATCGTCAGGAAAATACGCTTTACAACGTTAAGGAATTCCAATATAAAAAGCCTAATTTCTCTGAGTTGAAAGTGAGAAATTAGGCTTTAGTTACTTCATTAAAGCGCCCATTTGTTGAGTAAATATCCTACTCTTGTTACTGTATGGGAACTAATATTTCACACAAATGGTTATCGATCATTTGTGAAGTGTATCTTTCTACTATCGGCTGTTCCCTTATTGATAGATTGCTTTTTTCTATTTCAGAAAAAATATTGCCCCAAAATTCACCGACTGCCTCTTTTGTATGGTCAAGGACGAAAACAGCGTATTTCCCACCAGTAAATCTACCGACTTGAGCTGGTCTTGCCACATTAAAATCTTTATTTACAACAACACAAACATCATAACGACATTCTTCTTTAGGAGTAACTTGGGGGTTATCCTGCGGTATTCCTAAAATCGTAGAATTATCAAATACACCATTCATCTGTGCCCACTTTTTAAAGGACTCCATTAGTTCCTTGTTTTGCTTTTCGCCATACTCTCCAACGTTTCGGAAAAAGGCAATTCTTGATTCAGGTATTTCTTCAATAGTTATTTTCATATTTTAAATCTCCCCTTTTGGATAAAGTAATACGATTTAAAATATTATTCAAACACTTTTTTAAAAGAGGATATTCTGTAGACGTTCCTTTACAATCTGCCCATTACATTAAAATATGGCCCTTTCCTTGTTACAGAAAAGCGCCCTTTCGTACAAGAGGAAGTAACTGCAATGAACCTTTGTCAACTACTTTAAATGAGAGGCAAAGTTTTATTAAAAATAAACGGAAACACAATCAAAAACGAGATAATCAAAATAAAGTTTCTAACATAGAATCTTGCCTTTAAATATTTTCGACCATAAATAACTAATAGGATTAATGCAAAGATATTCAATAGAAATATTAATCCACGAATCCCTCTACCTATCATTGCTACGAGAGAAAACCAAGGTAAAACCTTACCCAACAGGCAAACAATATTAAACAACCAACCGCAAATAACGGCAATATTCGTCATTTGTCTTATAAATTTTTTGTCCATATTTCTTTTGACTCTCCTATTTTACTTAGATCCATTTCTTCACAATCTACGTACAAATATTTACATAAATATCCAATTTATTTAAAATATTATCATTAAATTTAAATGACCCTTAACATAAGGAAAGATCACAATTTTTGTTCCAGAAGCGCGCCACTAATACCAATTATTTCAAAATAGGGCAGCTTCCTCAAGAAAAACCTTAAAAGGAGCTTACCCTGTTGGATAAGCCCACGTTAATGGAATAACACATTTTTACTTATATTGAAAATTTCTTTGAAAGATTTGAATGTTTTCTTTGATATGATCTATCTGCTTCATTCCGACCATTGTAGAAAAAATTCCTTTGTTTTGTGTTACTTCAAGTAAAATTGATTGAGGATTATTCGCTTTATCAATTGACTTTCTTAAATTAAATGGAGCACTAGTGGTTGAGATTACCCCAAGCTCTTCAGCTGCATCTACAATATAGACAACCACTTTCCATTTACTTTTCGATTCTGTTTTTCGATTCCACTATTCAAATGTTTATTTAGTGGAAATTGTATGAATTTGAAGTGGTGCTCTTCTACTTTGGTTTATTTAACGCGGATTTTTTTATCTGGTGAAAGTGGTACATGCCCAATCAGACAAAATTACTAAAGGCTAACATTTTTCAAAGGTTTTTTCATACAATTATTTAAGAGGTGATGATCGTGACAAGAGTAAAATATACCAGCAAGGATATTAATTTAATAGCAAGGATGATAAGGGCAGAAGCCGTGGGTGAAGGAAAACTGGGGATGCTTATGGTTGGGAATGTCATTGTAAATCGAGCAGTAGTTGATTGTTTAGATTTTAAGGATGTAAGGACCATACGGGATGTAATTTTTCAAGTTCAAGGTGGAAACTATTCCTTTGAAGCAGTACAAAAAGGTAGTTTATTTTATAGCCCCGCAAGAGGAGTAGAGAAAGAATTAGCACGAAAAGTTGTAAAATTTTGGAGACAACATCCTTCTAAGCATGCTCTTTGGTACTTTAATCCATATGCTCCATGTCCTCCAACATGGTACGATCAACCATTTTCGGGGCAATTTAAACAGCATTGTTATTATGAACCACAGGCTAATACATGTGAAAGTGCTTATAGATATTAACAAATACCTCCTCACATTTGAAGTGAACCCCAAAAGTTAGAGTTTTGATTATGCAGCTGTTTGGGCAGTTTGAGTTCGGTTTGGACACCAGCCTTAATGGAACAAAGAAAGCATTATAAATCTATTTCCATCCGTCTCATTTTTGTCTTTAAATTCATTGATTCATAAAATTTTATAGCATTTTCGTTAAACTCCCAGACGCCTAATTCTAATGAGTCTGCTTCTATCTTCTTTGCGAACTCCAATATTTTTCTAAAGAATATTTTCCCCAATCCTTTTCCTCTGTACTTAATATCAACACCAAAATCGTCCATATAGACAACTTTCTTCGGAATTAGAATCGGTCTTTCCTTTGTATTTTTTATAGTAATTATTGTATAAGCGATTGGTTGATCTTCTTCTAATAAGAATACCTTTGTGTTTTCTCCATCTATCAAGTTGTTGAAATACTCCTTGTCTAACGTGGTATCAGCTATCTTATAATGGTCTGGTCTTTCCTTTGTATGCATTTCATGAACTTGTTTTTGGATTTGATGAACCACTTCATAATCACTCTTTGCGGCTTCTCTAATGTGCATATCTAATTTATTCCCCCTTGATGTTTGTTGTTTTAGTTTAATCATACAAATTTTTTCATGATTATATCCCTCCAAGAACATCCGTATATTTATTTGATAGGTAAATATTCTTTCTATACACCCAGGTCTAAAATTTAATTCTGACTTGGGTCCTACATAATGACCCAATTCAGAAGGACGCCATTTTAATTCAAGAACAGCGCCCTATATGGAATAACTAGAATATGGCCTCACTCACATAAAATCACTTTCATTCTTCTTGAAGGCACCCGCTTACTTTAAGTGCATTCTTTCACATCCAAAATCTGGTATATATTTTTACTTCTCCTTTTCTTATTTCATGTCATGAGTTTTCATTTTATCTAATTCTTTTCTTCTTTTCTTATGGAGATACTTTCTACCACCATTCCATTCTGCAATAAGGAAAAGTATCCCTAATAGCAGACTAAGGATGAAACCAATAGTACTTTCAATACGGTTAGTCACAAGCATCCATGTTAAAAAAACAATGTAAGAAACTGGTATAACCGCTCCCCAATAAATACTATTTCTAGTCGAAAAAAAATATTGAACAGCCAATACACCGGCAACTATAAATACCCCATAAAAATCATCCACTACTTTTCATCCCTTCCTTGTTTATATTTTTCAATAATCAATTTTGCATCCTCTAGGCTAATACGATCATCAATCGAAAGTCTTTTGATGAACTTAATAAATTCCTCGTTTTCCACGACATCGTTTATTTTTATTTTTTCGATAAGTCTATCAAGTTTAATTCTTACTGTTGGATATGAAACTTCATAAATTTTTGCGATCTCTTTTAAAGAACCTGACTTGAGAACAAAATTTTTGATGAATTCCAGATCTTCATTTTCCAAAGACAGAATCCAATTCGGAACATTTTTTATATCCACCTCAGTCCCTCCTTTCTTTATTTCAATACTAATTTAACATATTTTTTAATAATGTAAAACAAAAATTGAATTTAATTAAAAATAATTCATAAGATACTATTAATATTCATCAAAAAACCTGTTTTTGATTTACTTTTTCAAAAACAGGTTTTTGTTTTTATGGATAACTTCTCTTTCACTAAATAGGTACAACTTTTTTACAAACGAAAAACGATACATCTTTATTTCAAAGCCACAAAAATGGGGTAGAACCAGCAACCTGACACGAAGAGCATTTTGTCTTAATAATGGAAATAGTACCAGCCCATGCTTAAGAATCAGTTTTATGTTCAATGTATATTACTTTTGCAATCTGGCCCTATAAACAAAGAAAGAACGCAATTCTTACTCCAGAAATGCGCCCTTTTCTTGAATAACAAGAACCTATCATCGTTATAACTTAAAGTAATTCCCTATTAAATGCTATCAAGACTTAAAGACCTCAGTTACTATTTGTTCTTCCTGATCACTTTAAACATTCCTGTCATATTAGGGGAGTAGTCATTAAAATTATATTTTTCATAAAATTCACTTTTTCCCTCTGATGCAAATAACCCTACAAATGCCTTATCAGGTGCATTTTCATCCAGATAACTTACTAATGCATTCATTATTTCCTTACCAATTCCTTTTCCCTGATGTTCAGGATGAACCACTACATCTTGGATGTAAAAATAAATCTCACCATCCCCAATAATCCTTCCCATTCCGATAATGTTATTACTCTCTTTAACGGAAACTGAAAAAATCGAATTTTGGATTGATGTTTCAGCAACATCAAAATTCATATAATCTTCCCACCCTACACTCGAACATAAATAGATATATTCATCCAATGTAGGTATTGTATTAATTAAAACTTCATATTTTCCTGCCATAAACGCTCCTCCAAATAATCTCAAGTTATTATCTCTTTTATATGCTGGAAATAAAGTGAAATTTAAGTTACCTTCCACATTTCTGTTCATTCATTCCGCCTTCTTCGAGAATGGCGCCCTTTTCTGAAGTAATTGAAGGACGAAACCTTATGCTGCAATTGCTCCCTAAATCAAGAACAAACATCACTCATTATTCATAAAATTCTGTATCTTCAAGTAATTCAGCACTGTCTGCGAAAACTCGTGGTGAGATTCTTTCGTATACTTGGTAATGGTATAGATTTGAGCAAGATTTTTTAATCCTAATCGTTCTGTCATTTCCTTGAGTTTAGGGATGTCCATGTAGCGTTTCCATCCCTTTTCATCTCTCTCTTTATAGATTTCAAGAATTTCTTCCGAATAATCACGATACTGGTCATAGTGAACAATTCCATGCTTTGGCAGTCGATCACGTTGGGCAGGGTTTTCTGCGGGATAACCTAATGAATAACCCACAACTGGTACGACATTTGGCGGTAAGTTTAGCAGCTTACCAATTTGATCGCAATTTGCAAGCGTTGAGCCCATATAGCAAATGCCTAGACCAGCATTTTCAGCTGCTAAAGCACAGTTTTGCGCTGCCAAAGTAGCATCAATGGCACCTATCATAAAGCTCATGAAATTATCAAAATGTACAGGTGCATCATTGAGCGAAAGCCATTTTCTCATTCTATTAAAATCAGCACAAAATGTTAATAGTATTGGTGCATCAACAACCATCGACTGTTCCATATGTGCGGTATATAATTTTTTCTTAAGCTCTTCGTCTTTTGTGACGACAATCGAATACGATTGCATATTACCACTTGAAGATGCACGAATGCCCGTATCTAATATTTGATCTAGCAATTCTTGACTTACTTCCCTATCTTCATATTCTCGTATGGATCTGTGCCCGTGTATAACATCGTTGAATTCCACAGAATCACCCCTTTTTGTGTATTTTGTTTTAATTTTAGTTTATTAAAAGGCTCTATCACACACAATCCATTTTATTAACACTTAATCACTTTCAAAAAATATGTTTACATTTACCTAAACAAACAATCACACCTTAAATAAGTGAAATGATTATTTTTCAGTAATTACTATAAAAGCTCTTTAGTATGTTTCTCTAACTTCACGTAAAAATCCTTCCTCAACAATCTGGCCCTTATATGGAATAAGACTAACCATTCTTTGTACCCAACTTTACTGATAAAGTTAATTTTTCTTTATACTCTCCAGAATTACAAATACCAAGCAGTGCTTCTCTAAGCTCACGTTCAAATAACTTCATGTTATTTCCAAGAAATCGTTTTGACCCATAGGATGTGGAATAAAGGTTTCCGAGGATTGACTCAATGGTCCAAGTTATTTCGTATGGAGGTAACTCGTATGTCTCAACACTAAATTTTGAATTTGCTATTACTTCTTCGTGACTCATAACAGGATGAGTATAGGTTGTCTTACCAGCCCTTCTATCTTTTCCATACCATTTTTCTATGACTTCATTTAATTTTACTTGCCATTGTGTTAGCGATTTGTTTGGGTCATAGTTATCGATAATAGCTACCCCGCCACCATCAGTCACCATATCGAATAGTTCCGCCAAAACCTTTGGTCTGTCCATCCAATGGAAGGCTTTTGCAATGGTTACGAGACTAAATTGTTCATTATGTTCGACTTTATACTGTTCTAAGTTTCCATTAAACCAATGGATTTGCCCCATTCTTATCTCTTGATGAAGACGTTTAGCTTCTTCAATCATTTCTGGCTCAGTGTCTATTCCAACTATTCTATTACACCAATCCGAAAATCTTATTGTAAGATGCCCTGTACCACACCCTAAATCAAGTAGGTTCTGTTCCCCATTTAAAGAGAATTTTTCTACCAGGAACCTTATAAGAGAAGAAGGATACATAGGTCTGTATTTCGAATAATACTTTGCTGAGCCCTTAAATAAATCCTTACCATACTTATCCAATTTCTTATTCCTCCAATAGAAATCCTATTTACTCCTTACTCTGCCCTATTACTTAATACCAATTATTTCAAATCCAGGAGTTCAACTCAATCTTTTTTCCGCAAAAAAACGCTTACCTTATTTCGGATAAGCGCCCAATTATGGAAAATCTTATTGAATATAAGCCCCCGTTATTAGAAGTAGTTCAACATAAAATAGTGCATTATTTTATTTACAAATCTGCCTTCTTACGGAAGAAAGCAAACGAGAAATACATCATAGATCTTCAGTTTAACTTCTTCTATTTCAACAACTAGCAGACTAGATATTTATTTTTTCGTCACATAAAGCTCCTTGCTGAATATACTTGATAACTTTTGCAGATTCATCTTTAACTCGTTTTCTTCCTATTTCACTAAGAAACCAGTTATTCTCTCCAGTATTATTATCTTCAGCAGGACACAAGGTAAAGTTAATCCAATCAGGCATATAGGTTTTTAAAGTTAAATGCAACCTTCTCATATGGTATGAAGTGGTCACTACTAAAAGTCGCTGGATGTTATGTAAATGAAATTCCCTATCTAATACCAATAGGGAAGCAAGCACATTTTCTAGTGTTTGTAGCGATAAGTCTTCAGTTAGAATGTCTTTTTCAGGCACCCCTAATGCAATTGCTTCGTTTTTGAGCTCAAGGGCTTCTGGAAGTTCACTATCCTTCCATCTAACTCCACCAGAAAATAGAATTTTACTAGCTCTCCCTTGATTATATAGTTCCACTGCTTTAGGTAATCGGTACTGAATAGCCTTGCTGCTACCAGCAACGAAGATACAGTCCCCTTTTTCATTGTCATCCTCAATTCCTGAGAATAATAGCTTTGTCATTTGATTATTTGTTAGTTTTTCAACGTCTAATTTAGAAATATACATCTGACACCTCTAGTTTCTTATTACATTGTTCTGTCCTTTTCTTGAGTTAAGAGGGAATGTACCCATACGCGCAAGCCCCCCAATAATAGTATTTAAAATTCTATATAAAATGGGTGGGCGTTTTCATTCAAACAGTGTTCTATTCTTTGCCTGAAATTTTTCCATGTTACCATTTCTAAAGCTTTTTCAATAGGGTAAAACCCTACTTCTAAACTCTCTGGAGAGGTTGTTAATTTTCCTCCAAGTGGTTGAGCTAAAAACAATGTATTACATATTGATTTGCCCACATTTTGGAACACTCCACAGAATTTTAACACCTCAATATCAATTCCCGTTTCCTCTTTAGTTTCCCTGATTGCAGCCTCTTTCAATGACTCTCCCTCTTCAACTTGTCCACCTGGCATTTCCCAGCCTCTCCTCGGACCCTTGATTAATAGAATTTCCTTTTGTTCATTGATTACAATAGTCGCTGCTGAGACTATATGTTTTGGCGGTGAGTAAATATTTTGTGTGCTTTGATCCAATTGCCTTCCCCATTTCTATAAATTTAGTATGTTTACCTTTATTAAACTGCCTTTTAATAGAATAGCAATAGTTGTAACAGTGCCGGTTAGAGAGCAGCCTAACCAATTCCAATTATTTCAAAACTCACATATTAACACAATCCCTTAAACCATGATGGCCCTATAAGAAAGAGGCTAAGGATATTACTAAAACATCTAGAAAAAATTAAATTCCCCCATTTCTATCAGTGCTTTATTCCATTAATTTCCTTAAAATTGAAAACGAGCGCTTATCCTTGCTCCAGATAAGCGCCCGATTACGGAACAAAGGCAAGCCTGTTTATTCAGGCTTGCCTTTAATCCTATAGGGTGAAGTATTATAAACGCAGAAGGTTATCCGCGTCTTCCGCCTCTACCACCCTGTTTTGCTCCAGTATTACGTTGAAGGGTAGACAAGTTTTCTTCACTAGTCTTTAAAAAACGAGACAGTTTATCTTCAAAATTTTCCTTTGGTTTGAAACTTCCTTTTGAACGAAAGTTTTTGGAATGGCTATCAACTCTTCCTTGGCCCAGTGGGCGTTGTGAATAAGAAGAGGTTTGTCTTTCGGGTCTATCTATAGCTTTTTTGATGGACAAGGCAGTTTTTCCGTCTTTCTCGCTAATCACTTTTACTTCAATTTGGTCGCCTACTTTAAGATGGTCATTAACATCTTTTACATAGCTATCCGCTACCTCGCTTATATGCACAAGACCTGTTGAGCCTCCTGGTAATTCTACGAATGCTCCAAAATTAGTGATGCCTGTTACTTTCCCTTGTACCTTGCTGCCTACTTCAATTGACATAAAAATAATGTTCCCCCTTAATTATGTTAAAAACACTTCATTAATTGTATAACAAATTGAGTGAAAAAAATATCAGCCGGGATTATTTTCCTATTATTTGTTCTAATTCGGCCCATCTAACCATATGCAACATTACAGGAAAGCGCCCTTTAACAGAAGACCCGATTTCAAGATAATCAAAAAAGACAATCATAATAGTCTTTCACTATTGCCCCCGTGATATAGTTTAAACTTTTCCTTAATGTAAATTTTTTCGCTGGATGCCAAGTCCTGTCACATTAATTAATCATTTCTCATTTTTATCAGGGGTGAATTAATGTTTATATTTTTTGTTGACATTTTATATAGTATCATTTATCTTAATGTTAAATGAACCGTTCATTCAATATTAAATTTGCTTTGTTTTTTCATTAAGTACTGAATTTATTAATGGGGGTTATAATTATGAGCAAAACAGGGGTAACATTTAAAAAAGGTCATTGGGAAAAAGCAATTGTGATCGGTGGAGGAATGGCTGGACTACTCTCTGCAAGAGTACTTTCTGATTATTATGCTGAAGTGCTTATCATTGAAAAAGATGATCTACCTATGAAACCCGAAATTCGTGCAGGCACTCCTCAAGCTTTTCATCCACATCGATTTACACCCCGAGGTAAAATGATAATGGAACGGCTCTTCCCTGGATTTAATGATGAATTACTGACTAGCGGCGCCCCATCCACACAGAATAAAATGATTCACCAGACCAATCAATATGGCTCCCTTGTAATGCCCAATACAGAAAATGATGCAACATTCAGCAGAGCTCTACTTGAGTGGGTATGCCGTCAGCGCGTGAAGGGGATTTCCAATATTAAGTTTCTTTCAAAGGTTGACGTAATTGGCTTGCTTATGTCATCAGATCAAGCAGCGGTAACAGGGGTCCATGTACGAGAACGAGAACAACTAGGTCAACAGAAAACATTGGATGCAGACATGGTCATTGATACTAGTGGCCGTTCCTCTAAATTGGCAAAATGGCTTCAGGGTCTCGGATTTGATGTTCCAAATCCCGATATTCTCAAAGTCTCGCTTGGTTATAGCACTCGCCATTTCAAGATTCCCTCTCATTCTTCAGTAAAATGGGATGTTATTCGAAGTGCAGGAGACCCGTCCAATAAGACTTTAACCGGGGTATTTTCCACCATTGAGAATAACATAGCTGAAACAGTCCTTTATTGTCCTGGCGGGCATTATCCAACCACGAATGTCGATGAGTATGAACAAGAGGTTGCAAGGCTTGCCGATCCATTAATAGCAGAAGTGTTGCAAGAGCTTGAGCCCATTACAGTTCCTAGAGGTTATAGAATTACTGAATTATTCCGTCATCATTTTGAAGAAATGGAGCGATGGCCATCAGGATTGTTGGTATTAGGAGATGCTTTCTGCAATTTTGATCCGATTTTTGGCCAAGGAATTACAATGGCTGCAATAGAAGCAGAAATGTTAGAATCCTGCTTGCGTGAACAACGTAAGCATCCCTTGCCTTATTTTGAACGAAACATACTCCAAAAAATGAATGAAATTGTTGAACCTGCCTGGTGGTTGAATTGTGCGGCTGATCTACCATGGCAAGGAGTATCATATGCAGGCAAACCGCTGAAGGGTATTGAATTTGCTCAAAAATACTTTGCATTGTATATTAAACATGCTACTACCAAACGTAATTTTGAATTATATGGTTTGTATTGGGCGGTGAATACTTTACTTTTACCATTAGATCAAATAGTTAATTCGCAAATGATCTCTTCCATTCTTGCTTCTGAAGAGGAATCTTCCGAAAGCAAAGAATTGCTCTGTGAACTCTCAAAGGCATGTGGCCAGACACTTGAGGAACAATTGTCTCAGATTATACCATCCTTTCCTCGGGCAGCCTTTGAACATATGAATGCACAAAAATAATGAAAATTATCAGGAGTGAAACATCATTGCACCTTTAAACGAAGAACAGTTGCAGCAAATTCGTGATGAACGAAAAGAACAAATTATAGAAGCAGCCCTTAAGGTCTTTGCTCGACGAGGAATTATAGGCACGAAAATGAGTATGATTGCTAGTGAAGCTGGAATAAGTACTGGGCTTCTCTACCGCTATTTTAATTCCAAAGATGAGCTTTTTACTACACTCGTTCAGCAAGCTATAGAAGAATCTATTGCCGGCATCAAGAGCATCTATCAACTACCTGGATCCCCATTAGATAAAATAAAGGCTTTAACCGCTGAGATACTTCATGAGGGTTCCCAACTTTATTTCATGTTGATGCATCACGCTCGTACGTCTGACGAAGTACCCATAGCTGCCAAGAATCTTATTGAGGAGAATACAATGCAGACTTACATCGACATATTGGAACCCTTATTCATTGAAGGACAGAAGAAAGGGGAACTTGCAGAAGATAATCCTAGCGAACTGATATCCTGCTATTTATCCATTCTTTCCGGGCTAATGACGTTGAATATTCAGGGAGATGAGAATTATCAGATGCCAAAAGTCGATTTATTATTAAGATTTATAGTAAGGCCTTCTTAACTACGAATTCAGCGCAAGGCGCAACTCCTTCAGCGCTAACATCTACATTAGAAGCATCCAATACATGTTCCAAAATAAAATAAAATAAAATAAAGAAAATAGGTGAATCTATGCCATTTATAGTTATGCTCGTGTGTCAATGGAGCATCAAGACATCAATCTACAGATTGATGCGTTAAACAATTATGGTGTTGATAGCCCCATAAACGACCATTTATGGGGCTGGTTTTAGAAGTGATGTACAGTATTGCTGAAGATATTTCTTTTACTTTTGTTCCGCAATCGGGCCCCTGATTGTTGAAGAAGCTTTTTGCGTAAAAGAGCCCTAATGTGCAATAAAAAAAGAGCGAATGTTTAAACTCCGCTTTTTCCCGTTCTCCCTACATCTTCAGAATCCGCTAATCCCATAGGCAATCCGAACTCTACAAAAGCTTTATGTAGTGCCTTTTTTTGACACACTGAAGTCGAACAATGTATCATCAACATCCAACAATATGGTTTCGTATTTCATAGCTACCTTCATTAATCATTACCGACCAACCTTCCATTTAACTCCACCAGAAAATTAATTTTACTAGCTCTCCCTTGATTAAATAGTTCAACCGCTTTAAATAAACGGTACTGAATAGCCTTGCTACTAAAAAAACCGGACTCTAAAACAAAATCCGGTTGTCTATCAAATTAATTATGATGATGGTGATGATGTTCATACCCATGTTCTTTCGCATATTCACGGAAATTTTCTAAGTCTTGCATTCCTGTCGAAGTTCCGTTTAAGGCCTGATTCATACGTTCTAACAGGACCATTCTTAGCTTTGGGTGGTAGCCAAAATATTCAGCCATCTCTATGGATAGATGAGGGTAAGTCTCTCTAAACCCTTCGGCCATTTTATTCATTCTTTCCATTAGAATTCCTGTAAATAAGAAATACGGCAGCATGATGATTTTTTTGGCACCTAGTTTCATACAGCGCTCCACCCCATCCTGCACAGTTGGCGTCGTTACCCCCATAAAGGCACTTTCAACGATGGATACATTTAACTTTTCCCATAACAATCTGCTAATCTTATAAAAATCAGCATTGGCATATGGATCGCTGCCGCCCCGTCCAATTAATAAAATCGCCGTATCCTCATGCTTTTGATCCACATCAAAGCCTGTTTCCGTAAGTCTTGTTTTTAAAATTTCAAAGACTTCCTCATGCACACCGATCGTCTGTCCATAGGTAAATTGAACATCCGGGAAATGCTCTTTGGCATGTTCAATTTCTGCCGGAATGTGCAGTTTTGAGTGTCCTGCATGTAATAAGATGATGGGAATGACATGGATTTCATCCGCGCCTTTTTCCACACAGAGCTGAATTCCATCTTCAATATTTGGTGAGGCAAATTCTAAAAAACACGTTTCCACCAATAGGACGGGATCAATGTATTCTCTCATTTGCCCGATAAATTGGCGGACTTCTATATTCCCTGCCTCCATCCTGCTGCCATGCCCGACAAATAATATAGCTTTTTTCATTGGTCCCTTTCCTTTCCTGTATTTATCGATTCCTTTAATACGGTTGTCCCTGCGTTTGCGTTCACCGTGTTCTATTGAATAAATGATGGCATCCTCTTTAACAGCTTCATGAACGATGTCACGCGCCGTTTCTTCTTGCTGAACTGAATACCAAGTCCCTTTTGGGTAATCGATTACGACGCATTTATCCTTACAACGGCCGTTACAGCGTGTACGCGAGGTATGAATATGCTCATCCAAACGGTTTTTCCGGATTTCATCACGAATTTGCTGTGTGACTTCTTCTGCTCCTGCTCCCATACAGGTTGCGCCATTGCAAATGAGCAGGTGACGCTGCATTTGCTCTAAATTCCAGGTTGTCATAAGCTGGCCTCCCTCTCCCCCTATTAAAAAGCATCCGGATAGAAGCCTTTTGCTAAAATTTCGATGGCCTCTGCTGCACGAACACCTTCAGATGCTGCTGATAATGGTAAAATGACAAAACGTTCATTTTGTACAGCTGGTGTTTGGCTTAATGCTGGATCCTTTTTTAAGAACTCTATTTTTTGTTCCGCTGTAGTTGAACCATAATCAATCACAACAATTACTTCTGGCTGACGTTCTACAGCATCTTCTTTTGAAACGGTAGCCCAGTTTCCTTTCACATCCCCAAAGACATTGCTGCCGCCAGCCATTGTCACAAGTGTATTCATAAAGTTTTGTGTGGCAGTGAACACATCCGTTTGGCCGCTATCGAAAACTAAAACATCCAGCGGCTCTGTTACTTCCGGCAAATGTGCTGTAATCCCTTTAATATCTTGACTTATTTGGTCTATCAATTCTTCACCACGGTCTTCCACCCGGAAAATTTTTGCGATATTACGAATATCTGAATAAACATCTTCTAGTGTTGGTGCAACTTTAACAGATGAGGATTGTAGGTAGCTATTAATACCTAACTTCTTCAATTCTTCACGGGTTGCAATATTTTTCTCATTGAAGGCACTTTCCCACCCTCCATATAGAAAGTCTGCTTCCACTGAGATGACTTGCTCTAGCGATGGATATTTTTCAGCCAATACCGGTACCTGGTCGTATGCTTCCTGTAAAGGCTCATAGATTTCATTATCCAAGAATGCTGTGCCCACCATTGAATCTTCTAAACCAAGTGCTAACATGATTTCTGTCACATGTTGATTTAACGAAATAGCCCGTTCTGGTGGTTCTTCGTATTCAATGACAAATCCTTCATTTTCTATAACCACTTTCTCAGTCTGCTTCGTTTGTTCATTTTTTACCTCTGATGTATTCTCTTCACCAGAGCATGCTCCTAATAATAGTGATACCATTAAGAACAGGGAAACCCCAATTCTTAAATTTTTCATATTCCTATGTCCTCAATTCGATTTAATCTTGTGTGTAAAAAAATAAATGTAGTTTTTTTGTAAAGGGGTTTTTTGATATACCAGCCTGCACATGAAATACATGCTCCAAGGCCTCCTCTGTCAGTACTTGTTCTGGTGTTCCTTTCATATAGAGAGACCCCTCTTTCATGACAAGTAATTCATCACAATAGCCAGCTGCCAAATTTAAATCATGAAGTGCGGCGACAATCGTAATGGGCAGATCCTTCACTAAATCCATTAATTGATATTGATGTTCGATATCAAGGTGATTGGTTGGTTCATCTAAGATCAAGATGTTTGCCTGCTGAGCAAGTGCGCGTGCGAGCATAACCCGTTTCTTTTCACCGCCTGATAACTGACTGAAAGGGCGGTTTTCTAAGTACAGCACATTTGCAAGCCGCATACTTTCTTCGACAATGGCAAAATCCTCCTTGTTTTCGTTTGCCAGCCATTTTTTGTACGGCGTTCTCCCCATCATAACAATATCTTTCACGGTAAACTCAAAGAGTACGGGGGTTTCCTGACTCACAACGGCTATTTCCTGAGCAAGCTTTTTTTTGGGGATAAGACTAATATCTTTTTCGTGTAACGTCACTGCACCGCTCGTTTGTTTTAAATGACGATAAATAATTTTTAACATTGTCGATTTTCCGCTTCCATTTGGTCCAATGATGCCAACAAATTTTCCTTGCTCAATTGAAAAGGTAATATGGTTTAAAATTTGCTTATCCAGCATGGAAAAGGACATATTTTTGACTTGCAGCATCCTTATTCACCGTCCCCAAAAGAATAACGTTTGCGTCTAAGCATCCAAATAAAGAATGGGCTGCCGCAAATAGCCGTAATAATCCCTATTGGCATTTCCTCAGGTGCCAGAACAATACGAGCAGCCATATCCGCCCAAACTAAGAAAATGGCACCGATTAAGGCACTAATCGGCAGAACCAGTTTGTAATTTGAACCAACCATCATCCGCACAATGTGAGGGATAATTAATCCGACAAAACCAATACTTCCGCTGACCGCGACCACAACACCTGTCAGAAGCGATACAAAGAGGATGATAAAGATTCGAAACCGATCCAGGTCTACGCCAAGAGTAGCAGCGGTTTCTTCACCAAGCAGTAGGGCATTAAGCTGGCGATAGTTCATGAGCAGCAGGATAAAAACCAGCAGCAGCGAAAAAAATGGGATGGCCAGATTTGACCACTTCGCACCTGCCAAGCTGCCGAGCATCCAATGCATGACAGCTTGAATACCGCCTTGCTGCTTAGACATCATCAGCATAAAATTTGTCATGGCGGATAACACCATCGAAATCGCAATCCCTGCCAAAAGTAATCGAATGACAGAAAGGCGTCCATTGACGCGCGCTAGTAAAAACACGATCATGACCGCAAAAATCGCCCCTAAGAAAGCGGCAAGGGATACGGCATAGACCCCTAGTACACTAAATGCACCGAGTAAAATGACCGATGCTGCCCCAACTGATGCACCTGACGATACCCCTAAAATGTAAGGGTCTGCAATCGAATTCTTGACTAATGCTTGAATGGCTGCACCGCAAATCGACAGTGCAGCTCCTACAATGGAGGCAAGTACTATTCGAGGGAATCGTATATCCCAAATAATGATGGTTTGTGCTTTTGAAGCATCTGTTTCTATTAATATACCTAGCTTGGAGAATAGAACTTCCCAGATCAGGCGCGGTGTTATTTCAACAGAGCCTACCATCACCGCAAAAGTCATGGAAGCAAGCAGTCCCCCGATCAATGCCGCTATCAGTAATGTAAAACGAGTCTTAGTCATATACTCTTCACTGGCTCCCAGCTAATGATGGCAGCATAAAATGGATGACGGTACACATACTGACCGTCCTCCATTGCAATAAAGGGTTCGAGTGAGGCTTTCACATGTGCCCTATCATACTCGGGTGATAAGATTTTTTTGCATTGTGCTTCATATAGTTGTTCTAATGATTCATAACGATATATACGCTCTAGCTTAAACAGTTCACAATCTGCATACACGCCTAACTGATACAGCATATTAACGATCATAATATAATCACGGCGTGGATATTTAATGTCATAACCAAACCGCTCATCTAAAATAACATAATGCGGTTGAATGGGTCCTGTTGTTAAGCCAATGATGGCACGCTTTTTGGCAAGCCTGTTCATTTTTTTCAGCGCTGCCTTCATTTCATACATACGATAAAAGCAGTTCACCCCTATAACAACATCATGCTGCTCAATTTGTGCTTCTTCCCATTTACTATGAACAAACTGAACAGGTGCATCGCTGTCAAAATATTGTTTTAAATAAGCAAGCACACATTCAGAGCCATCAACTAATGTTAACCTTTTGACATCTTCACTGAGCGGGAATGTATAGTTGCCCCATCCCGGTCCAATCTCAATACAACTTGAATTTTGTGGAATATGCTCTTTCACTTTTTGGTAAATTCTTTTCGCATAGTCATCTGTTTGCTTATCTGTTTTTTTCTTCATGGATTGTGTCCAAAATGCTTCTTCCAGCTCATCATCAACCATGCGTTCTGGTATCTTCCCATGCCAATCTAACATGCCTTCTTTCCACAACTTTTCAAAATCAATTTGTAAAGGGGATCCTTTTATCATTGAATCTTCTCCTCGGGTATCCACAACATAAATGGACAACCCGTTTTTTGTATTTGTGACAGTTGCCCTTACTGCATACACAATCTTGTAAATGCTGTTTGGTCAGTCTCTTTCATGCATGTATAAACCTTCTTATAGCCAAGTTGTTTTTTCTGCAAATGGTGTACGCTTTTTCACGGAAGTGATTTCTTCTGCAGGGTAACCAATGCATAACGTCCCTACTAATTGCTCGCTATCCGGTGCATCAATAAAAGTATGTAGTTCTGAATCATGTACAAAGCCAACACCACGTGTACGCCATACCATGCCTAATCCTAGCTGTTCGGCCATTAACCACATCGACATAATGGCACTGCTGACTGCAAAGGTATTATCTATTGTTGCACCTTCATCTCCATCGACAATGGCAGATGTCACCACAATGATAAGCGGTGTTTTTGTAATAGCTTTCATTGAACTTTCCACTAGATGTGGTTTTGTTGGGAAGCGTTTTTGTAAATAATCGAGTGCCACTTGCTCATAACGTTTTAGGCTGTCACCCTGTAATACATAGAAATGCCAGGGCTCACGCATACGATCATTTGGTGCATACGTTGCTGCTTCTAATAACGTCTCAATTTTTTCACGTTCCACTTCGCGCGGATCAAATTGGCGAATCGCACGGCGTTTTTTTAATGTATCTAACATAGTTCATGCTCCTTTTCTATAAACCAGGCAATTTGATTCCTAACACTAACCACATCTCCAACCAAAATCATTGCTGGATTAGAGATACGATGTTCTTGAATATCTTGTGCAATCGTTGAGAGATTGCCTGTAATCGTACGCTGTTTTTTTGTTGTGCCCCATTCAATGACGGCAACAGGGGTTGTTTCACTTTTGCCATAGGTTATTAAGCTTGTCGTGATACGGGCGATATTGCCTACACCCATATAAAAGGCCACCGTATCAATTTGAGCAAGCGCAGACCAATTTAGAAAGTCTTTCTCCTTTTCCGGGCTGCCATGACCTGTAACAATCGCAAAGCTTGCAGCATGATCACGATGTGTCACAGGAATCCCTGCATACGCAGGCGCGGCAATTCCTGCTGTAATACCAGGCACGATTTCAAAGGGAATTTCGGCTTTTCGTAAAATCGCGGCTTCCTCTGCGCCACGTCCAAAGACAAAGGGGTCACCGCCTTTTAAGCGAAGTACCTGCTTGCCAAGACTGGCTTGTTCCACTAGCACACGATGAATTTCATCCTGAATCAGTCCATGCCTTCCTGGTTCTTTTCCACAATAAATCAGCTCGGCATCCGCTTTCGCATGTGATATTAATTCAATGTTTACTAGGCGGTCATATAAAATCACATCTGCTTGCTGAATGCACTCCAATCCGCGAATTGTCAATAGTTTTGGATCACCAGGACCAGCTCCTACAATATATACAAATCCGCTCACCATTTTTCTCCTATACGCTGCTGCAGCCAGGCTTCACATTTTTGCTTTTCACCTTGCTCCATCCACTGTAATATCTGCGGATCCAGTAGCTCAGCTAGTAGTTGTTTTTTCAAATCACCGGTAAAAACTTTTAAAATTTTCTGACGTGCTACCTTTAAAAAAGACACATACTGCGCGTAATGCTCTCCGTATTGCTCTGATAAGTCTACCTTTACTTGGCGTGTTAGACCTGGACTTGCTCCTGACGTCGATACTGTCACAACGAAATCACCCCGGCGAACGACTGCCGGGTTGATAAAATCAACTCGTCCTTTTGCATCCGCACGACTGAGTAGCTGCCAATGCTGTACCGCTTCTCCCACTGCATTGTTTACCCCTTCGTCGTTTGTAACGGCGAAAATCAGGGCTGCATCATCTAAATCAGCCGGTTCAAATGCTTTGTCTTTCCAGGTCACAAGCCCTTCATTGATATAATGCTGCAATGTTTCAGTTACCTCTTTGCTTATCACTGTCACTAGCGCTTTTGTAGGCAGCAGCGCTTCCACCTTCTGACGTGCTACATGCCCGCCCCCAACAATGACAACCTTTTTATAGTCAGTATTCATTAATAGTGGGAAATAATTCATTGTCTACCTCCAAACATGCTGTCAGCCAATTTTTCACAAGCTGGGGATACGAAGCAAAATGAAAGTGTGCATAGCCCGCTACAAGATTTTCAGCTAAATACCCCTCCTGCCGAGCACGAAAACGGCCTTTACTAAAATAGGCTGGTGATGTATGCTCCCCTTCATAAGTTGAGTAATGGAATTCATGCCCTTTTGTCTGCTCGTTTTCATTGATTAGGAAGTTGCCAGGGACACCTGTAATTTCCCTGTAGCCTAATGCCGCTAATTTATCTTGCATCCGTACACGTCCAGGAACTACCCCGAGCATCGGGAATACCTGTCCTTGACGATTCACAATTTCCTTCGTTAAATACATAAAACCGCCGCATTCTGCCAATGTTGGCAGTCCCCGCATAAGCGCGTCCCGTATTGATTGCTTCGCTACCTCATTTTTCGCCAATCCTTCAGCGAACTCTTCCGGGAAACCGCCGCCGATATACAGCCCCTGCGCTTTTACTGGTACTTCCTCATTTTGTAATGGAGAAAAGTAATGCAATGTTGCACCATATGCACTCAGTAATTCTAAATTTTCTTCATAATAGAAGTTAAAGGCGGCATCCTTGGCAACTGCAATATGTACTTCTTTTCTTTGTGGCTGTGCATCAAAAATAGATGCAGCTACGTCCAATGATTGTGTTTTTGTAATCTCCAACAGCTGCTCCATATCTACTGTTTCTTCGATCGCTGCTGCAAGACTATCAAAATATGAATCTAAATCACCGCGTTCAATGGCAGGCACTAAACCCAGATGGCGACTTGGCATCTTAGGTACAGCTCCTTTTGGCAGATAGCCAATGACAGGAATTCCACATTCTTGTTCAATCGCAGATTTGACAATTTCAAAATGGCTTTTACTTCCTAATCGATTGGCAATAACACCGACAATATTAGGATTTCCTTCTAACATTTGAAATCCTTTAACAATCGCAGCCGCACTTCTTGCCATACTTGCCGCATTGACAATTAGAATGACTGGACTTTTTGTAATCTCACTAATATGGGCAGAAGATCCTTCATTTGTTAATGGGGATTTGCCATCATAGAAGCCCATCACCCCTTCAATAATAGCTGCATCTGCATCTTGGCTGGCTCTTGCGACAATGGCACGGACTGTATCATGGTCCATCATGAAACTATCAATATTACGAGAAGGGCGTTTGGTGACAGCTGTATGATACGTTGGGTCTATATAATCTGGGCCGCATTTAAAGCCCTGGACTTTTAAACCACGCTTCATAAGCGCACGCATGATACCGATTGTGAAAGTTGTTTTTCCAACACCGCTCCCAGTGCCAGCTAGAATAAAGCGATTCATTGTGCTTCCTCCTCAAAGTTGACACGTGCAATGGAAATGGTCACATTTCCGCTTTTCTTTTTCTCCAGCAATAATTCCTTTGCATTCGCATAACGCATTGCGGCCGGCTCACTCACACCATACGCACCTGTATATTTAAATACGGTTTCTGACGGATTTTGCATTGGTATTTCATTCAGCTGTTCAGGTGTGTAAGTAACAAACGGCCAATTATATTTAGCCGTTAATTCAAGCAAGCCTGTCTCGTTTTTCTTTAAATTGATGGTTGCAACTGCTTTGACACTTTTTTTGCTTAAACTCAGCTCCGCTAATGTTTCATCTATGACTTGTTCAATTTCTGCTATTGCCGTACCACGATTACAGCCAATGCCAAGTACAATTGACTTCGGACGATATATAACTCCGTTCTCAAGCAGCACCTCTTCATGCGGCTCCATTATACGATCTGTAATGACCAGTGCCGCTTGTGGCTTTGCCATAATTGCTTCATCTATTGATGGATACATTTTCAAATGGTTCGGAATTGGACGATCGTACATCCACCAATTTTTTTCTCCCGTTTCTTGCACAATCGCAACATGCTCTTCATTGACAACCGAAGCACTAACAGGTGTTAATTTTTCTTCGCTATCCCACATCCACCCAAATTGGGCGCCAAATAAATCCACGGGAATCGTCTTTTGAACATCTGATGCGGTTGTAACAACGGGTGCAGCACCAATAGCTTTTGCAAATTCAAGGGTTAAGGCATTGGCACCGCCCATATGCCCTGATAATACGCTGACGACATACTGACCTTTATCATCCACTACTAACACGGCAGGGTCTTTCTTTTTATCAATCAAAAGTGGAGCAATCATGCGAACGACAGCTCCGAGGGAAATGATGCAGATGATTCCTTTATACTGCTGGAACAAAGCGGGCAATAATAGGCGAACCGTACCATCAAATAACTGAATGTTACGTGCTTCTTCGTCGCCCTGCTCGAATTTCTTCATATAATACAGGTCCGCATACGGGAATTTTTCCGCATAGCTCCTTGCATGTACCACCCCATGTTTTGTAATGGCGACGAGGGCATATGGTTTGCGCTTTTCTATTACAGGAATTTCACCTTCATGTAAACTAATCATTCGCCTTCACTCCTTTGCGGAAGCCATGAGTAAAGGTTTTGTCATATAGCTTCGAACGATAGTTTTTTTCATGGATATGCGGGTCTAATGCCCAGCCTGCTAGAATCATCGCATGCTTGCGAATGCCGTTGACACGCATCGCTTCATCTAATTCAGCCAGTGTTGTGCGGACAACTTTTTGATCAGGCCACGAAGCACGCTGCACAACAGCAACTGGTGTATCGTTTGCCCATCCTGCTGCCTGCAATTCTTTCGTAATTTTCTTTGTTAATGTTGCACTTAAAAACATGGCAATCGTACAGTGATGACTTGCCAGTGCCTGTAATTTTTCACGCTCTGGAACAGGTGTACGCCCTTCAGCCCGAGTTAAAATAAGCGTTTGCGTTAAATCTGGAATCGTCAGCTCCGCTCCAACTGCTGCTGCAGATGCAAAAACTGAACTTACACCTGGAACAACTTCATAGCTGATATCATGCTGCTTTAGGAGTGCCACTTGCTCCATCGTTGCCCCGTACATGGCCGGATCGCCTGTATGTAAACGTACAACCGTTTTGCCTGCATTGACACGCTCGACGATGCAATCCACCATTTCCTGCAGATGCATCCCAGCTGTACGGATAATTTCTGCCGACTCCTTCGCTTCCGCTACTAAAGTATCACTAACGAGTGAATCAGTATACATCACAACATCGGCTTCCTTTAATAGCTTTAAACCTTTCACTGTAATTAAATCCGGGTCTCCAGGACCTGCTCCGATAATCGAAATTTTCTTCATTATTTCCGCACCACCATACATGACAAGTAATTTAATTCTGCACCCCGAAGTTCATTGACCTTCCAAATCACCTCTTCGTCAGATGTAACTTTTGTAACGACATGTGTACTGTCTAATAATTTCATTTCCTCCAACAGGTCGAGCATTGCGTCTAATACTTTGGCTACTTTGATAAAGACGATTGCATCGTGGGTTTCAATCACCCGGCGCATCTCCTCCATATCCTCCGTAGCAGGAATCATAGCCACATGGTCATCACCATCAGCCAATGCAATCCCTAAGCGATTAACAGAACCATTAAAGGACGAAATACCCGCTACCGTTTCAAGCGGTACATCTGGGTGGATTGATTTCATTAAGTTCATTAAATGAATAAATGTGCTGAACAGCATCGGATCCCCTTCTGTCACAAAAGCTACATCTTTGCCTTGAACTAAATAGCTATAAATAGCTTCCGCTGATTTTGTCCACTCCGTGCGCAGGGTATCTTCATCTTTTGTCATAGGGAATACTAAACCTAGCATTTCTTTTTCAGCTGGGTTAATATACACTTCTACAATACGATGGGCATACGATTTACTGCCCTTTAATTTCTTCGGATAAGCAATGACCGGGCTTTCTTGTAATCTGCGAAATGCTTTTACAGTGATTAATTCTGGATCTCCCGGACCTACACCTAATCCATATAAGGTTCCCATTTTCATGATTCTTTTCCTTTCTTTGCTGTCAAAATAAAGACTGGATTTAACGGTTCAAAGCGCGTTAAATTTAAGATTGGCTTACTTTTTGAAATCTGTGCTTGTATGATTGATACTTCACAGCCTAATGTTTTTAAATGCTGCAAGGCTTTTGTCAAATTTTCGATCGTCGCAAGGTTCATAACAAGGCGGCCATCTGGCTGTAAGCGTGATATACAGGTTTGCAATAAAAGCTCCATATTTCCACCGTTGCCGCCAATAAAAATGGCATGCGGATCTGGGAATTCGTCTAGACGGTCAGGCGCCTTCCCTAGAACGGCAACAAAATCTGTACGATGTTTTAATTGATTTTCCAAGCAGTTTTTAAGGTCTCCCTCATTTTTTTCAATTGCATACACAGCACCTTCTCGAGCCATTTTCGCTGCTTCAATGGCAACTGAACCGGTGCAGGTTCCAATATCCCAAACAATGCTATTGTTTTTCAGCCCTAGCTCTTGTAAACAAAGGGTTCGAATTTCTTTTTTAGTAATTAATCCTTTATCTGGCTTTCTCTGAAGAAAGGCATCATCCGGAATTCCAATAGGGGTGCGTTCGACCAACAATCTTTGCTTTAATATCACAACATTTAAAGGAAAAAATGAGGTTTGTTCCATTTCATCTAATGTGAAAAAGCGGCAGCGTTCGTTTTCACCTTGCAAATTTTCAGCAACAAAGGCATCATATTCTGTCATGCCGAAACGCTTTAAATACTTTGCAATTGCCTGGGGAGAATTCGTTTCATCCGTTAAAACAGCCATTTTTTTACGTCCATCAATTCTTTGTGCCAAACCTTTCATAGAACGGCCGTGCAAGCTGACAACATACGCATCCTGCCAGCTTTCCTGCATTCTAGAAAAAGCGAGCTGTACAGAGCTGATATAAGGATAAATCTCTAATGGAAGCTTTTTCGCAAGTACACTGCCAAGTCCATAAAACAATGGATCACCGGATACTAAAATAACGACATTTCGTGTTTCTTGCTGTAGTTCAGCTGTTAACGCTGACAAACCACCTTTGATTACTTTTTTCTCTTTTTTAAATTCTTGGAAAAAACGCAAATGACGTTCCCCGCCTACAAGTACATCACATTCATCAATCCACTCTACATATTGGGGGTGCATACCTTTCGCGCCATTATCCCCTATACCAATCATCTTCATCCAATTTGTCAATATTCTCAGCCTTTCCTAAACAATCTCCATTCATGGCATACAAGGTTGTCGACACTTTCATGTCAGTTTTTAGGTGATTCAGTGCATAGTAGCAGCAATTTTTGCACAGTGCTGCAAAGAATTCCTCGTTTCCCTGAAGCATTTCACCGACCTGTGAAGCTGTATTCGCCTGTAAAATTTCTCGCTGCGTTTCTTCCTTAACACCCACTTTATTTGCAATGCCTGCTAAAAACTCAAAGCTGACTGGTGCGCTTTTGGAGTGAACCATCATAACGCCTTGTGCCACTTTTGAAAACTTTCCCATCATCCCCACTAGCGAGATCATCGGAATTTTCTTTTTTGCAATATTTTTTAACGTAAAACCGACAAAGTCGCCCATCTCTATAAAGGCTTCCTCTGGTAAATGAGGATACTGCTGCATGGCAAATTTTTCACTGCGTCCACCCGTGGTAATCACTAAATGCTCACATCCTGCTTCTTTTGCAACATTGATTGCTTGAACAATACTTGCCATATAAGCGGAACTTGAAAATGGCACCACTGTTCCTCTTGTACCTAATATGGAAATTCCTCCAATAATACCTAGTCGCCCATTCAAAGTTTTTTTAGCAATCTCTTCCCCATCTGGTACGGAGATGATCACTTCAATTCCACAATCCAAATTGAATTTTTCTATCGCTTCTTGTACAACACCAGATATCATTTTACGCGGCACGGGGTTTATCGCTGCTTGACCTGCAGGTACAGGAAGCCCCGCTTTAGTCACTCGCCCTACACCAATCCCGCCATCTAAATGGATGCCTTCTTCTTTGGTAAAACGAACCGTACTTTGAATTCTTGCTTGATGTGTAGCATCCGGATCGTCCCCGGCATCTTTGATCGTTTCGCACATGACCCGGTCATCTGATACTTCAAAAGTCGTTACTTTAAAGGTTGCATACTGGCCAACCGGCAAATATATCGTGACTTCCTTCGGTACCTTCCCCATCACAAGAGCCTGCAGTGCTGCCTTTGTCATCGCTGTTGCACAAGACCCTGTCGTGTAGCCATGACGCATTTGTGAAGGGTCTTTTTTATTTCGTTTCTTTTGCTCGCTCATCTGCCATAATCGAAATGGCATTAAGTGCTGCTACCGTCACTGTACTGCCACCCTTTCTTCCTGTGTTCGTAATAAACGGGATTCCTTCAAGAACGGATAATTCTGCTTTCGATTCTGCTGCTGAAACAAAGCCAACTGGCATACCAATAATCAGGTCAGGTTTAGCAATCCCTTCTTTAATTAAACGAATTAACTCCAACAAAGCGGTTGGTGCATTGCCAATGGCATATATCCCGCCTTCATGTAAACGCGATGCTTTTTGCATGGAAATAATCGCTCGTGTTGTGCCTTGAGCCTTCGCTTCCTTTGAAACATCTTCATCGGCAATATAACAATGTAAATCCCCGCCATGCTTTTGGAATCGCTTACGGCCTGATCCGCTTTCAATCATTTGTACATCCACCACTACATGACGGCTTGCTAAAATGGATTTAATCCCTGCCTCAATAGCATCAGGTGTAAATATCATGCTCCGTCCTAACTCAAAATCTGCTGAGGCGTGAATGACCCGCCGAACAACCAGCCATTGCTCTTCTGTAAATGAATGTTCGCCCATTTCTTCTTTAATAATGGAGAAACTGTGATCATAAATTTTGTCTGGATCTACCGTTACCGGTGTAAATTTTGTATTAAAGTTCATGTTTGCCATGAATAAATCCCTCCAAAGTTTTAGTCACTTCTTCGAAAGAAGTACAAAAATTTTCATATTCAATCGCTGGCCGTTTTATTAAGAGAACCGGTATCCCTAATTGCAGAGCAGATGACATTTTTTCATCTACAGCTCCTACTTTTCCGCTTTCTTTTGTGATCATTAAAGTCACTTGATATTGCTCATACAATGCTTTATTTAATGACTCCGAAAATGGACCCTGGATCGCAATAATATCCTTTTGTTTAATACCTAACTGATTGCATTTCTCCATATTCCCTTTATTCGGAAGCATTCTGCAAATAAGCCGGATATCATCACGCATTAAATAGTTCGTAAATAGTTCTAATGTTTTACTCCCTGTTGTCAGCATGATCGTTCCTTTATGAGATTGAGCTGATTTTGCCGCCTCTTCATAACTTTCTACTTCCGTAATAAGTGGAGAATGAAACTGTTCTTTTGGCCTTTCATATCGAATGTATGGAATATCACATGCTTTTGCTGCTGCCATTGCGGTTTTCGACGCTTCTTCTGCATATGGATGGCTGGCGTCGACTACACAGGTCATCTTTTGCTTCTGAATAAGCGCCATCATATCATCCACTGATAACCGCCCCACTTGATAAGGAATATGCTGGACTTTTAAACTTTCGGCTGCAGATTCTGTGACAACTGTTGCTATTAAAGGATAGCCTTGATTTAGCAATTTAATGGCTAATGCTCTCGCATCACTTGTGCCTGCTAAAAATAAAATCATGTATACCTCCTAGTCTCCACATGGTGCCGGCTCGACTTCAATTTTGGAGCTCATATCCTGATAGTTAAAATACTGGATTCTTTTGACACGTTTAAAATATTTAAAAAGGCGCTCATTTGGATGTGCATTTTGTTTGTATTCTTCTATAATCTTTGTTAATAACGGTATTAGCTGATCTGGTTCAATTCCTTCTGCCACTGGCTGTGCAGCATGGGCTGTACGGCCAACCGGCTTTGCACCAATAAATAAGTCAAATTTTTTCTTACGGTAAACGATCCCGATATCATCGAATACTGCCCGATAACAGGCCATACCACAGCCATTGAAACCAATATGTAATTCTTTTGGAAGCTTTAAGCCCCCCAATTTGGCTGCAATTTCTTCTGCATATGGAATGGATTCTGCTTTTTCGCCGTAGCAAAAATCACAAGCTTTTAAATTTAAGACATCGCCCACTGGCATAACCGTTAAATGGTTTTGCTCAAGTTTCTGAACAATCGATTCAGGCTGATCTGTTGGAATCTTGACTAAAAAACGATGGTCTGGTGTATATTCCATGGTGCCTTTCTCGCCAACGGCTTCTGCTAACACTTTCATTTGCTCCGGAGTGATCATTTTATTAGCAACACCAGGGGAAACAGCAAATTCAAATATTTCTTCGATCGGCTGCTGTACGAAAAATGGATTTTCCAATTCCGTTTTAGTCACCATAGATACAGCCTTTAAAGCCATATCTAAAGAGCTAAATTCCTGTTTTTTTTTCACAATTTGCTTATAATCAGCGGCAGTTTCCCCAGTTTCTTGATTTAAAGCCCATGGTTCAGCTTCCTTCTTCAAACGTTGATGCGGTTTTAAACTTTGTGTCTCTTCCCCTAACGTATATTTACGCTGATAACCTCGAGGGGTAATGATTTTATTGTCATAAAAGAATGTAGAAGAATTCCCGATAATAACAGTTGTCAGCATTCCTATATCATGTTCAAGCATTTCCGCTAGTGTTGTCAGCACTACATTTTGTTTTTCACGGTAGGCACTTTTCACAAGCCCCACTGGTGTATTAGGAGAACGATATTTTAATAGAATGTTTTGTGCCTCTACAATTTGACGTGTCCGCCGGCCGCTTTTCGGATTGTATAAAGCAATCACAAAATCTGCCATAGCAGCTGCTTCAATGCGCTTTTCAATAACAGTCCAAGGCGTTAAATGGTCACTTAAACTTATCGTGCAGGAATCATGCATGACTGGAGCACCCAATAAACTCGCACATGAATTAATCGCTGAAATGCCAGGAACAATTTCTACGGCAATCCCTTCTTTCTCGGTCCAGCCCATTTCAATCAGCACTTCATACACCAATCCAGCCATGCCATATACACCTGAATCTCCACTAGAAATCACGGAGACAATATTGCCTGCTTCAGCTTTCTTTACCGCATCTTGGGCACGTGATACTTCTTCAGTCATACCCGTACTAACAATCGATTTTGCTGTTACCAACGGTTCAATAAGCTCTACGTATGTTTTATAGCCAATGATACAATCACTCTGCTGCAATGCATCGACAGCTCGTTTTGTAATATGCTCACGATCTCCGGGACCGAAACCAACAACAAAAATTTTTCCCTTTTTCATCGGCTTACCTCCAAATAAAAAATGCCTGCACTCCTTTTCAAAGGAATACAGGCATGTGAAAATAACAATATAAATAAAAAATTATACTGAAACACAAAGTCAATAAATATTATTGTCCCGCCTATACTTCTCCCTCCGAAAAGCAAGTGTCGTTTAAATAAGCAGGTTTCCTGACTTAAGCTTCTTTTTACTCTTACACCTTCCCAATTTCTCAGTGGTATTGTAATTTCATCAGCTCTTACAGTAGCGGGGGCTGTACTAGAATTTCACTAGTTTCCCTTTTACCTCACAAATGTGAGCACTTATTTAAATTGAATTATTAAATTATTTTTAATATATCATACCGTTTTCAAAGTTGAAAGCGAAAGTTTGTTTAATAGCTATTTTGTAAAATTATTATGGACTTTTTAGCTAATTCAAGGATGGAGACTAGTCTTTTTCTCATAATAGCATCTAGTCTTTCCTAATAATTTCATTAATAGTTGGAATAAAACTAATATTAAACAACAAGGAGTTCGAAATCAGAACTCCTTCATCAGCTAAAATACTTAAATTGTCTTTTCTTCCGTTATCCCCTATACTTGATCGCTAGTCCTTTTAAGAAGTTTCTGGCAAAATTGTCTAAGCATACTTTATAATTCTTATGTCCTTCTTTTCTTAAAAAAGCTCCCATTTCTCCTTTTGATACGTTTAATCCAGCTTTTTTGAATATATCTATCATGTCCTCTGTTGTTAAGGCCAAGGCGATTTTGACTTTCTTTAATAGGATATTGTTTACGTTTGTATTATTTTTTATGGACGGTTCTGGCGTATTAGATTGACTTGGTTTTGGCTCTTGTTTTCCTCTTTTATAGATAATGAAACCATTCAAAAATGAATTTAACATACTATTCGTCAATTTTATTTGGATGTCCTTCTCTTCTTCATCATCTGACTTTTTGAGAATTTTTACCACCTCTGGTACGGATACCTCTAGTCCTCCAAGTTTAAAGATCTCTGCCATTTCACTATTTTTAATTTCTAACGCATATCTCAATCGAATTAATAGATCATTATTATCTATCATTATACTTCCTCCTATTTTAAAAAAGGGCACTGCTCTATATAGCAGCAGGACCCATTTTAACTATTTTAACTCTACCATCGCCACAGCCTCACAATGCATTGTCTGCGGAAACATATCCACAGGCTGCACTTCCTGAGTTTGGTATCCCCCATCTTCCAGAACCCTCAAATCCCGCGCAAGCGTCGCCGGATTACAAGAAACATACACAACTTTCTTCGGCTTCATAGCTAAAATCGTGTTCAGCAATGCCTCATCACACCCTTTTCGAGGTGGATCCACAACAAGGACGTCTGCTTTGATCCCTTGATCATACCAGTTCGGGATCACGACTTCGGCTGGTCCTGCTTCGAATTCCGTATTGTCGAGGCCGTTTAAGGCAGCATTTTGTTTCGCGTCTTCAATCGCTTCGGGCACGATTTCGACACCGTATACTTTTTTCGCTTTTTGAGCCAAAAATAAAGAAATCGTTCCAATTCCACAATAAGCATCGATGACGGTCTCTTCCCCGCTTAAATCGGCATACTCCAATGCTTTTTCGTACAAGACCCGCGTCTGTTCAGGGTTCACTTGGTAGAAGGAACGGGCCGAGATTGCAAATTTTATGCCGCCAATATAATCATGGATGACTTCCTCTCCCCATATCGCTTGGGTTTGGTTGCCCATGATGACGTTGGTTTTCTTGGAGTTTACGTTTTGAATGATCGATTTAAGTCCATCGATGTTTTTTACTAATTCTTCAATGATCTTATTTTTATGAGGAAGGTCTGGCGTTCTTGTTACGAGGACGACCATGATTTCCCCTGTTTCGTATGCTGTGCGGGTCATGATATGACGAAGGGTTCCGCGATGATTTTCTTCATCATATGGTCGGATTCCTAGGCGCTGGCAAATCGATTTTACTTGTTGGATGACTTCATCGTTTTTTTCATATTGAATGATACATTTGTCCATATCAATGATTTCGTGACTTCTCTTTTGATAAAAGCCTGCTACAAAGCGTCCATCTTTTTCTCCTACCGGAACCTGGGCTTTGTTTCGGTAACGCCATGGCTCTTCCATTCCAAGTGTTGGGTGGACTGGAACATCCTCAAGCTTTCCGATGCGGGTCATGACATCACGAACATGCTTGGCTTTTGCTTCAAGCTGGCCTTCGTATGACATATGCTGAATTTGACACCCGCCGCAATCATGATAAATCGGGCATGGCGGGTCCTTGCGGTACTGGCTTTTTTCATGAAGCTCAACCAATCTTCCGAAGCCATAGCCTTTGCTTGCTTTTACGACTTTTACCTTTCCTGTTTCACCAGGGAGAGCATTAGGAACAAACAGCGGGTAGCCGTCTACTTTTGTGACACCATTTCCGTCATGGGTTAAATCTTCAAATATGGCTTCTTCTATAAAATCATTTTTCTTAACTGGTGCTTTTTTACTCATTTTAATCTTCCTTTTCTCGTTCCAATATAAGCTGTACTGATTGTACCATAAGGGGAGAGAATGTTGAAACGAGCTAATGCTTGACTTGGCCATCCGTCCATTTCCAATCAACATTCGTATAAATCCTATTCGGGACCATGTAACCGCACTTATTATTTGGCATATTCATTAAAAGACAAACAGTATATAATGGTTATAATTCCATCATAAGGTGTTCGTTTCTACCATTTGCTAAAATGGGTAAGCACTTTAGATAGTTTGAGAAAGGATCTAACCATGAAGATTTCAAAAGGTATAATAAAAATCCTTATTAGTTTAGTAGCAGGAATGTTATTAACTTTTGCTTCGGCCATACTAACGGTTGAAAAAATTGAAGATCGAGATGAACTCCATCACCTGCAGTTTGGACTTCCGATTCCATTTGTCTATCAAAATAATGATTGGCTCGAGCTTCCAAATAGTGAGCTCCCTAAAGAAGTTCAAATGTTTAGTCCAACGGAAACTCCTACAGATTTTCACCTGGTATTTTTCTTAGTGGACTTTCTTCTTATTTCTGGGTTTATTTATCTTGTTATTTGGGGAACTTCTAAATTAAGACATTCTAGGAAGGTAAGGGAATAGTTCGTCAGTAGAATGTTGATGGATATCGTCTTAATAAATATTGGGACTTGATAGAGATTGAGCTTACTTCAAATCTTTAGCTTCTTATCTTCGGTAAAAGTCTTTCGTTTGATATTTTTAATAATCCTTTTAATGGATTATTCTCTTATCATTTAGTAAAATTCTAGAGTTGCAATATCACTATGAGGTCGTAAGGGAATGGTCTTAGGTCGATATTCGGCTATATTTGAAAGCTTTTTCCTTGTCAAAAATCACCACGTTTTTCAAGGTGAAAAATAGGGTATAGTGTTGAGATGAAAGACTTGAAGAAGTAGGTTGATAGAAAATGAACATTGAGTTACTAGTAAATATTATTTTGTTTTTGAATGTTTTTATCGGAGTTCTATTCACTTTAAAATCGCGAAAAATTTGGCTGCCCTACCTACATATCTTTTGTACCTTTGTGCTTTTAACGATTGGAGGCATTTACTCGATTCTGTTTAACAGTGAATCGATTATCGGGGACGTGTTCGTTTTTGTTGTTGGGGACATTCTGTGGGTGCTATTATTCGTCGTGATTGCCCACATTTTATCTTGGATTGTGCGTGTGATCCCACTGAAACACAAACAACAAATCGGCTGGTTCTTCCTACTTGGATTCCCCCTATCCTTTATGATCTTTATCCATATCTAACACGACAAATTTCGAGCAATCTCGGGTCGTGCCTGGCACCACCCGAATTTTAGCCATAGTAAAAACCCCATTTCTCTACGAAGAAATGGGGTTTTTCTTATTTGGATGGTGCCAGGCACCGTTATTATCCTTTGTCTTGTTCTCTAATCTTGTCAATCGGCACGAAGACTTCTAGGTGACGGTAGAGATTTTCGAATTCTGCTGGGAGCAGTCCCCCGAATTCTCCATCTACATTGAGCTGGACTTTTTCTTTTGAGTGAATCTTGATATGGTTGGCTTGCGTATAGATGACGTTTGGGTCTTTGATATGCTCTCCACGGACGGCAAGGCTTGCAATCCGGATGAACTCCGCCAAATTGGTTTTCTTCAAGATTAACAATGAGAATAAGCCATCATTAATGGATGCATCTGGAGCTAACTTTTCAAATCCCCCAACAGAGTTTGTGAGTCCGATTAAGAATAACATGACATCGCCTTCATACACTTTTCCGTCGTACTCAATATGAACTTCTGTTGCCCGGATAGACGGAAGCATTTCCATCCCTTTTAAATAATAGGCAAGCTGCCCTAGCATTGTTTTTAACTTACTTGGTACTTCGTAGGTAAGCTCTGTCAGACGTCCCCCGCCAGCGATATTAATAAAGTAACGATCATTCATGCGTCCAATATCTATCGGAATCGTTTCCCCTTTAATAATCACGTTAATAGCATCTTCGATATTCTTAGGAATATGGAGGGCCCTTGCAAAGTCATTCGTCGTCCCCATTGGAACTAGTCCAACTTTAGGGCGATAGTCTTTTTCTGCAAGTCCATTGACCACTTCATTTAATGTTCCGTCCCCGCCTGCTGCTATAACGAGGTCGTATTTTCGTTCTACAGCGATTTCGGCTGCCCTTGTGGCGTCTCCTTCACAGGTAGTGGCGTGAACTGACGTTTCATATCCAGCTTGTTCAAGTTTTATTAGTACTTCAGGCAAATGCTTTTTAAACAACTCACGACCTGAAGTGGGATTATAAATTATTCTTGCTCGTTTCATTCCCCATCATCCTATCATTGTATTTCAAAGGTACACCATTCATTTATCAATTCCATCTTTTAACATCATATATCACTGATGAAAACAAAGCAATTCTTCATGAAACACAGAAAAGATAGATCCTGATTCAACAGCATCTATCGGAAATTATAATACCTCTTTTTCGGATAAAAATCTATGGAAAAAAAAGTGATACCCATTTGACACAGTTTTTAATGAGGCAAGTTGCTGACTATTTACAAGAAACAGGCAGGCTTCAATGGGGAAGGCAGTTTTTTACCAAGCCTCTAACATAAATCCTATTAGAAGAAGGCTGTCCAAAACCAAGGTGGTGTACGGAACCACAACTTCAAAGTGGCCCCGGACCCTTTTGGAACAGCCCCGTCAAGATTAATTCACCTTCGTCACTTTTAAAAAGTCTGCATTTGAAACCGTTAATTGAGAAGAGCCTTCCCCGATTTTCAATGTTCCCGATTTCAGCTGCCTTCCCTCGTAACTGTGGTCACCATATTCTTCACTCTCATGATTCCCTGACACTTCCTCTACCATATTCCAATCTTTCGTCTCGCCTTCTAATCGATTCACATTTTCAGCGGATAAAAGAATATCCGATTCATTTGATAACTGAAGGTTCAATTCACCGCTATTGCTTACAGTCCAGTTACTCATCAATTTACGCGGCTTCATTGTAATAAGACTATAGTTTCCGCTGACTTCTAGCTGAACATTGGAGGGAACAACCACAGTAGCATTCATTTCATTCGTTGCATTAAATGGATTTGGAGAGTGAGGGACGCGTTTTAGTGTTAAATATAAGGTATCCCCCTTCACTTCAGAAAATAAGTAATCCTCAGGCGATTGCAGCGCTTTCTCTCCATTTACAACCGGAGCACGATACGTACCAAATACAGATAGCTCCGAAGTGGACGTTCCTTCAATTGTTAAAGGATGTGACCCTGTTTCCAGCACGACCCGCTTTATCTCATTTTTCACATCGTATTCATACGAAGGGATGTCCAAGGTTTGTTCTTCCATATCCATCCACATATTCACTTTATCCATTAATCCTGTAGCTTGGAAGATCGTAAATCCAATCCCCACCGTCCCAATAAGTCCTACAAAAAAGATACTTAATAAATCATATTTCACAGTCGGTTTCTCTTGTTTTGATAAGAACAAATACACTAATATTTCTCCGCCTATAACGATTAGAAGAAGCGGCCACCAACCCGCCATTATAAAGGCTGCATCCCAATTAAAAAATCGGGAAAGGAGTAAGAACACTCCTAAAAATACAAGGGCTGCCCCCATTGAAATCGAACCAACACGCCAAACTCTCATCATGATACCTCCTTATCCTTTTTCCTGCTTCCACCTAATAGCTTCAAACCTCCACCAATGAGAAGAACACAAACAATTCCAGTCTGGAGGTAATTTTGCACCCAATACATGAAATCGACCCCGATATATTGCTGGATAAAAGGTGAAAACACCGGAAGAAGAATGTTCGTAAACATATAGTAAATACCTAGAGCTACAAGCCCGATTCCTACCCACTTTTGGTGATTGATGAGATAAGAAATGACCGGAGTATCCTCCAATGGTTCTTTTCCATATCGCGATGCCCTTTGAAGTCCGTCAAAGAAACTATAAAACCAAATGATGGGTACAAGGAAAAGGAAAATTCCTAGTCGTAAAACATCTAGTATATAAATAGAAAATAAGAAAGCTGCCATGAGCTGGATTCCACGTCTTTGCAAACCTAGATAAAGATGACCAGCACCAGGAAACATCGACAAGAGAGTCGCCAATGATTTGCTTTTCTTTCCGTCCTCCCGTCTCGATTCAAATTCCTCTAATATCGAGCGATCCACCAGGGTTTCACCATTTTGCTTCTTAGTAAGAAGCTGCATCGAATCAAAAAAGCTGTATACCCATAAAACCGGAAGCAAGGCAAGGAACATCATAAACTCCCCGCGGTTGGATAATGCCGTTACAAACATGATCATGGCTCCAAGCCCAAAGAATGCCGCTAATAAGGTCACTCCACGATTCATAAGTCCTAATTGAAAATGACCTAAGCCTGGAACGAAAGAAAGAATGATGGTGAAAAAACGCTCTGACTCGGGAGTCGAATGCGGGATCAGTTTCCCTTCGGATTCCTCATTTTTAGAAATGGTTTCTCGATATGAAGTAATGGCTGTATCTATAATGGATATGAGATACAATAAAAGAAATGCTCCACCTAGAAAGATTACGATAAACTGCTCAACCCCATACATGTATTGCAATAATATAAATGCGAATATTGGAATTAAGATTAATCCCGCCATATAAAACAGGCCTCTTAACACTTTCCCTAAGTAAAGCAATCCTCCCCCAGGAAAGAATGCCAATATAAAAGCTAGGATAGGACTTTTCTTCATCATTCCTTCGCCTCCTTATTCGTTTGATTTGATTCCTCTACAAAGGAAAAGGTTTCATTCATAATTCCCTCTGTGATCGATTCCTTCGGCGATTTATTTTCAAAGTCTGTTACGATGGTCATCAGCTCTTGAAACACTCCAGTTGTCATTAATAACAGCGTCATAGCCGCCGCTACCAGGTAATGAAAAACAGATTTCTGATAAAACTTTGTCTTCGCATAGGGTCTAGGTTTTTCTATATTTGACACAGGCTTCTCAACCTCAATCATAGCCATAATTCCATCGGTAAACGCATCGGAATCTGTTACGGTCGGGAAGCTGGTTTCTTGTCGTTCAATTGCCTCCAAGTAAACCTCCATGCATTGGTCACATTCATAAAGGTGGTTTTCAAACTCTACTCTTGTCTTTTCATCGACTTCATCTCGTACGTATGTCAGCCATTCTTCAAATGTTTTATGCTTCATGAAAAGTCATCCTCCTTCCAATGCTTCTTCATCCACAACCGCGCCCGATACAGCTTGGTTTCAATGGTTTTCACCTGAACGTTTTGCTCTTTTGCTAATTGTTGATAGGATTTCTCTGCTATGTAATAGCCGTAAATCACTTCACGATAATTATCCGGAACTTCATCCAGCCTTTTCCTGACGAGCATCCTCTTCTCTTTTAACAACACTTGTTTTTCTATACTATCATTTCGAGAATGATGATCATCTTGTGGGGGGACCAATAAAATATCTTCTACCGTATCCTCTTTCCGTCTTTGGTTTTTACGCTGGCAATCAATCGCATGATTAACGGCAATCCTCGTAATCCAGGTTTTAAAGCCTTGATGCTCGTATTGAGGGAGAGAGGTATAAATCTTTAAGAAAACCTCTTGTGCAGCATCTTCGGCATCCTTTTGATTGCGAAGGACTCCATAAACCGTGCGGAAAATATAATCTCGATACTTTTCGATCAATATCCGAAAAGCATGATCATTCCCGTTTTTCACTTTTTCGATTAAAGCTTGATCCAATCCTCTCTCCCCCCTTTCTATAAGAAAAGCGTAAGCGCCTTGCATAAGGCGGGTCACCAAGGAAGGGTACCTTTTCCCTTCCTTGGTGACTTGACTTATGACTCGAGGAGCTAGGCGCTGGAGCTGGACACTGATAAATCTTTATATCCTTAAACACTCCAAACTTTGTTTATGCTTTCTTTTTATAATAGACGACCAAAATAGTCTTTCCCCTACACATCATTTGATTTTTTTCTGATCCATATTATCCCACAAAAAAACCACCTATAGGAACAACAGCTTACTTCCCAAGGAGGTTTAGGTAAATATTTTTATATTCCGTTCTTTTAGAAAATCAACAGACTGATCCAGGGAGTCTTGATCAAAGTGATAGACTTCTTGAATAATATCCTTCCATTTATGTACATCCCTCATTTGGAACTCACGAATATTTCGATAGGTCATCACCTTTAAGGTTTCATTTCTCAAAAAATAACACTGATTACCTTGAAAGCGAACCGCGGTAATCCGTCTCATCGTAATATTACCATCACGATCATCATAAGAATCCACAATATCGTCTTCTAAGTCCTCTTCCTCAAGTGGCTTCCAGACAATTTCCTTTTTCACAAATGACTTTCCATTCGCTTTCCGATCAATTTCATATAAATATCGATCCCTCTGTGTAAAACTAATCTCTTCACCAAAACCATGAAGTAAATGACGCTGTCTTGCTTCTAATTCAACTGGCTTCATGATCGGAGAACCGTACCCAACATCAACGTAATAACGATGATCCTCAAATGTCACCATTAATCCTAAATGTCCAGGCTTCACCCTAACGAACTTACACTGAAAGCCAAGACTTTGAAGCAAACGCCCAAAATTTATATTTAACGTGTAACAAGTGCCACCCCAACCCTTATCATAAAGGTTTGAAATAAACTGATCCATAGAAGGAACATACTCTTTCTTTTCTACATAATAATGAATTTTGCTGAAGGTCTCATATGGGATCTTAATCAAATGCATTTGAATTAATCTCTGAAGATAATTAACACTTAAAGTTTCTCTTTCCATATTTAAATAAGCAAGATACTTATCAATTGTCTCTGTCATTCGATCACTCTTTCTTTTCAAGAGTATCACTTGAAAGTGATGGCATTAATCAAAATCACTAAATTTAAAAGGGAATTGCATATATTTTAGTAGAAATCCAGGCATCATACAAGCATTTTCCTTTCGATTCATGAAAATGTAATCTGTGATGGATTTTCAGGGAAAAGTTTGCTGGAGCTTGAAACGGAGCGAGTGTAAATATGTGGTTGATGAAGTCCTGAGAATGAGGGTCTCAATGATAGTGCTTTATGATGCCGTGGAATACCTTGAAAGAGAAAATGGCGGTATGAAAGGAGCTCTTTGGGGCCGTGATATACCGCAAATGCAAATATGACGGTATGAAAGGAACTCTTTGGTACCATGAAATTCCTTGGAAGAGAAAATGACGGTACGAAAAGAGCTCTATGATAC